>JAPLSA010000009.1 GCA_026398815.1 Gammaproteobacteria bacterium
GCATCGACCATTTCCTCGGCAAGGAACCGGCGCAGAACATCCTCGCGTTCCGTTTCGCCAACGGCCTGTTCGAGCCGATCTGGAACCGCAACTTCATCGACCACGTGCAGATCGACGTGCCGGAAACGCTCGGCCTCGGCAGCCGCGCCGGCTTCTACGAGCAGACCGGCGCCTACCGCGACATGGTGGTCACCCACCTGTTCCAGATCCTCGCGTTCATGGCGATGGAGCCGCCGACCTCGCTGGAGCCGGTGCCGATCAGCGAGGAAAAGAACAAGGTGTTCCGCAGCATGCTGCCGCTGGACCCGGCCAACGTCGTGCGCGGCCAGTACGCCGGTTATCGCGGCGAGGACGGTGTCGACCCGGCGTCCGACACCGAAACCTTCATCGCGCTGAAGTGCCTGATCGACAACTGGCGCTGGGCCGGCGTGCCGTTCTATCTGCGCACCGGCAAGCGGCTGGCGGAAGGCCAGCGGATCATCTCGATCGCGTTCCGCGAGCCGCCGAAGAGCATGTTCCCGGCCGGCTCCGGCGTCGGCAGCCAGGGGCCGGACCACCTGACCTTCGATCTCGCCGATGCCTCGAAGATGTCCTTGAGCTTCTACGGCAAGCGCCCCGGTCCGGGCATGCGGCTGGACAAGCTGAGCCTGCAGTTCGCGATGCACGACACCGGCCTGGCCGGCGAAGTGCTGGAGGCCTACGAGCGGCTGATCCTCGCCGCGATGCGCGGCGACCACACGCTGTTCACCACGGCCGAGGGCATCGAACGGCTGTGGAAGGTGTCCGAGCCGCTGCTCGAGGCGCCGCCACCGGTGCGCTTCTACGAGCCGGGCTCCTGGGGCCCGAAGGCGATCCACCAGCTGGTCGCGCCGCGGGCCTGGCGGCTGCCGTTCGAGCGCGCCTGGCGGGCGCCGAATCCGCCAGGCGGCTGACGGCCAGCGAAGTCGCTTCGCCGCGCTGCTGGCCAGGCAGCAGCCTCGCCAGCGGCCTGCTGCGCAGGCAGCAGCAGCGGCCGCCAGGCAGTGTCGCGGCAGCGGTCAGGGGGCGTGACCGGGCCGACGAGATTCGGCCGATAACCCTCGTGATTTCAGAGGCTTGAACGGGTGCCGCAGGGCGCGTCCGGCGTCGTCGGCCGGTGCCGCCGGGCTGGCGCGGTGATTGCGCGGCAGGGCCTTCCAGCGTCGCCCGCCGGCTGGCCGGAATCGAGCAGCACCGGTCGGCGGCGGTGGCGTCATCCACCCCCAGCCATCCCCGAGAGCCATGTCCAAGTCCCGTTTCCCTGCTGCTTCCCGTCGCCTGCCGCTGCGCCGCCTCGCGCTCGGCGCCTGCGCGCTGGCGATCACGGCCGGCAGCCTGCCGCTGCTGGCCGCCGATCCGGCGCCGAATCCCAAGCCGGTTATCGAAGTACGGCGCGCGCTGTTCACGTTGATCGGCAGCAACTTCCGCCCGGTCGGCGACACCTTGCAGGGCAAGCAGGCGTACGACGCCGCCGAGCTGCAGAAGCGCATCGCCCGGGTCGCCTTCCTGGCGCCGCAGCTCGGCGAGGTGTTTCCGGACTACTCCGCCAACGGCGACACCAAGGCCAAGCCGGAAATCTGGAGCAGCCGCGCCGACTTCGATGCCCGGCTCAAGGATTTCCAGACCCACGTTGTCGCGCTGGCCCAGGTGATCGACAAGGAACCCGGCAACGCCGATGCCTTCAAGGCTGCCGCCGCAGCGGTCGGTAAGGACTGCAAGGGCTGCCACGACGAGTACAAGTCGAAGTGACCGGCCATGTCGTCGACCTCATCTGCTGACGACGTCGCCGCGCCGCCGGCCGCTGCCGCGCCGGCAGCGGCGGCCGGCCGCAAGGTCTGGGACCTGCCGGTGCGGATCGTCCACTGGGCGCTGGTGGCCGGCGTGCTGGCCAGCTACGTCACCAGCCGGATCGGCCCGGAGTACTTCCGGCTGCATCTCGCCGCCGGTTACCTGGTGACCGTGCTGGTGGCGTTCCGGCTGCTGTGGGGCCTGTTCGGCACCCGCCACGCGCGCTTCGCGAACTTCGTGCGTGGACCACATGCGGTGTTCGCACATGCCCGTCGCTGGCTGCGCGGCGAGCCGGCGCGCCACGCCGGCCACAATCCGCTGGGTGCCTGGATGGTGCTGGCGCTGCTGGCCGGGCTGGCCGTGCAGGCGGGGACCGGGCTGTTCGCCAACGACGAGATCTTCAACGTCGGCCCGCTGTACGGCTGGGTCAGCGACAGCCGCAGCCTGGCGCTGACGGCGATCCACCAGTGGCTGTTCAACGCCCTGGCGGTGGCGATCGCCGTGCATGTGCTGGCGGTCCTCGCCCACCGGCTGCTGAGCCGCGAGCATCTGGTCCGCGCGCTGTGGACCGGCCGCAAGCCCGCCGATGCGGTGCCGGCCGATCAGGCGATCGGCTCATCCCGGCTGGGGGTGGCCCTGCTGCTGCTGGCGATCGTGCTGGCGGCGCTGACGGCGCTGGTGCTGCTGGCGCCTGACGCCAGCCTGTCGTCGTTCGACAGCTGATCCTCCGGCGGCAGCCCGGCCGGCTGCCGCCGACTCCACTGACGGCTCCACGCGCTGCTGCGCAGCGGTCGCCGCTGTTGCCGATCCAGCAGCCGCTGCGGAATCCACAACAGCCTGTTTGCCGGCCTGCTGCGAAACCAGCATGCCGGCCCTGGAATGACCGTCCGCAGTACTGAATCCGAGCCTTCGCGGTGTCTTGAAGAGGCTGGATTTGTTCAATTGATTCAGACAGCTACAAATCTTTACACAGGTCTTGCGGGCGATCCTCCGCAGTCCGCGCAGCGCTGGCGCAGGCGTTGCAATTACTCCACTGCAGCACGCATTCCGCAGCGCCTCGACGGCGATCCGGAATGCCATGCCGGAATTCCACTCCAGGGTGGTCGCAGGTCAGAACGCTTGATCAAGGGAACCGCTGAATGAAGAAGAAACAGTCAACGCTCGCTTTCGCCGTCGGGCTTGGTCTCGGCCTGGCGATCGCCGTGCCCGGCGCCAGTGCCGCCAGTGCCGCCGCCGCCGCCGGGGCAGCCGATGCCGCAGCGCCGCGCAGCAACGCCGCCGCTGCCGCCCGGCCGAACGCGCTGTGGTCGTACCAGCCGGTGATTGCCGCTGCCGCGCCGAAGGTGAAGGCGGCGCGCTGGGTGCGCACGCCGATCGATGCCTTCGTGCTCGCCAAGCTGGAAGAGAAGGGCCTGAAGCCCTCGCCGGACGCCGACCGCGCGGCCTTCATCCGGCGCGCGACGCTGGATGTCTGGGGCGTGATTCCGACGCCGGAGGAGGTCCAGCAGTTCGTCTCCGATCGTTCGCCGGACGCCTACGAGAAGCTCGCCGACCGCCTGCTGGCCTCGCCGAAGTACGGCGAACGCCAGGCCCGCCGCTGGCTCGACCTGGCCCGCTACGCCGACAGCGCCGGCTTCCAGGGCGACCAGACGCGGCCGAACATGTGGCGGTACCGGGACTGGGTCATCAAGGCCTTCAACGCCGACAAGCCCTACGACCAGTTCATCCAGGAGCAGCTGGCCGGCGACGAGATCAAGCCCGGCGACCAGGACGCGCTGGTCGCCACCGGCTTCCTGCGCGGCTTCCCGGACAACATCAATTCCCGCGATCTGGTGCAGAAGAAGTACCAGCACACCACCGACATGACCGACACCGTCGGCGAGGTGTTCCTGGCCCAGACCGTCGGCTGCGCCCGGTGCCACAACCACAAGGCCGATCGCATCTCGCAGAAGGAGTACTTCCAGCTGCAGGCGTTCTTCGCCAACACCAGCGCGGTCGACGACATTCCGGCCGCCAAGGGCGCGGCGGAACTGGCCTACGAACAGGCCGACGCCAAGTGGAAGGCAGCCACTGCGGAGATCCGCGCCAGGCAGAAGGCGATCATCGACAAGGTGCGCGAGCCAGCCAGGCACTACCTGCTCGACCGCTACTCGCAGGCCACCCAGGCCTCGCTGCGCAAGCTGTACTCGACGCCGGAAGCGCAGTGGACCCCGCACGACCGCTGGATCATCAACCGCTTCTCCGACTACGGCACCGACGACGTGCTGGCCGCCTACCTGCGCGACAACGCCGATCCGAGTGCCGAGCAGTACAAGCCCGAGTACGCGGCGCTGGCCGATGACTACCGCAAGCTCGGCGAGGAACTGCGCAAGTTCGACAAGCTGAAGCCGGCCGGCGGCTCGCTGGAAATCTCGGCGATGACCGAACTCGGCCAGACCCAGGCGCCGCCGACCCACCTGCTGTTCGGCGGCGACTTCGAGCGGCCGGCGGAAGAAGTGCAGCCGGGCTTCCCGGCGGCGATCACCTCCGAAAAGCCGGTCATCGTGCCGACCGAGAAATCGTCCGGCCGGCGCACGGCGCTGGCCCGCTGGATCGCCAGCCCGGGCAATCCGCTGACCGCCCGCGTCTACGCCAACCGGGTCTGGGACCAGTACTTCGGCCGCGGCATCGTCGAAACGCTCAGCGACTTCGGCAAGGCCGGCCAGAAGCCGAGCCACCCGGAGCTGCTCGACCATCTGGCGTCGAGCTTCGTCGAGCACGGCTGGAGTGTGAAGCAGCTGCATCGCGAGATCCTGCTGTCCAGCGTCTACCGGCAGTCGTCGGCGTTCCGTCAGGACATCGCCAGCGCCGATCCGGAAAACCGGCTGCTGGCGGTGTTCCCGCGCCGCCGTCTCGACGCCGAGACGATCCGCGATTCGCTGCTGGTCGCCTCCGGCTCGCTGACCGACAAGATCGGCGGACCCAGCGTGTTCCCGCCGGTGCCGTCGAACCTCTACACCGGCAATGCCTGGAAGGTGTCGGCCGACAAGGACGACTGGAATCGCCGCAGTCTCTACATCTTCACGCGCCGCTCGATTCCCTATCCGCTGCTGCAGCCGTTCGACATCGCCAACACCCAGCAGGCGCATGCCAAGCGCGACATCACCACCACGCCGCTGCAAGCGCTGACCCTGTTCAACAGCGAGATCGTCTTCGACTGGTCGAAGGCGCTGGCCGGCCGGGTGTTGCGCGAACGGGGCGGTTCGGCGTCCGCCCAGCTCGATGGCCTGTTCGAGATCGCCTATGCCCGCAAGCCGGACAAGCAGGAGAAGACCACGCTGCTGGCCTTCCTCGACAGCCAGGAGAAGGTGCTGAAGGCGCAGGCCGCCAACGGCAAGTTCGCAGTCAACGTGCCGATCGGGCTGGAGAAGGCCGGGCCGCTCGATCCGATCCGGGCCGCCGCTTTCGTCGATCTCACCCACGCGGTCGTCAACTCCAACGAGTTCACCTACCGCTTCTGAACCCTGCACCGATCCCATTCTTTCGGAGACATCGCATGACTGATTTCAACAAGCCGACTTCGCGTCGCGACCTGCTGGCCCACGCCGCACTCGGCCTTGGCGGCGTGGCGCTCGGCGGCGCCTTCTTCCCGTCCGCCGCCACTGCCAGCGAGCCGGTCACCGGCCTCGTCGACCCGCTGGCGCCGAAGGCCACGCATTTCCCGGCCAAGGTGAAGTCGGTGATCTGGCTGCACATGGACGGCGCGCCGTCGACCCTGGACCTGTTCGACTACAAGCCGGAACTGGTCAAGCTGGCCGGGCAGGAAGTGCCGGCCTCGTTCATGAAGGGCATCAAGGAGGGTGTGCGCGGCACCTCCAACAAGCTGCTGGCGACCCAGCGCCAGTGGAAGCAGCACGGCGACAGCGGCGCCTGGTTTTCGGACCTGCTGCCGAACCTCGCGACCCAGGCCGACAAGATCGCCTGGGTGAAGTCCAGCACCACGATCGGCGCCACCCACGACATCTCCATTCTCAAGCTCAATACCGGCGATCTGAGCCCGGGCCGGCCGTCGCTCGGCGCCTGGGTGCAGTACGCGCTGGGTGCGGCCAATCCGGACCTGCCGGCCTATGTCGTGCTCTACAACGACAAGCGCGAGCCGCGCGGCGGCGCGATCAACTGGAGTTCCGGCTTCCTGCCGGCGGTCTACCAGGGCACCGCGTTCCGCCCCGGCGATTCGCCGATCCTGCATCTGAACCGCCCGGAGCTGGTCGCCGAAGGCGAGCAGGGCAGCACGCTGGACCTGCTCAACCGCCTCAATCGCGGCCATGCCCGCCGCTATCCGGGCGACACCGAGCTGCAGGCGCGCATCCGCTCCTACGACCTTGCCGCGCGCATGGAAGTGACGGCGCCGGAAGCGGTCAGCCTGGCCAAGGAAAGCGAGGCCACCAAGGCGCTGTACGGCATCGATGTCGAGGCCAGCAAGAGCTACGGCGAAACGCTGCTGCGCGCGCGCCGGCTGGTCGAACGCGGCGTGCGTTTCATCCAGGTGGTGTCGGGCGAGATCGAGATCGAAGGCGAAGCCCGCAACTGGGACGGCCACAACAACATCGAATCCAACCATCGTGCGCATACCCGTGCCGTCGACAAGCCGATCGCCGGCCTGCTCGCCGACCTCGAAGCGCGTGGCCTGCTCGACTCCACGCTGGTGGTCTGGACCTCCGAATTCGGCCGCACGCCGTTCGGCCAGAGCGGCAACGGCCGCGACCACAACCCCTGGGGCTACACGCAGTGGCTGGCCGGCGGCGGCGTGAAGGCCGGCACCACGGTCGGCGGCACCGACGAGATCGGCATGCAGGCGGTCGGCCGCAAGGTCGACACCTACGACCTGCACGCCACCGTGCTGCAGCTGATGGGCCTCGATCACCTGAAGACCACCTTCCTGCACAACGGCCGGTCCGAACGGCCGACCGTGGTCTACGGCGAAGTGGTCAAGGAACTGCTGGCCTGAGCGGTCGGCGAACGCGCTCCTAAGTAGGACTTTTCCGGCCCGCTGGATCCGCATCCCGGGCCGGACTTTCTCGAATCCCCGTGCGCGCCCGCTGCGGCGCGCAGGGCTCACTTTTTCGCGTGGCGGCCGGCTTCGACCGGCGGCCACGCCGTCATCGCCGCTGCGGCCGGACCGCAGCGGCCCACAGGACACCGGCGGCATGCGGAAGTGCTTTTCTCGGATCGGCTGGACCCTGGCGCTGGGCAGCACGCTGGCCAGCGGTCTGGTCTGGGCGGCGATCGATCTCGGCGACTTCGACGAGTACGTGATGCGCGACATGGACGACGCCAACAAGGATCTCGGCCCGGCGCTCGGCGCCGGCAACTACGAAGCCGCGCTGGCCGATGCCGAAGCGCTGAAGCTGGGCCTCGACTGGACCGAGGACTACTTCCTGCGCAAGGGCGGCACCGACGATGCCGTGACGCTGGCGCGCGAGGGCAAGGCCTCGCTGGCCAGCGTGTTCGCCGCCATCAGCGCCCGCGACCTGGCGGTTGCCAGCGAAGCGGCGCGGGCGGTCAACAAGAACTGCAGCAGCTGCCACGATCTCTACAAGTCACTCAAATGACCGGCTTCTGCATTGCAGGGCGGCGCGGCGTCCGCTGGCTGTTGCTGGCGCTGCTGCCGGTCCTCGCCTACGGCCAGTGGAGCGAGGACGAGCAGGCCGAACGCCTCGGCGTCGGCGATCCGCGCGCCGGCGAGGTCGCAGCGCTAGCCGCCGGCTGCCCGGTCTGCCACGGCACTCCGCAGCAGACGCCGACGCCGCGTCTGGAAGGCCAGCCGGCGGCCTACACGCGGGCCCAGCTGGCGCGCTTCGACAGCGGCCAGCGCCGGCACCCGGCCATTGCGGCTGGCCCGGGCGAGCGCGACGACATCGCCGCCTGGTACGCCAGCCAGCCGCTGGCCGCCGCGAGTCCAGAACTGGACGACGCCGCCAGCGCCCGGCTGTTCGCGCACGGCGACCGCAGCCGCGAGGTGATCGCCTGCGTCAGCTGCCACGGCCGCACTGGCCGTGGTGCGGTGTCCGGCAGCGATGGCTATCCGGCGATCGGCGGCCAGTCCGCCGACTACCTGCGGGCGCGCCTGCGCCACTGGCGCGCCGGCCCGGCCGACCCGCGCGAAGTCACTGTCATGCACCTGATCGCCCGGCCGCTAGTCGATGCCGAGATCGACGCGCTGTCGGCCTGGCTGGCGGCGCTGCCGGCCGCGCCATGAGGCCCGCTGCGAATCCATACCCGCCTGCTCGATCACCTGCGGTACCGAACCCGCTGCCGTCCCTCCGCCGAGACCCCACCATGCCCGCTGAGCCACGCCTGAAATTCCGCCCGATCCCGGGTTCCAAACCTCTTTCCCGCGGGCTGGCGCTGGCCCTTGCCGTGGCGATCGGCGCGGCCGCGCCGTCTGCCCAGGCAGCGCTGGAAGCCGGTGCTCACGCGCCGGCGTTCAGCGCCCGTGCCTCGCTGGATGGCAAGCCGTTCGACTTCTCGCTTGAGGCCGCGCTCAAGCGTGGCCCGGTGGTCGTCTACTTCTATCCGTCCGCCTACACCGGCGGCTGCAACATCCAGGCGCACACGTTCTCGGTGAACCACGCGCGCTTCGCGGCGGCCGGGGCCACGGTGATCGGTGTGTCGCTGGACAGCATCGAACGGCTCAACGCGTTCTCCGCCGATCCCGCCTACTGCGCCGGCAAGGTCGCGGTGGCCTCCGATCCGGACGGCGCGATCGCCCGTGCCTTCGAGCTGGAAATCCGCGATGCCGCCGCCGGCAAGAAGGACACGCGCGGCGATGACATCCGCCACGGCCTGGCCGAGCGCAGCACCTTCATCGTCACCCCGAACGGCCTGATCGCCGCCCGCCTCAGCGGCCTGAAGCCGGCCGACAACGTCGAGCAAGCGCTGCAAGCCGTGCAGCGGCTCGGGCTGTCGCCGCAGGCCGCGCGCTGAACCGTCGTCCATCACCAGAGGAAGTCCACCATGTCGACCCGTATCCCGGCCGCGCGCCTGCTGGCCGCCGCCGTCCTTGCCTTCACCTCCGCAGTACAGGCGCAGTCCGCGCCAGCAGCGCCGGCCGCCGCCAGCGTCACCCCGGCGATTGCCGGCGTGGTCGCTGCCGGTACGCCGATCACCCTGGTCCGTGACGGCTTCGACGGCACCGAAGGCCCGCTGCCGCTGGCCGATGGCAGCCTGCTGTTCACCGAGAACCGCGCCGACCGGGTGATCCGCATCGCGCCGGACGGCGCGATCAGCACCTACCTGGAACGTGCCAACAGCATCAATGCGCTGGCCGCCGGGCCGAAGGGCGAGCTGTACGGCGTGCAGACGCAGCAGCCGAGGGTCGGCATCGTTCATCCGGCCGGCCAGGAGAAGGTGCTGGCCGACCAGTACCAGGGCCAGCCGTTCAGCCGTCCGAACGATCTGGTGCTGGCCGCCAACGGCACGCTGTACTTCACCGATTCCGGCAGCCAGCTGAAGCCGGGCGAAAAGCCGCCGCAGGGGCATCCCGGCGTCTACCGGCTGCCGGCTGGCGGCACGCTGGAACGGATTGCCGGCGGCAGCGAGATTGCCCGCCCGAACGGCGTGCAGCTGAGCCCGGACGAGAAGACGCTTTACGTCGCCAACACCGCTGGCGACCAGGTGCTGGCCTGGGACATCGGCCGCGACGGCAAGCTTGGCGCGCGCCGCGATTTCGCGAAGCTCAGCGGCCTGCGCGATACCGAAACCGGCCCGAGCAGCGGTGCCGACGGTCTGGCCGTAGACGGCGATGGCCGGCTCTACGTGGCGACCACCGATGGCGTGCAGGTGTTCTCGGCCAAGGGCCAGGCGCTGGGCACCATCGTGCTGCCGAAGGCGCCGCAGAACCTGGCCTTCGGCGGTCGCGACAAGAAGACGCTGTACGTTGTCGGCCGTGGCGCGGTGTACACGATCGCCACCCTCAGCAGCGGTTATCGCGGTCGCGCCAAGTAAGCGCCATAGGCGGCACACCAGGGCTTCGTCCGTTGTCGCGGACGAAGCCCTTGCTATTTCTGATGTGGAGTGATGCCACGCCGCTGGACTCCACAAGCGTGCCGCTGCTGGATATCGCGCAGCCTGGACTGAAGCCTGCTGCGCAGGCAGCAGCGTCGCTCGGCGCGCGACGCGCGAGCGGCCGCCGTAGTGCCGTCTGTGCCCGATCTCTTCAGATCAAAACACAAATAAATCATTGGCTTGTTAGATCGATCCGATGATTTCCGGAGCCCGTCTTCAAGGCTGCGAAATTCGGCACGGTCTCTGCTCCAGCCCCTTGCCGCCACATCTGGCGTAACCAAGAAATCACGGGGAATCTGAAGATGTCCAAGTCGAATCGAAACCACCGCAAGCCGCAGTCGGACCGTTCGGTCCGCCGCCGCGCGCTGGAGTCGAAAGTGGAGCGTCAGGCGGTATCGGTGCTGCTCGGCAGCGGGCTGGTGCTGGCGGTTTTCGCCGCCCAGGCGGCTGCGCCGGAGAACGCGTCTGCGGCAGCGCCGCTGGAGCCGACCGAACTGGCGCAGGTGGCGGCCGGCACCGAGGCGGATGCGGCCCCGGCCGCCAGCGGCGAAACGGAGCTGGACACCGTGGTGATCAGCGCCAAGCCGCGCATCGCCGCGCTGAAGGACAAGCCGCAGTCGGTCTCGGTGGTGTCCGGCGAATCGCTGAGCCGCCTGAATGCGCTGACCGTTGGCGACATCACCCAGCGCGCCGGCAACGTCACCTTCAACCAGGGCAATGCGCGCACCAGCAGCCTGTCGATCCGCGGCATCGGCCGCCAGGCGCAGACCGATGCGATGGACCCGAGCGTCGGCTTCGTCGTCGACGGCGTGCCGTATGCCTACAACCCGCTGGCCAGCTTCGATTTCATCGACATCGGCAATGTCGAAGTGCTGCGCGGTCCGCAGGGTACGCAGGGCGGCAAGAACGCCAGCGTCGGCCAGATCAACGTCACCACCAACCAGCCGCGCTTCGAGCGCGAGTTCATCGGCTCGGTGTTTCTCGGCCAGCAGAACACGGTGATCGCGCGGGCCGCGATCGGCGGCGGCATCGTGCCGGAGCTGATCGCCTGGCGCGGCGCGTTCTCGGTGCAGAAGGGCGATGGCTTCATCAAGAACGCCTACAACCGCGACATCTCCTATCCGAACCGCGATGCCGTGGTCGGCCGTGTGCAGTTCCTGTTCACACCGCTGGACAATCTGAACGCCACGCTGCGGGCGGACTACCAGCCGAGAGTCGGCCAGTTCTACAACGGCTTCGTGCTGCGCAAGCCGACGCCGGCCACGCTGGCCAACGGCAGCGCCACGCCGGCCAACCAGATTCCCGAGAACCAGCTGCGCCGCCGCTGGTTCACGCAGGACCCGAACTACGTGGTCGACCGCGACTACTTCGCCAACGGCATCAACACCGATTCCCAGTTCCCGCTGGTGACCAGCAGCCAGGGCTATTCGGGCGAGGTGAACTACCTGCTCGGCGACCACACGCTGACCTCGATCACCGCCTGGAAGAACTTTTCGTTCCAGGCCAAGAACGATGAAGGCACGCCGTTCGACATCAACAAGAACGGCGGCGGCAACGTGTTCTACAACCAGGCCAGCCAGGAGCTGAAGCTGAGTGGCCACTTCGGCAGCAGTGTCGACTACACCTCCGGCCTCTACCTGCTGCGCACCTTCAACAACTACGACACCGGCTCGGGCTTCGGCTCCGATGCCGGCGCCTTCCTGGCCAGCAACGCGATCTACAACGCGCTCGACACCGACCCCGCCGGCCGCCTGCTGCTGAGCAATTCGGTCAATCGCCTGATCCAGAAGCCGGTGCAGGAAATCCGCAACAAGAGCGGCGCGCTGTTCACCCACGTGGACTGGCACATCACCGAGCCGCTGACCCTGACCGCCGGCCTGCGCTTCACCCGCGAGGACCGCCGCAACAACACCTACAAGCAGATCTTCGAGCAGGGCTTTGCACCGGAGCTGAATCCGGCGATCGTCAACGACATCTCGCTGGGCGGCTTCGCGTCCAATGCCTTCACGGCTGCCAACCCCGGCGCGCTGAGCCCGACCAACACGCCGGAGCAGCTGGCGCTGGCCGATGCCACGGCGCTGAAGTATTTCGGCGTGGCCAGCTACGCCAATCTGACGCCGGCGCAGCAGCGGCAGGTGGCAGCGGCCAAGCAGCTGCGCGCCGCGCAGATCGGCCCGGTGTGGAACGACACTGCCGGCCCGCGCTTCCGGAAGACGCAGCCAACCCTCGTGTTCAGCCCGAGCTATCGCTTCAGCGAGCAGTACACCGGCTATGTGTCGTTCCGCTATGGCGAGAAGGCGGGCATCTCGCAGGTGGTCAACAGCGTGCCGTTCGAAGCACTGCCGGAAGAGACGCGCGCCTACGAACTGGGCCTGAAGACAGCGCTGCTCGACAACCGCCTGACCTTCAACACGGCGCTGTTCTGGAACGACATCAAGAACTACCAGCAGCAGGTGCAGATCTTCGATGCCTACACCACCGAACTGAACGCCAACGGCGCGCTGGCTTACACGGCGGCGACCGGCAATGCGGCCAAGGTGCGTGCCCGCGGTGTGGAGATCGACGCGCTGTACCGGCCGATCGACCGCGCCCAGCTGCGGTTGGCGGTGGCCTACAACGACGCCTACTACCGCGACTTCCAGAACTCCGGCCAGCCGTTCGAGCAGAACTTCACCGGCAACCCGGCGCTGCGCGACGTCAGCGGCGCCACTCTGCCGGGCGCGGCCAAGTGGTCCGGCAATCTGGGTGCCGACTACAACCAGCCGGTCGGCGGTGGCTACGTTGCCCACGCGAACCTGAACCTGTTCCTGACCAGCGCGTACAACTCCGATGTCCGGCTGTCGGAATACGGCCGGGTCAGCCCGTACGCGGTGGCCGATCTCGCCTTCGGCGTCGGCCCGTCGGACCAGCGCTTCGATGTCAGCGTGCTGGTCAAGAACCTGCTCGGCAACGATGCCTCGCAGAACGTCACCCACAACACCTACGTGCCGGCCACGCCGCGCTTCTACGGGCTGCAGTTCAGCACCAAGCTCTGAACCGCCGCAGACCCAGCCGAAGCGCCGCTTTGCCCGAACCGCGCGCTGCCCCGACGCTGCCGCCGCAACGGCAGCGTCGGGGCACCCGTGGTTTCATCCGTCCACGATGCATGCCGTTCACTTCTTCACAGGAACCCGCCATGACCCGCAAGACCGCCCGTGACTTCCACCCCGAAGCGCTGCAGCTGTTCGACCAGTACGTGCACGGCCAGCTGTCGCGCCGGGGCTTCCTGCAGCAGGCCGGGCGCTTCACCGCTGCCGGCGTCAGCGCCGAAGCGCTGCTGCTGGCCCTGAGCCCGAACTTCGCCGAAGCCCAGCAGGTGCCGCCGGACGACAAGCGCCTGTGGACCGCCTATGTCGAATATCCGTCGCCGGACGGCTACGGCAAGCTGCGCGGCTATCTCGTGAAGCCCGCGAATGCCAAGGGCAAGCTGCCGACCGTGCTGGTGGCGCACGAGAACCGCGGCCTCAATCCGCATATCGAAGATGTCACCCGGCGTCTCGCGCTGGCCGGCTTCATCGCCTTCGCGCCGGATGCGCTGTTCCCGCTCGGCGGCTATCCGGGTGACGAAGACAAGGCCCGCGAACTGTTCACGAAGCTCGAACAGCCGAAGACCCGCGCCGATTTCATCGCCGCCGCCCGGCAACTGAAGGCGCTGCCGGACGGCAACGGCAAGGTCGGCGTCGTCGGCTTCTGCTACGGCGGCGGCGTCGCCAACTACCTGGCCACCCAGCTGCCCGACCTGGCCGCCGCCGTACCGTTCTACGGCGCCCAGCCACCCGCCGACACGGTCGCCGCGATCAAGGCACCGCTGCTGCTGCAATACGCCGAACAGGACGAACGCATCAACGCCGGCTGGCCCGCCTACGAAGCCGCGCTGAAAGCCGCCGGCGTGCGCTACCAGGCCTACATCTACCCCGGCGTCCAGCACGGCTTCAACAACGACACCACGCCGCGCTACGACGCGGCGGCGGCGAAGCTGGCGTGGGAGCGGACGATTGCGTTCTTTGGGGAGAATTTGCGGGGGTGAGGGTGGGGTTTGAGCGGCTGGCGATGCTTGAAGTCGGTGCTTCGCTTTGATCGGGTAGCGCTGGGCTTGATCGGTGTTGAGTAGGTTGAGCTGCGGTTGCCGGGCTGTCGCTTGGGTAGCCGCCACTCGCACGTTGCTTAAGACGTCTGAGATGACTTTCCCGTACATGTGTTGAGAGCTAGATCTCCTAAGAGCAACTCAAACTGGAGATTCATCAATGCTTCCCCGCCGGGAGTCAAATACTCGTGTGTCAACGCTGCGGCACCCTTCGCCGCCGCGATATGCATCAACGCAACCTCCTCGCTAATGTAGCGCGGAAGCGATCGAACCGATGTTCCTTGTGCGAGGGCTTCGAAAGCGACGAGCGCATCTTCAAGTTGACGCTCATTATCTTCCTTGACAGCACGTTCGACGGCAGGGCGCTCCTTAGAGGCGAGTCCAAAACAGCGTAGTCCATCAAGTTCTATAACTAGATCGATTACACTTGCAGCCGCTCGGGTCAAGGCATCGTCTAGCCGCGGGACCGCTAGTGAGTCGAGCCAGTCATCGACCACATAAGGCGAAGAGAAGATGCTGGATACTCCACTGCTCGTAAGTCTTGATAGTGCAAACCCGGAAACACGCGGGACGAATCGGATGAGGCGACCCTCGCCAACGGCCGCTCGAACGTGCGGGGCCTTTTCGATGATCCAGAATGGCCAATCCTCTGGCGAGTTCAGCGACACGATCGCAAGGAGTTCCAGTGTCGGCCACGGCAAAGGATCATTCCAATTGGGGCGCGCCCGCAACTCAAGTTCGATGCCTGCACTAACAAGATCAGCATTCACCCGTCGCAAATAGTCGGCAGCGTTGGCCCGCACTCGTCGCTCAACGGAAAGCTTCACAAGACGTATGGCATTGCCGCGATCGGCGTGTCGGGTGATAGATGCCCATAAGCTCGTTGGCTTGGCATTCCGCGCGCCCGCCTCTGCCGCAAACAGCCGTAATGCCGTGACCAGACTCTCAGTTCGCTGCAACAGCTTCTCGGGAACGTCCCCAATCAACTCCCAGGGCTCTTCCCTTGCTTTGCGGATTTGATTGAGCAGGTCTCCCGTCCACATAACAAATGCGCCATGACCTGCAGGCAACTCTGTGAATCGGCGAACCAACTCCGCCGAGCAGGCGAACAGTAGATTCTGAATGGCCGTGACGTGCTCTTTCGGAGCGCTTCCTGCTGGCGAAGCGTGTGCTGGAGGCGTGAGCGCGCGCGAAGTAATGTGCACCTCTCCAAGACGGGTCAGCAAATTTCCCGAAGGCACTTTTCCACGCAGCAATCCATCCATGGTGCGTTCTACAACAGGTACGAGCTTCTCCAGCATTGCGTGGGCGCGCTGAAGGTATTCTGTGTAGCTAACCGCCCCGACCAACCTCGCAGCTGTAGCTATCCATTGCCGATTCCACTCTGGTAGCGCTGAAGCCGGTAAGTTTTCGCGCGGTATTCGTTTGGTGGCTACGGGAAACTTCAGCGTTCCCGACGGAAGGCCATCAGCGGCAATTGCATCGACTGCGACTATCGCTGCCGTAGGATCAATCCCTAGAAGGCGCTTGCTGAGATTTACCACTTCCTCGTGCACTTCTATCTGGGCTGAGTGTGCAACGTGATAGATCGCTCCGCGGAGTAATCGACCTTCCGAGGCAGCCTCAATTTCTACTGGACCAGCCCACGGTATCTCAAGCGGCACACGAGCCAGGAGACTTTCCCGGACACCGCCGTCCGTCCATGCCGTCGCGGTCTGCGAATCGATCAATCGGACGGCGCCGACAAGATCCGCAGCTCCAACAAGGTCAATGGTGTCGAAATCCGGCTTGGCCAAACTGATAGCCGATCGCAAGTCTTCCGACAGCTTCATCTCGACCAAGGCGCCAACTAGTGCGCGAAGTCCGGTTGCATCTGCTGAAATGACGACTGCAGATATCGCATCTGACGACAACAAGGACAGAAGATGCGACCGCGGGTCTGACTTTGACCGCGTTCGCAAAGATTCTATGGCCCTTACTAGACGTTCCGGCAGCTTAAGAGGCGAGAGGTCGGTGCCAGCAATGGCGAACGTGACGGCTGTGGTGACTTGCGTCGGCTCCAGTCCAATTTGAAGGGCCCCAGTTACCCAGTGTCGCAGGGTTGTCTCAATGTACGCTTTGCCTAAGCCTGAAAAAGCAGCTATCGCAACCTCGATGTCGCGATCATTCTCCAGACGTGCTGCAAGTGCCTTCACTAAGGTGATGGTTTCGCCCGGAAAGTGGACGACTACATGGGCAGCTAAGGCTTCCAAGCTTTTGGTGGTCGCGGCGTGTATCGACTCTGCGATAGTGCGCGACCGTGTGAATGGAGGAAATGCATGGCTGAGGTCGAATAACACTGCCGACCGTAGCTGGTGCATCCCGGCCAGTTGGCCAGTGTTCGGCTCGCCAATTAGGTGCTCATCTACTAGCCGGCGTAGCGCTCGAACGAAATCGCCTTGTGTAACGTCTAGCAAGCTATGTAACCGCTCGCCATCAATCGTAGCTCCAGCGGTTCCAGCCAGAGAGGTCACGCGAAGAATGGCGAGTTCAGTGTCACGCATCTCAAGGAGTCGGCTGTCGACCTGTTCTCCAAGAACTCTCTCTAGCCGATCGCCGCGGGTCAGAATATGAGTGTATTCGAGCAGTAGCCCGTCGCTACGAAACCATGGCTCGCGCCAGCCAGCCCAGGTTGTGTGGCCTTGCTCCTGTAGCTGATGCCAGATTCTTTCCGCGACCGCGTCGTCGCCTTTAGGCCGGACCTCGCGGACACGTGAACTCGCCGGCAGGAGAAATAGGTCTTCTTCGCGGACAGATCCAAGAAGTACAACTCCGGTCCCCACTCCGGCTTCACGGATTAATCCGCCCCAAATTCCGCTGAGCCCTCTGCCAACATCATCCAGTACAAATCCAACTGGAGCGGCAGACGAAGCTCTTAGTGCATGCGTCAAGCGAAGCAGCAAGTGGGTGTCCGTAGAGTCGCCACGCCGAATCTGGAACCATCGAGTCGTGTGTCGAATTGCCCCCGCTGTGTCCCACATCAAGGCGGATTTTCCCGCTCCAGACGGCCCGACGATCAAGGCCGCGCCGTGGGCCTCTAATGCAGAAAGCACATCACGTCTGGCCTCTGGCCGCTCAGCAATTAACCCCGCGGCGAGGTGGCCGGGTCGGGCGTCGATGCCTTGATAAAACGCGGCATCGTAAGTCGGGGTGATGAAGTCGACGGCATCGCAGTAGCCGTCACGAAGGGCTGCTTCCATGCTGGTCGGGTCTAGGAGCGGTTCAAGCTGGCGAATGCTTGTCTCCACGTCCGAAATCGCCAAACCGTTAAACCGGTTATCTCTTACCAAGCCATTGGTGTCAGCCAGGGTTCCGATCTGATGTAGCAGTGCGCCGTAATAAACTTGAGCCACCAAGGGTGCGCACGGTGCAGTGCTACTAATAGCCGTCACAGACGTCTCAAATGGCGCTGGCACTATCCAAACGCTTGTGCGCGGCGCGAAGTTCGACCACCTCCGGTCGGCCTTAAGGGCCATATTAAGACTTGGGTTATCTGTTAGCGAATAGTCACCCGGTGGCCCCTCTTTTATTGGGCGCTCCAGTAGCAGGATTAAATCGTGCGGCGCGGAAGCCGCTGCTTCTGCACGGGTCCAAAGGGCCTGAATGAATTCCACTGCCTCACCGACAGAGAATGGGCCCAGGTGGTCGCGTCGCGACTTTGCCTGCAAAAATCCTGTGCGTATAGCGCCACGGAGTTCGTAATCATCCCGCCCTTCTGGAATCACTTCGCCGTAAGGCAATTTTAGGCGCCAGCATTGAACTGCCAGCCAAACGCCAGCCGCGTCTTGATAGCGAAAACCACGGCCTGCATGGGATCCCGCTCGCGATATCGGCGCTCCTGAAACTCGCATAAAATCCCGCCATAACTCTGCTATTACGTAATAGCGCTATTAGATTGCTTCGCTAAGATCGCACGTAGGGGTACGAATATTTGCTTTGTGCTAATTTCTGCCACTTGAAGGTGGCCGCAGAACGCAGCAAACGCCGGGGAACTCGGGCAGGTCCAGCACAAGAGCCAGATCGTAGCGACCAGTACGCCCGTTGCTGATCGACTTGAACATTACCAAAAAAGCCCGCTGACCCCGATCCCCATCATCGACCGTCAGCGGGCTATCGCATGCTTCCAGCGTACGTGTGCCACGGCGGGCTGCTGCCGCTACATCGTCAGCAACGCATCAAAGGAACTGCTCGGCCCCGACCAGACCGACCTTGGTCAGCCCTTCGCGCTGCACCGCTGCCATCACGCCGGCGACGACTCGGTACGGCACTTTGGCGTCCGGGCGGATGTGCAGTTCCGGCTTGACGGGGCTTGCGGCGGCGGACTTCAGCTGGTTGTCGAGCGCGGCGGTATCGGCCAGCGGTTCGCCGTTCCAGCGGATGACGCCGCTGGCGTCGATGTTGATGCGGACGATCTCGGGCACGGTCAGCGGTGGCGGCGGGTTGCCGGCTGGCAGGTCCAGGTTCACGGCGTGCAGCTGGATCGGGATGGTGATGATCAGCATGATCAGCAGCACCAGCATCACGTCGATCAGCGGCGTGGTGTTGATGTCGGCGATCACGTCGGGATCGTCATCCGATCCGCCCGCAGCGATGTTCATGCCCATTGCGATTCTCCGGGTGGTTCAGCCGCGCGGCGGCGGCTGGGTGATGAAGCCGAGCTTCAGGATGCCGGCGCGCTGGCTGGCGACGACGACGCGGCCCACGTGTTCATAGGCGGCGCCGCCATCGCCCCGGATCTGCACTTCCGGTTGCGGCTTCAGTACGGCCACTTCCTTCAGGCGGTCGACCAGTTCTTCCTGGTTGCCGATCCGCTGCTCGTTCCAGTAGACGTGGCCCTCGACGTCCACTGACAGGTTGATGTTCTCCGGCTTGGTCACCCGTGGCTGGTTGACTTCTTTCGGCAACTCCACCGGCACCGCACGGGTGACGACGGGAATGGTGATCAGGAAGATGATCAGCAGCACCAGCATGACGTCGACCAGCGGCGTGGTGTTGATGGCGGCGACGAGCGCGTCCTCGTCGTCGCCGGTCTTGAAGCTGGCTCCCATGGCGGCGTGCTCAGGCGGCGGCAGCGGCGCGCTGTTCGCGGCGGCGCGGGCTCGGCACTTCCACCGGGCGCGACGCCTGCGCGCCGAGCAGCACGGCGTGCAGTTCGGAGCCGAAGTTGCGCACCTGCTCTAGTGCTGACTTGTTGCGGCGGACCAGCCAGTTGTAGCCGAGCACCGCCGGCACAGCGACGGCCAGGCCGATGGCGGTCATGATCAGCGCTTCGCCGACCGGGCCGGCCACCTTGTCGATCGAGGCCTGGCCGGCGATGCCGATCGCGGTCAGCGCGTGATAGATGCCCCAGACCGTGCCGAACAGGCCCACGAACGGCGCCGTCGAACCCACCGTTGCCAGGAACGCCAGCCCGCTCTGCAAGCGGCTCTGCACGGCGTCGATCGCGCGCTGGATCGACACCTGGGTCCATTCGTGCAGGTTGATGTGCGCGTGCAGGCCGCGATGCCGTTCGGTGGCATCGGCACCGGCGCGGGCGATGTAGCGGTAGGCGCTGCGCGCGTCGAGCGTCTCGATCGCTTCGGTCACGCCGCCGGCAGACCAGAAGGTTTCGCTGGCATTCCGGCCCTGGCGGTTCAGGCGGGTCTGCTCCCAGAGCTTGGTGAACAGCACGTACCAGCTGCCGACCGACATGATCAGCAGGATCGCCAGCGTGGCCTTGGCGACGATGTCGCCGCCTTTCCACAGCGCATCGAGGCCGTAGGGGTTGTCGACCGATTGGGTGCCGGCGGCCGTCAGCGCAGCGGCCGGTGCGGTGTCTGCGGGGGCGGTGCCGGCAGCGGCGCTGCTGTCGGCGGTGAGCACGGGCGCGGCGGTATCGGCCGTGGCGGCTTCCTGCGCGTGCAGGGTGGTGGACGCCAGGCCCAGCAGCAGCGCGGCGACCAGGGTGCGGGAGGTGCGGGAGTGGATCATGGTTTTTCTCTCGGGATGGGGCGGGGAAGCCGTGGCGGCTGCAGCGGAAGGCTCAGCCGAAGTTGAAGGCGAAGGGCACGCGCACGCGGACATCGCGGCCCTGGCCGTTGCAGCGGAACTCGGCCACCGCGCGGGTGGCCGTGCTGGTGAAGATCGAATTGCTGCTGCTGATCGCGGTGACGTCGCGGACGCTGCCGTCGGCGCCGACGGTGAACTCCACCAGCACCTTGCCGGATAGGCCCATGCGCTCGGCCTGCATCGGGTACGGCACGCGGGCGCGCACCTGATCGGAGTTCGGGCAGGCCACGGCGGCGTTGACGATCGGCGCCGGCACCGGCACGGCCGGTGCAGCCGGCGGCGGCTCCGGTACCGGTTCCGGGCTGCTGGTGATGGTGGCGGTCTGCACCGGCGCTTCGACCACCACCTCGGCCGGCGGCACGTACGGCGACGGCGTCTGCGGCTGCACGCGCACCTGCTTCGGTGGCGGCGGCGGCGGTGGGGGCGGCGGCAGCGGTTTGATCTCCTCGATCACGCTGACCGTCAGCGGCGCCTTCAGCACGTCGACCACCTTGTGGGCAAGGCCGGTGGCCAGCGCATAGGCCACCACCAGATGCAGGCCGACCACGGCGGCGAGGCCGGCAAGATTCTTTCGGGGTTCGGGATAGGCGGTGTAGTTCACGGGACTTCGGGCTCGGATTCGACAGGAACCGCCGGCATGGCGGCAGTGGCCGGCCCGGATGCACCGAGCCGTCACGCCAGATTGGAGGGCACAGGCCATGCCAGTGTCTGGAATGGAGTCGTTGTCCGGTTCAAGTGATTGACAACGGATGGATTTGTCATCGATGACGATCCATCTGATAGCCCAGTCATGCGCGCCGTCATGCTGGCATTACAGCAATCTGCAGCAGTGGACTGTTGAAATTCCAGCAGCGCTCTGCTTTCGCAACTGGGCCGATGCATGACGGTTGCAGCTGCGAACGCTGCTGCGGCAGCGCTGGCATTGACCGGAAATTGATTTCGAAGTGCCGGATGGAACAAGCAAATACGAAAATTGCCGGTCGCCGTGCCGACTAAGAAAATGCGAAATGTATCCATTGCCGCGCGCGGCACTGCTGGATAATCGGCGTGACGACAGGCCCGCACCAGCATCGGGAATGCTTGGCATGCAGGCCGCTGTTGCGTCACCGCCGGAACAGTGGATTCCGAATTCTTTCGTTATGCGCAGCGGTCGGACGTAGAGTCCGCCGCCGTCAAGCCGGGTTGGGCCGTGTCACCAGGGAGAGCGGGACCATGAGCGAGTCGTACTATGCCGAGCCGAAGGTTCTTCAGCTCACGGGCAGCAATGCCGAGACGGTGACCATCCGCGCCAAGGCGCTGGTCTTCGTCGATCCGGTGTCGCAGGGCATCCTGCAGCAGCTGGAGCAGATCGCGCCCAGCGAAGCGCCGGTGCTGATCATCGGCGAGACCGGCACCGGCAAGGAGCTGGTGGCGCGCCACATCCATGAACGCAGCGGTCGCCGCGGGCCGTTCGTCGCGGTGAACTGCGGCGCGATCAGCGAGCAGCTGGCCGACAGCGAACTGTTCGGCCACGAGATCGGCGCGTTCACCGGCGCCAGCCGCCGCCGTGAAGGCTGGTTCGAGGCGGCCAACGGCGGCACCTTGTTCCTCGACGAGATCGGCGACCTTCCGCTGGCGCTGCAGGTGAAGCTGCTGCGCGTGCTGCAGGAGCGCGAGGTGGTGCGGCTCGGTTCGCGCAAGTCGACGCCGGTGGACATCCGCCTGGTGGCTGCCACCAACGTCGATCTCGGCGATGCGGTGGCGGCCGGCCATTTCCGGCTCGATCTGTTCTACCGCCTGAACATCGCCCAGGTGCGCCTGCCGCCGCTGCGCGAGCGCCCGGGCGACATCCTGCCGCTGGCGACCCACTTCCTGAACGTCTACAGCCAGCGCCTGAAGACGCGGCGGCCGGAGTTCACCGAGGCCACGCGGCGGGCGCTGGAAAGCTATGTCTGGCCCGGCAACATCCGCGAAGTGGAGAACGTCATCCACTTCGCGCTGCTGGTGGCCGACAAGGGCGAGGTCCGCCCGGAGCACCTGAAGCTCAACAGCGTGGCTGCCAGTTCGCCGCACGGGTCGCCGTCGACGCGGCTGTCGCCACGCGAGCAGTTCGCCGAGGCGACGCGGGCGCTGCTGTCCGAATCCGGCGACAACCTGTTCAACGAGCTGGAGCGGATCATCGTCGACGAGGCATTCCGCCACAGCCGCTACAACCAGGTGCGCTCGGCGCAGGCGTTGGGCATCTCCCGCAACGTCATGCGCACCCTGCTGAAGAAGCACGGCCATCTCGGCGACAAGCTCGACGACGACGGCTTCGACGGCGCCGTGGCGGCCTGAGCGCGCCGCCACGCCGTCTTCCATCCCGCAGCACTCCGAACCACAAGGACTCTTTGCGATGAACCGTCATCTTCCGTCTCTGGCTGTCTGGTTTTCCGCTGCCGTCGCGCTGGCATCGCCGGCCCTGTGGGCGGCGTCGCCGCAGGCCCCCGCCGTGCAGGCTGCCGGCCAAGCCGAACCGGCCTGGAAGTACAAGGTGCAGCGGCTCGATCGCGGCCAGCTGGATGCGCTGCTGGCCCGCCCGGATCAGCTGCTGCTGATCGACGTGCGCCGGCCGGAGGAAGTGGCCAGCAAGGGGCCGCTTCCCGGTCTTCCTCAATATCCAGGCCAGCGAGCTGGCCGACAGCCTGAAGTTCATTCCGAAGGACCGCGCGCTGGTCACCGTGTCGAACCACGCCGGCCGCGCCGGCGCCGCTGGCGATCTGCTGGCCGCCAAGGGCTTCAAGGTGGCCGGCGCGATCGGGGTTGCCAACTACCTCGAACAGGGCGGCCACTGGGCGCTGGCCGCGACCGCCGAACAGGCCGCTGCCGCACCTATCGCGCGCTGATCCGCCGGGGCGCGTCGGTGCCGTGATCGGAACCGCCCGGTAGCGCGCCGGGCGGTGCTACCGTCTGCGGGTTCCACCCCCGACGAGCACGGCAATGACGGCCCCGACTCCCTATCCCATCGGCACGCCCGGCACCCCCTGGGGTCCGCGCGAGATCGCCGCCTGGCGCGCGCAGCAGCGCATCCAGCGGCGCTATGCGGACGATGTGCTGCCGGCGATCGAGCGTCTGCGCGCCGGTCACGAGGTCGTCGAATACGGCCGGCTTGATCACGATCCGGCGCGCTACCCGCTGTTCGCCGTCCGCAATCGCGACTGGCATGCACAGCGGCCGACCGTGCTGGTCACCGGCGGCGTCCACGGCTACGAGACCAGCGGCGTCCACGGCGCGCTGCGCTTTGCCGAACGGCACGTGGCGGCCTATGCCGGGCGCATCAACTGGCTGATCGCGCCCTGCGTCAGCCCCTGGGCCTACGAAATGATCCAGCGCTGGAACCTGCATGCGGTCGATCCCAACCGCGCGTTCCGCGCCGGCGGCACCGCGCAGGAAGCGCTGGCGCTGATGGCACTGGTCGCGCCGATCCGCGAGCAGGTGGCGCTGCATGTCGACCTGCACGAAACCACCGACAGCGACGAAAGCGAATTCGGCCCAGCGCGCGATGCCCGCGACGGCAAGCCGCACAGCCCCGGCGTGATCCCGGACGGCTTCTATCTGGTCGATGACACCGAAGCACCCGAGCCTGCGTTCCAGCAGGCGGTGATCGACGCGGTGGCGCGGGTCACGCATATCGCCCCGGCCGATGCCGAGGGCCGGATCATCGGCTCGCCGGTGGTGTCGCCGGGTGTCATCCGCTATCCGCTGCGCGCATTGGGCCTGTGCGCCGGCATCACCACGGCGCGTTACCGCACCACCACCGAGGTCTATCCGGACAGCCCACGGGCGACGCCGGAGCAGTGCATCGCCGCACAGGTCACGGCGGTCTGCGCGGCGATCGATTACCTGCTGGAGCCGTCGCACTGAGCGGAATCCGGGCCGGGCGATGAGTGCGGTGATCGCCGTGCGGGAACTGTGCGAGTTCGCCGCCAAGCGCGGCGATCTCGACCGCCGCTTCACGCCGGCGCCGAGTGCCGCGCAGGGCATGGCCGGCCATGTCCGCGTCGCCGGCCGCCGGGCGGGTGACTACGAACGCGAGATCAGCCTGAACGGCACGATCGGCGGCCTGCAGATTCGCGGCCGTGCCGATGGCTACGACCCGCAGCTGCAGCGGCTGGAGGAGATCAAGACCCATCGCGGCGAGGTCTCGCGGATTCCCGACAATCACCGCCAGTTGCACTGGGCGCAGCTCAAGGTCTACGGCGCGCTGTTCTGCGCGGCGCGCGGGCTCGAAGCGATCGCGCTGGCGCTGGTCTACTTCAATGTCGACGACGAAGCCGAGACCGTGCTCGACGACCATGCGACGGCGGCCGAGCTGAACGCCTGGGTCGCTACCTTGGCCGCCGACTATCTGGCCTGGGCCGCGCAGGAAGCCTCGCATCGGGCACGCCGCAATGCCGCGATCGACGGGCTGCGCTTCCCGCACGCCGCGTTCAACGCCGGCCAGCGCGGGCTGGCCAATGCCGTGTTCCGCGCCGCCCGCCACGGCAGTGCGCTGATGGCGCAGGCGCCGACCGGCATCGGCAAGACCGTCGGCACGCTGTTCCCGGCGCTGAAGGCGATGGCCCACGCGCCGATCGACAAGCTCTACTTCCTCACCGCCAAATCGCCGGGCCGGCAGGTGGCGCTCGATGCGCTGGCGCGGATTCAGCCGGATGACCGAGAACCGGCGCTGCGGGTGCTGGAACTGCGCTCGCGCGACAAGGCCTGCGTGCATCCGGACAAGCGCTGCAACGGCGAATCCTGCCCGCTGGCCAAAGGCTTCTACGACCGCCTGCCGGCGGCCCGCGCGGCCGCAGTGGCGGTATCGCCGCTGGACGAGAACCGCCTGCGCAGCGTCGCCGCCCGGCACAGCGTCTGCCCGTACTACCTCGGCCAGGAAATGGTCCGCTGGGCCGATGTCGTGGTCGGCGACTACAACTATTTTTTCGATGGCAGCGCCATCCTGTCGGCGCTGCAGCAGCTCAACGAATGGCGGGTCACGGTGCTGGTCGACGAAGCCCACAACCTGGTCGACCGCGCCCGCGACATGTATTCGCTGACGCTCGACGAGGACGCGCTGCGCGCCGCGATCCGGGTCGCGCCCGGCAGCCTGAAACCGTCGTTGCGGCGGATCGGCAAGGCGCTGTCCGATCTCGCCAACGGCGAGGGCTTTGTCGACGGCGGCCACTACGCCGTGCTCGACGGCGTACCGGACAGCCTCACCGGCGCGCTGTCCGAGTTCATCGGCAACGCCAGCCGGCTGCTCGCCGAATCGCGCGACGAGTTCGCTGCCGAGCTGCAGCAGTTCTATTTCGACGCGATCGGTTTCACCCGGCTGGCCGAAGTGTTCGGCCGCCATTCGATGATCGACGTCACCGTGGAAGCGCCAGACATCACGCGGCTCGCGATCCGCAACATCGTGCCGGCGCCGTTCCTGGCGCCGCGCTTCGAAGCCGCACACGGCGCGGTGATCTTCTCGGCGACGCTGAACCCGCCCGCGTACTACCGCGACCTGCTCGGTCTGCCGGCCGCCGCACCCTGGCTCGACGTGCCGTCGCCGTTCGCCGCCGATCAGCTCGACGTGCGCATTGCCCGCCATGTCTCGACCCGCTTCGATCGCCGCGAAGCCTCGCTGGCGCCGATCGCCGCACTGATCGCCGAGCAGTACGCGGCGCGGCCCGGCAACTATCTGGCCTTCTTTTCCAGCTTCGACTACCTCGAACGGACCCTGGCCAGCCTGCGCGCCGCGCACCCGGCCTTGCCGGTCTGGGCGCAGGCGCGGCGCATGGACGAGGCCGCGCGACAGGCCTTTCTCGACCGCTTCGCGGCGAGCGGGCAGGGCATCGGCTTCGCGGTGCTCGGCGGCGTGTTTTCCGAAGGCATCGATCTGCCCGGCCAGCGGCTGATCGGGGCTTTCGTGGTCACGCTCGGCATTCCGCAGGTCAATCCGGTCAACGAGCAGATGCAGGCGCGGATGGAAGCGCTGTTCGGCGCCGGCTACGCCTACACCTACCTGTATCCGGGGCTGCGCAAGGTGGTGCAGGCGGCCGGCCGGGTGATCCGCCATCGCGATGATCGCGGTGTCGTGGTGCTGGTCGATCCGCGCTATGCACGGCCCGACGTGCAGGCGCTGCTGCCGTCGTGGTGGCAGCTGCCGGCGGCCTTACAGCCGTAGCGCGCTTTCGAAACGGCGCGCCTCGCCGCTCAGCGGATCGGTGAACGCCAGACTGCGCGCCAGCAGCTTCAGCGGCCGCGTGTAGTCGTCGACCGAATCATCGAGCAGGGCCGGATACCAGAGGTCGTTGACGATCGGCATGCCGAGCGCGGCCATGTGCACGCGCAGCTGGTGCTTGCGGCCGGTCAGCGGGGTCAGCCGGTAGCGGCTGATTGCGCCGAGCGTCTCGATCCGTTCGATGCGGGTTTCGGTGTTGGCCGGGCCGCCTGCTTCGGTCATCCGGAAGAACGGCGTGCTTTCGACCATGCGGCTGCGATGGGTCAGCGGGAACGCCAGCTCGGTACGCGTCGGCGCCAGCGCTTCGTAGGTCTTGTCGATGCGCCGCGCGGCGAACAGCGCGCTGTAGGCGCCACGGGTCGCCGGATCGACCGAGAACAGCACCAGACCCGCCGTTGCGCGATCGAGCCGGTGCAGTGGAATCAGCTGGTCGAGCCCGGTCTGCTGCTTCAGTCGCACCAGCAGCGTTTCGCGCAGGAAGCGGCCGGACGGAATGGTCGGCAGGAAGTGCGGCTTGTCGGCCACCAGCAGATGGGCGTCGCGGTACAGGATGGTGGCCGCGAACGGGATCGGCGTTTCGTGGGCGAGGTCGCGGTAGTAGTGGATCAGCCGGCCGGCGCAGTACGGCGTGCTGGCGTCGAGCGTCGGGCCGTCGCTGTCGTGCACGCGACCCTGCTGCATCCGGGCCGCCCAGATGCTGCGTGGCACGTCCGGGAAGCGCGCACACAGGAAGTCGAGCAGCAGCGGCCAGTGACCCGGCGGCAGCCGGACGCTGCTGGCGCCGACGCCGTCGCGAGTCGGCGGGCGGACGCTGGGGATGGGCGGAGCATTCACGGTGCCGATTGTGAGCGGTTTCCGGCCGAGCAAGCGCAGCACCGCTGTCGACAGGCCGCAGCGTCCGCAGATCGACCGCCGCGTTGCAGCGGTGGCCGGCACGGAAGCGGCGTATCGCACCTGAATCGCGGACGTTCGGGCCTCGTGGCTGCAGGAGCGGGCAGGCAAGCTGGCTGCTCCCCTGGTGTCAGGAGTTCCCGTCATGACGGCATCGACTTCCCGTTTCCGGTTCACGGCGCTGGCGGCGCTGCTGGTATTGGCGGCGGCTGCCGCGCCCGCCAATGCGCGCGCCGAGGCGAAGCGTCCGGTGCTGCTGGAACTGTTCACCTCGCAGGGCTGCTCCTCGTGTCCGCCAGCCGACGCGGTTCTGGGCGAACTGGCTGGCCGAAGCGATGTGCTGGCGCTGGGCTTCCATGTCGATTACTGGGATGACCTGGGCTGGGTCGATCCCTTCGCCAGTCCGCAGTTCACCGCGCGCCAGCACGGCTATGCGCGGCAACGCGGCTTCGAGGTCTATACCCCGCAATTGGTCGTCGATGGCGCGGTGGCGCTGATCGGTTCCCGACGCGGACAGGCCGAGGCGGCGATCAGCGACGCCGCCAGCCACCAACGCCCAGGCGTGCCGGCGGCGATCCGCCGCGACGGGCGGATGGTCCAGCTGTCGATCGGGAAGTCGGTCGACGCCTCGGCGGTCGGCGAGGTCTGGCTGATCAGCTTCGATCCCCAGCTGGCCACCACGATCCGCAGCGGCGAGAACGCCGGCCGGCGCATCGTCTACCCGAACGTGGTGCGCTCGATCCGCAAGCTGGCCGACTGGTCGAACACGCCGCTGATGCTCGACGAGATGCTGGCCGCCGACGAGCGTGGCGAGCGGCTGGCGCTGGTGGTGCAGGCGCGCAGCGGCGCGGTCTGGGCCGTGGCCGCCACCGACTGAGCGCGCCGGATCCGCTTCCATCGCTAATTGGGGTCTGACCCCAATTTCCTGTGAGCGCCGCAGTCGAAGCCAACGTCAACCGTTAAACGCAAAGGCGCAAAGGGAAAAGAAAGGACGCAAAGAAAAGCCGAGCGTTGAGTCGGTTCGAAGCGTGAATTTTCGCGGGGCACAGGTTTTTTGCCTTTGATTTCCTTTCTTTTCCCTTTGCGTCCTCCTCTTGGCCGTTCTTTGCGCCTTTGCGCTTAACTGTTGACGTTGACGCGGACACGTCGACAGCGCCGGAGTGCTGCGTTGACAGTCGCCCCTCCGCTGTGAGTTGATATAAAACAGTCCGGACCGTATGTAACTTGGATTACCGTGCCGGCGCTGATCGAACCCCAACACCATGGCCGCCCGTCGGCCGGAGCCCGCGATGATTCCTCGTACCCTGTTTTCCGCTGAACACGACGATTTCCGCAAGAGCGTCGCCCGCTTCTATCAGGACGAGATCGTTCCGCACCGTGAAGCCTGGGACAAGCAGCAGCACGTCGATCGCAAGATCTGGAACCGTGCCGGCGAGCTGGGCTTTCTGTGCACGGCGATTCCGGATGAATTCGGCGGCATGGGCGGCGATCGCCTGTACAGCGTGATCCTGATGGAAGAGCAGTCCTACGCCGGCGATTCCGGCACCGGCTTCTCGCTGCATTCGGACATCGTGGCCCACTACGTCAACAACTTCGGCACCAAGGAGCAGAAGCTGGAATGGCTGCCGAAGATGGCGTCGGGTGAAGTGGTCACCGCGATCGCGATGACCGAGCCGGGCACCGGTTCCGATCTTCAGGGCGTGAAGACCACGGCGGTGTCGGACGGCGATGACTACATCATCAACGGCTCGAAGATCTTCATCACCAACGGTTACCTGTCCGACATGGCGATCGTCGTCGCCAAGACCGGCAACAGCGGCGAAGGCTCGAAGGACATCTCGCTGATCATGGTCGAGGCGACCCGCGAGGGCTTCACCAAGGGCAAGCCGCTGAACAAGATCGGCATGAAGGCGCAGGACACCTGCGAGCTGTTCTTCAAGGACGTGCGGGTGCCGAAGAGGAACCTGCTCGGCCGCGAAGGCATGGGCTTCGTGATGCTGATGCAGGAACTGGCCTGGGAACGCCTGATGATCGCGATCACTTCGATCGCCGGCGCCGAAGCCGCGCTCAAGCACACGCTGGAATACACCCGCAACCGCAAGGTGTTCGGCAAGACCGTGGCCAGCTTCCAGAACACCCGCTTCAAGCTCGCCGAGATGAAGGCGGAACTGGCGATCGGCCGCGTCTACATCGACCGCTGCATCGAGCTGGTGCTGAACAAGAAGCTCGGTGTCGACGATGCCGCGACCGCCAAGTACTGGGCTTCGGATCTGATGGGCAAGGTCATCGACGAGTGCCTGCAGCTGCACGGCGGCTACGGCTACATGCTGGAGTACCCGATCGCCCGCGCCTGGATCGACGCCCGCGCGCAGCGCATCTACGGCGGCACCAACGAGATCATGAAGGAGCTGATCGCGCGCACGCTGTAGTTGAATCGGCGCGAGCTTTCGAAAGTGCCTTGAATGGCACTTTCGAGCGTCGATTCAACGGGCGGAAGCCCCGGCGGACATGAAAATGAACAATCCAGAGCGCTGGTGGGAGCAGCTTCCGCACGACTACTACCAGCGCGTCGACGCCACCGAGATCGACGCCGATCACCGTTTCAAGGTGCACGGCTCGGCGCTGGCCGACCGGGTGCTGCGCACCGGCCTCGGCAGCCTGGTGTCGGCGGCGATGGCGCCGGGGCTGGCGCGACGTAGCGGCGTGGCCCGGGAACGGGAGGCCTTGCGCTGGTACCAGCCGCTGGCCGATCGCGCTGCGCTCGACGCGGTGTTCGTCGCGCCGCCGGCCCAGGTGCCGATCGACGAACGGCCGCCGGGGCTGCTGGACTGGCAGCCGGCCGGCATCCCGGCTCGCCACTGGTCGTTCGATTCGCCGTTCGTGCCGCTGAACCCGGCGCTGCGCGCGGCCTACGCGAAATCCGGCCGCAACCGCCGCGCCCATGCGCTGCACTTGCATCACCCGGACGGTCCGCGCAAGACGCTGATCTGGCTGCACGGCTTTACGCTCGACAGCTACCGGATCAATGCCATCGGTTTCGCGCTGCCGTGGCTGTGGAAGCGCGGCTACGACGTGCTGATGGTGACCCTGCCGTTCCACGGCGCGCGTGCCGAGTGCTGGCATCCGTTCAGCGGCTACGGCTACTTCGCCGGTGGCATGGCGCATGCCAACGAAGCGATGCTGCATGCGGTGCACGACATCCGCATCTTCGTCGACCACCTGCTCGACGCCGGCGCACCGAGCGTCGGCATTTCCGGCCTGAGCCTCGGCGGTTACCTGAGCGCGGTAATGGCCTCGGTGGAACCGAGGCTCAAGTTCGCGATCCCCAATTCGCCGCTGGTGGTGCCGATCGACATGGCGCTGCAGTGGCAGCCGCTCGGGCCGCTGATCCGCCTGCTGCAATGGCGCGACGGTTTCGGCATCGGCGAAATGCGCCACGGCATGGCGCTGCACAGCCCGCTGAGCTGGCAGCCGGCGATCGATGCCGAACGGCTGCTGATCATCGGCGGCGCCGGCGACCGTTTCACCGCGCCCAGCTTCGTCAACCTGCTGCACCGGCACTGGGCCGGCTCCCGCCTGCACTGGTTTCCGGGCAATCATGTGCTGCACCTGCAGCAGGGCCAGTACCTGCGCTTGATGAAGCGTTTCATGGACCAGGCGACTGCCGACAATGTCTGAGCTTCCCCTTGATGAACTGCCGGACGCCCCGCGTCGCGGCGTGCTGCAGCTGAACGGCCGGATCGCCGGCACCGTTGCCAACGGCTTCGACTGGCTGTTCCGCCGCGAACGGCTGATCCAGTCCGGCCGCACCCATTTCCGGCTGGTGCTCGATGGCGAGCTGATGTCGGTGCGCCGCTACGACCCGCCGGAGGAAAGCTTCATCGACCTGCCGGACGGCGGCCGCTTGCCGGTCAATCGCAGGCTGTATCCGGTGCCGCTGGTGCTGGTGCCGCCGCTCGGCGTGACCTGCGACACCTTCGATCTGATGCCGTCACGCTCGCTGGCCCGCTACATGGCGGCGCGCGGCTTTCGCACCTATCTGATCGACTGGGGCCGGCCGACGCCTGCGCACGCCAGCCTCGGTCTGGTCGATTACGTCGATCGGATGATGAGCGAGGCGCTGGCGGCGATCCGTAGCGACAGCGGCTCCAAAGACGTGAGCCTGTTCGGCTGGTGCATGGGCGGCTTGCTGAGCCTGATGCACGCCGGGCTGACGCAGGACCGGTACATCCGCAACCTGGTCACTGTGGCCAGCCCGATCGATCTGCGCGGTGGCGGCGTGGTCGCCGGTCTGGCTGGCGCGCTTGATGCGCCGGCCCGGCTGGTGCGCAAGTACAGCGACTTCCGGCTGATGGGTGTTGATCCGCAGAAGCTGACCATTCCCGGCTGGCTGCTGGCGCTCGGTTTCAAGATGACCAACCCGATCGCCAGCATCACCACCTACTGGGATCTGATGACCCAGCTGTGGGATCGCGAATTCGTCGAGAAGCATTCGACCACCTCGAACTATCTGAACCGGATGCTGATCTACCCGGGCGGCGTGGTCCGCGACATGTTGCTGCGGATGGCGATCGACAACGAGCTGGCCACCGGCCGCATCCAGATCGACAGCCGGATCGCCGAGGTCGGCAAGATCAAGGCCTCGGCGCTGGTGTTCGCCGGCGACCGCGACACCATCGTCGCGCCGCGTATCGCCCGCCGGATCGTCGACCTGCTGCCGACTCGCGACAAGGCCTGGCGGCTGGCACCCGGCGGCCACATGGGCGTGGTGCTGGGCAGCACCGCGGCGCGCGAGGTCTGGGGGCCGGCGGCCGACTGGCTGGCCGAGCGCTCGCAGCCGAAACCGAAGGCAGCGCCGCGCAAGCGGGCCGCCGGTGCCGCCGCGCCGCGCAAGCGCAAGCCGCAGGTCCAGGGACACTCTGTCTAGGTCGTCACCCCGGCGAAAGCCGGGGTCCAGGGTCTTGAAAGCGCTGGCCCGGCCAACTGTGCGGGGCTTTCGCCGGAATGACGAACTGAACCTGTGCAGAGTTTCCCTAGCTGGACAGCTCGCCCGGCACCGGTCGGGAGACATCGAGCGCCGCAGTGATCGCGGCGATGTCGTTGAGCGTCCGCACCGCCACGAACAGCGCCTCGGCCTCCGGATAGCTGCGGCCCAGCCAGACCAGCCACTGCTTCAGCAGGCCCGGCGCGTGACGCGGCGTGGCGACGTTGCCGCAGACGATGTCCCAGTAGCGCTGCAGCAGCGGCTGGATCTCGGCCCAGCCCATCGGCGTGACCTCGCGGCCGTCGCGCACGGCGGCGATCTGCCGGGCCAGATCCGGCCGGGCGATCATGCCGCGGCCGAGCATCACGTCATCGACGCCGCTGAGGCTGCGGCAACGCCGCCAGTCGTCGACGCTCCAGACCTCGCCGTTGGCGAACACCGGCACCTTGATAGCGTCCCGGATCGCGCCGATCCGCTCCCAGTAGGCCGGTGGCTTGTAGCCGTCGACCTTGGTGCGGGCGTGGACCACGATCGACGCGGCGCCGCCGTCGGCCAGCGCCTGCGCGCAGGTCACGGCGTCCTCGGCATGATCGAAGCCGAGCCGCATCTTGGCGGTGACCGGCACGGTCGCCGGCAGCGCGGCGCGCACGGCCGAGACGATGGCGTGCAGCAGCTCCGGCTCCTTCAGCAGCACGGCGCCGCCGCGCGACTTGTTGACGGTCTTCGCCGGGCAGCCAAAGTTGAGATCGATCACCGGCGCGCCGAGCGTGGCGGCAAACGCCGCGTTGTCGGCCACGCAGGATGGATCGGAGCCGAGCAGCTGCAGGCGCATCGGCGTGCCGGACGGCGTACGCGAACCGCGCTGCAGCTCCGGCGCCAGTTTCAGGAAGCAGTGCGCCGGCAGCAGCGTCTGGTTGACGCGCACGAATTCGGACACGCACCAGTCGATGCCGCCGACTTCGGTCAGCAGGCTGCGCAGGGTCTCGTCGATGAGCCCTTCCATCGGCGCGAGTGCCAGTTGCATCGGAGATCGTCGGGAAGCGGGCAGGCGCGGATCATAGGCGGTCGCCCTCCCTTGCGGGAGGACTTCCTCCGGCTTCCCCGAGCCTTGGCTTCCCCTCTTGTCGCGCTTTGGATCGCGCCCGCGTGTTCTAGTGGAGGCGGGCTGCCGCCGGTGCGATCCGGCGTTCCAGTGCCGCCAGCAGCGACGGCACCAGTTCGGTCAGCTGCCGCGTGTCGTGGCGGGCCACGCGATGCGTTTCGCTGAGCAGTTCGGATTCTGCCCGGAACGCGGCAACGCTGATCACCCGGCCGTCGGCCGCCGATTCCAGCCAGGCCTGCAGCTGCACGCTGGCATCGAAGCGGGAGGTGCCGGAGTAGAGCTTGCGCATGGTCGGGTCGACGGAGCTGACGAACGGTAGCGAAAGCTTAGTTCGGCGGCAGGCCACCCGGCCCGGGTCAAGACTGCCCAGTGCGGCCGCCCACCGCCCGCACGCAGAACGCGCAGATCGAGCGGATCAGCGCTTCGCGGTCGGCCACCACTTCGCGCGCCGGGCCGATCGGGCCGACCAGCGCCTCGGTGTAGGCACCGACGATGCAGGCGGCGCTGGCCTCGAGGTTCTGGGCCGCGAACTCGCCGCTCGCCGTGCCTTCGGCCAGCAGCCTGCGGAACACCTCGGCGAAGCGCTTGCGCTCGCGGATGCGGGCGATGTCGACCTCGGGATCGGCCGGCTCGGCGATGAACGCGTACGCCAGGTTCGGTCCGTTCAGCGCCCGCCGGACGAACGACTCGACGGCCGCGTAGAGCCGCTCGGTCACCGTGCCGGGGCCGGCGCAGATGGCGTCGAGGATCTCGATTTCCAGGGTCACCGCCTCGGCCAGCACTTCGACGAACAGGTCGGTCTTGGCCTTGAAGTAGCGGTAGATGACGCCGGTCGACATGCCGGCCTCGGCGGCCACGGCGCTGACCTGCGCATCGCGCAGGCCGCCGCGTGCAATCAGCTCGCGCGTGGCTTCGAGGATGCGCTGGCGGTTGCTCGCCAGACGCTCCTCCATCAGCGCGGAACGTCGGTAGGCCATGGGCTGAGAATTAGAAATGATTCTGGATTCAAGAAATGAAGCGTACTTCATTTCTTATGCTAGAGTCCGCCGCATCCTGCCGCCCGGACTCGCCATGCCCGTCATCGAATCGAAGATCGATACCTCAAGTCCGCAGTTCCGTCAGCAGCGCGAGGACATGCTGGCCAAGATCGCCGAGTTCCGCGCCATCGAGCGCAAGGGCCGCGACGAGGAGGAATCCAAGCGCGGCCGCTACCACCAGCGCAAGCAGTTGCTGCCGCGCGAACGCGTGCACCTGCTGCTCGATCGCGGCAGCCCGTGGCTGGAGCTGTCGACCCTGTGCGGCTACAAAATGCACGACGACACCGACGGCGCGCAGGCCGGCGGCAACCTGATCGCCGGCATCGGCTATGTGGCCGGCACCCGCTGTCTGGTCATGGCCTCGAACTCGGCGATCAAGGGCGGCACGATGACCGCGTTCGGCGTGCAGAAGACGCACCGGCTGCAGGAGATCGCGCTGAACCAGAAGCTGCCGGTGGTCTCGCTGATCGAATCCGGCGGCGCCAACCTGCTGTACCAGGCCGAGATCTTCATCCCCGCCGGTCGTCAGTTCGCCAATCAGGCGCGGCTGTCGGCGGCCGGCATTCCGCAGGTCACCGTCGTGCACGGCTCGTCCACGGCGGGCGGCGCCTACATGCCGGGGCTGTCGGATTACGTGGTGATGGTGCGCAAGAACGCCAAGGTGTTCCTGGCCGGACCGCCGCTGCTGAAGGCGGCGACCGGCGAGATCGCCAACGACGAGGATCTCGGCGGCGCCGAGATGCACACCCAGGTCGCCGGCACCGGTGAATTCCTGGCCGAGAACGATGCCGACGGCATCCGCATCGCCCGCGACATCGTCCGCAACCTCGACTGGAACCGCCAGCGGCCGCAGCTTTCGCTGCGCGAAGTGCGCGCGCCGTTGCATGACATTGACGAACTCTGCGGTGTGGTGCCGCCGGACTACCGCAAGCCCTACGACTGCCGCGAAGTCATCGCCCGCATCGTCGACGGCTCGGAGTTCCTCGAATTCAAGAACGAGTACGACCAGGCGACGATCTGCGGCCGCGCGGTGATCCACGGCCACCAGATCGGCATCCTCGGCAACAACGGCCCGATCACCACGCGCGGCGCGACCAAGGCCGGGCAGTTCATCCAGCTGTGCAGCCAGTCGCAGATTCCAATCCTGTACCTGATGAACACCACCGGCTTCATGGTCGGCGCCGAAAGCGAGCAGGGCGGCATCGTCAAGCACGGCTCGAAGATGCTGCAGGCGGTGGCCAACGCGCCGGTGCCGCAGATCACCGTGGTCATCGGTGGCGCCTTCGGGGCCGGCAACTACGGCATGTGCGGCCGGGGCCTGAGCCCGGAATTCATCTTCGCCTGGCCCAATTCGCGCACCGCAGTGATGGGCGGCGAACAGGCCGCCAAGGTGATGAGCATCGTCACCCGCGAAAAATGGCTCAAGGAAGGCCGCACGATCGGCGACGCCGAGGAAGCCAAGCTGGCGGCGCTGGAAGCAAAGATCGTCGCCCAGTTCGAAGCCGAATCGACCGCCTTCGCCGCCAGCGCCCGGCTGTTCGACGACGGCCTGATCGACCCGCGCGACACCCGCCGCGTGCTCGGCCTGTGCCTGTCGATCTGCGCCGAAGCCAGCGCGCGGACGGTGGCCACCAACAGCTTCGGCATCGCCCGCTTCTGAGCGCGCCGCAGCTCCTTTCCCCCTTCCTTCCGGTCTCCGCCATGTACAGCACCCACGAACACCAGTCCCTCTACGACACGACCAAGAAGTTCGTCGAAACCGAGCTGAATCCGCACGTCAAGGAATGGGAGGAAGCCGGCATCTGGCCGGCCCGCGAAATCCTCAAGAAGATGGGCGATCTCGGCCTGCTCGGCATCGCCAAGCCGGAAAGCGTCGGCGGGCTCGGGCTCGACTACAGCTACCAGGTCGCGTTCGCCGAAGCGCTCGGCCACTGCGACTGCGGCGGCCTGCCGATGGCGATCGGCGTGCAGACCGACATGGCGACACCAGCGCTGGCCCGCTTCGGCAGCGACTACCTGAAGGAGAACTTCCTGAAGCCGGCCGTGGCCGGCGACATGGTCGCTGCGATCGGCGTCAGCGAAGCCGGCGCCGGTTCCGATGTCGCCGGCATCAAGACCGTGGCGCGCCGGGTCGGCGACGAGTACGTGATCAGCGGCTCGAAGATGTGGATCACCAACGGCACCCAGGCCGACTGGGTCTGCCTGCTGGCGAACACGGGTGATGCGTCGACCAGCCAGCACGCCTCGAAGTCGCTGATCGTGGTGCCGCTCGATGCCAAGGGCGTCGATCGCAAGACCAGGCTCGACAAACTCGGCCAGCGCTCCAGCGACACCGCGCTGATCTTTCTCGATGAAGTACGCGTGCCAGCGCGGCACCTGATCGGCGAGGAAGGCCGCGGCTTCGTCTACCAGATGCAGCAGTTCCAGGAAGAGCGGCTGTTCCTGTCGGCCAGCATCATCGCGGCGATGGAAAAGGTGATCGCCGACACTGCCGAATACACCCGCAACCGCAAGGCCTTCGGTGCGTCGCTGATTGACAACCAGGTGATCGCCTACCGGCTCGCCGAACTGACCACCGAGGTCGAGGCGCTGCGCGCGCTGACCTATCGCGCCACTGCCGAGCACGTCGCCGGCCGCGACGCGACGATGCTGGCCTCGATGGCCAAGCTGAAGAGCGGCCGGCTGGCCCGCGAAGTCACCGACAGCTGCCTGCAGTACTGGGGCGGGCAGGGCTACATGTGGGAATCGTCGGTTGCCCAGTTCTACCGCGACCTGCGCCTGCATTCGATCGGTGGCGGCGCCGACGAGATCATGCTGCGCATCCTCGCCAAGGGCCTTGGCTACGGCGGCAAGCGCAGGGCCTGAGCGCGCCGGTCTGCCGGGCGCATTTGCGCTGGCCTCGAAACCCGCTGTTCACCGAGAAGGACTCCGCCATGAACCTGCTCCGTCGTGTCATTCCGCTGCTGGTCGGCTCCGTGCTGCTGGGCGGCTGCGGCAAGTCCGAAGATGCCGCGCCGGCAGCGCCGCCTGCACCGCCGGCGAACCCCGCCGCAGCGCCGTTCCTGAAGCCGTCCGATGCCGCCGGAACGCCGCCGGCAGTCGTCGCTGAGAAGGAGTCCGGGCGCGAGGTCTACCGCTGCGGCGACGGCCGGCAGCTGGTGCTGAAGCACTACGACGATCAGCGGGTCCGGGTCGAGATCGACCATGAAACCCAGGTGCTGCGGCCGGCGGCGACCGGCGAAGGCCGGCTGCTGGTCGGTGATTTCGTCAATGTCCGGGTGGTCGGCGACAAGGCCACCGCCTCGCGCAACGGCATCGTGCTGATGTCGAACTGCCAGCTTCAGGCGGCGTCCTGAAGCCGGCCCACCCAGCAGGAAGTGATGGCCAACATGAAGCGTTTCAGCAAGGTTCTGGTCGCCAACCGCGGCGAGATCGCGGTGCGGGTCCTTCGCGGCGCCAAGGCGCAGGGTTATCGCACGGTGGCGGTTTACAGCGATGCCGATGCCGGCGCGCTGCATGTCCGCGTCGCCGACGAAGCGGTGCGTATCGGCCCGCCGGCCGCGCGCGACAGCTACCTGCGGATCGAGGCGATCATCGCCGCCGCCCGGGCCAGCGGCGCGGACGCCATCCACCCCGGCTACGGCTTTTTGTCGGAGCGCGCCGATTTCGCCCGCGCCGTGCAGGACGCCGGGCTGCACTTCATCGGCCCGGACCCGGCATCGATCGATGCGATGGGCAACAAGAGCGCCTCCAAGCGGTTGATGCTGGCGGCCGGCGTGCCCTGCGTGCCCGGCTACCAGGGCGATGACCAGCGAGATGAGACGCTGATCGCCGAAGCGGTCAAGGCCGGCCTGCCGGTGATGATCAAGGCTGCGGCCGGCGGCGGTGGCCGTGGCATGCGGCTGGTGCACGACCCGGCCCAGCTTGCCGAAGCGATCGCCTCGGCGCGCTCGGAAGCCGCCAACGCCTTCGGCAGCGGCCAGCTGCTGATCGAGAAGGCGGTGATCGACGCCCGCCACGTCGAAATCCAGGTGTTCGGCGACCGCCACGGCGAGGTCGTCCATCTGGGCGAGCGCGACTGCTCGATCCAGCGCCGCAACCAGAAGGTCGTCGAGGAAGCGCCGAGCCCGGCCGTCGACGCCGACCTGCGCAAGCGGATGGGGGAAGCGGCGGTGGCGGCCGCGAAGGCGGTCAACTACGTCGGCGCCGGCACCGTCGAATTCCTGCTGGCGCAGGACGGCGCGTTCTATTTCCTGGAGATGAACACCCGGCTGCAGGTCGAGCATCCGGTCACCGAACTGGTCTACGGCGTCGATCTGGTCGCCTGGCAGCTGAAGATCGCCCAGGGCGAGCCGCTGCCGATGACGCAGGCGCAGATCCTGGCCGGCGCGCGCGGCCACGCCATCGAGGTGCGGCTGTGTTCGGAAGATCCGCGCCAGAACTACCTGCCGCAGACCGGCGAAGTGCTGCTCTGGGACCCGCCGGCCGGCGACGGCCTGCGGATCGACAGCTACCTGGAGACCGGCCGGCCGATCAGCCCGCACTACGATTCGATGCAGGCCAAGCTGATCGCCTGGGGCGAGGATCGCGAGACCGCCCGCAGCCGGCTGCTCGGCCTGGTGCGCGATACCGCGCTGCTCGGTGTCGCTTCGAACAAGGACTATCTCGCCGCCATCCTCGCCACCGATGCCTTCGCCTCGGGCGACTTCAGCACCGCTTTCGTCGGCCGGCATTTCCCGCAGGACCTGCTCGCGGCAGCCCAGCCGACGGCGCGGCAGTGGCTGCTGGCGGCGGTCGCCTTGTACCTCGACGACGCCCAGCGCCTGGCTGCCGAACACGGTCTTGGCGAGGAACTGCTCGGCTGGCATTCCAGCCACGCATCGCCGGCGGCGCTGGCCTTGCGCTGGGGCAGCCGTGACCAGGCGATCGAGCTGCAGGTCGACAACGGCCGGCGTTTCTCGGCGCAGATCGGCGGCGTTGCGGTGGTGGTCGACGTCAGCGCCGTGCAGCCCGGCAGCTTCCGCTACGACGGCGACGGCGTGCAGGGCCGCGCCCGCTACGCGCGCGGTCGCGACGACAGTCTGTGGCTGATGGCCGAAGGGGCGACCGAGTGTTTCGTCGACCGCAGCTATGCGCCGGCCGAAACCACGGCCGCCGGCTCCGATGGCCGGATCACCGCGCACAGCGACGGCAAGATCGTCGCCGTGCTGGTCAAGCCCGGCGATGCCGTCGCCAAGGGCCAGACGCTGGCCGTGCTGGAAGCGATGAAGATGGAGTTCCAGCTGGCCGCACCGCTGGCGGGCGTGGTCGACACGGTCAGCGTCGCCGCCGGCGATCAGGTCAAGGCGCGGCAGCTGCTGGTGCAGATGGTGGCGGCCGCTTAGGTCGCGATCGGCCTCGCTCGCCGACAAAAAAAAGCCCCGACGCCTGCAGGTCGGGGCTTTTGGGTGACGCCTGGCCGCCAGACTCAGAACTGGTAGCCGATGCGCAAGGTCACTTCATCCGCGTAGTCGACCGTCGACAGACTGTTCGAGTTGGCGTTCGACAGATGGCCGTTGACGTAGTTGTAGAACATGTCGACGGTGACATTGCCGCTCGGCTTCCAGCGCAGCGCCGGCTGGACCAGCAGGCCGCCCTGGGTGTCGTAGAGCACTGCAAGGTCGGCGCGCCAGATCAGCTGGGCAAACGGCTGCTGCATCGCGAACACCACCGCGTCGTAGCCGCCGCTGACGCCCGGCGCCACGGTCCGCTGATCGCCGCCCTGGCCGCGCAGGGAACGGCCGAACAGGTCGCTGCGGGTCTTGTGCAGCCACTGGCCGACCAGATAGGTCGCCGGTATCGACGTGAAGAAGCGCTGATATTTTTCGACGACCAGTGCCGTGGTGACCTCCGACTGCTGCAGGAAAGCCTGCCGCAGGCTCGGATCGGTGAAGGTGCGATCCGGCGTGTACAAGGCCTCGAAGTTGATGATCAGCTGGTCGAGCAGCGAGCCCGGTTCGGCATTGATGACATAGCTCAGGCCGCCGCCGACATTGGTTTCCGCCCGGTACTCGCGGGCGATGTGGCCGCGCAGGCCACCCTCGCTGCGCCCTTCGAGGTAGCCGCCGGCCAGCGCGAAGAAGGTGTTCAGCTCCACGGCGGCCAGGTCGTAGCCGGATTGCGGACCGTCGGGCGTCGGCACCACGAAGGCGCCGAGCAGCGCGGCTGCCGGGAACTCCGACACCGCGGCGTTCAGGCCGGTCACGCCGTTGAGCCGGGACATCGCCGCGTAAGTGAACCATTCGTCCGCCGACCAGACACCGGTCGAATCGACCTCGAACGCGGTGTCCTGCAGCAAAGTGCCGGAGCCCGGCAGGCCGGGAAGGTCGCGGTTGACGCCGGACGGGGTCCAGCGGAACACGCCATCCGGGTTGTAGCGACGGCCGGCGATGGCCTGCACACCGAGATCGCCGATGGAGCCCTTGAAGCGAATCCCGTAGCTGAACTTGGAGTCGAAGTTGCCGTACATGTCGTGCACGGTGAACTGCGATGCGATGGCGTTGTACGGGGTATTCGGATTGCCGTAGACCGTGGGCTGGAACTTCTGGATGTAGGCGTCGACCAGCCAGTCGTCGTCGAGCTGGTAGGAGGTTCGCAGTGCCAGCGCCGGCACGCGCTTGTCGGAGAACTCCTCGGACGCGAAGTCGAGCAGCGAATGACGGCGCAGATCCAGGCCGTCCGGCACGTCGAGCACGCGGAAGAAGATCGCCTGACCCCAGGCGATCTGCTGGTTGCCGAAGCGCACGTTCAGCGGGCCATCCTGGTAGTCGAGGAACAGCGCCGGAAAGTTGATCAGGTAGTTGCGTCCCGACCACTCCAGCGGGTTCGGATGGTCCTTGCCCTCGGCTTCGTACTCGAAGTAGTTGGCGCGGCCGTAGAGCTTGCCGACGGCCTGGCTGTTGTAGTCGCCCGGCCGGAATTCGGTGTAGAGGCTCGGGTCGTAGATCAGCGAAGCCTTGGCCTGCAGCGACAGGTTGCTGGTGAACTTGATGTCGGCCTCGAGCCGCGCCCGCAGCATCGTCAGGTTCATCGGACCGGTTTGCTGATCGCCGAAGCGGGTCGTGGTGTCGCTGACCGGGATCACCGTGCCGTCCGGCGCGGTCAGCGCGAAGTTGCGGGTCACGGTGCGGCCGTTGAACAGGTTTCCGCGCTGGTTGAACGGGTTGTTCTTGGCACCGGCCGTGGAGACGGCGGCTTCGGTACGAACAAAGCCGCTGAAATCGGCGCTGAACGCCGGGTTGCCGAGCCAGCCGCCGTCGGTCTGTACCGGCTCGGGCGCCGGTTCCTCCGCTGCCGCCTCGCCAGCCTCCTGCGCCTGCGCGGCGGTACCGGTCAATGTCAGGCACAGCGATACCGCACGCCACCATGTGCTGTTGTTTGCACGCATCGTCTTCCTCCCGGGACTGGGCGGGTGATCCGGAGTGGATCCCTCGCTCGTTCTTCTGTCTGCCGAGCCGAATCCTGAAGACCCCTGCGGCTGGCACTATCGCCAGCCGACGCTAGGCGCGGTCCGGAAGGGGAGTAATACCCGTTCGAGTAGGTCGCAATGCGACAAAATTTCTGTCGCAGCAGTCACTTATCGTCGGGCTGCCGATCGTCGGCCCGATGCTCCCGCTGGTCGCGATCGTGGTCGCTCAGGCCGGCGGCGGACTGGCGGCCCGCGCCGGCCGGGTGCCCAGCCAGACGCCGGCGGCGGCCACGAAGAAGCCGGCGACTTCCAGCCAGGTCAGCACTTCGCCGAGCGCGAAATGGCTCATCAGCGCGCCGACCGCCGGCACCAGATAGAACAGCGCGGCGACCTGGGTGGCGGCGCCGTTGCGGATCAGCAGGAACAGCAGCGCGAAGCCGCCGACCGAGTTGACCAGCACGATCCACGCGGTGGCCTTCCAGAACACCGGCGTGCCGTCGAAGTGGAAATGGTCGACGCCGATCGCCAGCGGCAGCAACGCCGCCGTCGCGGCCAGGTTCTGGATCGCCAGCCCGGCGCGCAGGTCGATCGCCGAGCCGTGGCGCTTCTGGTACAGCGTGCCGCTGGCGATGCCGACCAGGCCGACCAGCAGCAGCACGATGGCAGGACCGCTGGCCTGGGCATCGAGCAGGCTGTTGCCGATCACCAGCCAGACGCCGGCGAAGCCGATCGCCAGCCCCAGCCACTGCAGGCGGCTGATCCGCTCGCCGGTGGCCCAGGCGAAGCCGGAAACCGCCAGCGGCATCGAGCCGATCACCAGCGCCGCGAAGCTGCCGGAGGCGCCGAGCCGCATGGCGCCGTAGACGCCGCCGAACTGCATCGCCAGCTGCAGGCAGCCGACCACGGCGCTGTGGCCGGCTTCGCGCCAGCCCGGCCAGCGGACCCGGCTGACCAGCGCCAGCAGCGCGAAGATCAGCCCGGCGCAGGCGAAGCGCAGGGTCAGCGCCGTGAAGGGCCCGCTGTGGCCGACGATGATCTTCGCGGCCGGGTAGCCGGTGCACCAGATGGCGACGAAGCTCAGGCCCATCAGCGGTGCCAGCCACGGGCGGGCGGGGCGCGGTGCAGCGGTCACAGCGGGGGTCATCGTCGTCAATCTCGATCGCCGCGCGGCTACGACGGCGGGCAAGGATAAGCGTGCGAGGCAAGCGGATAAACTGCGGGGCATGCCTCGATCCGCCGCTTTCGCGTTGCCTTTCGCGCCGCTGCCCGCGCGCCGGTTCCGATCCGTGCCGGCCGCTGCCGGGCACGCCCGATGAGCGGCGATCTGCTGATCGTCGGCCCGGCCTGGGTCGGCGATATGGTGATGGCGCAGTCGCTGTTCATCCGCCTGCGCCAGCGGTATCCGGACGCGGCGATCGACGTGCTGGCGCCCGGCTGGTCGCTGCCGATCATCGAGCGGATGCCGGAGATTCGCGCCGGCATCGAGTTGCCGTTCGCGCACGGCGAATTCAACTTCGGCGGCCGGCGGACGCTCGGCCGCGCGCTGCGCGAGCGCGGCTACCAGCAGGCGATCGTGCTGCCGAATTCCTGGAAGTCGGCAGTGGTGCCGTTCTTCGCCGGCATTCCGCGCCGCACCGGCTATGCCCGCGAGCTGCGCTACGGCCTGCTGAACGACCTGCGCCGGCTCGACAAGGCAGTGCTGAAGACCACGCCGCAGCGCTTCGTGGCGCTGGCCGACGACGGCCGGGCGAACGTCGCGCCGACTGTTCCGCAGCCGCGCTTCCGCGCTGATCCCGCCCGTGCGGCCGAGCTGCGCGAGCGGCTCGGCCTCGGCGACGGCCCGGCGGTGGCGCTGATGCCCGGCGCCGAATACGGCCCGGCCAAGCAGTGGCCGGCGGCGCACTACGCCAGCCTGGCCGCCAGCCTGGCGCGGCGTGGCGTGCGCAGCTGGATCATCGGCTCGAAGAAGGAGCAGGCGCTGGGCGACGGCATCGCCCGCGCATCGAAGGGCGGGGCCATCAACCTGTGCGGCCGCACCAGCCTCGTCGATGTCGTCGATCTCGCGGCGGCAGCCCGCGCGGTGGTCTGCAACGACTCCGGGCCGATGCACATCGCCGCTGCCGCCGGCGCCCGCGTGGTCGCGATCTATGGCTCGTCGACGCCGGACCACACGCCGCCGATGACCGACACCCGCGCCATCCACTACCGGCGCCTGTCCTGCAGCCCCTGCTTCGAGCGGCAGTGCCCGCTGAAAACGCCAGCGGCGCACCTGGATTGCCTGAACGGCATCCACCCGGACGCGATTCTGGCAAGCCTGAACGGCCTCGCAGATTTATAATGCGACCGTTCGGTATGGCGGACACCGCCTGCCCCTCACTCCATTTCCGCAGCCTGCTGGCACTGACCCCCGAGGATTGATTGCAATGACGACGATGGCCGACCGCGACGGGTTCATCTGGCTGGACGGCGAAATGGTGCCGTGGCGCGATGCCCAGACCCACGTGCTGACCTACACGCTGCATTACGGCGTCGGTTGCTTCGAAGGGGTGCGCGCGTACCACACGCCGAAGGGCACGGCGATCTTCCGCCTCGAGGACCACACCAAGCGCCTGTTCAACTCCGCGAAGATCCTCGGCATGAAGATGCCGTTCTCGCAGGAAGTGATCAACGAAGCGCAGCTCGAAGTGCTGCGCACCAACAAGCTGAAGGAAGCCTACCTGCGGCCGATGGTGTTCTACGGCGCCGAAGGCATGGGCCTGCGCGCCGACAACCTGAAGACCCACGTGATGGTGGCCGCCTGGACCTGGGGCGCCTATCTCGGTGCCGACAACGTCGAACGCGGCATTCGCGTGCGCACCTCCAGCTATACCCGCCACCACGTCAACTCGATGCTGTGCCGGGCCAAGGCCAACGGCAACTACATCAACTCGATGCTGGCGCTGAACGAAGTGCTGAAGGACGGCTACGACGAAGCGATCCTGCTCGACATGTCCGGCCACATCGCCGAAGGCAGCGCCGAGAACATCTTCCTGGTCAAGGAGGGCGTGCTGCACACGCCGGACCTGAACTCCTGCCTCGACGGCATCACCCGCAAGACCATCATGCAGCTGGCCGCCGACGAAGGCATCGCCGTGCAGGAACGGCGGATCACCCGCGACGAGCTGTACATCTGCGACGAAGCCTTCTTCACCGGCACCGCCGCCGAAGTGATGCCGATCCGCGAAGTCGACAACCGCGCCATCGGCAGCGGCAAGCGCGGGCCGATCACCGAGCTGCTGCAGAAGCTGTACGCAGCCACGGTCAAGGGCGAGCGCAGCGAGTACCCGGAATGGCGCGCCCACACCAACCCGCAGTCGGCCACCAAGGCGGCCTGAAGCCGTTCGCCGGCCCGGCTTCGGTGACGGCGACCATCAAGATTTGAACGCGCGGGCGCGGGGAAACCGCCGGGCCGGGACGCGGGGACAGGCAGCCGCCGGTTCCCGCGTCCTGTCCATCGCCTTCGCGCCCTGTTGTCCGACAGCTGTTCGGGCCGGCTCCGAACCTGGCCCGCGAAATTCCTGACGCCATGCAGACCGCCATTCCGAACTTCGATGCCGCCCGCGTGCTGGTGGTCGGCGATGTGATGCTCGACCGCTACTGGGTCGGGCCGACCGGCCGCATCTCCCCGGAAGCGCCGGTGCCGGTGGTGCGCATCCAGAAGGACGAGACCCGGCCCGGCGGCGCCGCCAACGTGGCGCTGAACATCGCCGCGCTCGGCGGCCAGGTGCGGCTGCTCGGCGTCGTCGGCCGCGACGAAGCGGCGCGGAAGCTGCGCGATGCGCTGGTCGAAAAGCGCGTGCAGCCGGATTTCATCGACACCACGTCCTGCCCGACGATCACCAAGCTGCGCGTGCTGAGCCGCAACCAGCAGCTGATCCGGCTGGATTTCGAGGAATCGCTGGCGGTCGCCGGCGCCTTCAACCACGCCACCTTCCTCGAGCGCTACCGGCAGGCGCTCGACGACGCGCAGGTGGTGGTGCTGTCCGACTACGGCAAGGGCACGCTGGCCGACGCCGCGCAGATGATCGCCGAGGCCCGCGCCCGCAACCTGCCGGTGCTGGTCGATCCCAAGGGCAGCGACTGGCGGCCGTACCGCGGCGCCACGCTGATCACCCCGAACCTGTCGGAACTCGAAGCGGTGGTCGGCCCCTGTCCGGACGAGGCGACGATCGTCGCCAAGGGGCGGACGCTGCGCGACGACCTCGGCATCGACGCGCTGCTGGTCACCCGCAGCGAGAACGGCATGACCCTGCTGGCGCCACATCAGCCGCCGCTGCACCTGCCGACCGAGGCGCGCGAGGTGTTCGACGTCACCGGCGCCGGCGATACCGTGATCGCCACCTTCGGCGCGGCGCTGGCCGCCGGCCACGAGTTCGCCCATGCCGCCCGCGTCGCCAACCTGGCGGCCGGCATCGTGGTCGCCAAGCTCGGCACCGCCACCGTCAGCCAGGCCGAACTGCTGCGGGCGATCCGCCGCCAGCACGAGGACGACAGCGCCGTGCTGAGCGAGCCGGAGCTGCTCGAACGGGTGCGCCAGGCGAAGGCGCAGGGCCAGGTGGTGGTGATGACCAACGGCTGCTTCGACCTGCTGCATGTCGGCCATGTCCGCTATCTGGAAGCGGCGCGGCGGCTTGGCGACGTGCTGATCGTGGCGGTCAACACCGATGATTCGGTCAAGCGTCTGAAGGGGCCGAGCCGGCCGCTGAACAGCACCGAAGACCGCATGCGGATGCTGGCCGCGCTGAAGTGCGTCGACTGGGTGGTGCCGTTCGCCGAGGACACGCCGCTGCGGCTGATCACCGACGTGCTGCCTGACCTGCTGGTCAAGGGCGGCGACTACCGGCCCGAACAGGTGGCCGGCCACGACGTGGTGGCGGCGCACGGCGGCCAGACCGTGATCCTCGATTTCCACGACGGTTATTCGACCACCCGCATCATCGAACGGGCGCGCGCCTGACCGCTGGTGTCGCGCCGTCACGCTGCGTCAGACTCCGGCTCCGCCACTTCCATTCCGCGCCCGCCATGATCAGAACCGCCTGCCTCGCCGTCGCCACCCTGCTGGTTGCCGGCTGCGCGTCCTCGCCGTCCGGAAAGCGGGCGCTCGCCCCGATCGACTACAGCGTGGTCTGCCAGCAGCTCGAAAGCAGCGGCAAGGCGACCGGCGCGCTGCGCTGGTTCCACGTCTCGGCGGAACGCCGCGCGGCCTACGAGCAGGTGTTCCGCCAGGCCACCGACCGGGTTGCCGCGCAGGCGCGCAGCCGGCCGAAAGGCAGCTGGGCGGTGGTGGCCGACCTCGACGAGACGCTGCTCGACAATTCCAAGGCCGAATGCGCCGATCAGGTGCAGGGCGTCGACGTTCACGATCCGGACCGCTGGACCCAGTGGGTGCTGTCCGAGCAGGCCGAGGCGCTGCCCGGCGCGGCGGCATTCGTGACGGCGGTGCGCGGCCTGGGCGGCAAGGTGATCGTCGTCAGCAACCGCGAGGAAGGGCCGCACCGCGCCGCGACCCTGGCCAATCTGGCCAAGGTCGGCATCGTCGTCGACGTGCTGCTGCTGGCCAAGGATCGCAGCGATTTCGACAAGAACAGCCGCTTCCGGCTGATCGAGGAAGTCGGCGTCGCCGCCGCCAAGCTGCCGGCGCTGCAGGTGCTGGCCTATGTCGGCGACAACATCAAGGATTTCCCGTACCTGTCGCAGGTCGACATCGGCGATCCGGCGCAGTTCGGCGCCCGCTACTTCCTGCTGCCGAACCCGGTCTACGGCTCCTGGCAGCGCCTGCCGATGCGCTGAGCCGGCAGATCGCCCAGCGCCCTGCTGCACTTCCGATGACGGCATCCGGCGCCGCACTGCGAGCCCGGGTCGCCTGAGCCCGGCAACCGCGCCGCCTGTCGCGCCCGGCCTGGGTCCCCACCCTGGAGAATGCGATGCCCCTGCCGTTGAACCCCTGCCGCCACGCGGCGGCCATGCGCCCGCGCGCCGGCGCCGTGCGAGCCCTGCTGGCGGCGCTGGCGCTGCTGGTCGCCGCTCCGGCCGCGCTGGCCCAGCGCGGACTCAACCCGGTGCCCGGCGTGACCAGCTTCGAGCAGCAGTTCTCGGTTGGCACGTCGGCGATCCGCCGGGTGCTCTACCTGCGCCCGGTCGCCGCGCCGACCGGGCGGGTGCCGGTGATGGTGGTGCTGCACTACGGCGGCGGCAGCCCGGAAGCGATGGCCAACCTGATCCGCCTTGGCGAGCTGGTGCGTGACACCGGCGCCTGGGCGATCCTGCCGGAAGCCAGCGGCCGCGCCTGGAACCACGATCCGCGCCGCGACCGGCCGCGTTCGGAGGACGACGTCGAACTGATCACCCGGGTCATCGACAACGCCGCCGGCAGCCTGCCGATCGACCCCGGGCGCGTCTATCTGAGCGGCTTCTCGTCCGGCGGCTTCATGGCCCAGCGCTATGCCTGCGAACGCCCGGAGCGGATCACGGCCATGGCCTACGTGTCCGCCACGCTGCTCGATTCGCTGGCCGCGCGTTGCACGTCTGCTGCAGGGTTGCCGGTGATCGGCATGCACGGCACCGCCGACGCCCGGGTCAGCTATGGCGACCGCGTCGGGCTGGCCTCGGCTCCGGACACCGCCCGCTTCAACGCCCGCCGCAACGGCTGTCTTGGCCTGCCCCAGCGCAGCCGGCTGCCCGATCGCGTCAACGACGGCACGACGGTGGATCTCGATCTCTGGGACAGCTGCGCCTCAGGCAAGCCGGTGCGCTTCTACACGATCAACCGCGGCGGCCATACCTGGCCCGGCAACGACGTGCAGGTCGGCCTGCGCGGCACCACCACCCGAGACATCGACGCCACGCGGCTGATCTGGGAACTGTTCAGCCCGTACCGCCGCTGAGATCAGCACCGATGCCGATGCCTGGAGCCGGTCACCGGTGGCGGCGATCGGCGCAGCGGCGTCGGTCCGGTCAGCGGTCGCGGAAGCGGCGGGTGAGATCGCCGTAGCTGTCGATGCGCCGGTCGCGCAGGAACGGCCACCAGCGGCGCACGTTCTCCGAGCGGGCCAGATCGACATCGACGACCAGCACTTCCGGCTGATCGGTCGAGGCGCGCGCCAGGAATTCGCCCTGCGGGCCGGCGACGAAGCTGGTGCCCCAGAAGCGCTGGCCCGGCGTCTGGCCGGTCGGGTCCGGCTCGAAGCCGATGCGGTTGGCAACCACCACCGGCAGGCCGTTGGCCACCGCATGGGCGCGCTGGATCGTCACCCAGGCCTCGCGCTGCCGCTCGCGCTCGTCCTCGGGATCTTCCGGGTTGTTGCCGATCGCGGTCGGGTACAGCAGCAGATCGGCGCCGGCCAGCGCCATCAGCCGCGCGGCTTCCGGATACCACTGGTCCCAGCAGACCAGCAGGCCGAGCCGGCCGACGCTGGTCGGGATCGGCTCGAAGCCGAGGTCGCCGGGCGTGAAGTAGAACTTCTCGTAGTAGCCCGGATCATCCGGGATATGCATCTTCCGGTATTTGCCGGCCAGGCTGCCGTCGCGCTCCATGACCACGGCGGTGTTGTGGTACAGGCCTGGCGCGCGGCGCTCGAACAGGCTGCCGACCAGCACGATGCCCAGTTCCTTCGCGAGCCGGCCCAGCCATTCGGTGGACGGACCGGGAATCGGCTCGGCCAGATCGAACAGGTCGGTCGACTCGTGCTGGCAGAAATACAGGCTGGTGTGCAGTTCCTGCAGCATCACCAGCTGCGCGCCGCGGGCAGCGGCTTCGCGCACGCCGGCCTCGCTGGCCGCCACGCTGAGCGCGCGGTCGCTGGAACAGGCCTGCTGCACGAGGCCGACCTTCAGTGTCTTGCTTGCCATCGAAAGGACTCCGGAATCAGGCCAGCGCCGGGATCTGCATAGTCACGCAATGCAGGCCGCCGTACTGCTGGATCAGCGCATTGCAGTCGATGCCGATCACCTCGCGATCCGGGAACAGCGGCCGGATCAGGTCGAGCGCCACCGCGTCGAGCGGCTGGCTGTAGACCGGCACCAGCACCGCGCCGTTGAGGATCAGGAAATTGGCGTAGCCGGCCGGCAGGCGGCGGCCGTCGTCGGGATCGAAGATCGCTTTCGGCAGCGGCAGCGCCACCAGCCGGTACGCCTCGCCGCGCCAGTCGCGCAGCGCCCGCAACTCGTCGGCCATCGCCGCGAGGTCGTCGTAGTGCGCATCGCTGCGGTCGTCGCAGCCCTGGTAGACGATCGTCGAGGCATCGCAGTAGCGGGCGATGGTGTCGATGTGGCCGTCGGTGTCGTCGCCGATCAGGTCGCCGTGGCGCAGCCACAGCACGCGGTCCAGGCCGAGCCGATCTTTCAGCAGCGCCTCGATCTGCGCCTTGCCGAGATGCGGATTGCGGGTCGGCGCCAGCAGGCAGCGTTCGGTGGTCAGCAGGGTGCCGTGGCCGTCGACTTCCAGCGCGCCGCCTTCCAGCACGAAATCGACCGTCTCCACCGGCGCCGACCAGGCGCCGTACTGGTCGAGCTTGCGGGTCAGCGCGTTGTCGCGGCTGGCGGAGAACTTGTTGCCCCAGCCGTTGAAGGTGAAGTCCAGGTGCACCAGCCGGCCGTCGCGGACCACCGTGATCGGGCCGTGGTCGCGGGCCCAGACGTCGTCGTTCGGCACTTCGTGGACGATCAGCCGCTCGCGCGGCACGCCGGCGCTGATCAGCCGGGCCTGCAGGGCGTCGGCCGCTTCCGCGACGTTGACGTGCAGGTTCTGGAAGCGGCCGATGGCAACCGCGATGGCGATGAAGTTGCGCTCGACGGCGTCGAAGTGGCGCGCGAAATCGCCGTCCTGGCGCGGCCAGGTCAGCATCACGGCGGCTTGCGGCGCCCACTCGGGCGGAAGGGTCTGTCGGTGGCTCATGCCGGAATCGGGGCGGTGGGAACGGATGGCCGGCGCGTAGCGCCGCACCGGAACCGCAATTGTCTCAGGTTGAGGTGACCGTGCAGCGAACGCCGCGCCGCTCGCGTCCCGCCGCTGCCCGATCGGCGCCCGGCCAGCGCGGTTTCAGCGGCGGTCGCCGCGCAGTGCGTCGGTGTCGAACAAGGGCGCGGGCGCATCGGGCACCACGGCGTCGATGACGCGCTGGCGCTCGAAGAACACCGAGAAACGGTCGTAGTCCCAGCGCGTGATCGGCGGCTGGGCAGGCGAACTGCCGCCGACCGGCGGATGGCGCCGCAGCGGTTCGCCGTGGCGCGCCAGCACGCCCTGCTGGCTGTCGCCGCGCTGCGGCAGCGCGATCGACGTCGTGGCGGGCGGCGTCGCCGGTACGGCCAGCAGGTCGGCGCGGCCGGCCAGCGGCAGCGATGCGATCAGCAGCAGCCCGAAGGCAGGGGGAAGGTGGCGCATCGCGGGAGGCCGGTCGAGAACCCGAAAAAAGCATAGCACCGGCTTTCCGCCGCCCGTCGACGCTCGTCGCGGGCCTGCCGCCGCGCATCCGCTGGCGCGGCGGTCGCCGTCGTGCCGTCCGGGGCGCGCAAGCCGACGGGCGCGGACATCCGGCTGCATCCGTTTTCCGCTCTCGTCCGTTGATGACAGCAACAGCCACATCGCGCCCGGCCTGCGCCGCCGCAGGGACCGGTTCCAGTTCACCCAGGGGTTGGAAGATTGCCGGCAAGCCGCAAGGCCTGCCGGCTTTTTTTGTCCGCTGATGCTGCCCTAAAAAGAAAGCGGCTGCGCATCGCTGCGCAGCCGCTTCGGGTGCGGCAGGGTGCGCGTCAGCCGGCCGGCAGGTAGATCGACTTCAGCTGCTGGTAGGCGGCCAGCGATTCCGGGCCCATCTCGCGGCCGAGGCCGGAAGCCTTGATGCCGCCGAACGGCGAGGCGAGATCGATCATGTAGCCGTTGACGCCGATGGTGCCGGTCTGCACGCGACGGGCGATCGCCTGTGCGCGCTTGGAATCCGAGGACCAGACGGTGCCACCGAGGCCGAACTCCGAGTCGTTGGCGATCTTCACCGCCTCTTCCTCGTCGCGGTACTTGATGACGCTCAGCACCGGTCCGAAGATTTCTTCCTGGGCGATGACCGCCTTGTTGTCGACGTCGGCGAACACCGTCGGCTCGACGAACCAGCCGTCGCCGACGCCCTTCGGACGGCCGCCGCCGGCGACCAGACGGGCTTCGACCTTGCCCTTGGCGATGTAGCCTTCGACGCGGGCGCGGTGTTCGGACGAGGCGAGCGGCCCGATCTGGGTGTCCTTGTCGAGGCTGCTGCCGACCTTCAGACCCTTGGCGAGGCCGGCGATGGCGTCGACGATCTCGTCGTAGCGGCTGGCCGGGGCCAGGATGCGCGACGACAGCGCGCAGATCTGGCCGTTGTTGCCGAACGAGGCGAAGTGCAGGCCCGGCAGCAGATGTTCGATCTTGACGTCGTCGAGGATGATCGCCGCCGACTTGCCGCCCAGCTCCAGGCTGACCGGCCGCAGCAGGCGGCCGCAGACCTCGGCGACCTTGCGGCCGGCGCCGGTCGAGCCGGTGAAGGCGACCTTGTCGATGCCCGGATGCGAGACCAGATAGGCGCCCAGCTCGCGGCCGCCCGGCACCCAGTTGATGACGCCGGCCGGCACGCCGGCTTCATGGGCGGCTTCGGCGATGATGTAGCAGTCGAGCACGGTGCCCGGCGACGGCTTCAGCACGATGGTGCAGCCGGTGGCCAGCGCCGGGCCGATCTTCATCATCGACAGCACCACCGGGAAGTTCCACGGCACGATGCCGCCGACCACGACGACCGGTCCCTTGCGGATCAGCGTGTCGAAGCCGAGCGGCGACGGGCGGCGCTCCTCGATCTGCATGTTCTGGGCAAGCGCGGCGTAGTAGCGCAGCAGCGCGCAGACATAGCCGCTTTCCAGCTGCTCGGACAGCGCCAGCGGCATGCCGTTCTGGGCGCTGACGGCGCGGCTCAGGCGGTCGGCGCGCTTCTCGATCGCGGTCGCGAAGCGGTTCAGCACTTCGGCGCGTTCGGCCGGCGTGGTGTCGCCCCAGGGGCCGTCGAGCGCCTTGCGGGCGGCGCTGACGGCGCGGTCGATGTCGGCTTCGCCGCCTTCCGGGACATTGCCGATCGACAGGCCGGTGTTGGCGCCGATGACGTCGATGCGGGCGTCGGTCGACGGTTTGACCCAGTCGCCGTCGATGTAAAAAGTGTCGTGCTTGATGTTTTCGTCCAGCGACATGAGCGTCTCCTCTCCTGGCGGTTGCCGTCTGCGGGGTTCTCAAGAGCCGGGCACGACGGTAGCGGGCCGGGCTGATGGAAATTTAGTATGGCACAGTACTAATTGCCCGCAGCGAAACGCACCGGTCTTTCGACGGGGTGCGCCGCCGCCCTCAGGTCGCGGTCTGTCGGGCCCGCAGCTCGGCGATGATGCCCTTCAGCTCGGGCACGCAGGAGCCGCAGTTGGTGCCGCATTTCAGCTGCGCGCCGAGCGCCGCCGGCGTCGTGCAGCCGCCGCGGATCGCCGCTTCGATGGTCTTGCGGCCGACGCCGAAGCAGGAGCAGACCGTTGCGCCGGTGTCGGCGCCGCGTGCCAGCGGCTCGCCGATCAGCAGGCCGACGCGATCGGCGGCATCCAGCTGCGCCTTGCCGAACAGGCTCGACAGCCAGGCGCGCGACGGCAGGTCCGGGCGCGGCGATGCGAACAGGCAGGCGTGGATGCGGCCGTCGACGACCTGCACGGCGCGGAACACGCCGGCGGTCGGGTCCTCGTATTCCAGCCAGTCGGCGTCCGGGTCGCTCACGCCGAGCAAGCGGCGGGCCTGCGCCGGCCAGTCGCCGTCGACCCGCCGGCCGGCCAGTTCGTAGCGCGTGTAGCCGTCGCCGGTGATCCGCGTCCACCAGGCGGCGTGCGGGCGGGGATCGCGGCCGGCGGCCGGATCGTCGCGCAGCAGCGCGAAGCCGTGCCAGGCGACGCTGAACGGCTCGACGCGCACTGGCGTGTGCTTGAACTCCGGCTCGCCGGAGACCGGATCGACCACCGGGTTGACCAGCCGGCCGACCCGGGCATCGGAGGCGAACTGGCTGTTCCAGTGGATCGGCACGAACACGCTCTTGCGCGGCAGATCGCCGGACAGCCGCACCCGCACCACGCAGCTGCCGTGCGCCGAGCTGACCCGCGCCAGCTCGTGCTCGCGGACGCCGCTCAGCAGCGCGTCCTGCGGATGCAGGTCGACGAACGGCTCGGCGACATGGGTGGCCAGCCGCGGGCTCAGGCCGGTGCGGGTCATCGTGTGCCACTGGTCGCGCACCCGGCCGGTATTGAGCACCAGCGGATAGTCCTCGTCGAGCCGGCCGGCTGGCGGCTGCGGACGGGTCGGCACGAAGCGGGCGCGGCGGTCGGCGGTGTAGTAGCGGCCGTCGGCGAACACCCGCGCCGGCTCGCCGAGGGTGTCGGACAGCACCGGCCAGCGGGTCGGCGGCAGGCGGTCGTAGTCGGTGCGATCGAGCCCGGCGAGGCCGCCGAGGTTCAGGTAGCGCGGCAGCGCGTCGTCATGATTGCCGTCGGCGGTCAGCCGGGCGTGTTCGTCGAAGATCTCGTGCGCCGACCGGTACGGGAACTGCTCGCCATGGCCCCAGCGCCGCGCCACTTCGGACAGCGCCCACCAGTCCGGCCGGGCCTGTCCGACCGGCGGCAGGAAGGCGCGCTGGCGGCTGATGCAGCGCTCGGAATTGGTCACCGTGCCGTCCTTCTCGCCCCAGCCCTGGGCCGGCAGCAGCAGGTGCGCGTAGGCAGTGGTGTCGGTGTCGGCCATCACGTCGGATACCACCACCAGCTCGCACTTCGCCAGCGCCCGCCGCACCCGGTCGGCGTCGGGCAGGCTGACCACCGGATTGGTCGCCATGATCCACACCGCGCGGACCTTGCCCTCGTCGATGGCCTCGAACAGGTCGACCGCCTTCAGGCCCGGCTTGTCGGCGATCCGCGGCGACTGCCAGAACGCCTGCACCCGCGCGCGGTGCGCCGGCACGTCGAGTTCCAGATGGGCGGCCAGCATGTTCGACAGCCCGCCGACTTCGCGTCCGCCCATCGCGTTCGGCTGGCCGGTGATCGAGAACGGGCCGGCGCCGGGCTTGCCGATGCGGCCGGTGGCCAGATGGCAGTTGATGATGCTGTTGACCTTGTCGGTGCCGCTGGACGACTGGTTGACGCCCATCGAGAACGCCGTGATCACCCGCTCGCTGCTGGCGAACAGCTGGCAGAACGCGGTCAGCACGCCGGGATCGAGCTTGCAGGCAGCGGCCACCGAGCGCAGGTCGCCGGCGGTGTTGTCGGCGATCGCCAGGGTCCGCGCAAAGCCCTGCGTATGCGCCTCAATGAAGCCGGTGTCGATGACGCCGTGCTGGTGCAGGTAGCTGAGCAGGCCGTTGAACAGCCAGACATCGGTGCCCGGCCGCACCGGCAGGTGCAGGTCGGCCATCTCGCTGGTCGCAGTGCGGCGCGGATCGATCACCACCAGCTTCATCGACGGCCGCTGCTCGCGCGCCTTCAGCAGGCGCTGGAACAGGATCGGATGGCACCAGGCGGTGTTCGAGCCGACCAGCACGACCAGGTCGGCTTCCTCCAGATCGGCGTACGACACCGGCACGATGTCCTCGCCGAACGCCCGCTTGTGGCCGGCCACCGCCGAGGACATGCAGAGCCGCGAGTTGGTGTCGATGTTGGCGGTGCCGACAAAGCCCTTCACCAGCTTGTTGGCGACGTAGTAGTCCTCGGTCAGCAATTGGCCGCTGACGTACCAGGCAACGCTGTCCGGGCCGTGGCGCTCGATGATCTGTCGGAAGCCGTCGGCCACCGCATCGAGCGCATCCGGCCACGGCAGCCGTTCCAGGCCGTTGGCGGTGCGCCGCATCGGATGGCGCAGGCGGCCGGTCGTCGATACCGTTTCGCCGAGTGCGGCGCCCTTCACGCACAGCCGGCCGTAGTTGGTCGGATGGGCGACGTCGCCGGCCACCGTCACCGCCGTGCCGCGCACCGTCGCCCGCACGCCGCAGCCGGTGCCGCAGTACGGGCAGGTGGTGGCGACGCTCGGGACATCGTCCTGGTTGCTGCCGTCCATCAGGGAACCTGCTGCCGGCCGATCGTGGCGGTCCGGCCCGCTGCGCGACGGCAAGGCCGGCGCTGCGCGGGCGGACGGTCGGGGCCGAATGGGAAAAGGCGGGATGGCCGGCGAACCGGCAATGACAGCGGCGGCATGGCGTGGACGCTCACGCCGCCTGCGATTCGCAGTAGGCGCGACCGAACAGCAGGCGCTGCCGCAGCGGGCCGATGTCGCGGCCGGCCTGCATCAGCTCGAAGTACCACGGGCCGTCGCTGACCTCGCCGTACAGCACCACGCCGACGATGCGGTTGTCCTTCAGCACCAGCCGCTTGTAGACGCCGCGGCCGGGGTCGCGCAGCAGCAGGTCCTCGGTGTCCGGCCCGCCGATGAAATCGCCGGCGGAATAGAGATCGATGCCGGTGACCTTGAGCCGGGTCGCGGTCACCGAGCCGCCGTAGCGGCGATGGCCGAGGCCGGCGAGATGGGCGGCGCAGACCCGCGCCTGCTCCCACAGCGGCGCCACCAGGCCGTAGACGCTCTTGCGGTGCTGCACGCATTCGCCGACCGCGTAGATACGCGGGTCGGTCGCGGTCTGCAGCGTGTCGTCGACGACGATCGCCCGCTCCACATGCAGCCCGGCGGCCTTGGCCAGATCGACGTTCGGCCGGATGCCGACCGCCATCACCACCAGGTCGGCGGCGATCTCGCTGCCATCCTGGAAACGCACTGCCGTGACGCGGTGGTCGCCGACGATTTCCGCCGTGTTCGCTTCGAGCAGAAAGCGCATGCCGCGCTTTTCCAGCGCCGCCTTCAGCAGCCGGGCTGCCGGCTGGTCGAGCTGGCGTTCCATCAGGCGGTCGTTGACGTGGACGACGCTCACCGACATCCCCTGGCGCAGCAGGCCGTTGGCCGCTTCCAGACCGAGCAGGCCGCCGCCGATGACCACCGCGTGGCGGTGGCTGCGGGCGGCGGCCAGCATGGTTTCGACATCGTGGATGTCGCGAAACGCGATCACGCCGGGTAGCCGGTGGCCGGGCACCGGGATCACGAACGGCCGCGAGCCGGTGGCGATCAGCAGGCGGTCGTAGGCGATTTCATGCCCGTCCTGCGCGACCACCACGCGGCGGGCGCGATCAATGCCGACCACCGGATTGCCGGCCTGCAGCGCGATGCCGTGCCGCGCGTACCAGGCCCGGTCATGGGTGACGATGTCTTCGAAACGCTTCTCGCCGGCCAGCACCGGCGACAGCAGGATGCGGTTGTAGTTGCCGTGCGGCTCGGCGCCGAACACGGTGATCCGGTAGCCGTCGGGATCGAGCTTCAGCAGTTCCTCGACGGTGCGGACGCCGGCCATGCCGTTGCCGATCACCACCAGACGCGGCTTCATCGTCCGTCTCCGCCGGCCGTCAGGCGGCCCGGCGCGCCGGCAGCGGGCGATGGCCGCCGGGCTTCGGTCACGAGCCGCGCACCATGATCGTGCCGTCATCGCCGCAGCGCACCGCCCAGGTCTTCACCGACCAGGCCTCGTCTTCCAGGCAGCGGCCGGTCTTCAGGCACAGGTGGTTCTTGTAGATCGGCGACGCCACCACCAGCACCGGGCCCTGCTCGGTCGTCAGTTCGCCGATCAGCCCGCGGCTCAGCACGTTGGCCTGGGCGCGGACATCGAAGTTGTCGATCGCGAAGATGCCGTCCTCGGTGCCATCGGGCGCCACGACGCGGAACACCGCGACCTGCGCGGCACCGACCTTCGCCGCCACGCCGGTGTTCGGCACGATGTCATCGCGGTGACAGACGAAGGTCCAGCGGGCGGCATCGGTCACGGCGTCACCTCGCCGGCGGCGACGGCGCGCTTTTCAAGTGCGGATTTCGGCCGGATCTGGCCGCGCTCGTCGACGAACTGGATGTTGCTGTCAGCGTCCGCCGCGTTGACGAAGTGGCGGAAGCGCTTCAGCGTTTCCGGCGTGGTGATGGCGCGCTTCCACTCGCATTCATAGGTCGCCACCTGCTGCGCCATGTCGGCTTCCAGTTCGGCGCAGAGGCCGAGTGAATCGTCGATCACCACTTTCTTGACGTAGCTCAGGCCGCCTTCGAGATTCTCGATCCAGGTCGCCGTGCGCTGCAGGCGGTCGCCGGTGCGGATGTAGAACATCAGGAAGCGGTCGATCAGCTTGATCAGCGTTTCGTCGTCGACGTCCGCCGCCAGCAGTTCGGCATGGCGCGGCTTCATGCCGCCGTTGCCGGCGACGTACAGATTCCAGCCTTTTTCGGTGGCGATCACGCCGACATCCTTGCTCTGCGCCTCGGCGCATTCGCGGGTGCAGCCCGAGACCGCCATCTTGATCTTGTGCGGCGAGCGCAGGCCGCGATAACGCTCCTCGATGCGGATCGCCATGGTCACCGAGTCCTGCACGCCGTAGCGGCACCAGGTGCTGCCGACGCAGGACTTCACGGTGCGCAAGCTCTTGCCGTAGGCATGGCCGGATTCGAAGCCGGCGGCGACCAGCGCGCCCCAGATCGCCGGCAGCTGCTCGACTCTGGCGCCGAACAGATCGATGCGCTGGCCGCCGGTGATCTTGGTGTACAGGCCGTAGTCCTTCGCCACCTGGCCGATGACGATCAGCTTGTCCGGCGTGATCTCGCCGCCCGGGATGCGCGGCACCACCGAGTAGGTGCCGTCCTTCTGGATGTTGGCGAGGAAGTAGTCGTTGGTGTCCTGCACCGCGGCGTGCTTCGGCTTCAGCACGTGCTCGTTCCAGCAGCTGGCCAGGATCGACGCCACCGCCGGCTTGCAGATGTCGCAGCCGCGGCCCTTGCCGTGCGCGAGGATCACGTCGTCGAAGCTCTTCTGGCCGCCGAGCTTGACGAGGTGGAACAGCTCCTGGCGCGAGTGCGCGAAGTGCTCGCACAAATGGTTCAGCACCAGCACGCCGGATTTCTTCAGCTCGGCATCGAGCACCTGCTTGACCAGCGGCAGGCAGCCGCCGCAGGAGGTTGCCGCCTTGGTGCACTTCTTCAGCGCGCCGAGGCTGGTGGCGCCGCCTTCGATCGCTGCGCAGAGATCGCCCTTCGACACGTTGTTACAGGAGCAGATCGACGCACTGGCCGGCAGCAGATCGACACCCAGACCTTTGGCGCCGCCTTCCACGCTCGGCAGGATCAGCGATTCCGGCTGGGCCGGCAGCGGAATGCCGTTGAGCGCCATCTGCAGCAGGCTGCCGTAGTCGTCGGCATCGCCGACCAGCACCGCGCCGAGCAGGGTCTTGGCATCGGCCGACACCACCAGCTTCTTGTAGACGCCGGCCACGTCATCGCTGAACAGGTAGTTCAGGCTGCCGGGTGTCGCGCCCTGGGCGTCGCCGATCGAGGCGACGTCGACGCCGAGCAATTTCAGCTTGGTGCTCATGTCGGCGCCGGTGAATTCGGCTTTCGCCGTGCCCTTGATCTGGGCCGCGACCAGCCGCGCCATGTCGTAGCCGGGCGCCACCAGACCGAAGATCTTGCCCTGCCACAGCGCGCATTCGCCGATCGCCCAGATGTCCGGGTCGGAGGTCTTGCACTGGTTGTCGATCAGGATGCCGCCGCGCTCGCCGCGGATCAGGCCGGCGGTGCGGGCCAGCTCGTCGCGCGGCCGGATGCCGGCCGAGAACACGATCATGTCGGTCAGCAGCTGCGAGCCGTCGGCAAACTTCATCGCATGCCGGCCGCCGACCCCGACGCCACCGCCGTCGGTGATTTCCAGCGTGTTCCTGCCGGTGTGCACGGCCACGCCGAGCGCTTCGATCTTGCGCCGCAGGAGCCGGCCGCCCATGTCGTCGACCTGCACCGTCATCAGCCGCGGCGCGAACTCCACGACATGGGTTTCCAGCCCCATGTCCTTCAGCGCCTTCGCACATTCCAGGCCCAGCAGGCCGCCGCCGATGACCACGCCGATCCGCGACTTCGCGCCCCAGTGGCGCATCGCTTCGAGATCTTCGATCGTGCGGTAGACCAGGCAGCCGTCGCGGTCGCGGCCGGTGACGGCCGGCACGAACGGATAGGACCCGGTGGCCAGCACCAGGCGGTCGTAGGGCAGGCGTTCGCCGTCGGCCAGCACCACCTGCCGCGTCGTGCGGTCGATGTCGACGGCCTTGGCGTCGAGCCTGAGCGTGAAGCCCGGCTGTTCGAAGAAGCCGGGTGCGACCAGCGACAGATCCTCGGCGGTCTTGCCGCCGAAGAATTCCGACAGGTGCACGCGGTCGTAGGCCGGGCGCGGTTCCTCGCAGAGCACGGTGATGTCCAGGCCCGGCGTGCCGGCCAGCTCTTCGAGCAGCTTGTGCCCGACCATGCCGTTGCCGATGACCACCAGGCGCAGTGTTGTGTCAGTCATGAAATGCATCCGTATGCAGGCGGGCCTGCGGTGGCGACGGGGTTCAGGCGGTCAGCGCCTGGCGATCGGCAACGGCCTGTTCGAACAGCTGCTGCTCGCGCGACTTGTGCTCGGCGCTGAAGCGCACCGCCACCGCACACAGCGCCGACAGCGAGACCAGCGCGCCGAGGATCAGCAGGCAGGTCTGGGTGTCGGGGGCGGCCTTCATCAGGAAGCCGGCGGCGACGGCGCCGACATTGCCGCCGGCGCCGATGATGCCGGCCACGCCGCCGAGCGCCTGGCGGTCGATGAACGGCACCAGCGCATAGGTCGCGCCGCAGGCCATGTGGGTGAACAGGCCGAAGCTCAGCATCGCGACGATGGCGAGCGCGACCTGGTCCATCTGCGCCCACCACAGCAGGCCCAGGCCCTCGCCGAGCATCAGGCCAAACAGCAGCCAGGTGCGGCCGTCGAGGCCGCGAACCTTGGCGATGCGGTCCGAGGCGATGCCGCCGAGCGCCCGGGCGAACAGCGCCAGCAGGCCGAAGGTGCCGGCGGCGAAGCCGGCGGCCTTCAGGCTCAGTCCGAAGCGTTCGACGTAGTAGAGGGCGGCGACGTTGTGGATGAAGATTTCCACGCCGAAGCAGGCGCCGTAGGTGACGAACAGCAGCCAGACGCGGTAGTTGCCGCAGGCGCGCTTGAAGCTGGTCAGGCCCACTTTCTTGCCGCTGTCCGGCATCAGCCCGGTGGCGCGCAGCGTGTCGTAGTTGCCGGCCGGGCAGTCCTGCGTGAAGTTCCAGTAGGCCCAGGCCATCGCCAGCATCAGCACGCCCGGCACCAGCAGCGCGATGCGCCAGCTGCCGGCCTGTTCGATGCCGAGCAGCGCCAGCGCGGCGACGATCAAAGGCATCAGCGTCTGCGTGGCGCCGCCGCCGGAGTTGCCCCAGCCGGCGGCAGCGGCGTTGGCGGTGCCGACGACATTGGGCGCGAACATCACGCTGGTGTGGTACTGGGTGATCACGAAGCTGGCGCCGATCGCGCCGATGGCGAGGCGGAAGAACAGGAAGCTTTCGTAGCTCTGCGCCGAAGCGACGCCGAACACCGGAATCGCCCCGAACAGCAGCAGGCCGGTGTAGGCCTTGCGTGGACCGTAGCGGTCGCACAGCGGGCCGATCACCAGGCGCACCAGGATGGTCACCGCGACGGCGGCGATGTTGATGTTGGCGATCTGGTCCTTGGTCAGCCCGAACTCGCCCTTGATGATCGGCATCAGCGGCGCGCAGGCGAACCAGGCGAAGAAGCAGACGAAGAACGCCATCCAGGTCAGGTGGAAGGCGCGCATCGCCGGCGTCGAGAAATCGCGCAGCTGAACGCGGGTGGCTTTGACGAGGTACGCGGGGGTGGACATGGCCGGCTCCAGAGAACGTGAGATTCGCGGACGCCATTGGCCGCAACGAAAGTGCTCACGTGATCGCCGTTAACCACGTGCGCCATTCAAGCAAGACACGTGCCGTGACCTGAGGCCTTATCAATCAAGGAGATGCCTGCGGCTGCCGGCCCGCTGCACCGGCGGCGACAGGCGATGCACCGCACCGCCGGGGTGCGCGTGCACCGATCTGGGGCTGGTCGGGCGGACAGCAGCCGTGATGCGCCGGCCGCCGGGCTGCCGCAGCCGGCGGTGGCCTGCACCTTGGCAGGCCGTGGCCCGGCGGCCGGCGGCGCCGGCATCAAGGCGGCCAGCTCATGGCTGGCAGGCTTCTTGCTGCACCGGCTCGGTGGCGCCCAGCGCGCCTGTGACTTGGCCATAGCCGCCCGAGTCGCACCGGACACCGAGGTCCCGATGGCCAGCGTTTCGTCGCTGGCAGGTTCCCTCCCACTGTCCGGAGTTCCCGCCATGTCCCGTTCCACCACCGCGCGCCCGATCAACCTGCTGGAGATCGCCGCGATCCTCGCCGCCGCCGCCCTGCAGCTGACCGCCACGCTGCTGTGGCTGCACGACCTCGGCTAGAGGCCACGCCCGTCATGAACCGACCGTTCGCCGCGCTGTGCCTGCTGCTGGCCGCCGCCACGCTGGGCAGCCGCGCGACGGCCGCCGAACTGGACGCTGCGGCGCGCCAGGCGCTCGATCTCGACTTGGCCGCCAGCCGGCTGGCCGGCGCGCCGGTGGCCGGCCTGACCGTCTATGTCGGCAGCAGCGCGCAGGACAGCCGCCTGCGCGAGGTCTGGGTGCAGATCGACAGCCAGCCGCTGACCCGCTACCTGTTTTCCCAGCGCGAAAGCGATGCGCTCAGCGCCGGCGGCCTGCACGTGCTGCTGGCCGAGACGCTGACGCCGGGTCGGCATCGGGTCCGCGCGCAGGCGGCGGCGGTCGGCCTCGACCCGCGCCGCAGCGATGACCGCAGCCGCGCCCAGGTCGAGATCGAGATCGACAAGGGCGATGCCCCGGTCGAATTGCAGCTGAGCTGGACGCCGGCCGCCTATGTCGGCAAGGCCGCGCTGAAGGCGCAGACGCGCCAGCGCAGCGACGCCCCGCTGGCCGCCGCCGCCAGCGGCGGCGGCCGCTACCAGGCCGGCGCCAGCGACGATCCCCGGCTGCGCGCCATCCGCTTCCTCGACGCCACCGGCCGCCGCTATCGCGCCGAGCGGGCCTTGCGCGAGCTGCAGCTCGCCGTGCCCGGGCTCGCTCGCCCGGACGCGATGCCGCTGGCGGAGACCGCCGCGCCCGCCTACGGCGCCTACAACAGCGCCGTCAGCGGCGGCGTGGCGGCCGGTCTGGAGCCGCTGGCCAGCGGCTGCAGCGACGCGCCCAGCCTGTTCTGCGATCGCGCCAACAGCACGCTCGGCTACGCGCTGCTCGATCAGGGCGAGGGCCTGAAGGCGGCCGACGCCTTCCGCCGGGTGCGTGCACCTGGCCCGTATGCGACCTCGGCGCTGCTCGGGCTCGGCTGGGCGCTGCTGGCGACCCCCGACGCCCGGGCCGCCGCCAAGGCCGAGCCGCAGGCCGCGCGGCCGGGCCGCGAGCCGCGCCATGCCGTGCGGGTGATGGAGGCCGAGGAACGCGGCAACGCCATCCGCGCCGCGCTGGTGCCGTGGATCGAACTGATCGGCCGCGACCCGACCGACCCGGCGGTGCAGGAAGGGCAGGTGGCGATCGCCTGGGCGCTGGCCGAACTCGGTGCCCAGGCGCAGGCGCAGGACTACTACAACCGCGCGATCAAGCAGCTCACCGATCTGCTCGCGCGCGTCGACAAGGCCAAGGCGGAGCTGGCCCGTGCGCCGCTGCTGGCACCGGTGCTCGACAGCCCGCCGGAGCAGGCCTGGCACTGGGCGCTGGCCGATCGCCTGCCGGATCCGCGCTGGTGGGTGCTGCCGATCGGCGACGCCCCGGAAACCTTTCACCTGGAAGCCCTGCTGCAGCAGCTGACGTTCCGCGAACGCCTCGTGCAGCTGCAGGACGCCCACGAAGCGGGCGCGGCGCTGCGCAGCCAGCGTGCCCGGTTGCTGGCGCTCGAGGCGCCGGAGGCGCGGGCGCTGGCGGCGCAGATCGACACTCTGCTGCCGGCCCTCGATGCCGCAGTCCGCGAGCAGAGCCGGCAGGTCGACCGGCTGGCGCTGGCCGAACTGCTGGCGATCAAGAAGCAGGCGCAGCAGTCGCTGGTCGAAGCACGCTTCGGGCTGGTGCAGCTGTACGACCGCGTTGCCGAGGTGGCCTCGAAATGAACATTTCCCGCCTGCATCGTGTGCTGATCGCGGCGGCGCTGGCCGCCTGGAGCAGCGCCGTGACAGCCGCCGATCCGGTGTCCACCGTCGGCTCCACTACCGAGACCAATGGCCTGCAACGCAACGGCCGCTTCGTGGTGCGCACGCCGTCGATCCTGCGCCCCGGCATGCAGCAGCAGGTGCCGCCGAACCCGCTGGCGGCGATTGCCCAGTACGACCACATCCTGGAAATCCCGACCAGCGCCGCCAACCGCGCTGAGGCGCTGCGCCGGGGCGCCGACCTGCGCGTGCAGCTGGCCGATGTCGATGGCGAGCCGAACCTGCCGGTGCTGCGCAAGGCCATTGCGATGTACCAGGCGCTGCTGCGCGAAGCACCGGACTACCCGCTCAACGACCGTGCGCTGTACCAGCTGGCGCGTGCCCAGCAGGCGGTCGGCGAGGTCGACGCGGCGATCGCCAGCCTGCAGCAGCTGGGCGCCGGCTATCCGTATTCGTTCCGCGCGCCGGACGGCCTGTTCCGTGCCGGCGAGCTGCTGTTCCAGCGCAACCGTTTTGCCGAGGCCGAGGCCGCCTACCGGCAGGTGCTGGCCCAGGGACCGTCGACGCCGTACTTCGAGCCGGTGCAGTACAAGTTCGGCTGGGCGCTGGTACGGCAGGGCAAGTACGCCGAGGCGCTGACGCCGTTCTTCGCGATCCTCGACCGCGAACTGCCGCCCGGCACGCTCGATGATCCGGCGCCGGCGCTGGCGGCGCTGAAGCCGGCCCAGGCCGAAGTGGTGCGCGATGTGCTGAAGGTCACCGGCCGCTCGCTGGCCGCGCTCGGCGGCGGCAGCAGCCTGAACAGCCGCTTCCAGCAGGCCGGCAGCGAGCCGCGCTACGCCACGCTGCTGTACAGCGCGCTGGCCGGCCAGCTGCTCGATCAGCAGCGCTACACCGAAGCCGCCGAGGCCAGCCTGGCGTTCGTCAGCCGCCATCCGCAGCACCCGCTGGCGCCGTCGTTCGAGACGCGGGCGATGGCCGCCTACCAGCAAGGCGGCTTCACCGACCTGCTGGCCGCTGCCAAGGCGGGTTACGTCGAGCGCTACGCGCCCGGCAGCCGCTACTGGGGCACGGCCACGCCGAGCGCCGAGGTGCTGGCGGCGCTGAAGGGTAATCTCGGCGACCTGGCCCGCCATCACCATGCACGCGCGCAGGCCCGGCCGGCGACCGAGGCAGAAGCCCGCAAGGCCGATTTCGCCGCCGCCGCCGGCTGGTACGGCCGCAGCCTGAGCCTGTTCCCGAACGATCCCGACGCTGCCCAGGTGGCGCTGCTGCAGGCCGATGCGCTGTTCGACGGCGGCCAGATCGAAGCCGCCGCCCGCCAGTACGAGCGCGCCGCCTACGAGCTGCCGGGCAGCCAGACGTCGGCGCAGTCGCCGGCCACCGCGCTGGCGGCGGTGCAGGCCTGGCAGCGGCTGGCCGGCGACAGCCGCGATGCCGCCCGCAGCGCGGCGCTGCGCGAATCGGTGCGCGCCTCGCTGCGCCTGGCCGACCAGTTCCCGGCGCATCCGCAATGGGCGACGAGCCTGACTCGCGCCGCCGGCGATCTGCTCAGCCTTGGCGATGCCGAAGCGGCGTTCACGGTCGCCAGCCGGGTGCTGGCAGCGCGGCCGCCGGCGGCGCCGGAACTGCGGCGCGAGATGCTCGGCGTGGTCGCCGATGCCCGCTACCGGCAGCAGCAGTACGCCGCCGCCGAAAGCGCCTACGGTGATCTGCTGAAGCTGCTGCCGGCCCAGGACCCGCAGCGCAAGCCAGTGACTGACCGGCTGGCGCGGGCGATCTACGAGCAGGCGGCGGTCGCCCGCGATGGCGGCGATCTGAAAGCCGCCGCGCTGGCCTTCCAGCGGGTCGGTACGGTGGCGCCGGAAGCCGAGATCCGCGCGGCGGCCGACTACGACGCCGCCTCCGCCTGGGTCGAGCTGAAGGACTGGCGCAATGCCGCGCGCAGCCTCGAAGCGTTCCGCAGCCGTCATCCGGCACATCCGCTGGCGCTCGACGCCGAAAAGAAGCTGGCCGTGGTCTACGGCAACGACCAGCAGCCGGCGCGCGCGGCGGCGGTCTACGCCCAGCTGGCCGAGCGCGAGCCGCTGGCCCCCGATCTGCGCCGCGAGGCGCTGTGGCTGGCGGCGCAGGACTACCAGAAGGCCGGCGACAGCCGGTCGGCAGCGGCCCAGTTCGAACGCTATGCCGAGCGCTATCCGCAGCCGCTCGACCGCGCCCAGGAAGCGCGCCGCAGCCTTGCCGAGATCGCCCGCCTGCAGCTGCGCGATCCGGCCCGCCAGCAGTTCTGGCTGCAGGCGATCGTCGACGCCGATGGTCCGGACAGCGCCAGGGCCGCCGACACGCCGGCCCGGCGGATCGCCGCGCAGGCCAGCCTCGAACTCGGCCAGGCCGGTGCCGCGCGGGCCGCGCTGCTGCGCCTGGGCCTGCCGCTGGAGGCCAGCCTGGCGATGCGCCGCAAGGCGATCGAGGCGGCCGTGCAGCTGCTCGATCGGGCCGCCACCTACGGCTATGCCGAGGTGACCACGGCGGCGACCCATGAACTGGCCACCGTCTGGCGCGATTTCGGCCGCGCCATCCTGCAGTCCGACCGGCCGGGCGGTCTGAGCACCGACGCGCGCGAGCAGTACCAGCTGCTGTTGGAAGAGCAGGCCAACACCTTCGACGAGAAAGCCATGAAGGCCTATGAAGCGAACCTGGCCTATCTGCGCCAGGGCGTCTGGAACGACTGGGTCCGCAAGAGCAGTCTCGCGCTCAGCGAGATCGCCCCGGCCCGCTACGGCAAGAACGTGCGTCTGGAGGACCGTTATGACGCCATCCATTAAGACGGCGGTGGTCGCCGTGACGCTCGCCGCGCTGCTGGCCGCCTGCAGCACGCCGGCGCGCCGGCCGCTGGTGGCGCGCAAGGCGGCGGAGCCGGTGCCGGTCGCCACGCCGGCGCCGATCCTGGCGCCGCCGGCCAACGGCAAGCCGCCGGCCGACGAGCGCTTCCGCAACGCGCTCGGGCTGATGGAAGACCACCGGCCGCAGGAAGCGCAGGCGGCGCTGCAAAGCCTGCTGAAGGATTACCCGGACCTGTCCGGCCCGCTGACCGACGCCGGCATCCTCTACGCGCACGCCAAGCAGCGCGACAAGGCGCTGGCGCACTTCCAGCGCGCCATCAAGGCCAACCCGGCCAACATCGTGGCGCTGAACTGGAGCGGCGCGCTGTACCGCGAGGCCGGCGACCACGGGCGCGCCGAGAAAGCCTGGCTGCAGGCGCTGGCGGTGAAGCCGGATTACCCGGCAGCGGCGCTGAACCTGGCGATCCTCTACGACGTGTCGATGCATCGCCCGGCCGAGGCGCTGCAGTACTACCGCCGCTATCAGGAGCTGATCGGCCGCGAGGACCTGATCGTCACCGCCTGGGTGCGGGAGCTGGAAGGTCGCCCGGCGCAGCTGGCCAGCGCCGCCGGCGACGGAGCCGCACGATGAGCGCGCGCGCGATGCCGCTGCTGGCGCTGCTGCTGGTCGCCGGCCTGGCGGCCGCCGACGCGCCCGCGGCCGCTGTGTCCAGCCGCGCCGAGCCGGTCAAGGCCGGCGCCACCATCGTCGGCGACAACGAGGCCGCGATCGGCCTGTACCTGACGCCGTGGAAGGACGAAGAGCCGCTGCCGCCGGGCCGCAATCCGTCGAACTTCACGATCGCGCCAGCACCGGCCGATGCCGCTGCCGACCGTGCGCGACTCGATGCGCTCGACAGCATCGACAGCTACCGGCGCGCGCGCCGCCATTCCTTCGGCAACTGAACCACGAGGTACTTGCGCCCATGAACGTCCTGACCGTGATCGTCCACTTCTTCCAGCAGGGCGGCGTGTTCATGTATCCGATCGCGCTGGTGCTGCTGGCGGTCGTCGCGGTCAGCGCCGAGCGGCTGCTGTTCCTGCTGACCGCCGAGCGCGAGCACCGCGCGCTGCTGAAGGCGCTGGCGCCGCTGATGGCGCGTGGCGACCTGCCGGCGATCGACGCGCTGCTGGCCGCCTCGCCGGCGGCGATCGCCCGGGTGCTGGAAGGCGCGATCGACCGCGCCCGCGTCGACAGCCGCCGCAGCGAACTGGAAATCGCCACCGAGCAGGGGCTGATGGATGTGCTGCCGGCCTTCGAAAGCCGCACCCACTACCTGGCCACGCTGTCCAACATGTCGACCCTGCTGGGCCTGCTCGGCACCGTGCTCGGCCTGATCGGCGCGTTCGCGGCGCTGGGCGCGGCCGACCCGGCGCAGAAGGCCGACCTGCTGTCGTCCGGCGTCTCGGAAGCGATGAACTGCACGGCCTTCGGCCTGATGGTGGCGATTCCGGCGCTGTTCCTGCACGCCCATATGCAGAGCCGCACGACGCGGCTGATCGACAGCCTGGAATCGGTGTGCTCGCGCTTTGTCAGCGCCATCAGCGGCCGGCCGCCGGCACCGACGGCGGCGGCCTGAACTGTGGCATTGCCCGTGCCGATGACCGGGCTGGCCGCCATCGCCGACATCGGCCGCGCGGCCGATCCGCAGGCCGACGACGAGGCGCGGCGCGGCGGCCGGCGTGCCCGCCGTGTGCGCCGCCAGCTGCGGCTGCGGCGCGACGACGAGCTGAACATCGTGTCGATGATCGATGTCTTCGCGGTGCTGATGTTCTTCCTGCTGGTGACCTCCTCGATCAGCGCGGCGCGCCTCAAGGCGCTGGCGCTGGACCTGCCGGCCACGACGCTGGCCCGCGAGGTCCGGCCCCTGGCGCGGCCGAGCCTGCAACTGCTGGCCGACGGCCTGCGGGTCGACATCGGCGACGGCCGCGTGCAGCGGCTGCGGCCGGACGACGGCGTGCGGCTGTCGGCGCTGCTGCTGGCCGCCAAGCAGCGGGCGCCCGCGCAGGACGGCCTCGACCTGCGGGTGGCGCCGGACATCGCCTATGACCGCGTGGTGGCGGTGATCGACGCATTGCGTGCGGTCAGCCCGCAGGCGCGGGCCGCCGGCTATCCGGACGAACTCTTCCCGAAGCTTGCGATCGGCGAAGCGGCGGCCGGGGCGCGTCGATGAGTTCCGGACGCCGACTGCGCCGGGACCTGCGCGGCCTGCGCAGCGGCGGTGCCGTGGTGTTGAACATCGTGTCGCTGATCGACGTGTTCGCGATTCTGGTGTTCTACCTGCTGGTCAACGCGCTGAACGCCGAGACCGTGCCGGTGCCGCCGACGCTGAAGCTGCCCGATTCGCAGGCCCGCGCCGTGCCGAAGCCGAGCGTGGCGATCAGCATCAGCGAGCAGGAGATCCGCCTTGACGGCCGCCTGATCGGCCAGCTCGAGGATGCCGAGACCCTCCGCCGGCTGCGCGCGGCGCTGCAGGCGTCGGCGGCAGCGGCGGATACCGAGGCCGACATCAACATCGTCGCCGACAAGCGCCTGCCGTTCCGGGTGCTGAACACCGTGATGACGGCCTGTGCCGGCGCGCGCTACGGCCATGTCTCGCTGGCCGTGGTCGAGAAGCCGGCTGTGCCGGTGCCGGCGGGCGGCGCCTGATGCGCGCAGACGCCGGCCTGCCGATGGCCTGGTGCGATACCGATCGCCACGGCCTGGCGGTGGCTGCCGATCGTCGCTTCCGCCGCGTGCTGGCGCGGGCCGGCCTGCCGATGCTGGCGTTCGGGATCGCCGTGCCGCTGCTGCAGCTGGAACTGCCGCGCCTGCCGGCGCCGTTGCCGCCACCACCACCGACGCCGACGCGGGTGGCGCTGCTGCCACCGCCGGCCCGGCCGTTGGCCGTGCCGGCACCGGCACCCGTTCCCGCAGCGAAGCCGGCACGTCCGGCGGTCACCGCGCCTGCGCCGTCGCCAGCACCGCCGCCGCCAGCAGCTGCCGAGCAGGCCCGCCAGCAGGCGCAGGCCAGCGGCCTGCTGCAATTGCGCGATCAGCTGGCTGCGCTCGGCGCGCAGCACGCGGCTTCGGTCGATCGGCCGCAGGCGGTCACTGGTGATCGCCTGCCGGCGCGCATGACGGACAGCGGCGATGCGCTGGCCCGCAGTGCAGCGGCCCGCAGCGGCGGCATGGCCGAGCAGGGCCGGGGCGATGTCAGCCGGGCCGGCGCGGCTGGCGATCTTGGTGCGCGGCGCACCGGCCGCGTGCAGGCTGACGGCGGCCTCGGCAGCGCTGCGCCGTCAGGCAGCGGTCCTGGCGGCGTCGCCGGCCGCAGCCTGGAAGACATCCAGCTTGGCTTCGATCGCAGCAAGCACGCCTTCAATGCTGTGTTCAGCCGCGCCGCGCGGGAGTCGACAGGCCTGCGCGCCGGCCGGCTGGTGGTCAGCCTGACGGTGGCGCCGGACGGCTCGGTAACGCGCTGCGAGCTTGTTTCCAGCGCTTTTTCCGATCCGGCGCTGGAAGCGCGGCTGCTGCGCCTGATCCGCCAGATGAACTTCGGTGCCCGCGATGTTCCGAGCTACACGGTGCCGCGCTACCCGATCGACTACCTGCCGTCGTGAGCCGGCCGACGATCGCCGCCGCGCACGCCGTGGGGTGATCCGGGTATCTGGCACGTCCGTTGCTTAGATCGAAACAGCTGTTTGCGGTAGCTGACAGTTTCGATCGGCCAACGACGCCTGATCATCGGACTACGAAGTCCACGCCTGGAGAGTGAGCTGGCTCTCCGCGCGTGGATTTTTTTTTGCCTTTTTTCAGATCAAGCACTCCGGAGCCCTATGAAACCCTTGAAGCGTCGCCTGATCCCGGCCGTGATCGCGACTTCGCTGCTGAGCCCGCTGGCGAGCGCCGTGGTCCGCGCCGACGACATCCCGCCGTTCTACATCGCCCCGATGGGCTCGTATGTGTTGTCCGATGACGGCCGCGGCACCAAGAACGGCATCGGCGGCACGCTGGCGCTGGGTGCGCATCTCGGCGCGCTGATCGACTTCGAACTGCGCGGCAGCTTCATCAACTTCCCGGGCAAGAACGGCACTAGCGATTCCAAGCTCGGTGCCGGCGGCTTCGGCGTCAACGTGTTCCTGTTCCGCGCGCCGGGCGGCAGCGGCCTCTACATCCACGGCGATGTCCAGGGCAGCGAAAAGACGCTGTACCACTACGGCGCCGGCTACGAACTGATGTTCGGCGGCTTCGGGCTGCGCGCCGAGGGTCTGGTGCGCAACGAGCAGTTCGAGCACCACGAACCGATGATCAACGTCGGCCTGCGCATTCCGTTCGGCAGCAATCCGCCGAAGCCGGTCTACGTGCCGCCGCCGCCTCCGCCGCCGCAGGAGGAAGCCGCGCTTCCGCCACCGCCGCCGCCGGCCCCACCACCGCCGCCGCCGCCCTGCACCGGTGCTGACGCCGGCACGCAGGTGTCACTCGATGGCTGCAAGAAGGGCGACAACATCGTGCTGCGCGGCGTCAACTTCGAGTTCGACCAGGCGGTGCTGACGGTCAATGCCAAGGTGATCCTCGATCAGGTCGCCGCGGCACTCGCGCGCCGGCCGGACATCAAGGTGGAGATCGGCGGCCATACCGATGCCAAGGGCTCGGTCGCCTACAACAAGAAGCTCTCGGATCGCCGCGCGGCCTCGGTGAAGGCCTATCTCGCCGAACATGGGGTCGCGCCGGAGCGGATGACCTCGAACGGCTACGGCAAGATCGTCGCGATCGCCAGCAACGACACCGATGAGGGTCGGGCGCTGAACCGCCGTGTCGAACTGACGGTGACCGATGCCGATCCGGCCGCCGGCGGGGTGGTCAGCGAACAGGCCGGCAAGCCCGATGAGGTGGTGACGCCGCCGGTCGAAGATCGCCTGCCGCCGGAAACCGGCCATATGGAATCGGCTCCCGCCGAGCCGGCTCCGGTCGCCGCGCCTGCCGCCGCACCGGCAGCGGCCGCCAGCAGCACGGCGGCGGTGTCGATCGTCGACTACGAGTACTCGCCGAAGGTCGTGACGGTGAAGGCCGGCGGCACGGTGACCTGGACCAACAACGATCGCGTCACCCACACGGTGACCTTCGACGGCAGCGACATCAAGGTCAAGGCGGCCGAAACCTACAGCCGCAGCTACGCCACGGCTGGCACCTACGAGTACAAGTGCGGCATCCACCCGACGATGTTCGGCTCGGTGGTGGTGGTGCCGTGATTCACGCGCCGGCCGCCGGCGAACCGGCGGCCGGCGCCGCTTCTGGAGTCAATCTTGCAATGTCCAGGATGCCTGTGGAGAAGGACCCTACGGTCGAATCGGCGGTGGCTCTGCGGCCGGCTGCCATGCCGATCCGGAATCGCTCTGGTGCTGACACGAAAGCTGCGATGAAACACGCCAATCGAGGTTTGCGAGTGATGCTGGTCGATGACGACCAGACGCGCTTGGCCATGATGGAGCAGGCGCTGGTGGCGGAAGGACATGTCATCGTCGTTCGGCTGGATGCCCAGGCCGATCTGCTGGCCGGCGTGACCCTGCACCAGCCGGATGTGATCTTCATCGATGTCGATGCCCCGAGCCGCGACACGCTGGAGTCGCTCGGCCAGATCAATCGCGAACGGCCACGGCCGATCGTGCTGTTTGCTGCGCGCAGCGATGCCGAGACCGCGCACCGCGCGGTTCATGCCGGCGTCAGTGCCTATGTCGTCGATGGCCTGCATCCGACGCGCCTGAGCGCGCTGCTCGATGTCGCCATCGCCCGCTTCGAAGTGCATCAGGCGTTGAGCCGCGAACTGCTCGCCGCCAATGCCCGGCTGGCCGACCAGCGCGACATCGAGAAGGCCAAGGGCCTGCTGATGAAGCGCCGCAAGATCGACGAGGAGGAGGCCTACGGCATGCTCCGCAAGATGGCGATGGACCGGAAGCAGCGCATCGGCGACTACGCGCGCCTGCTGCTGGCCGCGTCGGATGTGCTGTAGGCGCGAACGGAGGCCGCCACGATGATCAATGGACTGGAGAAATGCAGGATCCGCCTCGGCATGCTGCCGCTGGTGGATGCCGCGCCGCTGCTGGTGGCCCGCTCGTACGGCTTCTTCGCGAAGCATGGCCTGGAAGTGGAGTTGAGCGTCGAGCGCGCCTGGGCGGCGTTGCGCGACAAGGTCGCCGCCGGCGTGCTCGATGGCGGCCAGATGCTGGCGCCGATGCCGATCGCCGCCACGCTGGGCCTGGACGGCTTCGCGGTGCCGATGGTCACGGCGATGGTGATGAGCCTGAATGGCAACTCGATCACCGTATCCAAGCAGCTGCATGCGCGGATGAGCCGTCATCTGCCGGATGTGGCCGATGCCGGCGCCGCCGCGATCGCGCTGGCCCGGGTGATCGAGGAGCAGCGCGCCAGTGGTGAACGGCGCCCAGTCTTCGCGCACGTCTTCCCGTTTTCGGCGCATCACTACGAGCTGCGCATGTGGCTCGCCAGCGCCGATATCGATCCGGACAACGATGTGCAGCTGTGCGTGGTGCCGCCGTCGCAGATGGTCAGCGAACTGGAGTCCGGGCGGATCGACGGCTACTGCGTCGGCGAGCCATGGAATGAAGTGGCGCTGCAGCGCGGTGTCGGCGTGGCGGTCGCCAGCAAGCACGAAATCTGGAACAACAGCCCCGAAAAGGTGCTCGGCGTGACCCGCGAATGGGCGCACGAGCATCCGAACACGCATCGGGCCATGGTCGCGGCGATGATCGAAGCGGCGCGCTGGCTCGACCAGCCGGAGAACCGGCTGGAGGCTGCGGCGCTGATGGTGCGCGACAGCGTGGTCAACGCGCCGGCCGCCAGCATCGTCGCCTCGCTGCGCATGCGCACCGGCGGCATCGTGTTTCATCGTGGTGCGGCAACCTATCCATGGCGGTCGCACGCGGTGTGGTTCATTCTCCAGATGCTGCGCTGGAAGCAGTGCTGGATGGCGCCGAACTTCGCCGATGTCGCCAGCGACGTCTATCGCTGCGAAACCTATCGCGAAGCGGCTGCCCTGGTTGGCGAGCCGTGCCCGCGCGCCGAGTACAAATCCGAAGGCGCGCGCCCTATTGGTTCATCGACCCCGTCGACCGACGGTGGATCGATCATGCTCGGCTCCGATGCGATGCTGGATGGCTCCATCTTCGATGCCGCCGATCCGCTGGGCTGGTTGCAGCTGCAGCGCCACGGCCATCCAGCTGTGGAATTCGCATCGCTGGAGTTTGCCAACGTGCGGCAGCCCTGAGCATTCAGTCCCAGTCGTCGATATTTCAGGCGTCATATCGATTGACATCAACAATTGGACTGTTTTGGCATGAGGTTTGCTGTTTAGAACACTGAAGTTGCTTTTGTTACGCAGTACACATAACGGACCCAGCCAATGCTGTCTGGATCCATGGACACCGAAGTCCACGCATAGGCAATGCAGCCTGCGCGTGGATTTTTTTTGGCTTTTTTCCGGTTCGGAACAATCGCCGCGCACCCGTGGGCACATCCAAAATCAAGGAGTCAGCATGAACGGCAACATCAGGGGATTCGGTATCAAGGCAGCCACAGTTCTCGCGTTCGGCGCGAGCATCGCGGCAGTTTCCAGCCCGGCACAGGCGGGCATCTACGATGCAGGCAAGGTGCTGGCCACCAGTGGCGTCAACATCACCGATGGCGCGGCGGGCGGCGGCATCACGCCGTGGGCCGTGATTGCCGGTTATGAAACCAACCAGGGCATCAACGGCAGCATCCACTACACCTACGCGAATCTGCCGAACTACAGCCTGAACTCGCTGGGCGCCGCGATCGGCTTCTACGATCGTCTCGAGCTGTCCTACGCGTATGACCTGCTGCCGACCGGCAGCACGTTCAACACGGTCGGCCTGCTGACCAACACGCTGACTGGCGGCGGCCCGAACGATACCGGCATCGATCCGTTCAACACGGCGATCCGCATGGACATCTTCGGCGCCAAGCTGCGCGTGATCGGCGAATCGATCTACGACTCCGACAACCTGCTGCCGCAGGTGGCGGTTGGTGGTTTCTACAAGATCAACCACAACAAGGAGCTGATGAACACGCTGCTCGCCAACAAGGCCAAGGACTTCGAGGCCTATGTGGCGATCACCAAGATCTTCTTCCCGCTCGACCTGCTGGTGAACGTCACGGTGCGCTACACGGCGGCCAACCAGACCGGCCTGACCGGCTTCGGCGGGCCGAACAAGAACAAGCGCGAGTTCCGTCCGGAAGTGTCGTTTGCCTACCTGCTGGCGAAGAACGTCGCCATCGGCGCCGAGTACGCGGCGCACGGCAAGAACACCGATGGCCGCGGCGTGAAGGTCGGGACGCTCGACACCTCGGTGGTCGGCACCATCACCAACGCCCTGAACAACATCGGGGTCAGCGGGCCGGTCGGCAACATCGTCAACAACGTCAACGACACGTTGACGCAGCGCGAAAGCGACTGGTTCGACGTCTTCTTCGCCTACTTCCCGAGCAAGAACCTGTCGTTCGTCGCGGCCTACGCGAACCTCGGCAACATCACGCTGACCCCCAAGCAGACGGGTGCTTACTTCTCGGTGCAGGCGAGCTTCTAAAAGAAACCGAACCGAGTTCCACGTTGGTCTTCAATAATTGCAGGAGAAAGCACATGAAATCACTGAACAAGCTGTTGGCCGCCGGTGCGATGGGGCTGCTGTCGATGTCGGCGTTCGCCGGCTCCGAAACCCCGGAAGGAAAAGTGCAGGCAACCTATCCGCCGATTTCCTCGGACGCCTACGAGAAGTTCGGCGGCAAGTACGGCATGGACCGTTGGGTGGAGTCGTTGTTCAAGTACATCATGCTCGACAACCGCATCAACTACATCTTCGCGGCGCACGGCAAGATCGATCGCCAGATCAAGCTCAACCAGCAGCTGGTGGCGGTGATGCTCGGCGCCCCGGGTGTGGAGTATCAGGGCGCCAGCATGAGCGCGGCGCACGAGGAGATGGGCATCACCCTGACGCAGTTCAACGCGGTCGTGGAAGACGCCTACCTGGCCTGCGAGGATCTGCGCACGCCGTATCACACCTGCAACCAGCTGATCGCCGCGCTGGCGCCGTTCAAGCGTTCGATCGTCACGCGCTGAGTACCGGCGATTGCGGTTTCCGCGATCAGATGTGATGGACCTGGCGGCGGCCCCCGGTGGCCGCCGCCGGGCTTCCCTGCCGGGTGATTCATGGTGTCTTCGCGGCGCGATCGTGCTGCCGAGACGCCATCAATGACCACGGCCCTGCAGCGCCCGCAGTCCGAAGATGGTTGCCTGAACGATGCCGACCCGTCGCCGCTCGACGGCTGTCGGCATCCTGCCTGTTCATCACGGCTCGAAGACGAGTTCCGGCGCATGAACGCACTGCACCGGTGGCGGACACGCCACCGCCGCGCTTCGCCCTGCATTCCGCCTACCGCACCGAGACCGATGACGATGCCCATTCCACACGACCACGATTGCACGATGCCGCCCACCGGACGGCGCTCCCTGCTCCGATCGGCGGCCGGCCTGTTCGGTGCGCTGCTGCTGCCGAAGCTCGCCGTCGCCGGCGACGATCTGTGGACCACGTTCCAGACCCCGGCGGCTTTTCTGGCCGAGGCCTTCGGCGCGCCGCCGGCACCCAGCGTGCTGGTGCTCGATGCCGCGATGCAGGCGCAGATCGGCACCGTGTTCGGCCGCGCCTATCCGCAGTCGCAGCTGCGCTACTGGAAGGCCAACGGCCGCAGCGCCTGGATCCTCGATGACATCGGCAAGCAGGGCTACCAGATCACCACCTCGGGCTTCGTGGTCAAGGATCACAGCATCGATTTCGCCCGGGTGCTGATCTATCGCGAGTCGCGCGGCGAGCAGGTCGCCGAGGGTTCGTGGCTGAAGAAGCTCAGCGGCCGCAAGCTGGCCGGTGCGACGCTCGACCAGAACGTCGACAACATCTCCGGCGCCACGCTGTCGGTGAAGATGATGCAGCGCATGGCCGCCACGGCGCTGGTGCTCGACACACTCGCGAAGGCCTGACCATGTCCGCTCAATCGACGGTCGACAACAAGACGCCGGTCGCTTCGGAAGCGGCGGCGGTGGCCATCCCGGTGACCGTCGCCCGCGCGGCGCCCAGCGCTCCGGCGAAGGCCAAGACACGCCAGCCGCTGACGGCGCTGCTGCGCAAGTGGCATCAGCGCATCGGGCTGACGGCGGCGGTGTTCGTGCTGTGGCTCGGCGCCAGCGGCACCATCCTGAGCCGCAGCGACCAGCTCGGCTTCGATGCCATGCGGCTGAACTGGAACTGGCTCACCGCCTGGTACGGGCTCAATGCCGAACCGCCGCGCATGGGCTTCGAGGCGGCTGGCCACTGGATGGCGGCGACCAAGGAAAACACGCTGCTCGACGCCCGCGAGGTCGAGCCGCGCATCGCGCCGCCGATCGGCCTGGTGACGCTCCACGGCCCGACCGGCACACAGCTGGTGATCGGCACCGCCGACAGCCTGGTGATCACCAGCCCGGACGGGGCCCGGGTCGACGAGCTGCGCGCGCCGATCCTGCCGGTGTCGTCGCTGCGGCGGATCGGGCGGACCACCGACGGCGGCATCGCCGTGCAGGATTTCGATGCCTACGAAAGCCGCGATGGCGGCATCAGCTGGACGCCGGTGCTGCCGCAGTCGGTCAGCTGGTCGCAGCCGAAGCCGCTGCCGAGCGAACAGCGCAAGGCGATCGAGCAGTTCGCCAGGCCGTCGGTGCTGGTCGAGCAGGTGCTGATCGATCTGCACAGCGGCCGGCTGTTCGGCCCGATCGGGGCCTGGATCATCACGCTGGTCGGCCTGCTGGCGCTGCTGCTGTCGATCAGCGGCGTGTGGTCTTGGTGGCGCATCAAGCAGAGCCGCAAGCGCGCGGCGCACGGCTGATGGCCACCATCCAAGGTCAAGCCGCGCCGTACCCGGCCCGACTCCCCACGCGCGTGCACGCCGTCAGCCACTTCCTGGCCCGCCAGACGACCTACCGGCAGCGCTTCCTCGCGATGGGCACCGAGGTGCTGATGACGGTGGCCGCCGACCGCCGTTCGAAAGCGGCGGTGGAGCAGGCGATGAACACGGCGCGCCACCTGCTGATCGACTTCGGCCGCGAGGCCTGGGCCTGGGGCGGGGGTGCGCTGGCGCAGCTCAACCGGCAGCAGGCGGCGGGCCAGGTGGTGAGCATCCCGCCGTCGCTGCACGGCCTGTTCGCCAAGGCCTGGGAGATCCACCGCAGCAGCGGCGGTCTGTTCGAGCCCCGGGTCGCGGCACTGGTGCGGCTCTGGGGCTTCGACGATCCGGCGCGGCTGCGCAGTGCGCCGCCCGATGCCGGCGAGATCGCCGCGCTGCGGGCAGCGCTGGCCGCGGCTCCGGATTACGACGGCGGCCTGCACTACGGCCCGGCGCCGCAGACCGGCTGGGACTTCGGCGCGCTCGGCAAGGGCTACATCGTCGACCGCGCGATCGACAGCCTGCGCGCCGCCGGCTTCGGCGATGTCTCCATCGATGCCGGTGGCCACGTCGCCACCCGCGGCACGCGCGACAACCGGCCGTGGCGCACCGGCCTGCGCGATCCGTTCGAGCAGGGCGAGCAGGCCTACGTGCTGGCCAGCCTGCAGCCTGGCGAGGCCTCGGTGGTCACCCATGGCGACGACCAGCGCGGCTTCGAATTCGAAGGCTGCCGCTATTCGCATCTGCTCGATCCGGCCAGCGGCTGGCCGGCGCAGGGCCTGCGGGCACTGACCGTGGTGCACGCCGACGGCGCGCTGGCCGATGCCGCCGGCGCTGCGCTGTTCGTCGCCGGCCGTCAGCGCTGGCCGGCGCTGGCCCGGCAGCTGGGGCTGAACCGGGTGCTGGCGCTGCATGCCGATGGCAGCGCCAGCGCCACCCGCACGCTGGCCCGCGAACTGTCGTGGAAGCGGTCGATCACGCTGAGCCTGGTCGACTGAGCCGGCCGCGGGCCGCCGCAGCGCGCTACTGCAGCACCGGGTGGCGCACCGAGGTGGCCCGCAGGGCGGCGGCGCGGTGCAGGCCGAGGCGATAGCTGGACACCACGGTGTCCTCGACCGCGATCGCCGCCGGCACCTGGCCGCAGCGCTGCATCTGCGCCAGGAACCAGCGGGCGTCGTCGTGATGCGGCGACGCACCGGCGCTGGCGCCGAACACGATCTGTGCGGCCAGCGGATCGCTGGCGTCGTCGCGCAGCGCTTCACGCACGCAGTGCGCCGGCGCGTCGATCAGCCGGGCGTCGACGAGCATCTGGCTGGCGTCGAGCCGGTGGCCGGGCTGTTCCAGCCAGCGCCCGGCTTCGATCAGCGCGGCGACCAGGGCCAGATGCTGCTCGCGGTGGCCGGCGGCCCAGTGGCGCGTCACCGCCAGCACTTTCTCGGCGCAGCCGGGCCGGATCAGGTGGGTGGCCAGCAGACGCCGACCGGCGCCGGCCGCTTCCGCAGCGCTGCCCCAGGGCGCGCCGGCGCAGTAGCCGTCGATGTCGCCGGCGCGCAGCGCATCCAGCATGCGCGGCGGCGGCACGACGGCCAGCGTCACCTCGCGGTCCGGATCGATGCCGGCCGAGAGCAGCCAGGCGCGCAGCAGGTAGTGGTGGCTGGAAAACGGGAACACGTGGGCGAACACCCGCTTCGGCCGGCCGGCGGCGCGGTCGGCCGCCAGCAGCCGCTTCAACGCCGCGCCGGCCGCCGCCGGCAGTGGCGGCGGCTGATCGAGCTGCTCGAACAGCGCGGTCGACACGGTCAGCGCATTGCCGTTGCGCGACAGGGTCAGCGCGGTGTCGATCGGCACGCCGAGGCCGTCGGCGCCGAGATGCGCGGCCAGCGGCATCGGCGCCAGCAGCTGGGCGGCGTCGAGCAGGCCGGCCGCCAGCTTGTCGCGCAGGCTGGCCCAGGCGGTTTCGACCGACAGCCGCACGTCGAGCCCCTGGCCGGCGAAGAAGCCGCACTCGCGCGCCACGTACAGCGGCGCGGCATCGGCCAGCGGCAGCAGGCCGAGACTCAGGCGCGGCCGGCTCACAGCAGCTCGGCGGCGGCGATCAGCGACCGGGCGACGTCGCCGAGCCGGAGATTGCGGTCCATCGCCAGGTTGCGGAGCGCGGCGAAGGCGGCGTCCTCGTCCAGGCCCTTGCGCTTCATCAGCAGGCCCTTGGCGCGCTCGATGTCGCGGCGGTCGGCCAGCTTGAGGCGGGTGCTGTTGAGTTCCTCGCGCAGCGCCTGGTAGTCGCGGAAGCGGGCGATCGCCACTTCGATCACCGGCGCCAGCCGCGCCGGACTCATGCCGTCGACCACGTAGGCCGACACGCCGGCGGCGACCGCGCGGCGGATGGTGTCGGGATCGCTGGCCTTGGCGAACAGCACGATCGGCCGGGGCCGCTCGCGGCTGATCTGGCCGAGCGACTCCAGCGTGTCGCGGGACGGATTGTCGACATCGATCAGCACGATGTCCGGCTGCAGCCGGTCGACCGCAGCGGTCAGGTCGGCCGCCGGATCGAGCCGGCCGACGACCTGGTGGCCAGCGGTCCGCAGCGCATCGTCCAGCAAGGCCAGACGGCCGGCATCCTCGTCGACCAGCACTACACGCACCTTCTCCGCTCCTGTCTGTCTTGCCTGGGCAGGCACGAGCAAATTTCGCGCCGCCGCGTGGCGCTTTGGAGACGGAGGCGCTAGTCTTGATTATTCAAAACCTATTCAATAAGGATGACGTCGCCCATGTCCGACCACCCGACGCCAACCCCCGCGCCCGGCCCGGCGCCCGTTTCGCCGGCAGCAGCCGACAGCGGCCAGTACCGCATCGCGGCGGTATCGACGCTGACCGGCATTCCGGTGCCGACCATCCGCATCTGGGAATTCCGCTATCAGGCGGTGCAGCCGGCGCGCAGCAGCGGCAACAGCCGGCTGTACTCGCGCGCCGACGTCGACCGCCTTCTGCTGCTGAAGGCAGCGGTCGACGCCGGTTTCCAGATCGGCACCGTCGCCCAGCTTGGCGATGCCCAGCTGCGCGAGCGTGTGCAGGCGCTGCCGCAGCGGGCCGTGGCGCGGCCGGCCGGCCGCCAGCGGATGATCGTCATCGGCGAACTGCTGGCTGCGCGGCTGGCGGCGGTGGCCGATCGCGAACAGCTGAGCATCGAGGCGGTGTTCGACGATCTCGACAGCCTGCCGGATCCCCTGCCGGATGCCGATGGCCTGCTGGTCGAGCTGCCGACCCTGACGACCGCCGCCGTGCAGGCGCTGCGCCGCGTGCGCGCGGCGGTGCAGCCGCAGTTCACGGTGCTGCTGTACAGCTATGCGACGCGGCGGACGCTGGCGCAGCTGGATCAGGAAGGCGTGATCGCGCTCAGCGCGCCGGGCGATGCCCAGCACCTGCTGCAGGTCTGCCGGCTCGCCGCCGGTGCAGCGGACGATGGCCCCTCGCTGCTCGAACGCCTGCTGCGCGCACCGGCGCCCGCCCGCCGCTATGACCGCGCCTTTCTGCGCAGCCTGCGCGACATGCCGTCGCAGGTGCAGTGCGAATGCCCGAACCACCTCGCCGAACTGCTCGGCCGACTGGATGCCTTCGAGCAGTACAGCCTCGGCTGCGAAAGCCGCAACCAGGACGACGTGCTGGTCCACTCACGGCTGTACGCGGCCGCCGCGCAGTGCCGGGCGGTGCTGGAGCAGGTGCTCGGCGAGGTGCTGGCGCACGAGGGCGTGGCGCTGCCGCCGCTGCCGCCATCCGGCTTGCCGGCGGCGGGCTGAAAGCGTTCCGGCCGGATCCCTGTGATCGCCGGCCCGGCCATCCGGACATAAAAAAGCCGGCGCGAGGCCGGCTTGAAAGGTACGTCGGCTGCTGGGGAGCAACGTCGCAATCCTGAGTCGATCAGATGGTATTGTCAATGTTTAGAGTAGTAAAAAGATAAACAAAGATTGATTTGTCTCGGCAAGTCTGCGAAGGTGCGTGCAGGTCGTCGCCGACGCCGGGAGACATGCCGCCGTGGCGCTGCCCGCTGGCCGGATCGTCGCCGTGACGCAGCCGCAGCCCCGCCACCCCACGCACAGGAGTGCCGCCATGTTGCAAGCCATGCCGTCGTCATCGCCGGGTGTCGGAGAAGCCCTGTCGCGGTCGCGCTTCGACGAAGAGGCCGCGTTTCTCGACTACCTGCTCGACGATGTCTGGGACATCTTGGCCCAGGGCGTCCGGGTGCGATTCGCCGCTGCCCACACGCCGACCCTGGCCACCGTGCGGCGCGGCGTGCCCGCCGTGCGGACCGTGGTGCTGCGGGGCGTGTCGCGCAGCAACGCGACGGTGTCCGTGCATGCCGATCGGCGCAGCGGCAAGGTGCAGGAGCTGAAGGTCCAGCCGGCCTGTTCGCTCCACATCTTCGATGCCGGCCGCCGCGTGCAGCTGCGCATCGAGGCGCAGGCGACAGTGCATGTCGACGACGCGCTGGCCGATCGCGAATGGACGCGCCTGCAGGATGAACACCGGGCCCAGCAGCGGCGGGCGCTGGCAGCCATCGCACCGACTGCCGCGCCGGACGTCGATCTCGACGACGTCGACGGATTGGCGGAAGCCGGACGGCGGGCCGATTTCGCGGCGATCGCGCTGCACGTGACCGCGATCGAGTGGCAGCAGGTCAGCTCGCGCGGCCCTCGTCGCGCCCGCTTCGAGATCGGCAAGCGGCCGCGCAGCTACTGGCTCGAGGCCTGAACGATCCGGATCTGAAGGGCCTCGTCGCCAGTCGGCCGATTCAGAGCCGGCGCCAGCGCTGGCCGTCCTTGCTGTCCTCGATCAACACGCCGCGTGCCTTCAGGCCGTCGCGGATGCGATCGGCCTCGGCATAGTTCTTCGCCGCCTTGGCGGCACTGCGGGCCGCCAGGGCGGCCTCGATCTCGGCGTCGTCCGGGCCATCGGTTGCGTCGCTGGCCGGCTGGCTGAACCAGTCCACAGGCGTTTTCTGCAGCAGGCCGAGCACGTTGCCGGCATCGCGGAGCCGGGCGACCAGCGTTGCCTTTTCGTCGGCATCGGTGGCCTTGTTGAGCTGGCGCGCCAGCTCGAACAGTTCGGCCAGTGCGGCGGGCGTGTTCAGGTCGTCCTCGAGTGCGGCGATGAACGACGCCGGCGCCGTGGCATCGCTGGGCGCGACGTCGCCGGCATCGCGCAGCGCGCCGTATAGGCGGTCGAGCTTGCGGCGGGCATCGGCCAGCGCTTCGTCGTTCCAGTCCAGCGGCTGGCGGTAGTGGCCGGTCAGCAGCGCGAGGCGCACCGCTTCACCGGGCGCCGCTTTCAGGATTTCGCGGATCAGCTTCACGTTGCCGAGCGACTTCGACATCTTTTCGGCGTCCATGGTCAGGAAGCCGTTGTGCAGCCAGTAGCGCGCGAACACCTTGCCGTCATGCGCGGCGGTCGACTGGGCGCGCTCGTTCTCGTGGTGCGGAAAGATCAGGTCGTGGCCGCCGCCGTGGATGTCGATGGTCTCGCCGAGCAGCGCTTCGGCCATCGCCGAGCACTCGATGTGCCAGCCCGGCCGGCCACGGCCCCACGGTGACGGCCAGCCCGGCTGCTCGTCGGTGGACGGCTTCCAGAGCACGAAATCGCCGGCATCCTGCTTGTACGGGGCGACCTCGACGCGGGCGCCGGCGATCAGTTCGCGGCGATCGCGCTTCGACAGTTCGCCGTAGCCGGCATAGCTCGTCACGTTGAACAGCACATGGCCCTGCGCGGCATAGGCCGAGCCGTTGGCGATCAGCCGCTCGACCATCGAGATGATGTGCGCCAGATGCTCGGTGACCTTCGGCTCGTAGGTCGGCCGCAGCACGCCGAGCGCGTCGAGATCCTCGTGATAGATGTCGGTGTAGCGGCGCGTGATGACGCCGATCTCCACCCCTTCCTTGGCGGCCGCCGCGTTGATCTTGTCGTCGATGTCGGTGATGTTGCGGGTGTAGTCGACGCGTGGATAGCGCCGCCGCAGCACCCTTGCCAGCACATCGAACACCACCGCCGGCCGGGCGTTGCCGATATGGGCGAAGGAATAGACGGTCGGCCCGCAGACATACATCGTCACCCGCTCGGGGTTCAGCGGAACGAAGGCTTCCTTGCGGCCGGACAGCGTGTTGTGCAGTTGCATGGTGGCTCGATGGGCGAAAAAGCCGGGGAAGGATAGCGGCGAGGCACGGGATGTGCAGTCGCCGGTAGCGCCCGGCGACAATGCCGCCCTGAACGCGTCTTTCGAAATCGCATGACCCTCGACACTTGGCTGGCCTTCATGGTCGCCGCCTGGCTGATCTGCCTGTCGCCCGGCCCGGGCGTGCTGTCCTGCGTGACCGCCGGGCTGCAGCACGGCTTCCGCACGGCGCTGTGGAACATCGCCGGCCTGCAGGCCGGGGCCACGGTGACGCTGATCGTGGTCGGCGTCGGGCTGGGGGCGGCGCTGGCGGCGTCGCCACGCGCCTTCACTGCGATCAAGTGGTTCGGTGCCGGCTATCTGGTTTGGCTCGGCGTGCAGCAGTGGCGCTCGGCGCGGGCGCCGATCCGGGCCCCGGCGGCGGTGATCGAAGGCGTGCCGCCGCAGGTGGCGAATGCCCAGATCGCGTGGGCGCTGTTCCTGCGCGGCCTGATCGTCAATTCGACGAACCCGAAGGGCATCCTGTTCACGGCGTCAGTCCTGCCGCAGTTCATCGATCCGCAGGCGCCGCAGCTGCTCCAGTTCGCGATCGTCTGGATCACGATGCTGGTCGTCGATGTCTGCTGCATGAGCGGCTACACCGCGCTCGGCGTGCAGGCGCTGCGCTGGCTGCAGAACCCGGCAGTGGCGCGCGCCACCAACCGCGTGTTCGGTGCGCTGTTCGTGCTCGCCGGCCTCGGCCTCGCCGTGTTCCGGCACGCGCGCTGAGCGCTGCTTCGCCGCAAAAGAAAAAGGACCGCCGGGCGGCGGTCCTTGTCCTATGGCGAGACGGGTGGCCGGCGCCGCGCGGCGCCAGGCCCCGGCTCAGGCCATCATTCCTTGCGGTCGGCGCGGTTCTTCTGGCGTCGTTCCTGGCGTTCGGCGCGGTTGCCCTGACGTTCTTCCTGGCGCTCGTCGCGGTTGTCTTGGCGCTGCTCCTGCCGATCAGCCCGGTTGCCCTGACGGTCTTCCTGACGTTCGGCGCGGTTGCCCTGGCGCAGTTCCTGCCGGTCAGCCCGGTTTTCCTGACGTTCTTCCTGGCGCTCGGCCCGGTTTTCCTGGCGCTTGGCCTGCCGCTCGGTGGCGGTGTCGGCAGCGGCGGCAGTGGCGGTCAACGCCAGCACGGCGGCGGCGAGCGGGGCAAAGAAGTTCCGGTTCATGGGTGTCTCCGTGTTCTGGGATCGGGGGATGGAAGCGGCGTTGCGGGCGAGACCGGCAGCGTGGTTCCAGGGCCGCCACCGTAACGTTGCCCGCCTGAACGCCGGCTGAGCGCGATCGCGGCAGCGCTTTTCAATCGGCTGGCGTAGTGGTGACTTCCGGCCGGCGGCCGTAGCGGGTCAGCAGGTCCAGCGTGTGGATGGTTTCGATGCCCTTGGCGCGGTCCTCGAAGAAGAACCGCAGGCTGTGCCAGATGGTCGGGAAAGCGATGTCATCCCAGGGAATCTCGTCCTCGCGCATCAGCCGGGTTTCCGAGCTTTCCGAGGTCACCGCATGGTGCGGGCTGCGCATCTGGCCCCGGTAGATCATGTAGATCTGCGACACGTACGGCACGTTGATCACCGCCAGCAGGCCGCCGATGTCGACTTCGGCCTGCGACTCCTCCAGCGTTTCGCGGGCCGCGCCCTGGGCGCTGGTCTCGCTCATCTCGAGGAAGCCGGCCGGGAAGGTCCACAGGCCGAGACGCGGTTCGATGTTGCGCCGGCACATCAGCACCTTGCCGTCCCAGACCGGCACGCAGCCGGCGATCACCTTCGGGTTCTGGTAGTGGATCGTGTCGCAGGCCGGGCAGACGGCACGCGGCAGATGGTCGCCAGGCGGGATCCGGTGATCCACGGCGTGGCCGCAGTTTGAGCAGAATTTCATGCGGTCGTTGCGGGTGGGGGACGCGAAACGGCGTCCGTCGACAGGTTAGCAGAGGCCTTTCCCTCTGCGGCCCGCACGGTGGTCCACGCAGTGCCGCCGGCGGGCATCATCCGGATATCGCATCCGCCACGAGTGCCGCCATGAATCAAGCTCTGCTGTCGATGGCCGTTGTCGCGCTGCTGGTCACCGGCCTGCCGCCGGCGGCGCAGGCTGCGGACGAGCCACTGCCGTACCGCCTCAAACGGGTTGCCGAGGGCCTGGAGTTTCCCTGGAGCCTGGCCTTCCTGCCCGATGGGCGAATGCTGGTCACCGAGCGGCCCGGCCGGCTGCGAATCGTCAGCGCCGATGGCCGCCTGTCGCCTCCGGTGCACGGCGTGCCGAAGGTGTTTGCGGAGCGTCAGGGCGGTCTGCTCGACGTCGTGCTTGATCCGGCGTTCGCGCGCAATCACCGCGTGTATCTCTCGTACGCCGAAGCCGGTGCGGACGGTCAGGCCGGCACGGCCGTGGCGCGCGGCACCTTGGCCGGCGACCGGCTGGAGGCGGTCGAGGTGATCTACCGGCAGCTGCCGAAGGCCGACGGCGGCCTGCATTTCGGTTCGCGGCTGGCGTTCGCGCCGGACGGTACGCTGTTCATCACCCAGGGCGACCGCTACCTGCACAAGGATCAGGCGCAGATGCTCGACAACGATTTCGGCAAGACCGTGCGCATCAACCCGGACGGCTCGATTCCGGCCGACAACCCGTTCGTGAACACGGCGGGCGCGCGGCCGGAAATCTGGTCCTACGGCCATCGCAACATGCAGGGCGCGGCGATCCACCCGCAGACCGGCCAGCTGTGGACGCACGAGCATGGTGCGATGGGCGGCGACGAGATCAATGTCGACGAGGCCGGCAGGAACTACGGCTGGCCGGTGATCACCTGGGGCATCAACTACGATGGCCAGCCGATCGGCATCGGCGTCGAGCGTGCCGGCATGGAGCAGCCGCTGCACTACTGGACGCCGTCGATCGCGCCGAGCGGCATGGCGTTCTACACGGCCGACCGGTTCCCAGCCTGGCGCGGCAACCTGTTCGTCGGTTCGATGAAGTTCGGCTACCTGAACCGCATCACGCTCGATGGCGCCACGGTGGTGGCGCAGCAGCCGCTGCTGACCGAGCTGGAGGCGCGCATCCGCAGCGTGCGCCAGGGACCGGACGGCCTGCTGTATGTCACCACCGATTCGCCGCAGGGCCAGATCCTGCGGCTGGAACCCGCGACGTAGCGCGGGCGCGGGTGCTTCAGGGCACCGGCACGATGCCGCCTTCGACGCCGCCACCACTGAGCTTGGCGGACTTCAGGCTGACCTTGGAAAAGCCGGAGGCGCTGACCAGGCCGATCAGGTCGACGACCCGGCCGTAGTCGATCTTGGCGTCGCCCTGCACGAACACCAGCTGGTCCGGGTCGATCGCCGACAGCTTCAGCAGTTCCGGCTGCAGCTGCTCCGGCGTCACCTGGAAGCGCGGCAGCTGGTCGGCGGTGATGTAGTAATTGCCGCCGGCGTCGATCTCCACCACCGTCGGTTCCTTCGGGTTCTCGGAAGGCGTGGAGCTCGCCTTCGGCAGGGTCACCGGCAGCTGCGACATCATCAGCGGCGAGGTCACCATGAAGATGATCAGCAGCACCAGCATCACGTCGACCATCGGCGTGATGTTGATTTCGGCGACCGGCGCCAGCGCCGCCTCTTCATAGTTCTTTTTCTTGGCCATCGGGGGAGTCTCGGGTTTCGGGAGTCCGAAGCAAGCAGCGCGCCGGGGCGCGGCAAAGGGGCTGCGGACGAAGTGTTTCGAGTTTATCGCGCGGCTTCGGCGAACGTCTAACCGCAGCGCAGCATCGTCGGTGCCGACTGCGTCGACCGTCCACGCATGATCCGGGACCTTGATGACGGATTTGTGAAACCGGCGGCCGGCGGTCCGGCCACGGCGGCCCGCGCTCTATGCTGCCGCAGACCCGCCACCCGCCAGCCGACGTCCACCTGCCGCCATGCCGACGCTGCCCGCTGTCTCCCAAGGCCTGATCGCGACGCTCTTGGCGGCGCTGCTGCTGGCCGGCGGCTGTGCTGCGCGGACGGTGCCGTTGGAAGCGCCGGACGCCGCCGCGCCAGTCGCCGTGCGGCTGATCGCGATCAACGACTTCCACGGCCAGCTGCTGCCGCCGGACAGCCCCACGCCGCTGCCCGGACCGGTGGCGGACACGTCGGTCAAGGTGCCGCTGGGCGGCGCGGCCTATCTCGCCACCGCCGTCGCGCAGCTGAAGGCGCAGCAGCCGCGCAGCGTCGTGGTGGCGGCCGGCGATCTCATTTCCGCCAGCCCGCTGGAAAGCGCGCTGTTCCACGACGAGCCGTCGATCACGGCGCTGAACGCCATCGGCCTCGACATCAGCAGCGTCGGCAACCACGAGTTCGACGACGGTCGCGCCGCGCTGCTGCGGATGCAGCGCGGCGGCTGCGCGCCGGACGGCGAGATCGGCGTCGATACCTGCATCGGCGGCCGCTTTCGCGGCGCCCGCTTCCAGTACCTGGCCGCCAACGTCGTCGACGTGGCCACCGAGGCGCCGCTGCTGCCGGCCACGGCGATCCGACGTTTCGAACTCGGCGGCGGCCGCGCGCTGGCGATCGGCTTCATCGGCCTGACGCTCAAGGGCACGCCGGACATGGTTTCGCGCGCCGGCATTACCGGTCTGCGTTTTGATGACGAGGCCGAGACCATCAACCGCGAGGTGGCGCAGCTGCGGGCGCAGGGCATCGAGGCGATCGTCGTGCTGATCCACGAAGGCGGTGCGGTCGAACCGCCGCTGGCCTACAACGATCCCGCCTGCCCGGGATTCAGCGGCGACATCGGGCCGATCGTCGCGGCGCTCGATCCGGCCGTCGACGTGGTGGTCAGCGGCCATACGCACCGGGCTTACCGCTGCCGGATCGCCAGCCGCGATCCGGCGCGGACCGTGCTGCTGACCAGCGCCGGCAACGCCGGCCGGTTCGTCAGCGTGATCGATCTGGCGCTCGACCCGCAGACCGGCGAGGTGCTGTCGAGCACGGCCGACAACCAGCCGGTGGTCAACGACCTGGCCGGCAACGAGGCCCCGCAGCAGTACCCGCCGCGCCAGCCGGCGCCCGGCGTCGCGGCGCTGGTCGACGACGTCCGGCAGCGCACCCTGCCGCTGGCCTCACGGCCGGTCGGCCGGATCGCGCCGCCGCTGTCACGCAGCCGCAACGAGGCCGGCGAGATGCCGCTGGGCCTGGTGATCGCCGATGCCCAGCTGGCCTACGCAGCGCGGTCGGCCGACACCCGCGCGGAGATCGCCTTCATGAACCCCGGCGGCGTCCGCGCTGATCTCAAGCCGCTCGACGCCGACGGCACGGTCAGCTACGGGCAGGTCTACAGCGTGCAGCCGTTCGGCGGCGATCTGGTGACGATGAGCCTCAGCGGCGCGCAGATCGAGGCGCTGCTCGAACAGCAGTGGCGCGCACGCGGCAATGCCATGGTGCTGCTGCCGTCGCGCGGCTTCCGCTACGTCTGGGACGCCCGTCAACCGATCGGCGACCGCATCGACCCGGCGTCGATCACGCTCGACGGCATCGTGCTCGACCCGGCGCGCCGCTACCGGGTCAACGTCAACGGCTTCCTCGCCAGCGGCGGCGACGGCTTTTCGGTGCTGGTCAGCGGCACCGAACGGCAGGCCTTCGGGCTCGACCGCGAGGCGCTGATCGATTATCTCGGCAGCCACGGGCCGGTGGCGGCGCCGGCTGAGCTGCGCATCGAGCGCCGCTGAACTGCCGTGCACCGGTGCGGGTGCACGGCCGCGTGCTTCAGGCGGTCAGGCCGGAGTGGCGCAGCAGCGCGTCGACATCCGGCTTGCGGCCTCGGAAGGCGACGAACAGGTCCATCGCATCCTGGGAGCCGCCGTTGGCCAGCACGGTGTCGCGGAAGCGGCGGCCGGTTTCCGGCGCGAAGTCCGATTCCTCGAAGGCCGCGAAGGCGTCGGCCGACAACACTTCCGCCCACTTGTAGCTGTAATAGCCTGCCGCGTAGCCGCCGGCAAAGATGTGGCCGAAGGAGTTCGGCATCCGGTTCCATTCCGGCGGCGGGAAGACGCTGACTTCGGCGCGGGTCGCCGCCAGCCGGTCGAGGATCGACACGCCGTCGGCAGTATCGCGGTGCAGGCGCAGGTCGAACAGCGCGAACTCGATCTGGCGCAAGGTCTGCAGGCCGGCCTGGAAGCCGCGTCCGGCCTGCAGCTTGGCGAGCAGCGCGTCGGGAATCACCGCGCCGGTCTGCCAGTGGCGGGCGAAGCCGTTCAGCGTGGCGCGGTCGTAGGCCCAGTTCTCCATGAACTGGCTCGGCAGTTCCACCGCGTCCCAGGCCACCCCCCGGATGCCGGACACCGAAGCCTCGTCGACCCGGGTCAGCAGGTGGTGCAGGCCGTGGCCGAATTCGTGGAACAGGGTCAGCACTTCATCGTGGGTCAGCAGCGCCGGCTGGTTCCCGAGCGGCGGCGTGAAGTTGCAGGTCAAGTAGGCGACCGGCCGCTGCAGCCCGGTGGCAGTGCGGCGACGGACCAGGCATTCGTCCATCCAGGCGCCGCCGCGCTTGTCGGTACGCGCGAACGGGTCGAGATAGAACAGGCCGATCTCGGTACCGTCGGCCTCGGCCAGCCGCCAGGTGCTGACGTCCTTGTGCCAGGTCTCGATGCCGGTGGCTTCCTCGATGGTGACGCCGTACATGCGCTCGACCACCTCGAACATGCCGCGGATCACCTGTGGCGCGGGGAAGTAGGGACGCAGTTCTTCTTCCGAATAGCCGAGCTTCTTTTCCTTGAGCTTTTCCGAGTAGTAGGCGGTGTCCCAGGGCGCGAGATCGGTCAGGCCGTCGCGCTCGCGGGCGTAGGCGCGCAGTTCGTCGAGTTCGGCCTGCGCGAACGGCCGCGCCTTGGCCGAAAGTTCGAGCAGGAAGCGTTCGACGGCGTCCGGCGACTCGGCCATCTTGGTCGCCAGCGAGTACTCGGCGAAGTTGCCGAAGCCGAGCAGCCGCGCCTGCTCGTCGCGCAGGGCGATGATTTCCTGCATCAGCGGCGTGTTGTCGAACTGCCCGCCCTGCGGGCCGAGTTCGGAGGCGCGGGTCGCGTAGGCCTGGTACAGCTCGAAGCGCAGATCGCGGTTGTCGGCATAGGAAATCACCGCGTCGAAGCTCGGGAAATCGAGCGTCAGCAGCCAGCCGTCGAGGTCCTTGGCCTTGGCCTTTTCGGCCGCCTGCGCCTTGCCTTCAGTGGTCATGCCGGCAAGCAGGGATTCGTCGGTGATGTGCTTGGACCAGGCCTGCACGGCGTCCATCAGGTTCTCTTCGAACTTGGTCTGGATTTCCGACAGCCGCAGCGCGATGGTCTTGAAGCGCGCCTTCTGCTCCGGTGGCAGCGCGATGCCGGACAGCTTGAAATCGCGGATCGCGTCGCTCAGCACCTTGCGGCGAGTCGGCGAGAACGAGGCGGCGGCCGGACTGGCGGCCAGGCGTTCATAGGCGCGGTACAGCGCTTCGTTCTGCGACAGCGCCAGTCCGTATTCGGTGATCTTCGGCTGCACGGCATTGAAGGCCTTGCGCCAGCCGGCCGTCGAGTTGACGCCGAACAGGTGCTGCACCGGCCCCCAGGCGCGGCCGAGGCGATCGCTGAAATCCTCCTGCGGCTCGATCAGCGTTTCCCAGCCGGGCGGCGTGTCGCTGGCCAGCAGTGCATCCAGCGCGGCCTGGTTGTCGGCCAGCACGGCGTCGATCGCCGGTTCGGCGTGTTCCGGCAGGATCGACGAGAACGCCGGCAGGGTGTTCGGTTCGGCAGGAGCGAGCAGGGGATTGGTCATTGCAGGTTCGGCAAGCGGACAGGGGCGTGAAACGGTGATGGGGGCGGGCGGCCGGATTTCGAGGCGCATCGTCGCACGGGCTCCGGCGACACCAAAATTGAACCTGCCAATGGTGTCGATACCGGCCGCCTGGGGTGTCGCCGTCACCGGAGCCGGCAGGCGGGCGCGGTATCATGCGGCTCGCCGTCACATCCCCCGAACACGAGAATGTCCACCGTGCGCAAGTTTCTGTTGCTGTTCGTCGCCCTGCTGCTGAGTGCCTGCACCGGCCAGCAGATCGTCAACGATCTGACCTCGGAGAAAGGCTACGGCCTGTCGTCGAACATCGTGTTCGACTCCACCACCGGGCTCAAGCTGGACATCTACAGCCCGGCCGGCGCCAGCGGCGCGCCGGTAGTGATCTTCTTCCACGGCGGCCGCTGGTCCGAAGGCAAGAAGGAGGACTACAAGTTCGTCGGCCAGGCACTGGCCGCGCGCGGCATGGTGGCGGTGATCCCGGATTTCCGGCAGTACCCGCAGGTGCGCTATCCGAAGTTCCTGCAGGACAATGCCCGCGCCGTGCGCTGGGTGCGCGACCAGGTGACCCAGTACGGCGGCGATCCGAACAAGATCGTGCTGCTCGGCCATTCCTCCGGCGCCTACAACGCGGCGATGCTGACCCTGAATCCGGAGCTGCTGAAGGCCGTCGGCGGCGACCGCACCTGGCTGCGCGGCACCATCGGCCTGGCCGGTCCCTACGATTTCCTGCCGATCACCGATCCGGACCTGCGCGACATCTTCGGCGCGCCGGAAAACTACGACCAGACCCAGCCGGTGCTGTACCCGGACGGCAAGAACCCGCCGATGCTGCTGATGCACGGGCAGGACGACGAGATCGTGCTGGTCCGGAACACCGAAAGCCTCGCGGCGCGCATCCAGCAGGCCAACGGCCCGGTGGAAACGGTGATCTACCCGAAGATGAGCCACCGCAAGATCATCGCTTCGGTCGCCACCTCGTCGATCGTGCAGATCGCCGTCGGCCAGAGCGACGTGGCGTTCTACATCAACGACTTCGTCAAGCGGACCACCAGCGCCGCCGCCAAGCCGGTACAGCCGCCGGCGCCGGGCGGCCTGCAGACGATCGTCCCGACGCCGTGATCCGCGCCTACCGCGGCCGTTTGCCGCGACTGGGAAGCCAGGCCTATGTCGACGAGCAGGCCTGCGTGATCGGCGATGTCGAGACTGGCGACGATGTCTCGATCTGGCCGATGGCGGTGGTCCGCGGCGACGTCAACTTCATCCGCATCGGCCACCGCAGCAACGTGCAGGACGGCGCCGTGCTGCACGTCACCCACGACGGCCCGCTGCTGCCCGGCGGCATGGGCCTGATCATCGGTGACGACGTCACCATCGGCCATCAGGCGATCCTGCACGGCTGCACCGTCGGCAACCGCTGCCTGATCGGCATGGGTGCCAAGGTGCTCGACCGCGCGGTGATCGAGGACGACGTGCTGCTTGGCGCCGGCAGCCTGGTATCGCCCGGCAAGCGGCTGGAATCCGGCTGGCTGTATCGCGGCAGCCCGGCCGTGGCGGCGCGCAGGCTCAGCGAGCAGGAAATCTTCAACCTGCGCTATTCGGCCGAGCATTACGTGCGCGTGAAGAACCATTACCTGCAAGGCTGAACGGTTCCATCAATGACTGCGAAAAGCGAACCGTTAAACGCAAAGGCGCAAAGAAAAGCCAAGAAAGGACGCAAAGAAAAGCACCTTCCCTTTGCGTCCTTTCTTTTCCCTTTGCGCCTTTGCGAATAATTTTTGACCTTTACTGACTCGAATTCCGACCCGAAATGACCGCCCCGATGACACGCAAACTCGTGCTGCTGCCCCACGGCCAGAGCCAGTGGAACCACGAACACCGCTTCCCCGGCCGGGTCGATGTCGACCTCACCGACCAGGGTCGCGCCGACGCCCGCGCCGGCGGCGAACTGATGCTGGCCGAAGGCCTGAAGTTCGACTGCGCCCACACCTCGGTGCTGAAGCGCGCGATCCGCACGCTGAACGCCGCGCTCGACGCGATGGACCAGCAGTGGATTCCGGTGACCAAGACC
>JAPLSA010000005.1 GCA_026398815.1 Gammaproteobacteria bacterium
ATGGCCGAAGACTGGCGGTATCGCTACAACCACCACCGACCACATCGCGCACTCGGGGGGTTGCCGCCTGTTCCGTACGCCTTGGCAATATCATCCACAACCTCTATCCCAGGCTGTCTCTGAAAAACGAGGACGCTTCAAAACTCCAAGCCCTTCATCGCGCCTGCGACATCCGCTGAAGTCAGCTCCGTCACCATCATGGCGACACCCGAAGCTGTCATGTCTGTGCCCAAACCCAGGACGCCAGCGTAATTCAGGAGCAACTCGCGATCGCTTCTTGGAAGCCGGCCTTGCAGTGCTTTGGAAAACCGCGTCAGCACATCCATCTCAAGCATCAGCTCAGGCAGCTGGATGCTGCCGATCTCCTGATCGATCATGAGGCGCACTGCGGCGACTTCGGGCGCCTCTCCCTCGGCCTCAAGACGGTCGAGGCTGATGTCGTTTTCCTTGATGTCCAGCTCGCCGCGCCTCAGCGCCGAAGCGACTGCTTTAAGCCCTTGCTCAGCGGCCTTGATTAAGGGATTGAGATAGTCGTCGACGTTGTGGGGGAGACGCAGCAGGCCATAGTGACGACGCTTCTGTTTTTCCCACTCTGCAGCCGGAATCAGCAGATGGTCGCGATCACGGAAAGTGTTGCTGTAGTCCACCCAGCAGCTGCCACGACGGAAGCCTTTCCTGAGATTCAAAAGGGTCTCTGCCTCGAACGCGCGCATCGCGCGCTCGCGATCCGCCTGCTCCCCAACCAGCGGTTCCCAGAGTTTGGAATGCCCCTTTACGTGGTCCGGCAGGGCCGTGCGGTTTTTCTCGTAGAGATCGCGGAGGGTGCCGAGCCCGGCGAGACCTTTGTCGTCGTCGTTGCCTTTGACATCCAGATTGGCCAGCCGCTTGAGAAGTGGGCGGATCGACTTGTTCTGATCGACCAATTCCGAACGCACTGCTGCTGCCCGTGTCGGGAACACCTTGTCGCCGAAGGTCTGCTGAAATTCGAGAATTTTCTCGCGCAGCGCAGTTGCCTCAAGCTTTTCGTTGTTCGCCATGCCGAAGATGGCGGTCAGTGCCTCGCGATAGCTTACGACGGTGGTGGCATCTGCCTTTTTTACGTTCTGGGCCGCGCGGCTGACAATGTCGGAGGTCATCTTGCCGGTCAGCTGGATAGCGGCATCTGAGGCTTGGCTGAGACTGACCTTGAGAAATGACACCAGCTGCAGGATTTGCGATTCCAGCTTCAGACGCTTGAAGCTTCGCGGGCTTCGCTGCTGCATCAGGCGCGCATAGTCCTGTAGTCGCTGCGAGGAAACACCGGGTAGCTCGACCGCGTGGATGCCAAGGCTGGTCAGAAAGTCGATCTTCTCGAATATCGACGCAACATTTTTCGGGGAGCGTCGCCGGGGCGCGCTTTGCAACCATTCCAGGGTGGAGCGACCGTCTTTGCGGCTGGCGAGCAGCGCATCTGCCCATACTTGGCGTTGCTCCGGCGTCGTCGCCTTGCAGATCGTGACATAGGTGGACTGCTCGGTATCACTTGAAGCTCGGACGCAAAGTTCCCGAATCGCATAAAGACCAGGGATCAGCACCTTGCGATCCACCAGCCATCGACAGGCGAGATCTATCAGCCGGTCAACCGAACTCGTGCCATTGCTCGCAGCCCTCATGGCAGCGAGCAGCATGGCTTCCTGCCTTTTGGTAATGGCCTGGATTCCCAGATAGGTCATCGCCCAGGCTTGATGTTGAATGCGGGTATTCTTGCGTTTGTAGATCCCTCGAATTGAAGCGATAGACGGCGCTTCCAAGCCTAACTGATCACCAACGAACTTCAGCAGCGGTCGGGGGAGGGTATTGAAGGAGTTGAGTCGGCCACCAGACAGCCGGACAAACCCCAGCTGGATCGCAACAGCAATCCTGAACTGCTTGTTGAACCCCGCGCAGATCGCCTCGATGTCCTTGGGGGCGAGCGTGAAAAACTCTTCCATCTCAAAGGGAGTCAATTCGCCGGGCAGTTCATCGATCCCGAGAAACCGTTCTTTCCACTGCGACACTGGCATCCCCTGTGACGGAGTTACCCGAATGTATCAGCGCGCTCTGGGAATAAATACTGAACCCGGTCCGGTCTTCGGACCGACCAGTCTGTGGGTTTCGCTTGCCCGCAAACTTAGGGGGCTACCATAACCTATTGATTATTATAGGTTATCTGAAAATAATGCTTGTAAGTCATTGATTTATAAAGAATCGCAAACCGCCGCTTTTTCCTTCTTCAACCAGATAACCCCGGATCAGTACAGCCAGGAATTCCGCATTGCATCTAACAGCAAGGGGCCGCTGAACTACGTCGGTGGACTCTACTTCTACAGCCAGGAAATCAAGGGCCGGCCGACCAGCATCTACGGCCCGCAAGGCGCCTACTGGCTGCTGAACCAGGCGAACTTCAGCGTGCAGATTCCACGCAATCTGCTCGACGGCTACGGGCAGATCGGCGCCTCTCAGTTCAGGGTCAAGAGCTACGCAGCCTTCGGCGAAGCGAGCTACGAGATCCTGCCGCGTCTCTCCGGCACGCTCGGCCTGCGCTACACCTACGAAGACAAGCAGGGCCGCTACGCCACGCAGGTGTTCGGCGGACCCGACCTGAGCCAGTTCGATGCCGCGACAGCCGCCGAACTTCGGCGCGCGCAGCTGTCGATCCTCAGGCCGCAGGCCTACACCGCGACCGATGACGGCGGCAACCTGTCCGGGCGCGCGAACCTGGCCTATGCGCTGACCCAGGATCTGCTCGGCTATGCCAGCTACGCCTACGGCTTCAAGTCCGGCGGCCTGAACCAATCGGGCCTGCCGCTGGACGCTCAGAACCAGCCGGCGCTGGCGACGGCGGTGATCAAGGACGAGACCAACTCGACGATCGAACTGGGCCTGAAATCGACGCTGTTCGGCGGCCGGGCAACGGTCAATCTCGCGGCCTACCGCTCGGTGGTCGAGGACTATCAGGCCAACATCGTCTCGAATCTTGAAACGGCGGCGCTGCGCTCGTATCCGGCCAATGTTCCCGAAGTGCGGGTGCAGGGTGTGGAGGCAGATGTCGCCGCCGTGCTGTTCAGGGGCTTCCGGCTGCGCGCCTCGCTGGCCTATGCCGATGGCGAGAACACCGACTACCCGGCAGGCCCCTGTCCGCTCGAGGTGCAGACGGCGGCCACCGTTGCCTGCAACCTCACCGGCGTGAAGCTCGCCGGACTATCGAAGTGGGTCGGCACCATCGGCTTCGACTACACGCAGGCCGCAGGCCCCGGAGCGGCGGTGATCCACGTCGATTCGATCGCGCGCAGCGGCTACAACAGCGACACCTCGGCCTCGCAGTTCACCGAGATCAGCGGCTATACCGTGGTCAACGCCAGCCTGGGCTATCGATTCCGCAGCGGCTGGGAGTTCGACGTGTTCGCACGCAACCTGTTCGATCACGACTACATCACCGCGCTGACCGTCCAGACCGGCAATTCCGGCCTGATCCTCGGCCAGCCCAGCGATCCGCGCATCGTCGGCGGCACGGTGCGGGTCCGCTTCTGAACGGCGCGCCGCGCGCCGCAACGCGTGCGGCTCAGGTGGAACGCGTGGCGGCGGCGATCTTCGCTCGCCAGTCCGCCGCCTTTGCCAGCACGGCCGGTTCGTCCAGGGTCAGCAGCTGCCGGTTGCGCATCAGCGCGCGACCGGCGACGTAGACATCGGTGACCTGATCGCGGCCGACGGCGTAGGCGAGGGTGGAGATCACGTCGTAGACCGGTGTCGTCGACGCAGGGCTCAAGTCGATCGCGATGAAGTCGGCCGACTTGCCGACCGCCAGCGAGCCGGTTTCATTGTCGATGCCCAGCGCCCTTGCACCGTTGAGCGTCGCCAGCTTCAGCGCGGTGGCAGCCGGCACCGCGCGCGGATCGCCGGAAGCGCCCTTGGCCAGCAGCGCGGCGGTGCGGGTTTCGGCCAGCAGGTCGAGATCGTTGTTGCTGGCCGCGCCATCGGTGCCGACCATCACGTTGGCGCCGGCGGCGATGAGCCTGGCGATCGGTGCGATGCCGCTGGCCAGCTTCAGGTTCGATTCCGGGCAGTGGGCGATGCTCAGCCCGAGCCGGCCGCAGTCGGCGATCTCCTCGTCGCTGAGCTGGGTCATGTGCACGGCGATGAAGTCCGGGCCCAGCAGATCCAGCGCCTTCAGCCGCGCCAGCGGCCGGCGGCCATCCGGGCCGGCCAGCGCTTGGTTCACTTCGTCGGCGGTTTCGTGCACGTGCATGTGGATCGGCAGGCCCATCTCGGTGGCCAGCGCGCGGATCTTCAGCAGCGGCGCGTCCGACACCGTGTACGGCGCATGCGGCGCGAAGGCAGCGCGCAGCAGCGGCTGGCGGCGAATCTGGTGCTCGTAGACATCCAGACCCTTGCGGATGTAGTCGTCGGCGTCGGTTGCCCAGGCGGTCGGGAAGTCGATCAGCAGCAGGCCGATCGTCGCCCGCAGGCCGACGGCGGCGGCGACTTCGGCGGTCGCGTCCGGGAAGAAGTACATGTCGTTGAAGCAGGTGGTGCCGCTGCGGATCATCTCGGCGCAGGCCAGCCGCACGCCGTCGACGCAGAACGCGCGGCTGACCACGGCCGCTTCCGCCGGCCAGATGTGCTGGTTCAGCCAGTCCATCAGCGGCAGGTCATCGGCCAGGCCGCGCATCAGCGCCATCGCCGAATGCGTGTGGCCATTGACCAGGCCCGGCATCAGCGCGTGCTCGGGCAGTTCCAGCGTGTCGGCCGGCTGGTAGGTCTGGCGCGCGAAGGCGGCCGGCAGGATGTCGACGATGCGGCCGTCGCGGATCGCCAGCGCGTGCTCGACCAGCGCCACGCCTTCGGGTTCGATCGGCACCAGCCACTTCGGGAAGACCAGCAGGTCGATGGTTTGCATGGGGGTCATCGGATGGGGATGGGCGTTAGTTTGGCATCTCGACATCGGCCTGCCGATGACGGTCACCGGCGGGCGCAACGCTAGAATGCAGGCCCGCAAATCCGATACCCGATGCAATGACAGAATCTCCGAAGGGCGTGCAGGCGATCCGCTGGCAAGGCGGCGTGCTGCAGCTGCTCGACCAGCGCCTGCTGCCGGCCGAAGAACGCTGGATCGACTGCCGCACGGCCGCCGAAACCGCTAGCGCGATCCACGACATGGTGGTGCGCGGTGCGCCGGCGATCGGCATCGCCGCCGCGTTCGGGCTGGTGCTGGCAGTGCGCGCCGATGCAGCCACCTTCGACGAGGCTGAGCGCGTGCTCGCGGCTTCGCGGCCGACCGCCGTCAACCTGCACTGGGCGCTGCGGCGGATGCGCGGTGTCTGGACCGGCGATGTCGCGCGGCTGGAAGCCGAAGCAGTGGCGATCTTCGACGAGGATCTGCGCCAGAACCTGACGATGGCGCAGTTCGGTGCAGCGCTGATCGCGCCCGGCTCGGCCGTGCTGACCCATTGCAACACCGGCGCGCTGGCCACCGGCGGCCACGGCACCGCGCTCGGCGTGATCCGCACGGCCTGGCAGCAGGGCCGCATTGCCGAGGTCTACAACACCGAAACCCGGCCGTGGCTGCAGGGCGCGCGGCTGACCGCCTGGGAGCTGATGCGCGAGGGCATCCCCGGCGAGCTGATCGCCGATGGCGCCGCTGCCCATCTGATGAGCACGCGCAAGATCGACTGGGTGATCGTCGGCGCCGACCGCATCGCCGCCAATGGCGACACCGCGAACAAGATCGGCACCCACATGCTGGCGGTGGTGGCGAAGCATTACGGCGCCCGGTTCATGGTGGTCGCGCCCAGCGGCACCTTCGACCTGAGCCTGGCCAACGGCGGCCTGATCCCGATCGAGGAACGCACCGCCACGGAGCTGACCGAGTTCAAGGGCGCAGCCATCGCCCCGGCCGGCATGCGCGCCTTCAATCCGGTATTCGACGTGACCCCGGCTGCGCTCATCGACGCCATCGTCTGCGAACGCGGCGTGGTGTCGCCGCCCACCACCGCTGCCCTGAAGGCCCTGCTCGGATGATCTACCAGATCGACAACCGCATTCCGCAACTGCACGACAGCGCCTGGGTCGCCGACAATGCCGTGGTCATCGGCTCGGTGGTGATGGCGGCCGGCAGCAGCATCTGGTTCAACTGCGTGGTGCGCGGCGACAACGACCTGATCAGCATCGGCGAGAACAGCAACATCCAGGACGGCTCGCTGCTGCATACCGACACCGGTTTCAAGCTGATCGTCGGCCGCGACTGCACGATCGGCCACCAGGTGATGCTGCACGGCTGCGAGATCGGCGACGGCTGCCTGATCGGCATCCAGAGCGTGGTGCTGAACGGCGCGAAGATCGGCCAGAACTCGATCGTCGGTGCCGGCAGTGTGGTGCCCGAAGGCAAGGTCTATCCGGACAACGTGCTGATCCTCGGCAGCCCGGCCGTGGTCAAGCGCGAGCTGAAGCCGGCCGAGTACGAGCGCATCCGCTACGGCGCGAAGCACTATGTGCAGAACGCCGCGCGCTATCGCAGCAGCCTGAAGGCGCTGCCGCCGCGATGAAGGCCACGCTGGCGTTCGTGCTGTCGCTGGCGGCGCTGGCGGCGACGGCTGCCGATGAGCTGCCCGAACGTGACCGGCCAGCCTTCGACGCCATCGTCAACACGCTGGCACCGAGCGCGGCGACGCTGGAATGGACGGCGCTGCTGCAGGCCACCGCCACCCATCCCAGCCTGATCGGCGCGCCTTACGAGGCCAACCCGCTCGACCGCGACGCCAGAGGCACGGCCGAGCCGCTGCGCGCCGGCTTCGATGGCTTCGACTGCGTGACCTATGTCGAAACCGTGCTGGCGCTGGCGCGCAGCATCGCCCTCGGCAAGACCGCGCCGGCCGACTACGCGACGGAGCTGGCGCATCTGCGCTATCGCCACGGCGAGCCCGGCTACTGCGCGCGCCAGCATTACTTCGGCGACTGGGCCGAGTTGCAGGTGGCGGCCGGTGTGCTCGAAGAAGTCACCACCGCGATTGCCGGCGACCCGGCCAATCTGGCGGTGCTGCGGCTGACCCACGGCTTCGATTTCCTCAGCCGCAACGCGGCCAAGACGCCGGGGCTGACCGCTGCCGCCGACCGGCTGCACTGCGTGCGCGAACAGGAAGCAGCGCTGTCGGCGCGCGATGACGGCAGCGCCTACATCCGTGCCACCAGCCTGCCGAAGATCATCAACGGCCTGAAGCCGGGCGACCTGATCGCCTGGGTCGCTGACGTGCCGGGGCTGGACATCCTGCATGTCGGCATCGTCGTCGCGCGGCCCAACGGCCGGCTGGAACTGGCGCAGGCCTCGAAGCGCGAGAGCCGGGTGCTGGTGTCGCCGGATCTGCTGCGCTACGCCGCTTCGCTGCGCCAGCAGCGCGGCGTGCGGGTGTTCCGGCCGCGCGATCCGCGCTGAAGCATTTCGGGCGCTAGGGCCTTTCGTCAATTACTTTGCTCGCTGCGGCGGAGGTCGTTTTTGCCCAGCGCAACTCGATCGGAGCGGCCAATGGTCGAACCATTGGCGCGACGAGAGAGGCAGCAATGGGCAAAAACGGCCCCGCCCCGGAGGGTTGCGGCCAAAAAGCCGCCGGACTTCGTTGCGAACCTTGGCCATAGGATGGCTATGCCGTTCCGACGACGCCTGCCGCAGCTCGACACGCAGGTTCGCGAAACGCCGGCTGCGGGTGATCACCGTGGCGCTGCCGATGGTGTCCTCCAGCGCTGCCGAGCGCAGGTACTCGGCGGTGATGCTGAAGATGCGCGGCACCCGGGTCGCACCGGTGGTGCGGATCAGTTCGGCTTGTGCGGCGATCTCCATCAGCGCCGCCAGCGCGCCGCCGTGCAGCGCCGGCACGCGCGGATTGCCGACCACCTCGGGCCGGTACGGCATCCGGCTGCGCAGCGTGCCGTCCGCCTCTTCGAAGACCAGGCCCAAGGTCCGCACGAACGGCACCCGGTCGAGCAGCCGCTGCACGTCGGCGGCGGTCAGCTTCGCGGCGGTCATGACGCCGCCCCGGCGGGCGGCGAGACGCTCGGCGGGAACAGCGCGAAGGTGGCGCTGGCGATCGCCACCGGGCGGTTCGGGTCGCCGTCATGGGCGATGCCGCGGATGGTTGCCAGGTGGTCGCTCAGGCCGATCACCTCGGCTTCGCAGCGCACGTCGAGCCCGGCGCCGGCCGGACGCAGGAAATCGACCCGCAGGTCCAGGGTCGCGGAGCGGCGCGGCTCGTCCATCACCGTCAGCATCACGGTGCCGCACAGCGTGTCGAGCAGGGTGCTGATCGGCCCCTCGTGCAGGTTCGCGGCCTCGGCATCGGCCACCAGGCGCGGATCGAACGGCAGGTCGGCGACCAGTTCGCCGTGCCCGATCCGCACCATCTTCAACCCGAGAAACGCGTTGAACGGAATGCGGGTCACCATGAACCGCTGCAGTTCATCGGGCGTGCAGCTGAGCAGCGGACTCATGGGCGCCTGCCTTGCGGAATCGGGGCCGCTGTCGACGGCGACAGCGGCGGAAATGGACGGATCAGTTGACCGGCTTCAGCCCGCCGAGGGCGGCGATCAGATCGGCGATCAGCAGGCCGAGTTCGCCGGTCATCAGCGTGAAGTCGACATCGAAGGCTTCCTCGTCGTTCTTCTTGGCGGCGGCATCGTCCTCGGCGATGTCGATGAAGCGCAGCCGCTTCACCGCCAGCTTGTCGGTCAGCACCAGGCTCAGGCGTTCGCGCCAGCCAAGGCCGACGCGGGTCACCACCTTGCCGCCGCCGATCAGGCTTTTCAGCTCCGGCCCGTCGAGGCTGTGACGCACGTAGCGCACGGCGGCCTTGGTCGGATTGTCGGCCAGCAGTTCGCAGTCGTCCTGGACCAGGAACATCGGCGGTGCGCTGCCGGTCGCCAGCCAGGCGGTCATCGCCGCCGAAGGCGCTTCGCGGGTGTCCAGCGGCAGCGCCGGCAGGTCGCCGAGATCGGCGCGCAGCACGGTGCCCAGGTCTTCGGCCACCTTCGGCGACGAGGTGTCGACCACCAGATAGCCGTGCTCGAAATCGATCCAGGCGCGCACCGTGCGGCTGCGCACGAAGGCGCGCGGCCGCAGTTCGTCGATCACCTGGTCCTTGAGATCGCGCAGCTGCTTGCGGCCGGGCGCGAAGCCCTGCTGCTGCTCCAGCGCGGCGGCCTTTTCCTTGAGCGTCTGGTTGATCACCGAACCCGGCAGCAGGCGCTGCTCGGTGCCGAGCGCGATCAGCAGCTGCTTGCCCTGGGCGTAGACCAGCGTTGCGCCCGGCGCCGGCCGCACCCAGCCCTGGCTGGACATGCTGGCCGCGTTGACCGGCAGCAGCGGATGCCGCGCCAGCTTTTCCTCGACCTCGGCAGCGGTCATCGTCCAGCCCGGCGTGAGGCTGTAGACGGTCAGATTCTTGAACCAGATCGACATCGGGATGCGGGCAGGGCAGCGGGCGGCCGCAGAGGGTAGCGCAAGCGGACTTTCGAGCGGGCGCGCGCGTCTGAAAAAGCGGGTCTCGCTGCCGGCGTCGCTCGGTACGGCACGGTTGCGTCCCGCCAAGCGATACCCGGACACTAGCGACGATCCCTCCGGAACCCGTTCGCCGCCGCCCGATGCGCAAGCTTGCCGAGACCTTCGGGCGCGACATCCAGGCCGGGCTCACCGAGCTGGGACAGGCCAGCGTGCTGCTGGTCGAAGCGCTGCAGTACACGCTGACCGGCAGCGCCCGGCAGCAGCCGGTGCGGCTGTCGGCGGTGCTCGCGCAGGCGATGGACATGGGCATCCGGGCGCTGCCGATCGTCACCGTGCTGAGCCTGGCGATCGGCGCGATGGTGGCGATCCAGGGCATCTATTCGCTCGGCCTGTTCGGTGCCGAAAGCAAGGTCACGCTCGGTGCGGCGCTGTCGGTCAGCCGCGAGTTCGCGCCGCTGATCACCGGCGTGCTGGTGGCCGGCCGCAGCGGCTCGGCGCTGGCGGCGCGGCTCGGCACCATGAAGATCAACCAGGAACTTGATGCGCTGGTGGTGATGGGGATCGATCCGGTGCGCTTCCTGGTCGCGCCGGCACTGCTGGCGATGCTGCTGATGCTGCCGCTGCTGACCTGGTTCGCCGATGTCGTCGGCCTGTTCGGCGCCGGCCTGTACATCACCACCACGCTCGGCCAGGGCTTTCCGGCCTATCTCGCCGACCTGCAGGCGGCGCTGACGGTGGACGACCTGCTGCACGGCATCGGCAAGAGCGCGATCTTCGCCGTCGAGATCACGCTGATCGGCGTGGTCAACGGCCTCGGCGTCAGCGGCGGCGCCGATGGCATCGGCCGGGTCACGACCCGCGCAGTGGTGCACGGCATCTCGGCCATCGTCATCACCGACATGCTGTTCGCCTGGCTGGTGATCCAGGGATGAGCGCGGCCGATGCGGTGGCGATCGAGGTGGCCGGCCTGCACGCGCACTACGGCGACAAGGCGGTGCTGCGCGACATCAGCCTGCAGGTGGCGGCCGGCGAGGTGATGGTGATCATGGGCGGCTCCGGTTCCGGCAAGAGCACCTTGCTGCGCCACCTGCTCGGTCTGCAACAGCCGACCTCGGGCACCGTGAAGGTGCTTGGCGTCGATCTCGGCCGGGCCGGGCGCCTGGCGCTGCTGCAGATGCGTCGCCGGATCGGCGTGGCCTTCCAGGGCGGGGCGCTGTTCTCGTCGATGACGGTGGGCGAGAACATTCTGCTGCCGCTGCGCGAGCACACCCGGCTCGACGACGCGACGATGCGGATCATGATGCGGCTGAAGCTCGATTTCGTGAACCTGCCCGGCGCCGAGGACCTGATGCCGGCCGAACTGTCCGGCGGCATGATCAAGCGCGCGGCGCTGGCCCGGGCCATCGTCATGGATCCGAAGCTGGTGTTTCTCGATGAACCGAGCGCCGGCCTCGATCCAGTGGTCGCCGCCGGGCTCGACGAGCTGATCCTCGAACTGAAGGCCACCGGCGTCAGCCTGGTGGTGGTCACCCACGAGCTGGACAGCGCGTTCCGGATCGCCGATCGCATCACCGTGCTCGACCGCGGCGAAATCCTGATCAGCGACACCGTCGTCGCCGTTCGCGCCAGCCCCAACGCCCGCGTGCAGGCGCTGCTGAACCGCCGGGTCGAGCACGCCCGGCACGATCCCGATGAATTCCTGCGCGCGCTGACCCGCGCCGATTAGGATTCGCCCATGAACGCCACCCGTCTCCATTTCGCCGTCATCGGCGGCTTCGTGCTGCTGGCACTGGTGTCGCTGATCGTGTCGCTGGCGGTGCTGGCCGGCCGCACCGGCGCCACCGACGACTACCAGGTGGTGTACGGCAATGTGGCCGGCCTCAAGTACGGCTCGCCGGTGTTCTTCGAGGGCTATCCGGTCGGCCAGGTCACCGCGATCACGCCGCAGCCGCAGGCCGGCGCGATGCGTTTCCGGGTGAGCCTGGCGATCGCCCGCGACTGGCAGATCCCGGCCGATTCCACGGCCTCGACCTCGGCGGCCGGCCTGCTGGCGCCGATGACCATCGCGATCAAGGCCGGCCAGTCGGCAAGCTTGCTGAAGCCGGGCGACGACATTCCCGCCGGCAGCAACCGCGACCTGTTCGCCACCGTCGCCGGGGCTGCGGGCACCGTCGACAAGCTGGCCAACGACGCATTGCTGCCGCTGTTCGGCAATCTCGACCGTCAGGTGACGGCGGTCGGCAGCCTGGTCGACGACGACCTGCGCCGGCTGCTCGGCCACGCCAACCAGGTGGCCGAAGCCGCCGCCGTGGCGGTGCCGCCGCTGCTCGCCGACGCCCGCACCGCGACCCGCCGCCTCGCCCGGGTCAGCGAGCAGCTGGACGGCGCAATCACCGCCGAGCGGCTGGCGGCCATCGACCGGATCATCAGCCACGCCGACCAGGCCACCGCCAGCCTGGCCAAGTCGAGCCAGGCGCTGGAAGCGCTGAGCGGCGACAGCGGCGCCGACCTGCGGATCGCCGTGCGCGAACTGCGGCTGACCAGCGAAAGCCTGGCCCGGCATTCGGAGTCGATCACCCAGAACCTCGATTCGGCGGCGCATGACCTGAAGGACCTGAGCCGGCAGCTGCGCGCCAATCCGGCGCTGCTGCTGCGCGCCTCGGCTGCCGATGCCGATGCGGAGGGCGGCCGGTGACGCCGCTGCTGGCGGATCGCGGCCGGCGCGGCGCGCTGCTCGGCCTTGCCGGCCTGCTGGCCGCCTGCGCGGCGAAGCCGGTCGACCCGGAACGCTTCTTCCGGCCGGAACTGCCGACGCCGGCCGAGCGCCCGAGGCCGCCGCTGCGGCTGCTGGTCGAACCGTTCCGGGTGCTGGGGATCTACGCCGACCGGGCGCTGGTGGTGCGCGATGCCGGCGGCGCCTACCGGCAGTCGCACGGCCGCAGCTGGATCGGCCCGCCGTCATTGCTGCTCGGCGAGGTGCTGGTCGACTACCTGCGCGCCGCCTATGGCCGCGATGCCGTGTTCACGCCGCAGGCCCGGCTCGATGCCGAAGTGACGATCCGCCCGCAGCTGAGCCGCTTCGAGCGGGTGCAGACGGCCGCTGGCGACCGCGCCGAACTGGCGCTGGAGTTCGTCGTCAGCGGGCCGGGCGGCGTGCTGCTCGGCCATCCGGTGTTCGCCGGCGCGATGCCGGCCGGCGCCACGGCTGCGGACTACGTGGCGGCGCAATCGGCACTGCTCGGGCAGGCCGCCGCCCAGCTGCTGGTCCTGCTCGACGACGTGCTGCCGAAGGTTCCGCGCTAGGCCCGTGGCCCGTCGTGACCAGCCCGGCCTGTTCGCCGACCTGCCGGAACCGCCGCGTGCCAGCGGCCGCCGCGCGGCGTACTTCTTCGCGCTGTGGCCAGACCGCGCAGTGCGTCGACGGCTGGCTTCGGCGGCAGCCCGCCTGCCGCTCGGCGAGGGCGGTGCCGCCTACCGGATCCGCCCGGAGCGCCTGCACCTGACCCTGGCCTGGCTCGGCGAGATCGACAGCGTCCGCGTCGATGCCGCGCGCCGCGCCGCCGACGAAGTGCAGGCGCGGGCCTTCCTGTTGCGGCTGGATCGGCTCGGCCACTTTCCGGGACCGAACGCGGTGTGGCTCGGCGCCAGCCGGATGCCGGCGCCGCTGGCGCGGCTGAAGGCCGAGCTGGACCGCGAACTGCTGGGCTATGGCCTGCCGGTGGCTGCCGATCCGTTCGTGCCGCACGTCACCGTGCAGCGCAATGTCCGCACGCCGGCGGAGGCGGCGGCGGAGCGCGTCGACTGGCCGGTGACCGCGTTCGCGCTGCTGCGCAGCGCCCGCAGCGGCGGCAAGGCCGACGGCTACCGGGTGGTGGCGCGCTGGTCGCTCGACCGTCTGCTGCAGCCGGCCCGAGAGCCGGCCCGAGAGCAGGCCTGAAATCTCGCGCCGGAATCGGCGCGCAGCCCAGTGTTCAGCCGAGCGCGTGGGCGAGGTCGTGGCGCAGGTCGTCGACATCCTCAATGCCGACCGACAGCCGGCACAGCCCGTCGCCGATGCCAAGCGCGGCGCGCTGCTCGGCCGGAATGCTGGCGTGGGTCATGATCGCCGGGTGCTCGATCAGGCTTTCGACGCCGCCGAGACTTTCGGCCAGCGCGAATAATTCGCAGCGCTCCAGGAAGCGGCGGGCGTCGTCCAGCGTGCCGGCCAGCTCGATGCTGATCATGCCGCCGCAGCCGTTGGGCATCTGCCGGCGGGCCAGCCCGTGCTGCGGGTGCGACGCCAGGCCGGGGTAGTGGATCCGCGCCACTTTCGGATGCCGTTCCAGCCAGCCGGCCAGCGTCTCGGCGTTCTCGCAGTGACGCGCCATCCGTAGCGCCAGCGTCTTCACGCCGCGCAGCGCCAGGAAGGCGTCGAACGGCCCGGCGATGCCGCCGACCGCGTTCTGCAGAAACGCCAGCCGCTCGGCGAGTTCGGCGTTGTCGCCGACCACCAGCAGGCCGCCGACCATGTCGCTGTGGCCGTTCAGGTACTTGGTCGCCGAATGCATGACCAGATCGAAGCCCAGTTCCAGCGGCCGCTGCAGGCAGGGGCTGGCGAAGGTGTTGTCGGCCGCCGTCAGCAGCCGGTGACGCCGGCCGATCGACGCGATCGCTGCGAGGTCAGCCAGCCGCAGCAGCGGATTGCTTGGCGTCTCGATCCAGATCAGCCGCGTGTCCGGCCGGATCGCCGCTTCCACCTGCGCGGGATCGCGAACATCGACGAACGAGAACCGCAGCCCGGCGGACCGCGCCCGGACCCGTTCGAACAGCCGGTAGCTGCCGCCGTACAGGTCGTTGCCGGCGATCACGTGGTCGCCGGGTGCCAGCAGGTCGAGCACGGTGGCGGTCGCCGCCAGGCCGGAGGCGAAGGCGTAGCCGCGGCTGCCGCTTTCCAGATCGGCCACGCAGCGCTCGTAGGCGAAGCGCGTCGGGTTGTGGGTGCGCGAGTACTCGTAGCCGCGGTGCACGCCGGGGCTGTCCTGCACGTAGGTCGAGGTCGCGTAGATCGGCGGCATGATCGCGCCGGTCGTCGGGTCCGGCTGCTGGCCGGCATGAATCACGCGTGTGGCGAAGGCGTTGCGCGGCGGGTGCGGGAGATCGGACATGGCGCGGAAAGAGCAGTGGGACGGGCAGACAAGTGGTTCGCGGCGTCGATGAGAAGGTTCTCAGGCAACACCGGATCACCATCGCCATCATGCCGCGCATCGGCAATAAACCGTGGTCACGAGGAGGTTGGATGAAGCGACAGGCAGCAGTGTTGTGGCTAGTGGCAGGCGGTGGTGTCGTGTCCGGCGTCGAGGCCGCCGGCCTGCCGACGGCGGTGCGCGAACTGGCGCCGGTGGTAGTCAGCGGCGACGCGTTGGTCGGCGAGGTCGATTCCGCGACCATCGGCACTGTCTATGCCGAACAGCTGGAGCTGAGACCGATCTCACGGCCGGGCGAGGTGCTGGAAGCCGTGCCCGGCCTGATCGTCACCCAGCACAGCGGCGAGGGAAAGGCGAACCAGTACTTCCTGCGCGGCTACAACCTGGACCACGGCACCGACTTCGCGACGACCATCGACGGGCTGCCGGTCAATTCGCGCACCCACGGCCACGGGCAGGGCTATTCCGACAATGCCTTCCTGATTCCGGAACTGGTCGATTCGGTGACCTACCGCAAGGGGCCGTACTACGCCGACTACGGAGATTTCTCCGCCGCCGGTGCCGCCGACATCCGTTACAAGGATCGGCTGGAGCAGCGCCTGGTCGAACTGAGTGGCGGCGCCTACGGCTACGGCCGCTTGCTCAGCGCCGGCTCGCTGGCGATCGGCGGTGGCGACCTGCTGCTGGCGTTCGAAGGGCTGCATTACGACGGCCCCTACGCGCGCAACCAGAACTTCAACAAGGGCAATGTGGTGGCGCGATACGCAAGGCGGCTTGCCGACGGCGGTCGTTTCCATATCAGCCTCGGCGGCTACAGCGGACGCTGGGATTCGCCGGACCAGATTCCGCAGCGCGCGGTCGACCAGGGCCTGATCGGCCGACTCGGCTTTCTCGATCCGACGGTCGGCGGCCGCAGCTACCGGATCAACCTGAACGGTGGTCTGGAACGTGACCTGGGCCCCGGCCGGCTGGCGCTCAGCGGCTACGCCTACCGCTACCGGCTGCAGCTGTTCTCGAACTTCACCTATTTTCTCGACGATCCGGTCGACGGCGACCAGTTTGAGCAGAGCGACCGGCGCAATGTCTACGGCGGCACGGTGCGCTACACGCTGCCGGGCCGGCTGCTGGGCCTGAAGACCACCAGCGACGTCGGCCTGCAGACGCAGTTCGATGCCATCGACGACGTCGGCCTGTACCGCACGCGGGCCCGCCAGCGGCTGTCGGCGACCACGGTCAGCGATGTCCGGGAGCTGAGCTACGCGGTCTATGCGCAAACGGCGGTGCAGCTCGCCGACTGGGCGCGGGTCAGCGTCGGTGGCCGTTTCGACGTCTACGATTTCGAGGTCGACAACCGCAGCGATGCCGGCACTGGCCCGGCCAACAGCGGCAACGCGCGGGACACGCTGTTCAGCCCCAAGTTCACGCTGGTGCTGGGTCCGTTCGCCCGGACCGAGCTGTTCTTCAACGCCGGCCAGGGATTTCACTCCAACGATGCCCGCGGCACCGTGCAGACCCGCGATCCCCGGGCCTGCGATGCCGGCGCCGATCCGGCCGATCCCTGCGCACCGGTGGCGCCGGTGTCGCCACTGGTGCCGGCGGTGGGCTTCGACCTGGGCCTGCGCACGGCCATCGTTCCGAAGCTGCAGCTGGCCTTCAGCCTGTTCACGCTGAGTTCGGATTCCGAGCTGGTCTATGTCGGCGATGCCGGCACCACCGAAGCCAGCGGCGGCTCGCGCCGGATCGGCGGCGAGCTGGGCCTGTACTGGAAGCCGCTGCGCGGGCTGTTGATCGACGGCGACCTGGCCTGGACGCGCGCCCGCTTCCGCGACACCCAGCGCGACGACGACGGCCAGCCCATCGGCCAGCGGGTGCCGCAGGCGGTCGAAGGCGTCGCCGCGTTCGGGCTCAGCTACCGCAGCGGACAGGGCTGGGATGCCGGCCTGCGGCTACGCTACTTCGGACCGCGTGCGCTGACCGAGGACAACCGCGTGCGCTCCCGCGCGACGACGGTCGTCAACCTCGGTCTCGGCTACCTGCTGACGCCGCAGCTCAAGATCACCGGCGAAGTGCTGAACCTGTTCGATTCCCGGGATCACGACATCGACTACTTCTACGAATCCAGGCTCGCCGGGGAATCCGGACCGGTGGCTGACCGGCATTTCCATCCGGTCGAACCGATCAATGGCCGCATCACGCTCCGTTACTCCCTCTGATGACCACCGTTCACCGCCCGCCGCGCCGGGCTGCCGGCAGGCCGTGAGATAAAAGCCGCGTGTTCTCTCCGATGAAGCATTGGCCGCCGCAAGGCGGCTTTTCTTTGTCCACCGTCAGCAAAAACCGGAAATCACGGCGCGCAGTCGCAAGGTGGCCGATGACCGGGCAGGCAGGGCCAGAACATGCCGGTGACGCGGCGATAGGCGGCGTAGTCGCTGGCCAGCCGGCTGGAGGCGAACTTGCGCTCCTCCAGCCGAGCAGCGGCGGTGTAGATGATGCTCATGACCAGCATCGGCACCAGCAGCAGCGGCTCGAGGGTCGCCGCCGGCACCACCAGCCAGGTCAGCAGGTAGGCGGTGTAGAACGGATGGCGCAGGTAGCGGTACGGGCCGTCGCAGACCAGGTGTTGAGGCAGGTCGTCGGAGAACGCGAAGCTCAGCGGCCGGCGGCGGTTGCTGCGAATCGCCCACCAGAACAGCGCCAGTCCGCCGGCAGCCGGCAGCAGCGCCAGGGCCGCCGCCAGCGGCGACCTCGCGCCGATGACGAGCAGCGCGGCCAGGCTGCCGACACCGAAGCAGGTGCCGAGCAGCTTGATGGTGTCGATCCCGCTGTTGCTGCCGTGCGGCAACGTGAAGAAGCGGTACATGCCCCAGTTGTAGCTGAGCAGGCAGGTGCTCAGTGCCGCTGCCACGGCCGCGGTCATCGCGTCGATCGCCAGGATCGTGGCCATCAGGCGCTCCGGCGGCGTTCGTTGCGATCGCGCCGAGCCAGGGCCAGCGCCGAGGCACGCGACAGCGTGGTGCCGATGTCATCCGGCGTCCGGGCGATGAAGATCAGTCGGTCTTCGCGCTGCTCGTCGATGTCGAGTCGCGTGAACAGCGAAAAGCCCTTGCGGTCGCAGATGCGGGCGATGCGCTGGCGTTCGGCCGGCGAGTACCGGGTGGCGCGAGCGACGCCGTGCAGCACGAACGGATGGCCGCCTTCGGCCGGCGGCGGCGCACCGAGGCGTTCACGCAACCGGCGTGCGTAACAGGCGCCCTCGCTGCTGTAGTGGCCGTCGGCCGCCGGCTCGACCTCGGCCAGGAAGCGCGATACGCCGAGATAGATGGTCGGCGATGCCGTGGTCGACCACAGCAGCGCGCGCCGGCCGATGCGCCGCTCCCAGCGCTGCACATCGCGGATGCAGCGCTCGAACAGCGCCATCGTCGCGCCGCTGTTCTTCAGATCGTGGCGGGTGGCGCTCCAGCCGACATGGACCAGCGGCGGGCCAAGCGCAGCCGGCATCAGCTCGCGACCAGTCATGAAGAAGCCGGCCAGCAGCCCGGCGCTGTCGCGGCCGATGTAGAGGTGCGTGCAGGCCGCCACCTCGCGGGCCAGGATGGCGCTGGCATCGTCGTAGCTGGGCGCGGCGATCAGCGCCAGTTCGGTCTGCAGCCAGCTGTTGCGGCGCAGGCGCTCGCCGGACACCAGTTCGACCGACAGTCGCGGCTTGCGGCGGCGAACCGGCGCGGCGGCCGCTGCCGCCGACAGCAACGGCATGGACGGCAGGGGTGAATGACGCAGGTCGGTATCGTGGACGCTGCTGACAGGATTCATGGCTCACGCTTGGCGGGAAGGGCGTGGCAGCACCTTCCGGTCGGCGTGTCGGCAAGTCCTATCGGAATTCCATCGGAATTCAAATGGACTTCAATTGAAGTCCAAGACGCTGTTTAAAAAGGTTTATGTCGGGAAGCCGAACGGTAGTCGTCGCCAGGAAGCAGCCGGCCGACGGGCGGCGAGGGCAGGGATCAGTCGCGCAGCGCGAGCAGTTCGAGGAACTTTTCCGGCGTGACGGTCGGGTAGAACAGCCAGCCCTGGGCATAGTCGACGCCGATCTCGCGTAGCGCGGCGAGCTTGCGCGGGTCGTCGACGAATTCGGCCACCGTGCGCTTGCCGGTGGCATGGGCAACCTGGTGAATGGCGCGGACGATCTCCCGCGAGGCACCGGCCTGGGCGACTTCCTTGATGAAACAGCCGTCGATCTTCACTTCATCGACCGGCAGGCTCTGCAGGTAGCCGAACGAGCACAGGCCGGAGCCGAAATCGTCGAGGCTGAAACCGCAGCCGACGGCACGGAAGGTCTTGATCACGTCGGCGGCGACTTCGAGGTTCTCGATGGCTGCGGTTTCGGTGATCTCGAAACACAGCTTGCCCGGCGGCAGTTGGGCATTGCGGACTTCGCGCAGCAGATCGTCCATCAGGCGGCCGTCGACGATCGAGCGCGCCGACAGGTTGATCGACACGCTGTGCAGGCGGTCGAGGGCGCTGCGGTTGTCGGCGAGCCAGTCGAGGATGTAGTGGCTGGAAAAGCGGTCCAGCTCGCTGACCAGCCCGAAGTATTCGAGCGTTTCGATGGTGCCGGCCGGCACCGGCATGTGGACGCCTTTCTTTTCCATGCGCAGCAGGAATTCCGCCTTGCGCAGCCGTGGTTCGGCGTGATGGATGTCCATGATCGGCTGCGGGTGCAGCGCCAGACGACCGTTGGCGAGCAGACGACGGAATTCGGTGACCGCGGCGGCACTGGCCGGACCCTTGACGCGGCGCGGGCCATCGCCGTTATGGATGACGATCTGGTTCAGGCCACGCAGCTTGCTTTGCTGGCTGGCTTCGCCGACCACCCGCAGCGCCTCGGCCCAATCGAGCCCCTGGGCGATCACCTGGACGCCGATCGACACCGACACCGGGTTCTCGCCAAGGCTGGACCGGTATTGCAGCGTCGCCAGCCGGTCACGCAGGTCGGTCGCTTCGTCGACCGCCATCTGCGTGTGGTCGATCGGCTTGATCGCGACGAATTCGTTGCTCCACAGCCGCGCTGCATGGCCGTTACGGCCGCTCCAGCGTCGCAGCACGTCGTCGACGGCGGCGATCACGCGATCGCCCTCGGCGGCGTCGGCAATCCGGTTGATGGCCCGCAGACCGCGGATGTCGACATGCACCAGCACCGCGCGCGGATCGACGAACGCGCGGTCGAGGTCGGCGATGACGGTGGAGAGCCGGGAAATGGCCGGCGACGGCGCGAGTTCGGTGGTCATGCCGCTGTATCGTCCGGCCGCGTATCGACTTGAACCGATGCGCCGCCGCCGGGCCGCCGGATGCTGCCGTTGATGAAGAATTAGAGCGTTTCATATGTCCGACAAGTGTAATTGTCGGACATATGAAATTGACGCTCAAAACACCGGAAACCCGGGTTTTCGCGCTGCCCGAGCCGCGCCAGCCGGTCTCAGCGACGGTCCGTGCGTGCGATGTCCGGCGTCGTCGGCCGGACGTCGCCGCACTGGCCGCGATGCCGCAGGCAGTGATCGATCAGCACCAGCGCGACCATGGCTTCGGCAATCGGCGTGGCGCGGATGCCGACACAGGGATCGTGGCGGCCGGTCGTGCGCATGTCGACGGCGTTGCCGTCGGCGTCGATGCTGCGGCCTGGCGTGGTGATGCTGGAGGTCGGCTTGATCGCGATCGACGCGACGATGTCCTGGCCGGTGGAAATGCCGCCTGACACGCCACCCGAATGGTTGGCCAGAAAACCGGTCGGCGTCATTTCGTCGCGGCCTTCGGTGCCGCGCTGGCTGACCACGCCGAAGCCGTCGCCGATTTCCACGCCCTTGACCGCATTGATGCTCATCAGACCGAAGGCCAGCTCGGCGTCGAGGCGGTCGAACACCGGTTCGCCGAGGCCCGGCGGCACCCCGGTGGCGATCACGTTGACCCGCGCGCCGACCGAATCGCCGTCACGGCGGAGCTGGTCGATGTAGCCTTCGAGCATCGGAATCAAGGTGACGTCACCGCAGAAGAACGGGTTCTGTTCCACCTGTTCCCAGTTCTTCAGCGGCATCGGATGCTCGCCGATCTGCGCGCACCAGCCACGGATCTCGATGCCGTGCGTCTGCCGCAGCCATTTCTTGGCGATCGCCGCCGCTGCCACGCGCACGGCGGTTTCCCGGGCCGAGGAGCGTCCGCCGCCGCGCGGGTCGCGCAGGCCGTACTTCTGCACGTAGGCGTAGTCGGCGTGGTTGGGCCGGAACACGTCCTTGATCTTGTCGTAGTCGTAAGACCGCTGGTCGGTGTTCTCGATCAGCAGCGCGATCGGCGTGCCGGTGGTCCGGCCCTGATAGACGCCTGACAGGATGCGGACCTGGTCGGCTTCCTTGCGCTGGGTGACGTACTTCGAGGTGCCGGGCTTGCGGCGGTCGAGATCCGGCTGGATGTCCGCTTCGGACAGTTCCAGCCCCGGCGGACAGCCGTCGACCACGCAGCCGATCGCCGGGCCGTGGCTTTCGCCGAAGGAAGTGACGCAGAACAGCTTGCCGAAGGTATTGCCGGACATCGTGGTTTCGATCTCGTGGTGATTACTTGCGGCGGCGACGGCCGCGCAGCCAGCCAGCCAGTTCTTCGCGGCCGATCACGAACACGCCGTCGCCGCCGCGCTCGAACTCCGGCCAGGCCACCGGAATACCGGGGAAACGCGCTTCGAATTCGTCATCCGAACCGCCGATCTCGCAGACCAGCACGCCGTCGTCGGTCAGGTGCGACGGCGCTTCGTTGAGAATCCGCTCGACCACGTCCATGCCGTCGGCACCGGCTTCCAGCGCCAGCTTGGGTTCGTGCTGGAATTCCGGCGCCAGCGCCGCCCATTCGGCGGTCGGCACGTACGGCGGATTGCTGACGATCAGGTCGTAGCGCCGGCCGGCCAGCGGCGCGAACAGGTCGCCGACCACCGGCCGCACGCGATCCCGAAGATGGTGGCGAATGATGTTGCGGGCCATCAGGTCGAGCGCCCCGGCGTCGATCTCGGCCAGGTCGACGGTGGCGTTCGGGAACGCGTAGGCGGCCGCGATGCCGATGCAGCCGGAACCGGAGCAGAGATCGAGAATGCGTTCCGGCTCGCGCGGCAGCCACGGCTGGAACTGGCTCTGGATCATCTCGCCGATCGGCGAACGCGGAATCAACGCCCGTTCATCGATCTCGAACTGCAGGCCGCAGAACCAGGCGATGCCGGTCAGATACGGAGCCGGCTTGCGGCTCGTCACCCTCGCCTGCAGCACCGCATGCACGGCGGCCCGTTCGTCCTCGGCCAGCTGGGATTCCAGGTAGACGGCCGGCAGATCGAACGGCAGCTTCAGCGTCGCCAGCACCAGGTGGAAGGCTTCGTCGAGCGCGTTGTCGGTGCCGTGGCCGAAATGCAGCTCGCGGCGGGTGAACTCCGATGCCCCCCAGCGGATGAAATCGCGCAGGCTGCGCAGCGGTGACAGAACAGCGGGCACTGCATCAGGAGCGGACATCGCGTCGGGAAAGCCGGGATAATCCGCAAAGTATGCGGGTCGCATCCGGCCCGTGCCAATCACAGGACAGGTGGACAGGCGTGAGCAACGGGATCTGGAAGTGGGCGCTGGCGGGTGGACTGGCCGTGTTGCTGGGCATCGCCGCCGGCACCCTGAGCCTGCGGCCGCATGGCGTGGCGATCACCTCCGGCACGCTGCTCGGCACGCCTCGCCCGATCGATGAATTCACGCTGCAGTCGGCCAGCGGCACGCCGTTCACCCGCGCCGATCTGGGTGGTCACTGGACCGTGGTGTTCGCCGGCTTCACGTTCTGCCCGGACGTCTGCCCGACCACCCTGACCGAGCTGAAAGCGGTCAAGGCCCAGCTCGGCGACAGCGCCGACGCGATCCGCTTCCTGTTCCTGTCGGTCGATCCGGAACGCGACACGCCGGAGAAGATCGGCCAGTACCTGCGCTTCTTCGATCCCGGCTTCACCGGTGCCACCGGCGATGCTGCAAGCCTGGACAAGCTTGGCGCCAACCTCGGCTTCGTCTACGCCAAGGTGCCCGGCGCGACGCCGGAGAGCTACACGATCGACCATTCCACGGCGCTGATCCTGATCGACCCGCAGGCGCGGGTCGCCGGCTATCTGACGCCGCCATTCAAGCCCGATGCGATGGCGGCCGATCTCAAGGCCATCGTCGCCGCCGCACCCTGACCGCCATGACCACGACCACCCGCAATACCGCCGCCACGACTTCCGACGCCAGCCTCGGCGACCAGCTGTTCGCTGCCGTGCAGCGCTGCCTGCCGACCCGGGCGCTGTCGGCGCTGATGTACCGGATCGCCGAGATCGACGCGCCCGCGTTCAAGAACTCGCTGATCCGGGCCTTCATGCGCGGTTATCCGATCGACCTTTCCGAAGCCGAGCGCGAGACGGTCGAGGATTACCGCCATTTCAACGATTTCTTCACGCGGGCGCTGAAGCATGGCGCGCGCCTGCAACCGAAGGAGCCTGGCCTGCTGTCGAGCCCGGTCGACGGCCGGATCAGCCAGCTCGGCCCGATCGAGAACGGCCGCATCTTCCAGGCCAAGGGCCATGACTACACGGCCGCCGAACTGCTGGCCGACGAGACGCTGGCCCGCGCCTTCGACGGCGGCAGCTTCGCGACCATCTACCTGGCGCCGCACAACTATCACCGCGTCCATCTGCCCTTCGGCGGCCGGCTGCGCAGCTGGACCTACGTGCCGGGCCGGCTGTTCAGCGTCAACCCGGCAACGGCGCGCTCGATGCCCCGGCTGTTCTCGCGCAACGAGCGGATGGTGGCGGTGTTCGACACCGCGTTCGGACCGCTGGCGGTGGTGATGGTCGGCGCGCTGTTCGTCGGCGGCATCGAGACGGTCTGGGGCGGCCGGCTGACGCCGCCGCACGATCGCGGCCACCGGCCGCATCACCACACACCGGAGCAGACCGTGGCGTTGGCGCGCGGCGACGAGCTGGGCCGCTTCCACATGGGGTCCACCGTGGTGCTGCTGGCGCCGAAGGGCGCGCTGGAATGGGACGAGACACTGGCGGCTGGCCAGCCGTTGCAACTGGGGCAGCCGCTGGCGCGCGTGCTGCAGCGGGTCACCGCGTGAGCGAGATCGCGGGCCGGGCATGAGCCCGCATCCGGTTCCCGAGCTGAGCGCGGCCCTCGCCGCGCTGTCGACCATCATCCTTGGCAAGGAGCGGCCACTGCGGCTGGCGCTGAGCTGCCTGCTGGCGCGCGGCCATCTGCTGATCGAGGACCTGCCAGGCGTGGGCAAGACCACGCTGGCGCTGGCCCTGGCGCGGGTATTCGGCCTGCATTTCCAGCGCCTGCAGTTCACCAGCGATCTGCTGCCGGCCGACATCCTCGGCATGTCGGTGTTCGAGGCCGCCACCGGCGGCTTCCGCTTCCATCCCGGCCCGGTGTTCTCGGAAGTGGTGCTGGCCGACGAGATCAACCGCGCCAGCCCCAAGACCCAGAGCGCGCTGCTGGAAGCGATGGAGGAACGCCAGGTGACGGCCGACGGCACCACACGCGCCCTGCCCGATCCGTTCTTCGTCATCGCTACCCGCAACCCGGATGCCCAGATCGGCACCTATCCGCTGCCCGAATCGCAGCTGGACCGCTTCCTGATGCGACTGTCGCTCGGCTATCCGGCCGCCGCCGCCGAACGCGCGCTGCTGGTCGAGCCGGAGCGGCGGGACCTGCTGGCCGCGCTGCCGCCGGTGCTGGATGCCGCCCGGCTGCGCGCGCTGCAGGCCGAGGTGCAGGCGGTACGCACCGCGCCGGCCCTGATCGACTACCTGCTGGCGCTGGTGCAGGCCACCCGCGAACACCCGGCGCTGCGCCACGGCCTGTCGCCGCGGGCCGGGCTGGCGCTGAAGCGCGCGGCCCAGGCCTGGGCGCTGCTGGAAGGCCGTCGTGGCGTGATTCCGGAAGACCTGCAGGCGGTGTTCACGGCGGTCGCCGGGCATCGGCTCAGCGTGGCCGACGACGCCGATCCCGCGCGCGTGGCGGCGGAGATCCTGGCGCGCGTCGCCGTGCCCTGAGCGCAATCGGCCGGTGATCCGCGCGCTGCGCCAGCGCCTGCACCGCTGGATCGCCACCCGCACGCCGCGCGTGCCCGGCCCGTGGCTGATTCATCGGCGGCGCGTCTACATCGTCCCGACCCGGCACGGCTACGGCTACGGGCTGCTGCTGTTCACGATGCTGCTGGGTGCGATGAACTATTCCAACAGCATGGCGTTCGCCTTGACCTTCCTGCTGGCCGGCGTCGGCCTGCTGGCGATGCATGACACCCACGCGAACCTGGTCAACCTGTCGATCGCCGCCGAGCCGGTGGCGCCGGTATTCGCCGGCGACGAGCTGCAGTTCCGGCTGCGCATCGACAACCCCAGCCGCCACGCCCGGCATGCGATCAGCGTCCATTGGCCCGGTGTCGCCGCCGGCCAGCAGGTCGACATCGCCGCCGGTGAAACAGCCCGGCTGGCCCTGCCGCTGGCCAGCACCCGCCGGGGCTGGCTGCCGGCGTCGCGGTTCGCGGTCGCCACTGCGTTCCCGCTCGGCCTGTTCCGGGCCTGGACCTGGCTGGAGCTGGACATCGCGGGTCTGGTCTATCCGCGACCGACAGCGGCCGGCAGCGCACCGCCGCCCGGCCTGCATGGCGACGGCGCCCAGCGCGAAGCGCGTCCCGGCGTCGACAGCTTCGTCGGCCTGCGCAGCTATCGGCCCGGCGATCCGCTGCAGGCCATCGACTGGAAAAGCCTGGCCCGCCAGCCGCCGCCGCTGGGCCAGCCGCAGGTCAAGCAGTTCGCCGAGCCCGCGGCCGGCACCCTGTGGCTGGACTGGCAGGCGCTGCCGGCCGAGTGGCCAGTCGAGCAGCGGCTGGCCCAGCTCGCCCGCTGGGTGCTCGATGCCGAAGCGCAACAACGGCGCTACGGCCTGCGGTTGCCGCGCAGGGTTTACCAGCCGGGCAGCGGCAGCGGCCATCGCCACGCCTGTCTGGCGGCCCTGGCCCTGTTCTGATGACCCGATCGCCACCCAGCCCGGAGCCGCGCCTGCCGCCCGCCGTGCAGCTGCGGCTGCTGGCCGTGCTGGCGCTGGTGCTGGCGCCGCACCTGCCGAGGCTGCCGGCCTGGGCGGCGTTGCTGGTGGTGGTCATGCTGGTCTGGCGCACCCTCGCCGCGCTGCGCGGCTGGCCGCTGTTGCCGGGCAAGCTGCGCGTGCTGCTGACCCTGGGCGCGTTCGCCGGCGTCTACGCAAGCTTCGGGAGCGTCAGTGGCCAGACCGCCGGCGTGGCGCTGATCACCGTGATGGCGGCTCTGAAACTCAGCGAGCTCGATCGTCGTCGCGACCTGATGGTGATGGTGTTCCTGCTCTACTTCCTGCTGATCACCCATTTCCTGTTCTCGCAGGAGCTCTGGACCGCTGCCTACCTGCTGACGGTCGCGACGCTGATCACCGCGCTGCTGATCGACGCCAACCATCCGGGCAGCGTGCTGCCGCTGCGCACCGGCCTGACCATGGCCAGCCGGCTGCTGCTGCGCGCCCTGCCCCTGATGGCGCTGATGTTCGTGCTGTTCCCGCGCCTGCCGGGGCCGATCTGGGGGCTGCCCGCCGATGCCGGCGCGGCGCGCTCCGGCCTGTCCGATTCGATGGCCCCGGGCGAGATCGCGCGGCTGGTCGGCTCCGACGCGGTGGCGTTCCGGGTGCGCTTCGACGGCGCAGTTCCACCGCCGTCCGAACGCTACTGGCGCGGGCCGGTGTTCAAGCGCTTCGATGGCCGTCGCTGGGACTCTGGCAGCCGCGCCATCGCTGACCTGGCGCCCGACGCCGAACTTCACGGCGTCGGTTATCGCTACGAGCTGACATTGGAGCCAACCCGCACGCCCTGGCTGTTCGCGCTCGACCTGCCGGCGCGCACAGGGCTGCCCGAGGACGCGCGCATCAACGCCGACCACCAGCTGGTGCTGGTCCGGGGCGAAGTCCGCGAACGCCGTCGCTATCGTCTGCAATCGCATGCCGGCTACCGCCTGCAGCGCGAACTGCCGGCCGCGCTGCGGGCGCAGACGCTGCTGCTGCCGCCGGCCAGCAATCCGCGCGCGACGGCGCTCGGCCGGCAGTGGCGGCGGGTGGCAAGTGACGACGCGGCGATCGTCGAGAAAGCCCTGCGACTGTTTCGCGAGCAGCCCTTCCACTACACGCTGAACCCGCCGACGGCCAGCCGCGATCCAGTCGACGCCTTCCTGTTCGACAGCCGGCGCGGCTTCTGCGAGCACTTCGCGTCGAGCTTCGCCGTGCTGATGCGGGCGGCAGGCATTCCGGCGCGCGTGGTCACCGGCTATCTCGGCGGCGAGCGCAACGCCATCGGCGACTACTGGATCGTCCGCCAGAGCGACGCCCATGCCTGGACCGAGGTCTGGCTCGCCGGCCGAGGCTGGCTGCGCATCGACCCGACGGCAGCGGTCGCCCCCGAGCGCATCGAGCGCGGTATCGGCAGCGCGCTCGACGACGCCGAGCTGCCGGATTTCCTGAACCCGGCAACACGCAGCGGCTTCCGCTTCGACCTGCGCGCCCGCTGGGACTGGCTGAATGCGCGCTGGAACCAGTGGGTCCTCGGTTATGGCCCGGAACTGCAGGCCGAGCTGCTGCAGCGATTCGGCCTCGACGGCGTGCGCGACATGCTGCTGGTGCTGACGCTCTTGATCAGCTCAGCACTGGCAGGTTTCGGCTGGCTGCTGCTGTGGCAGTCACGCGTTCACCATCCTGTGGACGACACTCTGCGCGCCTGGCGACGTCTGCAAAAGAAACTGGCCCGGATCGGCCTAGTGCAAGGGGACCAGGAAGGGCCGCGGGACTACGTGTCGCGCGTCATTTCAGCGCGACCTGACCTCGCTCCAGCACTTGCTCAGCTTCTGGCGCTTTACCTCCAATTGCGCTATTTGGAGGGAAGCGATGCCGAACGCCAGCGTGCACTCGAAAATGCGATAGGTGCTTTTACCGCTTCCGCCCGGCACGGTAATTAGGATAGAAGCTAAGTCTGAGAACAATCGGGCCGGGGCTGGTCATCTCCAATCGATGGCCCGCATCGTCGGCCTCCGCAACTGCCTGGGGGAAGCGATATGAATATTAGTCTCGTCAGTGCCGCGCGCCGCAGTACCCGTTTCGTACTGGCCGCTACCGTCGTCCTGTTGCCGCTGCGAGCTGCATTGGCAGCAAACCCGGACATCGTGGTCACCAAGTTCACCGATAGCCTGGACGGCAGCTGCAACAGTGATTGCTCGCTGCGTGAAGCCGTACAGCTCGCCAACCAGACTGCCGGGGCCAGCCGCATCATTCTCGCAGCCGGCACCTACACACTCAGCATCGCGCCCCAACAAGATCCCGACAGAGATGATCCGTTGGTGGATGACGACAACAACGTCGATGGCGATCTCGACATCAAGGGTACGTTGACCATCGTCGGCAAAGGTATTGATGTCACCGTCATTGATGCCGGCCGCATCGACCGTATTGCGGAGGTGCTGCCGGGGGCAGTGGCCACACTCAGCAAGCTGACCGTGCGCAACGGCCGCCAGCCATCCCGAGGTGGAGGTCTGGATGTGAATGCCGGGGGCACGCTCAGCCTGAAATCCTGTGGTGTGTCGAACAATCTTTCGAGCGCTGCTTTCGAGCCAGGCTCCGGCGGCGGCATCTGGAACGAAGGCACGCTGAACATTGATGCCTCCCGCATCGACGGGAATCGATCCTCGGCGGGTGAAGGCAGATTCGGTGCCGGCGGCGGCATCTATAACAAAGGCAGCCTGACTGTTCGCGATGCACTTTTCGTCGGCAACAGCGCGACTGATGATGACGATACCGGTCTCGGTGGCGCGATCTACAACAGCGGTACGGCCGATATCCGTCGTGCGGCCTTCGAACGCAATGGCGTTTCGGTCAGCGGGTCCGGAGCCTCGATCCTCAACGCTGGCCATGGCCAACTGCGCCTCGAGAACAGCACCGTTACCAGCAGCTCCAATAACGAGCCGTTTGGAATCACGGGCGCGGTCGAGAATGGCGACCGCTATGACGGGCCGACGGGATCTGTGAGGCTGGTCAACGTCACCATCGCCGGAAACGAAATCTACGGACTCGTCAATCGCGGCCGCATCGTCATCAGCAATAGCATCATCGCCGGGAATGGGGTGCCTCTGGATTCGGACAGTGGATACGCCCCAAGCAGTACCAACTGTCTAAACGTTGGGGCTGGCGCTCAATTCTCCCAGGTCGGCCTGCTGCGGGGGACCGACCCAGGCAACTGCCCGACGACGCTGCTGGTGCTCAATACCGATACCTTCGTCACCGAGTTGTACCCGCTGGCGCCGAACGGCTGGCAGTCGCCGACGTTCGCCCTGCGTCCAGGCAGCATCGCCATCGATGCGGCGGTGGGTGCTTGCCCGAGCGTGGACCAACGCCGTGTCGTCCGCCCCCAGGATAGCGACGGCAATGGAACAGCGTCCTGCGACATCGGCGCTTTTGAAGCGACACCTTGAATCTTCTGCGGGCCCGGCAATTCGCGTGACAGTTGCTTGAACGACAGCTTGTGGACTCGGCGGACGATGATGAACGGCACTTTGTCGTTTTAAAGCCTGAGGGAGCGGTTACCGAAGGCAGAGCAGAGCGCATTGAACTCCGGATCGCGGCCATAGCTGAATAGCTGGTCCGCGCTCATGCCTGCCCTGGCTCGCGAACCCGCGACAGCAGCACCATGCCGATCACGAAGAACGCGATCAGCGCCAGGATCGACAGCCGCGGGTTGCCGGTGCTGGCGGCGACCACGCCGACCACCAGCGGCCCGAGCACGGCCGCGAACTTGCCGAGCATGTTGTAAAAACCGAAGAACTGGCCGGCCTGGGCCGCCGGAATCAACCGCGCAAAGTACGAGCGGCTCAGCGACTGCACCCCGCCCTGCACCAGGCCGATCGCCGCCGCCATCTGATAGAACTGCGCTTCGGTCTCCATGAAGTAGCCCCAGCAGCTGACCGCGATATAGACCACAAGCGCCAGATGGATCGACGCCTTGGTGCCGATGCGGCCAGCCAGGTGGCCGAATGCGATGGCGGCCGGAAAGCTCACGAACTGCACGAGCAGCAGCGCCTTGATCAGACTGTCGGACGCAAAGCCGAGGTTGAGGCCGAAATCCACGGCCATCTGCGCCAGCGTGTTGACCGCGTCGATGTAGAGGAAATAGGCCAGCAGGAACATCCAGACCGGCCGGTGCTGTGCGATCTGGCGCACCGTGGCCAGCAGCTCGCGCCAGCCGACCGGGCTGTCGTCCGGCACCCGCGCCTCGCGCACCCGCAGGAACAACGGCAGCGAAAACAGCAGCCACCACAGCGCGACGCTGATGAAGGCAGCGCGAGTCGCCGCCACCTTGTCGGCAAGGCCGAAGACTTCCGGCTTCAGCACCATCGCCACGTTGACCAGGAACAACAGGCCGCCGCCGAGGTAGCCGAGCCCGTAGCCGAATGCCGACACGCGATCGGCCTCGTCGCGATGCGCGACGTTGACCAGCAGGGCGTCGTTGAAGGTCAGGCCGCCGAAGAAACCGACCGAGGCCAGCGTGAACACGGCGATTGCCAGCGGCCACTGGCCGGGGCCGACGAAGGCCAGCGCCAGAGTGCCGGCCACGCCGATGCCGGTGAACAGCGCCAGGAAACGCTTCTTGGCGGCCAGCCGGTCGGCCAGCGCGCCGAGCCACGGCGACAGCAGCATCACCAGGAAGGCGGCCACCGAGTTGCCGAATCCGAGGTACAGCGTCGCATCGGTCGGCGCCAGGTCCCGCGCCCAATACTGCTTGAAGAAGATCGGAAAGAAGCCGACCAGGACGGTGGTCGCGAATGCCGAATTGGCCCAGTCGTTCAGCGCCCAGGCCCATTGCGCACGGCGGCGCTGCGGATCGACGCTGGTCACAGGATGTCGAAGCCGAGCACCAGCGCATCCTCGCGGCCGTCATGCGCCGGGTAGTAGGCCTTGCGGACGCCGATGCGCTGGAAGCCGACGTTCTCGTAGAGCCGCAGTGCCGCCTTGTTCGACTTGCGCACCTCCAGCAGCACGATCGACGCCCGGGCCGCGCGCGCCAGTTTCATCAGATGCTTGAGCAGCATCAGGCCGAGGCCCTGGCGCTGGCACGCCGGATCGACACAAAGGTTCAGCACGTGCGCCTCGTCGACGGCCATGCTCATCAGCGCATGGCCGACCAGCAGGCCGTCGCCGTCGGCGAGCACCCAGGCGCTGTAGCCCGCCTTCAGGCAGTCGCGCAGGATGCTTTCGGTCCACGGGAACTCGTAGGCGCGGCGCTCCACCACCAGCACCTCGGCGAGCTGTTCAAGGGCCATCGGCGCAATGGTCCAGCCGGGTTGCAGTTGGGCGTTCAAGGGCGGTTCGGGCAACGCGGCAGGTGGACGGACGAATGCGGCGGCAAGGATAGCCGCAGGCCGCGAAGCGCGGCAGCGGAACGACCAGCGAAGCGCGGGGCGCCGGCGAGGCCCGGCTCAATGCGGGCCGCTGGCCTCGACAGGAAGTTCTCCCGGCCAAAGCGACTTGCCGCTTTTCTTGATTATTCCGGCGATCCGCTGCTGGTGATCGGCCAGTTCCTCCGCCGTCGGCTGGATCACCCGCAGCGGCGCGCCGCTACCGGTCGACAACACCGCCCGCGCCTGGCGCGTCGGGGCCGCATCGCCACCGTCGCGGTCGACATCGCCGGCCAGCCCGAGCGCGCCCTGCCCGCCGGTCATCGCCAGGTAAACCTCGGCGAGCAGCCGCGCATCGAGCAACGCGCCGTGCAGGTCGCGGTGTGAATTGTCGACGCCGTAGCGCTTGCACAGCGCGTCGAGGCTGGCGCGCTGGCCGGGGTGCAGCTTCTTGGCCAGCGGCACCGTGTCGGTCACCCGACCGAGCGAGGCAACGCGCTCGCTGCGACCGAGGCGCTGCAGTTCGGCATCGAGGAAGCCGACGTCGAACGGCGCGTTGTGGATGATGATCTCGGCGCCGGCCAGCAACGCCAACAGATCGTCAACGATTTGCCCGAATCGGGGCTTGTCGGCAAGGAACGCGGTCGTCAGGCCATGAACTTCCAGCGCGCCGGGGTCGCTGTCGCGATCCGGGTTCAGGTACCAGCGATGTTCGCCGACGAAGCGCCGGCCGCGCATCTCGATGCAGCCGATCTCGATGATCCGGTGGTCGCGGGCATCGAGTCCGGTAGTTTCGGTATCCAGGACGATCTGGCGGCTCATGCAGGGTCGATCCGTGTTGCGTGTCCGCAATTGTCATCGGCTTCGTGCAAGCTGGCGCACGCGAGTTGCCGGACGTTAATGGAAGATAGTGCTTTCTTTCGCCGCAACCAGTACATTCCGCTGACAGTCAAAATATTGGCGGAGACCAATTCTGAGCGGCGCCGGCAGTTTCAGGGCAGTCGTCAGGAATGCAAACCCTTCCAGAAGTTTATCGGATAGAGAACTGCACCCATGCGTGAACGTAATTCAAGCACGAGAAACGTCGGCGGTTGGCTGACAATCATGCTCCTGACGCTGCTGGTCGCGGCCTGCGGAGAGAACAAGATCGGCGATGTCGTCGGTCCCAACGTCATCGCCACGTCGCCGATCGCCACCCAGACCGGCGTGCCGGTCGGCACGCCGGTGGTCACCGCCACCTTCAGCGAAGCCGCTGACCCAGCGTCGGTCAATGCCGCCAGCTTCCTGCTTCGCGAAAAAGTCAGCGGCGCGGCCGTTGCCGGCACCGTGAGCTACAGCGGTGTGGTCGCCAGCTACACGCTGGCCGGCGCTCTGACGCCGAACACGACCTACGTCGCGACGATCACCACCGCGGTGCTCGACCTGGCCGGCAACCCGGCTCCGAACACGTTCACCTGGGAGTTCACGACCGGCCCGGCGCCGGACGTGACGGCGCCGACGATCAGCGCCGTCGACCCGGCCGATGCAGCCGGCAATGTCCCTGGCAACCGACGCGTGACGGTGACGTTCAGCGAAGCGATTGATCCAGCGTCGGTCGGCAGCACCGGCTTCACCTTGACCGCGCCCGATGGCAGCGCCGTCGCCGGCACGCTGTCGGTGTCGGACAACACGCTGACCTTCACGCCGGGCTCGGCGGGCGCGACCGCGCTGCTGGTGCCGAACACTGTCTACACCGGCACGGTCAACACCGTGATCACCGATCTGGCCGGCAACCCGCTGGCCGCAGGCCGCGTCTGGACCTTCACCACCGGTGCAGTCCTCGACACCACGGCGCCTACGCTGGCCCTGACCGAGCCGGCCGCTGCCGAGACCAACGTGGCCGTCAACGCAACGATTTCGGCGACCTTCAGCGAGCCGATCGATGTCGCCACGCTGACCGCCACCTCGTTCATCGTGACTGGCCCCGGCGGCACTGCGGTTCCGGGCAGCTTCACCTATTCCGGCACGACGGCGACGTTCACCCCGACCTCACCGCTCGCGGCGTCGACCGGCTACACCGTCACCGTCACCAATGCCGTGACCGATCTGGCCGGCAACGCGCTGACCTCGGGCGTGGTGTCCAACCCGTGGACGTTCACCACCGGTCTTGCGCCGGACGTCACCTCGCCGTTCACGACGCTGACCTATCCGCCGGCCGGCGCCACCTCGATCTGCATCAACTCGGTGGTCACGGTGACGTTCAACGAGAACATCGACGTGCGGACGCTGACCAGCGACAACTTCTTCGTCGCCGGGCCGGATGGTCGTCGCCTCGATGGTTCGCTGAGCTACAACGCCACTTCGCGGATCGCGACCTTCACGCAGTCGGTCAACTTCCAGCCGAACACGGTCTACACGGCGACCGTCACCAACGCCATCACTGACCGCGCCGGCAATCCTCTGGTCGCCGGTGCCATCCCGAATCCGTGGACGTTCACGATCGGCGAGACGACGCTGGTCTGCCAGGCACCGGTGCCGCTCCGCTCGCTGTCGAGCTTCGCCGTGGTTGCTGGCGCCGGGCTGACGATCAGCGACGTGCCAGACCCGAACCCGGCGGTCATGGCGATCACCGGCGATGTCGGCCTGTCGCCGGCCACCACCTGCACCCGCTGCACCACGCCGTTCCTCGGCCTGAACGGCACGCTGTACCAGAACGATGTGGCCGGCGTGGCGGCGCAGGCGCAGAGCGACCTGGTGCTGGCGATCAACGATGCCAAGGGCCGCCTGCAGCGCGCCGATACCGGCGTGCTTGATGGCCGCACGCTGACGCCCGGCGTCTACACGGCGGCAACGATGTCGCTGGCCAGCGATGCAAGCTTGAGCCTCGACGCGCTGGGCGATACCAACGCGGTCTGGGTGTTCCAGGTCGGCGGCGACCTCAGCATCGGCGATCGCGCCCGCCTGCAGTCGCTGCGCGGCGCGCAGTCGAAGAACGTGTTCTGGGTGGTCGACGGCAACCTGCTGGTGGGTCGCAACGCCATCGTTGCGGGCTCGCTCTTCGTCAACGGCAACATCAACGTCGACAACGGTTCCCGTGTCCTGGGCCGCCTGTTGTCGAGCAACGGAGCGATCACGCTGCGTCGCAATCTCGTTGAAATCCAATAACGTCGGTACGTCGCCGAAAAACTGCCCTACCTACGGGATACGCTCATGAATTCACGCATCAAAGCCGGCCTGCTCGGCGCTTCACTGCTCGGCATCGCTGCTTCGCCGCAGGCTCAGAACCGTCCGGAAGCCTGGACGCTGACGCCCTACGTCGGTGGTTACCTGTTCGACTCCAAGCAGGATCTCGAATCCGCCCCGATCTTCGGCCTGCGCGCGGGCTACAACTTCAATGCCCATATCGGCGCCGAGCTGTTCGGCAGCTACCTGCTGACCGAATCCGACCGCGATTCCGGGCCGGATGCCAATGTCGAGCGCAATGTCTACCGCTTCGGCGGCAACCTGCTGTACCACTTCCAGCCGACCAAGAAGCTGGTGCCGTTCGTTGCAGTCGGCTATGGCCGCTACAACATCACGGTGCCGGACCTGAACCGGCCGAAGACCAACAAATCGCTGGCCGAATACGGCGGCGGCCTGAAGTACTTCGTGTCCGATGACTTCGCGCTGCGCGCCGACATCCGCCATGCGATCGGCTTCAGCCCGTCGATCGACAACGTCGAGTACACCTTCGGCGTCACCTGGCAGATCGGTGGTGTCCGTCCGGTGCCGCCGCCGGTGGCGACGGTGGCCGAGCCGGTGGTCTGCGCCGCCTGCGTCGTGCCGCCGCGCATCGACAGCGATGGCGATGGCGTCGAGGACGCACTCGACAAGTGCCCGGGTACTCCGAAGGGCATGAAGGTGGATTCCGACGGCTGCGTGATCACCCAGACCATCGTGCTGCGGGCGATCAACTTCGTGTTCGATACCGCCGACCTGACCGAGCCGTCGAAGACGTCGATCGACGAGGTCTACGCAGTGTTCAAGTCGCAGCCGAACCTGAAGCTCGAAGTCGGTGGCCATACCGATTCCAAGGGCAGCGACGCCTACAACCTGAAGCTGTCTCAGCGCCGCGCCGATGCGGTCAAGGCTTACCTGGTCAGCAAGGGTGCCAACGCCGCCAACATCACGGCGAAGGGCTACGGCGAATCCCGTCCGATCAGCAGCAATGACTCGCCGGAAGGCCGCGCCGACAACCGTCGCGTGGAGTTCCGTCTCGACGGCGGCGCCGAGTACCTGAAGGTCTACAACGAAGAGTCGTCGCGCGAATCGAAGAAGGCCGCGATCAAGGCCGGCGAGAAGCCGCGCGGCAAGAGCAAGAAGTAAGTCGCTACATCTGAGCCGGGGCAGCGCTGAACGCGCTGCCCCGGCTTTTCTTTTGGGCGTCGATCAGCAGCCGGCTGCCGCCTGTGCCGTCTCCAGCCCCTGGTTGGCCAGACGGTCGGCGTTCTCGTTACCGGGATCGCCGGCGTGGCCCTTGACCCACTTCCAGTCCACCTGGTGCCGTGCGGCAGCTGCATCGAGCCGTTCCCAGAGATCCTGGTTCTTGACCGGCTTCTTGTCGGCGGTCTTCCAGCCGCGCTTTTTCCAGCCGGGCAGCCATTCGGTCAGACCCTGCAGCACGTACTTGGAATCGGTATGCAAGATGACCTTGCATGGCTCGCGCAACGATTCGAGCGCCGAGATCGCCGCCATCAGTTCCATGCGGTTGTTGGTGGTCGGCGCTTCGCCGCCACTGAACTCCTTCCGGTGCTGTCCGTACTGCAGGAACACGCCCCAACCGCCGGGGCCCGGATTGCCGCGGCAGGCGCCGTCGGTGTACGCGATGACAGCTTTCATTCAGCGGGAGCGTTGATGTCCGGATCGACGGCGCGGGTATTGGCAGCGGTACCAAGTGCGCGACCGACCATCGGTCGTACCGAAGCCCGGGCCAGCTTGCCGACCAGGGTCATCGGGATCACGCGCTTGCGGGCCACCAGCAGGTAGCCCTCCATCCACGGCTTCACCAGGCTGCCGAGGCTGAACGGCTCGCCGGCCGTGCTCGGTGCGCTCCAGGGGAAACCGACGCCGAAGCGGCGCAGTTCGGTCACTTCGAAATCCAGCAGCTCCAGCCAGTCGCCGATCCGGCCGGTGCCGTGAAAGCGCGCGCCGCGCGGAAAGGCCCGGTGCCCCAGTCCCAACAGACGCCGCAAGCCCCAGAGGCTCCAGGGATTGAAGCCGATGATCATCAGCCGGCCGCGATCGGTCAGCACCCGATCAACCTCGCGCAGCAGGTTGTGCGGCGCCGGCGAGAATTCCAGCGTGTGCGGCAACAGCACGGCGTCGACACTGTTGTCGAGAATCGGCAGCGATTCCGGATGGATCACCGCCTGGGTGCCGCCGCCGCTGTCGACAAAGCTGCCGATCACGGCGCGATGCAGCATGTCCGCCGATGTCAGCAGGCGCTGGCCGCCCCAGTTGCCGATCTGCAGGCAATGCCGGCCGAACAGGTTGGGCAGTACCCGCGCCAGTTCGCTTTCCTCGATCGCCAGCAGGCGCTTGCCGCGCGGGCTCGCCAGCCAGGCATTGAGCGCCTGGCGATTGAAGGGCTGGCCCCCGCTGGCAGCAAGTCGCTTGGACATGGTTGACGCACCGGACGGGCGTGGACAGGATGCGCGGATGATAACCGTCACCGCTCTCCCCGCGTTCTCCGATAACTACCTCTGGCTGCTGGAACACGACGGGCGGGCTGCCGTCGTCGATCCCGGCGATGCCGCTGTCGTCCAGGCTGCGCTGGCAGCCCGCCAGCTCGAACTGGCCGCGATCCTGATCACCCACCATCACCCCGATCACATCGGCGGCCTGGTGGCGCTGGCGGCCGCCACCGGCGCCAGGGTCTACGGCCCGCGCGCCGAGCAGGCCAGGATCCCGGGGCTTGATGTGCTGCTCGACGACGGCGACGCCGTGCAGCTGGACGCGCTCGGCGTGCAGCTGCAGGTGCTGGCGGTGCCCGGACACACGCTGGGCCACATCGCCTATTTCGAAGCTCGTCAGCGACTGCTGTTCTGCGGCGACACGCTGTTCATCGGCGGCTGTGGGCGGCTGTTCGAAGGCACGCCCGAACAGATGCACGAATCGCTGTCGCGGCTGGCTGCGCTGCCGGGCGATACGGCGGTCTACTGCGCCCACGAATACACCGCCTCGAACTATGACTTCGCGACCGCCGTGGAGCCCGACAACGCGCGTCTGTCCGAAGCTTTCGCGCAGGTCCAGGCGCGCCGTGCGCAAGGCGTGGCGACAGTGCCCGGCCCGCTGGCGCAGGAACGCGAATTCAACCCTTTTCTGCGCAGTGCGGACCCGGCGATCGCGCGCGCCGTGGCCGCGCACGAAGGACGCGAAATCAACGATCCGGTGGCCGTCTTCGCGGCCCTGCGCCGTTGGAAGGACGGACACCGACCGCGCATCCGCTGAACACGCGATTGGTTTCCGTGCGCGGCGAGCCTTTTGTTAGACTCGCGCCCCATTTCACATGGTCCCATCACTCCTGAACCACATGGCCCTTCGTTCGTCGAACCGCGCACTGTGGTGCGCGCTGATTGCGTGTCTTCCCATGACGTGCGGAGCGGCATCTGAAGACGAGATGCTGACCATCGATCAGGAGCTCCAGGCCCTGAAAGCGGAGGTTCTGGATCTCAACCAGAGCGCGCTGCGGACCGAGACCGCGTTCCAGTATCCGGACGAGACGCGGGTGTCGATCTTTGTCGGCCTGCAAGCGCCTGGCCTGCTGGTCGAGGACGTGGTGATCACCATCGACAACAATCCGCCGACCGTGCGCAAATTCGATGTCATCGAATCGGTGTCGCTGCAGCGGCGCGGCCTGTACCGGGCGCTGCGGCTGAACACCACGCCGGGCAACCATCGGATCCGCGTCGACTTCAGCGGTCGCTACGTGGATGCCAAGCCCGGCACACCGCCGCTGCGCAGCCACTACGAAGGCGTGTTCGAAAAAACCGTGCAGCCGAGCGACCTCGAAGTGCTGGTCAGCATCGCTGCATACGGCAAGCCGGCGACGATCCGGCTGCGCGACTGGAGACCGAATCAGTGAGCCGCATCACCATGCTTCGCAAGCTGATGCTGATGACCGCTGTCACCGTCGCGCTGCCGGCGGCGGCCATCGACCGCTATCAGCCGGGCAGTGACAGCGATCCGCGCGTGCGCTCCGCCGACTTCCTGCTCGGCGGCGAGCGCTATTACTCGGCGGCCACCGAACTGCTGCAGATCCTCGGCGACAAGCCGGCCCAGCGTCTTTCGCCTTCGTTTCACCGGCGACTCGCCGATGCCACGCTGAACTTCGGCATCACCCAGCGCGCCGAAACGATCTACCGCGAACTGGCGATCGATCGTGGCAACGCCCTGTCGGTGGCCCGTGCCCGCATCCAGGTCGCGGAATACCTGTACCAGCGCGGCCGCTATCGCGAGTCGATCGCCGATCTGGAAGCCGTTCGCAACAGCCTGCCGAAGGAAGCGCTGCTCGACTGGCAGGACCTGATGGGGCGTGCGCTGCTTGCCCAGCGGCGCTACGGCGAAGCGGCGTCGGTGCTCACCGAAATCAAGGACGCCGGCCCGCAGCGGGCGTTCACGCGCTACAACCTCGGCGTGGCGCTGGTCAAGGATGGCCGCGTGGCCCAGGGGCTCAGCGTTCTCGACCGCGTCGGCCAGATCGATGCGGCCGACGACGACGAACTGGCGATCCGTGACAAGGCGAACCTGGTGCTGGGTTACCACTTCCTGCGCCAGCAGCAGGCCGGCACGGCCGTCAACGTGTTCCAGCGCATCCGCAGCGAGGGACCGTTTTCCAACCGTGCATTGCTCGGACTTGGCTGGGCCTATCTGGCTCCGGCCGGCGGCAAACAGAAGAAGGTTCCCACCGGCGATGACAAGGCGCCATCGAGCACGCTGAAAACGCTGTCGACCATCGGCGTGCTGCTGCGCCCCGGCTTTCTCGACGACGACATCTACAAGCGCGCCGGTCTCAGCGCGTTTCGGCTGACCAAGGCCTCGGCGGACGAGGAAGAAGGGCTCAAGCGGGCGCTGGTGCCGTGGCTGGAACTGATCGCCCGCGATCCGATCGATCCGGCCGTGCAGGAAGGCTTCCTGGCGATCCCCTACACGCTCGACCGGCTTGGCGCCCACCTGCAGGCCCAGCAGTACTACGAGCAGGCGATCGGTGCACTGGAAGCCTCGCGCAAGCGGATCGACGAGTCGATCTACTACGTCAAGAGCGGGCGCATGGTGTCGACGATGGTTCGTCGCACCTACAACGCCGAATCCGGCTGGGCCTGGGAACTCAAGGACCTTCCGGATGCAGAAGAAACCTATTACCTGCAGAGCGTCATCGTCGGCAACCGCTTCCAGGAGCAGCTGAAGAACTATCGTGATGCCCTGTTGCTGGTGCGCAGTCTCGAAGGCTGGGCCAAGCGGGCGGAAGAACTGCAGGGCGCCTGGCTGGGCAAGCAGCAGCCCGACGTGCCGACCGACGTGCTGGTGGCGCGACGCATGAACCGCGCGCCTGAAACCTCGGCATCAGCGCCGGTCGTGCCGACGCCCGCCGTGACCTTGCGCAGCAGCGACTCCCTGAACGCATCCGGTCGCGCCACTGCGGCGCCGGCCGCGCAGACAGGCGGCGAGCAGCCGTTGCCGCTGCAGGCGGCGTCCGCACCGGCGGCCAGCGCTTTCGTTGGCCCGTTCGAGAAGCTGGAGGGGATCAAGACGCGTGTCGCCGTGCTGCTGCCGCAGGCCAAGGCGATCAGCGAACGGCAGTCGCGGATGATCGACAAGATGGCGCAGGACAATCTCGCCGAGCAGCGCCGCCTCACCGAGAAGTATCTGATCGAGGCCCGCTTCGCACTGGCGCGGGTTTATGACAAGCAAATGAGAGGAGAAGCCCCGTGACGCGCCCGACCCTGCGCCGAACCCTTGGTGTAGGCGCGCCGCTGGCCGCGTCCGTTGCGGCGCTGTTCCTGGCCAGCTGCGCGGCACCGCCGCCGAAGAACGCGTCGCCGCCGATCCGTTCGATCAGCCGCCAGCCGGCGCCGAACCCGTCGCAGCTGCCGATCGTCCGCTCGGAGCCCATCGCGCCCGATCCCGACAAGGCGCTGCAGAACTATCGCGAGCTGCTGAAGCTGGCGCCGGACGATGACACCCGCAACGAGGCGATGCGCCGGCAGGCCGACTTGCAGCTGCAGGTCGAGGATGCCAAGGGCAACACCGATCCGGCGGTGATCAACAAGTCGATCCAGACCTACAACCAGTTGCTGTCGCAGCGGCCGGGCGCGCCAGACAACGACCGCGTGCTGTACCAGCTTGCCCGCGGCTACCAGAACATCGGCCAGACCGATCAGGCGATCGCCACCTTGCGCCGGCTGGCGCAGGAGTATCCGAAGTCGAGCCTGATCGGCGATGCCCGCTTCCGCCGCGCGGAGCTGCTCTACAACCTCGGCCGCTACGACCAGGCGGAGGCCGACTACGAGTTCGTGCTCGGCCTCGGCACCGGGGCCAGCTTCTACCAGTCGGCGCAGTACAAGTACGGCTGGTCGCTGTACAAGCAGGACAAGTACAACCAGTGCCTGCCGGTGTTCTTCACGATCCTGGAACGCGAGCTGCCGCAGGGCGAGCTTGAAGACCCGGATGCCGCGCTCGCCGCCGTGGCCAAGGAAAAGCTTGACCTGGCTTCGTCGAGCCTGCGGGTGTCGAGCCTGTCGTTCGCAGCCCTGGGCGGCGGCGGTTCGATCAATGCTTATTTCAAGAAGTCGGGCCGCGAGCCGCGCTTCTATCCGCTGGTCTACAACGCGCTCGGCGACCTGTTCGTCGAAAAGCGCCGCTTCAGCGATGCCGCGCTGACCTACAGCGCCTTCATCGAACGCTACCCGATGCACCCGAGCGCGCCGAAGTTCCAGCTCGGCGTGATCAAGGCGTACGGCGAAGGCGGCTTCAACGATCTGGTGGTGCGCGAGAAGGAACGCTACGTCACGGCCTACGAGATCTCGTCGGCCTACTGGAACGGCCGCGCGCCGACGCCGGAAGTGCTCGCCGAGCTGCGCAAGAGCATGGAAGACCTCGGCCGCCACTATCAGGCGATGGCCCAGGCCGGCACGGCCCCCGGCAATGCGGCGAACTTCGTCAAGGCCTCCGGCTGGTACAAGAAGATCCTCGACAACTTCCCGAACGATCCGAAGATCGCCGACATCAACCTGCTGTACGCCGATGCGCTGTATGACGGCGGCCGCACCTCCGATGCCGCCGAGCAGTACCTGAAGACCGCCTACGGCTACGGCAATCACGGCAAGGCCCAGGAAGCTGCCTACGCGGCCGTCCAGGCGCTGCAGCGGCTGGCCAAGGAAGTGTCGGCGGCCGAGCGGCCGAAGGCGCTGCGCAAGTCGATCGACGCCAGCCTGAAGCTGGCCGACACCTTCAACAACCATCCGCAGTGGACGGTCGCGGTCACCCGCGCTGCCCAGGATCTGTACGAGATCAAGGCCACCGACGAGGCCGTGACGGTCGCCGAGCGGCTGATCGCCCGCACGCCGCCGGCCACCGCCGAGCAGCGCAAGATCGCCTTCGGCGTGGTCGCCGACGCCCGCTTCGCCCAGGGTCGCTATCCGGAGGCCGAGGCGGCCTACGGTCGCCTGCTGGCGCTGCTGCCGGCCAATGCGACCGATCGCAAGCTGGTCGTCGAACAGCTGGCGGCGTCGATCTACAAGCAGGGCGAAGCAGCCCGCGAAGCCGGCAACCTGCGCGGCGCCGCCGATGCCTTCCTGCGTGTCGGCACCGTGGTGCCGGACGCCAGCATCCGTCCGAACGCCGACTTCGATGCCGCCAGCGCCTATCTGAAGCTGGAAGACTGGCCAAAGGCCACCGCAACCCTGGAAAGCTTCCGCAACCGCTACCCGACACATGCCCTCGCCGGCGACGTCGACAAGCAGCTGGCCGCCGCCTACCAGAAGGACGGCAAGCCGGCCGAGGCGGCCGGCGCGCTGCAGCGCATTGCCGTGCGCCCGGGCGAGCCGGCGGACACCCGTCGCGAATCGGCATGGCTGGCTGCGACGCTGTACGACGAGGCGCGCCAGAAGCCGCAGGCGGCGAAGGCCTACGAGTTCTACATCGTCAACTTCCCGCAGCCGATCGAACGCGGCATTTCCGGCCGCCGCCGGCTGGCCGACTACGCGCAGGAAACCCGTGATCGTGGCCGTTACCTGTACTGGCTGAGGGAACTGGTCAAGGCCGACGAAACGGCCGGCTCGCTGCGGACCGATGTCAGCAAGCAGGCCGGTGCCCAGGCCGCGCTCGAACTGGGCCTCGCCGCCGCTCAGGATGCCCGCGGCATTCGCCTGACCTTGCCGGTCGAGAAGAGCCTGCCGGCCCGCAAGGCCGCCACCGAAGCTGCGGTGCAGGCGCTGAACCGGGTGTCCGGCTACGGCTTTGCCGACAGCGCCACGGCTGCCACCTACGAACTGGGCGTGGTCTACCGCGACTTCAGCCGCGCGCTGGTTGATTCCGAACGGCCGCGCGGCCTGAAGCCGGAAGAACTCGACCAGTACAACCTGCTGATCGAGGAACAGGCCGATCCGTTCGACCAGAAGGCGATCGAAGCGCATGAAGTCAACCTCAAGCGCGTGAAGCAGAACGTCTGGAACAAGTCGATCGCGGCCAGTGTCAAGGCCCTCGGCGAACTGGCGCCGGCCAAGTACGGCAAGCGCGAAACCCGTGAGGACAGCTATGAATCGCTGCGCTGAAATGGCCCGTCCCGATCGAATGACGCGCCCGACGACAACCGCTGGCGGCTGGCTGGCGATGGTGCTCGCCGCCGCCCTGCTGGCCGGTTGCGCCGGCCAGGCTCGCAAGCCGGCGCCGGCGCCGGCCAAGGAGGCCGCACCGGTGCAGGAGCCGGCGGCCCCGGCGGCCAGCAAGGCGGCAGACAAGGGTGATCCCGATGCCCGCTTCACGGCGGCGCTGAAGCTGCTGAAGGATCGTCAGATGAAGGAAGCGCGCGATGCCTTCCTCGAACTGGCCAAGGACTTCCCACAGTTCTCCGGACCGTTCACCGATCTGGCGATCGCCCAGTACCAGTCCAAGCAGCCGGCGCTGGCGGTCAGCAACTTCGAGAAGGCCACCCGGCTGAATCCGCAGAACGCCATTGCCTGGAACTGGCTGGGTACCATTGCTCGCGAGAATCGCGACTACGCCAAGGCCGAAGCGGCCTACAACGAGGCGCTGAAGGTCAAGCCGGACTACGCCGCTGCGCACTTCAATCTCGGCCTGCTGTACGACCTGTACAGCCGGCGCCCGAACGACGCGCTGCAGCACTACCGCGAGTACCAGCGGCTGGCCGGCGGCGACAAGCTGATCGTCACCGCCTGGATCAAGGAACTTGAAAGCCAGACGACCCCGCCCGCTGCCGCCGCTGCCGCCGCTGCCACCGGAGCCACCCCATGACCCAGGCTGCACGCCATTCCCGTTGGTCTCTGCTGGCGCTCGCGGCGCTGTGGTCGCTGGACGCCGGTGCCCAGCTGCCGGCCGCGCCCCGGGTGGTCATTGAATCGAACCCGTCGCAGCAGCAGGCCCGTCCGCAACAGCAGCAGACGCAGACGACCGCGCCCGCCCCTGCGGCTGCGCCGGTGCAGAACCCGCAGGGCCTGTCCGCGCCGACGGTCACCATCCAGACCAATCCGGGCGTGACGGTGCCATCGCCGGCCGCCGCGCCAGCGCCGAGCCGCCCGGTGGTGATGCCGGCGCAGCCGTCGGCGGGCTTCACCGTACAGAGCAGTCCGCGCCCTTCCGCAGGCGTTTCCAGCCCTGCCGGAGCGGCTGCAGTAGCACCGACGACGGTGCCGACGCCAGACGGTATTGGAACGACGATCGTCGGTGAGCAGGAAGCCCCCATCGGTCTGTACATCACGCCGTGGAAGGATGACTATGCCGAGCGTGGTCTCGACCGTCCGGCGCGGCTGCTGGATGAGGCGATGGAGCCCATCGACCCGGCCACGTTCCGGCGTCAGATCGAGTACTACGAAACGATCACCGAGTACCGCCGCAAGCAGCGCGGCGAAGCGAAGTAAGCAAACCCCTGTCGTGCGCCATACGGCGCGCCCCTTTTAGTCACGCAACCGCAAATCGAGGAAACATCATGGAGTTCTTTGCCACCGTCATCCGCTTCTTCCAGGCCGGCGGTGAATTCATGTACCCGATCCTCATCGTCGGCGTGTTCGGCCTGGCGATCACCATCGAACGTGTTCTCTACCTGCGCCGTGCCCAGACCGAGAACCGCGAGGTCTGGTCGAAGCTGATGCCGCTGGTCAACCAGGGCCGTCATGACGAGGCCGAGAAGGTCGCCTCGACGTCTTCCACCGCCATCGGCCGCGTGCTCGGCTACGGCATCGCCCGCTCGCGCGGCGCCACCGGTCGCGACGAAGTGGAACTGGCGATGGAAGAAAGCCTGATGGAAGTGACGCCGCAGCTGGAACGGCGCACCCACTATCTGGCCACCTTCGCCAACGTCGCCACGCTGTTCGGCCTGCTCGGCACCGTCATCGGTCTGATCCAGGGCTTCACCGCCGTGTCCGGCGTCAACCCGGCGCAGAAGCAGGACCAGCTGTCGCAGGCCGTTGCCGTGGCCATGAACTGCACCGCCTTCGGCCTGATGACCGCGATCCCGCTGCTGCTGGTCCATGCCTGGCTGGTCACCAAGACCGACGAACTGGTCGACAGCCTGGAAATCGCGTCCGTCAAGTTCCTGAACAGCCTCGGCTTCAAGAAGTAATGACCGGCGGCACCACGGGGACACGCAACCGATGATGCAGGGCATTTCCCGCGAAACCCGACGCGCACTGCGCCGGGTCCGGCGCAAGCGCAGCACGGAACTCAATCTGGTGTCGATGATCGACATCCTGACCGTGCTGATGTTCTTCCTGCTGGTCAACTCGATCGGCGTGTCGATTCTCGGCATCAACCTGCCGAACGACAGCCCCAGCGCCTCGGAACCGCCGCCGCACAACCTGGCGGTGCTGATCCGCGCCGGCGACCTGTCGCTGACCGACAACGGCTTCATGATCAAGTCGGTGCCGAACGTCGATGGCGCATACGACTACAAGGCGCTGGCCGAGCTGATGAAGGAAACCAAGAAGCGCCTGCCCACCGAATCGAAGATCACGCTGCTCTCCGAGCCCGGCGTGGCCTACGAGGTGCTGGTGTCGGTGATGGACGCGGTACGCGTCGACCTGACTTCGGTCGGGCCGGATACCGTCGAACTGTTTCCGCTGATCTCGCTCGGTGACGCACCGGCGCCGGGAGCCAAGCCATGAGCCTGCGCAGCAAGGCGATCCGCAAGCGCATCCTGCGCCGCGCCGGTCGCGACGAACCCGGCGCCATCGGCCTGAACCTGGTGCCGATGATCGACATCTTCACGTCGCTGCTGATCTTCCTGATGCTGACCTCGACGACCGTGCAGACCCTGCGCACGCCGAAGTCGCTGACCCTGCCGCTGTCGGCTTCGGCGCAGCCGCCGAACGACACGCCGGTGCTGACCGTGTCCTCGGAGAACATCACCCTGCAGGGTGAAGTCGTGATGACGCTGCAGCAGGCCCAGGCCGATAGCGGTGCCATCCTGGCCGATCTGAAGAACCGGCTGATGCTGGCGCCGCTGGTCACCGTGCAGGGCGAGGACAACGGCAACCTGACCCGTGGCGAGATCAACATCGTGGCCGATCGTGCCATCCCCTACGCCTTGCTGAAGAAGATCATGGCCACCTGTGGTGATGCCAAGTTCGCGCGCATCTCGCTGTCGGTGAACCGTCGATCGATGATCGGCGGCGGAGAGAATCCATGACCGCCTCGACGATGTCGCGCGTCATCCGCTGGGAGTCCTGGCAGCTCAGTGCCGAAGCCGATCGCCGCTTCCGGCGTATCGCCACTTCGACTTTCGTACCGGCGATCGTGCTGATCGTCGCGTCGCGGCTGTGGCAGCAACCGCCGCCGGTCGAGCTGGAGAAGTTCGACAATTCGCAGTACGTCGAACTGCTGCCGGAAGTGAAGCCGCCGCCACCGCCCCCGCCGCCGGCCGAGAAGGTCGTCGAAAAGCCGAAGGTGGAGCCGAAGCCGGTCAAGCCGGTCGAGAAGCCGAAGGTCGAGCCGGTCGCCAAGGAGACCAAGCCGGTCAAGCCGGAACCGACGGCCCGTGAAGTGGCCGCCAAGACCGGCATCATGGCGATGGCCAGCCAGCTCAGCGATCTCGCCGACAAGAACATCGCGGTCAGCGATCAGCCGCTGAACACCGCCGCGATCACCTCGAAGAGCGGCATCGGGTCGGCAGCGGCGATCGCCGCCACCGCCTCGACCAACAGCGGCGGCATCGGTCGCGCCAGCGGCGACGTCACCTCTAACCAGGCCGGCACGGGTGTCGGAAACCGCTCGACCGGCAAGGTCAGCAGTTCGCTGGGGACCGGCACCGTCGCTCCGAGAGGCGGCAGCCCGGGTCCGGAAGGTGGACGCACGCCGGCCGAAGTGCAGGCTGTGTTCAACCGCAACCAGGGGCCGTTCTACGCGATCTTCAACCGTGCGGCGCGTGACAACGCCAGCATCGGCGCCGGCAAGATCGTGGTCCGCCTGACCATCGCCCCGAACGGTGCGGTGACGGCCTGCACGCTGGTTTCCAGCAGCTACGGCGATGCCGATTTCGAGCGCAAGGTGGTCGAGCGGGTCAAGCTGATCAATTTCGGACCGAAGAGCGGCGCGCCGTTCACCATGGACTATCCGATCCAGTTCATCCCGCAGTAGTCGTCCTCCACCCCCAATAACGAAAGGCAAGAAGCCATGGGTTTTCTTCAGGGTAAAAAAGCGCTGATCACCGGCGTCGCCAGCGAGCGCTCGATCGCCACCGGCATCGCCGAAGCGATGAAGCGCGAAGGCGCGGAACTGGCGTTCACCTATCAGGGCGACAAGCTCAAGAGCCGCGTCGAGGAATTTGCGCACGAGCAGGGTTCCAGTCTGGTCATGCCGCTCGACGTCACCCGCGATACCGAGATCGATGCGGTGTTCGCCCAGCTGAAGGACAGCTGGGGCGGCGTCGACATCGTCGTGCACTCGATCGGTTTCGCGCCGCGCGAACTGCTGATGGGCGGCTACCTGGAATCGGTGACCCGCGAAGGCTTCGCGCTCGCCCACGACATCAGCGCCTATTCGTTCGCCGCGCTCGGCAAGGCCGCGCGGCCGCTGATGCAGGGCCGCAACGGCAGCCTGGTGACCTTGAGCTATCTCGGCGCCGAGCGCGCGGTGCCGATGTACAACGTCATGGGGCCGGCCAAGGCCAGCCTCGAGGCCAATGTCCGCTACATGGCCGCCGAACTGGGCCCGGAAGGCATCCGCGTCAACGGCATTTCCGCCGGCCCGATCAAGACGCTGGCGGCGGCCGGCATCAAGGGCTTCCGCAGCATGCTGTCGAACGCCGAGAAGGTGTCGGCGCTGAAGCGCAATGTCTCGATCGACGAAGTCGGCAACACGGCCGCCTTCCTGTCGTCGGATCTCGCCTCCGGCATCACCGGCCAGATCGTCTATGTCGACGCCGGCTTCAACATCATCGGCTTCGCGGTCGACGGCAACGGCTGAACAGTGGCCGGGGCGCCGCACGACCACGTGCGGCCGCCAAGGCCTGAAGGCACGCCGAGACGCGGACGACGAACATCCCGTGGCGCGACGCTCCCGCGCGCCCGGCCGGCAAGCGCGCTGCTGCAGCAAGACGCACGCGCTGCGGTCGCCGGCTCCGCCGATTTTCCTTTCGACCATCCCGGTTCACTGCCATGCCTGATGACCTCCGCCCTTCGCCGGTGCTCGAACTGACGCGCGCGCTGATCGCCCGCCGCTCGCTGACTCCTGACGACGCGGGCTGCTGCCAGCTGATGGCCGACCGTCTGGCCGCGCTCGGCTTCCGCATCGAGTGGATCAATGCGGAAGGCATCACCAACCTCTGGGCCACGCGCGGCAGCGACGGCCCGCTGCTGGTGCTGGCCGGCCACACCGATGTCGTGCCGCCCGGACCGACCAGCGCCTGGGCCAGCGACCCCTTCGTGCCGGAGATCCGCGACGGCGTGCTCTACGGCCGAGGCGCCGCCGACATGAAGAGCGGGCTGGCGGCGATGGTCTGCGCCGTCGAACGCTTGCTGGCAAACGGCGAACCGGCCGGCACCCTCGCCTTCCTGATCACCAGCGACGAGGAAGGCGTGGCGCTGCACGGCACCCGCCATGTCGTCGAAGTGCTGAAGGCGCGCGGCATCCGGCCGGATTACGCGATCGTCGGCGAAGCCACCGGCGACCTGCAGTTCGGCGACCGCATCACCATCGGCCGGCGCGGCTCGCTCGGCTGCAACCTCAAGGTGTTCGGCAAGCAGGGCCACGTCGCCTACCCGCAGAAGGCCGACAACCCGATCCACCGGCTGGCGCCGGCACTGGCCGAGCTGGTGTCGATCGAATGGGATGCCGGCAACGCCCATTTCCCGCCGACCTCGTTCCAGGTCTCGAACATCCATTCGGGCACCGGTGCGACCAATGTCATCCCCGGCACCACCGAGCTGGTGTTCAACTTCCGCTACTGCACCGAATCGACCGCCGACAGCCTGAAGGCCCGCGTCCACGATGTGCTGGATCGCCACGGCCTGCGCTACGAGGCTGACTGGTGGCTGTCCGGCCTGCCGTTCCTCACCCGCCAGGGCGCGCTGATCGCGGCCGCGCGAGCTGCGATCCAGCAGGTGACCGGCCTGACGCCGACCCTGTTCACCGGCGGCGGCACCTCCGACGCCCGCTTCATCGCGCCGATGGGCACCGAGGTGGTCGAGATCGGCCCGGTCAACGATTCGATCCACAAGGTCGACGAACACGTGCGGGTTGCCGATCTCGACGCACTGAGCGCCGTCTACGAAGGCGTGATGCGGCGCCTGCTGGTGCAGCCGTGAGCAGCGCCGGCGCGGTGGCCGGCTTTCGGCCCAACCCGTTGCTGGCGCCGCAGCTGATCCAGACGGTGCTGGCCACCAAGCGGCCGGTGCGCGGCCGCTTCGCCGGCCATGACCACGCGATGCACCGCGCCTCGGTGCAGCACCTGCTCGACTGCGGCGTCGCCGATGGCGATCCGGTGCAGCTCACCGGCCTGTACGCCCGCCAGCCCGACGACCGCGCGCCGCGCGGGCTGGTGGTGCTGATCCACGGCTGGGAAGGCAGCCACGACTCGGCCTACCTGTATTCGATGGCCTCGAAGGTCTACGCCGCCGGCTGGAACGTGTTCCGGCTGAATCTGCGCGACCACGCCGGCACCCATGCGCTGAACCCGAGGCTGTTCCACTCGGCGCGGATCGACGAGGTGCTGCACGGCGTCCGCGCCGCCCGGCAGATCGACGGCGGCAGCGACCGGCCGCTGGCCGTGATCGGCTTTTCGCTGGGCGGGAACTTCGCGCTGCGGGTCGGCCTGCTCGGTCCGGCCGCCGGCATCACGCCGCAGCTGTCGATCGGCATCTCGCCGTCGATCGACCCCGGCGCCACCTTGCGGGCGATCGACGACGGCCCGGCGGTGTTCAAGCGCTACTTCCTCGACAAGTGGCGCAAGACGCTGGCCGCCAAGGCCGCCGCCTGGCCCGGCCGCCACGATTTCACCGCACTGGCGTCAATCGGCAGCTTCGTCGAGATCACCCGCCGCTTCGTCGCCGAACACACCGAGTTCGCGTGCCTGGAGGACTATCTGGCCCGCTACACGCTGACGCCGCCGATGCTGATGGGTGCAGCCAGCCCGCTGGCGATCGTCACGGCGCAGGACGACACGGTGATTCCGTTCGCCGATTTCGACGGCCTGGGCGCGCGTGGCTCGGTGATCGCCTACGACGCGCCGAAGCGCGGAGGACACTGCGGCTTCATCGAGAACCTGGCGCTGGAAAGCTGGGCCGAGAAGCGGGTCGTCGAGTGGCTGTCGCGCCTCTGAACCCGGCGGCAACGGCCTGCGGGCGCAACGCGCTCAGCGGTTGACGTTGCTGCGCTTCAGCGCATACGAGAACAGCCCCGGCAGGTAGCGCTTGAGGCGCTCGAAGAGCACTTCCTTGCCGCCCATGAATACCTCCTCGTCGCCGGCCTCCACGGCCCGCCAGATGCGGGCTGCGCAGTCCGCTGCGGCGATGCCGCCCGCGATGTTGCGATCGGTGACGCCGAAGCGGCTGCCGTCGCCGGCCAGGGCATTGGCGGAAATGCCGGTCTGCACGTAGCCGGGAAACACCGTGGTGAAGCGCAGGCCATCGCGCCACAGCTCGGCCCGCGCGGCTTCGGTGAATCCGGCCAGTGCGTGCTTGGCGGCGCTGTAGCCGGTGCGCAGCGGCGCGCCGATGCGGCCGGCGATCGACGAGATCATCACCACGTGGCCGGTGTTGCGCGCGCGCATCGACGGCACCAGTGCCCGGGTCAGCGCCACCGGCGCGAAGTAATCCAGTTCCATCAGCTGCCGGTAGACGTCCATCGAGGTGTCGACCAGCAGGCTGCGCTGCGAGCGGCCGGCGTTGTTGACCAGCACGTCGATCGGCCCGAAGCAGCGCTCGGCGGCCAGCACCGCCTGATCGGGGTCGAAATCGGTCAGGTCGAGCGGCAGCAGCGCCACCTTCGACGGGTCCGGGCAGGTGGCGCGTACCCGTTCCAGCTCGGTGATTCGGCGCGCGCTCAGCACCAGCTTCGCACCGCGCTTCGCGGCATCCAGGGCCAGTGCTTCGCCGATGCCGCTGGAAGCGCCGGTGATCCAGATCGTCGCATCGTTCAGGGCAGTCATCGTCGGGCGGTGTAGGTCGGCTGGCGGTGGTCGATCCGCTCGAGCCATTGGTCGAGCGCCTCGTGCAGCACCGGCGCAAGGCCGGGTGCGACGCGAGGATACTCCGCCACCGCGCCCCAGCTGCTGCGCAGGAACAGGTGGTTGACGCCCGGCAGCACGCGCACCTCGGCAGCCGGGTTGTCCTGCAATGCCGCCCGCGCGGGTGCTTCGTTGAGCGCGGGCGCGATCTGGTGATCGAGCGCGGCGAACAGCACCAGGGTCGGCGCCCGCAGCTGCCGCAGCGTCGGGGCCGGATCGTAGGCCAGGATGTGCCGGAACCAAGCCGATGCCAGCGAGGCCCGCTGCGCCTCGACCATCGCCGCCGACAACCGTCGCCGGTCGGCGAGACGGTTCAGCGCCGCCAGCAGCTGGCGGTCGCGTTCGGCGCTGTCGGTACCGCTGGTGACGATGTCGAACAGGTTGCTGGCCTCCTCGGCCGCCGCCTCGGCATCCGGTGCGCTGGCGCCGCGATCGAGCGCGCCCTGGGTGTTCTGGTAGCGCGAGATCTCCCGGCCGTTGACCGTCGGCGGCGCCAGCAGCACCAGCCAGGCCACCTCCGGCCGCCGTGCGGCGATCAGCGGCGCCACCATGCCGCCCTCGCTGTGGCCGAGCAGGCCGATGCGGTGGCCGTCGATATCCGGCCGGCTGCGCAGAAAGTCGAAAGCCGCCTCGGCGTCGGCTGCGAAGTCGACGATCGTCGCCCCTTGGGCCGTGCCGCCGGATTCGCCGACGCCGCGCTTGTCGTAGCGCAGCACCGCGTAGCCGGCCTCGGTCAGCCAGGCCGACAGCAGCCGGAACGGCTTGTGGCCGTACATGGTTTCGTCGCGATCATTCGGGCCGCTTCCGTGGATCAGCACCACCGCCGGCAGCGGCTGGTCCAGCGCGATATGCGCGGGCCGCTCCAGGGTGCCGGCGAGCGCGATCGCGCGATCTCCGCCGGCAAAGCGTACCGCTTCGGCAAACCTCGCCTCCTCGGCATGGGCAGGCCGCACGCTGCCGAGACTGCCGGCAGTCAGAGCAACGACCAGCAGCCCAGGCTTCAGGAATCGACTCCAGCACGACATCGCCCACCTCCGCGCAGACAACTAACGACGTCCGATGCGCACGCGCATCCGGATCTGTTTGTTGCACTGCACGAAAAGGGCCAGGTCACGGTGCTGCGAATGCCGCTGGGACGAAATGACCGGAAATTCACCTCGATCCGCTACGATCCGGGCCCGCAAACGCCCACCAACGAGGTTCGCCGCATGCGCCAATCCGTCTCGCCATTCTCCCTGCCTGCACGCCGCGCCGCGCTGCTCGCCATTGCCGCCGTGTTCGGCCTGGTGTCAGCCGCCGTGCCAGCCAGCACGCCGCTGGAGCCCGCTCAACAGATCGGTGCGGCCAACATCGAAGCCCGCGATATCCGCGTCGGCCGCGCTGCCGATGGCCGCTATCTGCTGGCCTGGTCAGGAGAGGATTCCATCTTCTTCCAGCGCCATGCCGCCAACGGCCAGCCACTGGGTGCCGTGACCGTCATCGGGCCGGCCGAGGTCGGCACGGCGTTCCCGCGGATCCAGCTGGACAGCAATGCCGCTGGCGATTTCGTGCTGCGCTGGGAGTCTATCGACGGCCTTCGGATTCGCAGCTATGCCGCCAACGGCAGCCTGCGCGCTGCCTTCCTGCACAGCGATGACCCTGCCGGCCTGCAGACCTACGATGTCGCCATCGACGACGGCGGCAACCTGCTGGTGGCGACCCGCGTGGTCCGGGGCGTGCGCGTGCCGCTGATCGGCTATTCGGACATCCGCTTCGCGCAGACCACGGTCAGCGCCCAACGCTACACGGCGAGCGGCACTCCGGTCGGCCTGGCGACCCGCATCTTCACCAGCCTGACCGACCCTGGCCTGCAGTACCGCGGCCTCAGCACGGCGCCGCCGGCGGCCGTGTTCACGCCGGGCGGTGCTGCGCTGGTGGTCTGGGAAACCGAGGACGGCATCGGCCCGCGCGGCGTGTTCGGCCGCCGGCTCACGGCCAACGGCCGCGTCGATGGTCTGGCGTTTCGGGTCGATGGTCGCGAGGCTGCCGGCGCCAACCGGCCGAGCGTCGAAACGGATGCAGCCGGCAACGTGCTGATCGCCTGGACCCAGCCTCATCCGCAGGGCTCCAACAGCTTCAGCGGCGAGGACGTCTTCGTTCGCCGCTATGACACCGCCGGCCGGTCCGGGCCGATCGTCGAGATCAATGGCGATCTGGCGACCTCGCCGGACATCGATCTGGCGGTCAACCGCGCCGGCGACGCCGTGCTGATCTGGCCGAGCACGCCGAGCGCGTTCTGCTGCCAGCCGGCGCAGCTGACCGCGCAACGCCTCGATCGCAGCGGCCAGCCGGCCGGCGCGTCGATCCTGGTTGCCGGCAATTTTGTCGACGAACCGCAGGTCGACATCGCCGACGACGGCAGCTTCGTCGCCGTCTGGAGTCAGGGTCTGTTCTCGTCCGAACGGGTCTTCGCGCGCCGCTACTCTGCCCCGTGACGCCCGGCGGCTGCCGGACCGTTTCGTCCGGCAGCCGCCCGACTCAGGCGAGGACCGGCCGCCGCACCCGGAACCAGGCGGCGTAGAGCGCCGGCAGGAAGGTCATGGTCAGCACCGTGGCGACGATCAGGCCGCCCATCAGCGCGGCGGCCATCGGCCCGAAGAAGGCGCTGCGCACCAGCGGAATCAGCGCCAGCACGGCGGCGGCGGCAGTCAGCACGATCGGCCGGAACCGGCGCACGGCGGATTCCACGATCGCCGTCCACGAGTCGTGGCCAGCGGCGATGTCCTGATCGATCTGATCGACCAGGATCACCGAGTTGCGCATGATGATGCCGGCCAGCGCGATCACCCCGAGCAGCGCGACGAAGCCGAACGGTAGCCCGGTCAGCAGCAGCGCAGCCGCCGCGCCGATGATCCCCAGCGGGGCGGTCAGCAGCACCATCACCGTGCGGCCGAAGTGCTGCAGCTGGATCATCAGCAGCAGCAGGATGACGATCAGCATCATCGGCATCTGGGCGTTGATCGAATCGTTGGCGAGCTTGGACTGCTCCAGCGAACCGGCGATGCCGATCTCGTAGCCGACCGGCAACCGGGCGCGGATCGCATCGAGCTGCCGGTCGATCGCCATCGTCACGTCCGGCGGCTGGGTGCCCGGCAGGTTGTCGGCCTGGATGGTGATTGCCGGCAGCCGCGAGCGCCGCCAGATCACGCCGGGTTCGAACTCAGGCCGGGCGGTGCCGAACTGCGAGAACGGCACCGACACGCCGCTGGCGGTCGGCATGTAGGCATCGGCCAGCTCGCTGATGTTGTCGCGCTCCGTAAGTGGCTGGCGGGCGACGATCTCGATGTTGCGGTTGGCTTCGCGATAGGTACCGATGGTGGTCCCGGACAGGATCGTCTGACCGGCGCCGCGTACCTGTTCGCTGGTGATGCCGAGCACGCGCAGCTTGTCCTGGTCGATGTCGTCGCGGATCACCAGGATCTTCTCGTGCCAGTTGTCGTGGACGTTGCGGACCTGCGGGCTGCTGGCGACGATCGCCCGCACTTCGTCGGCAAACTGGCGCACGACCGCGGCGTCCGGCCCCTGCACGCGGAACTGAACCGGCCAGCCGACCGGCGGCCCGTTGGGCAGCGGATCGGCCTTGCCGCGCACTTCCGGGAACTCGTCGAGCAGCCACTGGCGAATGCGCTGGCGCAGGGCTTCGCGCGCCTTGGCGTCGCGCGCCACGACCATGAACTGCGAAAAGTTCACGTGCGACAGCTGCTGGTCCAGCGCCAGATAGAAGCGCGGCGCGCCGGTGCCGACCCAGGCGGTGTAGTCGACGACGTCGGGATCGTCCTTGAGCTTGGCTTCCATGCGCTTGGCCACTGCTTCGGTAGCCGAGAAGCTGGCGCCTTCGGCTAGCCACAGGTCGACCATGATCTCGTTGCGCACCGACTCCGGGAAGAACTGCTTGGGGATCAGGCTGAAGCTGGCGACGCCGAGCACGAAGGCGACGACCGTGGCCGCCATCACCGTGATGCGATGAGCCACGCACCAGTCGATCAACCGGCGCAGGCGCGCATAGAACGGCGTGTCGTACAGCTCGTGGTGATCGCCGGCCGGCCGCTCCTTCAGCAGCCGCACGCCGAGCCACGGCGTGACGTACACCGAGGCCAGCCAGGAAATCACCAGCGACATGCCGACCACGGCAAAAATCGAGAACGTGTACTCGCCGGCTGCCGACTTGGCGAAGCCCACCGGCAGGAAGCCGGCGGCGGTGATCAAGGTACCGGTCAGCATCGGGAAGGCGGTGGAGGTGTAGGCGTACGACGCCGCCTTGAGCTTGTCGTAACCCTCCTCCAACTTCCGCGCCATCATTTCGACGGCGATCATCGCGTCGTCGACCAGCAGGCCCAGCGACAGCACCAGCGCGCCAAGCGAGATCTTCTGCAACTGGATGCCGGCCCAGTCCATCGCCAGGAAGGTCACGCCGAGCACGAACGGAATGGTCAGCGCCACCACCATGCCGGTGCGCAGGCCGAGGCTGAAGAAGCTGACCACCAGCACGATCACCACCGCTTCGGCCAGCGACTGCACGAACTCGCCGACCGCGTGCTTGACCACTTCCGGCTGGTCGGTGATCTGGGTGACGCTGATGCCGAGCGGATGATCGGCAGTCAGCCGCGCAACGATCGCATCCAGCTCGCGGCCGACCTTCAGCACGTCGCTGTCCTTCTCCATCACCACGCCGAGCGCCATCGCGTCAACGCCGCGATGGCGGATCTTGGTGCGCGGCGGATCCTCCCAGCCGCGATAGACCTCGGCGAAATCGCCGAGCCTGAAGATGGCGGAACCAACCCGGAAGCGGGTGTCCTCGATCTGCCGGATGCTGTCGTACTCGCCGCCGACGCGGACGAATACCGCGCGGTCCGCCGTTTCCAGGCGTCCGGCCGGGGCGACGATGTTCTGGCCGCGCAGCGCTTCGCCCAGTTGCTGGAACGTGATGCCGAGCTGGGCGAACTTGCGGTAGCTGAACTCGACGTAGATGCGCGGCTGCTGCTCGCCGAGCAGATCCACTTTCTCGACACCCGGCACCGAGGCCAGCACCTTGCGGGCGTTGTCGACGTAATCCTTCAGTTCGGTGTAGCTGAAGCCGTCGGCCTCGAAGGCGTACATAGCGATGTAGGTGTCGCCGAACTCGTCGTTGAAGAACGGCCCCTGCACGCCCTGCGGCAGCTGGCTCTGGACATCGCCGACCTTTTTGCGCACCTGGTACCAGGTGGCGCGGATATCCTTCGGCGGCGTGTCCTCGCGCAGGAACACGAACACCTGAGACTCACCCGGCTTGGAGTAGCTCTGGGTGCGATCCAGCCACGGGGTTTCGGCGAGCTTTTCCTCGATCCGGTCGGTGACCTGCTGCTCCATCTCGGTCGCCGTGGCGCCCGGCCAGATGGTGCGGATCACCATGGTGCGAAAGGTGAACTCGGGATCTTCCTTCTGGCCCAGATTCAGGTAGGCGGCGACGCCAGCCAGCATCAGCAGCACGACGATGAAGCGGGTGAACGAATCGTGCTGGATGGCCCAGCGCGACAGGTTGAAACCGCCCTCGTTCGCAGCTTTCGGTGCGCTCATGAGCGGCTCAGCCTGCGGACGGCGCGGCCGCCGGCTTTTCCACCATCCGTTTCACTTTCTGGCCAGCGCGCAGCAGCGCGGCGCCGGCAGTGACGACGCGTTCGCCGGGCTTCAGACCTTCGGCCACCAACACTTCGTTGCGCTGGAAGCCCACCAGCTGCAGCGGCCGGAACTGCACCGCGCCGCTGGCCTCGTCGAACACCCAGACGCCCTGGGCGCCGGCGTTCTCGACATAGGCCGACAGCGGCAGGTGGATCAGCGCCGGCAGGCCGGCGTCGACGATGCGCACGGTAGCCGTCATGCCGATCTGCATGGTCGCCGGCGGCGCGTCGATGCTGACCCGCAGCGCATAGGTGCGGGTGGCCGGGTCGGCGGACTGCGAAAGCTCGCGGATGCGGCCCGGCGTCACGGTGCCGCCGCCGGCCCACAGCAGGATGTCCACTGGCGCGCCGGGCTTCAGGCGGCCGACCAGCTGCTCCGGCACGTTGGCAGCCACTTCCAGGGTGCCGCTGCGCGCCAGACGCACCACCACCTGGCCGGCACTGACCACCTGCCCGGCCTCGCCGTCGAGCGCGGTGATGGTGCCGTCGGCATCGGCGTGCAGCTCGGCGTAGCCGGTCTGGTTGCCGCTGACTCGCGCCTGCGCGCGCACCGATTCCAGCTGCGCCTTGGCGGCCTCGAAACGGGTCTTTTGGCGATCGAACTCGGCACGGCTGATGAAGCCGGATTCAGCCAGCTTCGCGTAACGCTCGAAATCGGCTTTCTCGACCGCGAACTGCGCTTCCTGGGCAGCGACCGTTGCCCGGCTGGCGCTTTCGTTGAGCGCCAGATCCTTCGGATCGAGACGCATCAGCAGATCGCCCTTCTTGACCCGGTCGCCGACATTGACCCGGCGATCCTCGATCTTGCCGGCCACGCGGAAGCCGAGGTTCGACTCGTACCGGGGCCGCACTTCACCGGCATAGGTGTTGTAGCCGTCGGTCTTGCCGACCGTGACCTCGACCGTGCGCACCGCGCGGATTTCCTCCGGCGCCGCCGGCGGCTTGCTGCAGGCGCTGACCAGCAGCGGCAGGGCGAAGGTGGCGCAGCGAGCCAGCGGGGATAACGGGAGACGGTTCACGAACACTCCTTGCCGCACGGCGCGGGCATCAACCGGCGTGGCGCCGGATTGACGAAACATGGTTTTCTGTCAATCGAAAGTCGCATCAGACCGGGCGGACCAGCAGCGCATCGACCAGGAATTCCGCCATCAACGCGGCCTGCCGGCCACGGTCTTCGGCAAAGCGCTCGGCCACCATCTGCGGATGGCAGAACGGCATCACCGCGTTGAACACGGACAGGCAGCGGTCTTCGAGCCTGTCGGCGGAAAACTCGCCGCTGCGTGCGCCGTCCTCGATCACCAGCCGGTAGCAGGCCCGCACCCGTTCGATGTGGGCGTCGATGACGCTCCACTGCTCGTCCATCGCGATGGCGACGATCTCGTGGACGCGCGATTCGTTCAGGTACTGCTCGCAAGTGAAACGGTGACCTTCCATCACCAGCCGCTTCAGCCGTTCGGAAGCCGGGCGCGCCTCGCGGGCAATGCCCTGCGCCATCGCTTCCATGCGCGCCAGCACCACCTCGGTGATCGCCTCGTTGATCGCCGCCTTCGATTCGAAGAATCGATAGACGTTGGCCGGCGACATCTCGCAGGCCTGCGCGACATCGGCGACGGTGGTCTTGGAATAGCCGTAGGCACGGAACAGGCGTTCCGCCTCGGCCAGGATGCGATCCCGGATCGCCGGCTGGGTAATGGCTGCGCTTCTCATATGACGATTGTCATTAATCGTCAATCACCGGTCAAACCCATCAATTGGGGTCAGATCCACATTTCCCTGCGGGCCCGCACCGCTGGCACCGGCCGACACGCGGCGTTAGGGTTCAGCCCCTGCCTTTCGTCCCATGACCATGCCGAGCCCGCCCGTGCCCGCCGATCGCTACACCACGACCGCCATCGCGCTGCACTGGCTGATCGCGCTGCTGATCGTCGGCGGCTTCGTCGTCGGCCTGTACATGACCGGCCTGAAGCTGTCGCCCGACAAGCTGAAGCTCTACAGCTGGCACAAGTGGAGCGGCATGACCGTGCTGGCGCTGGCCGTATTGCGCCTCGTCTGGCGCGGTCGCCACCCGCCTCCACCGCCGCTGCCGGGCCAGCCGCGCTGGCAGTTGCAGGCGGCGCACGCTGCGCATCTGGCGCTGTACGGGCTGATCGTCGCGGTGCCGATGAGCGGCTGGCTGTACAGCTCAGCCAGCGGCTACCCGGTGGTCTATTTCGGTATCAAGGCGCTGCAGCTGCCCGATCTGGTCGACAAGAACAAGGAACTGGCGGCGCTGCTGAAGGAAGTCCACGAATGGCTGAACTGGACGATGGCGGCGCTGGTCACAATGCATGCTGCCGCTGCGGTGAAGCACCAGCTGATTGACCGCGACGGCACCCTCGCCCGCATGCTGCCGTGGCGGCATCGTCATCGCAGCGCCTGAGCTTTCCGATCTGTCCCGCACCGTCCTCGCCGCCGCCATGAAGCCGATTCCCGCTGTTCTCGCCTCCGTCCTGCTCGGCGCCAGCAGCGGCCTGCTGGCCGCCGAGCGCGCCATCGACACGTCCAGGAGCACGCTCAGCGCCGTGTTCACCCAGATGGGCGTCCCGGTCGAAGCGCCGTTCAAGCGCTTTTCCGGCCGCGTCGATCACGATCCGGCCAAGCCCGCCGACGCCAAGGCGACGCTGGACATCGACACCGCCAGCTTCGACATCGGCGATGACGACTACAACGCCGAAGTCCGCAAGCCCGAATGGTTCGACAGCGCCCACTACCCGAAGGCCACATTCACTGCCACCGGTCTCAAGCCGGCGGCTGATGGCAGCTTCGAGGCCACCGGGACGCTGGTCCTCAAGGGCCGCAAGGCCGAGCTGAAAGCGCCGGTGACGGTCAAGGCGGAAGCCGGCGGCAGCCGCTACAGCGGCGTCGTGACGATGTCGCGGAAAGCCTTCGGCATCGGCGACCCGGCCTGGGATGGCACCGTCGAAGACCCAGTGAAGATCAAGTTCCAGCTGTTCGTTCCTGCGGCGCGCTGACGCGCGCCGTCTGCTGTCCACCTCCGCCTTTCTCCTGACCGAGGACCCTGAAGTGATCCCTGCCCGCCGTCTGCTGTTGTCCGCCGCCATCGCCGTCTCCGCCAGCGGTGCCGCCATCGCCGCACCCGAGACCTACACCATCGACTCCAGCCACACCTACCCGAGCTTCAAGGCGGCCCACATCGGCGGCATCTCGTTCTGGCGCGGCAAGATCGACAAGAACAGCGGCGCCGTGACGCTGGACCGCGCGGCCAAGACCGGCTCCATCGAAATCCTGATGGACATGACCTCGATCGACTTCGGCCACGAAAAGATGAACGAGCATGCGAAGAAGGACGACATCTTCGACGTTGCCAAGTACCCCACCGCCACCTACAAATCGACCAAGGTCGTGTTCACCGGCGATGCCATCAGCTCGGTCGAAGGCAACCTGACCCTGCATGGCGTCACCAAGCCGGTGACCTTGACGGTCAACGAGTTCAAGTGCATCCCGCATCCGTTCTACAAGCGCGAGGTCTGCGGCGCCGATGCCAGCGCCGTGATCGACCGCACCGAATTCGGCGTCGGCTACGGCGTCGGCAAGGCCATCCCGGATGGCAAGGTCACGCTGGAAATCCAGGTCGAGGCGCTGAAGGACGAAGCCCCCGGCCCGACCTGATCCGGCCGTAGCGACCTGGCCGTGCCGGCCTTGCCCGAGGCCGGCACGGCGACAGCTGCAGGACATCGCCCCGGTTGCCCTGTGCGCCGACGAGCCGAAATGAAGCGCGTGCGCACCATCGGGTCGCGCTTCAATTCGTCATCACGGGTCGTCTCGACGCTGATCACGACTGTAGGGATTGCGCCCGGATGGAGCAGCGGGGCGACCACTGCCGATGGGTCTCAAGGACGAGAGAACCACCGGTGATCAGCCGCCGTGACTCTTCGGGCCCACCGTCCCCTGACTGCCCGCGTCGATCGCCCCGAGGGGTTTCGACGAATCCGCGCGACGTCGTGCCGCCCGAACCGCCGCAGGGTTCCCGGGTGCCGCAGATCAAGCCGCTGCCCGCCTAGCCGGTGTGGGCCAGCGGGTCCAGCGTCCGCAACGCCACCGACAGGCCGGCGAAGTCCCGCGCGCCGGCTGCCTGCAGTTCGGCGAGCCGCGCCTGCGCGAATGCGGCGGCGCGTTCGTGACCGGCGAACCAGGCGCTGATGCGGGCCTCGGCATCGTCGCCGTCGACGGCCAGCACGGCAGCCGTGATCCGGCGGTGCTGGCGCCAGGCGTCATCGCGCAGATTGACCCGTGACAGCGCCTGCCACTTGCCGGCGGTCGGCAGTTCGTTGATCGCCGACAGCAGCCACAGCAGGCGGAAGCGCTCGCCGACGCGGAAGTACACCGCCGCTGCGTCGGCCATGCCGACGCCGGCCTGTTCGGCCAGCTCGGCAAGGTCCAGCGCCGCGCCCAGCGCCCGCGTATGGGCCAGCCGCCGCGCCAGCGCCTCGGGCAGGCCGTCGTCGAGCATCGCCGTCAGGCTGCGCGTCCAGTCCTCGCGGTAGCCGGGCGGCAGTACCTCGGGCAGCAATGTCTGCAGTTCCGCCACCGGGCCGGCAAAGCGTTCGACCGCCGCCGCCACCGGCTGCGCCGCCCAGCGGCTGCCGGCCAGCCAGCCGGTGACATGCTTGAGCAGGCCGATCGCCAGATTCATCAGCCGGTACTGCACGGCGGCTGGCACCTGCAGATCCAGCGCCTCGACGCCGCGCCAGTAGGCATCGCCGCCGACCACCTCGTGCGCAGTGGCATAAGCCTTCACCAGCTCGGCGCGGCCGAGGCCGTGGTCGTCGGCCCACAACTGGGCGAAGCCGGCGCCCATGCGATTGACCAGCGCATTCGACAGCACCGTGGCGATGATCTCGCGACGCAGCGGATGGGCCACCAGCGCCTCGCGATAGCCGCTGACCAGCGGCTGCGGAAAGTTCGCCAGCAGGTCGCGGGTGAAGAACGGATCGTCCGGCACCGTCGAGGCCAGCACGGCGTCGTACAGCGAGATCTTCGAATAGGCAATCAACACGCTCAGCTCCGGCCGCGTCAGGCCAGCGCCGGCAGCGCGACGACGCTTGATCTCGTCTTCGTCCGGCAGCCCTTCGAGCGCGCGATCGAGCCGGCCTTCGCGTTCCAGCATGCGCATCAGCTCGGCGTGGTCGTCGAGCCGGGCGGCGGCGTTCTGCTGCAGCAGGCTGATGGCCTGGCTCTGCACCTCGTTGTCGCGCAGCACGAAGCGGGCGATGTCGTCGGTCATCGAGACCAGCAGCAGGTCGCGATCCTCGCGGCGCAGCAGGCCGGCGGCCACCAGCGGCGCCAGCGCGATCTTGATGTTGACCTCGCGATCGGAGGTGTGGACACCGGCGGCGTTGTCGATGGCATCGGTGTTGATCCGGCCGCCGCCGATCGCGCCGTTCTGGGCGTACTCGATGCGGCCGGCCTGGGTGAAGCCGAGGTTGCCGCCCTCGCCGACCACCTTGCAGCGCAGCGCGCCGCCGTTGACGCGGATCGCGTCGTTGGCGCGGTCGCCGACGTCGGCATGGCTCTGCAGACTGGCCTTCACATAGGTGCCGATGCCGCCGTTCCACAGCAGGTCGACCGGTGCGGTCAGGATCGCGCGGATCAGCGCCGCCGGGGTCAGCGACTGCGCCTCGATTCCCAGCACCGCGCGCGCCTCCGGACTCAGCTCGATGTGCTTGGCGCTGCGCGGATAGACGCCGCCGCCCCGGGAAATCCGCTGCGGGTCGTAGTCCGCCCACGACGAGCGCGGCAGCTCGAACAGCCGGCGGCGCTCGGCGAGGCTGGTCGCCGGGTCCGGATCGGGATCGAGAAAGATGTGGCGATGGTCGAAGGCAGCGACCAGCCGCAGCACCGGCGACAGCAGCATGCCGTTGCCGAACACGTCGCCGCTCATGTCGCCGATGCCGACGACGGTGAACGGCTGGTGCTGGATGTCGATCCCCGGCGTCATCTCGCGGAAGTGCCGCTTCACCGATTCCCAGGCACCGCGCGCGGTGATGCCCATGCGCTTGTGGTCGTAGCCGGCGCTGCCACCGCTGGCGAAGGCATCGCCCAGCCAGAAGCCGTATTCGGCCGATACCGCGTTGGCGTAGTCGGAGAAGGTCGCCGTGCCCTTGTCGGCGGCCACCACGAGGTAGGGATCATCACCATCGTGGCGCACCGTGAGCGCCGGCGGCACGACCGCTGCGCCGACGCGGTTGTCGGTCAGATCCAGCAGGCCGCGCAGGAAGCTGCGGTAGCAGGCGATGCCCTGGGCCAGCCAGGCGTCGCGCTGCGCCGGGTCGACCGGCTTCTTGACCACGAAGCCGCCCTTGGCCCCGACCGGCACGATCACCGTGTTCTTGACCTGCTGGGCCTTCATCAGCCCCAGCACCTCGGTGCGGAAATCCTGCCGGCGATCGGACCAGCGCAGCCCGCCGCGCGCCACCCGGCCGCCGCGCAGATGCACGCCTTCCACCTCCGGCGAATAGACCCAGATCTCGAACATCGGCCTCGGCTGAGGCAGTTCGGGAATCTTCGACGGGTCCAGCTTGAGGCTCAGCCAGCGCTTCGGCTGGCCGTCCGCCGTGGTCTGCCAGGCGTTGGTGCGCAGGCCGGCGTTGATCACCGCGACGAAGGCGCGCAGCACCCGGTCGGCATCGAGACTGGCCACCTCATCCAGCGCCTGGTCGATCGCCTGGGCATGGCCGGCCGCCGCGCCGCTGCGGCTGTCGCCATCGAGCGCCGGATCGAAACGGGCCTCGAAGGCCGCGACCAGCCGCTGCGCGATCGCGGCGTGCTGGGCCAGGATGTCCTCGATGTACGACTGGCTGAACGGCAGACCGGTCTGCAGCAGGTACTTGGTCAGCGCCCGCAGGAAGGTCACCTGCCGGGCGTTCAGGCCGGCGCCGAGCACCAGGCGATTGAGCCCGTCGTTCTCGACCTCGCCGCGCCAGACGGCCAGCAGCGCGGCCTCGAAATAGGCGGCCTGGCGCTCGGGCGGCAGCTCGCAGCCGCCGTGGGTGACATCGAACACCTGCAGCCACTGACGGGCACCGTCGCGCGGACGGATTTCGGTCGGGTCCTGGCGGGTGATCCGGAAGCCGAAGTTCTCCAGCGTCGGCAGCACGTCGGACAGGGCGATCGGCTGCTCGACGGTGTACAGCCGCAGGCCGGTCGGCCGTGCCCGGCCGTCGTCGCCGACACTGACCTCCAGCCGCACGGCCAGCGCCGGCACGTCGTCGCGCGTCGCGTCGGCCGCGCCGGCGGTGCCCGGCGCGAGGCCGGCCAGCACGCGAACATCGGCGGCGGCCGCCGCCGCGCTGGCAACTTCGGCGTAGGACAGCGGGAAGGCGTCGGCATAGCGGCCCGCCAGCATCGGCTGGTCGAGCAGCGCGTCGCGCAGCTGCTCGCGCCAGCTGCGGGTTTCGGCGATCACCCGTGCTTCGACGGCGGCCGCATCGAGCCCGATGGTGGTGCCGGCCGGCGTGCGCACGATCAGGTGCAGGCGGGTCAGGTCGCCGCGCACCGCTTCGATATTGCGATCCAGCGCCGTGCCGCCGCAGATCGCCATCAGCGCGCGGCCGATCGCGTCGCGCAGTTCGCGTGAATAGCGCTCGCGCGGCAGGTAGACCAGGAACGAGTAGAAGCGGCCGTAGCGGTCGCGGCGCATGAACAGGCGCAGACCGTGCCGGTCGCGCAGGGCGCGGATGCCGCGACACAGCTTGAACAGCTCGTCCTCGTTGGACTGGAACAGCTCGTCGCGCGGCAGGCCGTGCAGGATGTCGCGCAGCTTCTTGCCGGAATGCGACTGCTCGCCGAGCCGCGAGCGGGCGAGCACGTAGTCGGCCTTGGCGCGCACCAGCGGAATCTGCCGGGGCCGGTCGACATAGGCCTCGGTCGAGAACAGGCCCAGCAGGCGCACGGTGCCGACCAGCGCACCGTCCGCATCGAAGCGCTTGACCGAGATCACGTCCATCAGCTCGGCGCGGTGGATGGTCGAGCGCAGGTTGGCCTTGGTGATCACCACCAGCCGGGTCGAATCGGCGTACTTGTCGAGCTCCGCCTGCGGCGCCACCAGCTCCTGCGCCAGCCACGGCGAATCGGCGCGCAGCAGGCCGAGGCCGGAAGCCGCCTCGCGCCGGAAATGCAGGCGGCCGTCGGCGCGGCGCTCGGCCTGGCTGTCGACCGCGCCGAGGAAGGTGAAGTGACGGTCGGCCAGCCAGTCGAGAAAGGCACGCGCCTCGGCGTAGTCGGCCGCCACGCCGCCGGGCGGCACGCTGGCCAGCTCGGCGGCCAGTGACCGGGTGCGCGCCAGCAGCGCCGGGAAATCATCGACCACCTGCTGGACATCGCCGAGCGCGGCCCGGCAGTCGGCCTCGAGCCGGGCATAGGCTTCCTCCGAGGCGAGCGGCTCAAACTCCAGCCGGATCAGCGATTCGGCGGCCGCTGCATCGTCGGCGCCATCGAGCACTGCATCGAGCCGGCCATCGGCGTCGCGCGCCAGCCGGATTACCGGATGCACGCTCCAGTCGATCGCCGCGCCGGTGGCGCGCACCGCGATGCTCAGGGTGTCGACCAGAAACGGTTGGTCGCGGGCCACGGTCTCGATCACCGCCAGCCGCTCGCCGGCTGCCGGCGGCGTGATCCGCACACGGATCGCATCGCGCGGCCGCTGCTGGGCCAGCGCCAGATGCTGCCGCGCCATCGCCAGCAGCGCCGCATCGTCACGCTGGATCAGCGATTCGTAGGTGGCGGTTTCGAAGTAGGCGCGCAGGAACCGGCGGAACAGCCGGGGATCGACCCGCTCCGGGACGGTGGACGATGCAGCGCGTGCATCAAGCCGGGCGAGCAGGTCTTCCTGCGCACGGTCGAGGCCCGATTCGGACAGGGACGGCATGGTGCGGGTCTCCTCGGGTGCGGAACGCAGGCAGCGCCCCGCCGCAGGGCCGGAGTATGCCAGCGGCTGCCCGGCGTCCCTCCGCCTTCGCTACCGCAGCGGGTGCCGCCCCATGACATCGATCGGTGAAGACAGTCCGGCCGGCCGCAACGCGCGCCGCCTCATGAGGCCAGAAGCGCGCTGGACATTGCACTCGACCCGCCCAGCGACCAGCCACCGTCGACCGGCAGGATCACGCCGCTGACGTAGCTGGCGTCGTCGCTGCACAGCCACTGGGTGACCCGGGCAATTTCCTGCCGGGTGCCCCAGCGGCGCAACGGCACGCTGTCGGTCCAGGCCTGGGCGGCGGCCGGCGTCGGCGCCAGCCGCTTCATGCCTTCGGTGTCGGCGATTGGGCCGGGCGCGATGGCGTTGACGCGGATGCCTTTCGGTCCCCATTCCATCGCGGCGGTGCGGGTCACCTGGTCGATACCGGCCTTGGCCGCACAGACGTGGATCTGCATCGGCGTCGGCAGCCAGGACTGCGGCGCGCTGATGTTGACGATCGACGCGCCCGGCTTCCTCAGATGCGGGAACGCCGCCTTCATGACGTTGAAGCAGCCCAGCAGGTCGATGTCGATGACGGTCTTGAAGCCGTTGGCCGACAGCTGGTCGGCTTCGGACACGAAGTTGCCGGCCGCGCCCGAGACCAGCACGTCGATCGCGCCCCATTGCGCCGCCGTCGCCGCCATCGCTGCGTCCAGCGCTTCGATGCTGCGAACGTCGGCGGCGAAGCCGATCGCCTCGCCGCCCTTGGCTTTCAGCGCGGCAACGGCCGCGTCGACCTTGTCCTGCTTGCGGCTCAGCACCGCCACCCGGGCACCGGCCGCGACGAAGCTTTCGGCAATGCCGAAATTGATGCCGGACGTACCACCGGCGACAAACACCACCTTGTTGCTGAAATTCACGTTGTGCTCCTCGTGTTGGTGCGCGCCGGAAACGCACGCGCTGATGTTCTTGATGATGGTGGGCGCGCAAGGGCTTGCTGGCGGCCGCCCACGTCGGTGCAAGACGCAACCGCTGTTCGCCGCGGCGTCCAGGACGCGCGGCGGCCGCGTTCTTCGCTCAGCCTGCGGCTGCTTCGGCGAGCGCTTTCAGCGACTGAACAGGCGGCGCTGCCAGACCAGCAGCAACGGCATGGCGATCAGTTCGATGACGATGGCGAACACCACGAAGCCGTGGCCGACCGCCGACGCCGGGAAGCCGAACTGCAGCACCGAAGCCAGCCGGCCGAGGCCGCCGAGGAACACGATCAGCAGCGCGCCGCGCAGGATCGCGGCGTGCCGGGCCAGGTCGCCCAGGCAATGCCAGAGCAGCGCGCCGAAGCCGAACCAGACCGCGCCGAGGTAGCGGATCTGGCTGTTCAGCAGCGGATCGCCGTAGCCTTCTTCCAGCGCCGCGCCGATGGTCTGCTGGGCCTGAAGGCCCAGCACCACGTCGACGGTACCGGTCAGCAGGGCGATCAGGGCCAGCGCGCGGATCGCCGCACGAAATGCCGTCATGGAATGAACTCCGTATCGGGAAACAGGCAGCGCCCGGACGGCCGCGCCGGCCGGGCGGATGCGGGCAGCCGGCACGGCCTGCCCGCCATGAAGCCGCGTATCGGTCCGCGACGGCGGCCTCAGTCTTCCAGCAGCACGTACTCGGATTTCGGCGCGCCGCAGGCCATGCACAGCCAGTCGTCGCGCACGTCCTCCCAGCGGGTGCCGGGCGCGATGTTGAATTCCGGCACGCCGAGTTCCTCATCGTAGATCTCGCCGCACAGCACGCACTGATACTTCCGCCAGGGCTGGGTACTCATGCTTGTTCTCTCCTCGCAGTACCGGCTCAGGCCAGCGTGTAGTTGATCGGGACGTACTTCGGCCCACAGACGAATTCGGATTCGGCGAACTTGCCGGGTGCGGCCATCGACACCGAGGCCAGCCTTGGCAGCAGCTCTTCCCAGAGGATCTTCATTTCCAGCCGCGCCAGATGCTGGCCCAGGCAGATGTGCGGGCCGTAGCCGAAGCCGATGTGCCGGTTCGGCGTGCGCTCGGGATCGAACTTGAACGGCTCGGGGAAGGCGTCCTCGTCGCGGTTGCCGGACACGTACGACAGGTACAGCAGATCGCCCTTCCTGATCTGCTGGCCGCGCAGCACGTAGTCCTCGGTGGCCGAGCGCACGAACTGCTGCACCGGGCTGGTCCAGCGGATGGTTTCCTCGACGAAACCGGGAATCAGCGCCGGGTTGTCCTTCACCTTGCGGAAGATGTCCGGGTTCTCGGCCAGGGTCCACATGCCCATCGCCGTGGTCGCCGAGGTGGTGTCGTGGCCGGCGGTCGAGGCGATGACCAGATAGCTGATCATGTTGCGTTCGTTCATCGGGCAGCCACCGACCTTGCCGTTGGCGATCACCGAGGTCAGATCGTTGACCGGGCAGGCCTGCCGGTCGCGGATCATCGATTCGTAGTAGGTCTTGAACTCGCTGTAGACGATGTCCCAGGTCTTGATGATTTCCTGGGGGTCGGTGATGTTCGCGCCCGGCCGGCACAGGTCCGGATCGGCGTAGGTGAACAGCCAGTGGGTCAGGTCGAGCATCTTCTGGTGGTCCTGCTTCGGCACGCCGATCAGGGTCAGCACGATCTCCGCCGGATAGCGGAAGGCCAGCTCGGTGGCGAAGTCGGCGCCCTGCCCCTTGGCCAGGAACTCGTCGATGTAGCGGCGCGCCGTTTCCCGGATCTGCGGTTCCAGCTTGGCGATCGCCTGCGGGTAGAAATGCGGCTGGGTGACGGCGCGATGCTCGGCGTGCTCCGGGTCATCCATGTGCACCAGCGTCTTGAAGATCGTCGGCAGGCCGCCGGTGTAGCTGCGCATCAGCTGCTCGGCCAGCTGCGAGGCCAGGGTCTTCGAGCGGTCGGCGCTGTGGAACAGATGGTCCTGCCGGGTGATCTCGCGGATGTCGTCGTACTTGGTGACGATCCAGTGCGGGTCGTAGCCCGGCACCTCGGCCTTGGCCAGCGGATAGTCCTTGCGCAGCCGCGCAAACAGCGCGTCGATCACTTCGCGCTTGCCGATCCCGAACGTCGCCGGGTTGAACGCCGGGGCAATCAGTTCCACCGGTATGACGGGAGCTGCCATGTGAATTCTCCTTTCGCACTGGCCACGGCCCGGTTATGAAATCCCGCACCAGGACCGGGCCCGCTCCTGGACGAGTGCCCGAGACCGGGCCCGCTATTTATGCGTTTACCTTAAACGCGTTATTGCGTATAAAACAAACGCATTTTTGCGGTTACCTGCCGGGTCGCCGTTAAGTTCTTGAATCCGCGCGCGATTAAACTGCTGCGCTGCTCACGCGACAGCCGTCACCGAACTGCCACTATGAAAATGCGGGATCTGGAACTGCGAACCGGGGTCAGCCGAGAGGTGATCCGCGTCTACCTGCGCCACGGCCTGATGCCCGAGCCGCAGCGGCCGAAGGCCAACGTCGCCGACTACGGCGAGGAACACGTGCGCAGCGTGCTGGCGATCCGCCAGCTGCAGAAGGAGAAGCGGCTGCCGCTGGAGCGGATCCGCCGGGCGCTCGATGGCGACACCGACGCGCTGCCGGCGGACGCCAGCGCCTTTCCGCATCTGGACAGCCTCATCGCCGCCCGCGCCGGGGTCAACGATGACCAGCTGCCGCTGGCCTCGCTGGCGGCGCGCAATCCGCACGCCGAAGCCGACGCCCGCGCGCTGGCCTCGGTCGGCGCGATCAAGCTGATCGAGCATCCGAGCGGTCTTCAGGTCAGCCGCATCGATGCCCAGCTGATCGGCCTGTGGGCGGAAATGCGGGCCGCCGGCTTCACCGAGGAACTGGGCTTCACGCCGGACATCTGCAGGCTGCACGTCGAGGCTGCCGAAACGCTGGCGCACCAGGAGCTGGCGATCTTTCTCGATCGCATGGTCGGCCGGCGGCAGGAAGACCCGACCGCCGACATGGCGCAGGCCGCGCTGACCCATCTGCTGAGCTTCTTCGGACTGGTGCGCCTGAAGACGGTGCTGGCCGACCTGCGCAAGCGCAGCGCCAGCTGAGCGCCAGCCGGTCGGGGCGCGCCAGACTTTCTGCCGGTCGGCGGCGGCGGCGACTCGGGGAAGCTTCCGTCCCCACCGCAACAAAGCTCCGACATGAACGAAGCCTGGATCATCGATGCCTGCCGCACGCCGCGCGCAATCGGCAAGGCCGGCAAGGGCGCCTACACCGGCATCCATCCGCAGCGCCTCGGCGCCACCGTGCTCAAGGCACTGGCCGAGCGCAACCGCCTGAACACCGCCGAGGTCGACGACATCATCTGGGCGACCAGTTCGCAGCGCGGCCAGCAGGGCGGCGACCTGGGCCGCATGTCGGCGCTCGACGCCGGCTACGACCCGCGCGCCAGCGGCGTGACCCTGGACCGCTTCTGCGGCTCCGGCATCACCAGCGTCAACCTGGCCGCCGCCTCGGTGCTGTCGGGCATGGAAGACTGCGTGATCGCCGGCGGCACCGAAATGATGTCGAACTACGGCTTCGGCGGTAACGATCTGCCGGCCTTCCTCGACAACGGCAACCTGCACCTGCGGGGATTGCACCCGCAGCCGCACCAGGGCGTCTGCGCCGACGTGGTCGCCGCGCTCGAAGGCATCGGCCGCGAGGACTGCGATCGTCTCGGCTATGTCAGCCAGCAGCGCGCCGCTGCGGCCATCGCCGAAGGCCGCTTCGCGAAAAGCTTGGTGCCGGTCTACCGCGACGACGGCTCGCTGGCGCTGGATCGCGACGAATACCCGCGCGCCGGCACCACGCTGGACAGCCTCGCCCAGCTGAAGCCGGCCTTCGGCGCGTTCGCCGATCGCCCGCTCGACGAAGCCGGCACCACCTATCGCCAGCTGGTGCAGGCGCTCTACCCGGACCTGCAGTTCGAGCCGATCCATCACGCCGGCAATTCCTCCGGCGTCGTCGATGGCGCCGCCGCCCTGCTGCTGGCCTCGCCGGCCTATGCGCGCAAGCAGGGCTGGACGCCGCGGGCCCGGGTGATCGCCACCGCCAACGTCGGCGATTCGCCGACCCTGATGCTCAACGCGCCGGTGCCGGCCGCGCGCAAGGTGTTGGCCAAGGCCGGGCTGACGGTCGACGACATCGACCTGTTCGAGATCAACGAAGCCTTCGCCGTGGTCGCCGAGAAATTCATCCGCGACCTGAAGCTCGATCGCGACAAGGTCAACGTCAACGGCGGCTCGATCGCGCTCGGCCATCCGATCGGCGCAACCGGCGCGATCCTGATCGGCACCGTGCTCGACGAACTGGAGCGCCGCAACCTGCGGCGCGGCCTGGTCACCATGTGCGCCGCCGGCGGCATGGCCCCGGCGATCATCATCGAGCGCCTCTGAAGCCGGCACTGCCGACGATGCGCCTGCTCCGGCAGCAGGCACATCGTCGGCGGCACTCGCCGGATCAGGCCGAGCGCGCCAGCAACAGCACCAGCGCCCAGCCGAGCGCGATCAGCGCGCCAAGCCAGATCAGCAGCGCCGGCCACAGGCCGCTGCCAATCAGCAGCACACCCGGCGCCAGCACCAGCGCGGTCAGCAGCTGTCGTGGCCGGCGTGCCAGCGGCAGCGTGGCGACGGCACCGCCGCGCCGGCTGCGAAGGCGCTTGGGATCGCGGTAGCCGATCAGGATCAGCGGCAGCAGGCTCAAGAGCAGCGCGATGCCGGCAGCGGTCGCGGTCAGGCTCATGCGGTCTGCGCTCCTTCAGCGGTGGTCGTGGCAACCGCTTCGGCCGCCGGCGTGGCAGCCGGCGGGCGCGTGGCGCTGCGCAGGCACAGCAGCCCGGCCAGCAGCACGGCGATGTCGACCGCGATCACCGTGATCAGGCCCTGCCCGGCCGCCGTGATCCAGCCCGGCCCGCCGGACCAGCCGCGCAGCATAGGCGTCAGCACCATCAGCACGCCGGTGATGCCGAGCAGGCTGCGGCGCAGCCGGTCGGCATCGCGCAGCCGCCAGGCCAGCAGAGTGGCGACGGCAACGCCGGCGATGAAGCCGGTGTTCTGCGCGGCATGGAGGTCCAGCCCCAGCGGCGGCGCCAGGAAGCGCGCCACCGGTACGGCGGCCAGTGCCAGCGGCAGGCCATAGCCGACCCAGCCGGTGGCGCGCGCCAGCGGCTGCCAGGCCGGCTCGGCGGCGCGGCGGGTGGTCCACAGCAGCAGGCCGGTCAAGGTCACGTAAGCGCCGGCAAAACCGAGCGCGAACCACACCGCCTTGCTCCACAGGCCGGCGAAATTGCCGAAATGCAGCGGTGCCATCAGCGAGAACAGGTCATTGCCGAGCGACGGCACCAGACCGAACGTCGGCTTCTGCTGGATGAAAGCACCGGTGGCGCCGTTGTAGGTGTAGGTCGCGCCGTTGAGCTTGCCGTCGGGCGCGAACATCGACACCGTCACCAGCGCGTCGGCGCGGCCGTAGTGGTCGATCGACACGAAGCCGGCATCGCCGCCGGCGCGGTGGCGGGCATCGGCCAGCATGGCGTCGAAGTCCGCGAACGGGGCTGGCGTCGCGTCCTCTTTCGCGGGCGTGCCGACCACGGTCTCGATCATCTTCTGCTGGTCACCGCCGAAGGCGACCATGGCGATCGCCGGGATGCCGAAGGAGCCGGCAAAGCTGAAGAAGCTGCCGGTGAACGCCAGCACGAACGCGAACGGCAGGTTCCAGGTGCCGGCGATCACGTGGGCATCGCGCTGGACCAGCAGCGGCTCGCGATGGCGGCGCAGGGTGAACAGCTCGCGGATCAGGTGGCGGTGCACCAGAAAGCCGGTGACGGCCGCCAGCAGCATCGCCAGCCCGAGCACGCCGGTCAGCAGCAGGCCCCAGGGGTCCGGCAGATGCAGGCTGACGTGCAGTTCGACGAAGAAATCGGCCAGCGCCGACGGCAGGTTGCGGGCCCGGATCTCGTCGCTCCAGCCTTCGCGGCGATCGAGCACGGCGAGCGTCGCCGGATCGAGGTCGAACTCCACGCCACGGTCCATCGGCTGCGCTTCGCCGGCGCGCTGGTCGTGCTTGTGGAAGAAGCTGCGGATGCGGCCGGCGGTGTCCGGGAAGAAGAAGGTGTCTTCGTGGAACTCGGCCGGCACTTCGGCCGCCAGCCGCTTGAGCGCGGCATCGAGCCCGCGTTCGGGCAGCGCGGCGCTGGCCGGCGCCGGCAGCGGCGCCGACCAGGTGCCGATCTCGCTGGCGAACACCGACACCACGCCGGTCAGGATCACCGCATACAGCAGCAGGCCGAGGCCCACCGCGCTCCAGCCGTGGATGGCCAGCAGTTCCTTGGTACGGGTCTGCGACAGGGCGATCACGGCGCCGCTCCGGTGGCGTCATGGCCGCTGCCCTGCCCGGCCGCCGCCGGCGTGGCAAGCAGGTGCCGGGCGATCATCCCGGCATGGCCGGCGACCAGCAGCAGCGCCACCAGCCAGGCCCTGCCGAGCCGGTGATCAAGCATCAAGTAGAAGAACAGCGCGGCCCAGATTACCGGGAACAGCACGATCGGCAAGACCATGTTGTCGATCTTGGCCGGGCCTTCCGGCAGCCACAGCGCGCCGCCGGCCATCACCAGCGCTGCCGCGATGAAGCAGACCGGCCCGGCCAGGATGCCGCGCAGCCAGGCGCGGGGAATGTGCAGCGGTGGACGCATTGCAGGTGTCGAGCTCATGGTTCGGATCGGGTGAAAGGAATTCTCGGTTGAAACCGGCGTCTGGGCAGCGCGCTAGAACCGCGCCCGCAGCGCCAGCACGACGCTGCGCGGCTCGCCGTAGAAGTTCTGGCGGGCAGCAATGCTGACCTTCTCGTAGTACTTCTCGTCGAGCAGATTGCTGACCGTCAGGTTGGCGCTCCAGTGCCGGTTCAGTTCGTAGCCGAGCTGGGCCGACAGCACGGTGTAGGCATCGGCGACGAAGCGCACCGGGCTCGCGGGGCTCGGCTGGCTGTAGAACGAACTGACCGCCCGCAGCCCGCCGCCAAGGCTCAGCCCCTGCAGCGGTCCGCTGCCGACCCGGTACGAGGTCCACAGGTTGCCCGAGTGACGCGGCGTGAACGGCGCGAACGCCTGCCCTTGCTGCGTGGCCGTGCCGACCCGGTGTTCGGTATCGACGTTGGTGTAGCCGACGCTCAGGTTCCAGCCCGGCAGCAGCAGGCCGGTCAGCTCGAACTCGAAGCCCTGGCTGCGCACCTCGCCGGACGGCACCGACAGCCGCGAGTCGTTGGGATCGGCGATCGCGCGATTGCGGTCCTCGAGCCGGAACAGCGCGAACTGGGCCACCAGCCGCTGCTGCAGCAGCTCCGCCTTCAGGCCGGTTTCGTACTGCCGGCCGGTGCGCGGCTTGATCTGCTCGCCACTCGCCTGCACCGCGTTCTGCGGCTGGAAGATGTCGGCATAGCTGGCGTACAGCGACAGCGGCTCGATGAGGTCGTAGATCACCGCGAAGAACGGTGTCAGCTGGCCGTCGACCGCGTAGTCGGAAATCGACGCGCCGGTACCCACGTTCCGGCTGCGCGACTGCCACCAGCTGATCCGGCCGCCCGCCACCAGGGTCAACGGATCAAGCACCCGCGCCCGCAGCTGCGCGTAGCCGCCGAACTGCGTGGTGTCGGTCTTGTCGGCCATCGTGTACGGCAGCGCCGGCTCGCTGATCGCGGGGTCGGGATCGAAGACATCCTGGCGCGCCGTGTTGGCGAACACCGAGGTGTAGTTGTTCTGTTCCTGGTCGCGCCAGTTGGCGCCGACGATCAGGTTGTGGGTATGGCCGCCGAGATCGAACGGCAGGCTCGCGTAGGCATCGGCGCTGAGGTTCTGGCGATCGGCGACGTAGGCGCCGGTCTGGATCGCCGTTTCACCCTCGGCATCGATCGCGCTGCTGGCGCGCGCCACCTTGTAGAGCATGCGGCGATCGAGGCGGCGGATCGCGAACTTCAGCTCGCCACCGCCGTCCAGCCGGTGTTCCAGCTCGACGAACAGGTCCTCGGTCTTCGGCACCAGCTCGTTCCAGTCGGCACCGATGAAGGTCGATCGCGGCACGTCGACCAGCCGGCCATCGGTGTACGCCGGCAGGCCCTGGTTGATGACCGAATCGACACGCTGCAGCAGGCCGCCGACCGACACCGTGGTGTCGGGCGCCAGGTCGTACTCGATCGTGCCGTAGCCGGTCTTCTTCTGGGCGTTGATGACGTCGATGTAGGAATCGCGCGTCTCGGAAACAACCACGCCACGCGCCCGCAGCGCGCCGTCGGTGGTCAGCGGCGTGCTGCCGTCGAGTTCGGCGCGATACAAATCCCAGGAGCCGACCGTGACCGCGCCGCTCAGCGCCGCCTTCGACAAGGCGCGCTTGCGCACGAGGTTCAGCGAGGCGCCCGGTTCGCCGGCGCCCTGGAACAGCCCGCCCGGACCGCGCAGCAGTTCGATGCGCTCGTAGACCGCCGGATCGGTGTCGACGATGTTGCCGGAACTGCCGAACGGCAGGCCATCAAGCTGGATCGAGTCGACCTGATAGCCGCGCACGAAGTAGTTGTTGAACAGCCCGGCCGCATCGAAGCGCTGCACCGTGACGCCGGTGGTGAACTTCAGCGCTTCGGCGATGTTGACGATGTTCTGGTCATCGAGCCGCTGGCGGGTGACGACGCTCGCCGACTGCGGCCTCTCGCGGATCGACTGCGCGGTCTTGCCGAGGCTCAGGTCGCCGACATAGCCATCGTCGGGCCGCTCGGCCGTGACCTGCACCGGCGCCAGCGTGACCGCCGTTTCGGCAGCCGGCGGCGCGGCCGCCTCGGCGGGTGCTTCAGCCGGGTCGGCGGCGGCGGTCTCGGCCAGCACCGGTCCGGCGGCGGATGCCAGCAGCACGGCCAGGCTCAGGGTCTTGTTCACATTCACGTCGGTCAGCGTCCTTCTGGGCAGGTGGCTGGCTGGTGAAGGGCTGGCTGGTGGAGGAATGGCGACGGCTGGATGCCGTCGCGGGAGCGGAATCGAGGGTGCTCGGGGAAGCGTGCGATCGGCGCTGCGGCCAGGGGCTGCGCGCCAGACGCTGCAGCCACAGCGGGCGCCAGCTCAGCGTGAAGGCCAGCAGCGGCGCGGCGACGCTCAGCTGCAGGAGCCACAGCACGACGCCGAAGACCACGCCGTCGCGCACCACGCAGGTGGCCAGCGACAGGGCCAGCGCCAGGCTGGCCAGCCAGCGCCGGGCGCGGCGATGCGGCGGCTGCTGGCCGTGGCCGGGCAACACCTGCTGCCAGTGCCGCGACTGGCTCAGCGCCAGCAGCGCGAAGCCGGCGTAGGCCGCCGCCAGCGCGGCCAGCAACAGCAAGCCGTCAACCATGTTTCACCTGGCCGATCGGTGTGGCTGGCGATCCGCCGCGCAGCCAGGCCGGCCGGTCGCGCATGCGCCACAGCGCCAGCCCGGCGCCGGCAGCGGCCAGCAGCAGCACGACATCCATGCCGAGCGCGGCCTGCTGCGCCGGCACATCGGTGAACAGCACCACGCCGGTGGCGCGCACATCCAGCAGCGCGGCGAGCGCCGACAGCAGCGCGATCACGGCGGTCTGTTCGCGCCAGCCCTGGCGCGGTCGCCCGGCGGCATGCGCGAAGCTGGCCAGCCAGACCGCATAGAAGACCCGTACTTCGAGCCCCGCGCGATCCACGCCCAGCCACTGCACGTCCGGTGGCAGCAGCTGGTTGGCCACGAAGAACGCCAGCGTCGCGATGACGATGCCGGTGACGCTGCCGATGGTCAGCGCCTCGACGATGCGCACGCCTTTCAGGCCCTTCTTCAGATGGCTGGCCCGCCGCGCCTCCAGCCAGAACAGGAAGCCGGTGGCGATCATCACGCAGCCGCTCAGGCCGAGCAGGAAGTACAGGCCACGCAGCGCCGCGTGGCGGAACTGCACCAGATGCAGGCCGCTGAGCAGGCTCTGGAACGACATTACCGGCGCCGCCTCGAAGCGGCGCAGAACGGCGCCGGTGACGCCATCGAAATAGATCTGGTCGAGATTCATCCGCAGGTCGTCGGCCGCGCTGCGGCGCAGCTCGACCACCGCCAGGGCATCGCCCGGATGGTGGACCCGCAGCGTCGACACCTGGCCGCCCTGCCACTGCTGCTGCGCCTGGGCGACCATCGCGTCGAGCGATGCCAGCGCTCCCGGCCGGCCGGCCGGCTCGCGGCTGTAGCGGCCGTAGGCCTCGTCGGTGAACGCCCGCTGCGCATCGGCCGCGTCGGCGTACGTGGTCAGCGGCGCGCTCGGGAAATACAGGACCATGAAGATGATCAGCCCGGACAGCGCGATCAGCAGATGAAACGGCAGCGCCAGCACGCCGCTCAGGTTGTGCAGGTCCAGGCTGGCGCGCTGCAGCGACTTGCGCGGCCGGAACAGGAAGAAGTCGGTGATGAGCTTGCGGTGGATGACGACGCCGCTGACCAGCAGCACCAGCATCGCCATCGCCGCCAGCCCGACGATCCAGTAGCCCAGCTGCCGCCACTTGATGTGCAGCATGTAGTGGAACGGATACAGGAAGCCGGTGCCGCCGAAGCTGCCCGGATCGGCCAGCAGCACACCGCTGCCGGGATCGATGTCGCGCCGCTGGCGCTGGCGATCGGCGCCCTGGTACTGCAGGCGGATCACCGGCGTCCGCGTGCTCGGCAGGCTGATGCTCCATTGCGGCGAGTCGGCGGCCAGCTGCTGCAGCACCGGCACCACGTCGCGATCCAGCGACACCGGTGCGGCAGCTGCCGCCAGCCGGGTGGCCGGCATCATCCAGCGGTCGATCTCGCGATCGAACACGCTCAGCGAGCCCATCCAGAACATCGCGAACAGCAGGCTGCCGAGCAGCACGCCGGCCCAGGTGTGCAGCCAGCTCATCGATCGTCGGAAGGTTTCGGCCATCGTCTCGGGTACTCGCAGCAGCAATCAGTAACGCAGCAGCCAGGCGCCGGCATGCAGCAGCGCGCTGCCGCCGGCCAGCACCAGCGCCAGCCTGGCCAGTCGCCGTTCGGCGAACGCCCACAGCAGCAGCCCGAGGTAGAGCAGGAAGCCGAGCAGCGCCGCCAGCACCACGGCATCGCTGCGGCTGAACAGGCCGCTGGCCGCCAGCGCCCAGCCGCCGAGCATCACGGCGGCGGCCGTGAAGGCATAGCCGCCGAGCACCGCCAGCAGCACCCGGACGCCAACCGCCACGGCTGGCTGCCAGCGGCCGGCAATGCGCGTCGCGGCGTTCGCGGCCGTCGTCATCGGCGGCCGACCGGCAGCCGCACGCCGATCACCTGCCTGCCATCGACGCTGGCGGCTGAACGGGCGCCTGGCTCGGCATGGCTGGCACTGCCGGCCAGCAGCAGGAACGTGGCAAGGGTGCGGACTGTGAATCGCATGGTGGTGTGGGCTTTTCGGTAGCGGCAGGCGTGACGGGCTGCGGCAAGCCGTCACGGCAGAAATGAGGGGTGATCTAAAAAAGCCCGGGCCGCGCCTTTCGGCGACGACCCGGGAGTAGAGAGACCTTTGTGCGAGAAGGTCACTGCTTGCTGCTGGCCACCTCCGCCGGCCGGGTGAATCGATCGAGAACGCCATCGACGGCGCGGCGGAGGTCGGGTGCGGCGAGTCCGCGGCCACCCATGGCCTCGGCCTGCTCGAAAAGGGTCTGGTAGAGGCGCTCGTCGTCGATCGCCGGCAGGATCACCAGCCGCGCATGGCCGGCCAGCCGGGCATCCCAGGCGTCGCGGACCACGGCCCAGTAGTCGCGCGTCGACTGCCAGTAGGCGCGGCCGGGGCCGAAATCATGGCCGCTGACCCGCGTGTAGACGTTGTGGCCGCGTTCGCGGACCAGCGCCATTTCGCCACCGTCGGCCAGCCGCCGGATCTTGAGGTTGTCCTGCTCGTGCACCCAGCCGGTCGGGGTGATCGTCTGGCGATTGACGCCGACCAGCTTGTCGTAGTCGTTGCGGGTGGTCAGCTCGCGGCGCGGCAATGGCCGCCACTCGCTTTCCGAGGTCCACGACGCGGTGCCGGCTGCGTGATCCCAGCGGCCGATGCCGGCGTAGCGCGGGCTGTCGTCGACCTGCCAGACCGCCTGCGTCCAGGTGCCGGCGGCCTCGGCCGCGGTCAGCTCGCGGCGCACCCAGGTGTTGTCGCCGACATAGGCCCACAGCCGGGTGCGCTGGTAGGCCCAGTCCTGTCGCCAGTGCTTGACCACCTGGTCGTCGATCACCAGCACGTGCTGCAGCACGATCCGGCTGCCGCTGTCCTCCAGCACCTCGATGAACTCGAAGCCGCCGCTGCGGTGCGGCGCATGCGGCGTGTAGCCAGGCGCCAGCGGCACCGGCTCGTCGAACTGGAAGCTCACCTGGTATTCGCCGGCCATCGCCAGGATCGCCCGGCGATCGGCCTCGAATGCGGCGCGCTCGGTCACGACTGCCGTGCGGGTGGCCGTCGGCGCAGCTGGAGTCGCCGGCCCCTGCAGGCTGCAGGCGGCGAGCAGCAGCGGTGCCAGCCAAAGGGGTATTCGGATCATCTTGTCGGTGGTCAGGGTCATCAGGTTCTCCGGGAACTGGCAGGCCGGCCGCTCAGAAGCGCAGCCGCAGGTTGGCGCCGACGTTGAAGCCGGGCTGGCTGTAGCGGTCGATCGACGGATCGCCGGCCAGCCGGCCCTGGACGTTGGCGGCCGGCACGATCCGGCGATCGCCGAGGTTGAACAGGCCGAGGTTGACGTCGGCCTGCGGCGACACGCGCCATTCGCCGATCAGGTCGACGCGCGCCTGCCCGGGCGCCTGGTAGCCCTGCCCGGCGCTGTTGTCGGTGCGGCTGTCCTCGATGCTCATGGTCGCCACCAGTTCGGCCGACACCGGCAGCGCCGATGGCCGCCAGCCGAGGCCGAGCACGCCGGTCAGCGGATCGATCGAGTTCAGCGGCCGGTTGGCCGAGGTGTCGTCGCCCTTGGCCCAGGCCAGCGCGCCGCGCAGATGGAACGCGCGCAGCGTCTCGGCGAGCAGCGCGCCGCCCAGCTCGGCCTTGGCTTCGGCGCCGAAGATCCGCACGCGGGTCAGGTTCTGCGACTGGAATACCAGCAGGCCGTCGGCATTGACGCCTTGCGAAACGAAACTCTGGATGAACTGGTGGTAGCGGTTGTCGAACAGCGCCAGCGAGGCCTTGGCCTCGTCGTAGCCGGCGCGCAAGCCGATCTCGAAGCTGTTGCTGGTCTCCGGCTTCAGGTCCGGATTCGGGATCGCGGTGTAACCGAACTGGACGTTGGTGAAGCCGACATTGACATCCGAGTACGGCGGCGCCCGGAAGCCGCGGGCGTAGTTGCCATAGGCGCTCCAGTGCGGATCGAAGGCCCAGACCAGGCCGAGCTTCGGCGACAGCTTGAGCTTGTCCAGCCCGCGCGGCGCGATGCCCGGGTTGTCCTCGATGAAGATGCGGTCCGGACGCGGATCGAGCTTGTAGTAGTCGAGCCGGACGCCGGGAATCACCGTCAGCCGGTCCCAGCGGATGTCGTCCTGCAGGTACAGCCCGGCCTCGATGGTGTGGGTGATCGGAAAGTCGCGGACCGGGAAGGCATCCGGGCCGACCGTGGTGGTGTCGGTGCCGGTGGTCAGGTTGCGTTCGCGGCCGCTGCGCGACTGCGCGGTGCGGATCCGTTCCAGTTCGACGCCGGCCACCCAGCGGTGGCCGAACACGCCGGTGTCGGCGTGGCCGGTCAGCGTCGATTCGCCGCCGATCACCTGCTGCTTGAACAGCGCGCGCCGCTCGCGTTCGCGCAGGCTGCCGCCGCCGCTGCTGACGCTGCGCGCTTCCCGGGTGTCCTGGCGGGTGCGGCTGTCGTTGACATAGAGCCGCCACAGCGCGCTGTCGACAGCGCCGAGATCGAACAGCGTCTGCTCCAGCGCCAGCCGGCTGCGGCCGACCCGGTCATCGGCGTGCAGCGCCGTGGTGCGGGTGGTCGCCGACACCGCACGCACGGCGCTCAGCGCCTCGGTGCGGCTGTCGTCGCGGTAGTGCTCCAGGGTCAGCTTGATCGGCGCATCGCCGGTCTCGCCATGCATCAGCTTGGCCAGCAGATTGACGCTGCGCGACGCGTGCGGATCGGCCTGCGTGCGGTTGCTGCCGGTGCCGCCCTGGCCGCCCTTGGTCGACAGCTGGTCGCCGCTGCGCAGCACGGCAGACAGCAGGCCGCTGACGGCACCGCCACTCGCGGCGATCGTGCTGCCACCGATCCAGGTGTCGTCGGCGCTGGCATAGCCGCCACGCGCGTGGACGGCCAGCCGGTCATCGGCGCCGTCGAGGTAGTCGCCCGGATCGCGGGTGGTGAAGCTGACCACGCCGCCGAGCGCATCGGAGCCGTACAGGCTGGACGCCGAGCCGCGCACGATCTCCACCCGCTTGAGATTGTCGAGGTCGACGAGATCACGGCCGGCGTTGGCGAAATCGCCGATCGCGAAGCCGTCGGGAATCGGCACGCCGTCGATCTCCACCTGGATGCGGTTGCCGCCGAGGCCGCGGATGGTGAAGCCGCTGCGGCCGAAGCGCGAGCCCTGCATCGGCACGCTGACACCCGGCTCGTAGCGGACCAGATCGGCGATGTTCTCGACCACCTGCCGCTGCATCTCGGCGGCGTCGATCACGGTCACGCTGGCCGGCACTTCGTCGATCTCGCGTGTGTCCTTGCTGGCGCTGACGGTGACGGTGCCCAGCACCGGCGCGTCCGCCCCCGCAGCGCCGCCGGCCCGCGCCAGCAGGTCCAGTTCGGCGGCGCCGGATGCCCCGGCCATCGCCAGGGCGCCTGCAACGCCCCATTTGCCCATCGCCATTGAAACGCTCCCTGATGCATCGATTGGAGGTCTTCGCTGGCTGGCGTGGGTGCGCGCTGGCAACAGACGTTGTGGTGGATACCGCTGTTCATGCGCCGGTCCGGTTGCTGGCCGGCGGATCGCCCGGGTGCTGCAGCGCAAGGTCGAGCTGCGCGCGCAACTGCGCGTCGTCGCGGAACAGGCGCCGGAATTCGGCCTTGAAGACCGCGACATTCGGATAGCCGACCCGGACCGCGATGTCCGCCGCCGCCCGGCCGTCGACCAGCAGGCGGGCCGCCGCCTGCAGCCGCAGCAGGCGCAGGTGATCGAGCGGCGCGATGCCGAAGGCGTCGTGGTAGGCGCGGTTGAAGCTCAGATGCGGCAGCCGCGCGTGGCGCGCCAGCCGCTGCACGGTCAGCGGCAGCGCGTAATCGCGTTCAAGCGTGCGCCGCGCATCGAGCAGGCGATCGGCGACGCGCTCGGCGTCCCGGCTGTCGCGAGCCACCTGCCGGCCGTCCTTCGGCACGGCGTTCAATGCAGGCGCGCCTGTTGCCGCGCGGCCGATGCCGCCAGGCAGTCACGGGCCAGCAGCTGCGCCTCGATCCAGTCGGCCGTCTCGTCGAGCGTCCGGGCCACGCCGACCGGCAGCGGAATCGCTTCCAGCACCGGCGCCGGGGTCTGGCCATTGGCAACCGCCAGGGTCGGCACGCCGAGACGGTGCGCGGCGACGATCTCGAACAGCTCGTCGCTGATCACCAGGTGGGCGTCCGCCGGCTGCGGCCGGCCCTTGATGTAGTTCTCCACCAGCGCGCTGCGCGCCCGGCGGCAGATGCCGGCCTGCGGCGTGTAGACGGTCGACAGCTGGCCGGCCAGGCCGAGCGCACGGACCAGCCGGGTGGCGACCTCGGGACCATCGGTGGAAACGAAATGCCATTCGGCACCGAGATCGGCGACGCGCTCGATGATCGCCCGCGCATCCCGGTGCAGCGGCGCGGCGAAGCGCGCGTGGCGGGTGTATTCGCTCCAGTAGCGCTCGGCAAGCGCCGGCAGCGCCGGATCGGCTTCGTCGCCGGCGATCTCGACCAAGCATTCGCTCAGCGAACGCTGGTGCAGGTCGGAACCGTCGATGGCGCTGCGCCAGCGGCGGCCCCGGGAACGGGCAACCGCGTCGAGCGCCAGGCGCACGCCGGCGGCACGGTCGACGAACAGCGATTCGATGTCGCAGACCACCGCCAGTGGCGGCAGCTGCAGATGTGGCGACGACGAGGAAGAGCGCGACATGCACAGGCTCCGGCGGGAAACGGGACTGGCTGTCGCGCTACGGCGGGACTGGCTGAGTGCAGATTAATGCGAACGATTCGCGTTTGCAAACTATTCTCGCGTCGGGATCGATGCCCTGCTCCTGCCATCGCCTGCCTGTCCGCCTCGAATGCGGCTGTACGCACGCAGCTCGGCAGCCGGCGTTGCCGGTTCTGGAATAATCGCCACGCACCACCGCTGGCCACCTTGCAGGAACGGTCGGCCAGCGACAGGCAGCCTGATCCCCGAATACCGATCGCGCGGCACGCCCGCGCCGGAACCATGCCGATGACTACGCCCAGCAAACTGACCGAACGCCGCTGCGTCCCCTGCGAAGGTGGCGTGGCGCCGCTGACCGCCGAACAGGCCCGCGATCTGCTGACCCGGCTCGGCCCGAACTGGCAGCTGTCGGCGGATGGCCGGAAGGTCAGCGGCCACTTCGAGTTCAAGAACTATTTCCGCACCACCGCCTTCGTCAACGCCGTGGCCTGGATCGCGATCCACGAAGACCACCATCCGGACATCGCCTTCAGCTACAAGAACTGCGATGTGACGTTCTGGACCCACGCGATCGACGGCTTGTCCGAGAACGACTTCATCTGCGCGGCGAAAGTCGACGCCCTGCTCGCTTGAGCAGCACTGCGGCCGGCGGACTGCACTGGCGCCTGTGGCGCTGGAACGAGTGGTCGAACGACCTGCTGTACGCGGCGATGCGACTGCGCAGCGAGATCTTCGTGGTCGAGCAGAACTGCGTGTTTCCGGACATGGACGGCCTCGACCCGGCCTGCACGCATCTGTGCGGCTGCGATGACGACGGCCGGCTGCTGGCCTATGCGCGGCTGCTGGCGCCGGGCGTGAAGTACGAGGATGCATCGATCGGCCGCGTGGTCACCGCCATTGAGGCGCGCGGTCGGCAGCTGGGCCGGGCGCTGATGCAGGAAGCGCTGCGGCTGACCCACGCGCGTCATCCGGGCGCGCCGGTCCGGCTCGGTGCCCAGCAGCACCTGGAACGCTTCTACGGCAGCTTCGGCTTCAGCACGATCAGCGCGCCGTACCTGGAAGACGGCATCTGGCACGTCGACATGCGCCTGCCCGGCTGAACGGCCGGCACGGCTCAGGCCGGCTGCAGCCGCATCAGCATCTGCACCAGCTGGGCCAGCCCGCGCGCTTCCATCTTCTGCATGATGTGGGCGCGGTGCAGCTCGACAGTGCGCTCGCTCAGGGCCAGCTCGATGGCGATCACCTTGTTGGCCGCACCGGCCACCAGCCGCCGGGCAATCTCGCGCTCGCGCGGCGTCAGGCCTTCGAAGCGGGCGCGAACCTGTTCCAGCCCGCTCAGCTGCTCGCGCAGCCGCTCGTCCTGGTCGAGCGCCTTCTGCACGCGGCGGATCAGCTCGTCGTCCTTGAACGGCTTCTGCAGGAAATCGACCGCGCCGGCGCGCATCGCCTCCACGGCCATCGGCACGTCGCCATGACCGGTGATGAAGATCACCGGAATGCCCCAGCCGCGCCGGTTCAGTTCCTGCTGCAGCTCCAGCCCGCTCATCCGCGGCATGCGGATGTCGAGCACCAGGCAGCCCGGCTGTTCGGGACAGTAGGCCTCGAGGAACGCGCGGGCGTCCGGAAAGCCCTGCGAACGCAGGCCGACCGAGCGCAGCAACAGGCCGATCGAATCGCGCACCGGCTCCTCGTCATCGACGATGAAGACGCGGGTTTCGGCATCACGCATCGCGGGCTTCCTCGCGGTTCATGGCGGCCGGCAGCCGCATGATGAATTCGGCGCCGCCGTCGCGGCCGGGCTGGTAGCGCAGGTCACCGTCGTGGGCGCGCATCAGCGACTTGCAGATCGACAGCCCCAGACCCATGCCCTGTGCCTTGGTGGTGAAGAAAGGCTCGAACAGATGGTCCTCGACTTCGCGCCGCAGCCCCGGGCCGCGATCGCGGACGCGGATCTCGACATTGCTGCCGTCGACGGCCTCGGCCAGCACCTCGATGACATCGCCCTGCGCCGCCTCGGCCATCGCCTCGATGCCGTTGCGGATCAGGTTCAGCAGCACCTGCTGGATCTGCACGCCGTCGCCGTAGACCGGCGGCAGCGGACCGTCGATCCGGGTCAGCAGCCGCCAACCGCGGGCGCGCAGCTCGAATTCCACCAGCCGCGCCACCTCGGCGATCAGCGCCGCGCAGTCCAGCGGCTCGCGTACCGCATCGCGGCGACGGGTCAGGTTGCGCAGGCCGCGGATCACCTGGCCGGCGCGTTCGGCCTGGGCGGCGATCTTGTCGAGGATGCCGGCCAGCTCGGCCGGATCGCTGTCGCCGGCCAGCACGAAGCGGCGTGCGGCATTGGCGTAGTTGGCGATCGCGGTCAGTGGCTGGTTCACCTCGTGGGCGATGCCGCTGACCATCTCGCCGAGCGTGCCGATGCGGGCGACATGGGCCAGCCGGGTGCGCAGGTCCTCGGCCTCGCGGGTCGCCTCGAACAGCTGGCTGCGGTCGACGATCTCGCAGATCGCCAGCAGCGGCCGGCCCTCGACATCGCGGGCGACGCCGGCATGCAGCAGCGCCGGCAGCGGCCGGCCATCACCGCGCAGGTACTGGACATCGCGGCTCCAGGTCTCGCCTCGGCCGGCGATCACTTCCGACAGCGCGCCCTCGACCAGCGCCCGGTCGGCGTCGGCCAGCAGATCGCCGTGATGGCGGCCGCGCAGCGCTTCGGCATCGCGGCCGAGCAGGCTTTCGCAGGCGCGGTTGACGTCGACGATGCGGCCTTCGGCATCGAGCAGCGCCAGCGCCGTCGGCGTCTGCTCGAAGATCAGTCGCAGCTCCTCGGTGGTCCGCCGCAGCTCGGCTTCCTGCGCCTTGCGCGCCGTGATGTCACGGAGGATGCCGACGAAGCCGTGCTCGGCGCCGCTGACGAACTCGCCGACCGACAGATCGATCGGAAACGTCGATCCATCGCGCCGCCGCGCCACCACTTCGCGGCCGATGCCGATGATCCGCCGCTGGCCGGTGCCGAGGTAGCGGCTCATGTAGCCGTCGTGCTCGTCGCGGTAGGGGCCGGGCATCAGGATCGACACCCGCTCGCCCAGCACGTCGGCCTCGCGCCAGCCGAACACCTGTTCGGCGGCCAGATTGAAGCCGGTGATGCGGCCTTCGCGGTCGATCAGCACGATCGGATCGACGGCGGCCGCGAACAGCGCGCCGAACCGGTCCCCGGAAATGGGGCCGCTGCTGGGGCGTGCGGAAGGGCTGGACATGGTCGCGACGGCGGCGGCGGTGGGCAGGCGGTAACCGCTGCGGATTGTAGCCACCTTGATCCAGGTCAAGGCCCTGCCGGCGCCGGCAGTCCTCACTGTCGTCCCCTGCCGAGGACTGACCATGATCCCTTGCTGTCGCCCCACTGCCTTCGCCGCCCAGCTCGACGTGCTGGCCGCCGCCACTCCCGCGATCACGGCCCTGATCGACCGCCATCTCGCCAGCTGCCACGAGTGGTGGCCGGGCGAGCTGGTCGACTTCGGCGACGATCCGCAGCTAGCGGCGCTGGGCGCGTTGCGCGACCGTGCGCGCGGCCTGCCGTCGGCGGTGAAGGTGTCGGTGATGCTGAACCTGCTGACCGAGGAAGGACTGCCGCACTTCCACCGGATCATTGCCGAGCACGTCGGCAGCCAGGCGATCTGGCAGCGCTGGACCCGGCTGTGGACTGCCGAGGAAGACCGCCACGGCAATGTGCTGCGCGACTACGCCCGCGACGCCGCGCTGTACGCGCCGGCCGCGCTCGACCGCCTGCAGTTCGGCTTCCTGCGTGACGGCTTCGATCCCGAATGGGCCGGCAGCCCGTACCGGCTGCTGGCCTACACCAGCCTGCAGGAGCGGGCCACGCAGATCTCGCACGCCAATACCGCGCGGCTGGCCGCCGCCCACGAACCGCTGCTGCAGACGGTACTGGCCCGGCTGGCCGGCGACGAAGCGCGCCACTGCGCGTTCTATCGCGATGCCTTCGCGCTGGCGCTGGCCGCCGATCCCGACGCCGCGCTGCTGGAACTGGCCGATGTGGCGCCGGTGCTGTCGATGCCGGGCAGCACCATCATGGGTTTTCAGATGATGGCCGAGGTCGAACGCCAGGCCGGCGTCTTCGGCCCCCGCCAGTACGCCGCGCTGGTCGACGAATCGCTGAACCACTGGGGCATCGCCAGCATCGAGCCGCACGGCGGCGAAGCGCGGCGCGCCCGCGATCGGCTGATGGCGCTGCCGGCGCGGCTCGATGCGCTGGCCGGGCGGCTGGAGCAGCGCCGGCACCTGAAGACCTACGTTTTCGATTTCCTGCGGCCGCCGCTGGCGGCGCTCGCCTGAGGCCGGCATCGAACGGAAGGCAACTGAAACGGCACCGCCGCGCCGATCAGGGCGCGGCGGTGGCTTGCAGAGCAGCCGGATCAGAAGCGGTACGAAACCGTGGCACCGTAGGCCAGCGGATTGATCCTGACCTTGCCGATCGGCGCGCCGTCGACGCTGGCATCCGGCTCGATCTGCAGATAGCGCAGGTCGGCACCGATGGCCCAGTCGGCATTGAAGTGCCAGTCCACACCCAGCTGCGCGGCAACCCCCCAGGTGTTCGACAGCTGCAGCCGCGCGCCGGGCAGCGCTTCACGGAAGAACAGCGTGCGATTGACGCCGATGCCGATGTAGGGATCGACGCGGCCATCGGCCAGCGGGTGGTATTGCAGGCCGAGCACCGGCGGCAGGTGCTGGGTCGAGGCCACGCGGCTGCCGTTGATGGCGATGCCCTGGGTGACCGGCAGCGCCGCCAGCAGGTCGAGGCTCAGCTGCCGGCAGATCCGGTAGTCGACATTGAAGGTCACCGCCGCCTTGCTGCGCACCGTGATGTCGCCGGCCGCCGTGTCGTTGTGGCCCCCGACCGGATCGACGACATGGCCGCCAAGCCGCAGCGACCACGGACGGGCCTCGTCGAAGCAAGCGGCGTGGCTGGCGATCGGCGTCAGCAGCAGGGCGCTGGCGAGCAGCGGAAGCAGGGTCTTGGCAGTCATGGTCGGGGTCTTCGGACAGGCATCGGACTGATGTCGAAGCCATCGTCGCCGCCGGCCGTCACGGCGGCCTTGACCCTGGTCATTGCAAGCGTGAAACGGCCTGCGGGCACGCCGATCGCAGACCAAAAAAAGGCGGCCACGCGGGCCGCCGAATCGCTGGATGGCCGCAGGGTCGGCCATCGAGGGGAGAACGTCTTTGGCGGCTCAGGCCACCGAGTCGGAACGATGGCGGCCGAGCGGCAGGCGCCGCTCGCGCTTCGGGCGCGCTTCGGAGGCCAGATCGAAATCGGCCGGCTTGATCAGCAGCACGTCGCAGCTCAGCCGCCGCAGCAGGGCCTCGGCAGTGGAGCCGAACAGCAGGCGATCGATCGCCGGGTGGTAGGTGGAGCCGATCACCACGAGATCGATCGCGTTCTGCGCGGCCAGCGTGGCGATGCCATCGGCCGGTTCCAGCCGCCGGGTGCGCAGCACCTGCTCCGGCCGCAGCTGGTGGCGGCTGGCGAAGCGCTTCAGCTGCTCGGCGTGGGCGCCGTCCATCAGTTCCCAGGTGTTGGCGATGAAGCCGGCGTCGTAGCTGCCGAGCGGCAGGCAGGAGAACACCGAGCCGAGATGCAGGCTGCTGCTGTCGCCGACCAGGCAGGCGCGCGCGGCGTCCAGCAGCTGATCGTTGAGCCCACCGGCCGCGCCGTTGATCGTGACATCGACCGCCGCCATCACCCGGCGCGGCTCCAGCGCCGAGCGCGGATGCACCAGCATCAGCGGCGCGGCGGCCATACGGATCAGCTTCCAGTCGACGCTCGACGGCCGCAGGCGGCCGGCTTCGGCGTCGGTGACCGGTTCGCAGTCGATGTCCTTGATCACCAGATCCGGCCGCAGCGCCCGGATGCGCGCGACGATCGCCCGGGCCGGATCGCGTGCCCAGCTGACATCGCATTCCACGCGCAAGCCGTTGTCGGCCAGGCCGCTGGCGACGTCGGCCAGCGCCTTCATGCGCTCGTCGAGGAAATCGCGGCGCGCCCGGTCGGCGACTTCGACGCCGAACACGGTGCCGGCGTAGTCGATCGGCTCGTAGTGATCGAAGATTTCCAGATGCAGCGTCGCACCGCTGCGGTGGGCATAGGCCATCGCCCGGTGCAGCGCCGGGCCCGGACGGGCGTCGGGGGCCATCAGCACCAGGATGGTTCGCAGCGTGTTCATCGGGCAGCACCGGTTGCGGATTTCGATGGCTTGAGTTTCAGCATCCGAGGCCAGCGGCGCGTTGATCCAGGTCAAAGCGGTGGCGATGCCTGAAGCCGATCCTGCACGCCATCAACGCAGGGGATCGGCCATGGCAGACGACAGCGGCACCGCAGCACCAGCAATTCAATACGAGGACCGGGCCGTTCGCGGCTTTGCCGTGATGACCGTGGTCTGGGGGATCGTCGGCATGACGGTCGGCGTCTGGCTGGCCGCCCAGCTGATGTGGCCGGCGCTGAACTTCGACACGCCGTGGCTGACCTACAGCCGCCTGCGGCCGCTGCACACCAATGCGGTGATCTTCGCGTTCGGCGGCAGCGCCCTGTTCGCCTCCAGCTACTGGTGCGTGCAGCGCACCTGTCGCACCGCACTGTTCCTGCCGAAGCTCGCCAACTTCACATTCTGGGGCTGGATGCTGGTCATCGTGCTGGCCGCCATCACCCTGCCGCTGGGCATCACCCAGAGCAAGGAGTACGCCGAACTGGAGTGGCCGATCGACATCTTGATCGCCATCGTCTGGGTCGCCTACGGCGTGGTGTTCTTCGGCACCATCGCGAAAAGAACGGTCAGCCACATCTACGTGGCGAACTGGTTCTTCGGCGCTTTCATCATCGCCGTGGCGCTGCTGCACATCGTCAACAGCGTGGCGATCCCGATCAGCTGGACCAAGTCCTACTCCGCCTACAGCGGCGCGACCGATGCGATGGTGCAGTGGTGGTACGGCCACAACGCGGTGGGCTTCTTCCTGACCGCCGGCTTCCTCGGGATGATGTACTACTTCGTGCCCAAGCAGGTCGGCAAGCCGATCTACTCGTACCGTCTGTCGATCGTCCACTTCTGGGCGCTGATCGCGGTCTACATGTGGGCCGGCCCGCATCACCTCCACTACACCGCGCTGCCGGACTGGGTGCAGTCGATCGGCATGGTGTTCTCGCTGATCCTGCTGGCGCCGAGCTGGGGCGGCATGATCAATGGCGTGATGACGCTCAGCGGTGCCTGGCACAAGCTGCGCGAAGACCCGATCCTGAAGTTCCTGATCGTCTCGCTGAGCTTTTACGGCATGTCGACCTTCGAAGGTCCGATGATGTCGATCAAGACCGTCAACGCGCTCAGCCACTACACCGACTGGGGCATCGGCCACGTGCATTCCGGCGCGCTCGGCTGGGTGGCGATGATCTCCATCGGCTCGATGTACGCGCTGATTCCGCGCGCCTTCAACCGGCCGGCGATGCACTCCATTCCGGCGATCAACCTGCATTTCTGGATGTCCACCGTCGGCACCGTGATGTACATCACCGCGATGTGGAGCGCCGGCCTGATGCAGGGCCTGATGTGGAGAGCCACCGAGGCGGACGGCACGCTGACCTACAGCTTCGTCGAATCGCTGAAGGCCACCTACCCGTTCTACGCCGTGCGCCTGGCCGGTGGCCTGATGTTCCTCGGCGGCATGCTGGTGATGGCCTGGAACGTCTGGAAGACCCTCGCCCGACCGGCCGAGCACGTCCCCACCCTTGTCGCCGCGCCGGCCCAGGAGTCGCACGCATGAAACACGAATTCATCGAGAAGAACGTCGGCTGGCTGGCGGTGCTGACGGCGGTCGCGATCAGCTTCGGCGGCCTGGCGGAGATCGTGCCGCTGATGAACGACAAGGCCACCGTCACCGCCGAACCCGGCATGCCGATGCGCAGCGCGCTGGAAGTGGCCGGCCGCGACGTCTACATCCGCGAAGGCTGCTACGGCTGCCATTCGCAGATGGTTCGCACCCTGGCCGAAGAAGTGCTGCGCTACGGCCCGGCGTCGACGGCCGGTGAATCGGTCTGGGATCACCCGTTCCAATGGGGCTCCAAGCGCACCGGGCCGGACCTGGCCCGGGTCGGCGGCCGCTACAACGACGAATGGCATCGCATCCACCTGAACAACCCGCGCGACGTGGTGCCGGAATCGAACATGCCGGGTTATCCCTGGCTGGCCGAGGAAGGCTTCGAGCCCGGCGAGGTGCCGGCGATGATGCGGGCACTGAAAACCGTCGGCGTGCCGTTCGACGACGCCGCGATCGCCAGGGCCGATGCCGATGTCGCCGGCAAGACCAAGGCCGATGCGGTGATCGCCTTCCTGCAGTCGCTCAAGTTCCCGAAGCCGGCTGCGGTCGCCAGCGTGGAGGCCCGGCCATGATCAGCGGCCTGTTCACCCTGGCTGCCATCGGCAGCTTCATCGGCGTCTGCTGGTGGGCCTCGGCCCGCCGCAACGCCGCCCGTTTCGACGAGGCCGCCCAGCTGCCGCTGGTCGACGAGCCCGCCACCGTCAAGGCCGCGCCGGCACCCGCCTGCTGCTGCCGGGAGTCGCAGTCATGAGTCCGTTCTGGAGTGCTTTCGTCATCGTGATCTCGGTGGCGATGATGGTCGCCTGCCTGTGGCTCCTGTTCGCCAACGCCAAGGGCGTGCCCGGCCAGACCAACGAGCACGTCTGGGACGACGACCTGCGCGAGTACAACAACCCGCTGCCGCGCTGGTGGCTGAACCTGTTCGTGCTGACCGTGCTGTTCGCCGCCGGCTACCTGGCGTTCTATCCGGGGCTCGGCAACCTGTCCGGCCGGCTCGGCTGGACCTCGCGCGGCCAGATGGAAAGCGATCTCGCGCGCATCACCGCCAGCCGCCACGCGGCGTTCAAGGCGCTGGACGGCAAGTCGATCCCGGAGCTGGCACAGGACCCGGCGGCGCTGTCGCTGGGCCGCGCGGTGTTCATGGCCAACTGCGCCGGCTGCCACGGCGCCGACGCCCAAGGCGCGATCGGCTTTCCGAACCTGACCGACGCCGACTGGAAGTTCGGCGGTACGCCGGAAGCCATCGTCGCCAGCATCAGCCACGGCCGCACCGCGGTGATGCCGCCGCTGAACGGCACGCTGTCGGCGCAGGAGCTGCAGGATCTGGTCGACTTCGTGCCGTTCTGGTCGGACGACACGCTGCCGGCCCGCAAGCGCGAGGCCGGCCTGAAGCAGTTCGCCGCCCGCTGCTCCGGCTGCCACGGCGCCGATGGCCGCGGCCTCACCGCGCTCGGCAGCCCGAACCTGACCGACGACATCTGGCTCTACGGCGGCGGTCGCGAAAAGGTGCGGCAGGCCATCCTGTTCGGCCGCAGCGGCCAGATGCCGGCGCACGAGCAGCTGCTGGATGCCGACGAGATCCGCGTCGTCGTCGCCTGGGTCTACGGCCAGTCGACCCACGACGGCGCCGCCCGGTGAACGCCGACCACCGTGATCTGGCCGGGCGCCCGCACCTGCTGCGCGGCGCGGTGGTGGTCTGGTCGGCGTTCGTCGGCGCGGTGCTGCTGACCGCGCTGCTGGCGCTGGCGCCCGACGCCTGGCTGCTGCCGCCGGTGCACATGCGCGATCAGGCCTTGATGTTCCTGGTGCTGTGGCTGGCCTCGACCGTGCCGGCCGGATTCGCGGCGCTGCTGCTGGCGCCGCGCAAGGAGGGCTGAACCGTGTCCTGCAAGGAGAAGGCGGCATTCGAGCGGCGCTCGGCTGCGGCCAAGCCGGCGGTCACCGAATCGGTGCTGATGTATCAGGCGTCGACCAAGATCCAGTCGCGCAGCGCCCATGGCCGCTACGCGCGCCTGCGGGTGATCGCGACCGTAGCGCTGCTCGGCCTGTACTACCTCGTGCCCTGGCTGAGCTGGCACGGCCAGCCGCTGGTGCTGTTCGATCTGCCGCACCGGCGCTTCCACATCCTCGGCCTGACCCTGGTGCCGCAGGACCTGCTGCTGCTGACCGCGCTGCTGCTGCTGGCGGCGCTGACCTTGTTCCTGTTCACCTCGCTGGCCGGCCGGCTGTGGTGTGGCTACGCCTGCCCGCAGACGGTCTGGACCGAAGCCTTCCTGTGGATCGAGCAGGCTTTCGAAGGCGACCGCCACCAGCGGCTGCGGCTGGATCGCGCGCCGTGGCGTGGCGAGAAGCTGCTCAAACGGGGCGGCAAGCACCTGGCCTGGGCGCTGTTCGGCCTGTTCACCGGCTTGAGCTTCGTCGCCTATTTCGTGCCGGCCCGCGAACTGTTCCCGGCCCTGCTGGCCGGAACCTTGAGCGGCTGGGCGCTGTTCTGGTCGCTGTTCTACGGTTTTGCGACCTGGGGCAATGCCGGCTTCATGCGCGAACAGGTCTGCAAGTACATGTGTCCGTACGCGCGCTTCCAGAGCGCGATGTTCGACCGCGACACGCTGATCATTGCCTACGACGACAAGCGCGGCGAGCCGCGCAAGGACGCCCGCAGCAAGGGGGCCACCGGCGGCGACTGCGTGTCCTGCACGCTGTGCGTGCAGGTCTGCCCGGTCGGTATCGATATCCGCGACGGCCTGCAGTACGAGTGCATTGCCTGCGCCGCCTGCATCGACGCCTGCGATTCGGTGATGACCAGCGTCGGCAAGCCACGCGGCCTGCTCCGCTACACCAGCGCCAACCGCGATGCCGGCAAGCCGTTCCGCCTGCTGCGGCCGCGCACGCTCGGCTATGGCGCGGTCTGGCTGGCGGCCTGCGCCGGCTTCATCGCGCTGCTGGCCCTGCATTCGCCGCTGCGCTTCGATGTGCTGCGCGACCGCCACGCGCTGTACCGCGAGCTGGCCAGCGGCGAGATCGAGAACGTCTACACGCTGAAGCTCAGCGACACCGCCGACCAGCCGCGCCACTACCAGCTCAGCGCCCGCTTTGCCGATGGCGAAGCCCTGGTGATCGCGCCGTCGACCTTCACCCACCAGCCGGGCGAAGCCGGCACCGCGACCATCGCGCTGCGCGCCGCAGCGCGTGACGACGGGAAGCCGTCACGGCGGCCGGTGGAAACCGTGGCCATCGAATTGCAGGACCTCGACCAGCCGGGCATTCACGCCCGCCGCAACGCCCGATTCCTGACAGGAGCCCAGCACTGATGAACACCGTCACCCCCACTCGCCCCAACGTCGACGACAGCGCCCGCCTCGCTCGCCGGCGCATGTCGCTGGAAGTCTTCCTGCTGTTCGGCCTGCCGGTGATGTCGATCGCCGCTTGCGCCGTGCTGGCCTTCGTCGCCTATGCCCAGGGCTATACCGAGATCGCCAGCCATCCGACCGCCAGCGGTACCGTGGCGGCTGCGCCGGCCCGTCATCCCTGAAGCCCGACGCCGACCGTCGCGCCCAACGCTACCGCACCGCCGCCCATGACCGATCGCGACTGGACCCTCTACGACCGCGCCGACCTGCGCGGCGGCTTCGCCCGGCCCCGCGCCGGCGGCTACGAGGTGACGGTGGCGCTCGATGGCATGCACTGCGCCGCCTGCGCCGCGCGCGCCGAGAAAGCGGTGGCCGCCGGCGCCCGCGAAGTCGCCGTCAATGTCGCCACCCGCAGCCTGCGCTTCCGCTACGACCCGGCGGCGACGCCGCTGTCCGGGCTGCTGGCGGCGCTCGATCGCAGCGGCCTCGAGCCGCGCCTGCTGGCCAGCGCCGATGGCGGCGAACGCGCCCGCCGCGCGCAGCGCCTGAGCCTGGCGCGGATTGGCGTCGCCACCATCTGCGCGATGCAGGTGATGATGCTGGCCTGGCCGAGCTATTTCGGCATCGACAGCGGGCCGGACATCGAGCCGCTGCTGCGCACGGCGCAGCTGCTGCTGTCGATTCCCGGCGTGCTGTGGGCCGGCTGGCCGTTCCTGTCGGCCGCCTGGCGCAGCCTGCGCGATGGGCAGCTGGACATGAACGTGCCGGTGGCGCTGGCGCTGCTGGCCGCGTTCATCGCATCCGCAGTGCGGACCGCGCTCGGCAGCGGCGAGCTGTATTTCGACACCGCGACGATGTTCGTCTGGTTCCTGCTGATCGGCCGGCAGCTGGAGGGCCGCAGCCGCGACAAGGCCAGCGAGCACCTGCGCCTGTTGGCCAGCCGTCGGGCGCTGACCGCGCAGCGCCGCGTCGGCCCGGTGGTCGAAACGATCGCCATCGATGCGCTGGCAGTCGGCGACATCGCCATCGTCGCGCCCGGTGACAGCCTGCCGGCCGATGGCCGGTTGCTCGACCTGCCGGCCGAACTCGACGAGGCGCTGCTCAGCGGCGAATCGCGGCCGGTGCTGCATGCAGTCGGCGATCGCCTGCTGGCCGGCAGCCTGAACCTCGGCAGCAGCGCGCTGGCGCTGCAGGTGGAGCGGCTCGGCGACGACACCGTGCTGGCGCAGATCGCCGGGCTGCTCGACAACGCCGGCCACGCCAAGCCGCGCGTGCAGCGGATCGCCGATCGCATCGCGGCCCATTTCATCGCGGCGGTGCTGGTGCTGGCCGCCGTCGGCGCCACGCTGGCGCTGTACCGGGGTGCCGGCGGCGAAACCGCCTTCGGCATCGCGCTGGCGGTGCTGGTCGCGTCCTGTCCCTGCGCGCTGTCGCTGGCGGTGCCGGTGGCGCTGGCGGCCGGCAGCTCGCGGCTGGCGAAGCAGGGCGTGCTGGTCGCCAATGCCGGCGCGCTGAGCGCGCTGGCCGGCATCGACACCGTGCTGTTCGACAAGACCGGCACGCTGACCCGCAACGCGCTGCTGTTGCGGCAGGTGCTGCCGCTGGCCGACGTCACCACCGGCCTGGATGCTGACGCCGTCACCCGCATCGCCGCCGCGCTGGAGCGCGGCAGCCGGCATCCGATCGCCAGCGCCTTCGCCGACCACGACCGCGGCCTGCCGGCGCAGCAGGTCCGCCAGCTTGCCGGCGCCGGCATCGAAGGCCGGGTCGACGGCCGCGCCTGCTGGCTCGGCGCGCTCGACGCCAGCCCGATGGCGATCGCAGTGCCGGCGGCGGCCGAGCTGTGCGCCGACGACACCGTGATCGCGCTGGTCGTCGACGGCGTGGCCGCCGCGCTGTTCGTGCTGGCCGCCCGCGTGCGCGAGGAATCGGCCACCGTCGTCGGCGATCTTGAACAGCGCGGCCTGCGCTTGGAACTGCTCAGCGGCGACGGCGCAACGGCCGTCGCGGCGATGGCTGCGCGGCTCGGCATCGCCCGCCATGCCGCGCGCCAGACGCCGGCCGGCAAGCTGGCCCATCTGCAGGCGCTGCAGGCGGCCGGTCACCGCGTGCTGGCCGTCGGCGATGGCCTCAACGATGCGCCGCTGCTGGCCGCCGCCGACGTTTCCGCCGCGATGCCGAACGGCGCTGCGCTGACCCAGTCGCGCGCCGACCTGCTGCTGCTCGGCGATTCGCTGGCCGGGCTGCCACTGGCGCTGTCGGTGGCGCACGACACGCGGCGACGAATCCGCGAGAACCTCGGCTGGGCGCTGGGCTACAACCTGCTGGTGCTGCCGCTGGCGATGACCGGCCAGCTGCCGCCGTGGCTGGCCGCCGCCGGCATGTCGCTGTCCTCGCTGCTGGTGGTGCTCAATGCCCAGCGCGGCGGCGCGGGCCCAACCCCACCCATGCCGCCGATGCGGCCGGTGCTGCCATGACCAGTCTCTACCTGCTGATTCCGCTTGGCGTCGTTGTCGTCTTCGGCGCCATCGCCGTATTCCTGGTCGCGGTGTTCGGCGGCCAGTTCGAACGGCTCGACGAGCAGGCCCGCCGGCTGCCGGACGACGAACGCTGAGCGGGGCTTGATCCAGGTCAAGGCGACTGTCGTCGCCGCCGCCGACACTGGCGGCATGATCCAGCGCCTGCCCTCGCCACTGCGGTCGTCCGCCCGCTGCACCCCGGGCCAGGTACGGCCATGAACGGCTTGCCGGTCACCGTTCTCGGCACGCCTGCGCTGCTGCTGGCCGGCGCCGCCGCCAGTGTTCATTGCGTGGCGATGTGCGGCGCGCTGTCTGCCCAGCAGGCGCGTGCCGCTGGCGCGCTGCCGATCGGCCGCGCACTGGCGCTACTGCACGGCGGACGGCTGCTCGGCTATGCCGCATTCGGCGCCGTGGCCGGCGGCATCGGCCAGCAGCTGCTGCGCCACCTGCCCGATCCCGCGCTGGGTCGCCTGCTGCAGTTGCTGGCGGCGGCGCTGCTGGTGGCGATCGGCGCCTCGCTGCTGCTGCGCCCGGCGGCAGGCGCGGCCTGCTGCCGGCCGTCCCTGCAAGCGCCGCGACGTGGCGCTGCAGCAGCGCTGCTGCTGCGCGGCGTCGCCTGGGCGGCGCTGCCCTGCGGTCTGCTCTATTCGGTGCTGCTGCTGGCGGCGCTGTCTGGTCGCGCCGTCGATGGCGCGCTGCTGGCCGGCGCCTTCGCGCTCGGCGGCACGCCGCTGCTGGCGCTGGTCGGCTGGCGCAGCCGGGCCCTCTGGCCACGTCGCCGCAGCGGCTGGTGGCTGGTGGCGATCGGCCTGCTGAGTCTGGCCGCCACCGTTTTCGTTCCTTCCGATCCGCTGCGCAGCTGGTGCGCCGCGCCTGCCCCGGTGTCTGCCTCATGAGCCACGCCCGTCCGCTGTCGCCGCTGCCGTCCGCCGAGCTGATCCGCCGCCACGACGGCAACGGCCCGCGCTACACCTCCTACCCGACGGCGATGCAGTTCACGCCGGCCCATGGCGCCGCCGAACACGCCGCTGCGACGCAGCGCAGCGCGGCGGCGATCGGCGCACCGCTGTCGCTGTACGTGCATGTGCCGTTCTGCGAAAGCCCGTGCTTCTACTGCGGCTGCAACCGGGTCATCACCCGCGATCACGCGCTCGGCGATGCCTATGTCGAGCGCCTGATCCGCGAAGCCGCGCTGCAGGCCGCGCTGTTGCCGGGCCGGCCGAGCGTCGAGCAGCTGCACTTCGGCGGCGGCACGCCGACTTTCCTGTCGATCGCCCAGCTGCAGCGGCTGCTCGACGGGCTCGATGCGCACTTCCATCTGGCCCGCGATGCCGGCCGCGAGTACTCGATCGAGATCGATCCGCGCTCGATCACGCCGGCCACGCTGGCCGAACTGGCGCGGCTCGGCTTCAACCGCGCCAGCTTCGGCATCCAGGATTTCGATGCGGCCGTGCAGGACGCGATCAATCGCCGCCAGGCCTATGCCGAAGTCGCCGCACTGATCGAGGCGGCCCGCGCTGCCGGCTTCGAATCCTTGTCGGCCGATCTGATCTACGGCCTGCCGAAGCAGACGACCGCCGGCTTCGCGCGCACGCTCGATCAGGTGATCGCGCTGCGCCCGGACCGCATCTCGACCTACGCTTACGCGCACGTGCCGGAGCGCTTCAAGGCGCAGCGGCAGATCCGCCTCGACGAGCTGCCCGATGGCGAAACCCGGCTGGCGCTGCTGAACCTGTCGATCGAGCGGCTGCTGGCCGCCGGCTACCAGTACATCGGCATGGATCACTTCGCGCTGCCGCAGGACGAGCTGGCCCGCGCGCTGCGCGATGGCAGCCTGCAACGCAATTTCCAGGGCTATGCGACCCGCGCCGGGCTGGACCTGATCGGCCTCGGCGTCAGTGCCATTTCCAGCATCGGCGACAGCTACGGCCAGAACGCCCGCAACCTGGCCGACTGGAATGCCGCGATCGACGCCGGCCGGCTGGCGATCGATCGCGGTCTGCTGTTGACGGCGGAAGACCGGCTGCGCCGCGATGTCATCGCCGCGCTGATGTGCGAGGGACGGCTGCGCTTTGCCGACATAGAGGCCGTGCATCGGATCGACTTCCGCCGCCATTTCGTCGCCGAACTGGCGCGCTTCGATGCGATGGCGGCGGACGGCCTGGTGGTGATCGACCACAGCGGCATCACCGTGACGCCGACCGGCCGCTACCTGCTGCGGGCCATCGCCATGCCGTTCGATGCCTATCTGTCGCCGGCCGCCACGGCAGTGGCTGCACCGGCCGTGTCGACGGCGCGCTACTCGCGGCTGATCTGAGTGGTATCGACCGCGACCGGCACGAAAAAGCCGGCCCCAGGGCCGGCTCGGTTGCCGCAAAGTCCGGCGCTCAGGCCGCCCGCCGGATGGTCCCCTGGATCGGGCGCGGGATCGCCGGAACATCCAGACCGACCGGTGCCGCTGCCGCACGCAGCGCGGCCTCGTCGAGCAGCTTCAGACCGCGCTCGGTGGCCTGCAGCCAGCCCTTCTGCTCGAAGCGCTTCAGGCTGCGGCAGACGGTTTCATTGGCCAGCCGCAGGTAGTTGCCGACATCACGCTGGGCCATCGGCAGCCGCAGGCAGCCGCTGAGCCCGAGGCCGATGCGGTCGCGCAGCTGCAGCAGGAACGCGGCCAGCCGCTGTTCGGCGGTGTAGTCGCCGGCAATGGCCAGCGACATCGCCAGTTCCCGGCTGGTCTGCTCCATGACCCGCATCGCCACCATCGGCATGCGGCCCATCAGCCCCTGCAGCTCGGCCAGCGGTGCGACGCAGACCTGCGACGGCACCACCGCCACGGCCGTCGACAGGCAGACACCGCCGCCGATGGCGTCGAGGCCGATCAGATCGCCCGGGAAATAGAAGCCGCGAATCCGCTCGTGGCCGGCGACATCGACGGTATAGGTCTTCACGCAGCCGCCGCGCACCGAGTACAGCGCGTCCAGCCGGTCGCCCGCGCGCTGCAGCGCGCCGTCGCCGGGCATCAGTGCCTGGCGCGGCGCCAGCATGTCGCTCCAGGCCTGAGCCTGATCGCCGCCATCGCGGTGGACGAGGCAGCTGCGCACCGGGCACAGCAGGCAGTCGGTCTTCAGGGTCGGGGCGGCGGCTTCGGCGGTCATGGCGGTCACGGTGCTGGGAACTGCCGCCATGGTCGGCTGCCGCCGGCCTGCGCAACATCCGCGCTTGCCGCAGGCCGCTTGCGGGAACTACGTAGGAACCGCCGTCGATCGGCTGCGACGGACCATTCGCTATACTCCGGCGACTCGCGTTCCGCGCCTTTTTCGAACCGCTCCCGCCCTTGTACGCCGCGCATTACAACCTTCGCGAGCCGCCGTTCTCGATCGCCCCGGACCCGGCGTTCCTGTACATGAGCGGTCACCACCAGGAAGCGCTCGGCCACCTGCTGTACGGCACCGGCCAGTACGGCGGCTTCGTGCAGCTGACCGGCGAGGTCGGCACCGGCAAGACCACGATCGTCCGCACCTTGCTGGCCCAGAAGCTGGCCAATGTGGATATCGCGATGATCCACAACCCGCGCCAGAACGAGATCGAGTTCGTGGCCTCGATCTGCGACGAGCTGGATGTCGACTATCCCGGTCGCGGCACGGCTGCCGGCCAGCCGTCGATCAAGGTGCTGGTCGATGCGCTGAACCAGCACCTGCTGGCCAGCCATGCCGCCGGCCGGCGCACGGTGCTGATCATCGACGAGGCGCAGAACCTGCCGCAGCCGGTGCTGGAACAGGTGCGGCTGCTGACCAACCTGGAAACCGACAAGGAAAAGCTGCTGCGGATCATGCTGATCGGCCAGCCCGAACTCAGCGAGCTGCTGGCGCGGCCGGACCTGCGCCAGCTGGCCAGCCGGATCACCGCGCGCTTCCACCTGACGCCGCTCGGCGTGGTCGAGACGCTGCAGTACATCATCCACCGGCTGCACGTGGTCGGCGGCCCGGCCGACCTGTTCACCGACGCCGCGATGCGCCGCGTGCACCACTACTCGCGCGGTATTCCGCGCCAGATCAACATCATCTGCGACCGCGCGCTGCTCGGTGCCTACGCCCGCGGCGTGCGTGCGGTGACGGCGGCGATCGTCGACCAGGCGGCGGTCGAGGTGCTTGGCGCCCCGTCCGGCCGCCGAGGCCTGGGCCGCTGGTTCGACCGGCTGCGTCCGCAGGCGCTGCCGCTGCCGTGGGTGGAGGCAGCGCTGGCGGTCGCGGCGCTGGTGATCGCCGGCGTGCTGCTTGACCAGACGCTGGGCCGCTCACGCCCGCCGCCAGCGGCGGCAAGCGCGCCCGCCGTCGCCGCTGAAAAGCCGGCCTCGACGACCGCACCCGCCGCAGCGGTGCGGACGCCGCCGCCGGCACCGAAGCCCTCCGGCCTCGGCGCCTTGCGTGCCACCGCGCAGCCGCTGCCGGCGGTGATGGCCCGGCTGATCGGCCTGTGGCAGCCGGGGCTGAACATCCCGCGCGGCGAGAACGTCTGCAAGGCGCTGGCCAAGAACGGGCTCGACTGCTTCAAGGGCGAGACCGGCTGGGACGAGCTGCGGCAGATGAATCGCCCGGCGATCCTGACGCTGGAATTCGAGGACGGCCGCCGCCAGTACGTGCTGCTGCGCGCGATCGACGGCGACAACATGAGCGTCGACACTGCCGACGGCCCGCTGCGGCTGTCGCTGTCGATGCTCGATCCGCTGTGGAACGGCGAGTTCCTGCTGCTCTGGCAGCGGCCGATCCCGGAAAGCCAGATCACCCAGACCACCAAGGGCGATTCGATCGTCTGGCTGCGCAAGGTGCTGGCCAAGGCCGAAGGCAAGACGCTGAGCGGCGCGCTGCCGACCAATTTCGGGCCGGAGCTGCGCAGCCAGCTGTCGCGCTTCCAGGTCGCCCACGGCCTGCCGAACGAAGGCGTGGCCGATGCCCGCACCTTGCTGCTGCTCGCCAACCTGGCACCGAACACCGGCTGGCCATCGCTGGGAGATGCGCCATGAGCCTGATCCTCGACGCCCTGAAACGTGCCGAACGCGAGCGCAAGCTCGGCCAGGCACCGGCGCCGCTGGATGAAGTGGCCGTGCCGCCGCCGCTGCCGAAATCCCGGCCGCAGCAGCAGCGCTGGATCGCGGCGCTGGCCGTTGCGGCCGTGCTGCTGGTGGCTGCTGCGGCGCTGTGGTTCCGCGCCGCCGGCAAGGCTGCGCCGGCTGCGGCAGCCCCGGAACCCGCAGCCGCGCCGGCGGTGGTCGAACCGGCCGCAGCGCCCGCGGAAGATCGGGCCAGCGCGCGGATCGAGGATGGCGACAACATCGCCTCGCTCGACGATCTGACTGGCGAAGTAGCGGCTACCACCGACAACGACTTCGTGCCGGTCGAAACCGATCCGCCGGCCAATCCCCGCGCCGCGCCGGTAGCCCCCGGACCGACGCTGTACACGCCGTCGATGGCGCCGGAGCGCCAGGCTGCGCCAAAGCCGGCACCGGCCGCGCCAGCCGTCGTTGCCGCTGCACCACCCGCGCCGGGTCCAACGCCGATCACGCTGGACCCCGCGCCGGCACTCGCCGCCGAAACCGATACCACGTCAGCGGCTATTGCCCCGCCGGCATCGCATTCATCAGCGCCGGATGCGGCCGTGCATTCCGCTGCGGAGGGTTCGCCGGCCACCGACCGGCCAGCCGCAACGACAGCCGAAGTGCCGCCCGCTGCCGCGCCGGTCGGGCTGCGTCGGCTCAAGGACATGCCGGCGGCCTATCGCGCGGAGTTTCCGCCGCTGTCGGTCGATGTCCACGTCTACAACGCCGATCCGCAGCGCCGCTTCGTGCTGGTCAACGGCAAGCGTTACCGCGAAGGCGACCCGCTGGCGGAAGGGCCTCGGATCGCCGAGATCGTGGCCGACGGTCTGGTGGTCGACTGGCGCAACGAGCGCGTTCTCTACACGCTGAACCGCTGAGCTGCATCACAAAAAAAGCCCGCCGATGGCGGGCTTTTTCGTGGCTGCGAAACAACTCAGGCGGCTGCGGCACTCGGCATGCCGACCAGCCCGGCGACCGCCGCTTCCAGCCGGCGCAGGCCTTCGGCGATGTCGGCCTCGCTGATCACCAGCGACGGTGCCAGACGCAACACGTCCGGACCCGCCACCAGGGTCCAGACGCCTTGGGCCATCGCGGCGTTGACGATGTCCTTGGCACGGCCGCGCCAGGCCTCGCTCATCGGCGCGCCGATCAGCAGGCCCAGGCCGCGGCTCGGCGTGAACACGCCGTAGCGACGGCCGATGGCATCGAGGCCGTCGCGGATCCGCTGCGCGCGCTGGCCGACGCCGTCGAGCACGTCCGGCGTGTTGACCAGATCGAGCACCGCTTCGCCGACCGCGCAGGCCAACGGGTTACCGCCGTAGGTCGAGCCGTGGGTGCCAAAGGCCAGCACCTGGGCCGCCGCCTCGGTGGCCAGCATCGCGCCGATCGGGAAGCCGCCGCCGAGACCTTTCGCCGAGGTCAGCACGTCGGGCGCCACGCCGTAGTGCTGGTAGGCGTAGAGGTGGCCGCTGCGGCCCATGCCGCTCTGCACTTCGTCGAAGATCAGCAGTGCCTGGTGCTGGTCGGCAAGGCGGCGCGCGGCAGCGATGAACGCCGGCGTGGCCGGCAGGATGCCGCCCTCGCCCTGGATCGGCTCCAGCACGATGGCGCAGGTGCGCGACGACACCGCCGCTTCAAGTGCGGCGATGTCGTTGAACGGCAGATGGGTGATGCCGGCCGGGATCGGCTCGAAACCCTGCGTGTACTTGGCCTGTCCGCCGACCGACACGGTGAACAGCGTGCGGCCGTGGAAAGCGTTGTAGAACGAGATGATCTCGTGCTTCGCGGGGTCGATCGAATTGCCGTAGCGGCGGGCCAGCTTGAACGCTGCCTCGTTGGCTTCGGCGCCGGAATTGCAGAAGAACACGCGGTCGGCAAAGGTGGCAGCGACCAGCTTCTGCGCCAGCCGCAGCGCCGGCTCGTTGGTCATCACGTTCGACAGATGCCAGAGCTTGCCGGCCTGCTCGGTCAGCGCCGAGACCAGCTTCGGATGGCAGTGACCGAGCAGGGTCACGGCGATGCCGCCAGCGAAGTCGACGTAGTCTCGGCCGTCCTGATCCCACACTCGGCTACCCTCGCCTCGCACCATGACCATGTCGGCGGGCTGGTAGTTCGGAACCATGACCTCGTTGAAGGTCGAGCGGGTGACGTTCATGTTCTGCACCTGCGGGACTGCCGCATCGGAAATCCGTGGAAAATTCCACGCGATATGGTGCCATTTCGGCACCGGCTCCGGCGTGCAATCACGGCACATCCGGGGGCCGGATGCGCCGATCACGCAAGATTCAGGCGCCGCCGAGCCGCGTCGACGTGCGCACCCGGATGCGCGTCGTGACGCCCCGACGACCCACCGGATGACGCGGCCCGGCGGTGCCGGCCGGCACCCGCTCGCGGATCAGCTTGAGCACGCTGCGGGCCACCTGGTCGGCCATCGTCGGCGCGGCCACTGCGCCGAGCGCCTGCGCGCGGCTGGCGCCGTCCGCCGTCAGCGCCCAGACCTGGGGGGCGACCGCCACCAGACTTTCGGCGGTGGTCAGCAGGTCCAGCGCGACATACAAATCCGTGTGTCGCAAGCCCGTGCTGCGCCACTGCTCGCGCAGCGTCTGGAGATCGACGGCGGTGCCGGCCTTGGCATCGACGGCGTTGAAGACGTCGTACAGGGCGTACTCGAAGATGCTGTCGTCTAGTCTGAGCATGGTGCGGGTTCTCCTCGTGATCCGGAGGCGAGTCCGGCGAGCTGCAGGGATGTGCTGCTATCGACCAAGGACCGGAAAACCGCAGTCGGGGATCAACGAAGCTGACCTGAACGGTCATTTTCAGCCGATCAACGGTTGCGGCAGAAGCCGGTCACGCCGCTTGCTTATACCGACAATTCTCGAAACCCGGATCTGACGCAGCCCTTGCCATTGCGAACTGGCGCACAGCTTTTTTGCAAATTTCCGGCGGGACAGCGCGGTTTGCACGAAAGTTATAATCAACTTCCAATCAACGATGAGGATTCCCCATGATTCTTGATGCATCCGTCGCCGCCGTCGTGACCGGTGGCGCCTCCGGACTCGGCGAAGCCACCGCCCGCAAGCTCGCCTCCCTCGGCGTCAAGGTCGCCATCTTCGACATGAACGAAGCGCGCGGTGAAGCGCTGGCCGCCGAACTGGGCGGCGTGTTCTGCAAGGTGAACGTGACGTCCGATGCCGATGTCGACGCCGGCTTCGCTAAGGCCCGTGCTGCCCACGGCCAGGAGCGCATCCTGGTCAACTGCGCCGGCATCGCCGGCATGATCACGGCCGCGCCGCTGGAGCACGGCGAGCGCGGCGTGGTGATCAACACCGCCTCGGTCGCGGCGCAGGATGGCCAGATCGGCCAGTCGGCCTATTCGGCTTCGAAGGCCGGCGTGCTCGGCATGACCTTGCCGATCGCCCGCGACCTGATGAACGAAGGCGTCCGCGTCAATACCATCCTGCCGGGCATTTTCCTGACCCCGATGATGGCGACGATGCCGCAGAACGTGCAGGACGCGCTGGCGGCGTCGGTGCCGTTCCCGAAGCGTCTCGGCTCGCCGGCCGAATACGCCAGCTTGGTCGTCGAGATGTGCTCGAACGGCTACTTCAACGGCGAATCGGTGCGGCTGGACGGCGCCATCCGCATGGCCCCGCGCTGAATCCGGAAACCTTGCCGGCCTGCTGGCCGGACATGAAAAAGCCGGCGATGGCAGCTGCCATCGCCGGCTTTTTCGATTCAGGCTGCGCTTACGGCATCGCCACGTAGTCCGCGTGCTGCGGGTGGGCACGGCTGACCGGCACTTCAAGCCGGTTCACCGCGTTGACGTAGGCCTTCGCCGAAGCGATGACGATGTCGGTGTCGGCACCGAGACCGTTCACCACCCGGCCTTCCTTGGTCAGCCGAACCGTGACTTCGCCCTGCGCGTCGGTGCCGGTAGTGATGTTGTTCACCGAGTACAGCAGCAACTTGGCACCGGTGCCGACTCTCTGTTCGATCGCCGCGAACACGGCATCGACCGGTCCGTCGCCCAGTGCTTCGACCTCGCGGATCTCGCCGTCGACGGCGAGCGCCACCTTGGCCAGCGGCCGGGTGCCGGTCTTCGAAGTCACTTCGAGCCACTGCAGGCTGACGCGGTCCTCGGCCCTTGCCTGTTCGGCCTGGGTGACCAGTGCCTGAAGATCCTCGTCGAAGATCTCCTGCTTCTTGTCGGCCAGGTCCTTGAAGCGGGCGAAGGCTTCGGCAAGTTCGCCATCGGACTTGAACTGGTAACCGAGTTCCTCGAGCCGCGCCCGGAAGGCGCTGCGGCCGGAAAGCTTGCCGAGCGTCAGCTTGTTCGACGACCAGCCGACGTCTTCCGCCCGCATGATCTCGTAGGTTTCGCGGTGCTTGAGCACGCCGTCCTGGTGGATGCCGGACTCGTGCGCGAAGGCATTGGCGCCGACCACGGCCTTGTTCGGCTGCACCGGGTAGCCGGTGATGTTCGAGACCAGCTTCGAGCACGGCACGATCTGCGTGGTGTCGACGCGGGTGGTGACGTTGAACACGTCCGGCCGGGTACGCACCGCCATCACGATCTCCTCGACCGCGGCATTGCCGGCCCGCTCGCCAAGACCGTTGATCGTGCACTCCACCTGACGCGCGCCGTTCATCACGGCCGCCAGCGAGTTCGCGACGGCCATGCCGAGGTCGTTGTGGCAGTGCGTCGACCAGATCACCTTGTCGGCGTTCGGCACCCGCTCGATCAACGTCTTGAAGCGCTCGCCCCAGAGGCTCGGGATGTTGTAGCCGACGGTGTCCGGCACGTTCAGCGTGGTGGCACCAGCCTTGATCACGGCGTCGAAGATGCGGCACAGGAAATCGATGTCGGAGCGGCCGGCGTCTTCGGCCGAGAACTCGACATCGTCGGTGTACGTGCGGGCGAGCTTGACGGCGGCGACCGCGTTGTCGATCACCTGGTCCGGCGCCAGACGGAGTTTCTTCTCCATGTGGATGGCGCTGGTGGCGATGAAGGTGTGGATGCGCTTGCGCGCCGCCGGCGCCAGCGCTTCGCCAGCGCGGGCAATGTCGGCGGCATTGGCACGCGCCAACGAGCAGACCGTCGACTCCTTGACCGCACGGGCCACGGCCTGCACGGCCGCGAAGTCGCCGGGGCTGGCGATCGCGAAGCCGGCTTCGATGACGTCGACCTTCAGCTTCTGCAGCGCCAGCGCGATGCGCACCTTCTCGTCGAGGGTCATGGCGGCGCCCGGCGACTGTTCGCCGTCGCGCAAGGTGGTGTCGAAGATGATGAGCTGGTCTTTCATGGAGTTCTCGCGAATACGGTTCGCCGACGGCAGGCCGGCATGATGCCAGCCGATACCGTCAGTGTCAGGCTTTGGAAATGGGGTGCTGGAGTGGTCCGGTTGTGGCCCCCGGACGGGCAGGTTCGATGGTCTGCCTTACGGCAGCAGTCGAAGGGCAAGCAGCAGCGCACGGCCGAGCGAGGTCGGCGCGATGAGCTTCAGGGAGCGGGTGCGGGCTTGCATGGGCGCGAATGATAGAGGAAGTCGCGCGCCGCGCAAATACCGGCGGCGACCGTTCCTCGCTCAGGCAGGCGCGGGGGTCGGCGCCGGATCAAGTCCGGCGATCTGCCGCATCACATTGACGAAGGTGCTCGCCGATTGGCCACCTTCGACGATGTGCCGCTCGTTGAAGATGATCGCCGGCACGCCGCGAATGCCGCGGCTTAACCACAGCTTCATCCGCTCGTCGACTTCGTCGAGGTAGGTTTCGGACGACAGGATCTCCCTCGCCCGCGCGCCATCGAGCCCGCATTCGGCGGCGATGTCGGCCAGCACCTCGTGGTTGGAGATCTGCCGCCCTTCGCAGAAATTGGCTTTGAACAGCGCCGTCTTCAGCAACAGCGGATCGCCGGCCTGCTCGGCCCAGTAGACCAGCCGGTGGCCGTCGAAGCTGTTCCAGATGCGCGTCTCGCGATCGAGCTTGAAGGCCAGCCCGGCTTCGGCGGCGATCGCGGTGAGATTGCGGCGCTCGTCCTCGACCTGGGCGGCGGACCCACCGGTGATCGCCACCAGGTGCTCGCCCAGGTTGACGCCTTCCGGCGGCATGTTGCGGTTCAACTCGAACGGCTGGAAATGCAGCTCCACTTCCAGTTCGCCCTGCAGGCGACTGGCAGCTTCGACAAGCCCGGCCAGGCCGATGGCGCACCAGGGGCAGGCCAGGTCGGAAACGTAATCGATCTTCAGGCGCGGCAGCATGGCGGTCACTCGTTCAGGGCGGTGTCGGCTTGCCGCGCAGGCGGCGGGCCACAGTCGCCACCGGGCCGGACATCGCGTAGACGAAGAAGCCGAGGAACAGGATCAGCGGCGGGTTGATCGATACCAGGGCCAGCAGGCCGATCACCGCCGCGAACGGCAGGAAACGCATGCGGCCGGACAGATCGAGCTTCTTGAAGCTGTTGTAGCGGATCGACGACACCATCAGCAGTGCCGCCCCCAACGTGATGATGCTGGCCGGGATCAGCACGTCGAGCCCGCTGAGTTCGTACTTGAAACAGGTCCAGACGAAGAACACCACCAGCGCCGCCGCCGCCGGACTCGGCAGGCCGAAGAAATCCTTGCTGCTGCCCTTGATCGCCGCCAGCACGTTGAAACGGGCCAGACGCAGCGCGGCACAGGTCGCGTACGTCATCGCCAGTACCCCGCCCAGCTTGCCGCCCAGCCACTGGTAGTCGGACAGGAAGCGCAGGCTGTAGGCGTAGACGACGATCGACGAGGCGATGCCGAACGCCGCCATGTCGCACAGCGAGTCGTACTCCTTGCCGAAGTCGGTGGAGGTATTGGTCATCCGCGCGATCCGGCCATCAAGCGCGTCGAAGATCATCGCCGCGAGGATGCCGATGGCTGCGTCGTCGAAGTTGCCGTTCATCGAGGCGACGATCGCGTAGAACGCGCCGAACAGCGTGCCGGTGGTGAACAGGTTCGGCAGCAGGTAGATGCCCTTCGTGGGGCCCTTGCGGCGCGGCGATGACGGCGTGGGAAGATCGTTCATGCAACGGCCTCGTGAAAAGTGCGTCAGTTTACGGAATGCGCTGACGAACTTTCAGGCTTCGCGCCAACGGCGGCGATTGCGAGCCAACGACTGACGGTAGCCATGCCGAGCGCCCGATGCGTAGAAGGAGCCGGCATTCTTAAAAAACCGACATCGAGTCGGTCTTTTGTCGGCACCGGGATTCGTCCCTTCGGGCCCGGCCGCTGCCGCGGCTTCGAATCCCTCTCTCGGGTTCTCCGGTGATTTTTCAAAAGACCGACATCGAGTCGGTCTTTTGAAAAATGGCGGAGAGAGAGGGATTCGAACCCCCGGACCGGTGAAGGTCAGCGGTTTTCAAGACCGCCGCAATAGACCACTCTGCCATCTCTCCGCGTTGCCGCGCGCGCATTCTAGTGCAGGCTCGCCGCCGGTGGCGGCACGGCGACGCTAGCGCCCCGATTCCTGGACGATCCGCGCCTGCGGGTAACCGTTGCGCGCGATCTTGTCGTGCGCGGCCTTGGCCGCGGCTTCACTGGCAAACGGGCCGGCACGAACCCGGTTCAGCGGCTTGCCGTTGACGCCGGTGATCCGGGTGATCGCCGCCTTGACGTCGAGCTTCTTCAGCAAGGTGACGATGGTCTCGGCGCTGCCGGCGTCGGAAAAGCTGCCGATCTGCACGTACCAGCCGGCTGCCGGCGCCGCACTCTTGGGCGGCACCGGCGCCGATTCGGCCAGCTTCGGCTTCGGCGCAGTCTCGGCGGGCTTCGGCGCCGGCGGTGGCGTGATCTCTGCAGGTTTCGGCTTCGCCGATGGCCGGGGTTCGACGACATCCTGCGCACGATGAACACCGATCTTCGGCGCGGCCTTCGGGCCTTCGGGCGGATGGGCCGTTGTCGGTGCTGGTACCGGCGTAGCGGCCGGCGCAGGCGCAGCTGGCCGCAGTTCGGCCGCAGCCTCGACATCGGCGATCGTCACCGAGGGCTCGACCGCCGGCAGCGAGTCGTCGACCGGTTCCGGCAGCATGTCGTCGGGCGGCGGCACCGCATCGGCCTCGGTCAGCTGCTCTTCGCCGGTGATGCTGACCGTCGTCGTCGGCTCGGCCTCGCTGGGCTGCGGTGTGCCCGGCAGCAGCAGCGACAGCAGGAACGCGGCCGCCAGCAGCACGGCCAGGCCGACCAGTCGCTGCCGGAGCAGCCCATTCATCAACTCCCCCATCGCGCCTCCTCCAGTGCCGCAGCCACGGTCAGGAACGAGCCGCAGACGACGATCCGATCCTTCGGCCCCGCGTCGGCGCGGGCTGCCGCCAGCGCAAGAGCCACGTTGTCATGAGCGCTGGCCGGCACGCCGCTCGCGCCCGCCATTTCCAGCAGCCGTTCGGCCGGCAAGCCGCGCGGCGGCGGCAGGCCGGCGCAGTAGAACCGCGACGCCACGCCGGCAAGCCTCGCACAGACCGCCGCCACCGGCTTGTCCGACAGCATGCCGAGCACCACCCGGGTGACGCCGCCACCGTTGCCGTCGGCGCGCAGCTGCTCGACCAGCACGGCAGCCGATTCGAGGTTGTGCGCGACATCGACGATCAGCCCCGCCACCCGTTGGTAGCGGCCCGGCAAGGACAAGCCGCGCAGTCCGGTTTCGATCGCGGCGCGGCCGACCGGCAGGCGGTCCGCGAGCGCCGTGACCAGCGTCAGCACGCCGGCGGCATTGTCGATCTGCATCGCCCCCGGCAAGGCCGGCAGCGGCAGCGCGGCGTGGTGGACATCCGGGGCGCGCCAATCCCAGCGATCGCCGTCGCGACGGGCGACGAAGTCCGCACCCGCCTGCTGCCAGCGTGCGGCGATGCGCGTGGCCTGCTGCCGCAGGCTCGCCGGCGGCGAGATTTCGGCGCAGATCGCCGGACGGCCCGGCCGGAAGATGCCGGCCTTCTCGCCGCCGATCGCTTCGCGATCAGGGCCCAGCCAGTCGGTGTGATCGAGGCCGATGTTGGTCACCAGCGCGGCGTCGGCATCGACGATGTTGACGGCGTCGAGCCGGCCGCCAAGGCCGACCTCCAGCACCTGCACATCGACCCGCGCCTCGCGGAACAGCCACAGCGCAGCCAGCGTGCCGAACTCGAAATAAGTCAGCGGCAGATCGCCACGGGCGGCGTCGATCGCGGCGAAGGCCGCGCAGATCGCCTCGTCGCTGGCGTCGACGCCGTCGATGGCGATCCGCTCGTTGTAGCGCAGCAGGTGCGGCGACAGGTACCGGCCGACCTTGTAGCCGGCCGCCTGCCAGATGCCGGCCGCGAGCGTCGCCGACGATCCCTTGCCGTTGGTACCGCCGATGGTGGCGGTGACGCAGGCCGGCGGCAGCAGGCCGAGACGATCGGCCACCGTGCGTGAACGATCGAGCCCCAGTTCGATCGCGCGCGGGTTCAGCCGCTCCTGCCATTCAAGCCAGTCGGACAGCGACCGGCGCACGGCCGACACGGCCGCTTCAGTGGGCAGCGGCAGGCACGCCTGGCGTGAAGTGGGTCAGGATCGCCAGCAGGCGGTGCAGCTTTTCGCGCAGTTCGCGGCGGTCGACGATCATGTCGATCGCGCCCTTTTCCAGCAGGAATTCGGCGCGCTGGAAGCCTTCCGGCAGCTTCTGGCGCACGGTCTGCTCGATGACGCGCGGGCCGGCAAAACCAATGAGCGCCTTCGGCTCGGCGATGTGGATGTCGCCGAGCATCGCCAGCGAGGCCGACACGCCGCCCATCGTCGGATGGGTCAGCACCGAGATGAACGGCAGGCCGCGCTCGGCCAGCTTGGCGAGGGCGGCGCTGGTCTTGGCCATCTGCATCAGGGAGAACAGCGACTCCTGCATGCGGGCGCCGCCGGAAGCTGCGAAGCAGATCACCGGGCAGCCGTGCGCAAGCGCCTCATTGACGCCGCGGACGAACTTCTCGCCGACCACCGAGCCCATCGAGCCGCCCATGAAGCCGAACTCGAACACGCAGACCACCACCGGCAGGCCGATCAGCTGGCCGCGGACGACGACCAGCGCGTCTTCCTCGTCGGTGTCCTCGCGCGCTTCGGCAAGGCGCTCGGTGTACTTGCGCGAATCCTTGAACTTCAGCGGATCGGTGGCGCGCACCTTGGCGCCGAGCTCCACGCGCGGCTCGGCATCCAGCAAGTGATTGATGCGCGCCCGCGCAGCGATCGGCCGGTGGGCGCCGCACTTCGGGCAGACCTCGAGCGTGCGTTCCAGCTCGGCGCGATACAGCACCGACTGGCAGGAATCGCACTTCATCCACAGGCCTTCCGGCACGCTCTTCTTGCGCACGCCGCCGGTCAGCAGCTTCGATCCGGAGATTTTTTCGAGCCAGCTCATCTGCAGTCTTCCGTATGGGGGCGGGGGTCCAGCGAAGATAAACGCAACGTTCAGGCCACTTGGGCGGCGGTGGCCGGCGCATCGAGGGCGGCGCGCATCTCGGCCAGCTGCGCCTTCAGCAGGCCGGGCAGTACGGCCGGCGTGGCCTGGTGCTTCTCGATCTGCGAAACCAGCGCGCTGCCGACCACCACGCCATCGGCCACCGTGCCGACCAGCGCGGCCGAGGCGGCATCGCGAATGCCGAAGCCGACCGCGATCGGCAGGCTCGTGTGGCGGCGGATCTGGCCGAGCTTGGCCTCGACGCTGGCGACATCCAGCAGCGCCGCACCGGTAACGCCCTTCAGCGACACGTAGTACAGGTAACCGCTGGCCTGCCGGACGATCGCGTCGATGCGGGCGTCGGACGAGGTTGGCGCCAGCAGGAAGATCAGATCGAGCCCATGGGCGCGCACCACTGGCGCGAAGTCCGGCGCTTCCTCGACCGCCAGATCGACGATCAGCACGCCGTCGACGCCGGAAGCCTGGGCCAGCGCGCAAAAGGCCTCGAGGCCCCGGGTCTCGATCGGGTTCAGGTAGCCCATCAGCACCACCGGCGTGCGGCTGTCGCGCTTGCGGAACTCCGCCACCATCGCGCAGCAGTTCCACAGCGAGGTGTCATGCAGCAGCGCCCGCTCGCAGGCGAGCTGGATGGTCGGGCCGTCGGCCATCGGATCGGAGAACGGCACGCCGAGTTCGATGATGTCGGCGCCGCCGTCGACCAGCGCATGCATCAGGCCGACGGTATGGTTCGGGTGCGGGTCACCGGCGGTGATGTACGGGATCAGCGCCGTGCGGCCTTCGGCCTTCAGCGCAGCCAGCGTGCTTTCGATGCGGCTCATGGATTCGTGCTTTCTGTAGCGGTCCGGACACGGATGCCCGCTCGCCCGGACAGGATGTTCACAGCAGGCTGATGCCTTCACGCTTGGCGATCGTGAAGATGTCCTTGTCGCCACGGCCGGACAGATTGACGACGATGATCTGGTCGCGCGCCATCGTCGGCGCCAGCTTCTTCGCATAGGCCAGCGCGTGTGAAGGCTCCAGCGCCGGAATGATGCCCTCGGTGCGGGTGCACTCGTGGAAGGCGTCGAGTGCTTCGGTATCGGTGACCGACACGTAGTTGACGCGGCCGATGTCCTTCAGCCACGCGTGCTCCGGGCCGACGCCGGGATAGTCCAGGCCGGCAGAGATCGAGTGAGTGCCGATGATCTGGCCGTTGTCGTCGGCCATCACATAGGTGCGGTTGCCGTGCAGCACGCCCGGCTTGCCGGCCGACAGCGGCGCGGCATGGCGACCGGTCTCGACGCCATCGCCGCCGGCCTCGACGCCGTACATCGCGGTGCCGTCGAACGGAATGAACGGATGGAACATGCCGATGGCATTGCTGCCGCCGCCGACGCAGGCGACCAGCGCATCGGGCAGCCGGCCGAGCATGTCCTGCGACTGGCCGATCAGTTCGCGGCCGACCACGGCGTTGAAGTCGCGGACCAGCATCGGGTACGGATGCGGACCGGCGACGGTGCCGATGACGTAGAAGGTGTCGTCGACATTGGTGACCCAGTCGCGCAGCGCCTCGTTCAGCGCGTCCTTCAGCGTACGGGTGCCGCTGGTCACCGGCACCACTTCGGCGCCGAGCAGCTTCATGCGGTAGACGTTGGGGCTCTGCCGTTCGACGTCGTCGGCACCCATGTAGACCACACACTTCAGGCCGAGCCGGGCGGCGATCGTCGCCGACGCCACGCCATGCTGGCCGGCGCCGGTCTCGGCGATGATCCGGGTCTTGCCCAGGTGCTTGGCCAGCAGTGCCTGGCCGACCGTGTTGTTGATCTTGTGCGCGCCGGTGTGGTTCAGATCCTCGCGTTTCAGAAAGATCTGCGCCCCGCCCCACTTCCGGGTCAGCCGTTCGGCCGGGTACAGCGGGCTCGGCCGGCCGACGTACAGCGCCAGGTCGCGATCCATCTCGGCGCGGAACGCCGGATCGTTCTTCAGCTGCTGGTAGGCGGCTTCGAGTTCACGCAGCGGCTCCATCAGCGTTTCGGCGACGAAGCGACCGCCGTAGGGGCCGAAGTGGCCGCGGGCGTCGGGCAGGTTCTCGTAGATCATCGAAGGGAGTGAACGATTTCAGGACAGCTGATCAGCGCGGCGAACCTCACGCGCGAAGTCCCGCATTTTGCCTGAATCCTTCACTCCCGGTGCCTGCTCGATGCCGCTGGAAACGTCGACCGCATAAGGCCGGGCGGCGACAATCGCGGCAGCGACGTTGTCGGGCCGGATTCCGCCCGCCAGCATCACCGGCAGCCGCACCGCTTCGGTCGCCCGCGCCCAGTCGAACGCCAGGCCCTGCCCGCCCAGGCCGCCCGGCGCGTGGCCGTCGAGCAGCAGCGCGGCGGCATCGGGATAGTCGGCGGCGATCTCGGCCAGCGAGCGCGTCTGCCGCTGCATCGCAATCGCCTTCAGGTACGGATGACCGAAGCGCCCGCAGAACGCCGCCGGCTCCTCGCCGTGGAATTGCAGCAGGGTCGGCCGGACCTGATCCAGCACCGCGCGCACCAGCGCTTCATCCGGATTGCGCAGCAGCACGACGCTGCTGACCAGCGGCGGAATCTCCGCTTTCAGCGCGATCGCCTGCTCCAGGCTGACTGCGCGCGGGCTCTGCGGCACCAGGATCAGGCCGATGGCGTCGACGCCGAGCGCGACCGCTTCGGCGATATCGCGACGCTGCGTGAAGCCGCAGAATTTGATGCGGGTGCGGCGCGGGGCGGAATCGCTCATCCGGGAAACCAGGGTTCGGAAGGCGCCGGCAGATCGAAGCCGGCAGGATAATCGGGGCCGACAAAATACAGGCCGGCCGCTGCCGCCGTCATGCCGGCGCGGGTCCGGTCACGGCCGGCCAGCAGTTCGCCGATCCAGGCTTCCGTACGGCGGCCGATGCCGACTTCCAGCAGGCTGCCGACGATGTTGCGGACCATGTGATGCAGGAAGGCATTGGCGCGCACGTCGACGAACACGAACTCGCCGCGCCGCTGGACGCGGATCGCCTGCAGGTTGCGCATCGGCGTCGTCGACTGGCACTCGGCGGCGCGGAACGCGGAGAAATCGTTCTCGCCGAGCAAGGCCTGTGCAGCGCGGTCCATCGCGCCGGCATCCAGCGGATAGTTCAGCCAGTTGACCCGGCCGGCCAGCAGCGCCGAGCGCGCCCGGCTGTTGTGGATGACGTAGCGATAGCGGCGCGACAGCGCGCTGAAACGAGCGCTGAAGTCACCGGTGACCGGCTGCACCCAGCGGATCGAGATGTCCAGCGGCAGCCGCGCATTGCTGCCCAGCATCCAGGCCTGCGGCGCACGGGCGGCCGGGCTGTCGAAGTGCACCACCTGGCCGAAGGCGTGGACGCCGGCATCGGTCCGGCCGGCGCAAATGGTCGCCACCGGATGGGCCGCCACCGACGACAGCGCCGTTTCCAGCGCGCCCTGCACGCTCGGCCGTCCGGCCTGCGTCTGCCAGCCCGCGTACTGACTGCCGAGGTACTCGACCCCGGCTACCCAGCGCCGACGGACCGGCGCATCGGTTGATGCGTCGGTCGGCGCGGAAGCCGGCCCGTTCAGCCCTGCAGGCGCTGGCTCAGGGCCCGCGCATCCTGTTGCTGGCGGTCGTTGCCGGCGATCTCGACTTCCGCCAGCAGCGCGCGCGCGGCGTCCAGATCGCCCATGTCCGCATAGGCCCGGGCCAGATCGAGCTTGGTGTCGATCTCGTCACCGCCGATCACCTCCGATTCCGGCTCCGGCTCGAATTCGAAGGGCGGCGGTTCGTCGGCCGGCGGCGCCCAGGCCGACGCCGGCTTGACCAGCCCGGCATCGGCCCGGCTGCCGCTGCCATCGTCATCAAGGTCGAAGCTGCTGAGGTCGATGTCGAGCACCGCCGGCGGCTCGCTGGCCGGTGCGGCCGGCAGCTCGATGATGACCGGCGGCGCCAGCCCGAGCGGCGGCAGGTTCAGCTCCGGCAGCGGCTCGCTGGCGACCAGCGCCGGCGGCACGGCCGGCGGCAGATCGAATTCGACGACCGGCTCGTCGAGTGGCCGCAGCAGGCTTTCGGTGACCGGATCGGCCATCGTCGCTGGCGGCCGTTCGTCCGCCAGCGTCAGCACCGGTTCCGGTTCTGGCGGCACCGCCAGCGGCGGTGCCGGAACCGGCGCCGTCTCGCCCGGCAGTTCGGCGTCGAGGTCGAAATCAATCACCGACAGATCGCCGTTCGCGGACGATGGCGGCGAAACCGGCGGCGGCAACGGGAGTTCGGCCGGTTCCGCCAGCGACGGCTGACCGCCGAACAGCGGTAGTTCCGGCAGCAGCGCCCGGCCCATCACCTTGATCTTCTGCCAGGTCTCCGGCGTCGCCGAAGCCTCGAGATTCTCGGCCAGCGCCTGGAACTCGGCGGCGTTGCCGGCCGCCGAATAGGTTTCCGCCAGCTTGATCACCAGATCGGTACGCGCCGGCTCGGCGGCGATCGCCTTCTTCAGCATCTGCGCAGCTTCGTCGTACAGACCGTAGGCAAGATGGAAGTCGGCCTCGGCCAAGGCATCGCTGGCGTCGAGCAGCGGTGCCAGATCGGCTGTGTTGTCGTGGCCAGGCAGCGGTTCGTCGGCCTGCGGCGCCACAGCCGTCGCGACCGGCGGATCAAGCGTCGGCACGCGCGGTGCAACCGCCTCGGCCGGTGCCGGATCGGCGGCCGGCTGGTCGGGCGCGAGTGGTTCCGATGCTGGCGCAGGCGCCCGCGACCAGGGCCGCTCCAGCAGCAGATCCGGCGTGGCGGCCAGCGCGGTCCGCGTAGCGGCCGCCGTTGTCGACGACGCGGCGCGGCGCTGCCGCAACGCCAGCAGCAGGCCGATTAACAGCAGCAGGCCGCCGATCGGCAGCCACGGCAGTTCTTTGAACTGCGCCAGCAGGTCGGTCGCCGTGTCCGCAGCCGGCGGCGCGGCAGGTGCAGCGACCGGTGGGACTGCGTGGTCCACAGCGGCTGGCGCTGCAGCCGGTTCGCCGTCTGAGGGCGGCTCGGCTGCCGCCGATGGCGTGCCGACCTCGGCCGGCGTCGATGCCGCGGACGGCGGCGCAGCGCCCCCATCCGCCAGGCCCTCGCCCGGCGCGGCGGCAGCAGCCGGTTCTGCCGGCATCGGCGTGCTGGCGGCGACATCGGGCACCGGCACGGCAGCAGGCGGCGGCGGTGCGGGAGCCGGCGCGAGATCAGCCGGCGTCGCTGCCGGTCGGGAGACGGCAGCCGCCGGCGGTTTGCCGCTGGCGCGCAGCCGGGTGACCTGCTCGTGCGCCGATGCGGCGTCGATCGCCAGCACCTCGGCGGTCGACGGCACCGCCAGCATCTCGCCGCTGAGCAGGTAGTTGATGCTGCCGCCGCCGAACGCGGTCGGATTGGCGTTGTAGATCGCCAGCAGCATCTGGTCCATGGTCACCACCGGATCGCTGCGCAGCAGCTTGGCGATGCTCCACAGCGTTTGCGTCGCCAGCACCGGGCCATAGCGCGCCGGCGTGCCGGCAGCGCTGGCCGGGGCCTCCTGCGATCGCGCCGGGGTTGGCAGCGGCAGCGGCGTCGGCGCGGTGATCGTCCGCGGCGCGGCGGCAGCGGCGGCCGGCGCCGGGCTGCTGGACGGTGGGTCAAGCAGCACCGTGTACTCGCGCAGCAGACGGCCGCCGTTCCAGCGCGCCTCGACGATGAAGTTCAGGAACGGGTCGCGGATCGCCTGGGCGCTGCCGACCAGGATGCGGCTGCCATTGCGTTCAAAGCGCAGCGAACCGACCTGCTCGGAGCGTTCGATGCCGCGACGGGCGAATTCTTCCGGCGCGGCGATCTGCACGACCAGGCTGTCGAGATCCTCGCGGCTCGCCGCATCCAGCGGGATCGCGGCAGCGAAGCGCTCGTTGAGGCGGGACCGGACCTCGACCTCACCGAGGCCCAGCGCCTGCAGACCGGCACTCCAGAACAGCGACACCGCAGCCAGCCCGACGGCCGATGCCGCAGCCCGAGTTCGCATCATGTTGATCCCCAATTGAACGCCCTGGGCCCGATCAAGCGCCCGCCTGCCGACGATATCGGCAGCGCGCCTTTATACCTTAGGAATCAAGGCGTACCAACAGGCTGACCGGATCGGCGCGCGGCCTCAGAGGTATGAGCGGACGAGCAGCTCGGCGATCTGCACGGCGTTGAGCGCGGCGCCCTTGCGGATGTTATCGGCCACCACCCAGAGGTTCAGTCCGCGCGGGTGGGAAATGTCCTCGCGGATGCGGCCGACGAACACCGCGTCTTCGCCGGAGGCATCGCCGACGGCGGTCGGATAGCCGCCGTCCTCGTGGCGATCGATCACCACCACACCGGGCGCCCGCTCAAGCAGCGCCCGCGCATCCTCGGCGCTGATCTTGCGGCGTGTCTCGATGTGGATCGCTTCGGAATGCCCGTAGAACACCGGCACCCGGACCGCGGTCGGGTTCACCAGGATGCTGTCGTCGCCCAAGATCTTGCGGGTCTCCCAGACCATCTTCATCTCTTCCCGGGTGTAGCCGTTGTCCTGGAAGGCGTCGATGTGCGGAATGACGTTGAAGGCGATCTGCTTCGGATAGACCTTCGGCGTGGCGTCCTGGAAGTTCAGCAGTGCGGCGGTCTGGCGACCGAGTTCCTCGATCGCCTCGCGACCGGTGCCGGACACGCTCTGGTAGGTGCAGACATTGATCCGCTCGATGCCGACCGCGTCATGGATCGGCTTCAGCGCGACCAGCATCTGGATCGTCGAGCAGTTCGGGTTGGCGATGATGCCGCGCGTCGTGTAGCCGGCGATCGCGTCCGGATTGACTTCCGGAATTACCAGCGGCACCTCGGGGTCTTGCCGGAACTGCGAGGTGTTGTCGATCACCACACAGCCTTCGGCCGCTGCCTTCGGCGCGTACACCGCCGACACCGCTGCGCCCGGCGAGAACAGGCCGATCTGCACCTTGCTGAAGTCGAACGTCGCCAGATCCTCGACCACCAGATCGCGGTTGCCGAACTTGACCGTCGCACCGGCGCTGCGCTCGGAAGCCAGCGCGTAGACCTTGCCGACCGGGAACGCGCGGTCCTTCAGGATGTCCAGCAGCTGCTCGCCGACCGCGCCGGTGGCGCCGACCACGGCGACATCGAAGCGGCGCTCGCCGGTCGAACTGCTCATGCGTCCACCAGGATGCGCAGCATGCGGCGCAGCGGCTCGGCCGCGCCCCACAGCAGCTGGTCACCGACGGTGAAGGCGCCGAGATATTCCGGGCCCATGTTCAGCTTGCGCAGCCGGCCGACGGCGACGTTCAAGGTGCCGGTGACGGCCACCGGCGTCAGATCACGGATGCTCGCCTCGCGGGTGTTCGGCACCACGCGCACCCATTCGTTGTCGGCGGCGATCATCGCTTCGATCTCCTCGATCGGCACATCGCGCTTCAGCTTGATGGTCAGTGCCTGCGAATGGCAGCGCATCGCGCCGATGCGTACGCAGATGCCGTCGACCGGAATCGGATTGGCGTCGCGGCCGAGGATCTTGTTGGTTTCCGACTGGCCCTTCCACTCTTCCTTCGACTGGCCGTTGTCGAGCTGCTTGTCGATGTACGGGATCAGCGAGCCCGCCAGCGGCGCGCCGAAATTCCGGGTCGGGAATTCGGCCGAGCGCTGGGTAGCAGCGACCTTGCGGTCGATCTCCAGGATCGCCGATGCCGGATCGGCCAGCTCCGGGGCGACTGCGGCTTCCAGCACGCCCATCTGCGCCAGCAGCTCGCGCATGTTGGCGGCACCGGCACCGGACGCGGCCTGGTAGGTCATCGCCGACATCCACTCGACCAGATCCGCCTTGTACAGCGCACCGAGCGCCATCAGCATCAGCGACACCGTGCAGTTGCCGCCGACGTAGTTCTTCACGCCTCTGGCGATCGCGTCATCGATGACCTGGCGGTTGACCGGGTCGAGGATGATCACCGCATCGTCCTTCATGCGCAGCGCGCTGGCCGCGTCGATCCAGTAGCCGTTCCAGCCCGAGGCGCGCAGCTGCGGGTAGACGGCGTTGGTGTAGTCGCCGCCCTGGCAGGTGATGATGATGTCCATCTGGCGCAGCGCGTCGACGCTGTTGCCGTCCTTCAGCGGCGGCGATTCCACGCCGTACAGCCACGGCCCCGGCGCGCCGGGATTGGAGGTCGAGAAGAAATGCGTTTCGACCTGCGCGAAATCGCGCTCGTCCTGCATGCGCTGCATCAGCACCGAACCGACCATGCCGCGCCAACCGACCATCCCGAGCTTCTTCAACATCACGACCTCTCCGACGTAACTGCGAACTGCGTGAAAACGGATCAACCCGAACGGCCGTGTCAGGCGCCGAGGGCGGCGACCACGGCGTCACCCATCGCGGCGGTGCCGATGCGCGCTTCGCCCGGCTTGGCGATATCGCCGGTGCGCAGGCCGGCGGCCAGCACCTTGCGCACGGCGGCCTCGATCTTGTCGGCGAGATCGCCACGCTTCAGCGAATAGCGCAGCAGCATCGCCACCGACAGCAGCATCGCCAGCGGATTGGCGACGCCCTGGCCGGCGATGTCCGGCGCCGAGCCGTGGCTCGGCTCGTACATGCCCTGGCCGCGCTCGTTGAGGCTGGCCGACGGCAGCATGCCGATCGAGCCGGTGAGCTGCGCCGCGATGTCCGACAGGATGTCGCCGAACATGTTGCTGGTCACGATCACGTCGAACTGCTTCGGCCCGCGCACCAGCTGCATCGCCGCGTTGTCGACCAGCATGTGGCTGAGTTCGACATCCGGATAATCCTTCGCCACCTCGATGACCACCTGCCGCCACAGCTGCGAAGCATCGAGCACGTTGGCCTTGTCGACCGAACACAGGCGCTTGCCGCGCAGGCGCGCGGTCTCGAACGCGGTACGGGCGATGCGCTCGACCTCGAAGTCCGAGTAGGCCTCGGTGTCGCGGGCGACGCGCGCCTTCGGGATCACGTGGCTGCCGACCTTGTAGTCGGTCTCCACCACCGTTTCGCGCTTGCCGAAATAGATGCCGCCGGTCAGCTCGCGAACGATCAGCAGATCCAGGTTGGAGACGAATTCCGGCTTCAGCGACGAGGCGTCGGCCAGCTCCGGGTAGAGGATCGCCGGCCGCAGGTTCGAGTACAGGCCCAGCGCGGCGCGCAGGCCCAGCAGGCCGCGCTCCGGGCGCAGGTCCTTCGGCAGCGTGTCGTACTTCGGGCCGCCGACGGCAGCCAGCAGAATCGCGTCGGCCGACTTGGCGGCGTCCAGCGTTGCCGGCGGCAGCGGGTGCCCGGCGCGGTCGTAGCCGGCGCCGCCGATGTATGCGCGGCTCCAGCTGGCATCGAGGCCGTGGCGGTCACGCAGGACGGTCAGCAGCTTTTCGGCTTCGACGGTGATTTCCGGGCCGATGCCATCGCCGGGGAGCAGCAGGATTTTCTGGGTCATGTTGTGCAGGAGGTTCAGTCGATCGCGTAAGCGCGAAGTTCGTTGTTAAGCATCATCGGCACCAGCAGCCGCTTCGCCGGGCCCATCGCGATGTCGGCGGAGCCCTGCTCCAGCAGCAGCCAGAGGCTGACCTCGCCAGTCGCCGACACCTTGTAGACGTTGCCGTGGGCCCAGTCGCTGAGGATGTAGCCGCCCTTGCCGTCGGCCACCAGGCCATCGATGTTGGCGAACGGCACGGGTGCAAAGCGCGGCTCCAGCACGTTGGTCGTGCGGTCGAGCGATTGCAGATAGCCTTCGCTGGAGGTTTCGAGGCCATTGCCGGTCAACACGCCCCAACTGCCGACGATCAGCTTGTCGCCTTCCACCAGCAGGCCGTTCGGGCCTTCGAGCTTGGGGCTGGCCAGCATCACGCCGAAGCTGTCTCCGTTCAGGCGCCAGATGGTGTTGGTCATCATGTCCGAGACGTAGACGCGGCCACTGCCGTCGACCGCCACGTCGTTCAGGAACTTGGCGCCTGCGGCCTTGTGACGCGACTTGATCCGGCCGTTGCCGGTGTCCACCACCACCAGCTCATCGATGTCGGCGATGTACAGCAGGCCGCCCCGGTAGCCGAGTCCCTTCGGCGCATTGAGGCCGCGCAGCCAGTCGCGCTTGATCATCTTGCCGTCGGGGCTGACCTTGGAGATGAAGCCGTTGCCGTCCTTGGCCGTGCCCTCGCCGTTGATGTTCGACACGTACAGCACGTTCTGGTTGGCGGCGAACACCACCGATTCCGGCTGCGCGAAGCCGGACAGCGTCCACAGCGGCTCCGGACCGGCCGCAGTGGCGGCGCCCGTGGACAGCAGCAGGGCAAGGGCGGCGCAGCCGCGGCGAAATGCGTTCATCAGAACTCTCCGGATCAGGTGCGCGCCATCAGGCGAACAGCCAGGGCGCGGCTTCGCGCCGGCGGGATTCGTAGGCGCGGATGTCGTCGGCATGCTGCAAGGTCAGACCGATCTCGTCGAGGCCGCGGATCAGGCAGTCCTTGCGGAACGGGTCGATCTCGAACGCGAATTTCAGGCCAGCCGGCGTGCTGACCGTCTGTGCCGGCAGGTCGATGGTCAGCTGGAAGTCCGCGCTGGCCGCGCTTTCCTGGAACAGCGCCTCGACTTCCTCATCCTTCAGGGCGAGCGGGAAAAAGCCGTTCTTGAAGCTGTTGTTGAAGAAGATGTCGGCGAAGCCCGGTGCGATCACGGCGCGGAAGCCGTAGTCGCTCAAGGCCCAGACCGCATGCTCGCGCGACGAGCCGCAGCCGAAGTTCTCGCGGGCGATCAGGATGGTGCTGCCGGCATGCTGCGGCTTGTTCAGCACGAAGTCCGCGTTCTTGCGCCGGGTGGCCGGGTCAATGTCGAGATCGCCCTTGTCGAGGTAGCGCCAGTCATCGAACAGGAACGGGCCGAAGCCGGTCTTCTTGATCGACTTCAGATACTGCTTGGGGATGATCGCGTCGGTGTCGACGTTGGCCCGATCAAGCGGAGCGACCTTGCCGGTGACGATGGTGAACGGCTGCATGGCTTTAGAGGCTCCGGATGTCGACGAAACGGCCGGCCACCGCAGCGGCAGCGGCCATCGCCGGGGAAACGAGATGCGTGCGGCCGCCGGCACCCTGGCGACCTTCGAAGTTGCGGTTGCTGGTCGAGGCACAGCGCTCGCCCGGGCTCAACTGGTCGGCATTCATGCCGAGACACATCGAGCAGCCCGGCTCGCGCCATTCGAAGCCGGCATCGATGAAGACCTTGTCCAGGCCTTCGCTTTCCGCCTGCCGCTTGACCAGGCCCGAGCCCGGCACGGCCAGCGCCAGCTTGACGTTGCCGGCAATCCGCTTGCCCTTGAGCACGCCGGCGGCCGCGCGCAGATCCTCGATCCGCGAGTTGGTGCAGGAGCCAATGAACACCTTGTCGATCGCGATCTCGGTGATCGGCTGATCGGCGGCGATGCCCATGTAGGCCAGCGCCCGCTCGATCGAATTGCGCTTGACCGGATCCGCCTCGGCGGCCGGATTCGGCACCCGGCCGTCGACCGGCAGCACCATTTCCGGGCTGGTGCCCCAGGTCACCTGCGGCTGGATGCTGGCAGCGTCGAGTTCGACTTCACGGTCGAACGCCGCACCGTCATCCGAGTGCAGGGTGTTCCACCAGGCGATGGCTTTCTGAAGCGCTTCGCCCTTCGGCGAAAACGGCCGGTTCTGCACGTAGGCGATGGTGGTGGCATCGACTGCCACCAGACCGGCACGCGCACCGGCCTCGATCGCCATGTTGCAGACCGTCATCCGGCCTTCCATCGACAGATCGGCAATCGCTTCACCGGCGAATTCGATGGTGTGGCCATTGCCGCCGGCGGTGCCGATCTTGCCGATGATCGCCAGCACGATGTCCTTGGCGGTGATGCCGGGTGCCACCTTGCCGCGCACGGTGACGCGCATGTTCTTCGACTTCTTCAGCACCAGGGTTTGGGTGGCGAGCGCGTGCTCGACTTCCGAGGTGCCGATGCCGAAGGCCAACGCGCCGAAGGCACCGTGGGTGGAGGTGTGGCTGTCGCCGCAGACCACGGTCATGCCGGGAAGCGTGGCGCCCTGCTCCGGGCCGATCACGTGGACGATGCCCTGACGGGCATCGGTCATCTTGAATTCGGTGATGCCGTATTCGTCGCAGTTGGCGTCGAGCGCCTCGACCTGGGCGCGCGAAATCGGATCTTCGATGCCGACCGAGCGATCGGTGGTCGGCACGTTGTGATCGGCCACCGCAAGGTTGGCGTCGAGCCGCCACGGCTGGCGCTTGGCCAGACGCAGGCCGTCAAACGCCTGCGGGCTGGTCACTTCATGGAGCAGCTGGCGATCGATATAGATGAGTGCGGAGCCGTCGCCATTGTCCTTGACGACATGGGCGTCCCAAAGCTTGTCGTAGAGCGTCTTTGCAGCCATCGCAGCACCGGAGGGGTCAGGTTCGGCGCGCAGTGTAGGAGCGTGCATTTCATTACTCCAATGAATCCTTTGCATCTTCAGCAGTCGCAATAGGAATTCAACTGCACGAAGCCCGGCATCGTTGCCCACCGTCCGGTCCCGGCACGTCCGCTTCGGAAACCGCCTTCAGCCAACAAAAAAGGCCCGATCTCGCGATCGGGCCTTTCGGTATTGGTGGACAGTACAGGGCTTGAACCTGTGACCCCCGCCGTGTGAAGGCGATGCTCTACCACTGAGCTAACTGTCCGGCAGGCGCGCATTGTAGGGATGCACCTGCCGCACTGCAACGAAAACGGCGGCATAGGCGACGTGCTCGCCACGGCGCAGCGGCCACTGGAAACGGGCGCCGCTGCCCTCGCCGGCCAGCACCTCGTCGACGAACCAGCGCACCGGCTCGTCCTCGGCCACTGCCGCCAGCTGGAATTCCAGCGCCTGCTGCTCGGCCGGCACCCGCGGATCAAGCGCCAGCCGCAAGCCTTCAAACGGCTGCAGCAGGCTCGGCACCGACGGCGCGCTGCCGGCCCAGGCGGCGGCCGGCGCGTCCGGGGCCTCGGGTGCGGTGCCCGGCGCGAACCATTCGCGGCGCTCGCCGCCATCGCTGTCACGGATCGTCCGCGCCTCGAGACGCGGGCTCAGGCGCAGCGGCGGCGACGGCTGCCGCTGGTCCAGCCAGCCGAATACCGAACGCACCAGCAGCGCCGGCCCGATCGAACCGGTGACGCCGTCCATCGCCGCGCCGTCCAGCGTGCCCATCCAGGCGCCGACCACGTAGTCATGGTTGTAGGCGAGGCACCAGGCATCGCGGTAATCGCTGGAGGTGCCGGTCTTGACGGCGGTCTGGCTCGGGAAGCGCAGCAGGCCGCCGTCGCCGAACTCCAGCAGCCGCGCCCGGGGGTCGGACAGGATGTCGGTGATGATCGATGCGCTTTCGCGACTCAACAGCGGCTGCAGCGGCTGGCGGTCGCGGTCGTCGTCGAACAGCTGCAACGGCTGCCGCTGTCCCTGCCGGGCCAGCGTCGCGTAGGCATCGACCATCTGAGCCAACGTGACCTCGCCATTGCCAAGGGCAATGCCATCGCCGTAGTGATCGGGATGGGCCGACAGCCCGCTCATGCCGAGCCGCTGCAGCAGGCCGAGGAACTCGGTGCCGCCGACGAACTGCAAGGCCTTCACCGCCGGCACGTTCAGCGAGTTGCCGAGCGCTTCGCGGACGCTGACATCGCCGTAGCTGAGCCGCGAATAGTTGCGGTACGGATGCAGTCCGTCGCCGACATGGGCGGCGGTCGGTGCGTCGCGGATGCGGGTGGCGGCGGTCCAGCCGTGTTCCAGCGCCAGCGCATAGACGAACGGCTTCAGTGCCGAGCCGGGCTGGCGCGGCGTCAGCACCGTGTCGATGCCGATCTCGCCCTCGTCGGCGTCGAGATTGGCAACGTTCCAGCTGCGTACCCGGCTGCCGTCGAGCGCCACCACCAGCAGCGCGCCCTGGCGAACGCCGACGCCGGCCAGTTCCCGCAGCCGCTGTTCGAGCAACCGCTGCGCCTGCCGCTGCAGGCCGGCATCGAGCGTCGTCCGCAGCACCGGGCTGCTGTCGGCGCGCGCCCGACGCCGTACCTCGGCAACGAAATGGGCGGCCGGCACGCTGTCGTCATCGGCCCGCAAGGCCGGCGGCGGGGTCGACAGCACGTCGACGCGGGCCGCGTCGATCAAGCCGTCGTCCGCCATCCGCAGCGCCAACCGCCGCATCGGCCCGCGCAGGGCGGCGGCGTCGCGCACCGGATCGAGCCGGCTCGGCGCCCGCGGCATCACTGCCAACGCCAGCATCTCGGCTTCGCTGAGCGTGGCCGGTTCGCGCCCGAAGGCATAACGCGCCGCCTGCCGCAGGCCGCGACGATGGCCGCCGTACGGCACCTGATCGAGATAGAACTCGAGAATGTCCTGCTTGGAGAACCGCGCTTCCAGCCGCATCGCCTCGAAGCCTTCGACCCAGCGCGACCACAGCGTGCGGGGGCGCGGATGGAGCAGCCGCACGACCTGCTCGCTGATGGTGCTGGCGCCGCGCACTGCCCGGCCGGCCCGCAGACCCTGCCAGACCGCCGCCAGCCGCGCCCGCCAGTCGATGCCGCCGTGCTGCCAGTAGCGACGATCCTCGGCGCTGACGATCGCGATCTTCAGAAATGCCGGCAGCTGCGCCAGCGGCAGGCGGTCGGCGGTGTTCCAGCGCTGCTGGTAATGCCGGGTCAGCGGCTGGCCAGCGGCATCCAGCAGGTCGGCGCGCATGCCGTCGATCGCCTCCGGCGCCAGCCGATGCGGCAAGGGCTGCTGCGCCAGCGCGGTGGCCAACACCAGCAGCAGCGTTGCCAGCGCGAGCGCCAGTGGCAATGGCAGGGGCAGCGGGTGCAGCAAGCGGCGCAGGCGGAACATGCCGGAGATGCTAGCGCCAGCCGCACGGCCGGCAAACCGGCGGCCGCGGGCGCTCGCGGCCTTGTCCTTCGGCAGCGGCGAAACGGATGCAATCCACGTCCCAAGCCTTTCGTTTTTGAAGATTCCGTCGACGCATCACCGTTTTCACAAATCCTGTCTGGACCTACAATGAAAGAATTGTCGATTCGAAGTGCCAGGATCATCAGCTATTTCTGAATTTTTCGAGCAGTTGACGAGGCACTGACAATATCGACCCTCCGCAAGGAACATTTCCCATTCAGCCCGCAGCAGCCGTTTCCCATGATGCCCGGCGATCCGGGGCCCAGGCCCTGGAACCCGACCGACAAGAACCATCTGGAGGAGACAGCCCATGCCGACATTCCCCCGCCAGCGGCCGATTGCGCTGGCCGCCGTCCTGTTCGCCGCCGGGCCCCTGCTGGCCGGGCCGGCCGGCGCCCAGGAACGCGCGGCCGGCGCCCCGAAAGCAGACAGCGGCAGCGACGAGGCCGTCGCACTGACGCCGGTGCTGGTCGAGGGCACCTTCGTCGGGGCCATCGAGAACACCGCCGGCACCGCCCGCCAGCTGACCGCCGAAGAGCTCGACCGACTGCGGCCGGTCACGCTGCAGGAGGCGCTGCGCGCGGTGCCGGGCCTGCGGATCATCGATGACGACATCGCCGGCCGCCGTTCCGGCATCGGCCTGCGCGGCGCGCCATCGCGGCGCAGCCGCAAGGTGCTGCTGCTGGAAGACGGCGTGCCGATCAATGCCTCGCCGTACCTGGATTCCTCGGCCCACTACACGCCGCCGTTCCAGCGGCTGGAGAACATCGAGGTGCTGCAGGGCACCGGCCATGTCATCTACGGGCCGCAGAACAACCACGGCATCATCAACTTCCGGTCGCTGTCGCCGACCGTGACGCCGCAGACCAAGTTCGAGATCGGCTACGGCAATGACGACAACGTCCAGCGCCACCTGTCGCATACCCGCACGATCGGCGACTTCGGCATCGCGCTGGCCTACACCGGCGCCAGCGCCGACGGTGCCTTCGATGTCGAGAAGTCGCGCTTCGACGATTTCTACGGCGAGATCGAATACCGGATCAACGATCGGCACTCGCTGGAATTTAGCGCCAGCCACCTGCGCGAACGTTCGAACTACGACGAATCGAACCTCACGCCAGTGGAATACGCGCTGGCGCCGCGCCGCAAGCTCGGGCGCTTCGGGCAGCAATACAACACCATCGGCGTCAACTTCTCGAAGTACGACCTCAAGCATCAGTTCAACGGCAGCGGCATCACGGTGTCGTCGCGGATCTACGCCACCCGCACCGACCGCGCCCGCTTCACCGTCGACCCCGACGAGATCTCCGTCGACGCGCTGCCGGCCTTCGAGTACGAAGACCCGGACTACCGGTTCGTCGAAGGCGTCAGCGGCGTGATGGTCAGCCGCGCCAGGCTGTACGAGAACTACGGCGCAGAGTCGCGTGCAGTGGTGAATTTCAGCACCGGCAGCATCGGCCACGAGTTGTCGTTCGGCGTCCAGGGCACCCGCTCGTTGTTCGATGATGGTCGCGAGTTCGGCGACGTCGGCGAAGTGATCTCGATCGGCAGGCGCGGCACCAACTTCGGCGCCAACGCGCTGGCCGCCGCCCGCCTCGACAAGTACCAGGCGACGGCGATCGCCGGCTACCTGCAGAACGCGGTGCAGTTCGGTGATGTGCAGATCACGCCGGGCCTGCGCATCGAGCACTACACGCAGCACCGCGAGCGCCGCTTCACCGGCTCGACCTTCAATTTCAACGGCGAGCAGGACGACCGTCTGCTGGCTTTGCCGAGTCTGGCGTTGCTGTACACCGGCTTCGACAAGACCCAGGTATTCGCCAATGTCGCGCGCGGCTACACGCCGGCGTTCGCGCGCTCGGCGGACGATTTCCCGCTGAAACCGGAAACCGGCATCAACAGCCAGATCGGCTTCCGCACCCGGCTGGCACCGGGCCTGAACGCCGAGGCGGCGGCGTTCTACAACGTCATCTACGACACCGTGGTGCAGCTGCCGTACACGATCGATGACGCCAACGTGGTCGTCAACGCGGCCGATTCGCGCTCGGTCGGCTTCGATCTCGGCCTGAACTACGAAACGCCGTCGCTGCCCGGCACCTCGATCTCGGCGTTCTCGCAGCTGGCCTACAGCTACGCCCGCTCGACGTTCACCGAAGGCGACGACATCGACGGCAACCGGGTGCCGGAAACGCCGCTGCATGCCGGCAGCCTGACCATCGGCCTGAAGGGCGGCGCGCTGTGGACCGCGTCGCTGACCATCAATCACTTCGGCAGCTATTTCTCCGATCTGCTCAACACCCGTGACCTGACGCTGGCCAACGAGGATCGCGAGCCGGTGCAGCCCGGCGATTCGGTGGAAATCCGCGAAGTCGTGGTGCTGGGCCGGGTGCCGTCGAACACGCTGCTGTCGGCGCGGATCAGCGTGAAGGTGCCCTGGGTCAGCCCCAACACCGAGCTGTGGCTCACTGGCCGCAACCTGACCGAGAAGACCTATATCGTCGACATCGAGAACGGCATCCGCCCGGGCGCCACACGCACGGTGATCGGCGGCGTGACAATCCGCTTCTAGCCGCCCGGCCGGGCGCGACGACAGCCGTAGTGGCTGTCGTCGCCAGCGTTCACGGCGGGCCCGCCTCGTCGATCGTCAGCTGCGCCGGCAGGTCGCTGCCGAACACGTCCGGGTCGTACATCGCTTCGACGTGCGGCACCGGCACGGTGAAGCGGCCGCTCGCCACCGCCTGCCCGACCCAGTACAGCCGATAGCTGCCAGCCGCCAGTTCATCGGCGAACCAGCGCGCCGCCTCGAAGCGCAGTTCGCGGTGATAGAACGGATACGGGCTGGCCGAACCGGGCGGCTCGATGTCTTCGGCGGCCAGCCCGCTGGCGGTCGCCAGATCGGGATTGACCGGCTCCAGCCCGCCGGGCAGCGGATCGTCGACCACCACCTGGCGACGCGCGACCGGCGTGCTGACGGTCAGCTCCACGCGCACCAGATCGCCGCGCCGGATCGTCATCGGCGCTGCCAGCGGCTGCCAGGTCTTGTCGCGATAGACCGCGTACTGCCGCTTCAGGCTGAAGCCGGCCTGGGCGGCGCGGGCCTGCTCGTCGGACTCGACATAGCGCACGCGGGCGGTGAAGTAGCCGCGCCCCTGCCCGGTATGGCGCAGTTCCAGCGCGCTGTCGCGACCGATGTCGGCGGCCACGATCGGCCGCGTCGCCGTCACCGGCGCATCGCGCGGAGTGGTGAACGCCGCCTTGCCGAACGGCTGGCCATCGAGCAGCGCTTCCAGAGTCATCGCCGGCGCCGCCGATTCATAGCGCCGGGCATAGGCTTCCAGCGCGCTGGCGCAGAACACGTTTTCCTGCGTGTTCTGCCAGTGCTCGCGGCCGCCGCGCGCCGCCGTGATGGCGCGGACCAGCGTCGCCGGCAGCTCGCGGGTGCTGGCGTCGGCATCGATCAGGTCATCGCCGGCCGATACCAGCGCCGCCAGCGCCGCGCAGTTCGAGCGCAGCTCGGAACCGAGCAGCGGCTCCCAGGCACGATCATCGGTCTCCCGCAGCAGCCGGCTGCCGGCGCTCTGCTGGCCGCGCGCCAGCAGCAGATCCAGCGCCTGCCGGGTCTGGGCATCGGCACCGTCGACACGCCGCGCGGCATCCAGATACAGCGCCTGCCCGAACAGCCCCATGCGCGGCAGCGCCGGCGCCAGCCGGTCCAGCTCGGCCAGGCTCAGCTTGCCGCGCCGCGCCTGCACCGCCAGCACCATGCTGCGCAGGCTGGCGCTGGCCTCCGCATCAAGGCCCGGCGCGTCCTTCTTCAGCAGGCCGTCGAGATAACCATCGAGCTTGCGCTGCACGGCAGCCGGCGGCTGCAGGCCGGCCTCGCGCAGCCATTCGAAGGCCAGCGCCGTGTAAGCCGACAGGTACGGACTGACGTGACGTTCGTCGGCCTGCCAGAACGCCATGCCGCCGTTCGGTGCCTGGAAGCTGGCCGCCTCGCCGAACATGGCTTCGGTGCTGGCGGCCGGGTCCGGCCATTGCAGCGCCGGGTCCAGCCAGGGCTTGAGCCGGCTGTACTGCGCGGCCATCACGCCCCGGGTGAGCCGCTGTTCCCAGCACTGGTACGGGTAGTCGCGCAGATAGCGGAACGCCCCGTCGAGCGGCCCGAGCACGCTCGGCGTGAACTGCACGGCGATCTCGCCGCCCGGCAGGCTGCCGGCCGGCACTCGCAGCGGCAGCCGGTACGGCGGCCCATCGAGCACGCCGAAATCGGCGGCAGTGACGGTGGCCCGGCGCGGTCGCACCGGCAGCGTGACGCTCAGCGCATCGCGATCGGCCGCATCGCCAGCCGTTGCCGTGAAGCGGATGTCGCCCGCCACGTTGCCGGTGAGCGCGCTGTCGACATCGACGAACACGGTCTGGCGCTCGAAGGCCGCCAGCGTCACCGACTGCGTGTGCCGGGCGCGGGCGGCACCGCTCGCTTCCAGCGTCACGGCCAGCGTGCGCGGCCGGCTGGCGCGGTTGAGCACCGAGAAGCCGGCGCGGAAGCGATCGCCATCGACCGCCTGGTTCGGCAGCAGCGGCCGCAGCTCGGTGTCCTTGGTGGCGATCAGCCGGCCGCTGCCGAGCCCGAAGCGGTCGTCCGGCGTCACCGCCAGCACCAGCACCTTCCAGGCGGTGAGGTTGTCCGGCAGCACGAAGTCGAACGTCGCGCGGCCCTGGCCGTCGACCTTCAGCGACGGATTCCAGTAGGCGACGAAGCGGTCGACCGAACGCAGGCTCAGATCCGCTCCGCCATCGCCGCCCGGCGTCGCACCCTTCTTCTCGAACTTCTGCCGGCCGACCAGCCGGGTCAGCAGGCTGTAGTTGGCGAGATCGAGCGAATCGAGCCGGTTGAAGCCGCGATACGGATCGAAGTAGGCGGCGCCATCGCGGATCAGATCGAACACCGCTTCGTCGACCACCGCCACCGCCAGCTCGATCGGCTGGCTGCTGGCGGCCACCGGCCGGGCCTGCAGCGTCAGCTTCGCCCGGTCGCGCGGCCGGTAGCGTTCACGATCGGCGCTGACGTCGACGTCGATGCGCTGGTAGGGATCGTCGACCGCGATCGCGGCGTAGCCCATGCGGAACGCCGGCTTGCCGAGATCGACATCGCCATCCGGCGGCGGGCTGGCGACTCTCGGCGACTGCACCACCACCGACAGGTAGAAGCCCGGCAGGTGATCCGGCGTGATCTTGATCTCGATCACCGGCGTCGAGCCTTCCAGCACCTGCGTGCGCTTGTCGATGACGCCGAAACGCTCGGTGGTGACCAGCGCGGTGGCGCCGGGGTACGGGTTCTTGACCAGCACCCGGGCGGTGTCGCCGACCTTGTAGGTCTTGCGATCGGCTTCCAGACTTAGGCCGAAATCGTCGGCGTCTTCCCACAGGAAGCGGTTCTTGCCGGCCGCCCATTTCCAGGCCGAGCTGCGATGCAGGCGGTTGCGGCTGTCGCGTACCATCGCCGTGATCCGGTACTGGCCGCCGGCGTCCGGCGTGAACGCGCAGCGCTCCGGCCCGGCCCCCGAGCGGCCCTTGCAGGTCGCCACCGTGACCCAGCTTTCGCTGTAACGCGATACATAGGCGTTGCCGACGTCCTTGACCTTGGCGACCTTGACCTCGCGCCGCTCGACCCTGACGTAGCGCGGCGCGCCCGCCACCGGCCGGCCTTCGGCGTCGACGACCAGCGTCGCCACCGATGCTGGCTTGCCCTGTTCCAGCAGCCAGTCGGTCGATTTCAGGCCGATGTAGCGGTCGCGGCCGGCGTACGGCACCGAGGCCGTCGCCGCGATCGCGCGGCCACGATCGTCGCGCACGCTGGCCTCCACGCGCACTGCGCCCCAGGCGATCTCGCTGTCCGGGGCCGGCAGCTCAGCGCTGAACTCGCCGGCGGCATTGGTCAGGTCGTGCTTTTCGGCGATGCCACGGCTGCCGCGCGCCTCGCTGCCGGTCTCGTCGTCAAACAGGAAGCCGCTGGCGGCCGGGTCGGCGCTGCTGAACGGCTGGGCGTCGATGCGGGCGCTGAGCTGCGCCGGCGCGCCGGTGAAGCCGCCGCCGGCGTGCAGGCTGGCGCGCAGGCCGGCGGTGAACGGCTGCCCCGGCGTGACCCGGGCAGCGCGGATGTCGACTGCCAGCCGGAACGGTGCCGGCGTGAAATCCGAGACCAGCACCTGCATCGGATACAGGGTTTCCGAACGCAGGTCGGCATCGCCGCTGCGCTTGCCCGGCACCCGGGCGAAGCTGGCCTCCAGCTCGAAGCGATACCAGCCGACGGCGCCCTGCCGGGGCACGGTGAAGCTGCCGTCGAGTGCGCCGAAATCGGACAGCGTCAGGCCATCCTGCTGGTGCACGACCTGATCGGCCGGGTCGAGCACCTTGAGCTGGTACGGGCCGCGTTCCGGCAGCCGCAGCCCGCGGCTGTCGTCGTTGCGCACGTACAGCTTGTACTGAACCACATCGCCGGCCCGATAGACGCCCTGGGCGGTCGTGCCCCAGGCCTTCAGGTGGCCATGCCGCTGCTGGCGGCCGGCGTAGACCGAATAGCCGGATGCCCGGTAGGTGTCGACCGAGAAGCTGTCGGTCAGCGGCAGCACGGCCAGATCGCCACCCTTGACCACCCGCACCGCCAACGGCGCCTTGGCGTCCCAGCCGGTGTATTCGAGCAGCGGGTCGACATCGGCCGCACCCGGCAGCACCGCCATGCCGGCGGCGTCGGTGCGCACGCTCGGCTGCTCGGCCGCCTGCGGCGCCCAGGCCGGTGGCCGGGCGACGAACAGCGCGACCTCGGCATCGGCCACCGGCTTGCCGGTGGCGAATTCGGTGACCCAGACCAGCGTGTCGTAATGGCCGAACTTGGCGTGAACCTGCCACGGCGTGACCTGGGCGAACAGCGGTTCGCCCGGCCGCTGCTTGGTGTAGGCGCGCACCGGCGGCGCGCTGCGCAGCCAGCCGTCGACGATGCCGCTGCGGCCGTCGAGCAGCGCACGGATATCCAGCGGCATCGCGAAGGCGATGTCCTTGGCCGCCGCCACCGGCCGCGTGGCTGGCGGCAGTTCGCGCACGCCGTCCGCGGTGGTGCGGGTCACGGCCAGTTCAAGCCGGTCGAGATTGGTCACCACGGCCGGCACTTCGGAATCGATTCCGGCCTCCAGCACCGCCTGCGGATGCGAAAAGCTCAGCGCCGGACTGCGGTGGGCGGTGCGGAAGCGCAGCTCGAACGGCGCCGGCAGGCTGCGGCCGAAAACATCGCGCAGGTCGCTGCCACCGGCCACGGTGTAGGACTCCGCCGCCTTCAACGTGAACGGCATGTTGAGCGCATAGCCATCGGGGCGACGGTTGTCGGTGCCGGCGTTCCAGCCGCCATAGGCATTGGCCCAGGGGTCGTAGTCGCTGCGGCCGCCCTTGGGGTCCGGGGCAATCGCCAGCCGGCGGCCGTTCTCGGCGGCAATCACCGGCGCGCTGAACACCAGCGCCGGCCCGAGCAGCGGATTGCAGGCTGCCGCGTCGGTCCGCTGCTGCAGCAGTGCCGTGGCACCGCCGCAGCGCAGGCCCAGCAGCCTGAATGGGCCGAAAGTGTGGAAACGCGCACTGCCGTCGCTGCTGCCGCTGCCACGCTCCGGCCCCAAGGCCGACACCAGACCCGCAGCAATGCGCAGCTCGCCATCGCGATCGGCCGGCAGTTCGGCGGCCGGCAGCAGCCACCAGCGCGACCTCGCCTCGCCGGCCGCCATGCCGTGCAGCGCCGGGACGTAGTACGGCGTCTCCTCATCGTCCGGCACCGCTTCGACGGTCACGGCGGCGCCGGCGATCCGGGCCGCCGCCGCCACCGACGCTGCCGTGACCGGCTGGTCGAACAGCGCCCGGATCACCGGCCGCGTCGGGCTGCGCCAGCCATCGATCGTCGCGTAGCGCAGGGCCGGCCGCGCCGTGCTGAACGTGTGGCTGACCGCGCGCGTCAGGCGCGCGCCGTCCTCGGTCTGCAAGCTCGCGGCGACGTCGATCTGATAGCGCGTCGCCGCAGTCAGCGCGGCGTCGTCCGGCAGATTGCAGGCTAGGTTCTGCGGGTCCAGCCAACGCCATTCGCAGGGCAGCGCCGGCGTGATGGTGACCGGCACCTCGTCGGCGCTGCGCGCCATCCGCCCAAGCGGCACCACGGCCCGGTCGAAGCTCAACACGATCTGCTGCGACGACGGCTCGACCTCCTCGCCGGCCGGCGTGATCCGCAGCAGGTTCAGGCCATCCGCATGCAGCGCCGGCACCGACAGCAGCGCCAGCGTGGCGAGCAGCCGACGTGCGATCACGATTTCACCTTGATGCGCAGGAACTGCGCGCGGTCCGGCGTGCCGTAGGCGCGCACCTCGCGCAGGCCGCCCAAGGTCAGCCAGACGCGTTCCTGGTCGCTGGCCGTGCCGGCCGGCGCCGGCTGCAGGCCGATGCGCATCAGCAACTGGTCATCGAGCGGCGCCTCGCCGAGCGCAGTGACGGTGAGCCAGTCGGCCTTGCCTTCGATGTAGACCACCTCGGTCGCGCCGGGCGCGTAGCGGCAGCGGCGCGAGTAGCGCGAGCTTTCGCACTGCCACGGCGGCCCGAGCACCGCCGCGACTTCCGCCTCCAAGCGACCGGCGACCTCGGCAATGCGGAACAGCGGCGCACGGCTCGCCGGGTCCAGGGACTCAAAGGCGGCCGCGTAGTCATAGTCATCACCCGCCTCGCGGCCGGCCCGCCCGGACCACCACAGCGCAGCGGCAACGGCGGCGACGGCGGCAACCAGGACCACGACGGCGGGCAGCGCAAATCGGCGCATGGGACAACTCCACTGGCGGATGGTCGCGAGGATGGCAGCGATCGCGGCGAAATGGGCATCGGTCCGCAGACGCGCCGCTGGACCGGCCCGCCATCATGGTCTGAAACGGCGGCACTGGCAGCACCAGCGCTACGCGCCACCTGCAAGGCCCGGACGCCGAGGCCAAGGACATCGACATCCGCCGCCGCGATGTCACCGACGGCGCGTTAGTCCGGGTCCGCTCGCGCGGCCGTACTGGCGTCGTCGGGCTAGCCCGGATGACCGCCGTGGGCCGCGATCTTCAGCGCCAGTTCCAGCGCCTGCTCGTAGTTCAGGCGCGGATCGACGGCGGAGCGGTAGGCGCGCTCGAGGTCGGTTTCGGTCAGGTCGCGGGCGCCGCCGAGGCATTCGGTGACGTCTTCGCCGGTCAGTTCCAGATGCACGCCGCCGAGCCGCGAGCCGCAGGCCGCGTGCACCGCGAACGAGGCTTCGACCTCGGCCAGGATGTCGTCGAAGCGCCGGGTCTTGAGGCCGTTGCCAGCGGTCTGGGTGTTGCCGTGCATCGGATCGCAGAGCCACAGCACTTCGTGGCCGGCGGCGCGCACGGCCTCGATCATCTTCGGCAGGCCGGACTCGACCTTGCCGGCACCGAGCCGGTGGATGAAGGTCAGCCGGCCCGGCTCCTTGTCCGGGTTCAGCAGGCGGCAGAGTTCCTGCACCCATTCGGCACTCATCGACACGCCGAGCTTGACCGCGATCGGATTGCGGATGCCGCGCATGTACTCGACATGCGCGCCGTCGATGGCCGCCGTGCGCAGGCCGATCCACGGCAGATGCGTCGACAGGTTGTACCAGCCGGTCTTGCGCGGCACGGTGCGGGTCTGCGCGGCCTCGGCCGCCAGCAGCAGCGCCTCGTGCGAGGTGTAGAACTCCACGCGGTTGAACTCGTGGATGGTCTGGCCGGCCAGCGTTTCCATGAACTTGACCGACTCGGTGATCGCTTCGACACGCTTGGAGTACTGCTCGGCCAGCGGCGCGTGATGCACCCAGTCGAGATCCCAGTACTCCGGGTGATGCAGGTCGGCAAAGCCGCCGTCGATCAGGCCGCGCACGAAGTTGATGGTCATCGCCGAGCGCTTGTGGCCTTCCAGCAGCAGGCGCGGGTTCGGGATGCGGGCGTCGGAGGTGAACTCCGGCCGGTTGACGGTATCGCCGCGGTAACACGGCAAGGTGATGCCGTCCTTGGTCTCGACATCGGCCGAGCGCGGCTTGGCGTACTGGCCGGCGATGCGGCCAACGCGGACCACCGGCATCTTCAGGCCGTGGACCATCACCAGACTCATCTGCAACAGCACCTTGAGCCGGTTGGCGATCAGCCCCGATTCGCAGTCGGCAAAGCTTTCGGCGCAATCCCCGCCCTGCAGCACGAAACGCTTGCCGGCCTGCGCTTCGGCAAGACGAGACTTCAGCGCATCCACTTCCCAGGACGTGACCAGCGGCGGCAGCCGGCGCAGTTCGCCGAGCGCGCCTTCGAGCGCCGCAGCGTCGGGGTAGTTCGGCTGCTGCACGGCAGGCAGGGCCTGCCAGGATTCAGGGGTCCAGGTCATCGTTCAGGTGCTGCCGGATCAGGTTTTGACGGGGGCGGATTATAGGCGGCGTGCTACGATGACCATCGACATGACCAACTCGCCGGAGCCGTCCATGGACCGCAGCAGCACCGTCAGCGTTGCCGAAGCGAAAAGCCATCTGAGCGAGATCATTGCCCGCGTCGAAGCCGGCGATGAGGTGGTGATCACGCGGCGCGGGGTGGGCGTCGTGAAGCTGGTCGCGATGCCCGACGCCAAGCCGAAGAAGATCGACTGGGCGGCCATCCGCGCGTTCGCCGCGACCCTGCCGCAGGGCAGCATCGGCGCCGGCGAGGACATCCGCAACATGCGCGACGAAGAGCGCTACTGAGGCGGCCGTGCACTACATCGACACCAGCACCTTCGCCGAGGTGCTGCTCAATGATCCCGATCGCCCGATCGTCGAAGCGCTGTTCGTGCGCCTGCAGCCGGGCGGCCTGTGCACCAGCCGCTGGACGCAGGTAGAGATGTCCGGCGCCATCTCGCGCCGCGTGCGGGATGGCCGCTTGAACCCCGGCGCCGCCGAGCGTGTGCGCCACCTCTATGCCAGCGATATCGCTCGCAATGTCGAACTGCTGCCGATCACCCCCGACTGCTTTTCGCTGGCCGACAGCCTGCTTGCCAAGGCGGAACTCGGCCTGCGCTCCGGTGATGCGCTGCATCTAGCCGCCGCATCGGTCAATCGGGTCGACAGCTTCGTGACCCTCGACCGCAAGCTCCGCAGCATTGCCACCTCCCTCGGCTTCAAGACCCCTACCCCGTGACCCCGATCCAGTGAATCAGGCGGACAAGAAAGGCGGCGAACACACGCCGATGATGCAGCAGTACCTCGCGATCAAGTCGCAGTATCCGGACACCCTGGTGCTGTACCGGATGGGCGATTTCTACGAGCTGTTCTATGAGGACGCGCGCAAGGCTTCGCGCCTGCTGAACATCACGCTGACCAAGCGTGGCGAGTCGAACGGCGCGCCGATCGCGATGGCCGGCGTCCCATATCACCAGCTGGAAAACTACCTCGGCCGGCTGATCCGTCAGGGCGAGTCGGCGGCGATCGTCGAACAGGTCGGCGAAGTCGGCGCCGAAAAAGGCCCGGTGCGCCGCGAGGTGGTGCGGGTGGTCACGCCGGGCACGGCCACTGACGATTCGCTGCTCGATTCCCGCGCCCAGACCCTGCTGGCGGCGGCCTGCGTCGGCGGCGGCAGGTTCGGGTTGGCCTGGCTGGAACTGTCGTCCGGGCGCTTTTCGGTACTGGAAACCGGCAGCGCCGGCGACTGGCGCGCCGAGCTGCACCGCCTGCGCGCCTCCGAACTGCTGGTGCCCGAAGACTCGGCCTACGAACTCGGCGGTCTCGCCGGACGCGGCCGTCCGGTCTGGCATTTCGATGCCGCATCGGCCCGCCGCCTGCTGACCGAGCAGTTCGGTACCCGCGACCTGCGCGGCTTCGGCGCCGACGAGATGACCGCCGCACTCGGTGCCGCCGGGGCGCTGCTGCAGTACGTGCAGGAAACCCAGAAAGCCAAGGTCGGCCACCTGACCGGGCTGAGAACCGAGACCATCGATGAGGCCCTGATTCTCGATCCGGCGACGCGCCGCAATCTGGAAATCGAGCAGTCGCTGTCCGGCTCGACGCCGCACACCCTGGTCGCGGTGCTCGACCACTGCGTCACCGCGATGGGCAGCCGCCAGCTGCGTCGGTGGTTGTCGCGGCCGTTGCGTGATCGCGACACCGTCGGCGCCCGCCACGATGCGGTGGCGCTGCTGATCGACGGCCGCGCCGATGGCGCGCTGCGCGAGGCCTGCAAGCCGATTGCCGACATCGAACGCATTCTCGCCCGCGTCGCCTTGCGCTCGGCACGGCCGCGCGATCTGGCCGGGCTCGGCGCCTCGCTGGCCGCCCTGCCCGATCTCGCAGGCAGCTTCGCGGCGATCGAATCGCCGCTGCTGACCCAGCTGGCCGGCCGGCTCGGCGATCACCCGCAGCTGGCCGCCGAACTGGCGCGCGCGATCGTCGACGAACCGCCGCTGCTGGCCCGCGATGGCGGCGTATTCCGGGCCGGCTTCGATGCGCAGCTCGACGAGCTGCGCGCGCTGTCATCGAATGCCGACGGCTATCTGGCGGCGATGGAGCTGCGCGAGCGCGAGCGCTCCGGCATCGACAGCCTGAAGGTCGGCTACAACCGCATCCAGGGCTATTTCATCGAGGTCACCAAGCAGCACTCGGCACGGGTGCCGGCCGACTACATCCGCCGCCAGACGCTGACCAATGCCGAGCGCTACATCACCGAGGAACTCAAGCGCTACGAGGACCAGGTGCTCGGCGCCCGCGACAAGGCGCTGGCGCGCGAAAAGCAGCTCTACGACGCGCTGCTCGACCGCGTCGCCACCGATCTGCCGAGCCTTCAGGCGACCGCCGCCGCAATCGCCGAACTCGACGTGCTGGCCACCTTCGCCGAGCGCGCCGAAGCACTGCGCTGGACCCGGCCGGCGCTGGTCGCCTCGCCCGGCATCCGCATCGATGGCGGCCGCCATCCGGTGGTCGAAACGACACTCGACGCGCCGTTCGTGCCCAATGACACCGTGCTCGACGACAGCCGCCGCCTGCTGGTGATCACCGGCCCGAACATGGGCGGCAAAAGCACCTACATGCGCCAGACCGCGCTGATCGTGCTGCTGGCCCATGCCGGCAGCTTCGTGCCGGCGGAAGCCGCAGTGATCGGCCCGGTCGATCGCATCTTCACCCGTATCGGCGCCGCCGATGACCTGGCGCGGGCGCAGTCGACGTTCATGGTCGAGATGTCGGAAACCGCCAACATCCTGCACAACGCCACCGCGCACAGCCTGGTGCTGATGGACGAGGTCGGCCGCGGCACCTCGACCTACGACGGCCTGGCGCTGGCCCGCGCTTCGGCCGAGCATCTGGCGACAACGTCCAAGGCCTGGACGCTGTTCGCCACCCACTACTTCGAGCTGACCGAACTGGCCCGCGAACTGCCCGGCGTGGTCAACGTGCATCTGGATGCCGCCGAATACGCCTCCGCAGCGGGTGATCAGCTGGTGTTCCTGCACAAGGTGCAGCCGGGGCCGGCCAATCGCTCCTACGGCCTGCAGGTCGCCGCACTGGCCGGCGTGCCCGCCGCAGTGATCGCCCGGGCCCGCACGGTGCTGAACGCGCTGGAAGCCGGTGCAGCTGCCGATGCGGCCACCGCGAAGGCCGAGGCGCCGGCTGCGAAGAAGGCCGCCGCGCCGCAGCTGGCGCTGTTCGCGGCACCAGAATCGCCGGCCTTGGCCCTGCTCGACACGCTCGACCCGGACGCGTTGAGCCCACGCGATGCGCTGGAGGCGCTGTACCGGCTCAAGAAGGCGCGCTGAACGTCGCGCCGTCTGGGCCGGCGTGCCGCGCTAGACGCCGGCGTCGCGCAGCATCAGCTTGACGATCGCCAGCAGGCCCAGCACGAACACCACGGTCAGCACGATGGCGACGATGATGAACACCATCGGCTTGCCGGCCGAGAAATCGCGCACCCGGTTCCGGTGGCTCTGCACGCCGAAGAACGAGGCGAGCACGCTGAGGATGGTGTCGATCAGCGATGGCGGCCGGACCGGCGGCGGTGTCGAAGGCGATTCGCTCATGTTCAGTAGTCCGCCAGCATCTTGTTGCTGAGCACCATGTCGGCGGCCGACTTGGCGCGGACGTCGTCGGCGATCAGCTTTTCCAGCTTGCCGCCGAGCAGCGGAATCGAGCAGCTGACATTCCAGTTGAAGGTGTTGCTGGCGTTCGGGCTGCCGCTGACCTTCATGTCGGCGCTGATCTTCAGCGGCACGCCCTTCAGCTCGATCTCCAGACGGCCGACGCCGGTCTTGAGATTCCAGGTGTCCTGCTGGATCACCGTGTTGTATTCGCCGAGGATCTTCTTCGCGAAGTCCGGCATCGGGATGTCGGACCGCTGCTGCGAACGGTGACGGATGCGGAAGCTGTCGCCCTTCAGCTCGCACTCCAGCACCTCGAAGTCCTTCACGCCATCGAGCGTCTGGTACTTGCGTTCGAAGTAGCCGCGATCCGAATACATCTTCAGCACCGAGGCGGCGGGCTTGTTCAGCTGGTGGGTTTCATCGAATTTCATCGGGTCTTGTCTCGACAGGTGAACGGCAGACGGGCGCTCAGGCGGCGCCCTTGATGGCGAGCGTGCGGAACAGCGCGGCCCGGGCGTTGAGTTCGACATCCAGCGTGGCCAGCATGATGAACACGCCGCCGAGCCGGCGGTGCAGGAACACGATCTCGCGCGGCGGCACGCGGAAATAGCGCGACAGCGCATTGCGCGCCGCGACATTGGCGGCCCGCATCGGCAGCCGGCTCGCCCCCCAGCGGTACTCGCCGGCCGCGTTGCGCAGCTCCTTCGGCGTGCGCGGATCATCGGCGGCGTTGAACGGCTCGGTGATCAGCTCGCACATGTCGAGGAAATCGTTCTTCACCTGATCCGGGAACTGCCCCTGCATCAGGCCGATGTCGATCGCACCTTTCAGCGCCCGTGGCCGGTCCTGCAGCGCCGCACCGGCGACCAGTTCGCCATAGGCGTCGATGAAGCCGCGCTCGAATTCGCGGGTGGCGCCGAAATCCAGCAGCACGATCCGGTCGTCTTCCTCACGCTCGCCGAGCCGGAAACGGTAGTTGCCGAAGTTCGGATCGCTCTGCACCACGCCCCAGTCGAAGAACTCCTCGAGGAACAGATCGAGGAAAGCGGCGCCGAAGCGGTTGCGGCGCGCCTGCGACAGCGACAGCAGCGCCGGATCGCGGACCGCGACCCCGCGCTCGTAGGTGGTGGTCAGCACGGCGTCGGCGGAGTACTCGCGCAGCACCTTCGGCACCACGAAGCGGCGATCGGCGGCCAGCCGGCGGCCGAAGTCTTCGGTGAACTCGGCCTCGGCGCGGTAGTCGACCTCGCGCTTGAGCATGTCGCGAACCTCGGCGAAGGTCGGCTCCAGATCGATTTCCTTCGGCGCCAGCCGGGTCATCGCCAAGAGCCGCGACAGGGTGCGGATGTCGCTGTCAATCGAATCGGCGACGCCGGGATACTGGATCTTGACCACCAGTTCCAGGCCGTCGGACTTGCGCCGCGCCCGATGCGCCTGGCCGAGGCTGGCGGCGGCGATCGGATCGGGGTCCACCTCCAGCTCGGCCAGCCGCTTGCGGCCGAGGCTGCGTTCAAGCGCCGGGCCGACCACCTTCCAGTCGACCGGCGGCGTGTCGTCCTGCAGGCTGGCCAGCACCTCGACCGCTTCTTCGGGCAAAAAATACTGGCCGAACAGCGACATCATCTGGCCGGCCTTCATGACGCTGCCCTTGAGCTTGCCCAGCTCGTCAGCCAGCACCTGGGCTTGCTTGCGATAGAACGCCCGGTTGGCGTCGGTCTTCTCGACCTCGCCCCGGAAGATGTTCATCAGCGAGTGGGCGACGATCTTGGTGCCGGCGCCAAAGCCGAGCTTGGTCAGCGCGATGTTGCGTTCGAACGGACGGGTCTTCAGCGATGACAGGCTGGGCTTGTGCGGCGGCTTGTTCGAGGAATCGGAATCCATTGACCGGCAGGCAACCCTGGTGCGTTCTCGGTGAACAGTCGCGCATTCTACCGGCTGTCGGGCTTGTCTCCGGCGATCCCGAAACGCTCCATGCGCCGGTACAGCGCCTGCCGCGACAGGCCCAGCGACTGCGCCGCCCGGCTGACCATGCCGCCGGCCCTGGCCAGCGCGGCCAGCACCGCTTCCCGCGAAGGATCGTCGAGCGAGCGTGCCACCGGCCGCGGCTGCACCTGCAGGCCGAGATCTGCCGGCTGGATCAGCGCCTCCCGGCACAGTAGCCGGGCGCGTTCCAGCACGTTCTTCAGCTCGCGGACATTGCCCGGCCAGCTGTGCTGGTGCAGCAGCTCGCGGGCCTCGGCGGAGAGACGCACGCCGCTGTCCTCGAGGAAGGCTTCGGCCAGCGCGTCGACATCGTCCATCCGTTCGGCGAGCGGCGGCAGCTGCAGTTCGATGACATTGAGCCGGTAGTACAGGTCCTCGCGGAAGCGGCCGTCGCGGATCATCTGCGGCAGGTCCGAATTGGTCGCGCTCAGCACCCGCACCCGCGCCTTGCGGATGCGGTTCGAGCCGAGCCGCTGGTAGTCGCCGGTCTCCAGCACCCGCAGCAGCTTGACCTGGCCGGCCAGCGGCAGGTTGCCGATCTCATCCAGAAACAGCGTGCCGCCGTCGGCCTGTTCGAAACGGCCTTCGCGGGCGCGCGTCGAACCGGTGTAGGCACCGGCCTCGGCGCCGAACAACTCGGCCTCGGCCAGCTCGCTCGGCAGCGCACCGCAGTTGACCGCCACGAACGGCCCGGCCTTGACCGCCGAGTTGACGTGGATGATCTGGGCGATGCGCTCCTTGCCGGCGCCGTTCGGCCCGGTGACCAGCACCGGCGCGTTCGAGCGGGCGATCTGGCAGGCCATCGTCACCACCCGCTCGGTGGCATCGGCGGCGTAGACCAGGCCGCAGAGATCGAAGCGCGCCGCCAGCTGTTCGCGCCTGCGGTTGCGCTCGGTGCGGCGGCGGCTGGCATCGCGGGACGCTTCCGCCAGCTCCAGCAGGTTTTCGACGGTGGCCAGCAGCTTGGCATCGTCCCAGGGCTTGGCCAGGTAGTCGGCCGCACCGGCCTTGACCAGTTCGACCGCCGTGGCCAGATCGGTCCAGGCGGTCAGCAGGATCACCGGCAGGTCCGGATTGCGGGCGCGGATGGCGTGGAACAGCGCCGCGCCTTCGGCTCCGGAGGTGGTGTCGGCAGTGAAGTTCATGTCGGCCACCACCAGACTGACCGGCGTGCGGCTCAGCAGCTCCAGCCCGGCGTCCGGCGAGGCGGCCGTCAACGCCTGGATGTCGTGGAGCGAGAACAGCAGGCTCAGCGCCTCGCAGACCCCGGGGTTGTCATCGATGATCAGGATGGTGCGCATGGCGATTCGGGCGCGGCGGCAGGTCGCCGTATTGTCGTCGAAGCCGCGCCATCGGCGCGCCTGATGGAGACCGCAATGATCCATGCGGCCGCCTTGTCCGAATTGTCAGACAGGTTTGGAAAATGCTGTCGTCAATTCGTCTTGACAAGCTTCCGGCCGACGGGCCAACCTGCGACCGCTTCGGTCATTCGGGGGCCGTCATCCCCGGATGCCAAGAGGGAATCCGGTGCGCTGGTCGACAGTCATTCCGGAGCTGCCCCCGCAACTGTAAGCGGTGAGTTCGCGTTCCATGCACGCCACGGGTGCCTCGGCATCGGGAAGGCCGCAACGCAACGACGACCCGCAAGCCAGGAGACCTGCCGACGCAAGAACAATAGTCCTCGGGCGGGGTGCACCGGCCGGACGCTTTCCCGATACTGGCGCCCGCCAGCACCGGGGCGCGTTTGCCGGGCTGCTCGGGACAACAGTGCTGAGGGGACACACCGTGCAGACATCACGCTCATCGACAACCGAATCCTTGCGGGTCCGCGACGCGGTTGCGCCTGCTCTCTGGTCGCTGGTCTACCACAGCCAGGTTCGCCGGCCGATGTCCGACGATGACCTGGCCCGTCTGCAGCGGGCCGCCGCCGCGCGCAACCGCGCCGAAGGGCTGACCGGCCTGCTGATCTACGACAACGGCCGCTTCTTCCAGTGGCTCGAAGGCCCGGAGGAAAGCCTCGAAAAAGTCTGGCAGTCGATCCAGCGTGATCCCCGCCACGGCGCGATCGACCTGCTCGGCCGCACCCAGACGCCGGTGCGCTGCTTCGGCGAATGGGACATGAAGCTGTCGACCCGCAGCCTGACGCAGCAGAAGACCAACGCCGGTTTCATCCACCTGCCGCCGACCCTGATCGACACGCTGAACCGTCGCCCGCATGCCGCCGCCGAACTGCTGGCGTCGATGGCGATCCGCTCGCCGGTGGTGATCGCCCGCGAGCCCTTGCTGGTCGGTGGAGGCGGCCGGGCACCCTTGCCGCGACCGAAGCACGATGTGCTCAAGAACGTCGTCGAATCGGTGCTGGTGCCGCAGCTGGCCGCCCTGCATGTCGACAGCGTGACGCTGCCGGCCGTCGACCCGCGCATCGCCGAACTCGCCCGCCTGCTGGTCGCCACCGATCCGGAAAGCGGCCTGGCGCGGATGGCCGAGCTGCAGGCGCTGTCGCAGTCGATCAGCGTGCTGAGCCGCGATCTCTACGAGCCGCTGGCGCGCAGCCTCGGCGACCTGTGGATCGACGACGACTGCACCGAGCTGGAAATGACCGTGGCGCTGTGCCGCGTGCAATCGGCGATGCGCCAGTCGACCAGCGCCGCGCAACGGCTGCCGGTGGCGAATCTTCCGGCCGTGCTGGTGACGCCGCAGCCGGGCGAGCTGCATCGGCTCGGCGCCAGCCTCGACGCCGAAGTGCTGTGGCAGGCCGGCTGGAACACGCAGTACGAGGCGCCGGCCACCGACGCGGCGCTCGAACAGCTGGTGGCCGACACCTGGTTCGATGCCCTCGACCTGTCGCTCAGCTCCTCGCTGCACCGCGAGCAGTGGCTGCCGCGAATGGCGCAGACCATCCGCCATGTTCGCGATGCATCCCGCAATCCTCAGCTGGTGGTGGTGGTCGGCGGCCGGGTGTTCCACGAACGCGAGGAAACCGGCACCGACATCGGCGCCGACGCCGGCAACCGTTCGGCACCGCTGCTGGCGGCCAAGATCATGGCGTCGCTGAAGCGCTGAGCAGCGACCGCCGCCCCGCCTCGCTGGCCTGCTCAGCGCGAGGTCATCAGCCAGTGGTGAACGCGCTCGCTGAGCGCATCCAGCGGCAGCGCGCCACCGCCGAGCACCACATCGTGGAACTGGCGGATGTCGAAGCGATCGCCGAGCGAGGCCTTCGCCTCCTCGCGCAGCGCCAGGATGCGCAGCTGGCCGAGCTTGTAGGCCAGCGCCTGGCCCGGCCAGGCGATGTAGCGATCGGTTTCCGACTGCAGGTCCGGTTCGTCGTCCGAGGAATGGGCGTGAAACCAGTCGACCATCTGCTGGCGCGTCCAGTGCCGGTCGTGCACGCCGGTATCGAGCACCAGGCGATTGGCGCGCAGCAGCTCGTCTGACAGGCGGCCGTAATCGCTGAGCGGCTCGGTATAGAAACCGACGTCCTTGCCGAGCTGCTCCGAATACAGCGCCCAGCCCTCGACATAGGCGGTGTAGCCGCCCTGCTGCCGGAACGGCGGCAGCTCCGGCAAGGTCTGCGCGATCGACACCTGCATGTGATGGCCGGGCGAGCCTTCATGGAAGGCAGTGGATTCGATGGTCAGCAGCGAGCGGTGCGTGAAATCGCCGGTGTTGACGTAGATCAGGCCGGGCCGCTTGCCGTCTGGCGAGCCTTGCAGATACGAAGCACCCGGCGCTTCCTGCTCGCGGTAGGCCTCGACCGCACGCACCTGCACCGCTGCCTTCGGCAGCAGGCCGAACAGCTTCGGCAGCATCGGCGCCATCTGCGCGTTGTACTGCCGGTAGCGGTCGAGGATCTGTTCCGGCGAACTGGCGAAGGTGTCGCGATCCTGCTTCAGCGCAGCGCGAAAGCTGGCCAGATCGTCGTAGCCGAAGCGCCGCGCGATCGCCGCCTGCTCGGCCTCGATGCGCGCCACTTCCTTGAGCCCCAGTTCGTGGATCGCCTTCGGGCTCAGGTCGGTGCTGGTCTGGCTGCGCACCAGGTAGCGGTACAGCGTCTCGCCGTTCGGCAGCGCCCAGATGCCGGGCTGCAGCCGCCCGCGCGGCGCGTAGTCGCGGCGGACGAACTGCGCCAGCCGCCGGTAGGCCGGGCGCACCTTGCCGTCGATCGCAGCGATGATCGCCGCCTTGAGCCGGGCGCGATCGGCAGCCGCGATGCCCTCCGGCATCCGCGCCAGCGGCGACGCGAAGGCGCTGTCGAGCCCCGCCGGCCTGGCGATCGACTCGCATTGCACGACCACCTTTTCGAGCAGGAACTTCGGCGGCACCAGCCCGGCCGCGAGACCGGCGCGCGACAGCGCGATTAGCTGGTCGATCTGCGCCGGCATCGCGTTCAGGCGCGCCAGCCAGTCCTCGTAGTGCCGCACGCTGTCGGTCGGCACCACGGCGGCGAACTGCGGGTATTGCAGCTGCGCGCCGTTGGTCTGGTCCAGCGGCATCAGGTTCAGCTTCAGCCGCAGGCTTTCCAGCGCATCGCGCAGCTGATCGATCATCAGCGTGCGGTTCAGCTGCTCGACGTCCGGGAAGTCGCGGCTGTCGATGGCCTCGAAGCGCGCCAGCCAGTTCGCCAGCGAGACTTGCCGCGCCGCGCTGGCGGCCAGCGAGTTGTCGCTCCAGCGGTCGTTGTAGCGATCGTCGCCCAGCACGGTCGCGAATTCCGGGCTTTGCCGCAGCGTGTCCTGCCACTGTTCCGCAAGCAGCCGGTCAAGCGCCTGCCGGCGGGCTTCCAGCGTCGGCGCCGGATCGTCGGCGCGGGCGGCGGGAGCACTCAGCCAGATGCCGCCGAGCAGCAGAAGCAGCACGGAGAGGAAGCGGCGTGCGGTGCGGGTCATCGGCTGGAGCATGGATTCAGATCAGGGTGGCGGGCGGCATCAGACCGAGCGTGTCGCCATCGCCGGCGGCACCCGGGATGCGCGCCGCGCTGGCCCCAGCACCGCCAGCTGACCGAGTAGCCACAGGCTCAGACAGCCGACCGGAACGTAGTACCACGGCATCGCCTGGGTCTGGTAGTGGCGGATCAGCCAGACGTTGAAGCCGTAGGCCAGCGCGGTGCCGAGCAGCAGCCCGATGCTGGTGATGACGAAGTTCTCGGCCAGGAAGTAGCGCAGGATCGCGCCGCGCGTCGCGCCCAGTGCGCGCCGGGTGCCGATCTGCTTGGTCCGCAGGGTGACCCAGAAACTGGCCATGCCGACGATGCCGAGCGCGGTGATGACCAGCAGCGACGCGATCACCACGCCGAGGATGATCATCATCGCCCGGTCGCCGGCATAGGCCTCGGCGCGCACTTTCTCGAGCGTCTTGCCTTCGCGGACGATGCGGCTCGGATTGATCTCGGCCAGCTTCGCCTCGGCCGCTTTCATCACGGCATCGCGCTGCCCCGGCGCGGCACGGATGATGTAGCGGGTGAACGCGCCTTCGTTGATGACTTCCGGCAGCACGGTGGCGAACTCGACGACCTCCTCGTTGTGCACCCACGGCGCCTGCAGGCGGTCGATGACGCCGATCACCGTTGAGGCCTCGGCCTCGGTATCCAGCCACACAGTCTTGCCGACCGGGTCCTGCCCCGGCCACAGCTTGTGGCCGAGCGCGCGGGTGATGATGATCACCGGCGGCCAGCCTGCGGTCTTGCGGGTGCGCTCGCCGAGTTCCTCGGGCCGGTACAGACGTCCGGCAATCAGCTGCGCGCCCATCGCCGCCAGGGCCTGATCGTCGCTGAAGTACATCGCCGAATAGGCCGACGAGGTCTTCTGCTCCCGGGTCAGCGACAGCCCTGAACTCCAGCCGCCGTTGGTCATCGGCAGCGAGTTGATCGGCGCTGCCGCCACCACGCCAGGCAGCGCGCGCAGCATGGCCAGATCGTCGGCGATCGCGTTCTTCAGGTTGAAGTCGGCGCCGAAGCCGATCGAGGCGAGGATGAAGGTGTCGGCCTCGTTCATGCCGCTCGGGCGCTCCATCAGCGCCGCCCGCTCGCTGATGATGAACAGGCTGTTGCAGACGATCGCCAGGGTCAGCGCGATCTGCAGGCCCAGCAGCACCAGCGCCACGCGGGAGCGCATCAGCGCCGACAGGATCGGTCGAAGTTCCATGCGCGTTCTCCTACTGGGTCTTGAGCTGGGAAGCCGGCTGCACGCGACAGGCGCGCCAGGTCGGGAACAGGCCGGCCAGCGTGGCCGACAGCACCGACAGCAGCAGGGTCAGCGCGACCATCGTCCAGTCCAGTTCGGTGATGGTCTTGAACTCGCTGTACAGCGCGCGCACGCCCATCAAGCCGAGGCCGGTCAGCGCCAGGCCGACCACGCCGCCGCTGATGCCGACCACGCCGGCCTCGACGAGATGCTGCATGAATAACTGGCGGCGGCTGGCGCCGAGCGCCCGGCGCAGGCCGATCTCGCCACTTTTGCGCATGAACTTGGCCAGCAGCAGGCCCACGGTGTTGACCAGGCAAACGGCCAGGAACGCGAAGGCCAGCCCGACCTGGATCTCGACATCGCGCGACACCACCTCCTGCAGCGCGATCCATTCGTTGACGTCCGGCAGCAGGGTCGCCAGCGGGCGCTCGAAGCGGCCCAGCTTCTTCTGCTCCATCACGTAGGCATCGAGAAAGCGCTTGTACTCCGCTTCCCGCGCCGGGCTGTCGAGCTGCACCCAGAACTGGATCCAGATGCAGTCGGAGGCCAGGTAGCCTTCCCAGCTCGGCGCCGGCGCCTTGAAGCAGCTGTTGTTGCCGGACGACTGCACGCGCAGGTCGATCGCGGTGGTGAACGGAATGAAGGCTTCCTCGGGTTCGGTCAGCGCGCCGACCGTCAGATCGAAGTACTTGACTCTCGGCTGCCAGCGGTCGAGCACGCCGACCACGGTGTAGTCGACGCCGTCGAAGCGCACCGTCCGGCCCGTGGAGTCGGCGCCGCCGAACAGCTTTTCGTTGGTGGCCCGGGTCAGCACCGTGACCCGCGCCCGCGCCTCGTCCTGCTCGCGGCTCCACGGCCCGCCATAGCGGAACGGCGGTTCGAACATCGGGAAGAAGTCGTTGTAGGTCGCCCGGCCGAGGGCCAGGTAGGGCTTGATCTCCGGTCCGCCGCCGTCGCCGGCCGGCTGCACCGGCAGCACCACCTTGTACATCGCCACCTGCCGATCGGCCTTGCCGGCCGCCATCAGCGCCGTGGCGTCGAGATAGGTCAGCTGGTCCGGCAGCCGGCCCTTTTCCTCGTCATAGGCCTGGTTGATGTCCCAGTTGTCGAGCTGCACGACGTGCAGCCGGTCGGACTTCCACGGAATCGGGTCGCTGCCCATCAGATGGAACACCGTCAGGCTGGTCATGCTGGCGGCGATGCCGAGCGCGATGCCGAACACCATCAGTGCGGTCAGCACCGGGTTGCGGCGCAGGCTGCGGAGGCCGAGGTTGAGGTAGTAGCCGAACATGGTCGTGCGCTCCCTGCCCGTTCAGGCCTGGGCCGATTGCAGCGGCGGCGCCCCGACGCTGCGCAGCCGCGGCTCGGCCTGGATGTCGACCACCTGGCCGTCGATCACGTGGACATTGCGCTGCGCGCGGGCGGCCAGTTCGGGATCGTGGGTGACCATGATGATGGTCGCGCCCTCGGCATGAAGCTCTTCCAGCAGCTGCATCACGCCACGCGCCATCTGGGTGTCGAGATTGCCGGTCGGTTCGTCGGCCAGCAGGATCTTCGGCGAACCGGCCAGCGCCCGGGCAATCGCGACGCGCTGCTGCTGGCCGCCGGACAGCTCCGACGGATAATGCTTCATGCGCGCCGACAGGCCGACGCGGCTCAGCGCCTGCTCGATGCGCCGGCGGCGCTCGGCGGCGTTGAAGCCCCGGTAGCGCAGCGGCACGTCGACGTTGTCGAACAGGTTCAGGTCCGGGATCAGGTTGAAGCCCTGGAAGATGAAGCCGATCTTCTCGTTGCGCAGCCGCGAGCGCGCCGCGTCGTTCATGCCGCGCACGTCGACGCCGTCGAGGAAGTACTCGCCGCCGCTGAATTCCTCGAGCAGGCCGGCGATGTTCAGGAAGGTGGTCTTGCCCGAGCCGCTGGGGCCGGTCACGGCGACGAACTCGCCGTTCTTCACGTGGATCGAGAAATCGCGCAGCGCATGCGTTTCGATCAGGTGCGTGCGGTAGACCTTGGACAGGTGGTGCATCTTCAGCATGGCTGCGACCTCGGGTGAATCATCGTCGGGAATCGGACCGCCGCAGCGGCGGCGGCGATCAGGGACACGGCAATCGCCGCGCGGCTCAATGCAGCACCACGCGCTGCGCGCCGTTGAATTCGTCGGTGCCGGAAATCACGATCCGGTCACCGGCCTCGAGGCCAGACAGGATCTCGACCTGGTTCAGGCTGCTGGCGCCGGTCTCGATGCTGACCCGCTCGGCGACATCGCCACGGATCACGTAGGCCACCCGCCCGCCACCGGCGTCGATGAACGGGCCCCGGTGAACGGTCAGCACGTTCTTGCGTTCGTCGAGCAGCACCCGCGCCGACAGCCGCTGGTTCTGGCGCAGGCCCTCCGGCACTGCGTCGGCAAAGCGCACGCGGGCCGCCACCTGACCCGCCACCACTTCCGGCGACACGGCGCTGATCTCGCCCGGCCATGGCTGGCCGCCATGGTTGATCTGCGCCGGAATGCCCGGTGCCAGTTCGCGGGCGAAGCTTTCCGGCACCTTGATCTCCAGCTCCAGGCGGCTCAGGTCGACGACGGTCAACAGCGGCGCATCGCGCGCCACGCTGGCCCGCTCGGCCACCAGCAGCTGGCCGACCTGCCCGGACACCGGCGCGCGCAGCGCCAGCGCCTCGACCTGGCGCGCCAGATCAGTCACCAGCAGCTGCTGGCGATCGCGCGCCAGCTTCTTTGACTCGATGTCGAAGCGGATCTGTTCCGGCTCCAGCGCCAGATCCTCGCGCGCCCGGCTCAGCGCGAACTCGGCCTTTTCCAGCGCGTCCTCGTTGCGCAGCACCTGCAGTTCCGAGTACGCGCCCTGTTCGAAGGCCTTGCGGCTGCGCTCGACTTCACGGGCAGCGGTCTTGCGGTCGACTTCGGCGCGATCGACCGCTTCCTGCACCGTCATCTGCTGGCGGCGTGCCGCCAGCTTGGCGCGCTGCCAGTCGATGTCCAGCGCCGCCAGCTGGGCACGCTCCTGAGCCAGCCGGTTGCTCAGCTCCGGGCTGTCGATGATCGCCAGCACCGCGTCGCGCTCGACCCGGTCGCCGGCCTGCACCTTCAGCGCCACGGTGCCGGCGGCAGCGGCGTACAGGGTCGGGCTGACCGCCGCGACCACGCGGCCATCGGCGGCGATGTCGCGGACGAAATCACCGCGTTCCACGGTGGCCACGTTCAGCCGCGCCAATGTCGCCGTCGCCTCGGCGGACAGCGTCCGCTGCGCCATCGGTACCGCCCAGGCCAGCAGCAGCACGACCAGCAGGCCGGTCACGATCCACGGCAGCCGGCGGCGCCAGCCCGGCGCGGCGGCGATCACCCGATCCTGGGCAGCGGTGTCACGAAACATGGAAAGGCTCCCGACCGGCGCCAGAAGCGCTGCCGATGACACGGCGGCAACACGGCCGCAGGACTGCAGGCAGAGGCATCGCGATCACCTAGACCCAGATCGTCGGATCGGCCGGCCGGCGCTTGACCAGCCGCAGGTTGCAGCCGGTGTTCGGCGCCGCCGGATGACGGGACGGCGGCGTCTCGAAACCTGCAGCGGCGCTGCGCCGGCACGGAATGCCGGTGCTCGGCTCGACGGTGCCGGCGATGATCGGCGCCGCCGGCCGCTGCGCCGGCGACGGCAGCGGTGCCGGCGCGGTCAGGCTGTCGGCGCTGCCGCGCAGCACGCCGTGGCCGCCGATCGCCGTCAGCAGCGGCAGGCTCAAGGCCAACCCGGTCAGCAGCACCCCGATCCGCTTGCCCATCGTCGTTCTCCCCGTCTGGTCCCGGCGTCGATAGCGCAATCGCCGTGCCGGCCGGGATAAGTACGGCAAGCCATTGCCACGATTGAATAAACGTCGGCCGGACCGGCCGCGTGAAACTGTCCGCGGACAGGGTCCGGACGCTGTCCGCAGCAGCGCGGACACGGCCACCCACGGCCGGCAACGCGCGAATTCCGGCATCCTCGCCGTCATGGATACCCACGGCCTCAGTGCCTTCATCGAGGTGGCCGACACCGGCTCGTTCTCCAGGGCCGGCGAACGCCTGCACCTGTCGCAGCCGGCGATCTCCAAGCGCATCGCCGCGCTGGAAGAGGCGCTCGGCCAGCCGCTGTTCGACCGCGTCGGCCGGCGCATCGATCTAACCGATGCCGGCCGCACCTTGCTGCCGCATGCCCGCAGGGTGCTGGCCGAGATGGAAGACGCGCGGCGAGCGCTGTCGCGGCTGTCCGGCACGGTCAGCGGCCGGCTGTCGATCGGCACCAGCCACCACATCGGCCTGCATCGGCTGCCGCCGGTGCTGCGCAACTACACGCAGGCCTATCCGGACGTCGATCTCGACATCCACTTCATGGATTCCGAGGACGCCTGCGAGGAAGTGGCGCAGGGCCGGCTCGAACTGGGCATCGTCACGCTGCCCGACAGCGCGCCGGAAGCGCTGCTGATGCAGACCATCTGGCGCGATCCGCTGTCGGTGGTCATCGCTCCCAACCATCCGCTGGCGAAGGCCGGCATGCCGGGCCTGCGCGAGCTGGCTGCCCACCCGGCGGTGCTGCCGGACGAACGCACCTACACGCACCGCATCGTCATGAGCGCCTTGCAGGCGCACGGCGTGGCGCCGCGCATCCGGCTGTCGACCAACTATCTGGAGACACTGAAGATGCTGGTCGCCATCGGCCTCGGCTGGAGCGTGCTGCCGCGCTCGATGCTCGACGATTCGATCGTCGCGATCGACCGCCCCGAGCTGTCCTTAAGCCGCGACCTGGGTGCTGTCTGGCATCGCGGACGGACCCGCTCCGGGCCGGCGCGAGCGCTGCTGGGGCTGCTCGGCGTCAGCGTCTGACCCCGTCCGCGCGTCGCTATACTGCCGCCCCGGAACACTGCGCCCATCTGCGATTCCGGCAATGAAATCAACCTACTGCCGCAAACCGGAGCGGGCATGAGCGAACTGCTGCTGCACCATTACCCGCTGTCGCCGTACAGCGAGAAGATCCGCGCGATCTTCGGCTACAAGGGCCTGGCCTGGACCTCGGTGATCACGCCGCTGCAGATGCCGAAGCCGGATCTGCTGGCGCTGACCGGCGGCTACCGCAGGGCGCCGGTGCTGCAGATCGGCCGCGACATCTACTGCGACACCGCGCTGATGGTGCGGGTGATCGACCGCCTGCACCCGGAGCCGCCGCTGCTGCCGAGCGCGCTGAAGGCCAGCTGCGCCGCGTTCGCGGCACTGGAGCAGACGCTGTTCTTCGCCGCCGTCCCGACCGTCTTCCAGCCGGCCGGACTCAAGGTGCTGATGGAACGCCTCGGCCCGGAGCAGATGGCCCGCTTCTCCGCCGACCGCGCCCAGCTGTTCACCGGCGGCACCGCCACCCGGCCGGGGCCGGAGTTCGGCAAGACCCACTTTCTGCCGCTGATGAACGCGCTGGACCAGCAGCTGCAGGCCAGCCCGTTCCTGCTCGGCGATGCGCCGACGGCCGCCGACTTCAGCGTCTTCCACCCGGTCTGGTTCATCCGCAGCAATGCCGGCGTCGCGCCGTTGCTGGAACCGTTCAAGGGCCTGATGGCCTGGTTCGAACGGATGACCGCGTTCGGCAACGGCCGGCCCACCGAGATCAGCGCCGAGGACGCCATCGCCCTGGCCCGCTCGACCTCGGCGCTGCAGCCGCCCGATGGCCCGCTGCTGGACGTGGAAGGCGCGCGCATCGGCTCGGAAGTGACGGTGGCGGCGACCGACTACGGCGTCGACCCGGTCGCCGGCCGGCTGATCCACGCCTCGGTGTTCGAGATCGTCATCAAGCGCCAGGACCCGCGCGCCGGCGATCTGGCGGTGCATTTCCCGCGCGCCGGCTTCAAGGTGACGCCGGCCTGATCGCCGCTAGGCCGGCGGCCGCGCCGGCAGCGGCCGGTTGTAGCGCACGATCAGCAGCACGCCGAACAGCACCAGCGCCATCGCCGCCAGTTCGCTGGCGACGAACAGCTCGCCGCCGAGGCCGACGCCGAACAGCAGCGCGATCACCGGATTGACATAGGCATAGCTGGTCGCCAGCTGCGGCGACACGGTCTGCACCAGGTAGATATAGGCGCTGAACGCGATGATGCTGCCGAACACCGCGAGATAGGCCAGCGCCGCCATCGCCCTCGGCGTCGTCACCAGCTGCCAGGATTCGCCGCGCCACCACGAGGCGAGCAGGAACAGCAGGCCGGCCGACAGCATCTGGCAGGCGGTGCTCATCGCGCCCTTCGGCAGGTCGATGCGCCGGCTCCAGACCGAGCCGAAAGCCCAGGACACCGACGCCGTCACCAGCAGCGCCGCCGACAGCGGATTGGCAGCGAAATCGCCACCGATGTTCAGCAGCAGGATGCCGGAGAAGCCCACCACCAGGCCGATCCACTGCATCTTCCGCGGCCACTGGCCCCAGATGCCGCCGAACAGGCTGGCCCACAGCGGCATCGTCGCCACCACCGTCGCCGCCAGCGCCGAACCCACCGACTGCTGCGCATAGACCACCGCGCCATTGCCGACATTCAGCAGCAGGAAACCGATCGCCGCCGAGCAGCCGAACTGCCGCAGCGTCGGCAGCGGCGCACCACGCAGCCGCAGCGCCAGCATCAGCACGCTGCCGGCCACCACGAAACGCAGCCCTGGAAAGAACAGCGGCGGGTACGCCTCCAGCGCAAAGCGGATCGCGAGGTAGGTCGAACCCCAGATCACGTAGACGCAGAACAGCGACAGCAGCACCAGCAACGGCAACCGGCCGCTCGCGGCCTGAGGGGTGTTCACGGGCAGGGTTTCGGGCTTAGGGGCGCGCATGATAAGGCCTGCCGCCTGCAGAACCGAGCCGCATCGGGCGGGCCGGCGAAGGCGAAACAGGCTGCATCCGGACAAAGCACGACAGGGCTGGTGACGGCCGGAGGAAGCCAAAGAATGGGCAGCGAAGCTGCTGCCATCACGATGCATCGAGAACGCGAGGCTCCCGCCTGCGCTCCCCCGCATTCAAGTTAGATCTCGCATTTGTTTCCGAAGAAAGCGCCTGCCTGCCTCGCTGCGCCACCTCGCGTTGCCACGACTCATCCGGCTTCCACCATCGGCTGCTCACGGCAGACGAGCATCGACGGTGAAGCCGGATGAGTTGACAAACCTCTGCTATGCGCTGGCTATCGTCTCAAGATTCGCCGAAATCCACTTCGCCGCCTTGATGATGCATCGGCCGATTCCGGTCGACGATAGTTGTGACTCACTCCTCTAGTTGTGCGATGAGCTGATCGAGGAATACACCACTTCCGCAGCACCCGTCGCCGTGTCGGTCCCGTTCTGCACGTAGTTTCCGGCCTTGAAGTAGAAGGTCTGACCCGCCCACTGCTGTCTGAGATCGCGGGTATCGATGACCTGGTCATTGATCTTCGAGGTCACGATTCCATTGTTCATCGTGATCTCGTAGGTCAATGACTGACCGATCGCGACCGGAATCTTGACGGCACTGGCGACACCATTCCCGGCTTCCGTGGTGTTGTTGTAGGTACCGTAGGCATAGGTGCCCGATCCGGTGCTGATAAAGGCCAGCTTGACTGGAGGCGAGTTGTTGTTGCTGTGGAGCTGTGCGAACACCGTCCCGACCCGGCCGCCGGCCACTTTCGGCTTCGGCAGCTGCGTCACCTTCAAGCGTCCGGACTGCGTGTGAACGCCGACCATCGACCAGTTCACCGAGTTGCCATTCGCCCACTGTTCGCGCATCTCCGACCTGACGAACTTGGCACTCGGCGTGAGACCGCCACCGTTCACCGGCGCCCAGAACACCGTTTCACCATTGGCAGCAACGTAGCCACCTGCCGTCTTCTGGCCTGCGGAAGTGCCATAGAAGTAGATCGACGAGTAAGTATCCAGCGCGGTCGACGGAATCTCGTCAGCGCCGTTCTTTCCATCGGCGTCCACGGGCAGTGTCAGCTTGCCGTAGCTGCTCCAGCGAATGAAGGTGCGCGGCTGTGTCGGGCTCGTCGGCGACACCGGCGGTGCGGTGCTGGCAGTGCCTGCGGTGATCACGCGGAACACCTGGTCCGGAAGACCGGCGATCTTCACCGTCTGTGCCACTTCGGTACCGGGCGAGTTGGCGGCTGCGACCCTGACGGTCAAGGTATCCTTGTTGCGAATGGTCCCGGGCGTCGACGTGAAGGCGCCGGAGTTGATCTTGTACTCGCCGCGATCCACTGAGATCTTGACTGGCATCAATCCACTGACGACGCCGATGGATACCGTTCGTGGTTTGCTCGTTTGGGGCGTGTTGACGGGTGCATTCGCGATGCATTGCGCATCGGTGGATTTGCAGGCAGGGGGCGCCGAGAAGGCGATGAATGGAACGGCAGACAGCGTTGTCGCAAGGACAACATTACGCAGGGGGCTCATGTTGGTGGACGTCCGATTGGAAAAAAGTCGCCGTTAGGCAAGCTTTCCCCGGGGTTGCGAACGGACAGGTAGGGAGTCCTGACCGAAGCGCTAATCCGAAAAAAGGATCAGGTCTTAGGTCTTGATAGGCTGCGAAGCGACTCCGTACAGCTCCCTTCGGAATCGCCACCCGCCGCTTGAACGCGCTCACTGAGGTGATCACGTTCCGGACTATCTCGACGTTCGACGTGTCCTTGTTACGGCTGTCCTCCAGCTTTCTTGACGACTGAAGTAGAGGCGGTAGGAGTCGTCAGACGAATGGGACGAGCGGTCGACATTCGGACCTGAACGGCAGCGGATTGATGCCCGGCCCGCCGCGTGCGCGTGCATCTGCGAAGCGATTCGGCTCGCTGGCATCGACACCAGGGCCTGCCGAAGCAGCCCACGACTCAGCCGCCCCGCAATACCTCGCGCGCGGCGTTGCGTCCCGGCGCGCCGGTGACGCCGCCGCCGGGATGGCAGCCGGCGCCGCAGAGGTAGAGCCCGGCCAGCGGGGTCCGGTAGTCGGCCCAGCCGGCGATCGGGCGCATCGAGAACAGCTGATGCAGGGCCATCGCGCCGTGGAAGATGTTGCCGCCGGTCAGGGCGAAGCGGCGTTCCAGGTCGAGCGGCGTCAGCACCTGGCGACCGAGGATCGAGGCGGCGAAGTTCGGGGCGTACTGGTTGACGGCGGCGATGCAGCGGTCGGCGAACGGCTCGCGCAGCGTGTCCCAGTCCAGGCCGTCGGCAGGCCGGTAGGGCGCGTACTGGATGAACATCTGCACGATGTGGTGGCCGGCCGGTGCCAGGGTCTGGTCGACCGAGGACGGGATGGTCAGCTCCAGGATCGGCTCGCGCGACGGCAGGCCGCGCCGGGCATCGTCATAGGCCGCTTCGAGGTATTCGAGCGTCGGGCTGATGTGGATGGTGCCGCGATGCTGCGGGCCGATCTCCGCCCGTCCCGGCAGCGCGGTGAAATCCGGCAGCTCGGAGACCGCCAGGTTGATCTTCATCGAGGCGCTGCTGTAGTCGATCCGTTCCACCGCCGCGCGGAACGCGGCCGGCAGGCTTCCGGCATCCGGCAGCAGCCGGCGGAAGGTGATCTCCGGGGTGGCGTTGGAAATCACCGTGCCGGCGCGGATGACCTCGCCGCTGTCCAGCCGCACGCCGGCCGCGCGCCCGCCTTCGACGAGGATCTCGGCGACCTCGGCGCGGCAGCGGAGTTCGACGCCGCGCGCGCGGCAGCAGGCGGCCATCGCCTCGGTGATCGCGCCCATGCCACCTTCGACATAACCCCAGACGCCGCGGGCGCCGCCGGCCGTGCCCATCACGTGATGCAGCAGCACATAGCCAGTGCCGGGCGCCGAAATCGGCTGCTGGGCACCGATCACCGCGTCGGTCGCCAGGGTCGCTTTCAGCACCTCGGACTCGAACCAGCGGTCGAGGATCGGCCGCGCGGCGCCGGTCAGCAGTTCGATGGTCTGCGGCAGTTCATCGCCCAGCGCGCGGATTGCCCGGTACAGCCGACCGCCGCGTCGCAGTTCGCGGAAGCGCATCCGCCAACTGCGCGTTCGCCACGAAACCGGCAGCGGCAGCAGGTCGGCCGGCGGCTCGGTCAGCAGCGGTTCGATGCGCTCGGCGACCCGGGTCAGCCAGGCCTCGTACTTCGGATAGGCCACCGCGTCGCGCGCCGAGAACTTGGCGATCTCGCGATGGTTCAGCGCCTCGTCCGGGCCCATCAGCAGGGATCGGCCATCGGGCAGCGGCGTGAAGCTGGACGGGTTGCGGTTCAGCACTCGGTAGCCGTACCGGGCCAGTTCCAGTTCCTGCACGACTTCCGGCAGCAGCAGGCTGACCAGGTAGGAAGCGGTCGACGCGCGATAGCCGGGAATGATGTCCTCGGTCACTGCCGCACCGCCCGGCCGGTGATGCCGTTCCAGCACCAGCACCCGCTTGCCAGCCGCCGCCAGCGTCGCGGCACAGACCAGGCCGTTGTGGCCGGCACCGATCACCAGGGCATCGAAGGCATCGCGGGTCATGGCAGAGAGCAAGGATCAGGATGCCGACAGCGTGACCGGCGGCGGCCGTTCGCTCAATGCCACGATGACGCCGGCCACCAGCAGCGCCGTGCCGGCGACCACCGCTGCCGGCGGCGCGACGCCGGACCACAGCGCGCCGTAGACGATGCCGGCGATGGTTTCGAAGACGATCATCTGGCCAAGCAGCGAGGGCTCCAGCCGGGCGCTGGCGCGATTCCACAGCGCGTTCGCGACCCAGGAGGCCGCCAGCCCGAGGAACAGGCCGACCGCCACAAACCGCGCCCAGTCGGGCCGTGCCCAGGGCTGCGACGGCGCGGCGGCGGCAAACAGCAGTAGCGCGAACGGCAGCGCCGCCGTGCCCTGCAGCGCCGACCACTGCAGCCCGCCGATGCCGGGATGCGCGCGCATCCGCTCGCCGTTAAGCACGCCGTAGGCGGTCCACAGCAGCAGCGCGCCGATGGCGCAGACGATGCCGATGCGGAACGCAGCGCTGCTGCCGGGGCTGTCCGCGTCTATCGCTGGTGGCTGCGCCAGCCACAGCCCGGCCAGGATCAGGCTCAGCGCCGCGACATAGCGCGGGCTCGGCCGCTGCCGGTGGCGCAGCCGCCCGGCCAGCGACACGGTGACGGGCAGCAGGCCGATGATCAGCGTCGGCATCACATAGCCGGCGTTGCGCACCGCCACGCTGAGCAGCGCGTAGTACAGCAGGTTGCCGGACAGCGTCAGCAGCAGGGCATCACGCCAGGCACGCGGCGGAACTGGCGTCGCCGTCGGCGCTCGCGCCAGCAGCGCCAGGGTCAGCAGCGAGGCCAGCCCGTAGCTGATGTAGCGACCGGCCACCACCGCCAGCGCCGGCCAGTCCGGCAGCAGCAGCGGGCCGACGAATGCGAAGCCCCAGATCCAGCATGCGGCGATCGCCGGCAGCAGGCCGCCGCGCATTGCCGACGCGGCCGTTCAGCGCAGCGTCTGCAGCTCGACGGCGGCGGTCCGTTCGCCGTCGCCGAGCCACAGCTGGCCGTCCTGGATCGTGCAGTGCAGCTGCATGGTCCGCTGCGCCAGCGCGGCCAGCGCGACCTCGCCGCCGACGATGATCCGCCGCACCTGCAGGTTGCGGGCGCGCGCCAGTTTCGGCTCGGCCAGCTGCCACCAGGGCTCGACCGCCCGCTGGTAGCCGTAGACGAACACTTCGCCAGCGCGGCCGCAGGCGCGGATCACCGCCTTCTCGTCCGGCTGGCCCAGCTCGATCCACTGCTCGATCTGGCCGGTCAGGTCCTTGCGCCACAGGTCCGGCTCGTCCGGATCGCTCAGGCCCTTGCCGAGCTGCAGCCGCTCGTGGGCGTGCAGCGCGAACACCAGCAGCCGCACCATCATCCGTTCGTCTGTTTCGGACGGATGCCGGGCCACGGTCAGCGCGTGCTCGGCGTAGTAGTCGCGATCCATGTCGGCAACCTGCAGCTGCGCCTTGAAGATGGTGGCCTTGAGTGCCATGAACGATGGGGGCTGGAACGGGTGCAGGATGGTAGCCGCGTTGCCGCCCTGGCAGGCGTGCAGCTGCCACCGGCCTGTCCTGCGAGGCCGCTCGGTCATCCGCAGCGGCAGCCCGGCCGTATCGACCGGCTGGATGCGCGCACTGCTGCGCGGCCGTCGCGCCCGATCGCTACCATCGCCACCACCATGAACCCTCGCCCGCTTCCGTTGCGCCCCGATCACTGCCGCCGGCCGCGGCGGCTGCAGCGGATCGCGTTCGCCCTGCTGGCGCTGCTGGTCCTGGCCCGGCCGGCGGCCCAGGCGGCCGAGCCTGCCGCCGAGCAGGCCAGGACGCCAGCCAGCCCGCCGCTGGTGATCGACCCGCCGAAACTGCGCACCCAGCTGCCGAAAGTGGCGCTGCGTGCGCCGCAGGCCGATTCCGTTGCCGCCGCAACGTACCCGGCGCTGCAGCAGGCGTTTGCCGCCGGCCGGCTCGACGACGCCCGGGCGCTGGCGGCGACGGCTGTCGACGCCACCACCCGGAGCCATGGCGAGCGCGATCCGCGCAGCGTCGACGCCCGTCTGAACCGGGCCGTGGTCAGCCTTGAAAGCGGCGAAGTGCAGCTGACCGGCGAGCAGTTCACGGCGGTGATCGACGAAGCCTCGGCGATCGGCGGGCTGCGGGCGCCGCAACTGGAAACCGCGTGGTACGGACTCGGCACGAGCCTGCTGGCGGCCGGCAATCCGGCCGACGCCGAGCGCGCCTTCGCGGCGGCGCTGCAGCAGCGGCGCATCAACGCCGGCCTGCACACCCAGGACCAGGTCGGCTATCTGGACGCGATGACGCTGACCGCCCGCAGCCGCAGCCGGCTCGATCTGGCCGACGGCTTCCAGCTGCGCCGCATCGAGCTGGCCGAACGCCTGTACGGCGACGCCTCGATCGAGCGCGCCGAAGCCGCTCAGGTGCTGGCCGACTGGTACAGCAGCACCAGCCGGCCTCGCGAGGCGCTGCAGGTGCAGGCCTACCGGCTCGACATCCTCAGTCGGGTGTTCGGCCGCGACGACATCCGGCTGGTGCCGGCGCTGCTCGACGAGGCGCTGGCCTATGCCGTGGTGGTCGACAACCTCCGCGAGCGGCCGGTGACGATCCAGACCCGCAACGGCACCGTCCTGCAGAGCACCGAGCAGCCGCTGAACCAGGCGCTGCGCCTGATCCGCAAGCACGAGCCGCAGCTCAGCGCGCTGGAGCGCGGCCAGATGCTGATCCGCGTCGGCGACGTGCACTGGGTGCAGGGCGACCGCAAGCGCGCCGTGCTGGCCTGGCAGCAGGCGCGCACGATCGATGCCTCGTCGGCCCGCCGGCTGGCCCAGCCGGAACCGCTGGAATGGCCGGGCGACTGGCCGCAGCAGGCCGGCATCGACGCAGTCGGCCGGCTGGAAGTGGCGTTCACGGTCACCGATCGCGGCCGGGTAGCGGACATCGCGGTGGTCGAACAAGCCCCTGCCGGCGATGCCGCCGGCAAGGCGCTGGCCACCACGCTGCGGCGCTTGCTCGGGCGCATGAGCTTCCGTCCGGCGCTGGGCCAGGAGCGCAGCGAAAGCCGCGCCGATGTTCGCTATCGCCACCTGTTCCGGCCATCGTCGTAAACTGAACTCGCGCCTGCTGCCGCCGTCCAATCGGCGTCCGAGGAACCGCCCCGACATGCCCACGTTCCCTTCCCGAATGCCGATGACGCGCCGGTTGTCGCCGCTGCTGGCCGCGTTGCTGCTGAGCGCCTGCGTGACGCCGCCGCAGCAGCCGACGCCACCCACGCCGCCGACCCCGCAGCAGAAGCAGCAACCGCCGCCGACGCCGCCGGCAGCGCAGCCACCGGAGCCGGCCGCCAAGCAGGACCCGCCGCCGCCCGCGCCGACGCAGAAAACGGCCAGCCCGGCCAAACCACCCGCGGCGCCCGCCAAGCCGGCAGCAACAGCGGCCCAGGCCGCACCGCCGCCTCCACCGCCGGCAGCGTCGTCGGCAAAGCCAGCGGCTTCGGCCGCCCCGGCCGCAGCCGGCGGTCCGCCACCGCCGCCGCCGGCCGGCGCAGGCAGCGCCGGCGGCGCGATGACCGACGCCGAACGGCGCGCTGCCGTGAATCGCCAGATCGACCAGTCGCTCGAAGCCTTCGATGCCCGCCTGGCGCGCGAGCAGGTGGCGCTGGAAGCGGCCCGCGAGGCCGCGGCGGCCGCGCGCACCAGCGCCGGTGGTGGCGGTGGCGGCGGGGATTCCGGTGCCGGTGGCGCCGGCGGCCTGCCCGGCGGCGCTGCGCCGGCCGGCGGGGCGATCGGCAGCGAAGGCGATGAAAATGCGCCGCCACCGCCGCCGGGTGGCGATGGCAGCGGTCGCGCCTCACGCGGCAACCGGCCGGACCTGCCGACGCCGAAAGACATCTCCGATGGCCGCGACGACGATGTCGTGGCCCGGCAGCTGCGCGAAGCCGCTGAACGGGAAACCGACCCGGCGCTGCGTGAGCGGTTGTGGAAGGAATATCGCGACTACAAGAAGAAGCAATGACCGCCATGAAGCCACGGCCGATGCCGCCCCGCCTCACCGCGCCGGGCCTGCTGTTCGCAGTGCTGCTGCTGGGCGGCTGCGTGACCCAGACGGTGAAGAAGATCAACAACGTCAAGGTCGAGACGGCCGCCGTCGAACTGCCGCAGGAGCAGCTGCTGGAAGTGGCGATCCTGCCGTTCGAGCCCGGCGTGCCGGACACCATGAAGGAGCAGGAAGCGCAGAACATCTCGCCGGCCGTGCGCGAGGCGGAGTCGAAGTACATCGCCCACACGCTGCGGCAGACGCTGCAGGACACCGGCTACTGGGGCGCGACGCGGGTGGTGCCGGCGGCCAGCCCCGGCGCCGATCTGACGATCAAGGGCAAGATCCTGGCCAGCGACGGCGAAACGCTGAAGGTCGCCGTCGAGGCCAGCGACGCCACCGGTCGCAAGTGGCTCGACCGGACCTACGAGGAAACCGCTGCCGAATACGCCTACACCGAGAAGCTGCCGGCCGGCAGCGATCCGTTCCAGGATCTCTACAGCCGCATCGCCAACGACCTGCTGCAGCAGCGCAAGTCGCTGAACGCGGCGAAGCTCAAGGAGATCAACCGGGTGTCGGAGCTGCGCTTCGCGGCCGATCTCGCGCCGGCGCGCTTCGGCGAGTATCTGAAGACCGACGGCAGCGGCCGCTATTCGGTGGCGCGGCTGCCGCCGGAAGGTGATCCGTTCCTGGCCCGCATCGACCAGATCCGCAGCCGCGACGAGCTGCTGATCGACACGCTCGACCAGCACTACGGCGCGTTCAGCCAGAACATCGGCAAGAGCTACCAGGAGTGGCGCAAGTCCAGCTACCGCGAGGCCCAGGCCTACCGCGAGCTGCGCAACCAGGAAATCACCCGCAAGATTCTCGGCGCTGCGGCCGTGGTCGGCGGCATCTACGCGGCGACCACTGCCACCAATGGCGGCACCGCGACGCTCGGCCAGCTCGGCGTCATCGGCGGCATCTACGGTTTCAAGAGCGGCATGGACAAGGGCTCCGAGAAGAAGATCCACGCCGAGGCGCTGAAGGAGCTGAACAGTTCGCTCGGCACCGAAGTGCAGACGCAGAACGTCGATCTGGACGGCAAGACCGTCAAGCTCAGCGGCTCGGCCGAGGAGCAGTACGGCCAGTGGCGCGAGCAGCTGCGCGAGCTGTACACGATCGAGACCGGTCTGCCGGCCGCCGCGCCGAAGCCGGCGGCCAAAGGCACGTCCAAGGGCTCCTGAACGGCACGATGCGTGATCCTGATTCCGGCCCTGCCCGCCCCGGCGACGGCTTCGAGCGCATTGCCCCCGCCGATCTGAACACGGCACCGCTCGCCGCCGGACCGCTGCCGTCGCGCAACGGCATCACCCCCCGCAGCCTGCTGATCGCCGCCGGCCTGATCCTGCTGCTGGCTGCGGTGCTGCTGATCGGCCTGCCGGCGCTGCTCGACGCCAGCGGCCCGGCCGCACCGGCACCGGCGGCTGTCGATGCAGCCGAGGCCGTGAAACCGCCGCCGCCGGCGCCAGCTGTCGCCAGCCCAGCGGCAGCAGCTGCGCCAGCCAGCGCCACGCCCATCTGGGATGACGAAGCGCTGCTGCGCGCCCGCGCCGAATCGCAGACCCTGGCCGCCCAGCTGGCGCCGCAGCTCGAAGCGCTGCGCGCGGCCGCCGCGCCACGCTGGGCCACTGCCGCCTTCGCCGCCGCCGAGGCCGAAGTCGGCACCGCCAAGGCGGCCTTCGATGGCCGCGACTTCCGCACCGCGGTCGAACGCTACCGCGCAGCCAGCAGCGCCGTGGCCGCACTCGACGCCGAACGTCCGCGCCAGCTCAAGGCGGCGATCGCCAACGGCTATGCGGCCCTGGCCAGCGGCGCGCTGGAACCGGCGGCAGCGGCTTTCGACCTGGCCCTGGCGATCAGCCCGGGCGATGCCGAGGCCCGCCGTGGCCAGACCCGCGTCAGCCGCTTCCCGGAGGTCCAGGCGCAGTTGCAGAAGGCCGCCAGCGCCGAGGCGCGCGGCGATCTGGCCGCCGCCGGCACGGCCTGGCGCGAAGCGCTGAAGCTCGACCCGGACACCGACGCCGCCCGCAGCGGGCTGGCTCGGCTGGACGCCGCTGCCGCCAGCGCCCGCTTCGGGAAATCGATGGCTGCTGCGCTGGCCGCACTCGATGGCGGCCAGCTCGATGCGGCCGAGCAGGCCCTGCAGGCCGCTGCCAGCCAGCGGCCGGGCGACGCCGGCGTGGCCGATGCCCGCGCCCGCCTGGCCCGTGCCCGCCGCGAACAGCAGCTGGCGGCGCTCGAAGCGCAGGCCGCCGCTGCCGCGCGGGCCGAGAACTGGGCCGACGCCGCGCGCCATCACGAGGCGGCGCTGGCGCTCGATCCCAGCCTCGTCGCTGCCCAGGCCGGCCTGGCCGCAGCCCGGCCACGGGCGGCGCTGGCGGCACGGCTCGAGGCCTGGATCGCGCAACCGGCGCGGCTGGCCAGCGAAGCCGTGCAGGCCGACGCCAGCCAGGGCCTGGCCAGCGCCCGGGCGATCGCGACGCCGGGACCGGTGCTGCTGCAGCAGATCGCCACGCTCGACCGGCTGCTGCGCGAGGCCGCGACGCCGGTGGCGGTCCGCCTGCAGTCGGACGAGCGCACCGAGGTCACCGTCTACAAGGTCGGCCCGCAGGGTCGTTTCAAGGACAAGCAGCTGCAGCTGCGGCCCGGCCGCTACACGGCGGTCGGGGCCCGGCCCGGCTATGTCGACGTGCGGGTGGAGTTCGAGGTCGGCGCCGAGCCCGCTCCGTCGCCGGTGCTGATCCGCTGCGAGGAAAAACTGTGAGCCCTGACCGCGACGCGCTGATCCAGCCGGCCGACTACCGTCCGCCCGGCAGCCTCGGCAGCGCCAGCCCCGGCGCGCCGCGCGGGCCGCGCGGGTCCGCCTGGCGGCTGATCGCCGTGGCGGTGGCGCTGCTGCTGCCGGTTGGCTGGTTCCTGCTGACCGCCCGCGCAGTGACCATCCAGGTCGAGCCGCAGCCGGACCGGCTGGCAATCACCGGCGGCCTGTCGCTGCATTTCGGCGGTCACTTCCTGCTGCGCAGCGGCCAGTACCGGTTGCACGCGGAGAAGGACGGCTACCAGCCGCTCGACAGCGAGCTGACGATCGCCGACGACAGCAGCCAGGCCGCGTTCACGATGGCCAAGCTGCCGGGCCGGCTGAAGCTGGTGTCGACGCCGGTGGCGGCGATCAGCGTCGACGGCCAGCCCGCCGGCAGCACACCGCAGGAGGCGCTGGAACTGCCGGCTGGCAAGCATCAGCTGAGCCTGACCGCGCCGCGTCACCAGCCGCAGCAGATCGAGGTCGACATCGAGGGCCTCGGCAAGCTGCAGACGCTGACGGTCGAGCTGAAGCCCGGCTGGGCGCCGATCGTGGTGTCGTCGCGTCCGGCCGGCGCCGAGGTCAGCATCGCCGGCCAGCCGCAGGGCAAGACGCCGGCCACGCTGGAACTCGGCGCCGGCGCGGTCGAGCTGGAATTCCGCCTGCCCGGCTACAAGCCGCGCCGGCTGCCGGTGCAGGTGGTCGCCAACCAGCCGCAGACGCTGCCCGAGGTGCTGCTGGAATCCGCCGATGCCACGGTGCAGCTGAGCAGCACGCCGGACGGCGCCTCGGTGACCGTCGATGGCGCCTTCCGCGGCCGCACGCCGCTGGCCCTGAGCCTGACGCCGGGCACGCCGCACGCGCTGGTGCTGAGCCGCGACGGCCACGAGAACGCCGAGGCCCGCCTGACCCTGGCGGCCGAGGAACGGAAAACGCTGGCGCTGAAACTGACGCCGATCCTCGGCGTGCTGAAGCTGAGCCTGACGCCGGCCGACGCGGTGCTGCGCATCGACGGCGAAACCCGGCCGCTGGGCGACGGCCGGCTGGAACTGGCGGCGACCACGCACCGCATCGAAGCCGCCAAGCCCGGCTTCCGGCCGTACGGCGGCGACATCACGGTGCGGCGCGGCGTCGACCAGAAGCTCGACATCGTGCTGCAGAGCGAGGCCGAGCTGAAGGCGGCGGCCAATCCGGCGCTGATCAGCAGCGCCACGCTGGGGCTGCGGCTGCGCAAGATCGCGCCCGGCAGCTTCACGATGGGCACGCCGCGCTCGGACCAGGGCCGGCAGGCCAACGAGGTGCAGCACCCGGTCCGGCTGACCCGGCCGTACTACCTGGCGACCACCGAGATCACCAACGCCCAGTTCCGGCAGTTCCGCAGCGGCCACAGCTCCGGCATCGTCGCGCGCGCCTCGCTCGACAACGAAGGCTATCCGGTGGTGCGGGTCAGCTGGGACGACGCGATGGCGTTCTGCAACTGGCTCAGCGGCAAGGACGGCCTGCCGGCTGCCTACAACGCCGACGGCAGCCTGGTGCAGCCGCTGACCACCGGCTACCGGCTGCCGAGCGAAGCGGAATGGGAATGGGCGGCGCGCTTCCACGGCGACGGCGCACCGCGCCGCTATCCCTGGGGCAATGCGATGCCGCCGCCGCCGGACAGCGGCAACTTCGCCGACGCCCGCGCCGGCACGCTGGTCAACCAGATCCTCGACGGCTACGACGACGGCCATGCCGCGACCGCACCGGTCGGCAAGGGGCTGGCGATCGCACCGGGCCTGTACGACCTCGGCGGCAACGTGTCCGAGTGGGTGCACGACCGCTACGACGGCGCGATCGTGCCGTCGATGGCCGCCGTCAGCGACCCGTTCGGCCCGGCCGGCGGCGCCGAGCACGTGGTGCGCGGCTCCAGCTGGCGGCATGGCCGGATCACCGAACTGCGGCTGGCCTGGCGCGACCACGCGCGCGAGCCGCGCGACGACCTGGGCTTCAGGGTGGCCCGTTATGTCGAATAGAACAAAAAGCGATTTCCGCCGGCAGCAGCGCGCCGATCTCGGCCGGCTGGTGATGATCGGCCTCACGGCTGCGGTGATGGTCGGCGCGGCGCGCGCCGTGACCGCACAGGAAGCACCGGCAGCTCCCGCGCCGGCTCCCGGCCCGGCCACGTCACCAGCACCAACGCCAACGCAGCCGGCAGGCGGCGCCCGACCCAGCGTCGACGTGTCCGCCGATGCGGCCGTCGATTTCCCCGGCGACATCTGAATCCGAACCCCGAGCCCTCCATGAAACGCAGCTTTCCTGCCGAATTCGTCTACCAGCTGCTGTCGCTGCTGCTGATCATCGTGGTGGTCCACGCGTTCTATGCCGGCGTGGTGCGGCCGAATGCGACGGCGATCCTGCTGGCGCAAGCGGCGGCGATCAAGGCCGATCCGGCAGCGGTCATCGAATCGTCGCTGTGGGTGATCCTCAAGGACTGGGAGCAGGAATCCGAAGTGATCCTGACGCTCTGGGGCATCGCCATCATGGGCTGGAAGGCGAAGCTCGCCGTGGCCGAGCAGCGGATGTTCGAAGCCGACCTGCTCGAACTCGCCGAAGGCCAGAGCATCCTCCCCGAGGACGCCCGCCAGTACGCCCGCGCGCTGGAGGCGCTGCCGCCGGCCGATCGCGAACGGCTGCTGCCGCAGGCACTGCTGACCGCACTTGGCCGCTTCCGCTCGACGCGCAGCATCCAGGACGTCTCCTCGGCAGTCGACAGCGTCTGCGATGCGCGCGGCGACCGGCTGGATTCCGAGCTGTCGATGGTCCGCTACATCGCCTGGGCGATTCCCTCGATCGGCTTCATCGGCACCGTGCGCGGCATCGGCGATGCGCTGTCGCAGGCGCACAAGGCCGTCGAAGGCGATATCGCCGGCGTCACCGAAGCGCTCGGTGTCGCGTTCAACTCGACGCTGATCGCGCTGCTGCTGTCGATCGTGCTGATGTTCATGCTCTACCAGCTGCAGCTGATCCAGGAGCGGCTGACGCTCGACACCCGCGCCTACTGCGAGCGCAAGCTGATCCAGCACCTGCAGGTGCCGTGACCATGCGCGTGCTCGAATTCAACGACGCTGCGCTGACCCTGGCCGATGCCGAGCGCGTCCACGTCACGAGCCCCGGCTTCGCATTCGCCGAGGGTCGCCGACTGCTGCTGGGCGAAGCAGCACGCCAGCAGTTCCGCGCCCAGCCGCGCAAGACCCGGTTCCGCTACTGGTACCAGCTCGACCAGGCGCCGCTCGACAGCCCGTTCGGAGAGGCGCGCAGCCACGCCGATCTGGCCTGGGCGCAGCTGTCGGCGCTGCAGGCTGCCGGAGCCGACGGCAAGCTGCTGCTGATCGTGCCGTCGAGCTTCGACTCGGCGCAGCTGAGCCTGCTGCTGGCGCTGGCGCGGGCAGCGAAGCTCGATGCGGTGGGGCTGGTCGATGCCGCCGTCGCCGCAGCCAGCACCGTCGACGTGAAGCCGACGGTGCTGCACCTCGACGTGCAGCTGCATCGCTGGTGGCTGACCCGGATGCGCGCCGGTACCGAGATCGACCGCAGTGGCGGAGAAGATCTCTCCAAGCCGGGCCTGCTCGCGGTATGGGACGCCTGCGCCGGGGTGATCGCCGAGGCCTTCGTGCGCCAGACCCGCTTCGATCCGCTGCACAGCGCCGCCACCGAGCAAGCCCTGTACGACCGGCTGCCGAACTGGCTGGCGCAGTTCGGCCGTGGCGTGGCGGTCACGCTGGAGCTGCCGGCCGGGCTGCGCAGCCATCGCGCCAGCCTGCCGGCCGACGCGCTGAACGGCGCGTTGGCAGCGCTGTCAGGCCTGCTTGCATCCGGCGTTGCCGCGGCCATGACCGACGCGGCCCGGACCACCGTGCTGCTCAGCGCCCGCGCGGCGGCGGTGCCCGGCCTCGCCGTGGCGATCGCAGCCGCCTGCGGCGTGCGTCCTCAGCCGCTCGATGCGCTGGCGCCGGCCCGCGGCGCGCTGCGCCATGCCGAGCGCATCCGCGTCGAAGGCGAGGCACTGCCCTTCGTCACGCGGCTGCCGGCGCAAGTGCCGGCGCTCGTCGAAGCGACCCCCACCGCAGCCGTGGCCAGCGTGCCGGAGCCGACGCATCTGCTGAGCGGAGACATCGCCAGCCCGTTGCCGTCGCGCGCGGTCGACGGTGAAACCGGGCTGCTTGGCCTGCGGCTGCGGGTCGACAACGGCCGCCATCGGCTGGTCGGCGGCGCACTGCGCATCGATGGGCAACTGCCCGCCGATGCGCCGCTGCTGGCCACCGGCCAGCTGATCGAAACGGCCCTCGGCGCGCTGCGGGTGATCCACGTGCGAGACCGTTCTGCGTGAGCCGCAAGCGGCGCATGCCGGCCGAGCAGGGCCTGTCGTTCCTCGACTGCATCTGCTGCGGTTTCGGTGCCGTGATCCTGATGTTCATGATCGTCAACCACGCCAGCAAGCAGACGGCGCAGCGGGGCAACGAGGCGTTCATCGCGAAGATCGACGCGCGCGAGGCGGAGGTGCTCGACGGCAGGCAGAAGCTGCTGAACATGAGGGCCGCGCTCGAATCGGTGATCAATGCCACCAAGACGGCCAGTCGCGAAGCCGAGCGGCTGCGCGAGCAGATTCAGGCCGCAACCGCCGCCTTGCCCGATCTCGAAGGCAAGCAGACCGCGAGCCGTACGCGGCTACAGCAGATGCAGGCGGAGCTGATTGCGCTTGATGCCAAGGTGCAGGCGCTGCGCGCACAGGCCGCCGAAACGCCACCGCCCGCTGCCGGCAATGCCTCGCGCGAGATTGCCGGAGACGGCACACGCCAGTACCTCAGCGGCCTGTCCGTCCATGGCCGGCGGATCGCGATCGTCGTCGACACCTCGGCGAGCATGCTTGGCTACACGATTCTGGACGTCATTCGGACTCGCAACCTCGACGACGCAACGCAGCGCAACGCGGCGAAGTGGAAGCGCGCGCTGTCGGCGATCGACTGGCTGAGCGCGCAGCTGCCCAGCGGCGGCCAGTTTCAGCTGATCGCCTTCAACGAGACCGCGAAGCCGGTCACCGGCAGCGGCTGGCTGCCGGTCAGCCGCGACAAGCTTGATGACGCCGCCCGGTCGCTGCGCGCGATCGTCCCTTCCGGCGGAACCAGCCTGCACGCCGCGTTCGGCGCCGTGGCAGCACTGGGCGCGCCGGCCGACCAGATCTTCCTGCTGACGGACGGCTTGCCGACGCAGGGCGCAACGGTGAAACCCGGCGCCGTCAGCGCGCGCAAGCGGCTCGAACACTTCAACGATGCGGTACGGCGCCTGCCGAAGGGATCGGCGGTCAACGTCATTCTCCTGCCGATGGAAGGCGATCCGCAGGCTGCCGGTGCGTACTGGCAGCTGGCCCGCGCCACGGACGGTTCGTATCTCGCGCCATCGAAGGACTGGCCATGAGCCGCCGCCGCGAGGTCGAGGTATCGGGGATGTCGTTCCTGGACTGCATCTGCTGCGGCTTCGGCGCGGTGATCATCCTGCTGGTGCTGACCAAGTCGGCAGAGCCGGTGATCGCCGAACAGACGCCCGTCACGCTGGCAGCGAAGCAGGAACAGCTGGACCGGATCGCCGAGGAAAACGCTGCCGAACTGGATGCGCTCGAAGCCCGGCTGGCGGCCGCGCAGGAAGGCAAGGCCGCTGCCGGCCGCGAACTGGCCAGCCTCAAGCTGACCGCCGACACGATGCAGGACAAGACCACCGAGGTCCGGGAGGACAAGACGGTGGCGACGACCCTCGAGGAACGGCTGGCCACTGCCCGCCAGACGCTGACCGAGGAAATGCGCCGGCTGCAGGCGGCGCAGCCGCGTCGGGTGGCCAGCGATGCAGTCGCCGGCATCCCGGTGGACAGCGAATACATCATCTTCGTCATCGACACCTCCGGCTCGATGCAGCAGTTCGCCTGGCGCACCGTGGTCGAAAAGATGAACGAGGCGCTGAACGCCTACCCGAAGGTGAAGGGCATGCAGGTGATGAGCGACGAAGGCGAGTACATGTATTCCACCTATGCGCGCCAGTGGATTCCGGACACGCCGGGGCTGCGCAAGACCGTGCTGGAACGCCTGCGCAACTGGCAGCCGTTCTCCAATTCAAGCCCGGTGGAAGGCATCGAGGCGGCGATCCGCGCGTTCGCGGCGCCAGACAAGAAGGTCAGCATCTACGTCTTCGGCGATGACTTCACCGGCAGCTCGATCGACGAAGTGGTGCGCACCGTGCGGCGCATCAACCCGCGTGACGCGAAAGGCCGGCCGCAGGTGCGCATCCATGGCATCGGCTTTCCGACCCAGTACGGCAGCAATGGCGCCACCGCCGGCGGCGTCCGTTTCGCCACGCTGATGCGTATTCTCGCGGAAGAAAACGGCGGCACCTTTGTCGGCCTGCAGACCTCGCAATGAACCCGATCCCGAAGCGGCTGCTGAGCGGCCTGGCGGCGCTGCTGCTGGCCGGCTGCGGCCCGAACCGGGTCGAGACGCCGTCGCGCTTCCCGAAGCCGGTAATGCAGCCGATGGCCTACAGCGCCGCGCTGGATGCCGACAGCGCGTTCAGCCGCTACGTGCACCAGGAAAAGCTGCCGCCGCCCGGCAAGGCCTGGACGCTGTCGATCGGCCCGGCCTCGGTGGACTGGATGAAGAACCTGCTGGCGGCAGCCTTCGCCAGCTTCGGCAGCAGCGGCGGCACCGCCGATCTGGTGTTCCGGCCATCGATCGACAGCGTGCAGTTCTCGACACCGGCGCAGTCGCGCACCGAGTTCTACGAAGCCTGGATCAAGTACACGGTCGCGGTGTTCGATCGCGGCGGCCGCAAGCTCGCCGACTGGCCGATCGCCGCCTATGGCAAGCGCCGCGACAAGAGTCTGGCCTCGGCCGAGGAAGGCATGGGCGAAGCGCTGAACAAGGCGATGCGCGACGGCGCCGCCGGGCTGGCGCTGGAGCTGCGCGATCGGGCCCGGATCGCCGCCCTGCTGCGCGGCCCGGGCGCGGCACCCGCCAGTTCCAGCAAGCCGCCACCGGCGGCAGGAGGCAACCGTGCCCCGTGATCACCGGTTCGGCGTGCTGTTCGCTGCCCTGCTGCTGGGCGGCTGCGTCAGCGCCAAGGTCGAGCAGTACCGGCAGGCGCCGACGCGCGTCGCCAAGATCGCCAAAGGCGAGCAGGTGGTGATCCTGTCGCGCGGCCAGCATGGCGACCGCGAGACCGAGGCCGATTTCAACGGCTGCCTGGCCAGCGCGCTGAAGCGCGAAGGCCTGCCGGTGATGGACGAACAGGCGCTGGTCGATGCGCTGTACCCGTGGCTGGAGCCACGCACCGCGCCGCTGAATGCCGACGCACTGCCGAAGCTGCTCGACCAGCCCGGCGTCGAAGCGAAGATCCGCGCGGCCGGCGTCCGCTACATGATCTGGATCGACGGCCAGAGCGAGACCACCGATTCCAGCGGCGGCCTGTCCTGCGCCGTCGGCCCCGGCTTCGCCGGCTGCTTCGGCTTCGGCATGTGGGACAAGGAATCGGCCTACCGCGCGGAAGTCTGGGACCTCAACCAGCGATCCAGCGTCGGCAAGGTCTCGACCCGCGCCATCGGCACGTCATACATGCCGGCGTTCATCGTGCCGATTCCGCTGATCGCCCGTACCCAGTCGGCCGCCTGCGACGGCGCCGCCGAGCAGCTGGTCGACCTGGTCCGGCCCGGCTGACACCGCAGCCGACAACACCAGCCGCCACGGGACGGATCAGGCCCGCCCCGTGGCCGCGCCAGCTCAGGCGACCACGCAGTTCGGATAGCCGCTGGCCGCCTCGTCGTCGCAGATCTTCTTGTACGACCGGAAGCCGCCGAGATACGGCAGGACCACGCGCGGCTTGCCCGGCACGTTGTCGCCCATGTACCAGGAGCTGGCCTCGCCGAACAGGGTCATCTTGCCGATCGCATTGACCGTCTCGCGCCACTGCATTTCGGGCTCGGGCTTGGCTTCGATGGTCGTGCTGCCGTTGCGCTCCAGATGGCGGATGCAGCCCATGATCCAGTCCACGTGGTACTCGTTGCCGAGCACCATGTTGTAGAGCACCGACGGGCTGCCGGGCCCGGTGGTGATGTACAGGTTCGGGAAGCCCGACGGCATGATGCCGTAGAGGCTGCGCGGGCCATCGCCCCAGTGGTCCTTGAAGCGCTTGCCGCCGCGCCCGACGATGTCGATGTTCAGCAGCGTGCCGGTCATCGCATCGAAGCCGGTGGCGAAGACCAGCATGTCCAGTTCGTGGACCTGGTCGCCGATCTTGAGCCCTTCCGGCACGATCTCGCGGATCGGCGTCGCCTTCACGTCGACCAGGGTCACGTTGTCGCGGTTGAAGGTTTCGTAGTAGCCGGTGTCCGCGCAGATGCGCTTGGCGCCGAACGGATAGTCCTTCGGCACCAGCAGATCGGCTACCTTCGGGTCCTTCACCTTCGCCCGGATCTTGCGCTGCGCGAACTCGGTGATGGTCCGGTTGGCCTCCTTGTCGACCAGCAGGTCGACGAAGCTGCAGTAGAAATACAGGCCGCCGGCGGCCCAGCGCTTCTCGTACTCGGCCTCGCGCTCCTCGGGCGTGCAGTCCAGCGCCTTGCGCGTGTCCGGCGCGAGCTTGGCGCAGATGCCGACATCGGAATCCCACTCGCGGCGACGCAGGTCGGCATAGGCCTGCTTCTGCAGGCGGTCCTGCTCCTCGGTCAGCGGCCCGTTGCCGGCCGGGATGCTGAAGTTCGGCGTGCGCTGGAGCACCGTCAGGTGCTTGGCCTGCTCGGCGATGATCGGGATCGCCTGGATCGCCGACGAGCCGGTGCCGATGACGCCGACGCGCTTGCCGGCGAAATCGACCGGCTCCTTCGGCCAGAACGCGGTGCGCAGGATCTCGCCCTTGAAACTGTCGGCGCCGGGATATTCGATCGGCTTCGGCGTCGACAGGCAGCCGGTGGCCATCACCACATGGCGCGCGGTCACCCGGTCGCCGCGATCCGTGCTGACCGTCCACAGGCTCGTCGCATCGTCGAAATGCGCCGCCGTCACGCGGGTCGCGAAGCGCATGTCGCGGCGCAGGTCGTAGCGGTCGGTGACGTGATCGAGGTAGGCCTTGATCTCCGGCTGGCGCGCCATCCGCGTCGACCACTTCCATTCCTGCTGCAGCTGCTCGTCGAAGGAGTATGAGTACTCGACGCTCTCGAAATCGCAGGCCGCGCCCGGGTAGCGGTTCCAGTACCAGGTGCCGCCGACACCTTCGCCCGCCTCGTAGCAGATCGCCTTCATGCCTTCCTTCTGCAGGCGGTACATCGCGTAGATGCCGGCGAAACCGGCGCCGACGACGACGGCGTCGTAGGCGGTCAGGCCATGGTCGGCGGAGGTGGTTTGGGCGCCAGCGGACGGGGTTGTCATGATCGGAATCTCCTCGGTTTATTGAAATGACGCGTCATTGCACGTCTGGTGCCTAAGGTTGCAAGCGCTTTGCCAAGTTCCGAATATCCTTTCAATACTTTGATTTGTCTTTTCTTTTTTTAATTTCGACAGCCGGTCGGCGATCCGGCACGGACAATCTTCGTCATTTGCAGCAATTTGCCGGCCTTGTGATTCGGCAAATACGGAAATAGCCTCGGCTCACCTCCTTGCCGGCCACGATGATGCCCGCCCCCAACGACCGCCCCAACCCGCGTGCCCGCAACCGTGCCGGCGCCGCTGCCGACAGCGACCGCCTGACCCGCACGGTGGCCGAGCACCTGCGTTTCTCGCCGGAAGCCGGCCACATCCAGCTGTTCGCGCAGCGGATGCTGCTGATGCACGCCAACTCCTTCGCCGAGATGCGTCGCGAGCTGATCGAACAACTTGGCCTGGCCCGGACCCGAGAAATGCTGACCCGGCTCGGCTACCGGCAGGGCTTTGAGGATGGCCAGCGGGTCCGCGCGCTGGACCCGGACGACATCGCCTACGCGCTGGCGCTGGGCCCGAGGCTGCGCGAGACCGAGGGCTTCGTCAGCACCCGGCCGATCGACGCGATGCGCTTCGATCCGGCGCAGGGCGAGTTCTCCGGCGATTTCCTCTGGGCCTCGCCATGGGAAGGCGAAGCCCATCTGGCGCAGATCGGCCTGAGCGGCGAACCGGCCTGCTGGATCATGTGCGGCTACGCCAACGGCTACTGCACGGCGGTGACCGGCGTGCCGATCCTGTGGCGGGAAACCGAATGCGTGGCGATGGGCCACAGCCATTGCCGGGTGATCGGCAAGCCGCTGTCAGCCTGGGAAGATCTCGATGCCCGCGACACCGGCTTCCTGCAGATCCACAGCTTCGTCGGCGCGCCGGTGAAGCCGGCAACGGCATCGGACCGGCCGACGCCAGCGGCAGGCTTGGGTCAGGGCTTCGAAGGCTTTGTCGGCGCCTCGCCGGCATTCAATGCCGCCGCGCACCTGGTGCGGCGCGTCGCGCCGACCGATTCCACGGTGCTGTTCCGGGGTGAAAGCGGCGTCGGCAAGGAACGCTTCGCCAAGGCACTGCATTCGATCAGCCCAAGGGCCGAGCGGCCGATGGTGTCGATCAACTGCGCGGCGATCCCGCCGGAGCTGGTCGAGGCCGAGCTGTTCGGCGTCGAGAAAGGCGCCTACACCGGCGCCGATGCCGCCCGCCCCGGCCGCTTCGAACGCGCCGACGGCGGCACGCTGTTTCTCGACGAGATTTCCAGCCTGTCGCTGCAGGCACAGGGCAAGCTGCTGCGGGCGATCCAGGAACACGAGATCGAAAGGGTCGGTGCCACCCGCGTGCAGAAGGTCGATGTCCGCCTGGTGGCGGCCGCCAACTGCGACCTGCGTGCGGAAGTCGAGGCCGGCCGCTTCCGGGCCGACCTGTTCTACCGGCTGAACGTCTTTCCGATCGAGATTCCGCCGCTGCGCGAACGGCGCGAGGACATTCCGCTGCTGGTGTCGCTGTTCATCGAACGCTATGCCAGCCGCTTCGGCAAGACCGTCGGCGGACTGACGCCACGCGCCTTCGACGCGCTGTGGGACTACCACTGGCCCGGCAATGTGCGGGAGCTGGAAAACATGGTGCAGCGCGCAGTGATCCTGGCCGAGGACGGCGGCGGCATCGACGTGCAGCACCTGTTTTCCGGCGGCGAGAAGCTGCGCGCCGCCTCGTTCAACCTGAACGTCAACGGCACACTGGTGCCGAGCGCCGCCGCACAGACCGCGCCGTCCAGCGAGCCTGACAGCCGCCACCGGCAGCTGGCCGATCAATGGCTGGACGCGCAGCAGAGCTTCGCCGACCTCGAAGCGCTGCTGGTGCAGCGGGCGCTGGAGCGGTCTGGCGGCAATCTGTCGGCTGCGGCGCGGCAGCTGGGCCTGCGGCGCGGCCAGATGGAATACCGGCTGAAGAAGCGCGGCGGCGAGCCGGCCGCCGGCTGATTGCGGCGTCTAGCGGTGCCCGCCGGCCGGCGTCCGAGGCGGCACCGGCTGCCGGCTGAGGAGGCCGATGATCGGCGTGCCGTGTGCCCGCAGGACGTGCTCGATCTGCCGGTGCAGGGCGTGGTAGCGATAGAACGGCACGCGCGGGAACAGATGGTGGATCGAGTGCAGGTTCTGGCCCATCCAGAACCACTCCAGCGGCTTCAGCCATGCCGGCATGATCAGGCTGGACGTGGTGCGATAACGGGCGGATTCCTCGTACGGCAGGTGCGGGCGATAGGCGAACCAGTACACGGTGAAAAAGGCGCCTGCGAGGTAGCCGATCGCCAGAAGCGCCGCTGCAGAGGCAGTCGGCACCAGCAGCAGGAAGACGGCGCGCCAGCCGATCGCCAGCGCGACTTCCGCGAAGAAGATCGCCTTTTCGCGCCGGGTTGCCGTTGCCCAGTAGCCGCGAAACAGGAAGGTGTTCTGGATCCACAGGAACTTGAAGCCGGTCACGATGAAGGCCAGCAGTCCCTCGCGCATGCCGTTGATCATGTGGTCCGGATCCTTGTCCGGCTGGTTGGTGTAGCGGTGATGCGTGAAGTGTTCGACGGTGTGGGTGGAGTACGGAATCATGATCAGCGGTGCCACCAGGTAGCCGCACAGATCGTTCACCCACTTCAGTCGATCGTCGCCGCCGTGGATGTTGCCGTGCGCCGCCTCGTGCAAGGGCGTGTACGACAGGTAGGTCAACGCCGCATATGCCGAAACGGCGACCCAGAACGGCGTATACCCTGTCGCGAACAAGACCATATTGGCGACCACCGCCGTGACGACGAGCAGCACGAGCGCAACTGTCGGCCAGGAGAATTCGCCGGTGAACTCGCGAGCCGTGGTGATGGCGTCCCTGTTCAGTGCTGCAAGATCGTGGTTCATGGATTTTTCAGGATGGATACGGAACACCCCCGATGCTACCGACGACGCGCGCGGGTCCACAGCGCATTCGCGGCCTGCATCAGTGCATTTCCGGCCTGAAACGACATTCGACCCATGAACGAAAGTGCTTCCGATCATCGAACAACGGCGACTTCAGCCGTCCGGCATCCGGTCGCCATCGCCCAGGTGATGGTCAACTTCGCGGCTCGTTACGGCGTCGACGCCGACACCTGCCTGCTGGGCACAGGGGTCGCCGAATCGGCGCTGCACGATCCCGACATGCTCATTGATCGCGAGCAGGAAATGCGCCTGATCGAGAATCTGATGCTGGCCTTGCCGGAGGTGCCGGCGCTGGGTTTCGAGCTGGGCCTGCAGTACAACGTGTCGACCTTCGGGATCTGGGGGTTCGTGCTGCGCACCAGCCGGAACCTGCGCGAAGCCTTCACGTCGGCGCTCCGCTATCTGCCGCTGAGCACCGCGTACTGCGCGTTCACCGCGTTCGCCGATGACGACGAATTCGGCATCAGTGCCGACCCCGGCATGATCCCGCGTCACCTGCGCCAGTTCCTGCTGGAACGCGATACCGCCACAGGCGTGAACCTGATGCGCGAACTGGGGCTGTCGGGAATTCGCGTACATCGTCTGGAATACCAGGGGCCGGCACCCGATCACGCGGCGCGGATCGAGGCGCTGTGCGGCATCGCTCCCCATTACGGCAGGACCCGAAATGCCATCGTGCTGCGCCGGCAGGACGCGGAGATCGCCTTGCCGATGTACGACGCCCATCTGGTCCGTCTGCTGGATGACCAGTGCCGCGCGCAGCTGGAACGGCGGCAGGTGCTGGGCCTGAGCGGCCAGGTGCGCCAGCTGCTGCTGGGGCCGGCCGGGCTGACCGCGTCGATCGAGGACATCGCCCCCCAGCTGGCGATGGCGCCGCGCAGCCTGCGACGGCGGCTGGAGGAGGAAGGCACGAGCTTCCGGCAGCTGGTCGACGCCGAGCGCCGGCAGCTGGCCACGCGGCTGCTCGACGGCACCGAGATGAAGATCGACGAACTGGCGCTGCAGCTCGGCTACGGCGACACCGCCAGCTTCAACCGCGCGTTCCGGCGCTGGTTCGAGCAGTCGCCCGGCGAGTACCGGCGCCGCGCTGCGCGTGTGGACGGACCGACGTCCGACCGCTGAGGCGGTTCAGCGGGCGTTGTGCAGCTCGATCACCACGTTGCCGGCCCGCACGCGGCGCGCTTCCTTGGCGGAATCGGAGCGGAACAGCTCCAGCTGGTTCAGGTAGTTGTCGTCGATGTCCTGGGTCACGTACTGGCCGGTGAACACCGAGCAGTCGAAGCTCTCGATCTTCGAGTGCTTGTGGCGGACCGCTTCGATCAGGTCGGCCAGATCCTGGTAAATCAGCCGGTCGGCACCGAGCAGCGTTTCCAGCTCCGTATGGGTACGGCCATGGGCGACCAGTTCAGAGACGCTGGGCATGTCGATGCCGTAGACGTTCGGGTAGCGCACCGGCGGCGCGGCCGACGCGAAGTACACCTTGCGGGCGCCGGCGTCGCGCGCCATCTGGATGATTTCCTGGCTGGTGGTGCCGCGCACGATCGAGTCGTCGACCAGCAGCACGTTCTTGCCGCGGAACTCGACATTGATCGGGTTCAGCTTCTGGCGAACGCTCTTCTTGCGCTGCGCCTGCCCCGGCATGATGAAGGTGCGGCCGATGTAGCGGTTCTTGATGAAGCCTTCGCGGTAGTTGACGTTCAGCCGCGCCGCCAGCTCGGCACCGGCCACCCGCGAGGTATCCGGGATCGGGATCACCACGTCGATGTCGTGATCCGGCCACTCGCGCAGGATCTTTTCGGCGAGCTTGATGCCCATCCGCAGCCGCGCCTTGTAGACGTAGATCTTGTCCATCACCGAGTCGGGACGGGCCAGGTAGACGTGCTCGAAGATGCACGGCGTGTAGACCGGGTTGACCGCGCACTGGCGGACATGGATCTCGCCGTCGAGGGTGATCCACACCGCTTCGCCCGGGGCGATGTCGGCGATCATCTCGAAGCCGGCGGCGTCGAGCGCGACCGATTCCGAGGCGATCATGTAGTCGTAGCCATGCGGCCCTTCGCGCCGGCCGTAGACCACCGGGCGGATGCCGTTGGGATCGCGGAAGCCGACGATGCCGTAGCCGCTGATCATCGCCACTACTGCATAGGCGCCCTTGGCGCGCACGTGGACGCGCGAGACGGCGTCGAACACGTCCTCGGCGGTGACCCGGGGCGAGCCGATCATCATCAGCTCGTGCGCGAAGACGTTGAGCAGCACTTCCGAGTCGGAGTCGGTGTTGAGATGCCGGCGGTCCTCGGCGAACAGCTCCTGCTTGAGCTGGTCGGCATTGGTCAGGTTGCCGTTGTGGGCCAGCGACACGCCAAACGGCGTGTTGGTATAGAACGGCTGCGCCTCGGCCGAGGTCGAGGTGCCGGCGGTCGGGTAGCGCACGTGGCCGATGCCCATCGGCCCGCGCAGCCGGATCATGTATTCGTCCTTGCTGAAGACGTCCCGAACCAGGCCGTTCTCCTTGTGCAGGTACAGGCGATCGCCGTGACTGGTGATGATCCCCGCGGCATCCTGGCCACGATGCTGGAGCATGGTCAGGGCGTCATAGATCTCCTGATTGACCTGACTTTTCGCAACGATTCCGACAATGCCGCACATGAGAAGACTCCAGTCAGGTTTCCGGGGCTGCGCCCGGGTGTGATTCGTGATGCAGGGTGTCGTCATCCGCCAGCCAGGCGAGCCAGGCCGGCGGAATCGCGTCGTGCAAGGTGTCAGCCAGCGGCAGCAGGTTCGGACGCAGCTGCGATGCCCGGAAAGCCGGCTCGCGGCCGAGCGCGCTGACCTGGGTCAGCAGCACCACGGCGGTGACGATCAGCAGGCCGCGTGCAAAGCCGAAACCGCCGCCCAGCATGCGGTTGAATCCGGACAGGCCGGTCGCCTTGACGACGTGCGAGGCCAACCAGTTGACGAGCGCGCCGGCCAGCAGCACGGCGACGAAGACGAGGACGTGGGCGGTGACGCCGCGCACCAGCGGCGAGTCGATGGCCGAGTCGAGCCAATGGGCGACGTCGGGCGCGTGCAGGCCGGTGACGAGGAAGGCGGCGATCAGCGCGGCAAGGCTGATCGCTTCGCGGACGAGACCGCGCCAGATGCCCAGCAGCATGGAGAACACGACGGTACCGATGAAGGCGTAATCCACCCAGTTCATGCTGTCCCAGCGGGGTTTTCGACGGCGCGGAGTCTAGCATTGCAGCCTCGTTTAAGGCGGCCGCTTTTCGCTGCGGGCGCCGAAACTTAACGAGCGGCGGCGCGTCCAAGCGTACACTTCGCGTCGCCCCCACCCGGTTCTTTCATGCGCAAAACCCTTCTTTCGCTGGGCGTCGCCACGCTGGCCTTCGCCACCGCCGTCAGCCAGGCGCAGCAGGCGCCGATCGACCTCCCCGACCTCGGCAATCCGGCGGATCTGGCGATCTCGCCGCGCCAGGAAGAGGAGATCAGCCGGCAGGTCGCGGCCGAGCTGTACTACTTCAACTACGTGCTGGAAGACGTCGAGGTCGGCGAGTACCTGAGCACGCTCGGCTGGCGGCTGGCCGCCTTCGGTACCGAGAAGCCGCCGGATTTCCGCTTCTTCATGATTGCCGACCCGCGCATCAACGCTTTCGCGCTGCCGGGTGGCTATGTCGGCATGAACGCCGGCCTGATCCTGGCCGCGAGCAATGAAAGCGAAGTGGCCGGCGTGATGGCGCACGAGCAGGCCCACGTCACCCAGCGGCACGCCGCCCGTGGCCAGGACCAGGGTGAAGTCGAGACCATCGCCACCTGGCTGGCGGTGCTGGCGGCGATCATCGCCGGCTCGGCCAACCCCAACGTGGTGATCGGCGCGCTGTCGCTCGGCCAGGGCATCAACTACAACCGTCAGGTCAGCTATACCCGCGCCAACGAGTACGAGGCCGATCGGGTCGGCATCCGCACGCTGGCGGCCGCCGGCTTCGATCCCAACGGCATGGCCAGCTTCTTCGCCAAGCTGGAGCAGCAGACCCGGCTGTACGGCAACCGCCTGCCGGAAATCCTGCTGACCCACCCGGTCAACACCACGCGTATCGCCGAGGCTTCCGCCCGCGCCGCGCAGTACCAGAAGCGCGAGGTCAAGAACTCGGTCGATTTCGAGCTGATGCGGGCGCGCGTCCGCGTGCTGATGTCGGAATCGCCGAGCGAGGTCGGCTCGTACTTCCGGGGCGAGATCGAGGGCGGCAAGGCGACTCCGGAAAACCAGTACGGACTGGCGATGGCCCTGGCCGCGCAGAGCCTGTACGAGGAGGCCGAGCAGGCGATCGAACCGCTGGTCAAGCAGAACATCAAGTCGGCCAGCGTGCCGATCCTGCAGGCCCGCATCCTGATCGGCCGCGACCGCACCGGCGACGGACTGGCGCTGCTGAAGAAGACGCTTGACGGCCTGCCGCGTTTTCCGCCGGTGATCCTGGCCTACGCCGAAGCGCTGATCAACGCCGGTGAACCGGCCGAGGCGCGCCGCGTGCTGCTGTCGCACGAGCAGGCGCTGGGCACCCGGATCGAAACCTACCGCCTGCTGTCGGCGGCGGCCAAGGCGCAGGGCAACATCGCCGAGGCGCAGTACCAGCAGGGCGTCTATCACTACGCGCGCGGCGACGTCCGCTCGGCCTTGCAGCAGCTCAACGCCGGCCTGCGGGTGGCTGGCATCAGTCCTTCCGATCGTGCCCGGCTCAGCGCCAAGCGTCAGGAAATCCTCGAGCAGATCCCGAAGGACGAGCTGCGCCGCCTGCAGCGCGAGTAGCGCAGGCCAGCGGTCAGCGCCGGGTCGGCGGCGGCTTCAGATGGCCGCTGTCGATCAGCCAGCGGTGGCAGTCGTCGAGGATTTCCGCCAGCGGCTTGGGCTCGTAGCCCAGCTCGGCAACGGCGCGAGTGTTGCGGCAGTACAGGTTGCTCGACAGCAGCGCCAGCGCGTCGCGGGTCAGGTCCGGCTCGCGGCGCAGCAGCGGCGACAGCCATTCGTCGACCCGCGCCAGCGTCTGCAGGGCCAGCAGCGGCAGCGGCACCACGCGGGGTCGCTGGCCGCGCATCCGGGCGACCTGGCGCACGACGCCGCCATAGCTTGAATCGGCGCCGCCGAGCACGTAGTGGCTGCCGCAGCGGCCCCGGTCAACGGCGGCGACATGGGCGCGCACCACCGAACGCACATGGCAGAAGCTGCCGCCACCGGCCGGCACCGTCGGCAGCTGGCCGGCGTCGACCATGCGGAACACGCGCGACCAGTTGCGCAGGTCGTAGCGGCCGATCACGTGGCCCGGGTTGAGGATCACCGCGTCGAGTCCCTTGCTGAGACCCCGGCGGATCTCGCGCTCGGCCAATGCCTTCGAACGCACATAGGCGATCGACGAGCCAAGCCCGGACGACGGCGTGTCCTCGGTCACCGTGCCGCCATTCATGCCGTAGGCGACCAGGCTGGAGGTGTGGATCAGCCGCCCCGCGCCGGATTCCAGCGCCGCCCGCACGACATTGCGCGTGCCCTTGACGTTGACGCGCAGCTGCTCGACCCGATGCCGCGCCCATAGCGAGGTATTGCCCGCGACATGGAACACGGCATCGACCCGCTCCGGCATCGCCGCCCGCAGCGCCCGGTAGTCGGTGACGTCGCCGATGACGCGTTCGACCGGCAGGCGCAGCAGCAGCCCGGGATCACGATCGGCGCGGTGCATTGCCGTCACGCGCCAGCCCTGCGCCAGCAGTTCCTCGCACAGGTTGGAACCGACAAAGCCGCTGGCGCCGGTGACGAAGGCCGTGCGTGCCATGGCGCTCAGAGATCGTCCCGAATCGGCGCGATGGTCGCCCACTGCTTGCAGCCCGGGCATTGCCAGAACAGCACGCCGGGCTTGAGGCCGCAGCTGGAACAGCTGTAGCGCGGCTGGGCGTCGAGGCGCTTGCGGAACGCGGTGGTCAGCGCGCCGGCCGTGTCGTAGCCCGGCATCGCAGCATCGATCCAGAACAGCAGGCCGCGCCAGCCCGGCGTCTTCAGCAACCGCGCCGCCAGATAGGCCTGGGCATCGTCGGCCCGGGCGGCCAGCCGCTCGGCCTTGGCCAGCGCCACTGCCATCGAGTCCGGATGATCGGCCTCGGCATCGTCGAGGCACTGGGCATAGCCGGCGTCGTCATCGAGCTGCTCGAAGCAGCGGCGCAGCACCGGCAGCACATCGGGCAGGTAGCGGCGATCCTGCTCGATGGCGCGGTTTGCGCAGCGGATCGCGGTGGGCCAGTCGTTGTCGGCCTCGGCCAGCGCCGCCAGCAGCAGGCTGGCACGCGCGCAATCGCGGTCCGACGCCAGGGCCTTTTCGGCCCGCTCGCGCGCAACCGCGAGCTGTCCTTCATGGCGGGCGTTTTCCGCCAGTTCGCAGTGATGGTGGGCGATGCGCCGCGCCTGGCTGCGCCCCTGCACCGACTGCAGCCGTCCGGCCGTCGACATCGCCTGCAGCCAGTCGCGCCCCTGTTCGTGCAGGTCCAGCAACAGCTCCAGCGCGGCTTCGAGATGCAGGCCCCGGCCGATCAGCTCGTTGAGCAGCTGCTCGGCGCGATCCATGACGCCGCCCTTCAGGAAGTCCTGCGCCAACTCCAGCCGCGCGGCCGCCGCTTCCTCGACATTCAGGCCCGGCCTAGCGATCACCGCTTCATGCAGCTGGATCGCGCGGTCGAGTTCGCCCCGCTTGCGGAACAGGCTGCCAAGGGTGAGCTGCAGTTCGACGGTATCCTCGTCGCGCCGGGGCGGCAGATCGGTGGACGGCGGGCCGGCCGCAGGGCCGTCGCCAAAATCGATGGCACCACGCTTGGCCAGCGCCAGGCCCAGCACCACGCCGAGCGGTAGCAGACTCCAGGAAATCAGGGTTTCAAGCATCGCGCTGCGCGGCCAATGGCTCAGCGCCCGCCGGCGAGCGGCAGGTTGCGCAGGTTCTTGAGCTCGGTCTCGCTGTCGCGCAACTGCTTGCGCAGGCGGCGGATATCCCGATGCAGGCGCAGGATCCGGACACCGCAGAGCGCCAGCGTGAGCACCGCCGCGATGACGAAGCTGACCGCCACCAGCACGGCGACACGGACATCCACCGAGCCGAACAGATAGTGGAAGGTGACGCGCTCGGCATTGAAGTAGCCGAGGCTGGCACCGATGGCGAAGACCAGCGTCAGCAGCAGGACGGTCAGGAGACGAAGCATGGCGGAACGGTCTCCGGGACGGATGACAGCGGATCGACGGCCAGGAAGCCGGCGGCTCAGGAATTCTTCAGCGGTGTGGTCTCGATGCTGGCATTGACCCGCTCGCGCATCTCCTTGCCCGGCTTGAAATGCGGCACGTGCTTGGACGGAATGCGCACCGCTTCGCCGGTCTTCGGATTGCGGCCGACCCGCGACGGACGGCTGTGCAGCGCAAAACTGCCGAAGCCACGGATTTCAACCCGCTCCTGCTTGGCCAGCGCATTGCTGATCTGGTCGAGCACCAGCTTGACGGCCAGTTCGACGTCCTTCTGCATCAGGTGGGTCTGCTTCAGCGAGAGCGCTTCGATCAACTCGGATTTGGTCATAAATGCTTTCGCGATCAAACCTTTGGGATGGCCGACGATAGTGAAAAATGCTTCGCCGCGCAACCTCGCGAACGATCCGCGTCGGTACCGACGAGACAAAAAAAGAGCCGCGCGGCTGCGCGGCTCTTTCATGCAGCAGGCTGCCTCAGGTTCAGTCGTTGCCGCCGATCTGTTCCTTGAGCAGGTCGCCCAGGCTGGTCTTGCCAGTCGAAGCGTTGCGGCTGTACTCGGCCACCGCCTCTTCTTCTTCCTGGATTTCCTTGGCGCGGACCGACAGCGTCACGATGCGGTTCTTGCGATCCACACCGATGAAGCGCGATTCCAGCTCCTGGCCGACCGACAACACCTTGGTGGCGTCGTCGATGCGGTCGCGCGACAGGTCGCCGGCCTTGATGTAGCCCTCGACACCACCCGCGAGGGTGATGACGGCGCCCTTGGCGTCGACTTCCTTGACGGTGCCCTTGACCATCTGGCCCTTCTGGTTGTCGGCAAGGAACATCGTCAGCGGGTCCTGGCCGAGCTGCTTGATGCCCAGGCTGATGCGCTCGCGGCTGCCGTCGATGGCCAGCACGGTCGCTTCCAGCTCCTGACCTTTCGAGTAGCGGCGGACGGCGGTTTCACCCGGCTCGTTCCAGTCCAGATCCGACAGATGGACGAGACCGTCGATGCCGCCATCCAGACCGATGAAGATGCCGAAGTCGGTGATCGACTTGATCTGGCCCTTGACCTTATCGCCCTTCTGGAAGTTCTGCGAGAACTCTTCCCACGGATTCGGCACGCACTGCTTCATGCCGAGCGAGATGCGGCGGCGCTCTTCGTCGATGTCGAGAATCATGACTTCGACTTCGTCGCCGAGATGCACCAGCTTGCCCGGGTTGACGTTCTTGTTGGTCCAGTCCATTTCCGAGACGTGGACCAGGCCTTCGACACCCGGCTCGATTTCGACGAACGCGCCGTAATCGGTGATGTTGGTGATCTTGCCGAACAGGCGGGTCTTTTCCGGGTAGCGACGTTCGATGTCGACCCACGGATCCGCACCCAGCTGCTTCAGGCCGAGCGACACGCGGCGACGCTCGCGGTCGTACTTCAGGACCTTGACTTCGATTTCCACGCCCACGGTCACGACTTCCGCCGGATCCTTGATGCGCTTCCAGGTCATGTCGGTGATGTGCAGCAGGCCGTCGATGCCGCCGAGGTCGACGAACGCGCCGTACTCGACGAGGTTCTTGACCACGCCGCGCAGGATCGCGCCTTCCTGGAGCTTCTCGAGCAGCATGTCGCGCTCGGCCGAGTATTCGGCTTCGAGCACTTCACGACGCGAGACGACGACGTTGTTGCGCAGGCGATCGAGCTTGATCACCTTGAATTCCAGCGGCTTGCCTTCGAGGTACGCGGTGTCGCGGACCGGGCGAACGTCGACCAGCGAACCCGGCAGGAACGCGCGGACATTGCCGATATCGACGGTGAAACCGCCCTTGACCTTGCCGGTGATGATGCCGATGACGGTTTCCTTGCCCTCGAACGCCTTCGTGAGGCGGTCCCAGGTCCGGATGCGCTCGGCCTTTTCCTTGCTGAAGCGGGTTTCGCCG
>JAPLSA010000026.1 GCA_026398815.1 Gammaproteobacteria bacterium
GTCGATCTCGACCTGGGTCGCCGACTTCACTTCCGGATGCTTGAGCACTTCGCGCAGCGTGCCGCAGTCGCCGCCGCCGACGATCACCACCTGCTCCGGTGCCGGATGCGAGTTGAGCGCCGGGTGCGACATCATCTCGTGATAGAGGAAGTTGTCGCGGGTCGACACCATCGTGCAGCCGTCGATGGTCATCAGGTAGCCGAAGGATTCGGTCTGGTAGATGTCGATCTTCTGGAACGGCGTCTGCTCGCCGTGCACGTGGCGGCCCAGTTTCAGCGAAAATGCCGTCCCGGTCTTGTCGACCGGCTCCGTGAACCAGCTTTCGTCCAATGACATCGTTGTCGCGCTCCGGAAAAGACGCGCGAGTATACGGAAGCGATCCCTACCTTTGAGTGACGGCATGACCGAACCCGGCTGGACGACGCGCGACGCCGTCGATCTCTACAACGTGGCCAAGTGGGGCGACGGCTATTTCGATGTCAATGCTGACGGGCATGTGACCGTGCGTCCGCAGGGCCAGGAATCGGCGGTTGCGATCGATCTGCACGCGCTCGCCGAGCGGCTGCCGAAGGAAGGCCTGGACCTGCCGGTGCTGGTGCGCTTCACCGACATTCTCAAGGACCGGGTCGACGTGCTGACCGGCGCCTTCGCGCAGGTGATCCAGGAACTCCACTACGCCGGCCATTACACGGCCGTCTACCCGATCAAGGTCAACCAGCAGGAATCGGTGGTGAAGGCGATCGTCGCCCACGGCGGCGATCGCGTTGGCCTGGAAGCCGGCTCCAAGCCGGAACTGGCGGCGGTGCTTGGCCTGGCGCCGGCCGGCTGCACGATCGTCTGCAACGGCTACAAGGATCGCGGCTACATCCGCCGTGCGCTGATCGGCGCCAAGCTCGGCCACACGGTCTACATCGTGGTCGAGAAGCTGTCCGAACTGCCGCTGGTGCTGGCGGAATCCAAGGCGCTGGAGGTTGCACCGATCATCGGCCTGCGGGTGCGGCTGTCGGCGGTGTCGGAATCGACGCAGCAGAACACCGGCGGCGAGAAATCCAAGTTCGGCCTGACCGTGCCGCAGGTCGTCGAAGCGGTGGAGATGATGCGCGCCGCCGGCCAGATCGATGCGATCCGCATGGTCCATTTCCATCTCGGCAGCCAGGTCGCCAACGTGCAGGACGTGGCGCGCGGCATGCGCGAGGCGGCGCGCTATTACGTGGAACTGCGCAAGCTCGGCGCACCGGTCGATACCGTCGATGTCGGCGGTGGTCTGGGTGTCGACTACGAAGGCACGCGCTCGCGTTCCTATTGCTCGATGAACTACTCGGTGCGCGAGTACGCCCGCAACATCATCCGCACGCTGGCCGAAGTCTGCGAAGCGGCCGGCGAGCCGCAGCCGAACCTGATCTCGGAATCCGGACGGGCGCTGACCGCCCACCATGCGGTACTGATCACCTCGGTGGTCGATTCCGAAGTCGCGCCCAGCGGCACCCTGGAAGCGCCGCATGCCGACGCCCCGGCCGCGCTGCGCGCGCTGCACGAACTGCCCGGCCACATCGACGCCGATGGCCCGATCGAATGCCTGCACGATGCCGCCAACTATCTCGCCGACGCCCAGACCCAGTACACGCTGGGCCTGATTCCGCTGCGCGACCGCGCCTATGCCGAGCGCGCCTACTACGCCGTGGCCCGCGCGGTGCTGCCGAAGCTGGACCCGACCATCCGCGCCGAGCGCGATGCGCTCGAAGAGCTGCGCGAAAAGCTGTCGGCCAAGTATTTCTGCAACTTTTCGGTGTTCCAGTCGGTGCCCGATGCCTGGGCGATCGAGCAGGTGTTTCCGATCATGCCGATCCACCGGCTCGCCGAGCGCCCTGACATCCGGGGCCGGCTCTGTGACCTGACCTGCGACTCCGATGGCCGGCTCGATCTGTACGTCGATCGCGAAGGCGTGATGTCGACGATGGCGCTGCATGAACTGCGTCACCACGAGCCCTACCTGCTGGCGATCTTCATGGTTGGCGCCTACCAGGAGATCCTCGGCGACATGCACAACCTGTTCGGCGACACCAATGCGGTGAATGTCGTCGTCAATGCCGATGGCAAGGGCTGGTCGCTGGAAGGTGCCGAGCACGGCGACCGTACCGACGAACTGCTGCGCTACGTCCATCTGGCGCCGGAAGAACTGGCCCAGAGCTACCGCCGCAAGTTCGCCGCAACCTCGTTGCCGCCGGCGGTCAAAAGCGCGCTGCTGGCCGAACTGGAAGCCGGCTTGAGCGGCTACACCTATCTGAGCTGAAGCCCGGAGGCTGCGTGATGATCAGCCGCGAATACGCATCGACGATGGCGCGCTACAACCGCTGGATGAACGGCAAGGTCTACGCGGCCTGCGCCGGGCTGACGGACGATGCGCGCAAGGCCGATCGCGGCGCCTTCTTCGGATCGATACACCGCACGCTGAACCATCTGCTGGTCGGTGATCTGCTCTGGCTGTCGCGCTTCACTGGCAGCTCGCGCAAAGGCCTGCACATCGGCCAGCCGCTGCACGACAGCTTCGACGCACTGCGCGTGCACCGGGAGCAGACCGATGCCGCGCTGCTGGCTTTTGCCGACGGGCTGACGCCGGAGACGCTGCGCGCCGATCTGGAAATCACCAGCACCGCCCATGGCGTGTTCAGCCGGCCGACCTGGGTGTTCGTCAGTCATTTGTTCAACCACCAGACCCATCACCGCGGCCAGATCACCACGCTGCTGTCGCAGCTCGGCATCGACATCGGCGCCACCGATCTACCGGTGCTGCCCGACCTCGCCGGCTGAGCCGGCGCCGCTGCGGATCAGGCGGCCTTCAGGAAGCGGTTCAGCTCGGCGACGAAGCGGCGCGGCGATTCGAACGGCACGGTGTGGCCGGCGTCGGCGAACTCGACCAGCCTGGCCCCTGGAATCAGCCGGCCCAGTTCGCGCTGACCGGCCGCCGGATACATCCGCGAGCGGGCGCCGATGAAGACCGTGGTGGGCCGGTCGATGTGGCGTACCGACGCGCGCCAGTCCAGCCCGCCTTCGGTGTAGGCGCGCATGGTGTCCAGATAGACGCCCCAGTTGGCGGTTGGAATCACCCGCCGGGCCAGCGCATCGCTGCGCGTGAAGTGGGCGGTCTGCTGCCACAGCCGCGAGGCGAATGCGTAGCCGAGGAATTCGCGCAACACCTGCCAGTAGCGGCGGCGCAGCGCCAGCGGCAGCGCCGTGAACGGCCGGTCGCGCTGCGTTTCGATGGCGGCGATCACCGTCGACCACTGCGGCAGCCGTGTCGCCTGGTCGTCGCCAAGCAGGCCGTGCTGCCAGTCCGCGCCATTGAGGATGCACGGCGCCTGGTCGATGTGCAGCCAGCGCGCCACGCCGCGGAAGCCGTGTCGGGCATGGTGTTCCATGCCGGTACAGGCGCCCATCGACAGCCCGGCCAGGCGCACGTCGGACAGCTTCAAGCCGTCGATTAGATCGGCCACGTCATCGGCATGCTGGGCGATCGCACCCTGCGCGCCGAGTGACAGCCGGTGCGAGCCGCCGAAGCCGCGCAGGTCCGGCAGGATGAAGCGCTGCCGGGCCAGCAGCGGCGCCACCACCGGCAGCCACATCGCGCCCTGCATGCCGAAGCCGTGCAGCAGCACGCAGGCCGGGCCGCGCCGGGCGCCGACATCGAGGTAATGCAGGCGGGCGCCGTCGCGGGTGGTCAGGTAAGGCATGGGCGTTCTAGTTCAGGGCGGAAGCCGGCACCACCGGCAGCACCACGCTCGACGGCCGCGCCGCGTCGTGGTGGATGGTCAGGATGCCGGCCAGCGATTGCAGCAGCGTGCCCAGCGGCGGCACGCCCTGCGGCAGGTTGCTGGCGCTGATCGACACCCGCAGTCGGTGGCCGGCGGCGATGACGGCGCTGGTCTGGAACACCTCGACCGGCACCAGCACCGGTTCGTTGCGCGGCAGCGGCAGCACCGACGCCAGCGTGAACGGATGCCAGGGCTGGATCGACTGGCCGTCCAGCATGCGGCTGCGGCTGGCATCGACGCTGCGCAGGCTGGCGGTCTGCAGGCCGTTGGTCAGCGAGCGGGCAACGCCGCGTTCGTCGACATCCGACACCCGCACTGACAGCCCGGCATCGCCGGCCGTGGTTTCCATCCAGATGTCGGCCTGGATCGGGCCGTTCAGGTACAGCGGCGCGGTCAGGGCCGGCGTTTCGAAGACGACGGCCAGCCGGTCCGAGGCGTTGGAGTTCTCGAAGCAGGGCAGCGGAATGAAGCCGGCGGCGCCGGCCGTCCACTGCGCGGTGGACACCGAGCACAGGCCGCCGATCGGCACCTGCAGCACCCGGCTGACCGCCGTGTTGCTGCCCGGCGCCTCGGTGCCGAGCCCGCCGTTGCCGTACAGGTAGTAGCGCTGCGCCCGGGCCTGCGGATGCGGCCAGTCGCTGGCGGTCACATAGCGTTCGGCGCCGTAGACCCACTGGGTGACGTTGGGCATCTGCTCGGCGCCGACCGCCATGCCTTTCACGTACTGGTCGAACCAGCGCAGCTGGATCTGGTTCAGCAGTGGCACGCCATCGCGCGGCAGGCCGGCACCGAAGGCCGCTTCCAGATGCGTCCACGGCCCCATCAGCAGCTTGGCCGGCACGCGATTCTTCAGCGCTTCGTAGCTGGTGGGCTCGCTGCGCTGGAACAGGTCGCGCAGGCCGCCGACCACGAAGGTCGGCACGCTGACCTGGTCCAGCACTTCGAGCGGCGAGCGGGTGCGCCAGAACGCGCCGTCGTAGGCGGTATCCGGATCGCCGGTCAGCGCCTGCAGCACCAGCGGCGCCTGGAAGCGCAGCGCGGCGTTGAGCAGATGCTCGATGACCAGCGGCGCGCCGTTGGCGGGGTCGGTCAGCGCAGTCGGATTGGTCACGCCAAGCGCGGTGATCAGGCCGAGCCACAGCGGGATGAACGTCGGGTTGACCTGGCCGCCGGTGAACACGATGTCCCGGTAGCCGTCGCCGATCGGCACGATCGGAAACGCCGCCTTGACCGCCGGGTGGTGCTGGGCCGCGGTCAGCATCGCGGTGATGCCGAGATAGCTGACGCCGTACAGGCCGATGCGGCCGTCGCTGAACGGCTGGGTCGCGGCCCAGTCGGTAACCTCGGCGTAGTCGGCCTGCTCGGTTTCGCCGAACGCTTCCCAGACGCCTTCCGACTGGCCGGTGCCGCGCACGTCGACCACCACCGTCGCGTAGCCGTGGCGGACGATGTACGGATCGGCGCCGCCAAGGCCATCGACATAGCCGCCGACCACGCCGTTGTACGGCGTCTGCACCAGCACCACCGGGAAGCGGCCGGGCGCGGCATTGCCGTCGGCATCGGCGGGCAGGGTCACGTAAGTGGCCAGACGGGTGCCGTCGCGCAGGGTGATGTACTGCACCGGCTGCCGGGCGATGCCGGCGAATTCCGCCGGCGGGTCGTAGCTCGTCCAGACGCCGTTCGGATTGGCCGACACGGCCGTGCCGGCGGTGGCCGCCGTGGTGCTGGTGCCGAGCGTCGTCCAGCTGCTGCGGGCAGATGGCGCCGGTCCATCGCCGCCCTGCGGCGCGTTGCTGCTGCCGCAGCCGGCCAGCGCCGTGACAGCCGCCACCAACAGGGCCCGGATCATGTCCGGGCCGGATTTCGCCTTGCGCATCTGCCGTCTCCCTGTCGCACCGTGGATCGCCGTGTCAGCGCCGGCGTAGCGGCTGCTGCATCGGAGAACGATTGTTCACGCGACAGATGATAACCGCAGCCTGTCCGGCTGCGGCGGACGGCGCCGCCCGGATGCCGTCAGCGGCGGGCGCGGGCCCGGGCGATCGCGGCGCGCACCTGCGCCGGCGCGGTGCCGCCCCAGTGGTTGCGGGCGTTGACCGAGCCGTCGAGGGTCAGCACCTCGAAGACGTCGGCCGTGATCAGCGGCGAAAAGCCGCGCAGTTCCTCGAGGCTCAGCTCCGACAGGTCGCAGCCCTTGGCGACGGCATGGCCGACTGCGCTGCCTACCGCATGGTGGGCATCGCGGAACGGTAGGCCCTTCTTGACCAGGTAATCGGCCAGGTCGGTGGCGGTGGAATAGCCCTTGAACGCGGCGGCGCGGCAGGCGTCGCGCTGCACGGTGAGGTTCGGCAGCATCGCCGCGAACAGCCGCAGGCTCGCCGACACGGTGTCGTGGGCGTCGAAGATCGGCGGCTTGTCTTCCTGGTTGTCGCGGTTGTAGGCCAGCGGCTGGCCCTTCATCAGCACCAGCAGCGTGTTGAGGTCGCCGACCACGCGGCCGGTCTTGCCACGCACCAGCTCGGGCACGTCCGGGTTCTTCTTCTGCGGCATGATCGAACTGCCGGTGCAGTAGCGATCCGGCAGCTTCACGAAGCCGAACATCGGCGTGCACCAGAGGATCAGCTCCTCGCTCCAGCGCGACAGGTGCAGCATGGTCATTGCGCAGGCCGCCACGAATTCGATCGCGAAGTCGCGGTCGCTGACTGCATCGAGCGAGTTCTCCGAGACGCTGTCGAAACCGAGCTGCTCGGCGACGAACTGGCGGTCGATCGGGTAGACGGTGCCGGCCAGCGCGGCCGAGCCCAGCGGCAGCACGTTGGTGCGCCGGCGGGCATCAAGCAGGCGCGCCTTGTCGCGCAGCACCTGTTCGCGCCAGGCCATCATGTGATGGCCGAAGGTCACCGGCTGGGCGACCTGCATGTGGGTGAAGCCCGGCATGATCGAATCGGCCTCGCGCTCGGCCAGATCCAGCAGCGCTTCGGCCAGGCTCTCGATCACCGCCACCAGTTCGTCGATCGCGTCGCGCACGTACAGGCGGATGTCGGTCGCCACCTGGTCGTTGCGGCTGCGCGCGGTATGCAGGCGCTTGCCGGCGTCGCCGATCAGCGCGGTCAGCCGCGATTCGATGTTCATGTGCACGTCTTCGAGCGCCAGCTGCCACTCGAAGCGGCCGGCCTCGATCTCGGCTCGGATGCTGGCCAGGCCGGCGACGATCGCCTCGACATCGTCGGCCTTCAGCACGCCGACCTTGCCGAGCATCCGCGCATGGGCGGTGCTGCCGGCGATGTCCTGGCGCCACAGGCGCTGGTCGAAGCTGACCGATTCGGAAAACGCTTCGACCAGGGCGTCGGTGCCCTCGCTGAAACGGCCGCCCCAGAGCTTGGCGGCGGGGGCTGGCGCGGACGAGGCAGCCGCAGGCTGGGCAGCCGGCGCGGAAGGATGGGCAGCGGTCATGGGGGTGTGCAGCGGCAGGGGAAACGGGATCGGAAGGCGGCCGGCGCGAATTTTCGGGCCGGTGCCGAAACTATTGTAAGGCCGCTCGCCACGGCCCGGAGACTTCCGCTAGGCTCGCTGGATGAAGCGTTTCGAGGTCTCCACCACATCCCAGTCCAGCCTGATCCCGGAATTCTGCCGGGCGCCCGCGCTGTTGACGCTGGCCTATGTGATGGAGCTGATCGCTGTGCTGCTGACCCTGGCCAGCTACGCCAGCGGCGAAGCGGCGCTGAAGCAGCTGCTGGTGCTGTCGCTGTACCTGCATGCCATCGGCCTGTGCTGCGCCGGTGCCTTGTGCGGCGTGCGCCGCGGGCTGCCGCCAGCGCGTGACGGCGTGCTGTTCTTCGTCTGCTGGATGGTGATCGCCCTGGTCACCTTCGCGGTCAGCTTCACGGCCTGGCTGATCGACCGCCGTTTCGCGCTCGGCTTCGTCCCCGGCGACGGCCCGTGGCCGTTCGTGCTCCGCAACCTGGTGATGGCCGGCATCGTCGCGCTGCTGCTGCTGCGCTACCTCTGGGAGCGCCACCAGTGGCAGGAGGAATCGCGCGCCGAGGCCGATGGCCGCTACCTCGCGCTGCAGGCGCGCATCCGTCCGCATTTCCTGTTCAACGCGCTGAACTCGCTGGCCGAGCTGATTCCGAGCAAGCCGGAAGTGGCCGAGGAAATGGTCATCGACCTGTCCGACCTGTTCCGGGTCAGCCTCGATTCCCGGCAGCGGCTGATTCCGCTGCGCGAGGAGATCGAGATCGTCAAGATCTACATGCGCATCGAGGAAATCCGCCTCGGCGACAAGCTGCTGGTCAACTGGGAAATCCCCGATGCCGTGCTCGACGCCCAGGTGCCGCGCCTGACCGTGCAGCCGCTGGTCGAGAATGGCGTGCTGCACGGGGTGTCGCGGCTGCGCGCGCGCGGCATGCTGCACGTCATCGCCCGCCGCGAGGGTGCGTTCCTGGTGGTCGACGTCGAGAACCCGATCCCGCCGGAAGACGCGCCGAAGCGCGCCGGCACCGGCACGGCGATCGGCAACATCGCGCAGCGGATCAAGCTGATCTATGGCGAACGGGCGAAGCTGATTCTCGGCGAGGATCGCGACGAATTCGGGCCGCTGTTCCGGGCCCGCCTGCGCCTGCCTTTCGTGGTTCATAGTGGTGGCGAAATCAACGCGCCCACCTTTACGGAGGATTGAAGCAATGAGAGTCGTGATCGTCGATGACGAGCCGCTGGCGCGGGAGCGTCTGCGCCGCCTGGTCGCGGAATTCCCGGGGTACGAGATCGTCGGTGAAGCCGGCGACGGCGAGGCGGCGATCGAGCTGATCCGCGACGAGGAGCCCGACGTGGTGCTGCTCGATGTGCGCATGGGCATGGTCGACGGCCTGCAGGTAGCGCGCGCCATCAAGGAAGAGGACATGGCGCCGGCGATCATCTTCATCACTGCCTACCCGGAGCACGCACTGAGCGCCTTCGATGCCCAGGGCGATGCCTACCTGCTCAAGCCGGTGCGCAAGGAAAAGCTGAAAGAGGCGCTGCAGCGGGTGCGCAAGCTGTCGCGTGCCCAGAAGCCGACCATCGCGCTGCCCGGCACCAAGCCGGCGCGCGATTTCGTGCTGGCGACCACCCGTGAAGGCCTGGCCCGGGTGCCGGCCGAGGACATCGTCTATTTCCTTGCCGACCAGAAATACACCACCGTCTGCCATCTGCACGGCGAGGTGTTGATCGAGGAATCGCTGAAGACGCTGGAAGACGATTTCTCGCCGTGGTTCCTGCGCGTGCACCGCAAGGCGCTGGTCGCCACCCGCTTCATCGCCGGCCTCGAACGTGGCAAGGGAGATGAATCCCAGCACTGGCTGAAGGTGCGCCACGCCTCGACCCTGCTGCCGGTCAGCCGCCGCCGTCTGGCCGAGGTGCGCCGCTTCCTGACCGATGACGGCAGCGACAAGACGCTGGACTGATCACAACGCCACGGACACCGCTGTCTTGCCGATCCGAATCGCAACCCGAGAAAGCCCGCTGGCCCTGTGGCAGGCGGAGCACGTCAAGGCGCTGATCGAGCGCACCCATCCCGGCGTCGCCGTCAGCCTGGTGCCGATGACCACCATCGGCGACCAGCTGCTCGACCGCAGCCTCGCGACCGTTGGCGGCAAGGGCCTGTTCGTCAAGGAACTGGAAGCGGCGATGCTGGAAGGCCGCGCCGACATCGCCGTGCACTCGATGAAGGATGTGCCGGCGGTGCTGCCCGATGGTCTGGTGCTGACTGCCTTCCTGGCCGGCGAAGACCCGCGCGATGCCTTCGTGTCCAACCGCTACGCCTCGCTGGATGCGTTGCCGCAGGGTGCGGTGGTCGGCACGGCGTCGCTGCGCCGGCAGGCCCAGCTGCGCGGCTTGCGGCCGGATCTGGTGATCAGGGAACTGCGCGGCAATGTCGGCACCCGGCTGCGCAAGCTCGACGAAGGCCAGTACGACGCCATCCTGCTGGCCGCTGCCGGCCTGATCCGGCTGGGCCTTGAAGCGCGGATCCGCGAAAAATTCGACATGGGCCGCTTCGTGCCGGCCTGCGCCCAGGGCGTGGTCGGCATCGAATGCCGCGCCGATGACGCCGCCACCCGGGCGCTGATCGCGCCGCTGCACGATCCGCAGTCGGCGATCCGGCTGGCCGCCGAACGCGGCCTCAATGCCCGGCTCGGCGGTGCCTGCACGGTGCCGGTGGCCGGTCATGCAGTGATCGCCGCCGACCGGATCCGGCTGACCGGCCTGGTTGCCGCGCCGGATGCCAGCGCCTGCGTCCGCGACGAGATCGAAGGCCCCGCCGCCGAGGCCGCAGCACTCGGCGTGCAGCTGGCCGAGCGCCTGCTCGAACGCGGCGCGCGCGCCATCCTGGCCCAGCTCGGCATCCATGCCTGAGTCCGCTGCCGCGCGGCTGGGCGGGTTGACCGTCCTGGTCGCGCGGCCCGCCGGCCAGGCCGAGGCGCTGTGCGCGCTGATCGAGGCCGACGGTGGCCGGGCGCTGCCGCTGCCGCTGTTCGCGATCGCCGCGCTGGATGCCGGGGCGATGGCAGTGGCCGGCGCCGTGCTCGATGACGCCCGGGCTGCCGACCTCTGGCTGTTCACCAGCCGCAATGCCGTCGACCACGCGGCGCGGCTGTGCCCGCTGCCCTGGCCGGCGCTGGCGGCGGTCGGCGACGCGACGGCGGCGGCGCTGCGCCAGCATAGCGGCCAGCCGGTGCTGACGCCGCCGGCCGGCGACGGCGCGGCCGCCTTGCTGGCGCATCCGGCGCTGCAGCAGGGGGACGGCCGACGGGCGCTGATCGTCACCGGCGAGCAGACGCTGCCGGTGCTGGAAGACGGTCTGCGTGCGCGCGGCATGACCGTGACCGTGCTGCCGGTATATCGGCGCGCGGCCATCGATCATCCGTCGGCGGCGGTCGCCGCCTGGCTGCAGGCGGCCGATGTGGCGGTGATTCCGAGCGGCGAGGCGCTGCGCCGGCTGCAGGCGCTGACGCCGCCGGAGGCCCGCTCGCGGCTGGCGGGGCTGCAATTGGCCGTGCCGTCGCCGCGTGTGATAGAAACTGCGCGCTTGCTGGGCTTCACCGCCGAGCCGCTGCTGCCGGAGCGGGTCAGCGACCTGGCCTACCTCGAAGTCCTACGGCGTCACGCGCGCCACCGCCACTCGAACGCATGACCGAATACGACGTCCCCGAACGCCCGCGCCCGGCGCGCAGCCTCTGGCGTGTGCTGTGGCTGTGGACCCTGCTGCTGGTGCTGGCGGCGCTGCTGGGCGGCGGTGGCTACGCCGGCTGGCAGTTCTGGCAGGAGCGGCAGGCGACCGAGGACATCGTCGCTGCCCAGGACACCTTGCTGCGCCGGCTCAGCCGCCAGCTCGGCGACGCCGGCGCCGAGATCCAGCAGCTGCGGCAGCGGCAGGGCGATCTCGCCGAAAGCGGGCGCCGCAGCACCGATCTGGTCGCCGCGCTGCAGGGCCGGGCCGATGACGCCGACGCCACGCTGGAGCGCATCAACGCCACCATCCAGGGCGGTCGCGGCCGCGCCCAGCTGCTGGCAGTCGAGCAGCTGCTGCTGATCGCCAACGAGCGCGCCCGCCTGGCTCGCGATGTGCCGGGCGCCATCGAGGCGCTGAGCCTGGCGCAGGACCGTCTCGGCAGCCTGGCCGAACCGAAGCTGTTTCCGATCCGCGAGGCGCTGGCCGAGGAGCGCAGCCGTCTCGAAGCGCTGCCGCGCATCGACCTCGAAGCCGCAGCGCTGACGCTGTCGAGCCTGATCCGCCGGGTGCCTGAGCTGCCGCAGCGTTCGCGGGCGCCGACCCATGCCGCCGTCGTCGACGGCGAACCGTCGCGCGACATCACGCCGGAAGCTAGCGGCTTCTGGGCGCGCGGCGCCAGCAGCCTGCGGCAGATGTTCGGCGCGGTGTTCACCGTGCGGCGCACCGACAAGCCGGTCGACCGCCTGCTGCCGCCGGAGCAGGAGCGGCTGGTCGGCCAGCTGCTGCTGCTGAAGCTGGAAACCGCCCGCGCGGCGCTGCTGACCCGCAGCACGGCGACGCTGCGCGCGACGATCGAAGACGCTGCCGCGTTCCTGAACGACTACTACCGCAGCGACGATCCGACGGTGCTGGGCGCCCGTGCCGAGCTGGATCGCCTGATGACGCTGGACCTGAATCCGCAGCTGCCGGAACTGGGCCGCAGCCTGGGCCTGCTGCGGGCCTACCTCGACGCGACGCGCTGACGTCAGTCGGCCACCAGACTCCCACCGTGATCATCGTTTTCCTTTCGCTGCTGCTGGTCTTCGTCGGCGGCCTGGTCGCGATCCTGCTGCTGCGGCCGGATACCGGCTACGTGCTGATCAACTACGGGCCGTGGGTGGTCGAGACCTCGCTGGCGGTGCTGGTGTTCGGCATCGGCCTGTTCTTCCTGCTGGTCTGGCTGCTGCTGCGGCTGTCGGGCTTCGCGGTGCGGCTGCCGGGTTCGCTGCGTGAAGCGGTCGACCGGCGGCGCAGCTACCGCGCCCGTGAAGCCTTCGAGAACGGCCTGCTGGCGCTGTTCGAGGGCAACTGGGCGCGTGCCGAGAGCGAGCTGATCAAGCGCGCCAGCGACCACCACGCGCCACACCTGAACTACCTGGCGGCGGCCCGCGCGGCGCAGCGTCAGGCGGCCACCGACCGTCGCGACCACTACCTGCGGCTGGCGATGTTGAACCGGCCCGAGCATGAGTTCGCCACGCTGTTGTCGCAGGCGGATCTGCAGCGCAAGCGCGGCGAGTTCGAGGCCACCCGGCAGACCGCGCTGAAGCTGCGCGAGAAAGACCCGATGCACCCGTTCGCCATCGAGCTGCTGGCCGAAAGCCATGCCGCGCTCGGCGAATGGGCGGCGCTGCGCGCGCTGCTGCTGGAGCCGGCCAGCGCCCAGGCGATCGTCGCCACGCGTCGCGACCAGCTGATGGGCCGGGCGATCCTGGAACTGATGCAGACGGCCATCGACGACGCCCGGCTGCCGATCCTGAAGGCGCTCTGGGAAGGCGCCGGCAACCTGCGCGACGATCCCGAGCTGAAGCGCGCCTACGCCCGTGGCCTGGCCCGCCTGAACGCCGACGCCGAAGCGCTGGCGCTGATCGCCCAGGCACTGTCGGTGGACTGGGACGGCGAGCTGGCGCTGCTCTACGGCGACCTGCACGCCGGCGATCCGATCACCCAGCTGGCGACCGTCGAATCCTGGCTGGCGCTGTACGGCGAGAAGACCGAACTGCTGCAGGTGGCCGGCCATGTCTGTCTCGCCAACCGCTTGTGGGGCAAGGCGCGCAGCTATCTCGAGGCGGTGATCGCCATCGCGCCTACGCCGAAGGCCTATCTCGATCTGGCGCGGCTGTGCGCCGATACCCAGCAGCCGGACGAGGCCGCGCGCCACTACCGGCTGGGGCTGGAACTGGCCGCCGGCCAGCACTGAGCGGCCTGCGGCGTCGTTGCCGTTCCCGGCAGGGCTCCGCCACACTCCGACGATGCGGCCGCGCACCCGAGCCGCGATCCATCGAGGAGGAGCAAGCGAGATGAGCACCATGTTCAGCAGCAGCCAGCGCGCGTTGCAGGAACGGTTTGGCACCGCGGCCCTGGCCGATCGCGTGTCGATGATCACCATGCACGCCGAGGTCACCGACGCCGAGAAGGCGTTCATCGAAAGCCGCGATCTGTTCTTCCTGTCGACCGTCGACGACGAGGGTCAGCCGACCTGCTCGTACAAGGGCGGCGCCGTCGGCTTCGTGCGGGTGGTCGATGCCGGCACCATCGCCTTCCCGAGCTACGACGGCAACGGCATGTATCTGTCGATGGGCAACATCGGCACGCATGCCAAGGTCGGCCTGCTGTTCATCGATTTCGAGACGCCGAACCGGCTGCGCCTGCACGGCGAGGCCCGCATCGACCCGAATGACCCGCTGCTTGCCGACTATCCGGGCGCGGACCTGATCGTCCGCGTGGCGATCACCCAGCTGTTCGTCAATTGCCCGCGCTACATCCACCGCTACCAGAAGCTCGGCGATTCGGTCTACGTGCCGAAGGCCGGCTGCGCCACGCCGCCGGCGAAATGGAAGCGCATCGACGCCTTTGGCGACGTGCTGCCAGCCCGCGATGCCGCCGCCGTCGCCGCTGCCGGCGCCGCGATCAGCTTCGACGACTACATGGCCGACGTCGCGGCCGGACAGGGCTGATGCAGGCACTGATCGTCGGCTGCGGCGATGTCGGTTGCCGGCTGGCGCTGCGGCTGCAGGCGCGCGGCATCGCTGTGACCGGCGTCGTGCGCTCGCCGTCGAGCGTCGCCGCGCTGCGCCGGCTGGGCATCACGCCGCTGCTTGCCGATCTCGATGCCGATGTGATCGCCGACTGGCCGCCGGCCGACTGGCTGTTCCACTTCGCGCCGCCGCCGGAGACCGGCGACGCCGATCCCCGGCTGGTCGGCACGCTGGCGGCCCTGCAGGTGGTACCGGCGCGGCTGGTCTATCTGTCGACCTCGGCGGTCTACGGCGATTGCGAGGGCCGCTGGATCGACGAGACCGAATCGCTGAAGCCGAAGAGCGCACGCGGCCAGCGCCGGCTAGATGCCGAACGCAGCGCGCTGGCCTACGCCCGCGAGCACGGCAGCGCCGCGATGATCCTGCGGGTGCCGGGCATCTACGGGCCGGGGCGGCTGCCGTTGCAGCGGCTCAACGCCGGTGCGCCGCTGGTGCAGCGCGACCAGTCGCCGTACACCAACCGCATCCATGCCGATGACCTGGCCGCCGCCGCGCAGCGGGTCGCCGAACTCGGTGCCGATGGCGCCGCCTACAACGTCAGCGACGGCCAGCCGACCACGATGACCGACTACTTCCAGCGCTGCGCGCGGCTGCTGGGCGTGCCGCCGCTGCCGGAGCAGCCGCTGGAGGCTGCGTTGCGGACGATGTCGCCGATGCTGCGTTCGTTCCTCGAGGAATCGAAGCGGCTGTCGAACCGGCGCCTGGTCGAGGAGCTGGGCTGGCAGCCGCAGTATCCGAATCTCGATACCGGCCTGCCGGCCAGCCTCGATGCCGATGCGGTGGTCCGGGCATTCACCGGCGCAGCCTAGAATCGGCACGCGGCACCCATTACAACCCCTGCCAGTGGCTACGGAGAACAGCATGAGCATCGCCAGTGAATTCAAGGCATTCGCAATGCGTGGCAACGTCATCGATCTCGCCGTCGGCGTGGTCATCGGCGGTGCCTTCGGCACCATCGTCACCTCGCTGGTCGGCGACGTGATCATGCCGGTGCTCGGCCAGCTGACGGCCGGCGTCGACTTTTCCAAGGCCGCGCTGGTGCTCAAGGAAGCGTCCGAGGACGGCAAGACGCCGGCCGTGCTGCTCGGCTACGGCAAGTTCATCCAGTCGATCATCAATTTCATCATCGTCGCCTTCGCGATCTTCCTGATGGTCAAGGCGATCAACACGATGAAGAAGGCGGAAGCCGCCGCGCCGCCGCCTCCGCCGCCGGGGCCGAGCAACGAGGAAAAGCTGCTCGCCGAGATCCGCGACCTGCTGAAGAAGCCGTAAACACCGCCAACAGGTAAGCCGGCCCGACGTATCGGGCCGGCTTCCAGCGCGGCAGTCGCAACTCGACCCGCGTGATCAGGCCGCCATGGCCAGCGGCGCCGGCGCCTCGTCGCTGCTGTTGCGCGGCGAGGCCTTCGGCCGCTTCGGCGTCGGCAGCGACAGCCGGGCGATGCGCTTCCAGGTGCTCAAGGTCTGGCGCAGGAACGAGCCGGTGTTGTACGGCAGGCCGTACTTCTCGCAGATCGCCCGCACCTCCGGCGCGATGTCGGCGTAGCGGTGCGCCGGCAGGTCGGGGAACAGGTGGTGCTCGATCTGGAAGCTCAGGTTGCCGCTCATGATGTGCATCAGCTTGCCGCCCTCGAAATTCGCCGAGCCGAGCAGCTGGCGCACGTACCACTGGCCGCGGGTTTCGTTCTCGATCACCGATTCCGGGAACTGCTCGACGTCTTCCGGGAAGTGGCCGTTGAAGATCACCGCGCAGGCCCAGACGTTGCGCATCAGGTTCGCACCGATGTTGCCGACCAGCACCAGCGGCGCCAGCGGCCCGGCCAGCAGCGGGAAGAAGACGTAATCCTTCTTCAGCTGCTTCTTCATCTTCGCCCACATCGGCTTGAACTCTTCCTTGACCTGCGCTGCGGTCTTGGTCTTGTAGACCAGCGCTTCTTCAAGGTGCAGGTTCTGCACCGCGACGAAATGCTGGAAGAAGGTGTGCAGGATCACCGTCAGTGGCAGATTGGCGAGGAAGCGCGGCTCCCACTTTTGGTCTTCCGACATCCGCAGCAGGCCGTAGCCGACGTCGTGATCCTTGCCGAGCACGTTGGTGTAGGTGTGGTGCTCGTGGTTGTGGGTGATCTTCCAGTTCTTCGAGGTGTCGGCGCTGTCCCACTCGAAGTGCTTGGAATTCAGCGCCGGATCGTTCATCCAGTCGTACTGACCGTGCATGACGTTGTGGCCGATCTCCATGTTGTCGAGGATCTTCGACACGCCAAGCGAGGCGACGCCGAGCGGCCAGGCCGGCGGGATCATCATCATCACGCGGCCGGCCACTTCGAAGCGCCGCTGCCGCTTGACGAGCGTGCGGATGTAGTCGGCATCGCGCTGGCCGAGGTCGGCGCGCACGCGGTTGCGGATGGCATCGAGCTCGGTGCCGATGGCGGCGAACTGGGCGGGGGTCAGGCTGCTGAAGGTATTCATGGAAGTCTCGAAGGGCTGCCGGAGGTCAGGGGTGCAAAGTCAAAAGTTGACGGCGCGAAATTCAGAAGAAAGGACGCAAAGAAAAGCCGAGCAATGCTTTTTCAATCGATCGTTTGCTTCTCTTTGCGTCCTTTCAGTTCCCTTTGCGCCTTTGCGTTTAACGGTTCGTTTTTTCAGAGATCCAGCGTCACGGTGCCGACCGGCACGCTGACGCAGATCTGGATGTCGGCCTCGCCGGCATCGCTGATCTCGCCGGTCCGGGTGTCGCGGACGCGGCCCGAGGCCTTGCGGCAGGTGCAGGCGTGGCAGATGCCCATGCGGCAGCCGGATTCCGGCTTCAGGCCGGCGGCTTCGGCCTGGTCGAGCAGGGTGGCGCCGCTGTTCTTCGCGAGGCGTTCGCTGCGGATGAAGCGCACGTCGCCGTCGGCGTTGACGCTGTCGGCCACCACGGCCGGCGCGGCCGCGAAATGCTCGACGTGCAGGCGCTCGGCGAGTCCCTCGTCCGCCCACAGCTTCTGCACGGCTTTCATCATTCCCGGCGGGCCGCAGAGGAAAGCCTCGGCGTCCGCGAAGTCCGGCACTGCGTTCAGGTGCGCGCGGCAGAACAGGCCTTCCAGCTCGCCACCCTGGTTCGGCGCGGCGTAGCCACGCAGCAGCAGCACGTTCGGGAAGCGTGCGGCGATCGCGGCCAGCTCGGCGCCGTACAGCTGGTCCTGCGCGGTATTGGCGTAGTGAAGGAAGGTGATCGGGCCAGCGTGCCCTTCGTCGGTCAGCGTGCGCAGCATCGACATCACCGGCGTGATGCCGCTGCCGCCGCTGATCAGCAGCACGCGTGCAGGGCGCTGATCCGGCAGTGCGAAGCTGCCTTCGGCCTGCGACAGGCCGACGACGGTGCCGACCGTCAGGCCCTGCTTCAGATGCTTCGACACGAAGCCGGCTGCGTGGGTCTTGGCGGTCAGCTCGATCAGACCGTCGGTGGCGTGCACCGACTGCGCCGGCGAGTAGCAGCGGCTGCGGCGGCGGCCGTCGATCTCCACCGTCAGACGAACGTACTGGCCGGCGCGGAAGCCCTTCCAGTTGCGGTTCGGGCGCAGGCGCAGCGTGACGCTGTCGGCGGTCGGATGATCGATCGCGACGACGTCGGCGCGCACCTCGGTCAGCGATTCGGTCGGCGCGAACTGTTCGAGGTAGCGGTCGACACCATGCGGGTAAGCCAGCGTGGCGGCGAGTCGCGAACCCAGGGCGCGGCGCAGGCCGTTGGCAAGGAAGTGAGAGCGCGGAGCAGTGGCGGACATGACGAAGATTCCTCAGTGAGTGGACGTATGTTCACTGATGAGAATTCATATGTCAACAATCGTTCACTAAAAACGATCAAATGTTCACGGAGTCACGCTAGTGCTCGGTTTTTCCTGAGGTTTCGAGCTAACATCACGGCCGGATCACCAGGAATCGTCATGACTGTACGCAGCCGCCCCGCATCTGAACCGTCGGTCGTCGAAGACGACGAGGCGACGCTGCCGCGCGGTCAGCGCAAGCAGCGCACGCGGGACGCGCTGATCGATGCCGCGCTGCAGCTGATGAACGAAGGGCGCAGCTTCAATTCGCTCGGCCTGCGCGAAATCACCCGTGTGGCCGGCGTGGTACCGACCTCGTTCTATCGCCACTTCAAGGACACCAACGAGCTCGGGCTGGTGTTGGTCGAGGAAAGCGGCCTGACCCTGCGCCGCATGCTGCGTGAGGCGCGCCGCGCCGGGGCGCCGATGAAGGACATGATTCGCCGCTCGGTGCAGGTCTACAAGGCGTTCGTGCTGTCCAACCGCCTGCATTTCCTGTTCGTCGCCGGCGAGCGCAGCGGTGGTTCGCCGGTGATCCGCAGTGCCATCCGCAACGAGGTGGACCAGTTCATCGACGAGATGACCTCGGACCTGCGGCATCTGGCGATCTTCCCGAACCTGTCGCCGGAATCGCTGCGCATGGTCTGCGAGCTGGTGGTCAACACCATGCTGCATGCCGCGACCGACATCCTCGACCTGCCGCCGGGCGACGAGGCGCAGGCCAGGGCGCAGGAAGACAACCACGTGCATCAGGTGCGGCTGATCTTCCTTGGTGCCCAGCTGTGGCGCGACGAGAACGAGAAGGGCTGACGGCCCCGGCCGGCGCTAGCTGAAACGCAGCTTGAAGCCGGCGGCGGCGACGAAGCCCGCTTCCAGTTCGAGGTCTTCGCGGGTCAGCGGATGCCTGTCGAGCCAGCCGGTGCGGAAGCTCAGCTTCAGCTGCTTGCCGATCACGCTGAGCGTGAACGGAATCCGCATGTTCGGCGCCCGCGAGCGATGCAGCACGATCGCCAGCCGGAACAGCAGCGCGAGGCGGCGAATGGTCAGCTGCCAGGTCGCCGGCAGATCTTCCAGCGCGCTCAATGCGAACTTGCCGCGCTGCAGGCGCACCAGTGCGGCGACCAGCCGCTGATCGGTCTGCGAAAAACCGAACATCTCGGCATGCCGCAGCATGTACTCGCCATGGCGATGGCTGCCCTCATGGGCGATCACCAGGCCGATCTCGTGCAGCAGCGCGGCCCAGCGCAGCAGGCGGCCTGCGACTTCGCGATCGAGCTGCCAGTCGCTGCGCACCTGTTCGAACAGCTTCAGCGCCGTGCGCTCGACTTCCCGCGCGTGTCCACGGTCGACGCCGTAGCGGGCCGCCATCGCCTCGACCGAACGGCTGCGGACATCGTTGTCGGACAGCCGGCCGAGCAGGTCGTAGAGCAGGCCCTCGCGCAACGCATGCTCGGAGGTGTCCATCGCTTCGATGCCAAGGCTGTCGAAGACGCCGGCCAGCACGGCCAGTCCGCCAGCGAACACCGGTCGTCGATCCTCGCGCAGGCCCGGGAAGTCGATCCTGGCCACGTTGCCGGTGCGGATCGTCAGTTCGACGCAGCGGTCGACGGCATCGCGGGTGATGCGTTCGGTGGCCCAGCCCTGCGCCCGCGCCACGCGCCAGACACCGCGGACCGTGCCGCTGGCGCCGATGGCGACGTCCCAGCCGGCGTCGCGGTACTGGCGTTCGACGAATTCCAGTTCCACACGCGCCGCCAGCCGCGCTTCCTGCATGCGCTCGCGGGTGATCACTCCGTCGGCGAAAAAACGCTGGGTGTGGGTGACGCAGCCGAGCGCCGTGCTTTCCATCAGCTTCGGGTCCGGGCCGCGGCCGATGATCAGCTCGGTCGAGCCACCGCCGATATCGACCACCAGCCGGCGCGGGGCCGCCTTGCCGAGGCCGTGGGTGACGCCGTTGTAGACCAGCCGCGCTTCCTCGACGCCGGAGATCACTTCGATCTCGTGGCCGAGCGCCTTTTCCGCCGCGCGCATGAACACGCCGCCGTCGGCGAGCCGGCGCATGGTGTTGGTGCCGACCACGCGGACGCGGGCGGCCGGAATGCCGCGCAGCCGCTGGCCGAAACGGGTCAGGCAGGCGAGGGCGCGGCGCTCGGCGTCGACTGTGAGCTTGCGTTCGGCATCGAGGCCGGCGGCCAGGCGCACGGCATCGCGCAGGCGATCGACGATCTGCAGCTGGCCGTCGCTTTCGCGGGCCACCAGCATGTGGAAGGAGTTCGAGCCGAGATCGACGGCGGCGACTTCGCCGGCATTCGCCTTCGAGGCCGGCGCCTTGGCCGAGCGTGGCATCGCGTTCAGATGGTGGTGATGACGGCGGCCAGCAGCAGCCCGGAGGCCAGCAGCAGGCTCAGATACGACAGGCCTGCGCCCAGGCGGCGCAGCGGATGCACCGGCGCCAGGCTGTAGCCGACTGCGAAGGCGATGCGGGCGGCGACGAAGACGCCGTCCAGACCGATCAGCACGGCATTGGCGCCGGCGTACAGCTCGTAGCACAGCGACAGCAGCACGAAGATCGGCACGAACTCGATGGTGTTGGCGTGCACGCGGATGGCCCGCACCAGCTCGTCGTGACCGCCGTCGCCGATCGCCACCCGATAGCGCATCCGCAGCAGCGACACCCGGAACGCCAGCACCAGGATCAGCAGGCCGCACAGGGCGGCGCAGGCGGCAGTCACGGGGATTTGCATGGCGGGCCAGTGGGGGGGAGGGGCTCGGGCGGCTGCACTATAGCGTGAAGCCCGGCTATCGACAGCCGATGACAAAGCGGCGGCATCGGTGCCGAAAAGGATGCGAAAAGCGCGCATTCGATTGACGCAAACTGCGGATTCGCCGACCATATTGGACGCTGCACATGCATTTTCCCGCAGCCTCACGTTCCGAGGAGACTCCCTGATGATTTCAGTGCGATGGGGCCTGATTGCCCTCACCGCCGCCCTGAGCTGCGGCACTGCGAGCGCCGTAGGCGACGCGGCGGCCGGAAAGGTCAAGGCCTACACCTGCTACGGCTGCCACGGCATCGTGAACTACACGAACGTCTACCCGAGCTACCACGTGCCGAAGCTCGGCGGCCAGCACCCGGACTACATCGTGGCCGCGCTGAAGGCGTACAAGTCCGGCGAGCGCCGGCACCCGACGATGACCGCCCAGGCGGCCAACCTCAGCGACCAGGACATGGCCGATATCGCGGCCTACCTCTCCAAGGCTCCGGAAAAGAAGTGAGCGCCCCGATGAAACTCCCGAACGCGAAGCTCGTTTCGTCTGCCGTACTCGCCTTCGGCGTGCTGTCGACGGCCTCCGCCAACGACGCCGCTGCCACCCCGGCTGCCGGCGGCAAGCCGGCCCAGGTCGCCGTCTGCGCGGCCTGCCATGGCGAGAATGGCGTCAGCGCCTCTCCGGCGTTCCCGAACCTGGCGGGCCAGCACCGCAGCTACATCGAAGTGGCGCTGAAGGCCTACAAGAGCGGCACCCGCAAGAACGCCGTGATGGCCGGCCAGGCCGCTGGCCTGAGCGATGCCGACATCAAGGCGCTGGCGCTGTGGTATTCGAGCCAGCAGTCGGTGCTGTACACGGTGGCCCCGGAAGGCGAAGCGAAGAAGTAAGTCGCCGCTGACGCCCCGACCGGCCCCTCGCCTTCAGGTGCGACGGGCCGGTTTTTTTGTGCCTGTGTTTCCCGCGCGGGCGCAGCCTGCGGACATGAAAAACCCCGCCGAAGCGGGGTTTTTCATGTCCGGTCTGCCGGCTCGTCCTTACTCGTCGAGGAACGAGCGCAGGTAGTTGGCGCGCGACGGATGGCGCAGCTTGCGCAACGCCTTGGCTTCGATCTGGCGAATGCGCTCGCGAGTGACGTCGAACTGCTTGCCGACTTCTTCCAGCGTGTGGTCGGTATTCATGTCGATGCCGAAGCGCATGCGCAGCACCTTTGCTTCACGGGGCGTCAGCGAGGCCAGTATCTGGTGCGTCGCTTCGGCCAGGCTCTGCGAGGTCGCCGATTCCAGCGGCGACACGGCCGCCGTGTCCTCAATGAAATCGCCGAGGTGCGAATCCTCGTCGTCGCCGATCGGCGTTTCCATCGAGATCGGTTCCTTGGCGATCTTGAGCACCTTGCGGACCTTGTCCTCGGGCATCTCCATCTTCACCGCCAGCTCTTCCGGCGTCGGTTCGCGACCCATCTCCTGCAGCATCGTGCGGCTGATGCGGTTGAGCTTGTTGATGGTCTCGATCATGTGCACCGGGATGCGGATGGTGCGCGCCTGGTCGGCGATCGAACGGGTGATGGCCTGGCGAATCCACCAGGTGGCGTAGGTCGAGAACTTGTAGCCGCGGCGGTATTCGAACTTGTCGACCGCCTTCATCAGGCCGATGTTGCCTTCCTGGATCAGGTCGAGGAACTGCAGGCCGCGGTTGGTGTACTTCTTGGCGATCGAGATGACGAGACGCAGGTTGGCCTCGACCATTTCCTTCTTGGCGCGCCGGGCCTTGGCCTCGCCGACGGTCATCCGCCGGTAGATGTCCTTGATCTCATCGATCGACAGCAGGTTGTCGCCTTCGATCTGGGTCAGCTGGTCCTGCAGCAGCTTGATGTCGTCCTTCTTCAGCGCCAGTGCGGCCGAATACTTGCGCTTGGCGCGGATCGCCTTGTCGAGCCAGCTCAGGTCGGACACGCCGCCTTCGCGGTACTTCGCCAGGAATTCCTCGCGGGTCATGCCGCATTCGGCCACGCAGATGCGCAGCACCGAGCGCTCGATCGAGCGGATCAGCTCGACCTTGTTGCGCAGGTTGTTGGTGACCTCGACGACGATCTTCGGCGACAGCCGGAAGGTCATGATCAGGTCAGCCACCGCCGCGCGGCGGGCCTGGGTCTTCTTGCTGGCGGTGCCGAGGCGGAGCAGGGAATCCCAGGCCTCGTCGTACAGCGCCTGCAGCTTGCCGAAGTTCTCGGCGCAGAGCACCGGATCGGGGCCGGTGTCGACCGCTTCCTCTTCCTCGTCTTCCGCGCCTTCGACCACTTCCGGCTCGACATCCGCCACTTCCGGCGGCAGCGCTTCTTCGGCGGCGACCGGCTCCGGCGCGTTCGGGTCGAAGAAGCCGACCACGACTTCAGCCAGACGCTTCTTGCCGTTGATCGCGTTGTCGTACTGCTCGAGCAGGATGGCGACCGTTTCCGGGTAGCTGGCCATCGCGTACAGCGCTTCGCCGAGGCCTTCCTCGATGCGCTTGGCGATGCGGATCTCGCCTTCGCGGTCGAGCAGTTCGACCGAGCCCATCTCGCGCATGTACATGCGCACCGGGTCAGTGGTGCGGCCGAATTCGGAATCGCTGGCGGCGAGTGCGGCGGCGGCTTCTTCGGCGGCCTCCTCGTCGTCCTCGGTGGCGGCGACGGCGGGCTCGCTGAACAGCTGGGCCTCGGTGTCCGGGGCTTCGTCATGGACCGGAATGCCCATGCCCTGGATCATCGTGATGACGTCGTCGATCTGCTCCGAATCGACGATTTCCGGCAGGCTGTCGGAAACTTCGGCAAAGGTCAGGAAGCCCTTTTCCTTGCCGAGCGCGATCAGGTTCTTGATCTGGGATTGCTGGTCAGCTGCTGCCATCTGAATACTCTTGTGTGAAACCGGGGCGCGTGACACCGGTCAAGAACTGCGCAGTTTACCGGAACCGGCCTGATCACGGCCAGACCGTGCAAGGGACGTGGGGGCTGCGAGGCCCGCTTAAAGAGCGCTTCGTCGGATCGGCGGCCGGCCGTTCAGCCAGTCTGTTCCGTCATCAGCGCCATCAGTTCGGCCTGTTCCGCGGGCGCAAGTTCCCTGTCGCGGGCGAGATCGAGCAGCGCCTGCTGCCGTTCGCGGACCGCCCGCTTGCGCAGCAGGCCCAGACAATCAGTGAATTCGGCGCCGAGATCGCCGGTAATCGGCAGCGGCATCGCGCTGATCCGGGCCAGCGCGGCGCCACGGGCGCTGCCGCGGTTCATTTCCAGCCACTGCGCGGCATGAGCCTCCGGGTTCTCGCTGAAGAACTCGATGGTGTCGAGCAGGATGTCGAGACCGGGCTGGTTCAGCATCGCGATCTGGCCCAGATGCTCGGCCCGCGCGGCCAGCGCCGGCTCTTCGAGCAGCAGCTGCAGCGCGATCCGTATCGGCTTGGAACCAGGGGTTTCGATGCGCCGGCCACGCTCGCCGCCGCTGTCGGCAGCGGCTGGAGCTGCCTTGCCGGCGGCGGCCAGTGCGGCTTCCAGGTCGTCGCGCTGCATCCGCGTCAGGGTCAGCAGGCGATCGACGATCAGGGTTCGCAGTGCTCCGTCGCGAAGTTTCTCGAGATGCGGCCTGGCCAGCCCGGGTAGCCGGGCGCGGCCTTCACGGCTGGCCAGATTGACCTGCTTCAGCAGTTCGTCGAGCAGGAAATCCGATAGCGGCTGGGCAGCATCGATCAGCGCCCGGAAGGCGTCTTCGCCAATTTCCTGGACCAGCGAGTCGGGATCGTGGCCATCGGGCAGGAACATGAAGCGGCATTCGCGATCGTCGAACACCTCCGGCAGTGCCTGTTCCAGCGCCCGCCAGGCGGCCGAGCGGCCGGCGCGGTCGCCATCGAAGCAGAAGACCGCGCGGCGCGTCGACTTGAACAGCAGGGTCAGATGCTCGCGGGTGGTCGCGGTGCCGAGCGTGGCCACGGCATTGCGAATGCCGTGCTGGGCCAGCATCACCACGTCCATGTAGCCCTCGACGACCAGCAGGTACGGCAGTTCCGCCTTCGTCGACTGCTTGGCCTCGAACAGGCCGAACAGGTTGCGGCCCTTGTGGAACAGCGGCGTTTCCGGGGAATTGAGGTACTTGGCCGGATCGTTCGCGAGCGTGCGACCGCCGAAGCCGATGGTGCGGCCGCGGGTGTCGCGGATCGGGAACATCACCCGGTTGCGGAAGCGGTCGTAGGCGCCGCCGCCATCGCGCTCGATCAGCAGGCCGGCATCGAGCGCGTGCTGGCGCTGGCCGTCGGCCTCGGGAAACAGGCGGGTCAGCGCGTCCCAGGATTCCGCTGCGTAGCCGATGTTGAACAGCTTGGCGGTGTCGCCGTCGAGGCCGCGCTGCTTCAGGTAATCGATCGCCGGCTGATGAGTCTTCAGCTGGCTGCGATAGAACTTCTCGGCGACCGCCAGCGCATCAAGCGGGCCGTCGAGCACCAGGCGCGGGCCTTCGTTGCCGCCTTCGCGCGGCACTTCCACGCCGGCGCGCTTGGCCAGTTCCTCGACCGCCTCGACAAAGCTGAGGCGATCGTTCTCCATCAGGAAGGTGATCGCGGTGCCGTTCTTGCCCGAGGAGAAGTCGAAGAACATCTGCTTCGCCGGATTGACGAAGAACGATGCCGACTTCTCGTTGGTGAACGGCGACAGGCCCTTGTATTCGCGGCCGGCGCGCTTGAGTTCGACCCGGCTGCCGACGACCTCGACGATGTCGGTGCGCGACAGCAGATCGTGAATGAAGGAATCGGGGATGCGTCCGCCAGCCATGGGCGGAGTCTAGCCCGCAGGCCGGTTCAGCCGAGTCGCGCCTTGATCAGCCCGGACAGCTTGCCCATGTCGGTGCGGCCGGCGACCTGTGGCTTCAGCCAGTTCATGACCTTGCCCATGTCCTTCATGCCGGCAGCGCCGGTTTCGCTGATGCCCTGCTGGATCAGCGCGGCGAGTTCGTCCTCGCTCAGCGCCGTGGGCAGATACTGGCTCAGCACGACGATTTCCGCCGCTTCGATCTCGGCCAGATCGAGGCGATTGCCGGCGCGGAACTGCGATTCCGAATCGCGCCGCTGCTTGAGCATCTTTTCCAGCGCTTCGATGACCACGGCGTCGGTCAGTTCCTGCGACAGCACGACTTCGCGGTTCTTCAGCTCCGCCGTCAGCATCCGCAGCACGCCGAGGCGCGCCTTGTCGCCGGCCTTCATCGCCAGCTTCACGTCTTCGGTGATGCGGGTCTTGAGATCGGTCATCGGGGCACCTGGGAGATAGGGATGCGGAACAAACACAAATCGCGCCGGGAGGCGCGATTTGAACGACGGGGTGAGACCTTCCTTGAGAAGTCCGCGCCATGGATGGCGCGGTCTTGTCAGGACGACAAACTCGTCAGTACAGGCGAATCTGCTTCGAAGTCTCGCGGGAGACCTTCTTGGCCTGACGCTTCACGGCGGCGGCACGCTTGCGCTTGCGCTCCTGGCTCGGCTTCTCGAAGAATTCCTTCTTGCGGAGATCGGTCAGCACGCCTGCCTTTTCGCAGGTGCGCTTGAAACGGCGGAGAGCAACTTCAAACGGCTCGTTATCGCGAACGCGGACATTCGGCATCAGTTCAATCTCGACAGCGGATTTGGCACGGTCCGGACGCAGGCGGACCGGAAGGGGCGCAAAGTCTAGTCAATCAGTCGCCGCAACGCAACGCGCGGCGCTGCAATCCGGCGCGCACTGGCGCAGAATCCGCAGCCGATGAAAATCCTGGGCCTCGAATCCTCCTGCGACGAGACCGCCGCCGCGATCTACGACGGCGAGCGCGGCCTGCTGGCGCACGTGCTGCACAGCCAGGCCGCCATGCACGCCGAATACGGCGGCGTGGTACCGGAACTGGCGGCTCGTGACCATGTCGGCCGCATCCAGTCGCTGGTCGCTGCGGTGCTTGCCGAAGCCGGGCTGGCCGCCGACGCGCTGGACGGCATCGCCTACACGGCCGGCCCCGGCCTGATCGGCGCCTTGCTGGTCGGCGGCAGCTTCGCCGCCGGGCTGGCTGCGGCCATCGGCAAGCCGCTGCTGCCGGTGCATCACCTGGAAGGTCACCTGCTGGCGCCGATGCTCGAAGACGAGCGCCCGGCCTTTCCGTTCGTGGCGCTGCTGGTTTCCGGCGGCCACACGATGCTGGCGCGGGTCGATGGCGTGGGGCGCTACGAGATCCTTGGCGAAACGCTCGACGATGCCGCCGGCGAAGCCTTCGACAAGACCGCCAAGGCGCTCGGTCTGCCGTATCCAGGCGGGCCGGAACTGGCCCGGCTTGCCGAGCGCGGCCAGCCGGGCGTGTTCCGCTTCGCGCGGCCGATGACCGATCGTCCGGGCCTGGAATTCAGCTTCAGCGGCCTGAAGACTGCGGTGCTGAACCAGCTAAAAGCCGATTTCGACGACCAGGCCCGGGCCGATCTGGCGCGCGCCTTCGAAGAAGCAGTGACCGACACCTTGGCGATCAAGTGCGAACGCGCGCTCGACGCCACCGGCCTGCGCAGCCTGATCGTCGCTGGCGGCGTCGGCGCCAATCGCCGCCTGCGGGCGCGGCTCAAAGCGGCGACCGAGGCGCGCGGCGCCAGCCTGCATTTTCCGCGTCCAGCGTTCTGCACCGACAACGCCGCGATGATTGCCTACGCCGGCTGGGCGCGGCTGTCGGCCGGCGAGCGCAGCGACGGCCTGCCAGCCCGGGCCCGCTGGCCGCTGCACGAGTTGCGTCCTCCTTCCTTCCTCTCGCCCTGAGTCCATGTCGCTCGACACCGTCTTCATCCAGGCGCTGCACATCGAAACCATCATCGGCATCCATGCCTACGAGCAGCAGGCGCCGCGGCCGCTGATTCTCGATCTGGAGCTGGGTGTCGATATCCGCGAGGCCGCCGCCAGCGACCGCATCCGCGACGCGGTCGACTACAGCGCGGTGGCCGAGGCGATCATCAAGCTGGCTGCTGCGCGTCGCTTCCAGCTGATCGAGACGCTGGCCGAGACGCTGGCGCGGATGATCTTCGAACGTTTCCCGATCGCCCGGCTGCAACTGTCGATCGGCAAGCCGGGCGCGATCGACACCGCGAAGACGGTTGGCGTGCGCATCGAGCGCCGCCGCGAGGACTACGCGGCCTGCGGCCTGCGATAAGCCACCGGATGCCGCAGCCTGCGGTTATCCTCGCCACACCCGCGACCACCGCCACGGAAGCCCTGCGATGAAGAAACTGCAACGTCTGGAATTGCTCAAGGACTTCATCCAGGAAGCCGTCGATCGCGGTGCGACGTCCGTGCAGGCGGTGCATCAGTACATCGCCGACCTGCCGTTCGAAGCGCTGGAGCAGACCGGCCTGATCGATGCCGAAAAGTCGGCACTGCGGCAGAAGCACCGGCAGACCATCGGCGTCGTCTACGACGCGATCCGCCGCATCAATCGCGACATCGGCCAGCTGATCTCCGACCAGTTCGAAAACCTCGAGGAGTCGAAGATCGCGGCTTCCCGGATCGCGCCGGCTCAGGCTGCCGCAGCGGCGCCGCGCCCGGCCCCGATGCCGGCTGCGGCAGACAGGAAACCGGCCGCGAAGAAGCCGGCCGCGAAGAAGGCTGCGGCGAAAAAGCGCGCCGCCAGGAAGCCGGCTGCCCCGCCGGCCGACTAGTCGCGCCCTGCAAGCACCGTCACGGCGGCAGCGTGCCGTCGTCGCACAGCGGCAGCAGCATGCCCCTCGAGGTCCAGACCCCGCCGCTGCGTTCGAACTGGTAGGCCACCGAGCCGCCGCAGCCCGGGTTGACGAGGCTGTTCGACGGATCGCAGACCATCACCCGATCGCTGCCCTGGCCGTACCACTGCACGTCCGCCTCGTTCGGCAGGTTGGCGCGGGTCAGCAGTTCGGCCCTGTCGGCCGGCGCGGCCGACAGGTGCTGCCAGCCCTTGCCGGCGATCGAATTGCAGTCCTGCACGCCGCGCGAGGCGCAGCCGGTTAGCACGAGCAGGGCGGTGAGGATGAGGCTCGATCGGATCACGGCGGCGTCCACGTCGAAGGTTGGCAGGGAAGGGTGAGGCGTCAGGCGCCGCCGGCAATGGTCATCGCGTCGATCAGGACCGAGCCGCAGCGCACGCCGCCACGGGTATCGACATCGGAACCGATCGCGGAGATCCCGCGATACATCGTGGCCAGATTGCCGGCGATGGTGATTTCGTCGACCGGGTAGGCGATCGCGCCGTTCTCGACCCAGAAGCCGCTGGCGGCGCGCGAGTAGTCGCCGGTCACGGTGTTGACGCCCTGGCCCATCAGGTCGGTCGCGATCAGGCCTTCGCCCATCTCGCGGGCCAGTGCTTCCAGGCCGCCGTCGAAGGTCGAATCGATCAGCAGGTTGTAGACGCCGCCAGCATTGCCGGTCGATTCCAGCCCCAGCTTGCGGGCGCTGTAGCTGCCGAGCAGATAGCCGCCGAGCACGCCCTTGTCGATCAGCTGGCGCTCGGTGGTTGCCACGCCTTCCTGGTCGTAGGCGCTGCTGCCGGCCGCGCCTTTCAGGAACGGCATCTGGCGGGCGCTGACCCGTTCGGCGAATACGGTCTCGCCGAGCTTGCCGTGCAGGAAGCTGGCGCGGCGATACAGCGCGGCCCCGGAAATCGCGCCGATGAAATGGCCGAACAGGCCGCGCGCGATCTCGGCCGGGAAGATCACCGGCGCGCTGCGCGTGGCCAGCGTGCGGCCGCCGAGCCGCGCGGCGGCGCGTTCGCCGGCCTTGCGGCCGATCGCTTCCGGCGCGTCGAGCGCGTCGAAGCGGCGCGCGCTGCTGTACCAGTGGCCGAGCTGCATCGCCTCGCCTTCGACGGCAATCGCCGCGCAGCCGAGGCTGTAGTCGGTGGCCCGGCGGCGGCCGATGAAGCCGTGACTGTTGGCGTACAGGCTCAAGGATTCGCGGGTATCGATGCTGGCCCCTTCCGACTGACTGATCCGGGGATCGACGGCGAAGGCGGCGGCCTCGCAGGCGCGGGCGCGCTCGATCGCCGCTTCCGGGGCCAGCGCGTGCGGGTGGTAGAGCTCGAGATCCGGAAACGCCCGGGCCATCCGCGCCGGATCGGCAAGGCCGACGCAGGGATCTTCGCCGCCGACCCGGGCGATTGCGCAGGCGGCTTCGACGGTGCGCTTCAGCGCCGCGTCGGACAGGTCCGTGGTGCTGGCCGAGCCGGTGCGATGGCCGAAGAACACGGTCAGCGACAGGTCGCGATCGCGCTGGAACTGCACCGATTCGACCTCGCCCTGACGCACCGCGACCGACAGGCCGCGGCTGACGCCGAGATAGCCTTCGGCCGCCGTCGCGCCGAGCGATTTCGCAAGGTCCAGCGCGGCCAGCAGGCGCGGTTCGAGGTCGCGGACATCGGGCAGCGCGGCGGCCGGCGAGGCGGCGGTCGGAATCGCGGTCATGGTCAGGTATTCACGAGAGAGGGCGCGAGCTTACCATCCGGGTCCCGGCTCTCAGACCCTCAAGGACCCCCGCTGGCATGGACTTCACGACGCTGAAAATCGAACTCGACGGCCCTGTCGCCCGGCTGCTGCTGAATCGCCCCGACAAGGCCAACGCGATGTCGGAAGCGATGTGGCAGGAACTGCCGAAGGCGGCCGCGTGGATCAACACCCAGAGACAGATCCGCGTGGTGATCCTGGCGGGCGCCGGCAAGCACTTCACCGCCGGCATCGATCTGCAGGTGCTGGCCGGGCTCAGCAAGCGGGTCACCGGGCCTGGCTGCCCGGCGCGGGCGCGTGAATACCTGCGCGAGTGGATTCTGGCGGCGCAGGCCAGCATCACCGCGATCGAGAACATCCGGGTGCCGGTGATCGCCGCCGTGCAGGGCGCCTGCGTCGGCGCCGGGGTCGATCTGATCGCCGCCTGCGACCTGCGCTACTCGACGGTGGACGCGAAGTTCTGCATCAAGGAAGTCGATCTCGCCGTGGTTGCCGATGTCGGCACCGTGCAGCGGCTGCGCCACGTCGTCGGCTACGCCAAGGTGGCCGAGCTGACCTACACCGGTGAAACCTTCGACGGCGCCAAGGCCGAGGCGATCGGCCTGGTCAGCGCCACCCATGCCGATGGCGAGGCGCTGATGCAGGCGGTCGATGGCATCGCGCGCAGTCTGGCCGCCAAGTCGCCGCTGACCGTGCGCGGCGTCAAGCAGAGCCTGCTGTATGCGCGCGACCACAGCGTTGCCGAAGGGCTGGAATACGTCGCTGGCTGGAATGCCGCGATGCTGATTTCTGCCGATCTCAACGAAGCGGTCAGCGCCTACCTCGGCAAGCGGCCGGCAGTCTTCGAGGACTGATCCCAGGCGCGCCGCCCGCCGAACCCGGCGGGCGTCATGGCACCACCGAGGAACCGCTGCCCATGAATGCAACGATCGCTGCCCGCCTTCTCGGCTTGCTGCTGCTGACGCTGGCCGTGACGCTGCAGGCGCAGGAAACAGCGCCAGCAGAAGCGCAGGACCCGACCGCGGCCGGCCGCACCGCCGACGCCGTCAACGCCGCGTTCGCGGCAGCCGGCACGGCGTTGCTGCGCGGACCCCAGACGCTGTCGCTGCGCGATCAGGGGCTGCTGAAGCTGCCGGAGGGCTACGGCTTCGTGCCGCTGGCCGAGGCGCGCCGGCTGATGGAGGCACTCGGCAATTCGGTCAACGAGCAGTTCATCGGCCTGATCGTTCCGGTCGGCCAGGATGACGCGAACTGGATGATGCGCCTCGACTTCGATCCCGCCGGCTACATCAAGGACGACGACGCCCGCGAGTGGAACGCCGACGAGATGCTGGACAGCCTGCGCAAGGGCACGGCGGCCGGCAATGCGCGTCGCCAGGCGCTCGGCTATCCGGGGCTCGAAGTCAGCCAGTGGATCGAGCCGCCGACCTGGGATGCCGCCAATCAGCGGCTGGTCTGGTCGCTGGAAGCGCGCGAGATCGGCGCTGCGCCGGGCACCGAGGGCACGGTCAACTACAACACCTACGTGCTGGGTCGCGAAGGCTATTTCGAGATGAACCTGGTCACCTCGAGCGCGGAGATCAATCGCTACAAGCCCGACGCCCGGACCTTGCTGGCGGCGGTCAGCTTCAACGAGGGCAAGCGCTACGCCGACTTCAAGCCCGACACCGACAAGGTGGCGACCTACGGGCTGGCGGCGCTGGTCGGCGGCGTTGCCGCCAAGAAGCTCGGCCTGCTGGCGGTGATCGGCGTGTTCCTCGCCAAGTTCGCCAAGATCATCCTGTTTGCCGTGCTTGGCCTCGGCGCGCTGATCGGCAAGTTCTTCGGTCGCGGCAAGAAGGCCTGAGCAGGTCGCGCAGCGTCCGAGGCGGACAGCAAGAAGGCCGGCTCCTGCGAGCCGGCCTTCCTGTTTCAGCGGGGTGTCGCGATCAGGCGATCAGCGCACGTCGATCGCCAGGCTGCGCACCGATGACGCCGTCGCCGCGCCGATCCGGGCGCTGTCGTCGACCACGCCGACCGGCGTCGCCGCGCCCGTGGCGAGGTTGATGCGGTACAGGTTCGACGGGCCTTCGCCGGCGCTGGTCCGGATCGCCGCCAGCACCAGGCCGTTGGCGCCGCCAGCGATGTCGAAGCCGGCATCGCCGACCGCCGTCACGCCGGTCGCCCCGACAGGCACCAGCGTGCCGTCGTTCGGCGGCACCTGGGTGAACAGCGTGGTGGCGTCGAGGTTGTACAGCGTGGTCGCCGTCGCGCCTGCGAAGCTGTTGAGGTAGGCCGAGGCGATCACGCCGCTGGTCGCCGCGCCGTTGATCGGGCCGTCGGTGATGGTCGCTCCGGTGCCGACGTTGATCCGCAGATTGTTGCCGACCGTATCGACGACGCGCAGGCGATCCGGCACCGGGTTGAAGTCGACCCCGAAGCGGGCGCCGGCGGCCAACGACGAGAACGGCGCCGAGGCGTCGGTCGGATCGGCGGCCAGCGTCGCCGCCAGCGTCGCCAGGCCGGTCGTGGTGTTGATCACGTAGATGCGGTTCAGCGAGCTGACGCCGTACAGCAGGCCGTTGGCCGGGCGGACGTCGATGCCAAGCAGCGATTCGCCGGCGGTCAGGCCGGTGATCGTCAGATCGATGGCGTCATTCGGCGCGAAGGCGTTGTCGACCTGGGTGAAGCTCAGCAGGTGGTTGTCGTCGGTCAGCGCGTGGACGCGCAGATTGCTGCCGGTGGTCACCGTCAGGCCGATCAGCGGCGCCAGCGTGGCCGTGCCGTTGCCACCGCCAATCGCGCCGACCGCCGTGGCGGCACCGGTGGCGAGGTTCACCGTGTACAGCGTCGAGGCGCTGGCGCCGGTCTCAGCGGCCGCCAGCAGCGCGGCGTTGTTGCGGCCATCGACCACGAAGACGCTGTTGTCGCCGACGTCGCCGATGCCCAGCGAGCCGATGGTGGTCGCCACGCCGCTGTTCGGATTGCCCGGATCGCCGGCAATGCCGTTGGCCGGGTTGCCGCCGATGCGGACGAAGGTGTCGGCGCCGCTGTCGATTGCGTACAGCGTGGTGCTGACGGTGCCCGGAATGGCGTTGGTGTAGCCGACGCCGGTCACCGAGGTGGCTCCGGTCAGCTCCGTGTCGGTGGTTACCAGACACTTGCCCTCGTCATTCGGGCTGGTGTTGATGCGCAGGTTCAGGCCGGTGCTGGTGGTCACCCGCAGGCGGTCCGGCACCGGATTGAAACCGATGCCGAAGCTGGCGTCAGCCGGCAGGGCCGTGAACGGCAGCGTGGCGTCGGCCGGGTCGGCGATCAGCGGACACAGCTCGCTGGCGGCGCCGGTGGGCGAGATCGCATAGAGCTTGCTATCGCTGCCGAGGCCGATCAGCTGGCCGGTGGCCGGGCGGCTGTCGATGCCGAGCAGCGTGGTCGCTTCCGGCAGACCGCTGACCGTGCCGGTGGTGCACAGCTTGGCCGGCGCCGTGCGCGTGAAGGTGCCGAAGCTGCCGTCGGCGGCCAGGCCGAACAGGTCGCCGGCTGCCTGCGCGGTGAAGCGGCTCTGCGCGCGGATCGCGAAGCCGGCGGCGGTTTCCGCGTCGGCCAGCGAAAGCGTCGCGGTCTGGGTGGCGGCGCCGGTGGTGGTGTCGATCGCGTAGACGGCCGTGCCGTCGGCGGTGTTGAGCACCGCGAACGCCGAGTTGACGCCGGTCTGCGAGGTGGCGACATCGAAGCCGCCGATGCTGTCGGCGTCGACTCCGAGGTTGCCGATCGCGGTCAGCACGCCATCGTTCGGCGGGTTCTGCTGGAACAGGCGGTCGCTGGCCGGGTCGATCGCGAACTGCATCGTCCGGCAGGCTGCGTTGAAGGCGTTGGTGTAGGCGGTGGCGGTGGCCCCGGTGCCGGCGCCGTTCAGCGCGGTGTCGGTGATGGTGGCGCCGGTGGCGACATTGATGCGCAGGTTCTGGCCAGCGTCGGAGATCACCCGCAGGCGATCCGGCACCGGGTTGAAGTCGATGCCGAAACGGGTGCCGGACAGGCCGGTGAACGGCGCGCTGGTGTCGGTCGGGTCGGCGCTGAGGGTGCTGACGGCGGTGGTGACGCCGGTGCTCGGGTCGATCGTCACGAGGCGGCCGCTGCTGCCGCTGACCACCAGGCCGTACAGCAGGCCGTCATTGGGCCGGAACGCGATGTCGACCATCGACTCGCCTTCTGCAAGGCCGGTGATCGCGTTGCTGACCTGGATGGCGCCGGTGCCGGCGATGTTGAAGCCGACCAGCCGGTTGGCGCTGGTCAGCAGGTAGCTGTCGGTGACAGCCGGCGGCGTCGGCGGTGCCACCGGCGGCGTGAAAGTGTCCTGGTTGTTGCAACCGGCGATGAAAATGGTCGCGACGGCGGCCGTCCAGCGGTGGTGATGCAAGGCCATGGTTGGGTCTCTCCTCGTTCTTGAGTGTGCGCAGCCGGGATGCCGGCTGCGGGGTTCCTGCGGCTCGCACGATAACTCCGCCGCAGGCTGCGCGGCAGTGGGTGAGCGCGAAGACATCGGGGTGTACCCCGGGAATGCGGATTTGGATGCAGGCCGGACGTATCCTGCGACCAGCGGGCAGCGGCGCTGCCGCGCGCCGTGGCGGACTCAGCCTGCCGCAAGGCGCTCGATCACGCGCCGGTGCAGGCCGCCGAAATCGCCGTTGGACATCACCAGCACGCGGTCGCCCGGGCGCGCTTCGGCGACGATGGCGGCGGCCAGCGTGTCGAGATCCTGGTGCAGTCGCAGGCGCTCGCCGACCGCCGCCAGCGCGGCGCCGGCGTCCCATTTCAGATCGGCGCGGGCCATCACGAAGGCGAGGTCGGCATCGCCCAGGCTCGCCGCCAGGTCGCCGCCGGCATGGCCGCCGAGGCGCATGGTGTTGGAGCGCGGCTCCAGCACCGCGAGGATGCGGCCGGGCCCGCGTTCGCGCAGGCCGGCGATGGTCACTTCGATGGCCGTCGGGTGGTGGGCGAAGTCGTCGTAGACCTCGATGCCGGCGACGGTATCGAGCAGTTCCAGCCGCCGTTTGATGCCGCGAAAGCGTTCCAGCGCCCGCAGCGCCTGATCCGGCGCGACGCCGACGTGGCTCGCGGCGGCGATCGCCGCCACCGCGTTGGCGCGATTGTGCGGGCCGGCCAGCGGCGTGGCGGCGGTCCCGACCGGCAGGCCGTGCTGCAGCAAGGTGAAGCCGTGATCGCTGCGCTGTGCCGACCAGCCGCGGGCGTCGTGACCGCTGCCGTCGAACCAGTCGATCTCGCTCCAGGCGCCCATCGCCAGCACCCGCGGCAGGTTGGCGTCCTGGGCGTTGACGATCAGCCGACCCTGGCCTGGCACGGTGCGCACCAGGTGATGGAACTGGCGCTCGATGCTGGCCAGGTCCGGAAAGATGTCGGCGTGGTCGTACTCGAGGTTGTTGAGGATCGCCGTGCGTGGCCGGTAGTGGACGAACTTCGAACGCTTGTCGAAGAACGCGGTGTCGTATTCGTCGGCCTCGATGACGAAACATTTGCCCGTGCCCAGCCGCGCCGAGACGCCGAAGTTCACCGGCACGCCGCCGACCAGAAAGCCTGGCTCCAGGCCGGCCTGGTCGAGCAGCCAGGCCAGCAGCGAGGTCGTGGTGGTCTTGCCGTGGGTGCCGGCGACCGCCAGCACATGGCGGCCGGCAAGCACGTTCTCGGCCAGCCACTGCGGGCCGGACACGTACGGCAGGCCGGCATTCAGCACGTGCTCCATCGCCGGATTGCCGCGGCTGACGACATTGCCGACCACCACCACGTCCGGCGCCGGGTCGAGATGCTCGGGCAGGTAGCCCGGCAGCACCGCGATGCCGAGCGCCTCCAGCTGCGTCGACATCGGCGGCCAGCCGTTGGCGTCGGAGCCGGTGACCGTGTGGCCGGCTTCTCGGGCCAGCGCGGCGATGCCGGCCATGAAGGTGCCGCAGATGCCGAGGATGTGCAGGTGCATGGCGGGCTCAGCCGAGGATCAGGGACAGCAGATTGCCGGCGATCACCATCGACACCATGACGTTGCTGATCAGCAGCAGCGCCATCATCGCGGCGGCGAAGCGGGCGATGCCGGTGGCCCGGCGCAGCACGTGAGTGGCGCTGGCGGCGAACCACAGGCCGAGCAGGTCGAGCAGCAGCCCCGGCAGCACCGGCACCTGCGGCAGCTGGTCGGCGCTGATTACCGGTGGCGGTGCGTCGGGACCCGCCGCTTGCTGGGCGGCGGCGACCGAGGTCAGGAATTCGGTCATCACCGGCATCACCATCGACATCGGCAGCCACATCGCCAGCAGCAGCAGCGAACCGGTGGCGAGCAGCGCATTGCGGGTCTGCTGTTGGCGCGACTCGAGGCCGCGCAGGCGCAGCACCAGGCGCGTATAGAGCGTCACCGCCAGCGTTGCCACCGCACCGTCGACGATCGCCAGCGGCAGCGGCTGGACGATGCCGAACAGCAGCGCCGTGGCGATGATGCCGAGCCCCGTGCAGGCCTTGTCCAGGCGGCCGTCGGCGGCATACGGGAAATCCTCGGGTCCCTGGCGGAACAGCAGGATCTGCAGCGTGGCGTGGAACGCCTGGTTGAACATCGCGTGAGGGCTCGTCGGGGAGGCCGTCATTCTAGTGGCCGGCCGGCGCGACGCGGATGGCCGACAGCCATGTGGGACACTGCACACCACGCACGCCATCCCTTTTCCCGTGAATCCCGGCTATCTCCTGATCACCACGCCCGACGCCCTTGCCGCCTGCATCGATGTCTGGAAGCAGCGCCCCTGGCTGGCGCTCGATACCGAGTTCCTGCGCGAGGACACCTATCACCCGATCCTCTGCCTGATCCAGGTCGGCGACGGCGTAACCGACGTCTGCATCGACACGCTGGCCTTCACCGCCGAGGCGCTGGCGCCGCTGTGGGCGCTGTTCGCGGACCCGGCCATCACCAAGGTCTTCCATGCGCCGTCGCAGGATCTGGAGATCTTCCTGCGCCAGGGCCGGACCACGGCGACGCCGTTCTTCGACACCCAGATCGCCGCCGCGATGCTCGGCATGGGCGACCAGCTGGGCTATGCCGCGCTGGTCGAGAAGATGACCGGCGAGAAGCTCGACAAGAGCCTGACCCGCACCAACTGGTCGCGGCGCCCGCTGACCGGCCCGGAACTGGCGTACGCGGCGGCCGATGTCCGCCACCTGTCCGACATCCACCCGGCCTTGCGCGAGGCGCTGCTTGCCCGGGGCCGGCTGCCGTGGCTGGAGGAAGACTGCGCCCGGCTCGCCGATCCGGCGCGCTACCGCAATCCGCCGGAAGACGCCTGGAAGCGGCTCAAGGGCCTGGCCCGGCTGGCGCCGCCGGCCCAGCCGATCGCCATCGCGCTGGCCGGCTGGCGCGAGACCATCGCCCAGGAACGCGACCGGCCGCGCAAGTGGATTCTCGACGACGAGGCGCTGTACCGGATTGCTGAGCGCGCGCCGTCGGGTCTCGACGAACTGGCGGCCTTGAAGGTGCTGCCGGCCAAGACGCTGGAGCGCCACGGCGAGGCGCTGGTGGCAATTGTCGCGGCGGCGCCGACGACGGCGCTGCCGGTGCTGGTCGACGAGCCGCTGAGCGATCCGCAGAAAGCGCTGCTGAAACGCCTGCAGGATCGCCTGCGCGGCATTGCCGATGCGCTGGACGTGCCGGCATCGCTGCTTGCCCCGAGGGCGGATCTGGAGCTGCTGGTGCGGGTCGGCGCGCAGGCCGACGCAGCGGTGCTGGGCGGCTGGCGCCGGGACGTGGCCGGCACCGCGCTGCTGGCCCTGCTGTAGGGCGAAACCGTTGCGGCATCGCCCTGCAGGGCGGGCCCGGCAGCCGCCGGACCCGGCGTGACTCAGGCGACGGCGATGATCCGCGCGAAGATCTCGTCCATCGTGCCGATGCCGTCGACCGTCGCGACCTTGCCCTGCTTGCCGTAGTAGTCGAGCAGCGGGTGGGTCTCGGCGTTGTAGACGCTGATGCGGTGGCGGATCACGTCTTCCTTGTCGTCGTCGCGGCCTTCCTTCTGCGCGCGGTCGAGCAGGCGGCCGATGATTTCCTCGTCGGCCACTGCCAGATGCACGGCGCGCGAGATCGGCGGCTGGCCGAGGCGCACCAGCATCTGGTCAAGCACTTCGGCCTGGGCGACGTTGCGCGGGAAGCCGTCGAGGATGAAGCCCTTCTTGGCGTCGTCCTGCCCGAGGCGTTCCTCGACGATGCCGATGACGATCTCGTTGGCCACCAGCTGGCCGGCGTCCATCACCGCCTTCGCCTTCTTGCCCAGCTCGGTGCCGGCCTTGACGGCGGCGCGCAGCGCGTCGCCGGTGGAGATCTTCGGGATGCCGTAGTGCGCAACCAGCTTTTCGCCTTGCGTGCCTTTGCCGGAGCCGGGTGCGCCCAGCAGGATGATTCTCATGATGCAGACAGCCCCAGTTGTGAGCCGGTGTGGGCCGGCTTCGTTCGATGAAACGGCGGATACGACGGTGCTGGTCGGATGTCGCGATGACATCGGCCGCAGGATGGATGACGCACGATGGGCGGCACGGTACTAGCTGTACGCGCATGGCGTCAACGCGACGAAAGTCGGGGTATGACGGTGTCGCGGTTATACTTCGCCGCGTTGCATCATTCGCGCATCGCGCCGGTTCCAGCGCTGCAACCCGCCGAATCCGGCCCCGGCCGCTGCGCGATGACCGTCTTTCCGGCCGCTGGACCCGCGCCAGGCGCCGAGGTGTGGCCTGCGAGGCCCCGAATTCGAGTTACAGACGCAGCACCGCTCTCCACCACTCCACAGCAGGTACGCACACATGGGTTTTGAAGCACTGGGTCCGGGCGAGAAGGCCCCGAACGAGTTCTACGTCGTCATCGAGATCCCGGCCTACGGCCCGCCGGTGAAGTACGAAGTCGACAAGGACACCGGCCTGCTGATGGTCGACCGCTTCATGAACGTGGCGATGAGCTACCCGGCGAACTACGGCTACGTGCCGAAGACGCTGGCTGGCGACGGCGACCCGGTCGACGTGCTGGTGATCACGCCGCATCCGGTGGTTGCCGGCTCGGTGATCAAGTGCCGCGCGGTCTGCGTGCTCGACACCGAGGACGAGAAGGGCACCGACGCCAAGCTGCTGGCCGTGCCGGTCGACAAGGTGTCGAACGGCGCCTACGACCATCTCCGTGATCTGGCCGATGTGCCGGAGCGGACCAAGAACGAGATCCACCACTTCTACTCGTCGTACAAGGCGCTGGAGAAGGGCAAGTGGGTGAAGATCTCCGGCTGGCGCGATGCCGCCGCCGCGCGCGCCGAGATCGAGAACGGCATCAAGGCCTACCAAGGCTGATTGCCGGTCACACCGCTGATCGGGAAAGGCAGGCCGCGCGCCTGCCTTTTTCGTCTCTGGCGTCGTGTCGGCGCTGCGTTTCCGCTAGAACTGAAAGCACATGAAACAGAAAGTCCTCGTCATCGGCGGCGGTGGCCGCGAACACGCCATCGCCTGGAAGCTGGCCGCTTCGCCTCGGGTGGCCGAAGTGCTGGTCGCGCCCGGCAACGCCGGCACCGCCACCGAGTTCGGCTGCCGGAATGTCGCCGTGGCGGTCGAGGACATTGCCGGGCTGCTGAAGCTGGCAGCGGATGAGGCGGTCGATTTCACCGTCGTCGGGCCGGAAGTGCCGCTGTCGCGCGGTGTGGTCGACGCCTTCCGCGCCGCTGGCCGGCGCATCTTCGGGCCGACCCAGGCTGCCGCGCAGCTGGAATCGAGCAAGGCTTTCACCAAGGCCTTCCTGGCTCGACACCGGATTCCGACCGCCGGCTACGAGGTGTTCACCGAGGTCGAGCCGGCGCTGGCCTATGTCACCGCGCGCGGTGCGCCGATCGTGGTCAAGGCCGATGGTTTGGCTGCCGGCAAGGGTGTCGTGGTCGCCGAAACGGTGACGCAGGCGCAGGAGGCGATCCGCGACATGCTGGGCGGCGCCTTCGGTGGTGCCGGCGCCCGAGTCGTCATCGAAGATTTCCTGCACGGCGAGGAAGCCAGCTACATCGTCGTCGCCGCCGGCACCCATTACGTGCCGCTGGCCTCGGCCCAGGATCACAAGCGGGTGTTCGATGCCGACCAGGGCCCGAACACCGGCGGCATGGGCGCCTACTCTCCGGCACCGGTGGTGACCGCCGAAGTCGACGCCCGGGTGCGCAGGCTGGTGATCGAGCCGACCCTGGCCGGCATGGCGGCCGAAGGCACGCCGTTCACCGGCTTCCTGTACGCCGGGCTGATGATCGATGCCGCCGGTGAGCCCAGCGTTGTCGAGTTCAACGCCCGTCTCGGCGACCCGGAAACCCAGCCAATCCTGATGCGGCTCGATTCCGACCTGCTGAGCCTGCTCGAAGCCGCTGTCGATGGCGATCCGAACACGGCGCCGCCGGCCTGGAATCCGCAGGTGGCGCTCGGCGTGGTGCTGGCCGCCGGCGGCTATCCGGGCGAGATCCGCAAGGCCGACGTCATCTCCGGCCTCGACGGCGCCAATGCAGACGACGCCAAGGTGTTCCACGCCGGCACCGCAGTCGATGCGCGCGGCCAGGTGATCACCAGCGGCGGCCGCGTGCTCTGCGTCACCGGGCTCGGCGACACCACCGAAGCCGCGCAGGCGGCGGCCTACCGCGCCGCCTCGGGCATCGACTGGACCGGTGTGCACTACCGTCGCGACATCGGCTATCGCGCCATCGCGCGGGAACGGCAGGGCCGATGAACCGGATCGTGGCGGCGCTGTTGTTGGCCGGGGCGGCGGTTGCCGCTGCCCGCGCCGACACCTACGGCCGCCACGAACGGGTACGCGTGCAGGCGACGCCCGGCATCGAGATCGTCGGTCGGCTCGATCCGGCTGCGCCGGCATCCCTGCTCGCGGCGCGCGACGTGAAGTACTTCAACCGCCAGGGCGGCATGTGGGTGCGTTTCACGATCGACAACGGCGGCGTGCTGGCCGGCAGCCGGCTGACGCTGGAACGGCCGCTGATCCGCGACCAGAAACTGCGCCAGCGCGATGGCAGCATCGAGCATCGCCCGCTGGTCGCGCTGGCACTGTGCATCGGCCGTGCGCCGATCGAAGCGGCGCTCAGCCTGTCGGAGCGCAGCGGCTACACCGCGCCACTGGTTCTTGGCGCGCCGGAAATCGCCAGGCTGGGCGCCGTCGATGCGGCGCGCGAGTACACGATCGAGCCGTCGTGCGGGGACGCGGGCGCTGCAACGGCGCGCTGACTGCGAAGGCCGAATCCGGTGGCGACAGGCCGGGTGCCGGACATGAAAAAAGCCGCAGCAAGCTGCGGCTTTTTTGTTTGCGGCGCGTCGATCAGTTGCGCTTCATCGAATCGAAGAAGTCGGAATTGGTCTTGGTGCCACGCAGGCGATCGAACAGCAGCTCCATCGCCGCCAGCTCGTCCATCTGGTGCAGCAGCTTGCGCAGGATCCAGACCTTCTGCAGCTCGGCCGGATCGACCATCAGCTCTTCCTTGCGGGTGCCGGAGCGGTTGATGTTGATCGCCGGGAACACGCGCTTCTCGGCAATGCGGCGCTCCAGGTGGAGTTCCATGTTGCCGGTGCCCTTGAATTCCTCGTAGATCACTTCGTCCATCTTCGAGCCGGTGTCGATCAGCGCCGTGGCGATGATCGTCAGCGAGCCGCCTTCCTCGATGTTGCGCGCGGCACCGAAGAAGCGCTTCGGCTTCTGCAGCGCATTGGCGTCGACACCACCGGACAGCACCTTGCCGGACGACGGCGCGACGGTGTTGTAGGCGCGGGCGAGGCGGGTGATCGAGTCGAGCAGGATCACCACGTCGCGCTTGTGTTCGACCAGGCGCTTGGCCTTCTCGATCACCATGTCGGCGACCTGCACGTGGCGCTGCGCCGGTTCGTCGAAGGTCGAGGAAATCACTTCGCCTCTGACCGTGCGCTGCATGTCGGTGACTTCTTCCGGACGCTCGTCGATCAGCAGCACGATGAGATACACGTCCGGGTAATTCGCCGCGATCGACTGCGCGACGTTCTGCATCAGGATGGTCTTGCCTGCCTTCGGCGGGCTGACGATCAGGCCGCGCTGGCCCTTGCCGAACGGCGCCACGATGTCGATCACGCGGGCGGTGATGTCTTCGGTGGTGCCATTGCCGCGCTCCATCACGAAGCGCTCGTCGGCGAACAGCGGCGTCAGGTTCTCGAAGTTGACCTTCTTCTTCGAGACTTCCGGCGCCTCGTAGTTGATGGTGTCGACTTTCAGCAGCGCGAAGTAGCGCTCGTTGTCCTTCGGCGAACGCACGCGTCCGGCCACGGTGTCGCCGGTGCGCAGGCCGAAGCGGCGGATCTGGCTCGGGCTGATGTAGACGTCGTCGGGGCCGGCGAGATAGCTGGCGTCCGGACCACGGAGGAAGCCGTAGCCGTCCTGCATGATTTCCAGCACGCCATCGGCCTGGATGAAGTCGCCGCGACGGGCGGCCGCGCGCAACAGGTTGAAGACGATATCGGTCTTCTTGGCGCGCGAGATGTTTTCCAGGCCCAGCGCTTCGGCCATCTCGTACAACTCGGCCGCCGTCTTCTTCTTCAGGTCCGAGATGTGGATGACTTTCGGCGGATCGCGCGGCACCGATGGGTCGCCGAGCGCAGCCAGCGCGTCCTCGCGATTCTCGGCGGCGTTGCCGCCGGAGTTGCCGTTGGCCTCGTAGTCCTCGTCGCGCGAGTTGTAGCGGCCACCGAAGTTGCCGTTCCCGTAATTGCCGTTATTGCCGCCGCCGTGGTTCTGGCCGCGCTGCTGGTTGTTGCCGCGGTTCGGCTGGTTGTTGTTCTGGTGCCGGCGGCGCTGATTGTTGTTCTGGTTGTTGCCGCCGTTGTTGTGGTTCTGGCCGTTCTGGCCGTTGCCACGATTGCCGCGATGTCCGCCGCCAGCGTTGCCGTTGCCGTTCGGGTTGCCGCCGTCGCCACCCGCATTGCCGCCGCCATTGCCGTTTCCGCCGTTGCTGCCGCCCTCTGGCTGCACCGCGGGCGCGGTCACGGCCTGAGTCGCGCTTGCATCGCCGCCGGCAGCTTCGCTGCCGCCGCCGCCCGATGATTCGCTGGCGACGGCGACATCGCCGCCGGAGCCGCCATCGTGTTCATCGAAATCGGCCGGGAACCCGTCGTTGCGGTTGCCCGGGTTCTGGTTGCCGTTGCCTCCGTTGCTGCCGTTGTTCTGGCCGTTGGCGTAATGCGGGCGGCGGCGATGCTTGATCATGTGGGACGAAAGTTTTTCAGGCGGTGGCGAGATGCGGCTGCACGAACGCCGTCAGCGCGGCCTTGTGCACGGCGCCGACCTGGGTGGCGGCCGGCTTGCCGTTCTTGAACAGGATCAGCGTCGGAATGCCGCGGATCGCGAACTTCGGCGGCGTGCCCGGGTTCTCGTCGACATTGAGCTTGACGATCTTCAGCTTGCCCTGGGTTTCCGTGGCGAGCTGCTCGAGCACCGGTGCAATCATCTTGCACGGCCCGCACCATTCGGCCCAGAAATCGACCAGCACCGGGAGATCGCTCTGCAGCACGTCGGCATCGAAGCTTGCGTCGCTGACGGCCGAAATGTTTTCGCTCATGTACAAACTCCGATGATGTCCACGGCAGGCCGGTGGACGTTGGGAAATGACGGAATCCGGGGATGCCGATGCGGGGTACAGCCACCCGCACGTCATGGGTATCAGGCGGTGCGCATTCAATGCGCCTGCCCGAACGATCTGCTTTAATAGCCGGAAGATTTTCGCGATTTCGACTGTGATGGCGCGACGCTTTGGTGCGCTTCAGTCGTTGTGATTAGCGGTATTTCAATCCAAGTTCCGACCAAATGCAAGCCTTGTCCGAAGCCGAGAGCCGCGATTCCGCACGCCAGAAGCACCTGAGCAGCACTGCGTTCGACAGCCTGCCGCTGCACGAGACGCTGAAGTCGAGCCTGGCCGCGATGGGTTACACGCACTGCACGCCGATCCAGGCGGAAACCCTGCCGCTGGCGCTGGCTGGCAAGGATCTGGCCGGACAGGCGCAGACCGGTACCGGCAAGACTGCCGCCTTCCTGCTGGCAACGATGCATCACCTGCTGACCCAGCCCCGCGTCGGCGAGCCGGGCCAGCCGCGCGCCTACATCCTGGCGCCGACCCGCGAACTGGCGCTGCAGATCTACAACGATGCCGTGCAGCTCGGCGCCCACACCGGCCTGAAGATGACGGCGGTCTACGGCGGCACCGGCTACGACGCGCAGAAGACCGCGATCGCCGACGGCGTCGACATCCTGATCGGCACGCCGGGACGGATGATCGACTTCTTCAAGCAGGGCATCTACAAGCTCAACGGTATCGAAGTGCTGGTGCTCGACGAAGCCGATCGCATGTTCGATCTCGGCTTCATCGCCGACATCCGCTTCCTGATGCGGCGCATGCCGCGCCCGGGCTCGCGGATCAATTACCTGTTCTCGGCGACGCTGTCGCACCGCGTGCTGGAGCTGGCCTACGAGCACATGAACAGCCCGACGCGCATCGAGATCCAGCCCGAGCAGGTGACTGCCGAGCGGGTCCGGCAGTCGCTGATCCACGTCGCCAACGAAGACAAGCTGCCGATGCTGGTCGGCCTGATGCGCCACCACGCGCCGATCCGCACGCTGGTGTTCGTCAACACCAAGCGCGGTGCCGAGGATGTCGAAGCCGCGCTGAAGGCCAACGGCTTCAACGCCGGCGTGCTGTCCGGCGACGTGCCGCAGAACAAGCGCGAGCGGCTTCTGGCGGAGTTCAAGCTCGGCGAACTGCCGGTGCTGGTGGCCACCGATGTCGCGGCCCGCGGCCTGCACATTCCCGAGGTCTCGCACGTCATCAACTTCGATCTGCCGCAGGACAGCGAGGACTACGTGCACCGCATCGGCCGCACCGCGCGCGCTGGCGCTTCGGGCGACGCGATTTCGCTGTGCTGCGAAACCTGGGTGTATTCGCTGCCGGACATCGAGAAGGCGATCGGCATGCGCATCCCGCAGTCGCTGAACCCGGATGAGCTGATGCCGCAGGACTACATCAAGCCCAAGCACGTGCACCGCGATCGCAGCGGTGCGCCGCCGCGTCGCAATGGCGGCGGCGGTCGTCCGGGTGGTGGCCGTCCTGGCGGCGGTCGTCCGCGATCGACCCGCCCGACGCGCTGAACGCCCGGCGCTAGATCGGCAGCAGTTGCGGCAGCCGATCGACGGCCGTGAAGCCGTCGATCACGCGCGGCGCGGCGGTCGAATCCGGGTGGCGGATCGCCACCACCTCGCGGATGCCATGGGCCTTCGCGGTCTTGAGCACCGACAGGCTGTCATCGGCGAACAGCGCCCGCGCCGGATCGAACGGATGCTGCGCGCGCAGCGCCGGCCAGAAGCGCGGATCTTCCTTCGGCATGCCGAAGTCGTGCGACGAGATCACCCGGTCGAAGTGCCGGCCGATGCCGGTGTGCTCCAGCTTCACCCGCCAGCTGCCGGGATGGGCATTGGTCACCAGCCACAGCGGTCGGCCGCTGGCGCGGACCGCGGTCAGGAAATCCTCGCTGCCGGGCAACACGGAGATGCGGTGCTGAAGCTCGATCTTCATCGCCGCGATGTCGAGTCCGGTGAACCGGCTCCAGTAATCGAGGCAGTACCAGTCGAGTGTTCCCTGCGTGGCCTGGAACTCGCGGGACAGCGCCGCCCAGGCCTCGTCGTGGGCCAGCTGCCGGCGTTCGGCAAAGCGCTGCGGCAGCAGCGTCAGCCAGAAGTGGTTGTCGAACGCCAGATCAAGGACCGTTCCGTCCATGTCGAGCAGCACGTGGTCGATCTGCGACCAGTCGATGAGCGCGGAATCCGCAGGGTCTGAAGTCATGGCCGGTATCATAGCGGTGCCCACCACCTGCTCCGACATGACCGATCACGCGCTCGCTGACCTGCTGGATCCCGTCCTCGCCATCGCCGTCGCCGCCGGCCGGGAGATTCTCGATGTCTACCATTCCGACTTCGCGGTCAGCACCAAGGACGACGCCTCGCCGCTGACCCAGGCCGATCTGCGCGCGCACCGTACGATCATCGCCGGGCTTGCTGCCTTGACGCCGGACATTCCCTGCCTCAGCGAGGAAGATGCGGACATCTCGTTCGAGGTGCGCAGCAGCTGGACGCGCTACTGGCTGATCGACCCGCTCGACGGCACCAAGGAGTTCATCAAGCGCAACGGCGATTTCACCGTCAACATCGCATTGATCGATCGGCACGAAGCGGTGCTCGGCGTGGTGCACGTGCCGGTCACCGATACCAGTTACATCGCGGCACGCGAGGTCGGCGCTTTCGTGATCCGCGATGGTCAGCGCAGCGCCATCCGCACGCGCGCGACACCGGCGCGGCCGTCGCTGGTGGTCACCAAGTCGCATCGCGACGCCGCGCTCGACGCCTTCCTGGCCCATGCGCCGGAGCACGATCAGGTCAGCCGCGGCTCGTCGCTGAAGTTCTGCATGGTGGCCGAAGGCCTGGCCGACTTCTATCCGCGCACCGGTCCGACCAGCGAGTGGGACACCGCCGCCGCGCAGTGCCTGGCCGAAGTCGCCGGCGCCACCGTGCTGCGCCTGCCGGACTGGCAGCCGCTGCGCTACAACACCAAGGATTCGCTGCTGAACCCCGGTTTCGTGGTGATCGGCGATCCGGCCTATGGCTGGCGCGAACGGCTGCAGGCCGGCTGATGGCGGCGCGGCTGCCGGCACCGTACCGGGCCCGGGTGCTCGGTTTCTGGCAGGAACTCGGCATTTCACCGAGGCTGGTCAAGGCGCGCCGGCTGCCGGTGCATGTCGAGGCCCAGCGCCTGCAGCCGATCGGCCTCGGCACCGATGGCCGCGACAAGCTGCTGGTACCCGGGGCTGCGATCGCCTGGTCGGCGATGCGGATGGCGGCCGGCGATGACGGCATCGGCCTGCTGATGGTGTCGGCGTTCCGCAGCATCGACTACCAGGCCAGCCTGATCCGCGCCAAGCTGGCCAAGGGCAGGACCATTGACGAGATCCTCACCGTCAACGCGCCACCCGGCTGCAGCGAGCATCACACCGGCCGCGCGGTGGACATCGGCGAAGCCGGCTGCCCGCCGCTGGAGGAAGCCTTCGACCAGACCGAGGCGTTCCGCTGGCTGACCGCCAATGCCGCCCGCTACGGCTTCACGATGACCTACCCGAAGGGCAACGCCGAGGGCTATCTGTACGAGCCATGGCACTGGTGCTGGAAGAAGATCGGCGACAGCGAGCAGGGCGGGGCGCTGGCCACCGAAGCGGCGGTGCCAATCGATCAGTCGACGACCACTTCCGAGAAATCCCTGGCCTGACGGTGGGCCGGAAACGGCCGGGCCTTGGCGTCGCGGATCAGTTGGAAGGTCTGCAGGCCGGCTTCGTGGGCGGCATCGAGTTCCTCGCCGATGTCGGACAGGAACAGCACGGCTTCGCCCGGCAGGCCGATGCGTTCGAGGATCGTCCGGTAGGACTGAGCCTCGCGCTTCATGCCGATCCGGGTATCGAAATAGCCGGAAAACAGCGGCCGGAGATCGCCGGCGTCCGAATGGCCGAAGATCAGCTTCTGCGCCGCTTCCGAGCCGGATGAGTACACGTACAGCGCCTTGCCCGCAGCATGCCACTGGCGCAGGAACACCGGCGTGTCGGCATAGACGTGGCCGGTCAGCTCGCCCGCCGCGTAGCCTTCCGCCCAGATCAGCCCTTGCAGGTCCTTCAGCGGCGTGGCCTTGCGATCCTCGGCGATCCAGCGCTCCAGCACGTCGGCGGCCTCGTCGATGCTGGCAAAGCGGCGGCCTTCGAGTTCCGCCGTGGCGTCGATCTGCGCGGCGACATGACGCTCGCCCGAGTGGGTGTGCAGATAGCGGCGCAGGTGCTGCTTCGCGTACGGGAACAGCGTCTGGTGAACGAAGTCGATCGAGGACGTGGTTCCCTCAATGTCGGTGACGATGGCGCGAACGGGCATGGGGATGATGGTTTCTTGAACGCGTGACACGCGGAGCGACGAGAGGGCGCTCGCACTGAAAACGCGAAGGCCGCCCGCAGGCGGCCTTCGGCATCGCAGTGGAGTTCAGGCCGCCTGCTGGTAATGCGGCGCTTCCAGCCGCGGGAAGCGGTCGGCGATGGCGTCGCCGGTGAAGTTGGCCACCCAGCCGTCCGGCGTGATGAACAGCCGGATCGCCTTGAAGTTCGGGTTCGGGCCCATGTCGAACCAGTGGCGGACATTGGCCGGCACCGAGATCAGGTCGCCCTTGGAGCACAGCACGCCGTGCACCTTGCCGGCGTCGCGGATGTAGAACAGCGCTTCGCCATCGACGAAGAAGCGCACTTCAAATTCGTCATGCCGGTGTTCGCTGAGGAACTTGGTGCGCAGCACGTCCTTCTGCGGATGCGCCGGGTGCAGGCTGATCACGTCGACCGACTTGAAGCCGTACTGGTTCATCAGCCGGTTCACCGAGCCCCGATAGGCTTCGATGATCTCGTCCTGCGTGGCCTGGGCATCAAGCGGCTTGCTGGCTTCCCAGCGCTCGAACTGCACGCCGATCCGCTCCAGCTGATCGCGGATGTCCTCGAACTTCGTGTACGTGGCCACCGGCCGCGCATTTTCCTCGTAAATCCGGAGTTCACTCATGGATTTCTCCTGTTGTTCCACAACTCGCACTCAAACATGAATTCCAGGGCTTCCAAGCGGTAACGTGCTTCGCGCACTGTCCTGCCCCAGGTGTATAGACCGTGCCCGGCTATCAGATAAGCAGGCACGGCCGTTGGTTCCCGCATCCGCGCATCCACCTGTCGGGCCAGACGGGCGATGTCCTGATCGTTGCCGAACACCGGAATCTCGACCGTCACCGACGGCTCGGTGATCCCCGGCAGGATCTTCAGCAGTTCGTAGCCGGACAGCCGGATCGCCTCATGCTGCCGCGACAGCACCGTGTTCGCCACCGAATGGACGTGCAGCACGGCGCCAATATCCGGCGCGAACCGGTACAGCTGGGTATGCAGCCCGGTTTCGTACGACGACTTGCGACCCGGTTCCAGCGCCTGGCCGTCGACATCGACGACCATGAAATCAGCCCGTGTCAGCTCGCCCTTGTGCACGCCGCTGGCGGTGATCAGCAGGTGCCGATCATCGAGCCGGGCGGAGAAGTTGCCGCCGGTCGCCGGCACCCAGCCGCGTGCGTGGAACAGCTGGCAGGACGCGATCAGGTCGTCGGCGAGCGCGTCGGCAGTGGCGAATTGCGGTTCCATCCAGGCTCCATGCGCGTCGCGGGCGCGACCGCCGGGTTTCAAGGCCGCGCACAGTAGGCCAAGGGCCGTGACAACGCAATGACGCGTTGGCGATGACCTCAGACCAGAACCAGTGCTGCCAGTCCGAGGAAGATCAGGAAGCCCATGCTGTCGGTCAGCGCGGTCAGGATCACGCTGGAACCGAGCACCGGATCGCGGCCGAAGCGTTCCAGCGACACCGGGATGATCGCGCCGGCCGCTGCCGCGACGATCAGTTCCAGCAAGGTGGCGGTGGCGATCACCAGACCCAGTTTCAGGTCGTGGTAGATCGCGAATGTCACGGCGCCGAGCGCCGATCCCCAGATCGCGCCGTTCATCGCGGCAATCAGCAGTTCCTTCAGCAGCATCTTGCGCAGCAGCGCGCCGCTGAGCTGGTTCAGGCTCAGTGCGCGAATCACCAGCGCCATTGTCTGGTTGCCGGTGTTGCCGCCGATCGAGGCGACGATCGGCATCAGGGTCGCCAGCGCCACCAGCTTTTCGATGGTCGGCTCGTAGAAGCCGATCACCCGCGAGGCGGCGAAGGCGGTGAACAGGTTCAGCGCCAGCCACGGCCAGCGGTTGCGTCCGGATTTCCAGACCGGTGCGAACAGATCTTCGTCCTCGCGCAGACCGACCTGGCGCAGGTTGTCGCGTTCCTGCTGCGCCTTGATGGCGTCGACGATCTCGTCGACCGCGATGCGGCCCACGACTTCGCGGTGCAGGTTCACCACCGGCGCGGAAATCAGGTCGTAGCGTTCGAAGCTGTCGATCGCGTCGGTAACTGCATCGTCGGTGTAGAAGAAATGCGGGTTCGGCGTCATCACCTCGACGACCGTGCGCTCCGGCTCGCTGAGCAGCAGCTGTTCGAGGGTCAGCACGCCTCGGAGCACCTTGGCGCGGTCGACGACGATCAGCTGGTTGGTGTCGGCAGGCAGGCGCTTGCGCCGGCGCAGCAGGCGCAGCACCGCTTCCAGCGGCGCGTCGTCGCGCACGGTGGTGAAGTCGAGATCCATCAGCGCGCCCACCGTGCCTTCCGGGAAGCTCAGCACTGCGCGGACTTCCGCCTGATCGGTGGTGTCGAGCCGCGCCAGCACTTCCGCTGCGGTGTCCGGCGGCAGCGAAGCGATCAGCTCGGCGATGTCGTCGGAATCCAGATGGTGGAAGGCGGCGACGATGTCGGCCGGCGGCATGCCTTCGACCAGGCTGCGGCGGACCGCATCGGTGGTTTCCAGCAGCACCGTGCCGCGCCGTTCGGCACGGACCAGCGCCCAGGCCATTTCGCGCGCTTCCGGCGGCAGGCTTTCGAGCACGAAAGCGATGTCGGCCGGGTGGAAGCGCAACAGCCGCTGTTCGAGCGCCGCCTGCTGCTGGCGGGCGACCAGCTGGCTGACCACGTCGACCGGCGCGCCGTGGCCAGCTTCCGAGCGGGACACCAGTTCCCGCTCGACCGCTTGGCGCGTCAGCATCTCGATCACCTGGGCGCGGGCATGCTCCAGGTTCCGGTGATGCGGATTGTCGCGACCGAGGATGTCGTTCTGGGCGTCCATGTGCACCGCATCATACGGGGCGAATTTCGCGATTCCGAGACAAACCGCATGCCGGAGATCGCGGCGAGCTGCAGAAACGAGAAAGCCCGCTTTCGCGGGCCTTCTGTTGAGCCTCAGCTTTCGCTTTGAGGCTCTGGACCCCGGTTTTGCCGGGGTAACGCGCTTTCGCGCGTTACTTGATCTTCGCTTCCTTGAACGGGACGTGCTTGCGCACGATCGGGTCGTACTTGGAGAACTCGAACTTGTCCGGCGTGTTCTTCTTGTTCTTGGTCGTCGTGTAGAAGAAGCCCGTCCCGGCGGTCGAGATGAGCTTGATCTTTTCGCGGTCTTTCTTGCCCTTGGCCATGTCTTACACCTTCTCGCCGCGCGAACGAAGGTCGGCGATGATCGCTTCGACGCCCTTCTTGTCAATGATGCGCATGCCGTTGGCGGACACGCGGAGGCTCACGAACCGCTTCTCGGCTTCAAACCAGAAACGATGGGTGTGCAGGTTGGGCAGGAAGCGGCGGCGACGCTTGTTGTTGGCGTGGCTGACCGTGTTTCCCACGATCGGCTTCTTGCCGGTGACTTGGCAGACTCTGGACATGCGAACCTCGAAACTGGGGGGTGCCGCGAAAAAGGACGCGAAATGTACCAGCATGATCCGGCACCGGCAAGGCCCGGCAGCCGGAAATTGCGGGCTGCCAGCCGCAGCATCACAGCCAGCCGCGTTCGGCAAACGATACCGGCCGGCCTTCGCCGATGACGAAGTGGTCAAGCACCCGGATGTCGACCAGCGCCAGTGCGGCGCACAGCCGCTCGGTCAGCCGACGGTCGGCCGTGCTCGGTTCGGCGACGCCGGACGGATGGTTGTGCGCAAAGATCACCGCCGCCGCCTGCTGGTGCAGCGCGCGTTTGACCACTTCCCGGGTGTAGACGCTGGCGGCGTTGATCGTGCCGCTGGACAGCACTTCGAAGCCGAGCACCTGGTGGGCGCTGTCGAGGAACAGCGCGCAGAACGCCTCGTGATCGAGATCGCGCAGTTTCAGCTGCAGGAACGCGCGGGTGGCGGCCGGATCGGCCAGCGCGCTGCGCTCGCGCAGCTGCTCGGCCAGGTGGCGGCGGGCGATTTCCATCACCGCCTGCAGCTGCGCGTACTTGGCATCGCCCAGGCCGTGGGCGGCGCAGAAGGCATCGCGCGGCGCCTTCAGCAGCGCGCGCAGGCCGCCGAAGCGGCTCAGCAGGTCACGCGCCAGATCCACTGCGCTGCGGCCGGCCACGCCGGTGCGCAGGAAGATCGCCAGCAGCTCGGCATCGGACAGCGCCTCGGCGCCCCGGCTCAGCAGCTTTTCGCGCGGACGCTCGTCTTCGGGCCAGTCGGTGATCGGCATTGCGGGCTCCATCCGTGAGCAACAGCGATGACCGGACGAGGCTAACCCGGCCAGCCGCTACAATTCCGCGCCCCAGATCACGCCGCATCCCGGCCGGTAGCTCCGAACCATGCCCACGAACCCGAACGCCGGGCCGCGCATCCTGCTGGCGCTGACCGGCGGCATTGCCGCCTACAAGTCCGCCGAGCTGGCGCGGCGCTTCGTCAAGGCCGGCTGCGACGTGCAGGTGGTGATGACCGCGTCGGCGCAGCGTTTCATCGGCGCCCAGACCTTCCAGGCGCTGACCGGCAAGCCGGTGCGCGCCTCGCTGTGGGATGAGGCGGCCGAAGCGGCGATGGGCCACATCGAGCTGGCGCGCTGGCCGGATGCCATCGTCATCGCGCCGGCCACCGCCAATACGCTGGCGAAGATCACGCATGGCCTTGCCGACGACCTGCTGACGACCCTGGTGCTGGCCACGGACAAGCTGATCTTCGTCGCCCCGGCGATGAACCGGCTGATGTGGGCCAACGCGGCCACCCAGGCGAACATGGCGACCTTGCGCGCGCGCGGTGTCCGGGTGATCGGACCGGGCAGCGGCGAGCAGGCCTGCGGCGAAGTCGGCGAGGGCCGGGTGGCCGAGCCGGAAGACGTCGCGAAGGCGGTGCTGGGCGCGCTCGCTCGCAGCACCGCGAGTCCGGCCATCGACGGGCCGCTGAGCGGTCGCCGCGCGGTGGTGACGGCCGGCCCGACCCGCGAGCCGATCGATCCGGTCCGCTTCATCACCAATCGTTCGTCCGGCAAGCAGGGCTATGCCGTGGCCGCCGCGCTGCGGGCGCTCGGGGCCCAGGTGACGCTGGTCAGCGGCCCGGTGAACCTGCCGACGCCGGCCGGCGTCACCCGTGTCGACTGCGAAACCGCGCTGGACATGCTCGATGCCACGCAGGCGGCCTGCGCGACCGCCGATCTCCTGGTCGGCACTGCGGCGGTGGCTGACTACCGCTGCGTCGAGATCGCCAGCCAGAAGATCAAGAAGCAGCGCGACACGCTGGAACTGCAGCTGGTCAAGAACGCCGACATCCTGACCGAGGTCCGGGCCGCGCAGCCGCAGCTGTTCATCGTCGGTTTCGCGGCGGAAACCGAACGGCTGGCCGAGCACGCGCGCGGCAAGCTGGTCCGCAAGAAACTCGATCTGATCGCGGCCAACTGGGTCGGCGACGGCCGTGCCTTCGACCGCGACGATAACCAGCTCACCGTCTACTGGGCCGAAGGCGAACAGGCGATCGGTCCGGCCGACAAGGCCGACATCGCCCGCCAGCTGGCGGCCCTGATCGCCGAACGCCTGCTTGCCGCGCCGCGCGCGCCGGCGGCCGCGCGCCGGCCCGCCAGAAAGCGCACCCCATGACCACCATCCAGCTGAAGATCCTCGACCCGCGCCTCGGCCGGGACCTGCCGCTGCCGGCCTACGCGACGCCGGGTTCGGCCGGGCTCGACCTGCGGGCGCTGCTCGATGCGCCGCTGACGCTGGCGCCGGGCGCCACCACGCTGCTGCGCACCGGGCTTGCGATCCACATCGCCGACCCGGGGCTGGCGGCAGTGATCCTTCCGCGCTCGGGGTTGGGCCACAAGCACGGCATCGTGCTCGGCAACCTGGTCGGCCTGATCGATTCGGACTACCAGGGCGAGCTGATGGTCAGCTGCTGGAACCGCGGCCAGACCCTGTTCGTCATCGAACCCGGCGAGCGCATCGCCCAGCTGGTGATCGTGCCGGTGGTTCGTGCCGAGTTCGAGCTGGTTTCCGAGTTCGGCAGCAGCGAGCGTGGCGCCGGCGGCTTCGGCCACACCGGCCGCCACTGATTCCACTTTTCCTCTCCCGATTGCCATGACGGTCGACAAGCCCAACGCCTCTACCATTGCCCAGGTCCTGACCGAGGCGCTGCCGTACATCCGCCGTTTCGCCGGCAAGACCTTTGTCGTCAAGTACGGCGGCAACGCGATGGGCGACGACGACATGATCGACTCCTTCGCCCGCGACATCGTGCTGATGAAGGCGGTCGGCATGAATCCGGTGGTCGTCCACGGCGGCGGGCCGCAGATCGGCAAGCACCTGGAAAAGCTCGGCAAGAAGAGCGAGTTCATCGACGGCATGCGGGTCACCGATGCCGAGACCATGGATGTTGTCGAGATGATGCTCGGCGGTCTGGTCAACAAGGCCGTGGTCAACGCGATCAACCAGCAGGGCGGCCGCGCCGTCGGCCTGACCGGCAAGGACGGCGGCCTGATCCGCGCGAAGAAGATGACCGTGCCCGGCGGCGACATCGGCCAGGTCGGCGAGGTCGAGATGATCGACCCGCGAGTCGTCGATCACCTGGAAGCCGGCGGCTTCATTCCGGTGATCGCGCCGGTCGGCGTCGGCGCCCAGGGCGAGGCCTACAACATCAATGCCGATCTGGTTGCCGGCAAGCTCGCTTCAGTGCTGAAGGCAGAAAAACTGATGCTGCTGACCAATGTCAGCGGACTGATGGACAAGCAGGGCAAGGTGCTGACCGGCCTGACCGTGGCGCAGGTCAATGCGCTGATCGCCGACGGCACTATCTACGGCGGCATGCTGCCGAAGATCGCCTGCGCGCTCGATGCGGTGCAGAGCGGCGTGAAGTCCTCGGTGATCATCGACGGCCGGCTGGACCACGCGGTGCTGCTGGAACTGTTCACCAACGAAGGCATCGGCACGCTGATCAAGGCCTGAGCGGCCCGCACGCTCAGGCGCGCGCCGCGTCGATCGCCGCGCGCAGCTGCCGATAGCCTTCGACCACGCGCGGCCCGGGCCGGCCGAGGAATTCCTCGCTGATCGCGACGATGCGGCCGTCGCGCACCGCCGGCACCTTGGCCCAGCCGGGCCGGCGACTGACCACGTCGGCGCGGTAGTTCGCGACCTTGACGCCGCACCAGCTCATCGCGATCACGTCTGGCGGGTTGGCCATGACCTGTTCGTCGGTCAGCGGCGCGCTCTTGCCGTCGATGCCGGCCCATGGATTGCAGCCGCCGGCCCGTTCGATGAGATCGGTCGCCCAGGCCTGGCGGGTCGGCGTGATCACCGGCTTCGGCCACCATTCGACCAGCACCTTCGGCCGCGTCGGCGCTTCGACCCGCGGCATCGCCACCTGCATCTCGGCGACCAGCTGCTCGCCGCGCGGAGCGATGCCGAGGGCGGCGGCGATCCGGCGGATGTCGGCAAAGATGTCGTCGAGGCCCAGCGGATCGCAGACCAAGGTGGCGATGCCGGCCGCCTCGATCGCTTCGACGATGCGCTCGTGGCCGGGCACGGTCAGCGAGGTCAGCACCAGATCCGGCCGCAGCGCGATGACCTCATCGACCCGCAGATCGAGATCGCGCCCGTAGGCCGGTACGCGGGCGGCAACGTCGGGCGGGAAATCGGAATCGTCATCGCGGCCGATCAGCAGGTCGGCGGCGCCGAGTGCGGCGACGATCTCGGTGTTCGAGCAGGTGTGGGAGAAAACGCGCATCAGCGCGCCGCTGCCATGACGTATTCGGGGAAGTAGCCGAGCGTGTCGTGCACGCTGCTGTCGTGCGCCGGGATGATCTGCAGGCCCGGGTTGGCGTCGCGCAGGCCGCGCAGCGCCAGCACCGCCTGCCAGGTCGCGTCGCGGTCGGCATCGACAATCAGGCTGGAGATGCTGAACTTCGGCGCCGGCTGGTCGATGCCGCGATGGTTCCAGACGGTGTCGCCGACGAAGAAGTAGCGGCGGCCGTCGGCCAGACTCAGCAGCAGGCCGGTCGAGCCGGCGGTGTGGCCGGGCAACGGCAGCAGCACGACGCTGCCATCGCCGAACAGATCGAGGCTGGCCGGGAAGCCGGCGACTGCCGGGCCGTCGAAGCGGAACGGATGCCAGCGCAGCGTCGGGCTGCTGAACTGTGACGGCAGGAACGCCGGCGGCCGGCCGTGCAGCGCGGTGTCGCGTTCCGCATCCGGCACCCAGACTTCGGCCTGCGGGAAGTCGCCGAGCGCGCTGGCGTGATCCCAGTGGGCGTGCGACAGGAAGATGCGGTCCGGTGCGGCGACGCCGGCATCGCGCAGCTGCTGCACGGCCGGCCGGACCTGCCGGTAGGCGAAGATCGGCTTGGCCCAGAACGCCATCTCGGTGCCGAACTGGGTGTCGATGGCGGTGCCGAGTCCGCTGTCGAACAGGAAGCGCCCGGCCGGATGCTCGACCAGCACCGCCACATGGCCGATCGCGGTCGGGCGGAACAGGCTGCCACCGGCCACCACCATCGCTTCCAGCGTGGTTGCCGCGCCGGTCTTCAGCAGTGCAAAGCGCAGTGTGGCCGGCGCCTGCGCCGCCGGCAGGGCCTGGCCGGGCGGGATCACGGCCTCCGGCAGTGGCCAGAGGCGCCAGACGCCGAGCGCGGCGACGACCAGCAACACGATCATTTTGCGCATGACGCGAAGGTGTCCAGGAAGGTGGCCGGGATGATAGCGGGGGCCGCTGCGACCGAAGGCGTACAATCCGCGCCGGGAGTCGGCCAGACAACCGCTGCCACCTCACGGTGGGGGAGGAAAGTCCGGGCTCCGCAGGACGATGTGCCAGCTAACGGCTGGGCGGCGCAAGCCGACGGAAAGTGCAACAGAAAGATACCGCCGATGGTCCCGGTGCAGATCGGGAATCAGGCAAGGGTGAAATGGTGCGGCAAGAGCGCACCGCGAGTTCAGCAATGAACCGGCACGGCAAACCCCACATGGAGCAAGGCCAAATAGGGAGGGACGCGGCAGCCGCAAGGTCGCCGCAACACGTGGTCCGCGTGCTGACCTCGTCGGGCTGGGCGTTCGGCTTTTCTCAAGAAAATCCAGAACACAAAGGCGCAGAGGTGGAAAGCAAGGACACAAAGGACGCTTTTCTTCGTGCCCTTGCTGTGGCTTTCCTTCGTGCCTTTGTGCTCCGGAGCTTTCGACGTTCGCGTCCAGGCTTGTCGATGAAGCCGACCCGAGCGCGATCCAGTTCACACTCGTCTACCGATCGTCTGCCCGCTTCGGCCGTCCAGACCCCGGCAAATGTTGCACCGCACTTTAGGTAGTTCGCCTAAATGCTTGTTTTTGATGACTTAGATCGAACCTCCGAGAATTCTCCTAAGCCCTTGTCAGGACAGGCTTTTTGGCTCTGATCGTGCTTGCGGGGTGGTGTCACGTGGCATATAGTGGGGTGAGTGGGGGAAAAGTGGCTGTACTTGCCTTCGCTGCACGCCATTGTGGGGCTTGATGCCATGTTTGCTGGTTCCAACCGACTGACGATCGACGACAAGGGCCGCCTCGCGGTCCCTGCGCGTCTTCGCGCCCAGTTGGCGGACGAGTACGGCAAGCAGCTCACCGTGACGCTCGGGCCGGAGTGCATCGAGGTCTACCCGGCGCCGGTGTTCCGCAAGATGGCCGAGCAGATCCCGAAGATCGCCGACCGCGCCAAGCGGATGCTGGTCCAGCGCCTGTTCCTCGGAAACGCGGTGGAGTCGGAGATCGACGGCCAGGGCCGCATCGTGGTGCCGGCGCTGCTGCGCGACATGAAGGCGCTCGGCAGCGATGTCGTGCTGGTCGGTGCCTTCGACCATTTCGAGCTGTGGTCCTACGCCCAGTGGCAGGACAACAACGCCCAGGGCCAGCAGAGCTACGCCGACGCCTTCGCGGCGCTGGCCGTGCCATGAAGCCTCCCCGTGCCGCACGCCGCCGCGAGCCCAAGCCCGAACGAGGGCGCTGACCGGATGTTTTCCCATCGGCCAGTTCTGCTCGACGAAGCCCTGGCCGGACTCGCCGTCCGCCCGGATGGACTTTATGTGGACGGCACCTTTGGTCGCGGCGGCCATTCCGGCGCGATTCTCGAGCGCCTGAACGCCGACGGCGCACTGCATGCGTTCGATCGCGATCCGGACGCCGGCCGGCACGCCTGGAAGGCTTTTGCCGGCCGGCCGAACTTCCATTTCCATGCGGCCAACTTCGCCGATCTGGCCCGGGTCGCCGGCGCTGCCGGCATCGCCGGCCGGATCGACGGCATCCTGCTCGACCTCGGCGTGTCCAGCCCGCAGTTCGACGATGCCGCCCGCGGCTTCAGCTTCCAGAACGACGGCCCGCTCGACATGCGCATGGACCCGTCGTCCGGCGAATCGGCGGCCGACTGGCTGGCGCACGCCGACGAGGCGGAGATCGCCGACGTGCTGTACACGCTCGGCGAGGAACGCAACAGCCGGCGGATCGCGAAGAAGATCGTCGAATCGCGGCTGCTGGCACCGCTTGCGACCACGGCGCAGCTGGCCGCGCTGATCGCCAGCGTGCCCGGCCCGCGCTCGTTCAAGATCCACCCGGCGACGCGGGCCTTCCAGGCCCTGCGCATCCACGTCAACGGCGAGCTGTCGGCGCTGGAAACCGTGCTGGCCGCAGCACCGGCACTGCTGGCGCCGGGCGGCCGGCTGGCGGTGATCAGCTTCCATTCGCTGGAAGACCGCATCGTCAAGCGCTTCATCCGCGACGCCGAGGGCACCGAGCGCGACGTGCTGACCGGCCAGCGCCTGAACCGTGATGGCGCGCCGCTGCTGAAGCGCGTCGACCGCTGCTTCCCGAGCACGGCGGAGACCGACGCCAACCCGCGCGCCCGTTCGGCCGTGCTGCGCGTCGCCGAGCGCATCGCCTGATGGCTGCCCACCCGACCACCTCGCGCCGCGACAGCCGCAGCAGCGGCGGCCTGCTGCTGCCGATCACGCTGGCGATCTTCGTGGTGATCTCCGCGCTGGCCGTCGTGCAGGTCAAGAACGAGCACCGCCGGCTGACCGTCAAGGCCGAAGCGCTGAGAGTCGACAACGAGCGCCTCGATCTGGAATGGGCGCAGCTGCAGCTCGAGGAAGCCACCCTGGCGCAGGCGGCGCGCGTCGAGCCGATCGCCCGCGCCCAGTTCGGGCTGGTCGAGCCTTCGGCCTGGCAGACCATCCAGGCGGTGCAGGGCGCGGCTGGCGTCGCGCCGCCAAGCGCTACGCCAGCGGAGCCGAAGCGGTGAAGGGGCCGGTCAATGCCGCGCAGCGTTCGCTGCCCGATGCGCCGGAAGGCTGGCGCCGCAAGCTCGCGCTCGGCGTGCTCGGCGTGCTGGCGATCGGCATTCTCGGCCGCGCGTTCCAGCTGCAGGTGGTCAGCAACGATCGCTACAGCGCCCGTGGCGACAACCAGTACGTGCGCATGCAGCAGCTGCGCGCCCATCGCGGCGCGGTACGCGACCGCAACGGCGAGCCGCTGGCGCTGTCGGCACCGGTGGTGTCGATCACCGCCGATCCCGACAAGCTGCTGGCCGCGCCGCAGTACCACGCCGCGCTGGCGGCGCTGCTGCAGCAGACGCCGCGCCAGCTCGGCCGTTATCTCGAAGCGCGCAAGCACGACTACGACCTGCTGAAGACCGGCCCGAAGCCGCCGAAAGGCCCGCAGAAGGTGTACCTGAAGCGCTCGATGACGCCGGACGAAGGCCAGCGGATCGCCGAACTGAAGGCGCCGGGCGTGGAGACCGAGCCCGACTACCGCCGTTTCTATCCGGCCGGTGAAGTCGCCGCGCATGTCGTCGGCTTCCTCGATTTCGAAGGCAATCCGGCGTCCGGCGTCGAGCGCACGCGCGACGAACTGCTGGCCGGCACGCCAGGCAAGCGCCGGGTGATCCGCGACAACAAGAAACGCATCGTCGAGGACCCGACCGAGCTGACACCGGCCCAGCCCGGTGCCGACGTGCAGGTGACGCTCGACCTGCGGCTGCAGTACCTCGCCTATCGCGAGCTGAAGGCGGCGGTCACCGAGAACAAGGCCAAGGGCGGCCTGATCGTGCTGGCCGATGCCCACAGCGGCGACATCCTGGCGCTGGCCAGCCAGCCCGGCTTCAACCCCAATCGTTCCGACGTCCGCGATCCGGAAGCGCTGCGCAACCGCGCGGTGGCGCTGACTTTCGAACCCGGCTCCACGGTCAAGCCGCTGATGGTGGCGCAGGCACTGGATACCGGCGTGATCGGCCCGGACTACCGCGTCGACACCGGCAACGGCTTCCTGAAGATCAGCAATGTCTCGGTGCGCGATGTCCATGCCGCCGGCGAAGTGGATCTGGCGACCTTGCTGGCCAAGTCGTCGAACGTCGGCGCCGTCTACATTGGCCAGAAGCTCGGCACCGAACAGCTCTGGAACGGCTACACCCGCTTCGGCTTCGGCGACCGGGTGGCCGCCGGCCTGCCGTTCGAGGAACGGACGGTGCTGCGGGATTTCCATCGCTGGCGACCGTCCGACACGGTCACCGCCAGCTACGGCTATTCGTTCACCGCCAACGCGCTGCAGCTGGTGCGGGCCTACTGCGCGATCGCCAACGACGGCCTGATGCCGGCGATCAGCATCCTGAAGCGCGATCACGAAGAGCCGCCGCAGCGGGTGGTGTCGGCGCGCACCGCGCAGCTGGTGCGGACCATGCTGGAAGGCGTCACCGTCAAGGGCGGCACCGGCACCAAGGCCGCCGTGCCCGGTTACCGCGTGGCCGGCAAGACCGGCACGGTGAAGAAGAACGGCAAGGGCGGCTACATCAAGGGCGCCTACCAGTCGGCGTTCGTCGGCATGCTGCCGGCGCAGAATCCGAGCCTGGTCGCGCTGGTGATGATCGACGAGCCGGGCAACGGCGACTACTACGGCGGCGCGGTCTCGGCACCGGTGTTCGGTCGGGTGATGGCCGGCGCAGCGCGGCTGCTGCAGATCAAGCCGGACGAACTGTCGCCGCCGCTGGAAGCGCCGACGCCGGCCCCGGCTCCGGCGGTGCCGACCCAGCAGGTCGATGTCGGCCCGGCGCTGGCGAGGGCGCAGCCGTGAACGCCGCGCTCGCCACCCGCAGCCTGCGCGCCCTGCTCGACGGCTTCGCCGCCGTTGATCCGGCCGCCGATGTCGCGATCACCGGCCTGGCGCTCGACAGCCGCCAGGTCACGCCCGGCGCACTGTTCCTGGCCGTGCGCGGCAGCGCTTCCCATGGCCTGGCGCATGTCGATGCAGCGCTGGCGCGCGGCGCGGTGGCGGTGGCCTGGGAGCCGGCGGCGGGCCTTGCAGCGCCGCAGCTGCCGGTGCCGGCCATCGCCGTCGACGCGCTCGGCCAGCAGGCCGGCGCCATCGCCGCGCGCTGGTATCGCCAGCCCTCGGCGAATCTGTTCACCGCCGGCATCACCGGCACCGACGGCAAGACCTCCACCGCGCATCTCATCGCCCAGGCGCTGGATCATCTCGACAGCCCCTGCGCCTATTTCGGCACGCTCGGCTACGGCCGGCTCGGCGCGCTGGCCGATGCCTCGCACACGACACCGGACCCGCTGCGCCTGCAGGCCTTGCTGGCCGAGGCCCGCGATGCCGGTGCCCGCGCCTGTGCGATGGAAGTGTCCTCGCATGCGCTCGATCAGGCGCGCGTCGGCGGGGTCGAATTCGATGTCGCGGTGCTGACCAATGTCGGCCGCGATCACCTCGACTACCACGGCACCGTCGAGGCCTATACCGCCGCCAAGCGCCGCCTGTTCGCGTGGCCGGCCTTGAAGGCCGCCGTGCTCAACCAGGACGATGCCCACGGCCGCCGCTGGGCCAGCGAACTGCTGGCGGAAGCGGCGACGCCGGTGATCGTCTACGGCCTTGATGGCCATGCACCGCAGGGCGCGCGCTTCGTCATCGGCCGCGAACTGGCGCTGCACGGTGACGGCCTGTCGATGCAGCTGGATACCTCCTGGGGTCGCGCGCGGCTCGACAGCCGCCTGCTCGGCCGCTTCAACGCCCACAACCTGCTGGCCGCCACTGGCGTGCTGCTGGCCAAGGGCGTGGCGCTGGCCGATGTGGTCGCCGCGCTGGCCGCTGCCCACACCGTGCCGGGCCGCATCGAAGCCTTCCGCGCGCCGGGCAGCCCGTTGGTGGTGGTCGACTACGCGCACACGCCGCAGGCGCTGGCCGCGGTGCTCGACGCGCTGCGGCCGCATGCCGCCGGCCGGTTGCTCAGCGTGTTCGGCTGCGGCGGCGACCGCGATGCCGGCAAGCGGCCGCTGATGGCCGCCGCGGCTGCCGAGCGCAGCGACCTGGCGATCATCACCGACGACAACCCGCGCTCCGAGTCCCCCGAAGCGATTGCCGCGGCGATGCTCGCCGGCATTCCGGCCGGTCGTTCGGCCCGGGTGATCCACGACCGCGCCACCGCCATCGCCACCGCGATCGGCACGGCCGCGCCGGATGACCTGGTGCTGATCGCCGGCAAGGGCCACGAGGATTACCAGCTGTACGGCCGCGAACGCCGCGCCTTTTCCGACCGCGCCTATGTCGCCGACCTGCTCGGCCTGCCGAGGCGCGCATGAGCCTGAACCCGAATCCCGTGACGTCCGAACCGATGGAATCGCTTTTTGCAGCCGCTGCCCGCATCGGCGCGGTGCTGTACGGGCCCAATGCGCCGTTCCATCGCGTGGTCACCGACACCCGGCAGCTGCAGCCGGGCGATCTGTTCGTGGCGCTGAAGGGCGACCGCTTCGATGGCCACGACTACGTGGCACGCGCGGCCAGCCTCGGCGCGGTCGGCTGTCTGGTGGCGCGGCGCATCGACGGCGGCGGCGCGCAGATCGTCATCGCTGACGTCGATGGCGGCGACACCCTGGTGGCGCTGCAGCGGCTGGCGCAGAGCTGGCGCAATGATTTCGACATTCCGGTGATCGGCATCACCGGCTCCAACGGCAAGACCACGACCAAGCAGATCGTCGCCAGCGTGATGGCCGCGCGCGGCCCGGTGCTGGCCACCGAAGGCAATCTGAACAACCACATCGGCGTGCCGCTGACCTTGCTGAAGCTGCGCGCCGAGCACGCCACAGCAGTCATCGAGATGGGCGCCAACCACGCCGGCGAAATCGCGCTGCTGGCCAAGCTGGCGCGGCCGCAAATCGGCATCGTGACGATGGCCGGCGACGCCCATCTGGAAGGCTTCGGCTCGCGCGACGGTGTGGCCCAGGCGAAGGGCGAGCTGTTCGCCGCACTCGGCGCCGAAGGGCTGGCAGTCATCAATGCCGACGACGCCTACGCGCCGCTGTGGAAGCAGCTGGCCGGTCCGGCCGCAATCCTGAGCTTCGGCCTGTCCGACGCCGCCGACGTGCGTGCCGAGGATCTGGTCGGCGTGCCGGAAGCTGCACCCGAAGCCACCGCGTTCACCCTGGTGACGCCGGCTGGCGGTGCGCGCGTCGAACTCGGCATTCCCGGTGCCCATAACGTGATGAACGCGCTGTCGGCGGTCGCTGCCGGGCTGGCGCTGAATCTCGGCATCGGCCAGATCGCCGAGGGCCTGGCGCGGATGGCGCCGGTGGCCGGCCGGCTGAACTGGAAGACCACGCGCGAAGGCGCGCGGCTGCTCGACGACAGCTACAACGCCAATCCGACGAGTCTGCGCGCCGCGCTCGATCTGCTGGCCGGCCTGCCCGGGCAGCGCTGGCTGGTGCTCGGCGAAATGCGCGAGCTGGGGCCGGATGCTGCGCAGATCCACGAGGACGCCGGCCGCGCCGCTCGCTCGCTGGGCATCGACCGCCTGTACACGCTGGGTGCGATGACCCGCCACGCCGCCGACGGCTTCGGGGGCGAATCGCGCCACTTCGAGCAGGTCGACGATCTGGTCGCCGCACTGCGCGATGAACTGGGCGACGGCGTGACCGTGCTGGTCAAGGGCTCACGTGGCGCGCGCATGGAAAGGGTAGTGGCCGGCCTTGTCGGCACGGCGGTCGAGGACGCGCACTGATGCTCTACGCCCTCGCCAGCCATCTGCAGCCGCACTACAGCGGCTTCAACCTGTTCGGCTACCTGACCTTCCGGGCGATCCTCGGCGTGCTGACCGCGCTGATCTTCTGCTTCGTCGCCGGGCCGGGAATCATCCGCCGGCTGCAGATTCTCAAGTTCGGCCAGGTGATCCGCACCGATGGCCCGCAGTCGCACCTGAAGAAGACCGGCACGCCGACCATGGGCGGCGCGATGATCCTCGCCGGCATCGCCATTGCCACCCTGCTGTGGGCGGACCTGTCGAACCGCTTCGTCTGGTTCGCGCTGATCCCGACGCTTGCTTTCGGCGTGGTCGGCTTCTTCGACGACTACCTGAAGATCACCCGCAAGAACACCAAGGGCCTGATCGCCCGCAAGAAGTATTTCTGGCTGTCGTTGGCCGGTTTCGGCACGGCGGTGGGCATCTGGTACACGGCCAAGACGCCGATCGAGACCAGCCTGATCCTGCCGTTCGTCAAGGACGTGACGATCCCGCTCGGCATCTTCTTTATCCCGTGGACCTATCTGGTCATCGTCGGCTCATCGAACGCGGTGAACCTCACCGACGGTCTCGACGGCCTGGCGATCATGCCGACCGTGCTGGTGGCCTCCGCACTTGCGGTGTTCGCCTACGCCACCGGCAACATCAAGATCGCCACCTACCTCGGCATTCCGTACATCCAGGGCGCCGGCGAACTGGCGGTGTTCTGCACCGCGATCGCTGGGGCCGGTCTCGGCTTCCTGTGGTTCAACGCCTACCCGGCGCAGGTGTTCATGGGCGATGTCGGCGCGCTGGCGCTGGGTGCCGCGCTCGGCGTCGTCTCGGTGCTGGTGCGCCAGGAAATTGTGCTGGCGATCATGGGCGGCGTGTTCGTCGCCGAAACGCTGTCGGTGGCGATCCAGGTCAGCTACTTCAAGTGGTCCGGCGGCAAGCGCATCTTCCGGATGGCGCCGCTGCATCACCACTACGAGCTGAAGGGCTGGCCGGAGCCGAAGATCATCGTCCGCTTCTGGATCATCACCCTGATCCTGGTGCTGATCGGCTTGTCGACGTTGAAGGTGCGCTGATGACACGGTCTCGCCAAGCGTCGATGCGGGAAGCAGCGCAACACGCCGACAGCGCGGTCGTTGCCGGTTGCTCGGCACTCCCGGAGGCGCGCTGATGGCTCGCTACGCCGGTCAGTCCATCCTCGTCGTCGGCCTCGGCAAGAGCGGCGCATCGACCGCGCGCTACCTGTCGCGCGAAGGCGCGCGGATGGTGCTGACCGACTCCCGCGCTGCCCCCGGCGAGCTTGACGCGCTGCGGGCGCTGCCCGGTGTCGAGGCGGTCCACGTCGGCGCCTTCGCCGCGCCGGCGCCGCTGTCGCGGTTCGCGTTCGCGGTGGTCTCGCCCGGCGTGCCGCTTGATGATCCGTTCGTGGTCGGCCTGCGCGCGGCAAAGCTGGAACTGATCGGCGACATCGAGCTGTTCGCGCGCGCGGTCGGCGATACGCCGGTGATCGGCATCACCGGCTCCAACGGCAAGAGCACGGTCACCGAGCTGGTCGGAGCGATGGCGCGTGAAGCCGGCGTGCGTGCCGGCGTCGGCGGCAATCTCGGCACGCCGGCGCTGGATCTGCTCGACGACGCCAACCAGCTGTACGTGCTGGAGCTGTCGAGCTTCCAGCTGGAAACCACCGAAACGCTGAAGCTGGTCGCGGCGACGGTGCTGAACATCTCGCCCGATCATCTCGACCGTCACGGCTCGATCGAGCGCTACACGGCGGCCAAGGCGCGCATCTACGCGCACGCCCAGACCGCCGTGGTCAACCGCGACGACCGCTCGACCCACACCGGCGCGCACACGGCGCGGCGGGTGGTCAGCTTCGGTCCGGATGCGCCGGCCAAGGGCCATTACGGGCTGGTCGACCACGATGGCGAAACCTGGGCCGCGCGCGGCGAGACGCCGCTGTTCCCGGTGTCCAGCCTGAAGATCGAAGGCCTGCACAACGCCGCCAACGCGCTGGCCGCGTTCGCGCTGGCCGAGGCCGCCGGCCTCAACGAGGCCGGCATGTTCGCCGCGCTGTTCAGCTTTCCGGGGCTGGCGCACCGCTGCGAATGGGTGGCCGATCTCGACGGCGTGTCGTGGATCAACGATTCCAAGGGCACCAATGTCGGTGCCACTTTGGCTGCGCTGCAGGGTCTGCAGGGTCCGCTGGTGTGGATCGGCGGCGGTCAGGGCAAGGGCCAGGATTTCACCGCGCTGCGCGCACCGCTGGCCGCCAAGGCGCGGCTGGCGATCCTGTTCGGCCAGGACGCTGCGGCAATCGAGCGCGATCTGGCCGGGCGGGTGCCGGTGCAGCGGGTCGATGATCTGGCGGCTGCGGTGCTGGCCGCCCGCGCGGTGGCCCAGCATGGCGACCGCGTGCTGCTGTCGCCGGCCTGCGCCAGCCTCGACCAGTTTAAGAACTACGAGCAGCGCGGCGCGGTGTTCCGCGCGCGCGCGCTGGAGCTGAAATCTTGAGCACGCAGGCCAGCCTGCCGTTCGGCCTGTCGCCGGCCCGCTACGGGCTGGACACCGGCTTTTGCCTCGCGGTGGCGATCCTCATCGCCTGGGGGCTGGTGATGGTCGCCTCGGCCTCGGTCGCGGTGTCCGAGCGCATGGCCGGCGCCTCGACCCTGTACTACTTCAACCGCCAGCTGATGTTCATGGCGATGGGCCTCGGCGCGGCGACGCTCGCCTTCGCGGTGCCGATGAAATCCTGGGAAAGCACCGGGCCGCTGCTGCTGATGCTGGCGCTGCTGCTGCTGGTGCTGGTGCTGGTGCCGGGCATCGGCGTGATCCGCAACGGCGCACGGCGCTGGATTCCGATCGGGCCGTTCCTGCTGCAGGTGTCGGAGCCGGCGCGGCTGGCGGTGATCGTCTATCTGGCCGGCTACATCGTGCGCCGGCAGGTGCCGCTGCGGACCACCACCAAGGGCCTGTTCGCGCCGTTCATTCCGCTGGCGATCGTCGGCGTGCTGCTGATCGGCGAACGCGATTTCGGCGCCACCGCGATCCTGATGGGCGTGGCGCTGCTGATGCTGTTCATCGGCGGCGCGCGGCTGCGCGACATGGCGGTGATCGGCGCCTCGGTCGGCGCCGTGCTGGTGCTGCTGGTGCTGATCGCGCCGTATCGGGTCAAGCGCGTGATCGGCTTCCTGAACCCGGAGCTGGACCCGCGCGGCGACAACTTCCAGCTGGTGCAGTCACTGATCGCCGTGGCCCGTGGCGAATGGAGCGGCGTCGGCCTCGGCAACAGCCTGCAGAAGCTCCTTTACCTGCCGGAAATGCATACCGACTTCATCTTCGCGATCCTCGCCGAGGAATTCGGCCTGCTCGGCGTGCTGGTGCTGATCGGTCTGTTCGCGACCGTGGTCTGGCGCGGCTTCGCGATCGGCCGCGTGGCCGAGGCGATGAACTGCCGTTTCAGCGCCTACCTCTGCTACGGGCTGTCCGGCTGGTTCGGCCTGCAGTCGCTGATCAACATGGCGGTCAACATGGGCGCGCTGCCGACCAAGGGCCTGACCCTGCCGTTCATGAGCTACGGCGGCTCGTCCCTGATCACCGTCTGCGTGATGGCGGCGCTGATCCTGCGCGTCGACTACGAGAACCGTTACCTCAAGGCCGGCCATCCGGGCATCGGCGGACGCACCGGCGTGCCCGACGCGCTGGCCCGCCGCGCCGGCGTCGGCAGTGGCACCGCCAGCCGCAGCGAGGCCGGCAGCAAGTGGTTCGCGTTCTTCCGCCGTCGCGGAGGCCGCTCATGAAAATTATGATCGCTGCGGGAGGGTGGAGGACGATTGCTTGCGAGCACTGCTCGCGATCGTCCGGAACGCCCGGCGGCTTGCCGCCGGGCCGGGTGACGCCGGCGCGCGAGGTTCGCTCATGAAAATCATGATCGCGGCCGGCGGCACCGGCGGACACGTCTATCCGGCACTGGCGGTCGCCAAGGTGCTGATGCGCCGCGGCCACGAGGTGGTGTGGATGGGCACGCCGGACAGCTTCGAAGCCCGTGTGGTGCCGCCGCACGGCATTCCGTTCGAGCGCGTGCGGGTCTCCGGCGTGCGCGGCAAGGGTCTGCTGACCCTGCTGAAAGCGCCGCTGCGGGTGCTGCGCGCGGTGCTTGATGCGCTGGCCGTGATCCGCCGCCAGCAGCCGGCGCTGGTGCTCGGCATGGGCGGCTTCGCGGCCGGGCCGGGCGGGCTGGCGGCGCGCCTGAGCGGCCGGCCGCTGCTGATCCACGAGCAGAACGCCGCCCCCGGCCTGACCAACCGCCTGCTGGCGCGCATCGCCACCCGCGTGCTGGAAGCGTTCCCGGGTACCTTCGCCGGCGCCATCACGGTCGGCAATCCGGTGCGGGCCGGCTTCCTCCAACTGCCGGCGCCGGCGCAGCGCCTGGCCGGCCATGGCCCGACGCCGAGGGTGCTGGTGCTGGGCGGCAGCCAGGGCGCGCGGGCGCTGAACCAGGTGCTGCCGGCAGCACTCGCACTGATGCCGGCCGAGGCGCGCCCGCAGGTCCGCCATCAGGCCGGCCGCACGCTCGATGTGGCCGAGGCCGCCTATGCGCAGGCCGGCGTCAGCGCCGAGGTGCTGGCCTTCATCGACGACATGCCGGCCGCCTACGACTGGGCCGATCTGGTGGTCTGCCGTTCGGGCGCTTCGACGGTGGCCGAACTGGCGGCAGCCGGCTGCGCGGCGCTGCTGGTGCCGTTCCCGGCAGCGGTCGACGATCACCAGACCCGCAACGGCGAATACCTGGTCAAGGCCGGCGCGGCGATGCTGATTGCGGAAGCGGCGCTGACGCCGCAGCGGCTGGCCGACACGCTGGCCGACCTGCTGTCGCGTCGCGCCCAGTTGGCGATGATGGCGACGGCCGCGCGCACCGCCGCGTGGATCGCGGCCGACGAGCGCATCGCCGATCTCTGTCTCGAATCGGGGAGCGCCCAGTGACCACGCTTGGAACCCAGCCGATGCGCCGCATCCGGCGCATTCACCTGCTCGGCATCGGCGGCTCCGGCATGGCCGGTATCGCCGAGGTGCTGATCAACCTCGGCTATCAGGTGTCGGGCTCGGACCTGAAGGAATCGGCCGCCACCCGCCGCCTGATCGCACTCGGCGCGGTGATCGCCTACGGCCACGACGCCGGCCGCGTCGCCGACGTCGACGTCGTGGTGATCTCCACCGCGATCAAGGGTGACAACCCGGAACTGGCGGCGGCGCGCGCGGCGCGCATTCCGGTGGTGCGCCGCGCCGAAATGCTCGCCGAGCTGATGCGCTTCCGCTACGGCGTCGCGGTGGCCGGCACCCACGGCAAGACCACCACCACCAGCCTGGTCGCCAGCGTGCTGGCCGAGGGCGGGCTTGATCCGACCTACGTGATCGGCGGCAAGCTCAAGAGCGCCGGCACCAACGCCAAGCTCGGCAGCGGCACCTATCTGGTCGCCGAAGCCGACGAGAGCGATGCCAGCTTCCTGCATCTGAATCCGATGATCGCGATCGTCACCAACATCGACGCCGATCATCTGGAAACCTACGGCGGCGACTTCCGCCGGCTGCGCGCGACCTTCATCGAATTCCTGCAGCGCCTGCCGTTCTACGGTCTGGCAGTGATGTGCGTCGACGATGCCGAAGTGCGCGGCGTCATCGACGAGATCGGCCGCCCGGTGCTGAGCTACGGCATCGACGAGCCGGCCGATCTGCGCGCCACCGACATCCGCTTCGAAGCCAACGGTGCGCACTTCAACGTGCTGCTCGCCGATGGCAGCCGCGAGCCGATGCACGTCAACCTGCCCGGCCGCCACAACGTGTTGAACGCGCTGGCCGCGATCGCCGTCGCCCGCGAGCTGGGCGTGAGCTTCGACGCGATGCGCCGCGCGCTGTCGGAGTTCCAGGGCGTGGGCCGGCGCTGCGAATCGCATGGCGACTGGCAGGTCGGCGAGGCCACGGTGCGCATCGTCGACGACTACGGCCATCACCCGCGCGAGCTGAAGGTGACCTTCGACGCGATCCGCGGCGCATATCCTGGCCGCCGTCTGGTGGTCGCCTTCCAGCCGCATCGCTACAGCCGCACGCGCGACCTGTTCGACGACTTCTGCGCGGTGCTGTCTGAAACCGACGGCCTGCTGCTGACCGAGGTCTACGCTGCCGGCGAAGCGGCGCTGCCGGATGCCGATGGTCGGGCATTGGCGCGCGGCATCCGGGCGCGCGGCAAGGTCGAGCCGGTGTTCGTCAAGACCGTCGCTGAAGCGCCGGCAGCGCTGGCCGCGATGGTCCGCGATGGCGATGTGCTGCTGACCGTCGGCGCCGGCGACATCGGCGGCCTCGCCGGCTTGCTGGCGCAGGCCTGGACCGGAGTGACGCCGTGATGGCCGAGCGCGCGCCCAGCATCTGCCGTGGCCTGCTGCGGACGGGCGAGCCGCTGGCGCGCCACACCAGCTGGCGGGTCGGCGGCCCGGCCGATCGCTACTTCGAGCCGGCCGACCGCGACGATTTGATCGCCTTCGTGCGCGCGCTGCGGAGCAGCGAGCCGCTGCTGTGGCTGGGCCTGGGCTCGAACCTGCTGGTCCGCGACGGCGGCTTTCGCGGCACGGTGATCGCGCTGCACGGCGCGCTCGATGCACTGCGCCTCGATGCGCCGGACCGCCTGTATGCCGAGGCTGGCCTGCACTGCGCACGGCTGGCCAAGTTCGCCGAGCGCCAGCAGCTCGCCGGGCTCGGCTACATGGCCGGCATTCCCGGCACCGTCGGCGGTGCGCTGGCGATGAACGCCGGTGCCTGGGGCGGCGAGACCTGGCCGACGGTCGCCGAGGTCGAAGTGCTGATGCGCGACGGCACGACCGCATGGCTGCCGCCGTCGGCGTTCCAGACCGCGTATCGCAGCGTGCAGCCGCCGCCTGGCGTGCTCGGTTACCTCGCGGCGCGCTTCACCGTCACCGCCGATCGCGACGGCCAGTACGCCGCCGCGACCCGTGCCTCGCTGGCTCAGCGCAAGGCCACGCAGCCGGTTGGTCGGCCGAGCGCCGGCAGCACGTTCCGCAATCCGCCGGGCGATCACGCGGCACGATTGATCGAGTCCTGCGGTCTGAAGCAGTACCGCGTCGGCGGCGCCCAGGTGTCGCAGCAGCACGCCAATTTCATCCTGACCGAGGACGGCGCGACCGCCGCCGACGTCGAAACCCTGATCGAACACATCCGCGCCACCGTGAAGCAGCAGACCGGAGTCGACTTGCATCCTGAAGTGAAGATGGTCGGGGAGAAGGCCGATGCGTAAGCGCGTCTCGGACCCGAAAGCCTTCGGCAAGGTCGGCGTCTTGATGGGCGGCTGGTCCGCCGAACGCCAGGTGTCGCTGTGGAGCGGCGAGGGCGTGGTCGCCGCACTGACCCGCCTTGGCATCGACGTGGTCGCCATCGACGCTGACCGCGAAGCGATCCTGAATCTGCCGGCGCGCAAGCTCGATCGCGTGTTCAGCGTGCTGCACGGTACCGGCGGCGAAGACGGCACGGTGCAGGCGATCCTCGACCTGCACGGCATTCCGTATCCCGGCTGCGGCGTGCTGGCCTCGGCACTCGCCATGGACAAGCTGCGCACCAAGCGGATCTGGAAGGGCGAGCGCCTGCCGACGCCAGACTGGCGGATTCTCGACAGCATCGACGACGCGTATGGCGCGGCCGACCTGTTCGGCTATCCGTTCATCATCAAGCCGGCGGCCGATGGTTCGAGCGTCGGCGTGTCGAAGGTGAAGTCGCGCGAGCAGATCGACGCCGCCTTCGCGCTGGCACGCGGCGACGGCGCGCGCGTGGTGATGGCGGAAAGCTTCATCGCCGGTGGCGAGTACACCTGCGCGATCGTCGACGGCGTGGCCCTGCCGGTGATCCGCATCGTGCCGGACGGCGAGTTCTACGACTTCCACGCCAAGTACATCTCCAACGACACCCGTTACATCTGCCCGACCGATCTGGTGCCGACCCATGAAGCCGAACTGCAGGCGATCTGCGTGCGCGCCTTCGATGCGATCGGCGGGCGCGGCTGGGGCCGGGTCGATTTCATGATGGATGCCGAAGGCCGGCCGTGGCTGCTGGAAGTGAACACGCTGCCGGGCATGACTTCGCACAGCCTGGTGCCGATGGCGGCCCGCGCGGTCGGCATGGATTACGACGAGCTGTGCTGGGCCATCCTCGAAACGACCCTTGAATCCGGGCTGGAGGCCGATCGGGCATGAGCGCCGCGATGCTGCGCCACCACGATGACGAAGCGGCCACCTGGCCGCGCTATCTGCGTCCGGGGCTGTTGCTGGCGGCGCTGCTGGCGGTGGCGATCGTCGCCGTGCAGCTGCTGGCGCCGATGGTCAATCCGCCGGTCGACAGCATCCGCATCGTCGGTGCGATGAAGCGGCTGAAGGCGGCCGACATCGCGGCAGCAGCGGATCTGGAGCCGGACCAGCGGCTGTTCGATACCGATCTGCTCGATGTCCGAGCGCGCATCGAGGCGCTGCCGTGGGTGTCGCAGGCACAGGTCAGCCGGATCTGGCCGGACACGCTGGCGGTGAAGCTCGTCGAACGGCAGCCGTTCGCCCGCTGGGGCGAGACGCAGGTGATCGATCGCGACAGTCGCGTGTTCACCCCGAGCCCCGGCGAGATTCCGCAGGACCTGCCGCAGCTGTCGGCGCCGGCGGGACATGAAGCGGAAGCCGCAGCGGTGTACGAGGAATTGCGGCTGCGGCTGGCCGACAGCGCCTGGTCGCCGATGGGCTTGCAGCTCGATGCCCGCGGCGAATGGCGGATGACCACGCGGCTCGGCACCGAGCTGCGGTTGGGCCAGGGCGATCCGCGTCGTCATGTGCCGTTGATCCTTGGCACCGTCAGCGATTCGCTGAACGCGCAACTGGAGAAGGTCGGCTATGTCGACCTTCGTTATTCGAATGGTTTTTCCGTGGGCTGGAAGGACGGCGTCGCGCCGGCTTCCGTCAGCGACAAGGTCGCTGCGCCGCGCGGAACCGATGGGAAGCCGCATTGATGAACAAGAACAGGAAGCCCGAGTATCTGGTCAGCCTCGACGTCGGCACGTCGAAGGTGGCCGCGATGATCGGGGAAGTGACGCCGACCGGCGCCGTGCAGGTCGTCGGCCTCGGCACTGCGCCGACGCGCGGACTGAAGAAGGGCGTGGTGGTCAACATCGAAAACACGGTGGAATCGATCCGCCGCGCCGTCGAAGCTGCCGAGCTGATGGCCAATTGCCGCGTTCGCGCCGCCCATGTCGGCATCACCGGCACCCACATCCGCAGCCTGAATTCGGTCGGCGTGGTGCCGATCCGTCATCGCGAGATCACCGCGCGCGACGTCGATGCGGTGATCGAGGCGGCCAGCGCGATGGCGATTCCGGCTGACCAGCAGATCCTGCACGTGGTGCCGCAGGAATACGTGGTCGATGGCCAGGAAGGCATCCAGGACCCGATCGGCATGTCCGGCGTGCGGCTGGAGGCCAAGGTCCACATGGTCACCGGCACGCTGAGCGCGGCGCAGAACCTCTACAAGTGCGTCGAGCGCTGCGGGCTGACGGTCGAGCGGCTGGTGCTTCAGCACCTGGCTTCGGCCGATGCCGTGCTGAGCCCGGACGAGCGTGATCTCGGCATCTGCCTGGTCGACATCGGCGGCGGCACCTGCGACATCGCCGTCTACAAGGGCGGCTCAATCCGCCACACGGCGGTGATCCCGATCGCCGGCGATCTGGTCACCAGCGACATCGCGGTGGCTTTCCGCACGCCGGCGCAGCACGCCGAGGCGATCAAGATCAAATACGGCTGCGCGTTGCCTGAACTGGTGGCGCATGACGCGCCGTTCGATGTGCCCGGCGTTGGCGAATCGCCGACCCGGCACCTGTCGCGGCAGATGCTGGCCGAGGTGATGCGGCCGCGCTTCGAGGAGCTGTTCCGCTATGTGCGCAAGGAACTGCATCGCGCCGACCTGTACGAGCTGATCGCCGGCGGCGTGGTGCTCACCGGCGGTGTCGCGCAGACACCGGGCGTGCTGGAACTGGCCGAGGAAGTGCTGGAAGTCGGCGTGCGCCTCGGCCTGCCGCAGGACGTCACCGGCATCGACGAGGTGGCGCGCTCGCCGGCCTATTCGACCGGTGTCGGCCTGCTGCTGTTCGCGCGCCAGCAGCGGCCGGTCGGCAGCGGCAACGGCATGCGTCGGCTGGGCAACAGCGACGCCGGCCAGCTGCTGAGCCGGGTGAAGGGCTGGTTCAAGGGCAACCTCTAGAGTTTCAACCGTCGCGTTCGGGCGAGCGCGGCGGGGCAGTGCAGGACGTGGCACAGGGCGCCATACACGACGACGCAACAGGAGACGGGAACATGGGCGGAAGCAGGCACAGCAACGAAATGTACGAATTGGTCGACGGCGTCACGCCGCGCGCGGTGATCCGCGTGGTCGGTGTCGGCGGCGGCGGCTGCAACACGGTCAACCAGATGGCGGCCGCGAACATCGAGGGCGTCGAGTTCATCGTCGCCAACACCGATCGCGACCACCTGGAGAAGTGCCGTCCGACGCTGCAGCTGCAGATCGGTGCGGAAGTCACGCGCGGCCTCGGCGCCGGCTCCAACCCGCGCATCGGCCGCGAAGCCGCCGAAGAGGATCGCGACCGCATCCGCGAAATGCTGGAAGGCACCGACCTGCTGTTCATCACCGCCGGCATGGGTGGCGGCACTGGTACCGGCGCGGCGCCGGTGATTGCCGAGATCGCGCGCGAACTCGGCATCCTGACGGTGGCGGTGGTCACCAAGCCGTTCCCGCACGAAGGCAAGAAGCGCATGGCGATCGCGCAGGAAGGCATCCGCGAGCTGCAGCAGCACGTCGACTCGCTGATCATGATTCCGAACGAGAAGCTGCGGCTGGTGCTCGGCGGCGCGGTCACCTTGCTGTCCGGCTTCAAGGCCGCCAACGATGTGCTGCAGAACGCGGTGCAGGGCATTTCCGACCTGATCACCCGGCCCGGCATGATGAATGTCGACTTCGCCGACGTGAAGACGGTGATGACCAACCGCGGCATGGCGATGATGGGCCTCGGCGCCGCCAGCGGCGACGACCGCGCCCGCAAGGCGGTGGAGGCGGCGCTGTCGAGCCCGCTGCTCGACGACCTGGAGCTCACCGGCGCCCGCGGCATCCTGGTCAACATCACCAGCGACGAGTCACTGACCCTGGACGAGCTGGAGCTGATCAACGAGCGGATCGGCGAGATCGCCTCCGCCGAAGCCGACATCAAGTGCGGCACCTCGTTCGATCCGACGGTCGGCAGCGAGATTCGCGTCACCGTGGTCGCCACCGGCCTCGAAGGCTCGCGTGCCGCCATCGCCGTCAAGCCGGTCGCGGCTGTCGAAGGCTTCAACCCGCGCCTGCGCGGCGTCGGTGCGCCGCTCGGCAGCGAAGGTCTCGGCGCCCCGCGTGGCGTGGTGACGCCGCTGCGCCAGCAGTCGGAAGTCGGCGGTTGGGCACCCCGCGTGCACGAAGCCGCGCCGTCGGGCCAGCCTCTGCGCAATGCCCGCCCGGCCGTGGCACCGGCGTTCGCAGCGCTGGAGTACAACGAGGAAATGCTCGACATCCCGGCCTTCCTGCGCGCCCAGGCCGACTGATCGCGGCACCCGTCCCGTCGTGAAGCCGGTGCGCGATCTCGCCCGTCGCGCACCGGTTTGCTGGTCTGTCCCTGGCGATTCCGGCCGCTTGCCTGGGCGCGTCCGGACCGCTCGCGCCGACGTGCTGCGCTGCGGCATTGGTGCGGGAACCGGATGCTAGAATTCGGGTCGAAAGGCTCACTCTCCCTCGATCCGCCGTCAGAGCGGGCCGCCTGTCCGGACTTCCGTCGATGATCCGTCAAAGAACGCTTCGCTCGCCCGTCCGTGTCAGCGGCATCGGCCTGCACAGTGGCCAGAAGGTCTACATGAGCCTGCTGCCGGCCCCGGCCGACACCGGCATCGTGTTCCGCCGGGTCGATCTGCAGCCGCCGCGCGAGGTCCGTGCCCGAGCCGAGGGCATCGGTGAAACCACGCTGTCGTCGAACCTGATCGAGGACGGCGTCAAGGTCGCCACCGTCGAGCATCTGATGTCCTCGCTTGCCGGTCTCGGCATCGACAATTGCCTGGTCGAGCTGTCGGCCGCCGAAATTCCGATCATGGATGGCTCGGCGTCGCCGTTCGTGTTCCTGATCCAGTCCGCCGGCATCCAGGATCAGGATGCGCCGAAGCGTTTCATCCGCCTGAAGGCGCCGGTGCAGGTGCAGGATGGCGACAAGTGGGCGCGCCTGGAGCCGTACGACGGCTTCCGCCTCACGTTCAACATCGAGTTCGATCACCCGCTGATCAATTCGACGGCGCAGAGCGCGTCGGTCGAATTTTCCACCCAGGCTTACATCCGCGAAGTCAGCCGCGCGCGCACCTTCGGCTTCATGAAGGAATTCGAGTTCCTGCGCTCCCGGCGCCTGGCGCTCGGCGCTAGCCTGGAAAATGCCGTGGCGGTCGACGAGTTCCGGGTGCTGAACCATGACGGCCTGCGCTACGACGACGAATTCGTCCGCCACAAGATTCTCGACGCCGTCGGCGACCTGTACCTGATCGGCCACCCGCTGCTCGGCGCCTACACCGCATTCAAGTCGGGCCATGCCTTGAACAACAAGCTGGCACGGGCGCTGCTAGCCAACCCGTCCGCCTGGGAACACGTCGTTTTCGACGACGTTGATAGCAGGACGCCGGCTTTTTACAGCAGTTCGAATCCGCTGCCGGCCTGATCGAGCGCTTGCACGGCGTTCGATGCCGCGCTTAGACTCGGGTCAACCGTCAGTTTTGCGCGGAGGCTGTGACGTCGGTCGCACCTTGATGTCGACGCACAAGGCAGGCGAGGCCAGCTTCTGCCGCAGGAATTGGATCAGTTCCTGCGTGCGGTATCGAAGCTGGGTGTGTGCGGCAGCCGAGGCGACATGAATCACCACCATGTCCTCACGCTCGTTGGCCACGCTCAGCGCGCTGGCCAGCGGTTCATGCGCCCAGTCGCGAATCATCCTCTGGATGATCGTGAGCCGGTCGGCCTGCTGGAGCAGGCGCTGGACCGGAGATCCGGGGAGAGCAAGGTGTGCGCCGAGGCGATCGTCGTCCGCGTGCATGGAAAGTGTCGCCCGGTAGCAGCGGGCCGTAATCGTGGATGAAGCGTTGCATGGATATTATCCTCGTCAGCCATAGCCGGGGTCGGACCTGGCGGCTGAAACTCGACCCGAAAAGGGTGTTGACCTGGCTGCCGCTGGCGATGGCCGGTCTGGCATTGCTGGGCTTGAGCTTTTTCGCGGGCATGAGCCTGCGTTCGGATCGCGGCCTGCTGCCGAAGCAGGTGGTCGGCGCCTGGGACGAGGCATTCTCGCAGCAGCGCGAAGAACTGGCGCTGGCCCGCGCCAAGGCCGAGGAAGACGCCAGTGCGCTGGCTCGCCGTATCGCCCAGTTGCAGGCCCACGTGATCCGGCTTGACGCCGCCGGTGCCCGCCTGACGCAGATCGCCAACATCGATCCGGGTGAGTTCAATTTCGAGCAGCCGCCGCCGGTCGGTGGCCCGGAAACCGAGGCCTCCGGCTCGCCGGCCGTGCTGGCCGATGTGATCGGCTCGCTGGATCGTCTGCAGACGTTGCTTGGCGACCGCGAGCGGCAGATGCGGGTGCTGGAAGATCTGCTGCTGGCCAGCCGCATGCAGCGCGAGGTCAAGCCGAGCGGCTGGCCGGTCGACGCCGGCTACATCACTTCCGGCTACGGCAGCCGCACCGATCCGTTCACCGGCCTGCGCACCACGCATCCGGGCATCGATTTCGCGGCCGCCGAAGGCACGCCGGTGCTGGCGGTGGCCAGTGGCATCGTCACCGCCGCGCAAGCGGAAAACGGATACGGCCAGCTAGTCGAAATCAACCACGGCAACGGTTATCGCACCCGCTACGGTCACAACTCGAAGCTGCTGGTGAAGCCGGGCGACCGCGTGCTGAAGGGCCAGCAGATCGCGCTGATGGGCTCGACCGGCCGTTCGACCGGGCCCCATGTGCACTTCGAGCTGGTGCTGAACGGCACTACCGTCAACCCGGCGCAGTACCTCGACGCGGCACACTGAGCGGTCCGAAATGAGCGGCCTGAACGGACAGGCCGTCTCTCGCACAGGAACGCCAAGGCGCAGCGCACGGCACGGAAGCCGGCTTCGCGCGAAGAAACCTCGAGAGAAGAAAAGTCCCTGCAGACGTCTTGATTGCGGTCGGCCTCTTCGCTCCCCGGTCCGCCTTTCGTTGCAGCGCGGGTACGAAACGTTTTTCTTGCCCGGCTTTCCTCGGTGTCCTCGCGATCTATGCCTGAGATGAGCCTTTCTGCTCCGGACGCGCGCTATTGAAAGCGAAACAGCCGCGCCAAAGCTCTGAGGCATAATCGACGCCTTTCGTTTGAACCGGGCGGCTTTTCGCCCGCGCTGCACTCAGACTTCGGAATCCATGTTCAACAACTTTCTGGCGCGCGTTTTCGGCAGCCGCAATCAACGCATCGTCAAGCGCCTCAGTGCCGTGGTCAGCGTGGTCAACGCGCTGGAGCCGAAGTACGCCGCAATGTCGGACGAGGAACTGAGCCACCAGACCGTGGTGCTGCGCGAGCGGCTGGCCAAGGGCGAAACGCTGGACGATCTGCGTGCCGATGCTTTCGCGGTGGTTCGCGAAGCCGGCAAGCGGGTCATGAACATGCGTCATTTCGACGTGCAGCTGATCGGCGGTGCCGCGCTGCACGAAGGCAAGATCGCCGAGATGCGCACCGGCGAAGGCAAGACGCTGGTCGCCACCCTGCCGACCTACCTCAACGCGCTTTCGGGCCGCGGCGTGCACGTGGTCACCGTCAACGACTACCTGGCTCGTCGCGACGCCGAATGGATGGGCCGCATCTTCCGCTTCCTCGGCATGAGCGTCGGGGTGGTCGTGTCCGGGCAGAGCACCGAGGAAAAGCGCGCCGCCTACGCCTGCGACATCACCTACGGCCAGAACAACGAGTTCGGCTTCGACTACCTGCGCGACAACATGGCCTTCTCGCTCGACGAGAAGGTGCAGCGCGGCCTGAACTATGCGGTGATCGACGAAGTCGACTCGATCCTGATCGACGAGGCGCGTACGCCGCTGATCATCTCCGGCCCGACCGATGACGATCCGGAGCTGTGGCGCAAGCTCAACGCGCTGATCCCGAAGCTCAAGCGGCAGAAGGACGAGGAAGATCCCGAAGGCGATTTCCACGTCGAGGAGAAAGGCAAGCAGGTGCACCTGTCCGAGGCGGGCCACGAGCACGTCGAGGATCTGCTGCGCGCCGCCGGCCTGCTCGGCGACGACGAAAGCCTGTACGACGCCAGCCGCATCGTGCTGGTCCATCACCTGAACGCGCTGCTGCGCGCCCATCACCTGTACCGCAAGGACGTCGAGTACATCGTCCGCGGCGGCCAGGTGGTAATCATCGACGAGTTCACCGGCCGAATGATGTCCGGCCGCCGCTGGTCCGATGGCCTGCATCAGGCGGTCGAAGCGAAGGAAGGCGTGCAGATCCAGCAGGAAAGCCAGACGCTCGCCTCGATCACCTTCCAGAACTACTTCCGGCTGTACGCGAAGCTGTCCGGCATGACCGGCACCGCCGATACCGAAGCCTTCGAGTTCCAGAGCATCTACAACCTGGAAGTCGTGGTCATTCCGACCAACCGGCCGATGATCCGCGACGACCGCGGCGACCTGATCTACATCGGCGCCAAGGGCAAGTTCGATGCAGTGATCAAGGACATCGAGGAAGTGCATGCCAAGGGCCAGCCGATCCTGGTCGGCACGGCCAGCATCGAAACCTCCGAACTGCTGTCCGGGCTGCTGACGCAGAAGGGCATCGCCCACGAGGTGCTGAACGCCAAGCAGCACGAGCGCGAAGCGGAAATCGTCGCCCAGGCCGGCCGCGCCGGTGCGGTGACGATCGCCACCAACATGGCCGGCCGCGGCACCGACATCGTGCTCGGCGGCTCGCTGGAAGCCGAGCTGCACGTGATTGCGGAAGACGATGTCGCCAGCCGCGAAGCGGCGAAAGCCGCGTGGAAGCAGCGCCACGATGCCGTGCTCGCCTCGGGCGGCCTCTACGTGATCGGCTCCGAGCGCCACGAATCGCGGCGCATCGACAACCAGCTGCGCGGCCGCTCCGGCCGTCAGGGCGATCCGGGCGCCACCCGCTTCTACCTGTCGCTCGACGACACCCTGATGCGCATCTTCGCGCCGCCGTCGATGCGCGGCCTGCTGCAGCGCCTCGGCATGCAGGAAGGCGAGGCGCTGGAAGCGCGCATGGTGACGCGCTCGATCGAGACTGCGCAGCGCAAGGTCGAAGCGCACAACTTCGACATCCGCAAGAACCTGCTCGAGTACGACAACGTCGCCAACGACCAGCGCAAGGCGATCTACGAGCTGCGCGACGAGCTGATGGGCGCCACCGTCGTCACGCCGATGATCGACGACATCCGCAACGATGTCGTCGCCGCCGTGGTCGCCGCTCATGTGCCGCCGCAGAGTCCGGAAGAGCTGTGGACGCTCGACGGCCTGGAGGAAGCGCTGCGCAAGGATTTCGCGCTGGCGCTGCCGATCCGCGAATGGGTCGAGCAGGACAACCAGATCGACGACAAGAAGATCACCGCGAAGATCGTCGAAGCTTTGGCGCTGACCTATGCCGACAAGAAGGCCAAGATCGGCGATCAGGTGCTGGAATCGTTCGAGCGCGAAACCCTGCTGCGGGTGATCGACACCTACTGGCGCGAGCATCTGGCTGCGATGGACTACCTGCGGCTCGGCATCCACCTGCGCGGCTACGCGCAGAAGGACCCGAAGCAGGAGTACAAGCGCGAAGCCTTCACGATGTTCAACGACATGCTGGCCCGCTTCAAGCACGAGGTGATCTCGCGGCTGTCGCGCATCCAGATCCTCACCGAAGCCGAAGTGCAGGCGCTGGAAGAGGCACGCCGCAATGCTGCGCGGCCGATGGAATTCCAGCATGCCGATGCCCAGTCGGCGGTCGCCGAGGCCGTGCCGGAACTGGCGCCGCCGCCGCCCCCTCCGCCGCCTGCAGGTCGGCCGCTGGCACCGCCGCCCGCCATGAGCCGCCCGGTTGCGCCGGGCGGCGAGTTTGCCAAGGTCGGCCGCAACGATCCCTGCCCCTGCGGTTCCGGCAAGAAGTTCAAGCAGTGCCACGGCGCGCTGGTCTGATTCCAGGAGCGTTCCGATGCCCGTCAATCTCGAAGCCCCCGTCGCGCTGGCGCTGGTCGCCGGTGTTCGTCTCGGCTCCGCCGAGGCGGCGATCAAGAAGCCCGGCCGCCAGGACCTGCTGGTGATCGAACTGGCGCCCGGTTCGCGGGTCGCCGGCATGTTCACCCAGAACGCTTTCTGCGCAGCGCCGGTGCAGGTCTGCCGCGAACGGCTGGCGGCGACGGCGAGCATCCGCGCACTGCTGATCAACGCCGGCAATGCCAACGCCGCGACCGGCGCCCAGGGCCTCGCCAGCGCCCGCGACACCAGCGCGGCGGTGGCGGCCGCGATCGGCTGCGAGCCGTCGCAGGTGCTGCCGTTCTCCACCGGCGTGATCGGCCAGCAGCTGCCGGTGGCGCGGATGGTCGAGGCGATTCCGAAGGCGGTTGCCAATCTGCAGGCCGATGCCTGGAATGCGGCGGCGCGCGCGATCATGACCACCGACACGGTGCCGAAGGGCGCCTCGCGCACGGTGGCGACCTCGCAGGGGCCGGTCACGGTCACCGGCATCGCCAAGGGCGTCGGCATGATCTATCCGAACATGGCGACCCTGCTGGCCTACATTGGCACCGATGCGCGCCTGACCGCCGAAGCCACCGATAGCCTGCTGAAGTCGGCCGTCGCCGCCTCGTTCAACAGCGCCACCGTCGACGGCGACACCTCGACCAACGATTCCTGCGTGCTGTTCGCGACCGCGCAGGTCGGCAGTACCGATGTCGACACCGCGCACGCCGATTTCCCGCTGATCGCCGAAGCGGTCACCGAGGTCTGCATCGAACTGGCGCAGGCGATCGTCCGCGACGGCGAAGGCGCGACCCGCTTCATCACCGTCGACGTCGAAGCGGCCGGCACCGTGGAGGAAGCGCGGCTGGTCGCGTATTCGATCGCCCACTCGCCGCTGGTGAAGACCGCGATGTTCGCCGGCGACGCCAACTGGGGCCGCCTGGCGATGGCGATCGGCAAGGCCGGCGTGCCGGGCCTCGATCCGGCCAAGGTCGATCTCTGGCTTGATGACGTGCGCCTGCTCGACGGCGGCGAGCCGCATCCCGCGTACCACGAGGATCTCGGCGCCGCGGTGGTCGCCAAGCCTGAGTTCACGATCCGCGTGGCGCTGGGCCGCGGCACCGCGAAGACTCGGGTCTGGACCTGCGACTTCAGCTACGACTACGTGAAGATCAACGCCGAATACCGGACCTGAAGCCGGGCATTGCAGCCGGTCGGCAAGCGTTGCCGACCGGCTGCCGAATCAATCAGGCCAGCACTTCGCCGAGGAAATTCCGCAGCGCAGTCTGCGAACGCGCTTCTGCCACGGCGTCGTGTGCGGCAACGCCCGGCATGCTGGCGCCGGGCACGGCGAAGGCGTGCAGGATCTTGCCGTAGGCGTGCAGTTGCCAGTCGCCGCCTGCCGTGTTCATTTCGTTGCGGAAAGCGATCACGTCCTCGAACGGCGCCAGCGGGTCGGCGTCGCCGTGCAGAACCAGCACCTTGGCGCTGATCGTCTGCTTGGGCAGATCGTGACCCTTGAGCAGGCCGTGGAAGCTGACCACGCCGCGCACATTGGCGCCGCTGCGGGCGAGGTCGAGCACGCACAGGCCGCCGAAGCAGAAGCCGAACGCGGCGATCCGCGTGGCATCGACTTCCGGCAAGCTGCGCAAGGTGGTGAGGGCGGCGGTGATGCGGCGAGCCAGCAGCGCGCGGTCCTCGATGAATGGCGTCATCAGCTTCTGGCATTCCTCGACGCCATTGCCGCGGATGCCGGCGCCGTAGATGTCCAGCGCGAAGCCGACATAGCCGAGTTTCGCCATGTTTTCCGCCTGCTGGTTGGCGAAGTCGTCGCGGCCGCCCCAGGCGTGGCTGACCAGCACGCCCGGACGCGGGCCGCTGCTGCTGTCGTCGAAGTAGACGCGGCCGCGCAGGCGGGTGTCGTGATCCAGGTAGTCGACGCGACGAGTGACGATGGCCATGCGGGTGTTTCTCCTGAACGGTGGAATCTTGTGAGCGATGCAATGAAGCGGAAGGCGCGCGGCGAGCGCAGCGCATCGTGCCGGCGCGATTGTGACTGCAGTGCGCATGGCCTTGCGACCGGGGCTGGCAGGGCGGGCGGGCAATGAGCGCGGTGCCGCTGATTCCGGTCGCCTGCGGTGTGCTGATCGACGGCGAGGGCCGGCTGCTGATCGCCCAGCGGCCGGCCGGCAAGATCGCCGCCGGCAAGTGGGAGTTTCCGGGCGGCAAGATCGAGCCCGGCGAGACCGCGCTCGAAGCGCTGCGCCGCGAGCTGCACGAGGAGCTGGGCGTCACCGTGCGCCGCGCCCGGCCGCTGCTGCGCTTCCGTCATGACTACCGCGATCGGCACGTCGTGCTCGACACCTGGTGCGTCGAGACCTGGGACGGCGCGCCGGCCTCGCGCGAGCAGCAGGCTTTCGCATGGCGGGCGGTCGACGATGTCGCCGACCTTGATCTGCTGCCGACCGTCACGCCGATTCTCAAGGCGCTGCGGCTGCCGCCGCAGTACGTGTTCACGCCGCCCGACGCAACGCTGTTCGAACTGCTGACCGGCCTGCCGGGCTTGCCGCGTGGTGCGCTGCTGCGGCTGCGCCAGCCGGCGCTCGGCGAGCGCGACTACAGCGCGCTGGCCCGCAGCCTGCTGCCGGCCGTGCGGGCGGCGGGCCTGCGGCTGATCGTCGACCGCGATCCTGGTCTGGTCGCCGCCATCGGCGCCGATGGCTGGCATGCCACCGGCGTGGCGCTGAAGCGCTACGGCGGCCGGCCGATCGCGGCCGATCGCTGGTTCGGCGCGTCGGTCCATTCGGCCGAGGAACTGCGCGCGGCGCAGGACGCGGATGCCGATTTCGCGGTGCTCGGCCCGGTCTTCGAAACCGCGACCCATCCCGGCGCGCCGGGCATCGGCTGGGCGGGCTTCGTCGCGCGGCGCGGCGATGCGGCGCTGCCGGTCTACGCGCTGGGCGGGCTCGGCCCCGGCGACCTGGCGGACGCCCAGCGCCACGGCGCCCAGGGCATCGCCGCGATCAGCGCCTTCTGGCCGCGCTGATCGCCGGTCAGCGCGGTGCGGTGATCAGCCGTGCCGCCATCGCCGCCAGCTCCTCAATCAGCTCCTCGCGCTGGAACATCGCCGGCGACGGCAGGCTCAGGTAGCGCAGCAAGGTGAAGACGATGCTGTTGATCAGGATGAAGGCCCGCGCCGGCGAGGGATCGACCGAGTGCTCGCGCAGCTGCGCAAGTGCGTAGGCGCGCAGCAGGTCGAGCATGCGGCTTTCGAAGCGGTGCAGGCCGCGGGCGATGTCGAGCCGGTGCCAGTGGCGCATCAGCTCGCGCGCCAGCCCCTGACGGGCTTCGAAGACCTCGAATGCGGCGATCAGCAGCGCCCGCGCGAAGGCCTGCGGATCGGCGCCGACGTTGAGCGGCGCGACCCGGTCGACGGCGGCGATCAGATCGCTGTTGACCCGGTCCATGAGGGCTGCGACCAGCGTGTTCTTGTTGTCGAAGTACTGGTACAGCGAACCGACGCTGACCCCGGCGCGGGCCGCGACGCGCACCGTGGTCAGGGCTTCGAGGCCGTCGCGGGCGACGACTTCGCCGGCGGCGTCGATCAGGCTGTCGACGAGCACGCGGGCGCGCTGCTGGATCGGTTTCTTGCGCATGGACAGGCGTTGAACGGGAGGCGAGGGAAACGCGGATTGAATGCGAATAAACATTCGCAATAGGGTGCACGTCAAGCCCTCACCCCGCATCCGCCATGACCCAGACCGCGCCCGGCTTCATTCCGTCCCGCCACCGCCGCAGCGAACACATCGACGCCGTGCTCGGCCGCCTGGGCCGGATCATGCCGGCGATCGAAGCCCCGGACGCCGAGCGCTGGCATCAGATCGGCATCGCGCTGATGCAGGGCGACACGGCGATGGACGCGCTGCTGGCGGCGATGAGCCAGCACGGCATGCGTGAGGCCCGCCAGCAGTTCGAGACGGCGCTGGCGCACGGCATCGAGGCGGTGCCGGACGCACTGCCGGAACTGCGCCGCTTCATGGCCGAGGTGTCGACGCCGCCGGCCTGGCTGGATCGTGCCCGCGTCGAGCGCGGCGCCGAGCTGTTCCGCCGCTGCGGCAAGACCGCGTTCCATGTCGGTCGCAATGTCGCGCTGCTCGGTGGCTACCAGGCCTCGGCGTTCAACCGCACCCTGATCCTGACCGGCGCGCTGCAGAAAGGCCCGACCCGGCGGCTGGCCGAAACCGTGCAGTGGAAGCTTGACTGCACCGTGGCCGGCGGGCTGGAACCGCATGCCATCGGCTGGCGTTCGACCCTGATGGTCCGCTTCATCCATGCGCTGGTGCGGCGCACCGTGGCTGCGCGACCGGACTGGCAGCTCGAGGATTGGGGCCTGCCGATCAACCAGGCCGACATGGGCGCCACGCTGTACGGCTCGCTGCTGGTGCCGGTGCTCGGCAGCCGCCTGTTGGGCATGCCGCAGACCCGCCGCGAGCGCGACGATGCGGCGCATCTGGTCCGCTATGTCGGCTGGCTGATCGGGGTCGACGAGCGCTGGCTGGCCGATACCGAAACCGGCGGTGCCGCGCAGCTGCTGCAGTTCCTGCTGAGCCTGACCAACCCCGACGAAACCAGCCCGATGATGGCGCAGCCGCTGGCCCGGGAGCCGCTGAGCCGCCAATACCCGAACTTCGGCTGGCTGCGTGGCCGTTACGAGTACGCGAAGAACCTGTCGATCAGCCGCGCCTTCCTGGGCGCCGAAGCGATGCAGCGGCTCGGCGTTCCGACCCGGATGCTGCCCTGGTACCCACTGCTGGCGATCCCGCGCAACCTGGCGCGCCACGGCGTGAGCCGGCTGCTGCCGGGCGGTCGCCGGCGTGCTGCCGAGCGCGGCCGGGCCGAGCAGGAAGCCAATGTCCGTTCGATGGTGATGCAGCAGGGTGTGGCGGTCGGGGCGTCGCTGAACGCGCCGCACTGAAGCCCTGGGCGGGTCTTGACCCGCCTTAGGCTTCGTCGTCGAACGAGGCGGGATCCGGCTCGACCGGAATCGCGTGCCGGCCGTCGAACCAGGCGCCGAGGTCGAGCAGCTTGCAGCGCTCGCTGCAGAACGGCCGGAACGGGTTGCGCTCATCCAGCCGGCTGGATGCGCCGCACTTCGGGCAGCGGGCGATGCGGACCGACGGACTGCTGCTCATGCCAGCTCGGCGTGGCTGCCGGCCAGCGTGCAGCACTGCAGGTGAAAGGTGATGTCGTCGGCGGTCTGCACGTTGCGCTGGTTGACGTCGCCCAGCCGCATGAAGCGGAAGCTGAAGCGGTGCTTGCCGGCGCTGATCTCGGGATAGACATCGGCGTCCGGCGGAACATGGACCCGCAGCAGCGGGAACACGCCCTGCGGCACATGCAGGTGCACGCCGCCTTCGGCGACATGCTCGGAGGCGGCCGTGGAATCGCGCAGCAGGTGCAGGTACAGGCCGATCGCCGCCTGGTACGGCCGCAGCAGCGAGAACCAGCGCGACAGGTCGCGCTCGGTGTTCGCGTACGGCCGCGACAGCCAGCGGTGAAAGGCCGGCAGGTCGAACATGCAGGTGCCGCCGGGCACGCCGCTGCGGTTCAGCACCGAAAACAGGAACTCGTTGTCGCGCAGCACCGTCGACGGGTGCGCGCCGGAGGCGTGCAGGGTGGCCAGCACGCCGGTGATCTCGGCGAGGACCGAATCGAGCTTGGCGCGATCGCATTCCGGGCGGCTGCGCAGCCGGTTGAGCAGGCTGCGCTGCTCGGTCAGGTCGCGGATCAGCTCGGTGCGGAGATCGCTGCGGCCGATCACCGACAGGATGTCGAGCAGGGTCTGCAGGCCGGCGCGGATGCCCCAGACGGTGGCATCGGTGGCGTGGTGCGCATACTCGGCGAACAGGAATTCGAGGCGCAGCAGCGAGCGCGTCCGCTCATTGAGCGGCTGCTCGAAGCTGACCCATTCAGGGGAACGGTCCATCGAAACCTGATCGCCGACACCGATCGCGATTGTGACCCGCGTCGCGCTGTGCGGGCAAACCTTTTGCGTCAGATATCAGGCGCTTTCCGCAAGCCGGATGAACATCCGGTGCAGCCGCGCCACCTGCGCTTCGACTGCCTGGGTCTCGTCGCGGTTGTCGATCACGTCGTGCGCGGCGTCGAGGCGGCGCTCGCGGCTGGCCTGCGCGGCGATCATCTGCCGGGCCAGGGCTTCGCTGGCCGCATCGCGGGCCGTCAGCCGGCGCAGCTGCACGTCTTCCGGCGCGTCGACCAGCAGCACGCGGTCGACCAGCGCGGTCATGCCGGCCTCGATCAGGATCGCCGCCGAGTAGATGCAGTACGGCGCGGTCTGCGCGGCGCGCCAGTCGGCGACCCGCTGGCGGATCGCCGGATGGGTGATCGCCTCCAGCGCCTTCAGCTGCGCCCGATCGCCGAACACCACCTCGCGTAGCGCCCGCCGGTTCAGCGTGCCGTCGTCGTTGAGCATCGCGGTGCCGAAGCGTTCGGCGATCGCGGCCAGCGCCGGCGATGGCGGCGCCACCACTTCGCGGGCCACGTCGTCGGCTTCCAGCAGCGGCACGCCGAGCGCGATGAAGGCTTTCGCGACGTGGCTCTTGCCGCTGGCGATGCCGCCGGTCAGGCCGATGGTCAGCACGCCCATGTCAGCGCCCGGTGACCATGCCGGACAGCTGATCGCCCCAGATCAGCATCAGCCAGCCGGCGCCGGCGAGGTAGGGGCCGAACGGGATCGGCACGTTGCGATCGTGCTTGCGGAACACGATCAGGCTTAAGCCCACCAGCGCGCCGACCAGCGATGACAGCAGCAGCATCAGCGGCAGCGCCGCCGCGCCGAACCAGGCACCGAGTGCGGCCATCAGCTTGAAATCGCCGTAGCCCATGCCGTGCTTGCCGGTCGCGATGCGGAACAGGTGGTAGATCGACCAAAGGCTCAGATAGCCGGCGATCGCGCCCCAGATGCTGGCGCTCATGCCGACGAACAGGCCGACCGTGCTGGCGGCCAGACCGATCCACATCAGCGGCAAGGTCAGATCGTCGGGCAACAGGGTTTCGCGCAGGTCGATCACGGTCAGCGCGATCAGCATCCAGCTGAACAGCAGCGCTGCGGCGAGCTGCAGCGACCAGCCGAAGCGCCAGACGCAGACCGCCGACACCGCCGCGCTGAGCAGCTCGACCAGCGGGTACTGGATCGAGATCGCGGTCCGGCAGCTGGCGCAGCGGCCGCGCAGCGCCAGCCAGGACAGCACCGGAATGTTCTGCCACGGCCGGATCGCCGCGCCGCAGCCGGGGCAGCAGGACGCGGGGGAGGTCAGCGACAGCTTCCGCTCCGGAGGCGCGTCGGCGGCCGGCAGGTCGAGCAGCTCGCGCGCTTCCGCCTGCCAGCCGGCTTCCAGCATGCGCGGCAGGCGCAGGATCACCACGTTCAGGAAGCTGCCGACCAGCAGGCCGAGCGCGGCGGTGGCGATGCCGAGGAACAGCGGGTCGGCGGCAAGCGCGTCGATCAGGGCGGTCATGCGGCGGGCGGCCAAGGATGGAAGACGCCGATCGTAACCGCTCGGCCGGCGTCGCCGGCGCAGCGACAGGACCTGCGGCAGCGGCCTGCGTATCAGCCGGCGACGCTGCGGTCGAGCGCCGTGCGGCGGCCGGCCGGCCGGCGCACGAAGGTGTCCGGCGGCGCCGAACGCACCGCGTCCAGGGTCAGCGCGATGTGGCGGGCGATCAGCTGCAGCGCGCGGTCGGCATCACGGGCGATGGTGGCCTGCATGATCGCTTCGTGTTCGTGATGGATGTTGCGCGGGATCGGCCGGTTCTGCAGCGTGTAGCGGCGGTAACGCTCGGACTGCTGGTAGAGGATGCCGAGGAAGTGCAGCGTCCAGGCGGACGGACAGGCCGTCAGCAGGCTGCGGTGGAAGGCCCGGTTGCGTTCCTCCCATTCGCGCACCGTGTCCAGCGAAGGCTGCTCGTCGAGCTTGTCCTGGGCCCGGCCCAGCCGGTGGAAGCTGGCCATGATCTGGCCTTCCCAGGCGTCGTCGCCATGCAGGATCGACAGCCGCAGCGCCTCGCATTCGAGGTTGATCCGCGTCCGGGTCAGGTCCTCGAAATCGGCCAGCGACAGTGATGCCACGCTGAAGCCGCGCTGGCCCTGCGCCACCACCAGCGTTTCGGCGGCCAGCCGCGCCAGCGCTTCGCGCAAGGTGCCGGCGCCGACCTCGTAGCGATCCTTCAGGTGCTCCACGCGCAGTTTTTCGCCCGGCGCGTAATGGCCGGCCACGATGTCCTGGCGCAGGCGCTGGCAAGCCGCCTCGATCAACGTGCGCGGCGCGTCATCGGCCGCCGCACCGTCGTGTCCCGACCAGATGATGTCCGGCATGTCGGCCGTCCGCTCCTTTCACGATGGGAATCCGGCCCCGAGGCCGGCCAGATGATGTTACCGCACGGCAAGGCAGGCTCCAGGAAAATCTCGAGAAAATATGTTGACCTCGATATAAATGGAAAATACGATATTTCCGACGACTCGCCGCTTCCGGCGCCGTCGCGCGGACGCCATCAAGCCACTGCGTTGCCAGCGCCGCCGGAAGCTGCGCGTTTGCCATGCCTGCACGCTGTGCAGCGCGTGCAGCCCGACTGTGCATTGCAGCTGGAAACGATAAGAAAAATGCCTTTGTGATACGCAATCCGTATCGCAAAACCGAGCCAAAAGTATTGGAACTGCGGGGGGTGAGACGCCAGTCTTCGCCGACGCGAAAAGAGCCCGACGAGGCTCGCGATTCGGGAGAAAGTGCGCAGGCAGGAGCTGATCCGGCGGGGTGTCGCCGGCGGCCTTGCGGCATCGGCGAACGGCGATCCAGCCCGTTCGCAGGCCGCCATCTGCACCGCCACGGCCATCCAGCCACGCCGCCTGCCGGCGCTCCCGAATGACGCAACAAACAGTGCCGGTTGTCGGTCGCCGTCCGCGACGGACAACCGAAAACCATGATGTGTGGAGGAGCGTGACCGATGACCAGAACCAAGACCGCGCTCAGCGCGGCGACCCTGCTGCTGGGCGCAGCAGGCTGCGTGCAGGCGCCTGACCTGTCGGCGATCCGCGCCGAACGCGACAAGGCCGTGCAGCGCAGCGACAACTTCCAGGCTGCCGCCGGCAACGGCCAGCAGCTGGTATCCGCCGGTGGTGGCGGCGTGCTGGTGACCTCGCGCGACGGCGGTCGCCACTGGCAGCGCGAGCAGCTGCCGATGCCGGCTTCGGTGGTGGCGATGAGCGCCTGCCCCGATGGCCGCTTCGCGGCGCTCGATTTCTACCGCAAGGTCTGGATCGGCGATGCCCAGGCCACGAACTGGACGCTGCGGCCGATCGAGGGCGATTTCAACCCGATCGACATCGACTGCGATCCGCAGAACCGCCTGTGGGTGGTCGGCAGCTATTCGACCGTGCTGATGAGTGCCGATGCCGGCCAGACCTGGCACGCCCAGCCACCCGGCGAGGACGCGATCCTTACCGCCGTGCAGTTCGTCGATGCCGAACACGGCTACATCGCCGGCGAGTTCGGCACCCTGCTGAAAACCGCCGACGGCGGGGCCAGCTGGACTCGGCAGGCCGGCCTACCGGCCGCGTTCTACCCGTACGCGATGCGCTTCCGCGATGCCGGCACCGGCTGGGTCAGCGGCCTGGCCGGCGCGATCCTGCAGACGGTCGACGGCGGCGCGACCTGGACTGCGCAAGACAACCCGGGCGCGGCACCGGTCTACGCACTGCAGGCAGTGGGCGGCGCGATGTACGGCGTCGGTGGCGGCGGCCGGGTGCTGCGGCTTGACGGCAACAGCTGGAGCGCGCTCGACGGCACGCCGCCGTTCCCGGCCGATCTTGCCGCTGGCGCGGCGCTGGAACCGCAGGCCCTGCTGGTGGCCGGCGCCGCCGGTGCGCTGCAGGTGGTGGAACTTGCGCCCCGGGTCGCCGCCGTGACCGGAGGCCAGCCATGAGCCTGCGCGCCCGCGTCACCGCCGCGCTGCAGCGTGGCGAAAGCTGGATCTTCGCTCACCCCGGTGCCGTGCTGATCGGCATCTTCGCGATGACCTGTGCGTTCGCCACCCAGGTGCCGTCGCTCAAGATCCTGACCGACTTCAACGATCTGCTGCCGCAGCATCACCCGTATATCCAGACCTACAACCGCATCAAGGAAAATTTCGGCGGCGCCAACCAGGTGGTGATGGCGATCGAGGTGCCGGCCGACGGCTCGGCCGGACCAGACATCTTCAACGACAAGACGCTGGCGCTGGTCTACGAGGCCACCCAGGGCATCGACACACTGCCGAGCATCAACCACAACCTGATCTCCAGCCTCACCCACCGCACGGTGCGCAAGGTGTTCGTGCGCGAGGACGGCGGCTTCGGTTCGCAGCCTTATTACGACGCCCAGAAGCCCGAGCACACGCCCGAACAGCTGGCCCAACTGCGCAAGGACGTGCTGGCCAATCCGCAGGTCTACGGCCTGCTGGTGTCACCGGACCGCAAGGCGGCGCTGATCAAGGGCCAGCTCAACGAGGGCGCGATCGACTACGCCGCGACCTTCGCCGAACTGCAGAAGCTGCGCGCCGCCGTGACCCGCGACGGCCACCAGGTCTACATCACCGGCAACCCGGTGCTGACCGGCTACGTCTACACCTACCTGAACCAGATCGTCGGCATCCTGTTCTGGACACTGGCGCTGCTGGCGACCCTGCTGATCGTCTATTTCCGGCGCCTCTACGGCATCGCCCTGCCGCTGCTCGGCATCTCGCTGTCGTCGCTGTGGGGGCTCGGCTTCATGGCTTGGCTCGGCTTCAACCTGGAGCCGCTGTCGATGCCGATCCCGTTCCTGATCGCCGCGCGAGCGATGTCGCACGGCGTGCAGCTGGTGGCGCGCTACTACGAGGAACTGGCGGTCACCCACAACGGCAAGCAGGCGGCGCGCAATGCGCTCGATGCCCTGTTCCGGCCCGGTTCGCTGGCGATCATCGTCGACGCCGTCTGCATCGCGGTGATGATGCTCGGCGCCGCGCCGTTCAACTGGAAGCTCGGCGTGTCGGCCGGCTTCTGGGCGTTCTCGGTGATCTTCACCGTGCACTTCATGATCCCGCTGGCGCTGACCCTGCTGCCGCAGCCGAAGGACATGGAGAACAAGAACCAGGGCGTGCGCTCCGCACTCGGCCGCTTCATGGCCGCCACCGGCGGCAAGCCGAGCGGCGCCGTCGCCATCCTCGGCATCACCGCGCTGCTGGTGATCGCCGGCACGCCGCTGGCGCTGACGGTGAAGATCGGCGAATCCGAACCCGGCTCGCCGATCCTGCATCGCGATCACGACTACAACCGCTCGACCACCGCCGTGAACCAGCTGTTCCCCGGTTCCGAGGAACTGCATATCATCGCCCGTACCACCGAGCCGGGCGGCCTCAAGCGGCCCGAGGTCATGCAGGCGATCGAGCGCTTCCAGCAGCTGATGCTGCAGGACCCGTCGCTGGGCGGCGTCAAGGCGATTCCGGCGGTGGTGCGCCAGGTCAACCGGCTGACCCACAACGACGATCCGCGCTGGGCGCAGCTGCCGGACACCGCTGGCGAGATCGGCGGCCTGATGTTCGCGTACCTCGCATCGAGCCCGATTCCCGGCGCGCTCAAGGAGTTCGTCAACGCCGAGGAGACCGAGGCCGATCTGGTGTTCTTCTACAAGGACCACCAGGCCGCCACCATCACCCGGGCGCTGGCGCTGGCCCAGGAATCGGCGCTGATCGCCTCGGCCGGCGTCACCGATCTGGTGTTCGAGCCGGGCGGCGGCATCGTCGGCGTGTCGGCAGCGGCCAACGAGGCGCTGCACAGCGATCACATGATCATGGTGCCGCTGGTGATGGTCGCCGCCTTCGTGCTGGTGATGCTCTATTACCAGTCGCTGCACGCCGGCTGGCTGATGGTGCTGCCGATGCTGTTCGCCACCATCATGACCTACGCCTACATGGGCTGGGCGGGCATCGGCGTCAGCGTCAACACGGTGCCGGTGATCATGGTCGGCGTCGGGGTCGGCATCGACTACGCGGTGTATTTCATGGACCGCATCCGCGAGGAAATGGAGCAGCTCGGCGATATCCGCAAGGCAGCGATCAACGCGGTCGCCACCACCGGTTACGCGGTGAGCTTCACCGCAGTGACGCTGATCGCCGGCGTCGTGCTGTGGATCTTCATGTCCGACCTGCGCTTCCAGAGCGATGCCGCCGTGCTGCTCAGCTTCATGCTGATCGTCAATGCCGTGGCCGCGATGCTGATCGTGCCGGCCTGGTGTGTCGCGTTCCGGCCGCGCTTCGTGGTCGGCGCCGGGGAAGGCGCAGTCGGCCGGGCGGTGCCGGCAAGCCACTGAATCTGTCGTGCAGCAAGAGGCGGGCAGTGCGAGTCCCGCTGGCGGTTCCCATAGAAATCAAGAAGAGGAGTCCACGATGAACAACAGAGACGGCCGCCGTCCGGCGGCTGCAATGGCAAGGGCGGTGGCGCTGGGGTTGGCGCTGCTGGCACCGGTCAAGGCCATCCAGGCCCAGGACGGCTGGAAAGCCGACGTGTTCTACGAGAACGACAGCCGCTACCGATTCCAGGACGCCACCGGCGGCACGGTCGGCCTGTCGAAGTTCCGCAACACGCTGCAAGCGGAAATCAGCGGCAGCGTCGCCGGCTGGCAGGTCAACAGCACGCTGCGCGGCACCTGGGACGGCGTCTACCTGATGAACGAGGACCAGTACGGCAGCCGCGCCGGTGGCCCGATCACCCTCAACTCGGTCGGCGGTCCGCCGCCGCTGCCGCACGGTGGCGGCGCGGTCAACGCGGAAGTCGTCGCTGGCGTGTTCGGCCTGCCCGACAATGCCTTCGGCTTCAACTCCACGGACCCCAATGCGCCCGGCTACAACCCCAACCAGGGGCTGCGGGTGCTGGGTGACCGCTGGCATCCGGTCGGTGCCGGCGTCGCCTTCGGTGTGCCGGTGCGTCCCTGCTCGGAAGACCGCCGCGGCTGCACCAACTTCGGCGGCTACGGCAACCTTGGCAGCGGCGATCTGGCCTGGTCCGACTTCAACCGCCGGCTCGATGCGCTGCGCGAATTCACCGTGTCCAACACGCTGCCGCTGGCCGGCGACGACCAGCTGTTCGTCAAGATCGGCCGCCAGCAGGTGGTCTGGGGCCGGACCGATCTGTTCCGCGTGCTCGACGTCATCAACCCGGTCGACTACTCGCGCAACAACATCTACGACGAGCTCGAGGACATCCGCTTCCCGATGTGGATCGCCACCGCCGAATGGCGGATGGGCGCGACCTCGTTCCTGCAGGACTCCAACCTGCAGCTGGTCTGGAACTTCGACAAGTTCCGGCCCAATAACCTCGGCCAGTGCGGCACCGCCAACACCATCCTCGACGCCGGCTGCCTGTTCCGGGGCCTGAAGAACCTGTGGGACAACGGCGGCACGGTGGCGAACTTCGCCAACGTCGGGCCCGGCGTGTTCCTGTCGACCGATTTCGGCCCAGGCCAGATCGGCATCCGCGATGTCGAACTGCCGAAGCACTCGCTGGCCAACACCCAGATCGGCGCCAAGTTCGAAGGCATCACTGCCGGCGGCCTGAGCTTCTCGCTGAACGCGCTGCACTACCGCTCGCAGCTGCCGAGCCTGCAGGGCGGCCGCGCGGCGACCAACTCGTTCACCGGCGGCCCCTGCAATACCGGCAACGACCGCTGCCCGTACCTGATCGCCTTCGACATGGTGTTCCCGAGGGTCAACCTGATCGGCGGCTCGGCGGACTTCGAGCTGCAGGACCTGAAGGCGGCGGTGAGAGTCGAGGCGGCGCTGACCGATGGCGAGCAGTTCGCCAACACGCTGAAGCCGGAGCTGTACTCGGAGAACAACGTGTTCCGCTCGGTGGTCGGCATCGATCGTCCGACCTTCATCCCGTTCATCAACCCGAACCGGACGACGCTGATCTCCGCGCAGATCTTCTACCAGCACATCTTCGATCACCAGCGCAAGCGCGATTCGCTGGGCACCGCCGGCATGGCCGACTGGGAAGACAACGTCATCGGCACGCTGCTGATTAAGGCCTTCCTGGTCAACGACCGGGTCAGCCCGCAGGTGGTCACCGCCTATGACGTCGCTGCCCGCGCCGGCGTCACCGCGCCGTCGGTGGACTGGATCGTCAACGACCAGGTGAAGCTGACCGTCGGCGCCAACATCAAGTGGGTGACCGGCGATCTCGACCGCTACGAAGTCGATGACTGTCGCAGCTGCAATCCGTTTGCCCCATTCACCGCACCGTTCGGCGATGCCGATCCGATGACCGCGTTCTCGCGCGGCCTGTCCGGCCTGGAGCCGCTCGGCCGCTTCCGGGCCGGTCCGATCGGCGCCGCGCGCAAGGAAGACGAGATCTTCGCGACGCTGCGCTACGCGTTCTGATTGCCCACCCATTTCCCGAGGAACCTGACATGACGCACCGCACCCCGTTTGCCCGCGCACTGGCGCTGGGCCTGATGCTGGCCGCCGGCAGCGCCGCTGCCGCCACCGACATCGACGCCGCCTTCAATCCCTACAAGGCTGGCGTGCCGTCGTTCCCCGGCCTGTCGGCCGGCACCGTGGTCAACAAGGACAACGTCGAGCAGTTCAAGGACGCGCTCGATGCCGCGATGTACATGCTGATCAAGAACGGCTGGACCGAGATCAAGGTCGGGCCGACGACCTCCTTCGACGTCGACAAGCACTACGTCGACGCCACCCGCGCCAACGCCGGCAAGGCGGCGCTCGGCGGCAAGAACGGCGAGATCACCGGCTTCATCGCCGGCCGGCCGTTCCCGGACGAACCGTCGACCAGCGACCCGCGCGCCGGCGAGAAGATCGCCTGGAACTACAAGTACGGCGTCAACTGGGGCGATGGCGCGGCGATCTCGCCGTTCTACTGGAAGTACCGGAACCTCAATTCCGGACAGGTCGAACGTACGCTGAAGTTCAACTTCCACTTCCTCAACTTCAAGCATCGCGTGCAGCACGAGCCGCTGCCGGAAGTGACGCCGAATCCGTCGGAATTCTTCCGTGGCATCTACCTGAAGGTGCTGGCGCCGCAGGATCTGAAGGACACGCAGCTGCTGATCCAGCGCTACGAGAACGACCTGAAGTTCGACGACGCCTATCTGTACCTCGGCTTCCAGCGCCGCGTGCGCCGCCTGGCCACCGGCCAGACCACCGATGCCTTCCTTGGCGCCGATCTGATGATCGAGGACTTCGAGGGCTACAACGGCCGGGTGTCCGACATGAACTGGAAGTACATCGGCACCAAGAACGTGCTGATGCCGTTCTACAACCACAACGAACTGGCGCTGACCGACGAGTTCAAGGAAGCCGACGGCTACAAGTTCGTCGACTTCGGCGGCCAGGGCGGCTGTTTCCCGAACATCACCTGGCAGCTGCGCAAGGTCTACATCGTCGAAGCCACGCCGGTCGACAAGAGCCATCCGGTCGGCAAGCGCGTGTTCCACATCGATGCCCAGGGCTACACGATCAACCGCACGCTGATCTACGACCGCAAGGGCGACCTGTGGCGCACCTTCACGATCGGCAAGTCCCACCCGGACTTCCACCTGCCGATCAACAAGGGCACCGGCATCGCCATCGACGATTCGTTCTCGATGGTCGACGTGCAGGCCAAGCACTGCACCACCGGCCAGTTCAAGGGTCAGGTCGATCCGAAGCTGGTGCCGCCGGCACTGTTCCAGGTGCAGAACATGCGCAGCGGCAGCTGATGCGAAGAACCGCCGCCGCTGCGGCGGGATAAAAAAAGCCCCCGGCAGTTTCTGCCGGGGGCTTTTTCGTGACCGCGCCCGGCCTCAGGCTGCGGACGCCAGCGTGCCGTCGTTGTAGTCGCGGATCGCCTGCTCGATCTCGTCGCGGGTGTTCATCACGAACGGCCCGTACTGCACCACCGGCTCGCCGATCGGCTTGCCGGCGATCAGCACCGCGCGCAGGCCGTCGGGACCGGCGGTCAGCGTCACCGTGTCGCCCGGCGTCAGCACGCCGGCCGCCTGCCGGGGAACGGCCTTCGCCGCCGGGCCGTCGCCGATGCTCAAGGAACCCTCGTAGGCGTAGACGAACGCGGTGTGCGCCGCGCCGATCGCCTGCGTGAAGCGGGCGCCGGCCGGCAGCGCGAGGTCGAGGTACAGCGGGTCGGTCGACAGCCGGCTGGCCGGACCATTGACCGGACCGCTGACCGCCGCGCCGTCGATGTCCACCGTGCCGGCGATCACCTTGACGCTGCCGCCGCCGGGCAGCGCGTGCTCGGGGATCTCCGTCGCCGGAATGTCGCGGTAGCCGGCCGGCTTCATCTTTTCCGCCGCCGGCAGGTTGATCCACAGCTGGAAGCCGCGCATCCGCCCGCTTTCCTGCAGCGGCATTTCCGAATGGATCACGCCGCGCCCGGCGGTCATCCACTGCACGCCGCCGGGGCCGAGATCACCGACGTTGCCGAGGTGGTCGCGGTGCTGCATGCGGCCGTCGAGCATGTAGGTGACGGTCTCGAAGCCGCGGTGCGGATGGGCCGGGAAGCCGGCGATGTAGTCGCCCGGGTTGTCGGTGCCGAATTCGTCGAGCATCAGGAACGGATCGAGATACAGCCCGCGCTGCGCGCCGATCGAGCGGCGCAGCTTGACGCCGGCGCCATCGCTGGTCGGCATCGACTGGATCACGTGCTGCAGGCTGCGGGTGGTCATGACGGGTCTCCGTGACGGGGAACAGGGAAAGGCCGCGGGCGGCGGCGGGCCGTGAGCGACGGCCTGCCGCCGCGCCGGTTCAGCGCGAGCGCCGCGCGTCGAGGCTCAGGCTGCCGGCGCCGTTGGCGGCGAGCAGCAGGAAGGCACCGGCGATCGACACGTTCTTCAGGAACAGGATCATCTGGATCTGGTCGGCGAAGTTGGCGTGGAACAGCAGCGCCGCCGCCAGCGTGAAGCCGGCCAGCGCCAGCGCCACCAGACGGGTCTGGAAGCCGACGATGACCGCCAGCGCGCCGAGCACCTCGAGCGCGATCACGCCCGGCAGCAGCGCGCCCGGCACGCCGACCGATTCCATGTAGCCGACGGTGCCGGCGTAGCCGGTGATCTTGTTGAGGCCGGCCAGCAGGAACATCGCGGCCAGCAGGATGCGGCCGGCGAGTTCGACGGCGGGATAGCTGCGGTTCGAAGGGGTGGTCATGTCAGTGGGCTCAGGGCGGGTTGGGGAACGAGGGTGGGGTGCTGCGGTTCAGGCTGCAAGACGGGTGATGGCATCGCGGGCCTTGGCCAGGCCGGCTTCCTTCTGCTCGGCGCCGATCGCCAGGCCTTCGGCGTAGACGAATTCGACGTCGTCGAGACCGATGAAGCGCAGGAAGTCGCGGACGTAGGTGGTCTGGCTGTCCAGCGCGGTGCCCTCGTACAGACCGCCACGGGCGGCGAGCACGTACACCTTCTTGCCGGTGACCAGCCCGACCGGGCCGTTGGCCGTGTAGCGGAAGGTTTCGCCGGCGCGGGCGATGTGGTCGAAGTAGCTCTTCAGCTGGCTCGGCACACCGAAGTTGTACATCGGCAGGCCCAGCACGATGACATCGGCCGACTTCAGCTCGGCGATCAGTGCATCGGACTGCGCGATCACCGCGTTCTGCGCCGCATCGCGTGACGCCGCCGGCGTCAGGAACGCCGAGAAGCGGGCGCCGTCGAGGTGGGGAATCGGATCGCTGGCGACATCGCGCAGCACCCGCACGGTGCCCGGGTGGGCGGCGACGTAGTCGGCGACGAAGCGTTCGGCCAGCTGGCTCGACTGGCCGTTGCCGGCGAACAGGCTGGCGTTGATCTGAAGCAGGGTCCGGGTGGTCATGGTGCATCTCCTGGGGAGCGGGAAGGTGCGGCTATTGAATGCCTTCATCGTTCGATAAAAAAGCAGAAGTTTTCGTTCTTTCTCATCCAATCATTCGATGGGAAACCGCGCTTGCGCTGCCCGGCACCGGACCTGCCGGCGCGGCCTCCAGTGCGCCCGTCCGCGCCGCCACCGGTGTCGGCACGACCGCCTGTCCCGGTTGCCGAGCCGCTCGTCCCGCGTTCATCCGGCGGACATCTGGCGGACAGGCGCGGCTGCCTAAGGTCCGCTCGCCTCTCACCGATCGACCTGTCACCGGAGCCACCGATGTCGCCAGCCCTGCCTTTCCTGCCCCTGCCGTGGAAACCGGCGGCCGGGTCGCGCGCCGCCGCGCTGCTGCTGGCCGCGCTGGCGGTTGCCGGTCCGGCTTCGGCGGCCGATGCGCTGCGCGGCAAGACCCTGTACCAGACCACGCCGGGCGGCATCTCCTGCGCCAACTCCAGCTGCCACGGCACCAATGTCAGCGCCAACAAGAACAAGGTGCTGCGCGGCGCTAACAACCCCACGACGATCCAGAACGCGATCAATCGCGATACCGGCGGCATGGGCATCTACCGCAACAACGTGCTGACGGCGATCGACGTCGCCGACATCGCCGCCTACATCGGCAACCCGAACGTCAGCGCCGGACCGGTAGCCGCGGTCACGCCGGCTTCGCTGGCTTTCGGCACCGTGGCGGTCGGCAGCAGCAGCGCGGCGCAGACCGTGACCCTGCGCAACAGCGGCACGGCGGCGCTGTCGGTGGCCACGATCGCGGTCAGCAATGCCGCCTTCGTGATCGCCAACGGCGGCAGCTGCGCAGCGGGCGGCAGCGTCGCCGCCGGCGGCAGCTGCACGGTGAACCTGCAGTTCCGGCCGACTGCGGCCGCCGCCGCCAGCGGCACGCTGACCATTACCCACAACGCCTCGCCGACCACGAGCACGGTGAGCCTGAGCGGCACCGGCAGCGGCGCCGCCGCGCCGGCGGTGAGCCCGGCGGCGCTGAACTTCGGCACGGTCGCAACCGGTAGCCGCGCGGCGGTGCAGACCGCCACCGTGCAGAACAGCGGCTCGGCGGCCTTGACGCTGTCGACCCTCAGCGTCAGCAGCGCCGCGTTTCGGATCACCGGCGGCAGCTGCGCGGCCGGCGCCACGGTGGCGGCCGGCGGTGGCAGCTGCACGGTGCTGGTCGATTTCGGTCCCACCGCCGCCGGCGCGGCCAGTGCGACCCTGAGCATCGCCCACAACGCCGCCGGCAGCCCGCTGATGGTGGCGCTGTCCGGCACCGGCGCCACGCCGACCGCACCGGCCGCGCAGCTGTCGCCGGCCAGCTTGAGCTGGTCGCAGGTGATCAACACCGACGCGGCGGCACAGACCGCGACCCTGTCCAACACCGGCAGCGCGCCGCTGCTGCTCGGCACGCTGACGCTGGCCGGCAGCGCCGCCGCCGACTACACGCTGGACCCCGGCTCGACCTGCACCGCCGGTGGCAGCATCGCGGCCGGCGCGGCCTGCACGGTCAGCGTCCGCTTCCGGCCGTCGGCCACCGGCAGCCGCGCGGCCAGCCTGGCGATCAGCCACAACGCCGCCGGCAGCCCGTCGACGCTGAGCCTGAACGGCGCCGGCACCGCGCAGCCGGTCGGCCAGCTGGCGGTCAACCGCCTGTCGCTGAGCTACCCGGCGCAGCCGTTCGGCAGCAGCAGCGCAGCGCAGACGGTGACCGTCAGCAACAGCGGCAGCGCCAGCCTGACGATCGCCAGCCTGGCCTTTGCCGGCAGCCACGCCGGCGACTTCGCGACGACCGCCGGCAGCAATCCCTGCAGCAGCGGCCGCAGCCTGGCCGCCGGTGCCAGTTGCACGGCCGACATCGTGTTCACGCCGGGCGCCAGCAGCGGCACGCGCAGCGCCACCTTCGTGGTCAGCGCCGGCACGGCCGGCTCGGTGTCGGTCGGCCTGAGTGGCGTCGCCGCCGCAGCCGCCGCGCCGATCGTCAGCCTGACGCCGGCCAGCCTGAATTTCGGTTCGGTGGCGCTCGGCAGCACGGCTGCGGCGCAGACCTCGGTGCTGACCAACAGCGGCACGGCGGCGCTGTCGATCAGCAGTCTGCGGGCCACTCCGGCGACCTACAGCCTGAGCCACGACTGCCCGGCAACCCTGATGGCCGGCAGCCACTGCACGCTGACGGTCAGCTTCACGCCGGCGGCCACCGGCGCGGTCGCCGGCAGCATCGCCATCGCCAGCAATGCCGCGACCACGCCGGACGCGCTGGCGCTGTCGGCCACCGGGGTCACGCCGGTGCCGGCCACGCTCGGCTGGATCGGCAGCTCGACCCTCAGCTTCCCGGACACCGCCAGCGGTGCGCAGTCGGCGCCGCAGGCACTGCAGCTCGGCAACAGCGGCACCAGCCCGGCGACGCTCGCCAGCCTGTCGTTTTCCGGCGCGGCGGCGGGTGATTTCCTGATCGACCCGTCGAGCAGCTGCGTGGCCGGCACCAGCCTGGCCGGCGGTGCCCGCTGCACGGTGCAGGTGGTGTTTGCGCCGGCCTCGGTCGGCGCCCGCAGCGCCACCCTGGCGGTGACCAGCGGCAATGCCGTCGAGCCGACGCCGGCCGAGGTCAGCGGCAACGGCATCGCCGGCGGCACGCCGCTGCTGGTGCTGTCGCCGACCGCCATCACCCTGACCAGCCTGCCGAACCAGCCGCTGCAGCCGCAGGTGCTGGTGATCGACAACCAGGGCGCCGGGCCGCTGAATGTCACCGCCGAACAGGCCAGCGACGGCCTTTCGCTGCTCGATGCCGCGTCCACCGGCGGTGGCAGCTGCCGGCCGGTGCCGTTCGTGCTGGCCCCCGGCGCCAGCTGCACCGTGGTCATCAACCCGCTCGCCGATGTCGTCAACGGCACGGTCAGCGTGTTCGGCGACGGCGCGCCGGCCCCGGCGCAGGCCACGGTGACCGGCAGCGCCAGCAAGAACCTTGGTGCCGCCGGCAGCGCCGGGCCGGGCCTGGTGGCGCTGCTGGCGGTGCTGGCGCTGATCCGTCGCCGCCGGCCGGCGCCGCGCAGCTGAGCCCATCCCACCCCGAATCCAGGAGTCTTTCGATGAATCCTTCGTTCCTTCGTTCGAGCCGCCGCGTGCTGGCTGCCTTGCTGCTCGCCGCCGCCGGTTTGCTGCCGGCTGCCGATGCGCTTGAGGCCGGTCAGCCGGCCCCGGCGTTCAGCCTGCCGGCGGCCGACGGCAAGACCGTCAGCCTTGCCGGCCTGCGCGGCCATTACGTCTATGTCGATTTCTGGGCGTCGTGGTGCGGCCCCTGCAAGCAGAGCTTTCCGTGGATGAAGGCGCTGCAGGCGAAGCTCGGCGGGCCGCACTTCGAGGTGGTGGCGATCAACGTCGACGAAAAGCGCGCCGACGCCCAGCGCTTCCTCGGCGACACGGCGCCCGGCTTCACCGTGCTGTTCGACGCCCAGGGCGCGACGCCGTCGGCCTACGGCGTGCAGGGCATGCCGACCTCGTTCCTGGTCGATCCGGACGGCAAGGTCGTGCTGGTGCACCAGAGCTTCAAGGACAGCGAGCGCGAGGCGCTGGCGCAGAAGATCGCCGCCTTGATCGGCGGGGCGAAACCATGAACCGCGCGTGGGTCGTGCTGATCACGATCGCCGCCGGCGCGGCCGGCAGCGGCTGCGCGATGCAGGCGCCGAAGCCGTGGCAGAAGGGCGTGCTGGCCAAGCCGGAAATGACCATGGCCGGCGACATGCTGGAGCTGAAGTTCAACGATCACACCTGGACCAGCAAGGAAGCCTCGTTCGGCGGCTTCGGCGTCGGGGGAGGCGGCTGTGGCTGCAACTGAACCCTCCGCCATGCCGGCCGCGCCGGTGAGTCCGAACCCGGCCAGCGACTGGTGCGGCAGCGTGGTGCTGGCGGCGCTGTCGCTGCCCGGCCTGCTCGCCGCGCCGCTGCCGGCGGCCGCCGACAGCGCTCCGGAACACGCGCTGCTGCAGTTCAAGACCGAGCACTACCAGGACTCGCAGCCCGGCTTCCAGCGCATCCGCGTCGAGGAGCCGGCGCTGTACGGCCTGCTGCCGCTCGGCGAGCACCTGTCGCTGTCCGGCTCGGCGGTCTACGACGTGGTGTCGGGTGCTTCGCCGCGCAGCTATTCGTCCACCTCCGGTGCTTCGCGGGTGCACGAGAAGCGCTTTTCCGGCGATGCCGAGCTGACCTGGTACGCCGATCGCAGCTCCTACGGCCTGTCGGCGGCGCGCTCGCAGGAGCACGACTACATTTCCAACAGCGTGTCCGGCGACGCCGTGTTCGCGGCCGACGACAACAACACCGCGTGCAACGTCGGCCTGTCGGCGAGCCGCGACAGCATCAACCCGACCAACGACATCGTCGAAAACGAACACCGCACGACCTACGCCGGCATCGCCGGCGTGACCCGGGCGCTGAGCGCCAACGACCTGTTGCAGGTACAGGCTGGCTACAGCACCAGCCACGGCTACCTGAGCGATCCGTACAAGCTGTTCGACAACCGGCCGCGCAGGCGCAACAGCGGCACCGGCTCGCTGCGCTGGAACCATCACATCGGCGGTCTCGGCGCGACGCTGCGCAGCAGCTACCGCGTGTTCCACGACACCTACGGCATCTGGTCGCACACCGCCGAGCTGCAGTGGGTGCAGCCGGTCAGCCTGCGCTGGGTGCTGACGCCGGGGCTGCGCTACTACACGCAGAGCGCGGCGCGCTTCTATGTCGATCCGCCGGCCGACGGCTCGCCATTCCCGCAGCTGCCGGACGGCGCCTTCTCCTCGCTCGATCACCGGCTGTCGGCATTCGGCGCGTTCGCGCTCAGCCAGAAGGCCGAATGGCACCTGAGCGAACACTGGAGCACCGATTTGCGCGCCGAGTACTACCAGGCGCGCTCAAGCTTCCGCTTCATCGGCCAGGGTTCACCGGGGCTTGCCAACTTCCAGTACTACCAGGTGCAGTTCGGCATCAGCTACCGGTTCTGAACGAGGGACGATGCAGGCCACGGACGACGGCGTCACCACGATGCGCTTCGCGGCGATGGCCGGCGAAGCCGAGCTGACCGTGGCCGGCCGGGCGCCGGACCGCCGCCTGCTCGATGCGGCTGCGGCCGAGGTGCGGCGCATCGAGCAGGCCTACTCGCGCTACCGCGCCGACAGCATCGTGTCGCGCATCAATGCGGCGGCGGGCAGCGGCGTGGCGATCGAGGTCGATGCCGAAACCGCCGGCCTGCTCGATTTCGCGGCGCGGCTGCACGCGCAGAGCGACGGCCTGTTCGACATCACCAGCGGCATCCTGCGCCGGGGCTGGGATTTCCGTTCCGGGCGCCTGCCGGAGCCTTCGGCGCTGGCGGCGCTGTGCGCCCGCATCGGCTGGCGGAAGGTCGACTGGCAGCCGGCCGCGCGGCGCATCGCGCTGACCGAGCCGGGCATGGAGCTGGACTTCGGCGGCTTCGGCAAGGAATACGCCGCTGATCGCGCCGCCGCCGTGCTGCAGGCCGGCGGAATCGGTAGCGGCTACGTCAACCTGGGTGGCGATCTGCGGGTGCTCGGCCCACGCCCGGACGGCCGCGGCTGGGCGCTCGGCATCCGGCATCCGCGCACCGACGGCACGCTGGCCGGCGTCGAACTGAAAAGCGGCGCACTGGCGACCAGCGGCGACTACGAGCGCTACATGGACATCGCCGGCCGGCGCTACTGCCACATCCTCGATCCGCGCAGCGGCTGGCCGGTGCAGCACTGGCAGTCGGTCAGCGTGATCGCACCGGTCTGCCTGGCCGCCGGTGCGCTGTCGACGGTGGCGATGCTGAAAGGGCCGGACGCCCCGGCCTTTCTCGCTGCCCAGCAGGTGCCGTGGCTGGCCGTCGACGGCAGCGGTGCGATCGTCCGTCACGGCTTCTGAGGCTGCGGCAGCGCCGGCGGCGCGGCATCATGCGTGTCATGTCGGCCCCGAAGATTTCCCTCGAACAATGGCGCGCGCTGCTCGCGGTGGTCGACGCCGGCGGCTACGCGCAGGCGGCGGAGGCGCTGCACAAGAGCCAGTCGGCGATCAGCTATGCGGTGCAGCAGATCGAGTCGCGGCTCGGCGTCAAGGCATTCGAGGTGCAGGGCCGCAAGGCGGTGCTGACCGCCACCGGCCAGCTGCTGGTGCGCCGCGCCAAGGCGTTGCTCGATGAAGCGGCTGGCCTGGAACGGGCGGCCGGCCAGCTGTCGGCCGGCTGGGAAGCGGAGCTGCGGCTGGCGGTGGAAATCATTTTCCCGAACCGCGTGCTGCTGCCGGCGCTGGCGGCGTTCGGCGAGATCAGCCCGCACACCCGCATCGAGCTGATCGAATCGGTGATCGGCGGCACCTCGGAGGCACTGCTGAGCGGCCGGGTCGATCTGGCCATCGCGCCGGTGATTCCGCAGGGCTTCATCGGCGAAGCGCTGATGACCCTGCGCTTCCTGGCCGTGGCCCATCCCGGCCATCCGCTGCATCAGCTGAACCGGCCGCTGACGCCCAACGACCTGCGCAATCACCGGCACCTGGTGGTGCGCGATTCCGGGGCCGCCCGCGATCCGCGCCAGCAGACGCTCGATGCCAAGCAGCGCTGGGTGGTCAGCCACATGTCGACCTCGATCCAGGCGGTGGCGATGGGCTACGGCTTCTCGTGGTTTCCGGAAGACAAGATCGCTGACGAACTGGCGGCCGGCAGCTTGCGGCCGCTGCCGCTGCGCGACGGCGCCGAGCGTTTCCTGACGCTTTACCTGATCTTCGCCGACCGCGACTATGCCGGGCCCGGCCTGCTGCAGCTGCGCGATATCCTGCTTCAGACCGTGGCCGAGAACTGCGCGCGCAGGCAGGCACAGGCCAGGGCGAACACGTCGAAAACAACCAGAAAGAGGAGCAAGACCCGATGAAGATCGAAGGCGGTTGCTACTGCGGTGCCGTGCGTTACGAAGCCGATGCCGAACCGCAGTTGCGTGCGCAGTGCCATTGCCGCGAATGCCAGTACATCTCCGGCGGCGGCCCGAACCCGGTGGTGGGACTGCCGGAAGCAGCCTTCCATTACGTCAAGGGCACGCCCAAGGTGTTCCGCCGCAGCGACCTGGATGCGCCGGTCACCCGCGAGTTCTGCGGCGACTGCGGCTCGCCGCTGACCAGCCGCGCGCCGGGCATCCCGGGCATCGTGCTGGTCAAGGCCGGCTCGCTCGATCAGACCTCGGTGTTCGGCAAGCCGGACTTCGCCGTGTTCACCATCGATCGCCCGAGCTGGCACGGCGTGCTGGAAGGCGTGCCGGCCTTCGAGCGGATGCCGGGCTGAGGCCGCCGGATGTACGTTCCGCCCGGGTTCGGCACGGTCACGCCGTACTGTTTCGTCGACGACGCCGAGGCCTTCATCGCCTTTCTCGTCGACGGCCTGGGCGGCACCGAAACCTGCCGCTCGATGCGCCCGGACGGCCAGGTGGCGAACGTGCAGGTGGCGATCGGCACCTCGACCGTGATGGTCAGCGAGGCCAGCCCCGCCTATCCGGCGATGCGGGCCGCGTACTACCTCTACGTCGACAGCGCCGACGCCGCGATGGCCCGCGCGCTGGCCCATGGCGCGGCGCTGGAAATGACCGTGCAGGACATGCCGTACGGCGATCGCCAGGGCGGCGTGCGAGACCGCCACGGCAACCTCTGGTGGCTGTCCGAGCGCCGGGTCCACGCGCCGTACACGCCATGAAGGCAGCGCCGGCCTGCCGGCCCGGCTGCGGCGCCTGCTGCATCGCGCCGTCGATCTCCTCGCCGATTCCCGGCATGCCGGAAGGCAAGCCGGCCGGCGTGCGCTGCGTGCAGCTGCGCGCCGACCAGGGCTGCGCGATCTTCGGCGATCCGCGCCGGCCAGCCGTCTGCGCCGGCCTGAAGCCCGGGCCGGAGATGTGCGGCGAGACGCGCGAGCAGGCGCTGCAGTTCCTGGCCCGGCTCGAACAGGCCACCGCGCCGGCCTGAGTTGGCCTGAAGCGGCCCGAAGCAGCCATCTCCGCCTGTTGGTCATCGAACGGCGGCATCATCGGCGCATCCGACCGACGCCGATCCCGATGCTCACCCTGTACAGCTTTGCCATTTCCCATTTCAGCGAGAAGATCCGCTGGACCCTGCGCGCCTGCAGCGTGCCGTTCACCGAGCAGGCGCTGACCCCCGGCCTGCATGCGGTGGTGACGCCGTTCATTGGCCATCGCGGCAGCAGCGTGCCGATCATCACCGGCGACGGCCTGCGCGTGCAGGGCAGCGATCGCATCCTCAAGCGGCTGGCGACCCGCGGCCTGATCGACCGCCTGCTGCCGGACGAGGACGAGGCGCGCGACGAACTGCTGGAGGCCGCCGCCAGCCATGAGGCGCTCGGGCAGGCGGTGATGCGCGCCGCCTACGGGCCGCTGGCCGGCGATCCGGCGGCGGTGTTCAAGCTGTGGACCCTGGCGGCCGGACCGTTGCAGACGGCGGTGCTGAAGCCGGCGATGCCGCTGCTGATGCGGGCATTCCGGCGCCGCTTCGGCATCGACGGCCCGGCGCTGGCCGAGCCGCGCCACTGCATCGAGGCCAGCCTCGACCGGATCGCCGGGCGGCGCGGCAACCGGCCTTATCTCGGCGATGCCTTCGGCATCGAGGACCTCACCGTCTGCGCGCTGCTGGCGCCGCTGGCCGGCCCGGCCGAGCATCCGCTGTACGGCCATCCGCTGCTGCGGGCCAGCGCGGCCGTCACGGTGGCGCCGTGGCAGCGCCATCCGACGATGGTCTGGGTGCGCGATGTCTACGCCCGCCAGCGCAGCGCGGAGCCGGCCGATTCGGTGCTGGTGCGGGCGGCGGCGCGGCTGTAGTGGCCGCGCGAACCGATCCGCTCAGGAAGCGTTCAGCACTTCCAGCGCTTCGGTCGCGGCGATCCACTCTTCCTCGGTGTCGGCCAGCTTCTTCTTGGCCGCCGCCTGCTCCTTCTGCAGCTTGGTGAAGTCCCACTTCTTGTCCGGCGCATAGAGCGCCGGATCGGCGAGCTTCACGGTCAGCGTGTCGACATCCTTGGTCAGCTTGGCCATCTGCTGGTCGAGCTTGCGGATGCTGTCCTTCAGCGTCTTCGATTGCGCGGCGATTTCCTCGGCGCTCTTCTGCGGGGCCTTCTTGTTCTTCTTGCCGCTGCCCGGATTCAGCTCGCGCGAGTTCAGCCACTTGGCGTAGTCGTCGAGATCGCCGACGAACGGCCGGCAGCCGCCTTCGGCGACCAGCCACAGCTGGTCGCAGGTCGAGGTCAGCAGGTGGCGGTCATGGGACACCACCATCACCGCGCCGACGAATTCCAGCATCGCGGTCTCCAGCGCGTGGCGCATGTCGAGATCGAGGTGGTTGGTCGGTTCGTCGAGCAACAACAAATTCGGCTTCTGGTAGACCACCATCGCCAGCGCCAGCCGTGCCTTCTCGCCGCCAGAGAACGGTTCCACCGCTTCGTAGACGCGATCGCCCTTGAAATTGAAGCCGCCGAGGAAGCCGCGCAGGTTCTGTTCCGTGGCCTGCGGATCGATCCGCTTCAGATGCAGGATCGGGCTGGCCTTCGGGTCGAGGCTGTCGGTGGTGTGCTGCGCGAAGTAGCCTACCCGCAGGTAACCGTCGCGCATCGCATCGCCCTTCAGCGGCGGGATGGCGCCGGCGATGGTCTGCACCAGCGTCGACTTGCCGGCGCCGTTCGGTCCCAGCAGGCCGATGCGCTCGCCGGGGGCGATCAGCATCCGCACGTTCTTCAGCACCACCTTTTCGCCGTAGCCGCAGGCCACGTCGTCGAAGCGCACCAGCGGGCTCGGCAGGCGATCCGGTTCGGAGAACGAGAAGCTGAATTCGGAATCGGCGTGGACAGCCGACACCAGTTCCATGCGCTCCAGCGCCTTGATGCGGCTCTGCGCCTGGGTGGCCTTGGCGGCACTGGCGCGGAAGCGATTGATGAACTTCTGCAGGTGGGCCACCTGCTTCTGCTGCTTGGCGAACATGCCGGCCTGCAAGGTCATCTTCTCGGCGCGGGTGCGCTCGAAAGTCGAGTAGTTGCCGGTGTAGAGCGTGGCCTTGGTGCCTTCCAGATGCAGCGTGTGGGTGGTGATGGCATCGAGGAACTCGCGGTCATGCGAGATCACCATCATCGTGCCCGGATAGTTGGACAGCCAGCCCTGCAGCCAGATCACGGCATCGAGATCGAGATGGTTGGTCGGCTCGTCGAGCAGCAGCACGTCGGAGCGGCACATCAGCGCGCGCGCCAGGTTCAGGCGCATGCGCCAGCCACCGGAGAAATCGGCCACCGCCGTGGCTTGCGCGTCCTGACTGAAGCCGAGGCCGTGCAGCAGCGCGGCGGCACGGGCGCGGGCGGCATAGCCGCCGATGTCGTTGAGCCGCTCGTGGATGGCGCTGATCTTTTCGATGTCGAGCTTTTCCTCGGCGATCAGCAGCTTGCGTTCCAGCTCGCGCAGCTCGACATCGCCATCAAGTGCGAACTCGATCGCCAGGTCCGGCAGCGAGGGCGTGTCCTGGGCGACGGTGGCCACCGCCATGTTCTTCAGCGACGAGATCTCGCCCTTGTCCGGCGCCAGGTGGCCGAGCACGGCAGCGAACAAGGTCGACTTGCCGGTGCCATTGCGGCCGACCACGCCGCAGTGCCAGCCGGGATGGATCGTGAAATTGGCGTCTTCGAGCAGCGGACGCGGACCACGGCGGAGGGTGAGGCGGGAGGCGGAGATCATCCGCGTAGTTTACGGGTTGGCGCGATTCTTGGTGCGCTGCAACAGGCGCGCGCCGGCCGCCGTCCGGCTCGACGCCGCGCGGTCGGCGGTGTCTCAGTCGTTGTCGACGATGGTCACGGTTGCCGAGGCAATCGCGCCGAGGCTGCCGGTGATCGGGTTCGACAGCCGCACCTGGATGGTTTCCGCGCTTTCCCGCAGCCGGTCGTCGAGGATCGGGATGCGGATGGTCTTCGGTGAGCTGTCGCCGTTGGCCCAGACCAGCGTGCCGCCGACTGCGCCGTAGTCCGAGCCGGCCAGCGCCGAGCCGTTGGCGGTGGCGTAGGCGACCGACACCGCGCCGGTCGCGCCGCCGCTGCGGTTGACCTGCACGCTGACTGCGCCGCCGGCCTCGGACACCGAATAGCTCGCTGCGGCGAGCGCCAGCACGCCGGGCAGGCCGTCGTTGTCGGTGATCGACAGCGTCAGGGTCCGGGGGCTGCCGATGGCCGCGCCGCCGGTGACATTGGCGAGGTTCAGCGTGAGCGTTTCGCTGGCCTCGGCAACGGCGTCGTCGGTGATCGGCACCGTGAAGGTCCTGCTGCTGCTGTCGCCGTCGGCCCAGCGCAGCGTGCCGCTGACCGCGCCGTAGTCGCTGCCGGCGATGGCGCTGCCGTTGCTGCTGGCGTAGTCGACGCTGACCGCGCCGACGAAGCTCTGGGTGCGGCGCACGGTGATGGTGGCGGTGCCGGCGTTCTCGGCCACGCTCTGGCTGGCGGCGCTGAACACCAGGCTGCCGTTGGCCGAGGCGGTGTCGTCGTCGGCGATCGACACCACGGTCTGGGTGATGCTGCCGAGGCTGGCGCCGGCGGCATTGCTGAGGCGGACCTGGAAGGTTTCGTTGGCGTCGGCCACCGCGTCGTTGTAGATCGGCACGCGGATGGTTTTCGCGCTGCCGTCGCCGCTGGCCCAGCTCAGCGTGCCGCTGGTGGCGGCGAAGTCGCTGCCGGCGACGGCGCTGGAATTGAAGGTGGCGTACTGCACCGAGGCGGCGCCGGTCGAGCCGCCGCTGCGGGTGACCGTCAGCGTCACGCTGCCGCCGGCTTCCGGCACGCTCGCGGTCGCCGCCGACAGCGCCAGTACGCCAGGCAGGCCGTCGTTGTCGGCGATGGTCAGGGTCTGGGTTTTCGTGGTCCCCAGCACCGCGCCGCCGGTGGCGCCGCTCAGGCTCAGCGTGAGGGTTTCGCCGGCCTCGGCGACGGCATCGTCGGTGATCGGCACGGTGAAGGTCTTGGCCGTGCTGTCGCCGTCGGCCCAGCGCAGCGTGCCGCTGGTGGCGGTGTAGTCGCTGCCGGCGACGGCGCTGCCGTTGCTGCTGGCGTAGTTCACCGACACCGCCCCCACCGCGCCGAGGCTGCGGCTGACGGTGATCGTCGCGCTGCCGGCGTTTTCGGCGACCGTCTGGGCGCCGGCGCTGAACTGCAGCGTGCCGTTCGGGCTCGGGCTGTCGTCGTCGACGATGGTCACCGTGCTGCTGCTGACGCTGCCGAGGCTGGCGCCGCTGGCGGCACTGAGACGGATCTGGAAGCTTTCGCTGGCTTCGGCCAGCGTGTCGTTGAGCACCGGCACGCGGATGGTCTTCACCACGCTGTCGCCGCTGGCCCAGCTCAGCGTGCCGCTGCTGGCGGTGTAGTCGCTGCCGGAAGCTGCACTGGAATTGGCCGTGGCATAGCTGACCGAGGCCGCGCCGTAGCTGCCGCCGGTGCGCGCCACCGAGACCGTCACCGCGCCGGCCGCTTCGGCCACCGAGACGTTGGCGGCGGTGAAGGCGATGCTGCCCGGCGCGTTGTCGTTGTCGAGGATGTTCAGCACCGCCGTCCGCTGCGTGCCCAGGCTGGCGCCGCCGCCGGGCGCGCTGAGCGTCAGATTGATCGATTCGTTGCCCTCGGCCAGCGCATCGTCGATCGCCGCCACCGTGAAGGTCTTGGCGGCGCTGTCGCCATCGGCCCAGTTCAGCGTGCCGCTGGCGGCGCCGTAGTCGCTGCCGGCCGTGGCGGTGCCGTTGCTGGTCGCGTAGTTCACCGAGATCGCGCCGCTGTCGCCGCCGCCGCGCTGCACGCTGATGGTGCCGATGCCGCCGTTCTCCGGCATCGCATAGGCACTGGCGCTGAAGCTCAGGCTGCCGGGTCCCGGCGTGATCGCCGCCAGCGCCCGGGTGACGTCGACCAGGCCGCTGCCGCAGCCGCTGCAACTGCCCGGGAACGGCCGGACATTGGCTTTCAGCACCGCTTCGACCTCATCCGGCGTGATCGTCGGCCGGGCGGCGTACAGCAGCGCGACCACGCCGGCGACATGCGGCGAGGCCATGCTGGTGCCCTGCAGGTAGGCGTAGGAGTCACTGCCGGGCGTGGTCGCGCCGCCGTTGTAGGTCGACAGGATGCCGGCGGCGCTGCCACGGCTCATGTCGCCGCCGGGTGCGGCCAGATCGACGCCGGTGCCGTAATTCGAATACGGCGCGCGGCTGCCACCGTCGCCGATCGCTGCGACGCTGATCACGCCGTTGCAGCTGGCCGGCGAAAAGCCGGCGGCATCCAGGTTCGAGTTGCCGGCGGCCACCACCACGGTCGCGCCGCGTGCGCGGGCGCTGTCGATCGCCGCCTGCGTGGTCGGCGAGGCCGAGCACGGATACTGGCCGCCGAGGCTCATGTTCAGCACCTGCGCCGGCTGCGGATTGGCCGGCACGCCGGCCACCGTGCCGCCGGCCGACCAGACGATGGCGTCGGCGATGTCCGAGGTGCTGCCGCCGCAGCGGCCGAGCACCCGGGCGATGACCAGCTTGGCGCCGTAGGCCACGCCGACCACGCCGCTGCCGTTGTTGCCGCGCGCGGCGATGGTGCCGGCCACGTGGGTGCCGTGCCAGCTGGAACTGGAACTGCCGCTGCTGCCGCAGGAACCGGCGACGCGGAAATCGCCGGGATCGAGCGCATCGCCGTCGCGGCCATTGCCGTCGTTGGCGCTGGCCGGGTCGCTGATGAAGTCGTACTGGGCCACCACCTGCCCGGCGAGGTCAGCGTGGGCGCGGTAGCCGGTGTCGATCACCGCTACCGTCACGCCGCTGCCGTCGACGCGATCCCAGGCCGTGTACGCATTGACGCCGGCCAGGCCGTTCGACTGCGCCGGCCCGGCCAGGCCCCAGAGGCTGGTCAGCATCGGGTCGTTCGGGGTCAGGTCGGCGTACAGCCGGCGGTCCGGCTCGATGTAGGTGACGCCGGCCGGCCGCACCGCGTTCAGCCGCGCGGCGAAGCGTTCCAGCGCGGCGGCGTCGAGATCGCTGCCGGCGTCGATCAGGGTCGCGCCGGTCGCCAGCTGGCGCAGGTACTGCAACGGCCGACCGGCGCGCGCCGCCAGTGCGTCGACCCGTGCCTGCACAGCGTCCGCCGGAGCCTGTCCCGCGATCGCCGAGTCGGCCGGGGCGGCCTCGAACCTGACGATCAGCCGCGCGGGCAGCGCCATCGGATCGGCGGCCGGGACCGCCATCGAGGTGATCAGGGCCGCAGCACCGGCAACCAGCTTCAAGGTGCAGTTCGAAAGGCGCATGGCCGGGTCCGCGATTCAGGGTGTACGGCCTGTATCGACGACAGCGCAGGGGCCTGAAACGCCCGGCCGACCGGCTGTCACCGCTGCCGCTACCGCCGATCGCGGGTGCCGGCAAACGGCGACGCAAAGCCGTCGCGAAGCCGTGTTTTCCAGGGTTTCCGCTCGAATCCGCGACGGGATCGGCGGCCGTTCACGGGCGATGAATGTCGGGCCGCGCTTGACCCAGGTCAAAGCCCGGCTGCGACCGCGCCGACAAGCTGATCGCAGCCGCATCGACCACGACCACTGCAGGGCCTGCCATGAGTTTCTACGACTGGACCGACGACCTCAGCGTCGGCCACCACGGCATCGACGATCAACACAAGCAGCTGATCGATCTGATCAACCGCTATCACGACACGCTGGCGCGGAACGCGGCGCGCACTGCGCTGGTTGCCGATTTCAAGGCGATCGCCGAATTCGCGATCCGCCATTTCCGTGACGAGGAAGCCGAGATGACGCACTGCCAGTACCCGCAGCGCGAGCGCCACAAGATCATCCACAAGCAGTTGCTGGACCGGGTCGGCACGCTTGGCCAGCAGCTGGTCAACGGCGAGGCCGGCATCGAGATGCAGATCCAGTTCTTCCTGAAGAGCTGGCTGACCGCGCACATCAAGGGCATCGACCAGCAGTATTCGCCGTACCTCGGCGACAACGCCCACGCCGCCTGAGCCGCAGAAGAAAGCCCGCCGAGGCCGGGGCCAGGGCGGGCTCGGTTCAGCCGGACAGTGTCACCACCAGGTGTCGCGGTCGGCGGTGGCGGCGATCTTGTGGATGCTCAGATCGGCGCCGTTGAACTCTTCCTCGGTCGACAGCCGCAGGCCGAGCACCGCTTTCAGGCCGCCGTAGACGATCAGGCCGCCGCTGAAGGCGATGCTGATGCCAAGCCCGGTGCCGATCGCCTGCGCCGCGAACGACACGCCGCCGAGGCCGCCGAGCGCCGTCGATCCGAAGATGCCGGCGGCCAGGCCGCCCCAGGCGCCGCACAGGCCGTGCAGCGGCCAGACGCCGAGCACGTCGTCGATCTTCCAGCGGTTCTGGGTCAAGGTGAACAGGTAGACGAACAGGCCGCCGGCCACCGCGCCGGTTGCCAGCGCGCCGAGCGGATGCATCACGTCTGAACCGGCGCAGATCGCCACCAGCCCGGCCAGCGGACCGTTGTGGACGAAGCCCGGATCGTTGCGGCCGGCGGCCAGCGCCACCAGGGTGCCGCCGACCATCGCCATCAGCGAGTTCATCGCCACCAGGCCGCTGATCTTGTCCAGCGTCTGCGCGCTCATCACGTTGAAGCCGAACCAGCCGACGATCAGGATCCACGCGCCCAGCGCCAGGAACGGGATCGACGACGGCGGGTGGGCGGCGATCTCGCCGGACTTGCCGTAGCGGCCGTGGCGGGCGCCGAGCATCAGCACCGCGCCGAGCGCGATCCAGCCGCCGACCGCGTGCACCACCACCGAGCCGGCGAAGTCGTGGAAATTCGCGCCGAAGGTCGCCAGCAGCCAGTCCTGCAGGCCGAACAGGCCGTTCCAGGCGATGCCCTCGAACAGCGGATAGACGAAGGCCACCAGCAGGAAGGTGGCGATCAGCTGCGGGTAGAAGCGCGCCCGCTCGGCGATGCCGCCGGAGACGATCGCCGGCACGGCGGCGGCGAAGGTCAGCAGGAAGAAGAACTTGGTCAGCTCGTAGCCGTTGTGGGTGGCCAGTTCGGTGGCCGGGCCGAAGAAGCTTTGCCCGTAGGCGATCGCGTAGCCGATGCCGAAGTAGGCGAGCGTCGACACCGCAAAGTCGCAGAGGATCTTCACCAGCGCGTTGACCTGATTCTTGCGCCGCACCGTGCCGAGTTCGAGGAACGCGAAGCCGGCGTGCATCGCCAGAATCATGATCGCGCCCAGCAGGATGAACAGGACGTCCGATGGCGTCTTGATGTCGTGCACTGAAATGGTCTCCCGACGAATCGTTTTTATGGGTGCCTGGCATCAACGCGGTGCGCCGGCGGCGGATTATTGCCGATCTGAGGCCCGGATCAGGGCGTGATGCACGGTCGGGGTGCGCAGCGGCCGCCACTGCGCGGCAGGCGCCGGCAGCGGCGCTGCGTCCGCTTCAGGCCATCAGCTGCAGGCTCGCCAGCCGGGCGTAGAGGCCGCCGTTGGCGATCAGCTCGGCCGGCGTGCCGATCTCGACGATCCTGCCGGCGTCCATCACCACGATGCGGTCGGCGCGCTGCACGGTGGCCAGCCGGTGGGCGATGACGAGGGTGGTGCGGCCGACCATCGCCGCTTCCAGGCCGCGCTGGACGTGCTGTTCGCTTTCGGCGTCGAGCGCGCTGGTGGCTTCGTCGAGCAGCAGCAGCGGCGGGTTCTTGAGGATGGCGCGGGCAATCGCGAGGCGCTGGCGCTGGCCGCCGGACAACCGCAGACCGCGCTCGCCGAGGAAGGTCTGGTAGCCGTCCGGCAGGCGTTCGATGAACTCGTCGGCGCGCGCGGTGCGGGCGGCGGCGCGCACCTCTTCGTCGCTGGCCGCCGGGTTGCCATAGCGGATGTTGGCGCTCGCGTCGGCGGAGAAGATCACCGCATCCTGCGGGACGATGCCGATGCGCGACCGCAGTTCCGCCGGGTCGAGATCGCGCAGGTCCACGCCGTTGAACAGGATCGCCCCGCTGCTGGCATCGTGGAAGCGCAGCAGCAGCTGGAACAGCGTGGTCTTGCCGGCGCCGCTGGGGCCGACCACCGCCACCGTCTCGCCTTCGCGGATGTCGAGCTGGATGTCATCGAGCGCCAGCACGTCCGGGCGCGACGGGTAGCGGAAGCCGAGGTGGCGGAATTCGACGCGCGCCAGGCGCGAATCGGGCAGCCGCAGCGGCCGGGCCGGTGGCTGGATCGCGCATTCGGCGTTCAGCAGTTCGACCAGCCGTTCGGTGGCGCCGGCTGCGCGCATCACGTCGCCCCAGACTTCGGCGATCACGCCGACGCCACCGGCGGTCAGCACCGCGTAGATCACGAACGAGGCCAGCTGGCCGGCGCTCATCGAGCCGGCCGCCACTGCGTGCGCGCCCAGCCACAGCACGAAGACGATGGCGCCGAACACGCCGCCGATCACGGCGGCCGTCATCAGCGCGCGCAGCCGGGTGCGGCGGATCGCGGCGGCGAAGCCGGATTCGACGGTGCGGTCGTAGCGCGCCGACTCCGCGCCTTCCTGGGTGAAGGCCTGCACGGTCGGCACCGCGTTGAGGATTTCCCCGGCCACCGCCGAGGTGTCGGCGATCCGGTCCTGGGCGTCGCGCGATACCCGGCGCACGGCCCGGCCAATTGCCACCAGCGGCACCACCACGGCGGCCAGCAGCACGATGGTGATCGCGAACAGGCGCGGGCTGGTGACGCCGAGCATCACCAGCCCGCCGACGAACTGCAGGAAGCTGCGCAGCCCCATCGACACCGACGAGCCGACCACCGTCTGCACCAGCGTGGTGTCGCCGGTCAGCCGCGACAGCACTTCGCCGGTGCGGGTGGTTTCGAAGTAGGCCGGCGCCTGCTGCAGCATCCGCCGGTAGACGGCGCTACGCAGGTCGGCGGTCACCCGCTCGCCGATCCACGACACGAAGTAGTAGCGCGCCGCCGTTGCCAGCGCCCAGAACAGCGCCAGCGCGCCAAGCGCCAGGAAGTGGCCGTTGATGTCGCCGCGCGTGGCGTTGGCGACGAAGCCCTTGTCGATCAGGTCGCGGAAGGCGATCGGCACCACCAGCATCGCCGCCGAGCTGAACACCAGCATCACCGTCGCCAGCGCCAGATAGCGCCGGTACGGCCGCATGAACGGCAACAGGCCGGCCAGCGCCGACAGCTTGCGCGGCGACTTCGAGCCGGCGGGTTCGCGGGCAGGGGCGGAATCGGATACGAGTGCGGTCATGGGCGGAGCGGTCGTGAAGCGGCAGGCCGGCATTGTACGGAGCCGCCGCCGGCCACCTCGCGCTGCGCCGCGCCGGCGGCGCAGCCGCTACGATCCAGCCCCCACTTTCCACCTGTCCCCGTCCACCATGCCGAACTTCCCGCCCAGCCGCGCCGATGCGCTGGCCCGGCTGGCCGCCTTCCTGCCGCGCGCCGGCGCCCACTACGCCAATGAACGCAATGCCGATCGCGGTCCGGCGGCGCGCGACAACGTGTCGCTGCTGTCGCCTGCGGTGCGTCACCGGCTGATCAGCGAAGCCGAGATCGCCGCCGCCGTGCTCGATCGCTACGCGTTCTCGACCAGCGAGAAATTCATCCAGGAAGTCTGCTGGCGCAGCTACTGGAAAGGCTGGCTGGAGCTGCGGCCGCAGGTCTGGGCCGACTACCAGGCGGCGCTGTCGGTGCAGATCGAGCGGATCGGCGACGGGCCCGGCGTCGACCGGCCTTTCCGCAAACGCTGGCAGGCGGCGGTCGACGGCGCCACCGGCATCGCCTGCTTCGACGACTGGGTCGAGGAACTGCGCAGCACCGGCTACCTGCACAACCACACGCGGATGTGGTTCGCCTCGATCTGGATCTTCACGCTGAACCTGCCGTGGGTGCTCGGTGCGGACTTTTTCTACCGGCACCTGCTGGATGGCGATCCGGCCTCGAACACGCTCAGCTGGCGCTGGGTCGCCGGCCTGCAGACGCGCGGCAAGCATTACCTGGCGCGCGCCGACAACATCCAGAAGTACACCGCGAACCGCTACTGGCCGAAAGGCGAGCTGAACGAGGACGCCGCGCCGCTGCCGCCGGACGAGCTGCCGGCGGCCGGCCGGATCGCCGACCTGCCGCCGCCGAAAGCGGGCCTGCGCACGGCGCTCTGGCTGCACGAGGACGATCTCTGCGCCGAATCCTGGCCGGCGCTGGCCGGGCTCGACGTGGTGGCGATCGGCGGCGACGTGACGCCGGCGGCGCGCAGCCGCCTGCCGGTCAGCGAGGCGGTGACCGGCTGGACCGAAGCCGCGCTGGCCGATGGCCTGGACCGCGCCGGCCGCCATTTCGGCCTGCCGGCAGTCCGCATCACCCCCAGCCAGCGGCACCGCTGGCTGGAGGATCACCGCATCGAGCAGCTGGTGACCGCCTATCCGACCGTCGGCCCGGTAGCCGAGACCGTTGCCGCGCTGGAACGCGAGCTGGCGGCGCGCGGCATCGCGCTGATCCGCGTCCGCCGCGCCTGGGACACGGCGTTCTGGCCGCATGCCGGGAAGGGCTTTTTCCAGCTGCGCGAGAAGATCCGGCCGCTGCTGGCCGAGCTCGGCATTCCCTGAGCGGGGCTTCCCGGCCGATGGCCGGCAATCCTGTTAGCACTCGCCAAGCGCTTGTGCTGACAGGAAATTTTGACGCGGCAAGGGCTGAAATCCGGCCCGGGATTTGCAAGTCTCGAAGGGCTGATCCACTTCGCCTGGAGGACCTCATGCCGTCTCCCGACTTTGCGCAGTTTGGTGCCGCGTCGCTCGAACAGAAGGACCTGCTGTTCCTGTTCGAGCATTTCCCGGTGCCCGGTACCGACGCCGTGGATGCCGCACGACGGGTGATCGAGCAGCCCAGCACGCTGGAATCGCTGCTCGAAAGCCGCTACGTGCAGGACGCCATGCTCGACCCGGACAGCGCCTGGGTGAACGTGTCGCCCAAGCTCTACTTCAACGTGATGCTGCGCCGGGCCCTGGCCGGCCGCCGGGATTCCGGCGAGCGGCGCACCATCCACTACCTCGCCAATCTGCTGGCGCTGTATGCCAGCAACGAGCGCCTGCATCACGTGCAGAGCGGCGAGGCGGAAAGCTACGACTATCTCGTCGACCTGGTGCAGGCGGCGCGCGATGCCCACCATGCGCGGCGCTTCCTGGTGCTGAGCCAGATCGGCAACTACGCGCTGTTCCTGGCCGGCTGGTGCGCGCCGTGGATCGAGCACCGCCGCCGCTATCACCACCGGCCGCTGGGGCTCGACTACTACTGCAACATGAGCCGCAGCCATTTCGCTTCGGCCGCCCGCCACGATCTTGCCGATGCCTACGGCCTGAAGCCGGTGTTCGCCCAGCTGGCGCTGCGCTTCGACTACTACCGCGACGGCATTGAGCGGATGGCCGGCGAACGGCTGCACTGAACGCCATGCGGGCCGTGCCGGATTGATCATCGGCGCGGCGGGCTGCAGCCTTGGCCGGCTGCGGCGCCGGTGCGTCGCACTCCATCGAGCCCACCATGTCCCAGACCGCTGCCGCTGCTGTCCCGCCCCAGACCCGCGACTTCGCGATGACGCAGACAATGCTGCGCATCCGCGATCCCGAGCGCTCGCTGCCGTTCTACGAGCGCGTGCTCGGCATGCGCCTGCTCGATCGCTTCGATTTCCCTGCGATGAAGTTCTCGCTGTATTTCGTCGGCTACCTGGCCGATGGTGAACAGCCGCCGGCAGATCCGGTCGAGCGCGCCGCCTGGACCTTCCGCCAGCGCGGCGCGGTGGAGCTGACCCACAATTGGGGCACCGAAAGCGATCCGGCCTTCGCCGGCTACCACGCCGGCAACAGCGATCCGCGCGGCTTCGGCCACATCGGCATCACCGTGCCGGACGTCCACGCCGCCTGCCGCTGGTTCGAGGAATGCGGCGTGGAGTTCGTCAAGCGACCGGACGACGGCTCGATGAAAGGCCTGGCCTTCATCAAGGACCCGGACGGCTACTGGATCGAGGTGCTGGCGGCCGAGGTATCGGCGCGTCTGGTGACCGCCGGCCGCTGAGCCGCGCGCCCGCCGATCCGGCAGCGTTGCCGGACCGGCGGCGGGGCCGCTTCAGGCCGCCTTGCGGGCCGCCGGCTGGCTGTCGATGAACGCCTGCCAGGCGCCTTGCACTTCCTTCCAGCCGACCACGGCCAGCGGTGCGCCATCCGGCGTGATGAACATCAGCGGGCCGAGGAAGCTCATGTAGAACTCGCTGTCGACCGGGAACGTCGTGTGATCGTGACGGGCGCCGGCCGATTCGTAGCCGTAGCCGGGCGCAACGGCGGTATCGCCGCCGGCGTCCTTGCCGCCGCGCACGTCCATGCGGCCACGGGTCAGGAAATATTCGCCCGGGCCCTGGTGGACGTGGGCGTTGAACGACGAGCCCTTCGGGCAATCGAAGATCGCCGTCCAGGAGCCCATTTCCGGCGACACGTGCAGCAGCTTCCAGCGGATGCCGCCGGTCGACAGCGCTTCCGGGAACGGGGCCCAGGGCTGGGCGTCGATCTGCACGTACTCTTCCGCGACCTGGCTCTTCATTGTCGATTCCTCCTCGCACTGCTGCGACGGCGTGGACTGTGCTGCGGCTGACGGGCCGTCGACCGGCGCCGCGACCGAGGATGCGTCCGCCGCCCGGCAAGGTCGATACCGTGCGGCCCCTCGTTGGCCGCCGACGCCGGTATCATCGGCCCGGCCATGGCCCTGAAGATCACCGACGACTGCATCAACTGCGATGTCTGCGAGCCGGCCTGCCCGAACACGGCCATCTTTCAGGGTCCGGAAATCTACGAGATCGACCCGACGCGCTGCACCGAATGCGTCGGTCACTTCGACGAACCGCAGTGCCGCGTGGTCTGCCCGGTCGACTGCATCCCGCTCGACCTGCTGCATGTCGAGTCCCCCGAGCAACTGCTCGACAAGTACCGTCGGCTGACCGCGTCCGCCGACACGCCTGCGCGCTAGCAGGGTGTCGGTCGCGGGGCCGCGCATCGGAAATCCTCCCGTGATGAAGCTGACCCTCGTTCGCGCGCCGCTGCTGGCGCTGCTGCTGTGCGGCCTTGCGGCCGGCCCGCTGGCGGCCAGCGACCGCCCGCCCGGCAACGCCATCGCCAGCGCCCACCCGCTGGCGACCAGGGCCGGGCTCGACATCCTCGATGCCGGCGGCAACGCCTTCGACGCGGCGGTGGCGGTGACGGCCGTGATCGCGGTCGTCGAGCCGACCGGCTCCGGCATCGGCGGCGGCGGCTTCTGGCTGCTGCACCGGGCCGCCGACGGCTTCGAGGTGATGGTCGACGGCCGTGAGGTCGCGCCGATCGCGGCCAGCCCGACGATGTACCAGGCCGCCGACGGCAGCGCGATCGACCGCGCCTCCCGCGACGGCGCGCTGGCGGCGGCGATTCCCGGCGAGCCGGCAGCGCTGGTCCATCTGGCCCGCAAGTACGGCCGCCTGCCGCTGGCGAAATCGCTGGCGCCGGCGATCGCACTGGCACGCGACGGCTTTCCGGCCGACGCCAAGCTGGTCAAGGCGATCGAGCAGTCGCAGGCGCGGCTGTCGCCGGCCGCCCGGGCGATCTTCATGCCCGACGGCAAGGTGCCGGCCGTCGGCCAGACGATTCGCCAGACCGACCTGGCCGGCGTCATCCGGCGGCTTGCCGATCATGGCCTGCCCGGTTTCTATGCCGGCGAAACGGCCCGGCAGTTGCTGGACGGCGTGCGCGCCGCCGGCGGCATCTGGAGCGACGACGACCTGCTGCGCTACACGGTGGTCGAGCGCGAGCCGCTGGTCACCTGGTTCCGCGACTACCGGCTGGTGTCGGTGCCGCCGCCGTCGGCCGGCGGGCTGGCGCTGGCCGAGACGCTGGGCCAGCTCGAAGTGCTGGGCTGGACGCCGGGCAGCGATGGCCGCGCCCGGCATCTGCTGGTCGAAGCGCTGCGGCGCGCCTACCGCGACCGCGCCGCCTATCTGGGCGATCCGGATTTCGTGCGCATCCCGATGGCGCGGCTCAGCTCGCGGTCCTACGCGATGGAACTGGCGAAGACCATTTCCGCGGACCGGGCCACGCCGTCGGCCAGCCTGCCGCCGGCCCCGAAGGGCGCGCCGGGCGGCACCCACACCTCGCATTTCTCGGTGATCGATGCCGACGGCAACCGGGTGGCGGCGACCATGTCGATCAACCTGAGCTTCGGCTCCGGCTACATGCCGCCGGGCACCGGCGTGCTGCTCAACGACGAGATGGACGACTTCGCCGCCTCGGCCACCGCCAGCAACGCCTACGGACTGATCGGTTCGGAGGCCAACCTGGTCGCGCCGCGCAAGCGGCCGCTGTCGACGATGACGCCGACCTTCGTCGACGGCCCGAACGGCGTGCTGGTGATCGGCACGCCGGGCGGCAGCCGGATCGCGACGATGGTGCTGCTCGGCATCCTGAACTTCGTCGACGGTGCCGACGCCGCCAGCATCGTCGCCGCGCCGCGCATCCACCATCAGTACCTGCCGGATGTCGTGCAGTACGAGCCGGGCGGGCTCAGCGACACCGAGATCGCGCGACTGCAGGCGATGGGCCACACGCTGGTGGCGCTCGACAGCCCCTACGGCAACCTGCAGGCGGTGATCTGGCGGCCGGCGACCGACACGCTGGAAGCGGCGGCCGATCCGCGTGGTGTCGGCAGCGGCGAGGTGCGCAGGCTCAAGCCCTGAGGGCGCCGCCGGTACCGCAGGACGCCTGCCGGGCGTCCGGACGCGGTACCGCTGCGCTCAGGCGGCTTCGGCCAGGACGGCCGTCTTCTCAGTGCCGAGCAGGCGCCGCATCCAGGCGGCGTCGACCGCGCGCGGGCGCAGCCGCAGCTGATCGAAGCGGCCGTTGCGGATGGCGCGCTTGATCCGTTGAAGGTTGTCGTGGATGGCATCGGTATACGGATTCGGCGCGCCGAGGCGATCGCCGAAATGCACGCTGAAATAGCGGTGGATGCCGCCGAAGTAGCCGTCCAGCCGCTCCTGCCAGATGCGTGCGTTGAACTGCGGGGTGCCGCGCATCAGCACGTCGACATCGGCGTACAGCGGCGTCGGACCGCCGGGCTGGACAGCGCCGGCCAGCCCGGCGACCTGGAATTCCGGATAGAGGAAATCGCGGCACTTCTCGAGATAGCAGCGATCGGCGGTCTGCACGATCAGGTCGCTGCTGGCGATCATGAAGCCGAGCGCGCGGTCGGCCGGGTCGCTGACCTCGATCGTGTCGAGCGCCCGTTCGTAGCCGGTGAAATGCACCAGCCGGGCGGCCAGCGGCGCGTCGTCGGCAAAGCCCAGCGACGGCAGAATGCGCAGCAGGAACTCGCTGCTGCGCTGCACGTGGCTCAACGTGTAGGCGGCGCCATTGCTGGCGCGATCGCCGCTGCGGCGGATGTAGCCGGCATCGTGGAACAGGGCGATCAGCACACCGAGCATGGCCCGGCGCGGGCTGATGCGGGCCGCCGCCGGCATCGCGCGGTTGTAGCCGTCGATCAGCCTTGCGGTGCCCAGCGTGCAGTCCAGGCTGTGCTGGGCGTCGTGATACGGGGTGTCGGCCGCCGCGTAGCCGGGCAGCAGGCCGGCGTGCAGCTCGGTGAAACGGCGGAACCCGGCGCGCAGCTCGGCGGTATCGGCGCGGCCACCCTGCGAGTTGAGCAGACGGACGACCTCGTCGAGCACGTCCGACGGGCTCGCGATGCAGATCTGGTTGGTGACGTCGTAGTGGTTGCGCCGGCGCGATTGCATTGCGGGCTCGGTTCCTGGGTCTGCCGATAGCATGGGCTGGAACGCCGCCCTTGCCACGCGGGGCTTGTGATTCAGTTCACAGTCGGTCCCGGGGAATTGCAGGATGCGGCGGCCCCGGCTGCTGCTAGACCGCAGCGTCCGGCAGGTGTTCCCGGAGTTCAACGACAAACGGGGCGTGATCCGACGGCCGTTCATTGCGGCGCGGCCGAAGGTCGGCCGCCGCCGAGGCGCAGGCAGCGGCCAGCGGTGCCGACAGCAGCAGATGGTCGATGCGCAGGCCGAGGTTGCGGCGGAAGCCGGCGGCCCGGTAATCCCACCAGGTGAACGACTGCGGCGGCTGCTCGAACAGGCCGAAGGCATCGACGAGGCCCAGCGACAGCAGCGCGCGGAAGCCGTCGCGCTCGCGCTCCGAGCACAGGATGTTGCCTTCCCAGACCGCCGGATCGTGGGTGTCGGCCGGCGTCGGGGCGATGTTGTAGTCGCCGCCGACCGCCAGGTTCGGATGGCGCGCCAGCTCGGCGGCCACGTAGTCCTTCAGCGCGGCGAGGAAGCGCAGCTTGTAGGCGTACTTGTCGGAATCGACTGCCTGGCCGTTGACCACGTAGACGCAGATGTAGCGCAGCGGCCCGTGGGCGCTGTCGACCGTGGCGGCGATCACCCGCTTCTGCTCGTCGTCGAAGCCGGGGATGCCGTAGGCGACATCGCGCAGCGGCGTGCGCGCCAGGATCGCCACGCCGTTGTAGGTCTTCTGGCCGCAATGCGCCCAGTGCCAGCCGGCGGCCTCGAGTTCGGCGGCCGGGAAGGCCTCGTCGGTCAGCTTGGTTTCCTGCAGGCCGATCACGTCGACCGGATGGACGCTGAACCAGTCCAGCAGCTGCGGCAGCCGGACCTTGAGGCTGTTGACGTTCCAGGTGGCGAGTTTCATGCGAAGCATCCGGAGACTGGCGGGCGGCGCAGCCTAGCGGAGGCGCAACAGCGAGGCCAGCGCGCCTATCCTTGACGCCATGAACGAACTCGACCGCAGCGCCCCGATCCTGAACTTCGTCACCGCCGATGGCGCCCGTCTCACCGTGCATCGCCACGGTGCCCACATCAGCTCGTGGATTCCGGCCGATGGCCGCGAACGCCTGTACCTGAGCGGCCGCACCGACTACCGGCCTAGCGCCGCGATCCGTGGCGGCATCCCGGTGATCTTTCCGCAGTTCGCCGCCGAGGGCCCGCTGCCGAAGCACGGTTTCGCGCGCACCGCCAGCTGGTCGCTGATCGATGCCGCCGCCACCGGCGACGGCGCCTTCGTCAGCCGTTTCGGGCTGGTCGACAACCCCGCGACCCGGGCGATCTGGCCGCAGGCCTTCGCTGTCGAGCTGCGGGTGCTGTTCAGCGCCACGCGGCTGTCGGTCAGCCTGTCGGTGCTGAACAGCGGCGATACCGCCTGCCGCTTCACGGCGGCGCTGCACAGCTATCTCGCGGTCGAGGCGATCGAAGCCGTGCGGCTGCACGGGCTGAACGGCCTGCGCTACCGCGATACCGCGCTCGGCGGGGTTGCGGCCGTGGAAACGGCCGAGGCGCTGGCGATCGTCGGCGAGGTCGACCGCAATTACTTCGACGCGCCGCAAGCGCTGCTGCTGCGCGAGCCGCACGGCGAGCTGCGCATCGAGCAGAGCGGCTTCTGCGACACCGTGGTCTGGAATCCGGGGCCGGCGAAGGCCGCGCAGCTGGCCGATCTCGACCCCGGCGGCTACCAGCGCTTCCTGTGTGTCGAGGCGGCGGTCATCGGCCGGCCGGTGCAGCTGCAGCCGGGCGAGCGCTGGGTTGGCACCCAGACCCTGCTGGCCTGAGCGCACGCGCGGCGCGCTGCCGCCGGATCAGCGCTTCTTCGAGCGGCGGGTCGGTGCCGGCGCGGTGGTTTCCAGCCGCTTCTGCTGGCTGGCGGCCAGCTCGTCACGCAGCTTGCGGTAGTTGGCCAGCCGCTCCGGCGGCAGCCCGGCGACCACCGCGCAGCCCGGCTCGCGCTGGTGCTGGCAGTCGCGGAACCTGCAGTTCGCCGCGAGTGCAGCGATGTCGTCGAAGGCATCGGCGGTAACGTCTTCCTCGCCACCGAGCTTCAGCTCGCGCACGCCCGGCGTGTCGATCAGGCAGGCGCCCTGCGGCAGCATCCGCAGGCTGCGCGCGGTGGTGGTGTGGCGGCCGCGATCGTCGTAGGCGCGGGTGGCGCCGGTGCGCTGCTGTTCGGCGCCGAGCAGCGTGTTGACCAGCGTCGACTTGCCGACGCCGGAGGAGCCGAGCAGCACCAGCGTCTGGCCGGCGGCCAGCCATGGCGCCAGGCAGGCGACGCAGCCCGGATCGCGGGCATCGAGCACGAACACTGGCGCGTCCGGGCCTGCGAGGGCGGCGATCTCGGCGCGCTGGGCGTCGAGCGCGGGCGCGCGGTCCGGCTTGGTCAGCACGATCACCGGCGTGACATGGGCGGCCCGCACCATCAGCAGGTAGCGCTCCAGCCGGTTCGGGCTGTAGTCGTTGTCGAGCGCCATCACCAGCAGCGCGGTATCGACATTGGCGGCGATCCGCTGCACGCCGTTGTCGCCCCGGCTGCGCAGCAGCAGGCTGCTGCGCGGCAGCTGATCGTGGATGTACAGGCTGCCGCCGGCCTCGTGGACCAGCACCCAGTCGCCGACCGCCAGCCCGTCGCCAGTGGTTTCGAGGCGATCGAACAGCGCGGTCAGGGTCTTCGCCTTGACCGCCGTCTGGCCGTCGTGGACCAGCAGGTGCGCCCGGTGCTGCTCGATGACGCGGGCCGGCCGGCCAGTCGCGGCAGCCTGCGAGGTGGCGGCGGCCGTGCACTGCGGGTTCCAGCCGATCGCGATCAGGGCAGGGAGGTCGGACAGGTCGATCAAGCGCAGGTCATCGCGGCGGAAGGTTCGGCAGAAGGCTTGGCGCATGGTAGCGGCTGGGCCGGGCGTCCGGCGGCGCGGCTATGCTGGCCGCCTTCGTAGATCGCCCGATGACATGCCCGACCTGCTGCCCGACAAGCCGTTCTCGCCCGCCTGCGAGCGCAACCGCGAGCCGATCCTGGCGCTGCTGCGTGACCACTTCGCCGACCGCCGCCAGGTGCTGGAAATCGGCAGTGGCACTGGCCAGCACGCCGTCCATTTCGCGGCGGCGTTGCCGCAGCTGCGCTGGCAGTGCGCGGACCGCCCGCCGTACCTGCCGGGCATTCGCCTGTGGCTCGATGATGCCGCGCTGCCGAACACGTCGGCGCCGATCGTGCTCGATGTCAACGGTGCCTGGCCGCCGGCGCGCTTCGATGCCGTGTTCAGCGCCAACACGCTGCACATCATGAGCAGCGCCGAGGTCGAGACGCTGTTCGCCCGGTTGCCCGGCGTGCTGCACGAGGACGCGTTGCTGGTGATCTACGGTCCGTTCCGGTACCGCGGCGCTCACACCAGCGCCAGCAATGCCGCTTTCGACGCCAGCCTGCGGGCGAACGACCCGGCCAGCGGCATCCGCGATTTCGAGTGGGTCGATCGGCTGGCGGCGGCGATCGGGCTGCGTCTGGTCGAGGATCGTGCGATGCCGGCCAACAACCGCGGTCTGGTCTGGCAACGGAGCGTCGGCCGATGACCCTCGCCGATAGCGATGCCTGTCCCTGCGGCAGCGGCACGCGTTTCGGCGGCTGCTGCGGCCGGCTGCACGACGGCTTCATCGCCGACACCGCCGAGGCGCTGATGCGATCGCGCTACAGCGCCTACGTGCTTGGCCGCGAGGACTACCTGCGCGCGACCTGGCACCCGCGCACCCGGCCGGACCGGCTCGACCTGGACCGGACACCGGCGACCCGCTGGCTGGGCCTGAACATCCGCGAGCACCGGATGACCGGCGACGACACGGCGATCGTCGAGTTCGTGGCGCGCTACAAGATCGGCGGCGGCAGCGCTGTGCGGCTGCACGAAACCAGCCGCTTTATCCGCGAAGGCGGGTGCTGGTTCTACGTCGACGGCGACATCCGCTGATCCGGCCGGGTGCTCCACCAGACGTTGGCGAAGAACGCCGCCTGGATCACCAGCCTGAGCCACAGCAGCGCCACCGGAAACTGCGGAAAGCGTTCCGGCACCATCAGCATCCAGATGTGGACCGGCGTCACGGCGGCGATCAGCGCAAGCAGCGCGTAGCCGGCCCAGCGCCGGGTGCGCAGCGGGATCAGCTGCAGGGCCAGCGCGATCTCGGCGATACCGCTCAGCACGACCACCGCCAGCGGCTCCGGCACCCAGGGTGGGCAGATCGACACGAAAAAACCCGGCAGCAGGAAATGGCCGATGCCGCCGATCAGGAACCACAGGAACGTGAACACGAGACCGGCGCGCTTCAGCGGCGCGGCAGGCAGGGAAAGGGTCATGGGCGTGGCCGGGGAGGAACGAGTCGTGATTATAATGAACGTGTCAATTTGATCGCGGATGCGGGCCGTTCAGCGCCCGGGCGATCGTCCACTGCCAGTGAGGTGCAGCCATGTACGAACTCAAAGTCCGCGCCGTCGGTTCCTCGTCGGGCGTGCTGTTGCCGCGCGAGATGCTCGCCGAACTGGGGCTCAAGCAGGGTGATTCGGTGTTCGCCACCAAGGCGCCGGACGGCTCGTTCCGGATCACCCCGTTCGACGAGCGCTTCGCCCGGCAGATGGCGATCGCCGAAGAAGTGGCCACCGAGTACCGCGACGTGCTGCGCGCGCTCGCCAAGCGTTGATGGAATTCCTCGACAAGGATGTCGTGCTGGCCATGCACGATCACCAGCTGGCCGCGCACGGTGGGGCCAGCGGCGTCCGCGACGAAGGCCTGCTCGATTCGGCGCTCGCGCGGCCGCAGAACAAGCAGGCCTACGGTGACGATGATCCCTATTCGCTGGCGGCTGCGTACGCGTACGGCATTGCGCGCAACCATCCGTTCGTCGACGCCAACAAGCGCACCGGCCTGTTTGCGGCGCTGCTGTTCCTGCGCATGAACCGGGTGCCGACGCCGCCACCATCGCCGGCGATGGTTGAACAGATGGTCCTGCTCGCCGAAGGCCTGCTCGACGAAGCCGGCTTCGCCGCCTGGCTCGCCGGCCAGCCTCGGCGCTGAATCCTGCCGTCCCCCATCGAATCGTGAACGACCTCCTCGACTATCTCGGCAGTCTCGACCGCATCCTGGTCCGCAACCCGATCAGCGACTGGCTGATCGCGGTCTGCGGCGCACTCGGCTTCGTGCTGCTGGTGTTCGCCGTGCAGCGGGCGATCATCCGCCGGCTGTCGAACAGCGAGCGGCCCAAGGCCACGCGCATGGACCGCGCGCTGATCAACGCCGTGGAGTCGACCAAGCTCTGGCTGATCGTGTTCGTGGCGGTCTACTTCGCCAGCCAGTATCTCGATCTCGGCAAGAAGGTCGAGGCGCGGCTCGATCACGTCATCACCGTCGCGATCCTGGTGCAGGTCGGCCTGTGGATCGGCGCGCTGCTCGATTTCTGGGTCGCCAGTTCGCGGATGCGGGCCGAGCAGGGCAACCTCGCCGCCGCCACCAGCCTCGCGGCGCTGAGCTTCATCGGCAAGCTGCTGCTGTGGCTGGTGATGCTGCTGTTCATCCTCGACAACCTCGGCATCAATGTCACCGCGCTGGTCGCCAGCCTCGGCATCGGGGGCATCGCGGTGGCGCTGGCGGTGCAGAACATCCTCGGCGACCTGTTCGCCAGCCTGTCGATCGTCATCGACAAGCCGTTCGTGATCGGCGATTCGATCGTCGTCGACAGCTTTTCCGGCACCGTCGAACACGTCGGCCTGAAGACCACCCGGGTGCGGGCCGATACCGGCGAGCAGCTGATCTTCTCCAACAGCGACCTGCTGAAGGCGCGGCTGCGCAACTACAAGCGGATGGTCGAGCGGCGCGTGCTGCTGAACTTCGATATCGATTTCGCCACTGCGCCAGAAGTCATCGAAACGATACCGGGCCTGCTGCGCGAGATCGTCGAGGCCCAGCCGCTGACCCGCGTCGACCGCTCGCATCTGAAGGCGCTCGCCGGCAGTGCCTACCAGTTCGAGATCGTCTACTGGATGCGCGATCCGGCCTATGCGCTGTTCATGGACACCCGGCAGAAGATCCTGCTGACCATCGTCCGGCGCTTCGCCGCCGACGGGATCCACTTTTCGTCCTCGTCGCAGGTGCTGCGGCTGGAATCCCCGCAGGCACTGGCACTGGCGGGCAATGGCGGCAGCGATGCCCCGGAGATGAAGCGATGAGCGAGCAGCAGCCGACCCTGCGCGGCGAGATCATTCCGGTCACCCCGTTCCAGCAGAACTGCACGCTGATCTGGGACCCGACGACGATGCGCGGCGCGCTGGTCGATGCCGGCGGCGAGGCCGCACGGCTGCTGGAGCGGGTCGCCCACCACGGCGTGCAGCTGGAAAAGCTGCTGGTCACCCACGGCCATCTCGACCATGCCGGTGCGGTGGCCGAGATCGCCGAGCAGCTGAACCTGCCGATCGAAGGTCCGCACCAGGACGATGCCTTCTGGATCGACGGCATGCCCGACGCCGCCAAGCAGTACGGCTTCCCGCCGGCGCGCAGCTTCGTGCCGCAGCGCTGGCTCGGGCACGGCGACACCGTGACCGTCGGCAGCCTGACGCTCGACGTGCTGCACTGCCCCGGCCACACGCCGGGCCACGTCGTCTTTCATCACCCGGCCTCGCAGCTGGCGATGGTCGGCGACGTGATCTTCCAGAACTCGATCGGCCGCACCGATTTCCCGAAAGGCAATCACGCCGACCTGATCCGCTCGATCCGCGGCCGGCTGTTCCCGCTCGGCGACGAGGTGCAGTTCATCCCCGGCCACGGCCCGATGTCGACTTTCGGCCGCGAGCGCCAGGTCAACCCCTATGTCGCCGATTCGGTGGCTGGCGACTGATGCGCCGGCACCGCGCCGCGATGCCGATGAATCCTTGTTCCCCGGAGCGCCGATGAACCGTCTGCCCGCGCTGGTCTATCTGCTCGGCTATGCCGGGCTGCTGCCGTTCATCGCCGGTCCGCTGTGGTGGACCCTGCTGCCGGACAGCGTGCCGCCCTGGCTCGACGGCGTCTGGCTGCGCTACGCGGCGATGATCGCCAGCTTCATGGCCGGCACGTTGTGGGGGCTGGCGCTGCCGACCGCCGAAGGCCCGAACGGCCTGATCGGCATGGCGCTGTCGACCGTGCTGATGCTGCTGGCCTGGCTGGCCGCCTCGCTGCCGTTCACGCCGGCGATCGTCGCCCTGGCGGCGGTGTTCGTGCTGCTGGTGGCGGCCGAGGTCTGGCGCGAGCGGGTGCTCGACCCGCTCAGCGGCTACTTCAGCCTGCGGCTGTCGCTGACCATCGGCGTGCTGGTCTGCCTCGTCTGGCGCGGCCTGCTGGCCTGAATGGCGGACGCGCCCCAGGAGGGGGCATCGGCGCCGGCGATTGCGTACTCTTGCCGCCATTCCACGACCCGCGCTGCCCGATCGATCGCCATGAGCCGTTATCACGCCTCTTCCGCCCTGCTCGCCACCGGCTGGCATGACAACGTCCTGTTCGAAGTCGACGACGCCGGGCTGATCACCGCGCTCGCCACCGGCGTGGCGGCGGACGGGGCCGAGGCGCTCAACGGCCCGGTGGTGCCGGGCATGCCCTGCCTGCACTCGACTTCGTTCCAGCGCGGCATGGCCGGGCTGACCGAAAAGGGCGGCCCGCAGGGCGACAGCTTCTGGTCGTGGCGGCGGCTGATGTACCGCTTCATCGAGCAGCTGCAGCCGGACGACATCGAAGTCATCGCCACCCAGCTGTACGTGGAGATGCTGCAGGCCGGCTACACCAGCGTTGCCGAGTTCCACTACCTGCACCACGACGTCAGCGGCGCGCCATACGCCAACCGCGCCGAAACCAGCGAGCGTCTGCTGGCGGCGGCGCAGCACACCGGCATCGCCCAGACGCTGCTGCCGGTGCTGTACGGCCACGACAACTTCGGCGGCACGCCGCCGACCAGCGGCCAGCGCCGCTTCATCAACACCGTGGCCGACTACGCCGGCATCGTCGAACGCCTGGTCGCCGCCACTCGCGGCAGCGCCGCCCAGCGCATCGGCATCGCCCCGCACAGCTTGCGCGCGGTCACCCCGGCGATGCTGGCGGAGGCCGTTGCGCTGGCGGCCACGCTGGGGCCGGACACGCCGATCCACCTGAACCTGTCGGCGCAGCTCAAGGAAGTGAACGACTGCCTGGCCTGGTCCGGCCAGCGGCCGATCGCCTGGCTGCTCGACCACGCCGCCGTCGACGGCCGCTGGTGCGTGATCCACGCCACCCACACCGAGATCGGTGAAGCCGAGCGGCTGGCCCGCTCCGGCGTCGTCGCCGGCCTGTGCCCGACTTCCGAAGGCGACCTCGGCGACGGCTTCTTCAACGCCGTGCCTTACCTGCGTTCCGGCGGCCGGATCGGCGTCGGCGCCGACAGCCATGTCTGCGTCGACCCGTTCCTGGAGCTGAAGCTGTTCGAGTACGGCCAGCGCCTGCGTTTCGAGCGCCGCAACGTGCTGGCCAAGGGCATCGGCGATTCGCTCGGCGGCCACCTGTACCGGATCACCACCGCCGGCGGCGCGCAGGCGATGGCGCAGCCAGTCGGCAGCCTCGCGGTCGGCCTGCGCGCCGACTGGCTGGTGCTGAACCCGGACGATCCGGCGCTGGCCGAACAGCAGGGCGACGGCCTGCTCGATGCCGCCATCTTTGGCCCGGCCCGGCAGCCGGTGCGCGACGTGATGGTGGCCGGCCGCTGGGTGGTCCGCGACGGCCGTCACCCGCAGGCGGCGGCCAGCCTCGGCCGCTACCGCGCGGTGATGAAGCGGCTGCTGGGCTGATCGATGAGCGCGCCGCTGGCCTTGACGATTGCCGGCTGTGGGCCGCTGATCATCAACATCCCGCATGCCGGCACCGCGCTCAGCCCTGGCCTCGCCGAACGCCTGAGCCCCGGCGCGCGGCAGCTGCCGGACACCGACTGGCACCTGCCGTTCCTGTACCACTTCGCGGCCTACTGCGGCGCCACGCTGATCGCCGCCACCCATTCGCGCTACGTCGTCGACCTGAATCGCGACCGCGAGAGCCGGCCGCTGTACGACGGCGATCCGGACCCGGGCCTGTGCCCGCTGCTGCAGTTCGACGGCGCGCCGGTCTACCGGCCCGGCTGCGAGCCGACGGCGGCGGAGATCGACAGCCGCCGCACCCGCTGGTGGGACCCGTACCACGACGAGCTGGCCCGGCGGGTGGCCGACATCCGCAGGCGCTGCGGCCACGTGGTGCTGCTCGATGCCCATTCGGTGCGTCGCGAGCTGCCCGGCCGCTTCCCCGGCCGGCTGCCGGATTTCAGCCTCGCCACGCGTGACGGGCAGGCCTGCGCGCCGGCGCTGCAGGCCGAGGTCGAGACGGTGCTGGCCGCCGCCGGTAGCGGCATCGCCAGCAACCAGCGCTTCAAGGGCGGCTACACCACCGTGCGCTACGGCCAGCCGGACCAGGGCCTGCACGCGCTGCAGCTGGAACTGGCGCAGGACTGCTATCTCGACGACAGCGACCCCGCCTGCTGGACGCCGGGCCACCCGCAGGCCCAGGCCATCGGCCCGGTGCTGCGCCGGCTGATCGACACGCTGATCGCCTGGAAGCCCTAGGCCGGGCGGCTGGCGTCGCTTTTGCAAGCGCCTAGCCACGACCGTTCAACCGGAGCCGCACGATGGCCAAAGTCCCCGCAGGTGTCGGGCCGCGCTTCCCGCAGGTGGTGGTGCTGGTCGGCGCCACCGGCGACCTGGCGCGCCGCAAGCTGCTGCCCGGCCTGTTCCACCTGGTCAACGCCGGCTTCATTCCGGACTGCCGGATCATCGGGCTGTCACTCGATGATCTCGACGCCGACGGCTTCCGCAGCATCGCCCGCAGCGCGCTCGACCAGTTCGGCATGCGCAAGCCGAACGAGGCCGAATGGAGCCGCTTCGCCGCCCAGCTCGAATACGTGCCGCTGGCGGCCGGCGCGGCGACGCTGAAGCTGGCGGTCGAAGCGGCGGAAGCCGCGCTCGGCACCGAAAGCCAGCGCCTGCACTACCTCAGCGTGCCGCCCAGTGCGGCGCTGCCGGTGGTGCGGATGCTTGGCGAGGCCGGGCTCGTGGAACGGGCGCGGATCATCATGGAAAAGCCGTTCGGCACCGACCTGGCCAGCGCCGTGCGGCTGAACGCCAAGCTGCACGAGGTGTTCGGCGAAGAGCAGATCTTTCGCATCGACCATTTCCTCGGCAAGGAACCGGCGCAGAACATCCTCGCGTTCCGTTTCGCCAACGGCCTGTTCGAGCCGATCTGGAACCGCAACTTCATCGACCACGTGCAGATCGACGTGCCGGAAACGCTCGGCCTCGGC
>JAPLSA010000027.1 GCA_026398815.1 Gammaproteobacteria bacterium
GAGGCGAATTATAGGGCCTTTTTCTGCCCTGTCAACACTTTTCGAAAACTTCCGAAAACCGCTGACTCCCGCTTCCCGCTCCCAAAGCCGGTAGCCGACTCAAGGGACGCGGAGTATAGAGCCCTTTCTTTCTTCGTCAACGATTTTTTTGATTTTTCTCGGAATCGTTCTGTGGAGTTACGGTCCGACTCCCCCGAGCCGTAACTTGAATCATCCTCAGCGCGGGCCGATGGGGCATTGATTGACGCAACTAGAGCCGGCGTCCACCGTTCAAAAAGGATCGGCCGCTGAAACCCCTGCCTGCCGATCACGTTGCCAGTCTTTGCGGCCCAATACAGCCAGGGCTTGATCTGCCGGTCCGTCAGCCCTTTGCCGCGTTGATGGTCGCGCGCGCATAGCGCCGGGAGCCCACTTGCAGCAGGTAGGTCGCACCAGGACGAAGCGCGAGGGCGCGATCCTCGACGCGCTGCTGATCGACCCGTACCGCCTTCTGATCGATCATCCGATTGCCTTCGCCATTGCTGCCGACGAGCCCCGCCTCCTTGAGAAGTGCGGCAAGCGACAGGCCGGCCTCCGGGACCGTGATCACGACTTCCGGGATGTTCTCCGGCAACTGCCCTTGAGCGAACTGCGCGATAAACGCGGCCCGGGCCGCCGGCCCGGCAGCAGTCCCGTGGAATCTCGCCACGATTTCCTCACCCAAAGTGAGCTTGATGTCCCGCGGGTTGGCGCCTTCGGCAACGGCACGGCGCAACTCGGCGATTTCCTGCAGCGGCCGGAAACTCAGCAGATCGTAGTAACGCCACATCAACGTGTCGGAAATCGACATGATCTTGCCGAGCATGTCGGCCGGAGAATCGTTCAGCGACACGTAGTTGCCGAGCGATTTCGACATCTTCTGCACGCCATCCAGTCCCTCGAGAATCGGCACCGTCATGATGCATTGCGGTCGTTGACCGTAACTCTGCTGCAACTGCCGGCCGACAAGCAGATTGAACTTCTGGTCGGTTCCGCCAAGTTCCACGTCCGCCTTCAAGGCAACCGAGTCGTAACCTTGCAGCAGCGGGTACAAAAACTCGTGAATCGCGATCGGCTGGTTGTCGCGGAAGCGCCTCGAGAAATCGTCGCGCTCCATCATCCGCGCAACCGTGTGCTGGGCCGCGAGCTTCAAGATGCCCTCCGTCCCGAGCGTGTCGAGCCAGCGGCTGTTGAACTCGATCGTGGTACGCGCAGGGTCAAGAATCTTGAAAACCTGTTCCTTGTACGTCAGCGCATTCTCTTCGACCTGCTCACGGGTCAGCGGCTTGCGCGTTTCGTTCTTGCCGGTCGGATCGCCGATCATCCCGGTGAAGTCGCCAATCAGGAAGATTGCTTCGTGGCCAGCTTCCTGGAACGCGCGCAGCCGGTTCAGCAGCAGCGTATGGCCGAGATGCAAGTCCTTGGCGGTAGGATCAAAACCGGCCTTGATGCGGAGCCGCTGGCCGCTGCTGGCCGCTTTTTCAAGCCGCGCGCGCAGCTCAGCTTGCGGGATGATCTCCTCGGTGCCGCGTTCGATCTCTTCGATATTCACTGCTGTCTCACTGCACCGACGTCATCACGGCGCGAAATTTGCGGATACGGACCACGAAAATGAATTCGCATGGTCAGGATCACGTGAAAAATTGCCAACGGTCAGTTTTTATGTTTTGTTACGGCCATCCGGATCCGCAAACCAACGAAAACAGGAAGCGATCCTCTGCCAGCGCGTACCGCACGCGCCTCAATTCGTGGGTTTTTATGTCAGGCAATTATAGCTCCGCAGCAGGAGCCCGGAATTCCTCGCTGCGCAGGATCGGCGTCCTCGCCGCGTTCCTTGGTGTCGCTGCAGCAGCCGTCGTCGCATTCGCGCCGTTTTCGTCATCGCAGGAGCAGATGGACCTGTCGGCCATCAGCGCCGCCGTCGGCAGCACACCCGCCGAGTCCGCGCAAACCGGGAATGGCAGCGGCGCCGCGCCGAATCCGATGTTTGAAGACATCATTCAGAACGCAGTCTCCGACGCGCTTGCAGTACCGGAACCAGCCGCGTGGACGCGGGTCCGCATTGAACGCGGCCACAGTCTCTCGAACATCTTCGAGCAAGCCGGCCTGCCGCCGCAGGACTGGATGCTGATGACCCGCCTCGGTGGCGACAGCGCACTTCTGAAGAAGCTCAAGGTGGGCGATGTCCTGAACCTGCGCATCGTGTCCGGTCGCCTCGAAGAGCTGACCTATGCGATCGACGAAACGCGCACGCTGAGCGTGCGCCGTCACGGTGTCGGCTACGAGTCAACGACGCTCACTGCAGAACTCGAGCACCGGCAGACAGAAAGCGTCGGGCAGATCCGCAGCTCGCTGTTCGCCGATGGCCGCAAGGCCGGCCTGTCGAACCGCATGATTCTCGAATTCGCCGACATCTTCGGCTATGACATCGACTTCGCGCAGGATCTCCAGGAAGGCGATCGTTTCGTCGTGGTGTACGACAACATCCTGAAAGACGGCCGCAAGCTTCGCGAAGGCGACATCCTCGCTGCCGAATTCACCAATCAGGGCAAGACCTACCGCGCCGTTCGCTATGTGGACGCCGAAGGTCGCGCTGGCTACTACACGCCGGCGGGCGAATCGCTGCGCAAGGCCTTCATCCGCACGCCCGTCGATTTCGTGCGCATCAGCTCCGGGTTCAACCTGCAGCGGCGCCATCCGATCCTCAACATCATCCGCGCCCACAAGGGTGTCGATTACGCTGCTGCCACCGGCACACCGGTGCACGCCACTGGCGACGGCAAGATCGAGTTCCTTGGCCAGAAAGGCGGCTACGGCAACGTGATCGTGGTTCGTCACAGCGGCAACAACCAGACGCTGTACGCCCACCTGTCGCGCTTCAAGCCGGGAATCAAGGCCGGAGCCCGGGTTCGTCAGGGCCAGATCATCGGCTTCGTCGGTTCCAGCGGCCTGGCCACCGCGCCACATCTGCATTACGAGTTCCTCGTCAACGGCCTGCACAAGAACCCGATGACCGTCACGCTGCCACGCGCCGTGCCGCTGACCTCGCAGACCCTGGTGCAATTCCGCGCGATGACGGCGCCGCTGGTGGCCCGGATCAACGCACTGACCGATCGCAACGTCGCGCTGTCCCGCTAACCGCGTTTGGGCCTGATGCCGGAGACTGCCGCCGAGCGGTACGTCGGTCTGATGTCGGGCACCAGCCTCGACGGCATCGATGGCGTCATCGTCGAGTTCGACGGCGATCGCCTCACGGCACTGGTCGGCCAGCTTCACCATCCCTACCCGGCGGCCCTGCGTCGACGGCTGCTCGAGATCTCGATCGACCAGCCAGCCATCACGCTTCGCGAGTTCACGGCACTCGACGTGGCGATCGGCGAGGCCTTCGCCGATGCCGCAGTCGCGCTGCTGAATCACTGCCACGCCGATCCATCGACGATCAAGGCCATCGGCAGCCATGGCCAGACGATGTTCCATGACGGTGCCGCCGGCCAGACACTGCAGATGGGCGACGCCAGCCAGATCGTCGCCGCCACCGGCATTGCCACGGTTGCCGATTTCCGCCGCCTGGATGTCGCCCTTGGCGGCCAGGGTGCGCCGCTGGTGCCGGCCTTCCATCACGCGCTGTTTTCGCATGCCACGGAAGCGCGCTGCGCGTTGAACCTCGGTGGCATCGCGAACATCACCGTCCTGCCGGCCGGCGGCAATGGAGCGGTGATCGGCTTCGACACCGGGCCCGCCAACGGCTTGATGGACGAGTGGACCCAGCGCTGCACCGGCCAGCCTTACGACGAAGGCGGTGCTTTCGCGGCGCGGGGCATTCCGGATGAAGCGCTGCTCGCGGCTCTGCTGGCCGATCCCTACTTCGCGCTACCCGCGCCGAAGAGCACCGGCCGCGACTACTTCCGGCTCGGCTGGGCTCTGCAACGCTACCCGGCCCTGCTGCAACTGAAGCCCGAGGATGTGCAAGCCAGCCTGGCGCAGCTCACCGTGCGCAGCATCGTGAGCGCCGTTCGCGCGGCGCAGACCGAGACTGCACGGCTGATCGTCTGCGGCGGGGGCGCGTGGAATGCCCACTTGCTGGCACAGCTGGCCGAAGCCTTGCCGGAGGTCGCGGTGGACACCAGCGCCGCCTGCGGGCTGGCGCCCGACCTGATCGAGGCCGCCGCATTTGCATGGCTGGCGATGCGCCGCCTGCGCGGCCTGCCCGGCAACCTGCCCAGTGTCACCGGCGCCCGGCGTGAAGCCGCGCTCGGTTCGGTACTGCTGGGAGGCTGACGAGCCGGGCCGATGCCGCCTTGCATCGCGGCACCAGCCTCAAGGGTCTGAAATCGATCAGACCGAGAACGACGAGCCGCAGCCGCAGGTCGTCGTGGCGTTCGGATTGCGGATCACGAACTGGGCGCCGTCGACGTCGTCCTTGTAGTCGATCTCGGCGCCGCTCAGGTACTGCAGGCTCATCGGATCGACCAGCAGCGTCACGCCGCCATTCTCGACCGACAGATCGCCGTCTTCCAGGTTCTCGTCGAACGTGAAACCGTACTTGAAGCCCGAGCAGCCGCCGCCGGTGACAAACACGCGCAGCTTCAGCGCCGGATTGTTCTCATCCTCCAGCAACTCGCGCACCTTGTTGGCGGCCGCCGTGGTGAACACCACTTCGGATTCAGCAGTTGCCAGCACATCGTTGCCGTCCATCGTCAATCTCCAGTGAGACTTCAGCCCAGCTTGCCGCGGCGCGCATCCTGTATGTCGAGTACCGCCGACTCGGACCGCGTTGACGCAGCGGATGCACCCGTATCGTGCACCAATTGCCCGTTGATGGTGGCACCCGCCTCCATCTGCAAGGCCTTGTAATGAACATCGCCGTTGACCCGGGCCTTGGCGTTCAGCACCAGCTTGCTGCTGGCGTGGACGTTGCCGATCACCGTGCCATTGAGAATCACGTTCGGCACCCGGATATCTCCTTCGACCGCGCCAGCCTCGCTGACTGAAAAGGTGTTCGATGCTTCGCCGCCGGATGCGGTCACGGCACCCTTGATCCGGCCATCCAGATGCAGGCCACCGGAGAAACGCACGTCGCCGAGGATTTCTGTGTGGCGGCCGATCAGTGAATCGACGGTGGCGTTCTTGCCGCCACCCTCGGTGTCGCCGCGCAGGAATTTCCTCATGGCTCGTCGGTCTCCTGAAGGATCTTGGCCCACTCGTATTCGTCTTCGAGGCCCGGCTTGCCATCGCCGCCGGGCTGCAGACTGACGAGGATTCTCAGCGGCCGGAAATCAGCGGGCAATCGCAGCTCGCCGCTGAACTCTTCGAAATACTTGAATGAAAATAACAGATTTCCGTCACCGTTCATGGCCACGTCGGACAGCTTCAGCCGCTGCTTCTGGCGGTTCCTGAGCCCTTCGATGACCACCTGCGCCTGCCCGCCGACACGCTTTTCGCTGCGCACCGGCTGGATCAGCACCAGGTCGTAGCGATAGGCATTGCGCGCCGTCTTCAGCGCGGTGATCCGGAATTCGTAGACCCGCACGCCGGCCTGCGATTCCTGCGGCGACACGATGCCGCGATAGAACGCCAGCTGTTCGCGCAGATCAGCCGATTCCGCCTGCAAGCGGCTCAGCGATTGCTTGACCGCGACGCAGGCGTTGTCATCGATCTGCTGCGAGCGGCTCAGGTAGGCCACCTGATTGCGCAGACTGTCGGCTTCCGCCTTCGCGACGCGCAGTTCGCGCGTCAGCTGGCGGCGTTCATCGATCAGGCGATCGCGCTCGCCGGTGGCGGCCTCGAAATCCGACACCGCCGACGCCCGCGAGTACCGGTACAGCCCGAACGCGCCGAGCAGCGACAGCGCGACGACGGCCGCGTAGAACGCCCGCCGCCGCGCCGGACGGTCAGTGGTGACGACAACCCGATGCTGCGGATCCGCCATCAGGGCGACAGCGGCATGCCGTCGAGCGCCGTGCGCTCGTCGAATCCGAACATCAGATTGAAGCACTGCACGGCCTGGCCGGCCGCACCCTTGACCAGATTGTCGATCGCCGACAGCACCACCACCGTGTCGCCGCCCTGCGGACGATGGACTGCGATCCGGCACAGGTTGGAGCCGCGCACCGAACGGGTTTCCGGATGCGCGCCGGCCGGCAGCACATCGACGAACGGCTCGTCGCGGTAGCGCGACTCGAACAGCGCCTGCAGATCGATATCCCGGTTCAGCAGCCGGCCATACAGCGTGGCGTGGATGCCGCGGATCATTGGCGTCAGGTGCGGCACGAACGTCAGCCGCACCGGGCCGGTCGAAGCCCGCGTCAGGCCCTGCTCGATTTCCGGCAGGTGGCGATGACCGGCCACGCCGTAGGCCATCATCGTGTCGGCGCATTCGGCGAACAGCGAGCCGACCTTGGCTTCGCGACCGGCGCCGCTGACGCCGGACTTGCAGTCGGCGATCAGGGTCTGGGTGTCGATCAGGCCGCTTTCGATCAGCGGCAGGAAGCCGAGCTGGGTCGCGGTTGGATAGCAGCCAGCCGCAGCGACCAGGCGGGCGCCACGAATCGCTTCGCGATTGACCTCCGGCAGACCGTAGACCGCCTCTTCCAGCAGTTCCGGGCTGGCGTGGTCATGCGCGTACCAGCGCTTGAACACGGCGGCATCGCGGATGCGGAAATCGGCCGACAGGTCGACCACCCGGACACCGCGCGCGATCAGCGCCGGCGCCAGCTTCATCGAGGTGGCGTGCGGGGTGGCGAAGAACACCGCCTGGCAGGCGGCCAGCGCATCGTCATCCGGCGCGGTGAAGCTCAAGTCGACCCGTCCCCGCAGCTGCGGAAACCAGGCATCGGCGCGCTTGCCGGCCTCGGCGCGGGAGGTCAGCACCTTCAGGCGCACGCCCGGATGCACGGCCAGCAGCCGCAGCAATTCGGCGCCCGTATACCCGGTGCCGCCGACGATTCCGACTTCGATCACGTCCCACGCTCCTGACATCCCGCCATGCGGGCCGCGATGATACCGTGCGTCCCCGCCTTCAATTCCGGCCGTCGACAATGCTCTGGCTCAAGTCCTTCCACGTGATTTTCGTGGTGTCGTGGTTCGCCGCGCTGTTCTACCTGCCGCGGCTGTTCGTCTATCACTGCGAGGTCACCGCCGAAGCCGAGCACGCCCGCTTCTGCGTGATGGAGCGGAAGCTGTACGGCATCGGCCTGATCGCGATGATCGGCACCTGGGTGTTCGCGATCGCGCTGCTGGTTGCCAACCCTGGCTATTTCCAGAGCGGCGGCTGGCTGCATCTGAAGATCCTGCTGGCGGTGATCCTGTCCGGCTACTACGGCTGGCTGAAGGGGCTGATGCGCAAGTTCGCCGCACGGCAGAACACCAAGAGCCACAAGTTCTACCGGCTGATCAACGAGGTTCCGGCGCTGCTGCTGGTGGCGATGGTCATCCTGGTGATCGTCAAGCCGTTCTGAGCGGGGGCTGCAACGAAAAAGCCCGCACTGAATGCGGGCTTTTTTATTGCCAATCAGCAGCTTCAGCTTTCGCCGATCTCGCCCATCGCCGACTGCATGTAGTTCTGGATGCCGATCTTCTCGATCAGGCCCAGCTGCTCCTCGATCCAGTCGATGTGGTGTTCCTCGCTTTCCTGGATCGCCACCAGCAGTTCACGGGTCACGTAATCCTTCACCACTTCGCAGTGGGCGATCGCGTCGCGGTACAGCGGGTGCGCCTCGTATTCCAGCTTCAGGTCGCACTCGAGGATTTCCTTGACGTCCTCGCCGATGTACAGCTTGCCGAGATCCTGCAGGTTCGGCAGCCCGTTCAGGAACAGGATGCGCTTGATCAGCTTGTCGGCGTGCTTCATCTCGTCGATTGACTCGCCGTACTCGTACTTCTCCAGCTTCTTCAGACCCCAGTTGCCGAAAATTCGCGCATGGAGGAAGTACTGGTTGACGGCCGTCAGCTCGTTCTTCAGCGCGAGATTCAGGAATTCGAGGACTTTGGCGTCGCCGCGCATGGTCGTGGGTCCGGTTGGGAGGGCGGCGGAAGTATAGGCAGCCCGAACCAGATGAACAAGATTAACTTGTTGTTTTTGCTGTTCTTTTGAACGATTTTGCGTGTGATTCCCAATTACCGCCGGGGTGCCGGCGCCAGCGCCGGCAACGCGCGGAATCAGCAGGCCAGCTGCGCGCCGCTCGGCAGGCCGAGCTCGGCGTGGATCGGCGACGCCACCGGCAGCGCGGACAGCGCCTGAGCCAGCGTCGACCGCGCCGCCGGCACGCACTTGCCGCAGCAAGTGCCGAGTCCGGTCTCGCGGCTCAGGTCGCGCAGCGAGATGACATCGCCCTGCTCGACCGAGCGGCGGATGGTCTTGTCGGAAACAGCCTTGCAGACGCAGATGATCATGTGGCGAAACTTAAAGCTTAATGAGAATGATTGTCAATCGATATCGCATCGGATAACGTCTCGCATGCGCTCGACGGCGCGGCCACTCCGCCCTCGTCGATCGCCACGACAAGCGCGCCCCGCCCGGCATCGGCGGCGGGCGCATCCGGGGACATCACTCGCGGCGCCCCTCTGGTGCCCGACACATCTGAAGAGAGAGAAGACATGCAGAACGCTGGCTGGCTGGGACTGGTCCTCGCCGTGTCATCGACCGCGCTCGCCGAGCCGGCCACCGAGACCAACAAGGAAGGCACGACAGCAGCGACTGCAACTGCCACGACGACCGAAAAAACCGAGACGCCGGTGGTGCTGAAAGCCGTGACCATCGTCGGCGAGCCGGACGACCTGGCCAGGACCGCCGGCTCGGCGCAGGTGCTCGATGCCGACACCTTGCGCGCCAGCCGCGTGTTCACCACCAACGAGGCGCTGCGCAAGCTGCCCGGTGTCAGCGTTCGCGACGAGGAAGGCTTCGGCCTGCGGCCGAACATCGGCATCCGCGGCCTGAACCCGACGCGTTCGACCAAGGTGCTGCTGCTCGAGGATGGCATCCCGCTCACCTACGGCGTCTATGGCGACAACGCCAGCTACTACCACCCGCCGATCGAACGCTTCGACCGTGTCGAAGTGCTGAAAGGCGCGACCGTCAACCTCTACGGCCCGCAGACCATCGGCGGCGTCATCAACTACATCACGCCGATCCCGAGCAAGACGCTGACCGGCGGCCTGTCACTGGCCGGCGGCAACCGCGACTACTTCGCCGGCCACGGCACCGTCAGCCTCGACGGCCACCGCTTCGACTACGTCCGCAAGCAGTCGAACGGCGCCCGTGACAACACCGACCTGGCGATCGACGACGTCAACTACAAGGGCGTCATCGCGGTCACCGGGGATCACACGCTGATCGCCCGTGCCAACTACTACCGCGAGAACTCGCAGGTCAGCTATTCCGGCCTGACCGACGCCGAGTACCGCAACTTCGGCGCGCGCTACAACCCGTTCGAGAACGATTACTTCGACGCCTACCGCTGGGGCGCTTCGCTGACCGACGACTGGACCATCGGCCGCGCGCGCCTGACCACCAACGCCTACTTCGCGAACTTCGCGCGCAACTGGTGGCGGCAAAGCTCGACGACCACCGACACCCAGTGTGGCAACGCCTTCCGCGATGCCCGCCTGGCCGGCAACGCGGTCGACTCGACAACCTGCAACTCGGTGCAGGGCCGCCTGCGCGACTACTACAACGCCGGCATCGAACCACGCCTGACCCTGCCCTACACCGCGTTCGGTGTTGATCACGAACTGCAGACCGGCGTCCGCTACCACTTCGAGCGGCAGGACCGCCTGCAGGTCAACGGCGGTTCGCCGACGGCGCGCAGCGGCACCATCGTCGAGAACAACCAGCGCGATACCGATGCGATCAGCGGCTATGCGCAGAACGAGGTGAAGATCGGCGCGTTCACGTTCGCGCCCGGCATCCGCGTCGAGCACGTCAACTACGAGCGCACCAACATCGTCACCGGCGCCGACGGCAAGGCCGACCTGACCCGCGTGCTCTACTCGTTCAGCAGCTCCTACGCCGTCAACGAGCGGACCACGCTCTACACCGGCATCCACAAGGGCTTCGCCCCGCCGCGCACCGAGGACATCGTCGACAACTCCGGCGTCGCGGTCGACGTCAACGCCGAATCGAGCATCAACTTCGAGGCCGGCGTCCGGGCCCGGCCGGTCAACGGCCTGCGCATCGAAGGCACCTACTTCCGCAACGATTTCAAGAACCAGATCGCGGTCGGCAACATTGCTGGCGGCAGCGTGCCGCTGGCGCAGGGCGAAACGCTGTACGAAGGCTTCGAACTGAGCGGCCGCGCCGATATCGGCAGCTGGCTGCCGGGTGCCCACAATCCGTTCGTCGAACTGGCCTGGACGGCGCTGCCGACCGCCGACCAGGAAACCGCGCTGACCCAGGTCAGCAACGGCGCCACCATTGCCGGCTCCGCTCCCGGCCGCCGACTGCCCTACGCCGCGCGCCACACGCTGACCTCGACGCTCGGCTACAGCCACAACGCCGGCTTCGAGGGACGACTGGAAGCGGTCTACATCGGCCAGCAGTTCAGCGATTTCGCCAACACCGAAACGTCGGCCGCCAACGGCAACGGGCAGGTCGGCAAGATCTCCGGCACCACGGTCTGGAATCTGGCGCTGAACTACTCCGCGCCGAACACCGGCTTCGGCGTGTTCTTCACGGTGAAGAACCTGTTCGACCAGGTGTACATCGTCGATCGCACTCGCGGCATCGTGCCCGGCGCCCCGAGGCTGGTGCAGGGCGGCGTCGAGTACCGCTACTACTGAGCCCGGAAACCCCGGTCAGCCGGCGTGACGCGCCCCGTCACCGCCGGCTGCACCGGCGCGCCGATCAGCGGCGCCAGTTCGCGCAGCGCGCCGAGATAGACCTCACGCTTGAACGACACCACTTCGCTCAGCGGGTGCCAGTAGTCCACCCAGCGCCAGTGATCGAACTCGGGCCGGTCGCAGCGGGTGAAGCAGACCTTCGATTCGCAGCCGGTCAGCCGCAGCAGGAACCACTTCTGCTTCTGGCCGATGCACACCGGCCGCCGGCCCCGGCGAATCAGCCGTGACGGCAGGCGATAGCTGAGCCAGCCGGAGGTGACGCCGAGGCACTGCACATGCTGGTGGTTGAGGCCCAGTTCCTCTTCCAGCTCGCGGTACAGCGCCTGCTCCGGCGTTTCGCCGAACTTGATGCCGCCCTGCGGAAACTGCCAGGCATCCTGACCGATCCGCTTGGCCCACAACACGCGGCCATCGGGGTGCGTCAGGATGATCCCGACGTTCGGACGAAATCCATCGGCGTCAATCACTTGGAAGCACTTTTCAAGCGGATGTTCAGGCCCGGATTCTTTCACAGCGTTCGCGCCTGCGGCAAACTCGCCGCGCCCTCGCCCACCGGTTGCCGGGCACGCCCCTCCGCTTCGCCCGATCGCCCATGAATCTTGCCGTCTTCGACCTCGACCACACCCTGCTCAACGGCGACAGCGACTACCTCTGGGGCCAGTACCTGGTCGACCACGCGCTGGTCGACCGCGACTACTACAGCCGCGAGAACCAGCGTTTCTACGACCAGTACGCCGCCGGCACGCTGGACATCCACGAGTTCGCGGCGTTCTCGCTGAAGCCGCTGACCCTGCACCCGCTGGCGACGATGGAAGCGCTGCGCCAGCGCTTCGTCGCCGAATGCATCGCGCCGATCGTGTCGCGCGACGCGCCGGCGCTGCTGGCTCGGCACCGCGAACAGGGCGACGAGCTGCTGATCACGACGGCGACCAACCGCTTCATCGTCGAGCCGATCGCCGCCCATCTCGGCGTGCGCCACCTGCTGGCCACCGAGCCGGAGCGCGACGGCGCGCGCTTCACCGGCCGCATCCGCCTGTCGAACTTCCGCGACGACAAGGTCACCAACCTCAAGGCCTGGCTGGCCGCGCACCCGGTCCGCTTCGAGCGCCTGTACGGCTACAGCGACTCGCGCAACGACCTGCCGCTGCTGGAATTCACCGACCTGCCGCACGCCGTCGACGCCGATCCGGTGCTGCGCGCCGAGGCCGAACGGCGCGGCTGGCCGGTGATCAGCCTGCGCGGCTGAGGTCCTCAGGCCGCAAGATCGAACAGCAGCAGCTCGGCGTCGGCCGTCGCGGTCAGCACCAGCCGGCTTTCCTGGGTCAGCAGCGCGGCATCGCCGGCATTCAGCGGCTGATCGCCGAGCAGCACGGCGCCGCGGGCGACATGCAGGTAGTGCTGCCGCTCGGCCCGCAGCGCGGTGTCGATCTGCTGCCCGGCCGACGGCCAGGCGATCGACAACCGGGCGTCCTGCAGCAGCCGGAACGGCGCGGCCTCGCCTTCCGGCGCCGCCACCAGGCTGAAACCGGCCTTCAGCGCCGGAATGTCGAGCGCCTGCTGCTGGTAGCCGGGCGCGGCGCCGCGCACCGAAGGCTCGATCCAGATCTGCAGGAAGTGCACCGGCTTCACGCCATCGGCATTCATCTCGCTGTGGGCGATGCCGCGGCCGGCGGTCATCACCTGCAGTTCGCCGGGCTTCAAATCCGAGCTGCCGCCGGTGGAATCCTTGTGCCGCAGCGCGCCGCCGAGCACGTAGGTGATGATTTCCATGTCGCGATGCGAATGCGGCGGAAAGCCGGCACCGCCAACCACGCGATCGTCATTCAGCACCCGCAGCGCGCCGATGCCCATGTACGCCGGATCGTGCCAGCTGCCGAACGAGAAGCTGTGATGGCTGTCGAGCCAGCCGTGCTCGGCGAAACCACGGGTGTCGGCGGGGCGGAAGCTGATCATGAGGTCGGGCCTGATCCGGAGGTTCCGGGACTATAGAGGCCGGCGGCGGTCGGTCAATGGGCCGCGCCGGCCTGCCGTGCTTGCACCCCGGTCGGCCCGTAAACTAGCGCCACTCAACGCCCCTGCCGAAGCCCTTGCCCAGCCAGCCCCTGCGCGCCGTCGACGCGCCACCGCCGATCCGCATCCGCTACTCGACCGCTCCGGGCATCGCGCATCCGCAACGGCTGGCGCATTTCGCCTGCCGCGCCGCTGGCGCTGAGGCGGCCGACGCAGCGCTGCCGCTGGCACTGCCGGCCCTCGGCGCCGGCACGGTCTGGGAACACTGGGACGCGGCCCGGCCGGTGCGGCGCAGCAACGCCTGCGGCGCGACGATCGCCGAAGACGGCGAGCTGCTGTACGCCGAATGGGTGCTCGACGAAGCCGCGCACGGCGGCATCGAGGCGGCAGCCACGGCGGTCTACCGGCAGATCGCCGCGCTGCTGGCCAGCAGCGGCTATCCGCATCCGGTGAAGATCTGGCACTACCTGGGCGCGATCAACGACGGCGCCGGCGACGACGAACGCTACCGCCGCTTCTGCGTCGGCCGCGCCGCCGCGCTGGACCCCGGCCAGCCGCTGCCGGCGGCCACCGCCATCGGTCTGCAGACGGCGCCCGGGCAGCTCACCGTGTTCCTGCTCGCGGCCAAGGTCGCCGGCACGCGGATCGAGAACCCGCGCCAGGTACCGGCCTACGAGTATCCGCGCGCCTACGGCCCGGTCAGCCCGAGCTTTTCCCGCGCCATGCTGATGCCCTGGGGCCAGCTGTTCGTGTCCGGCACGGCAGCGGTCGTCGGCCACGAGACCAAGCACCCCGAGAACACCGGCGCGCAGCTGCGCGAACTGGCGCTGAACCTCGATGCCCTGATCGCCCGCGCCGAAGGCATCGGCGGGCAGCGCCTGCAGGCGGCGGCGCTGAAGATCTACGTGCGCCGCGCCGGCGATCTGGCCGAAGTCGAAGCGCTGGCCGGCCGCCTGTTCCCGGCCGAATGCCCGCGCCTGACGGTGCTGGCCGACATCTCCCGCCGCGACCTGCTGGTCGAGGTCGAAGCGCTCTACGACCCGGTGACCCGCGCATGAAACTGATCTTTGCCGGCACTCCGGCGTTCGCGGTGCCGGCGCTCGATGCGCTGCACGCCGCCGGCCACAGCATCCTGGCGGTGCTGAGCCAGCCGGATCGTCCGGCCGGCCGCGGCCAGAAGCTGACCGCCTCCCCGGTCGCGCAGCGCGCCGAGGCGCTGGGCCTGCCGGTCCACAAGTTCTTGAAGCTCGATGCCGACGCGCGGGCGGTGCTGGCGGCGCTCGAACCCGACCTCATGGTCGTGGTCGCCTACGGCCTGATCCTGCCGCAGGCCGCACTCGACATCCCGAAGCACGGCTGTCTGAATATCCACGCGAGCCTTCTGCCGCGCTGGCGCGGCGCGGCGCCGATCGCCCGCGCGGTGGAAGCCGGCGACACGGAAACCGGCATCACCATCATGCAGATGGAAGCCGGGCTCGACACCGGGCCGATGCGGCTGATCGAGCGGGTGGCGATCGACAGCGGCACCACCGCTGCCAGCCTGCACGATGCGCTCTGCGCACTCGGCGGCCGGATGATCGTCGACGCGCTGGCGCGGCTGGACGCCGGCACCTTGCCGGCCACGGTGCAGCCGGAAGCCGGCGTCACCTACGCGAAAAAGCTCAGCAAGGACGAGGCGCGCATCGACTGGACGCAGCCGGCCGACGTGATCGCCCGGCGCATCCGCGCGTTCAACCCGGCGCCGGTCGCCTGGAGCGAGCTGCCCTCGCCCGCCGGCAGCGACCGCGTGCGCTTCTGGAACGCCCGCGCGCTGCCGCTGCCGGCGAACGCCGAGGCCGGCACGGTGATCGAGGCCGACAGCCAGGGCCTGCACATCGCCACCGGCGACGGCCGGCTGCTGGTCACCGAGCTGCAGCGCCCCGGCGGCAAGGCGCTGCCGGCGGCGCAGGTCTGCCGGGACTGGAAGCTCGCCGGGCAGCGTTTCTCGTGACCGCCGCCAAGCCGGCACCGATCACCAATGTCCGCGCCGCTGCCGCGAAGGCGGTGGCGGCCGTGATGGGCGGACGCAACCTGGACGACGCGCTGGCCGCCGTCAGCGCACCGCTGTCGGCGGCCGACCTGTCGCTGCTGAAAGCGATGGCCTACGGCGTGGTCCGCGAGTACGCGGCGCTCGACTGGCGCATCAACCAGCTGATGGACAAGCCGCTGCGCAACGAGCCGCTGGTCGCAGCACTGCTGGCCTGCGGCCTGTATCAGCTGCGCTCGATGCGGGTGCCGCCGCACGCGGCGGTTGGCGAGACGGTGGCCGCCACCGAGGTGCTCGGCAAGCCCTGGGCGAAAGGGCTCGCCAACGCACTGCTGCGCCGCTACCAGCGCGAGGCCGAGGCCATCGACGCGCGGCTGCCGCCGGACCCTGAACTGCGCCAGTCGTATCCCGAGTGGCTGGTCCGGCAGCTGAAGCGCGACTGGCCAGCCAGCTGGCGCAGCGTGCTGGCCGCCGGCAACACCCAGGCGCCGATGACCTTGCGCGTCAACCGCCGGCGCGGCGATCGCGATGCCTATTTGAAGGAACTCGACGCCGCCGGCATCGGCTATACCGTGCCGCGCGCCGCGGCCGATGCCGTGGTCCTCGCCGAGCCGCTGCCGGTCGAGCAGATTCCCGGCTTCGCCGAAGGCCGGGTGTCGGTGCAGGACCTGAGCGCCCAGCTGGCCGCCGACCTCCTCGAAGCCGAACCCGGCATGCGCGTGCTCGACGCCTGCGCCGCGCCCGGCGGCAAGACCGCGCACCTGATCGAGCGCACGGAAGGCCTGGATGTCATCGCCATCGAATCGGAAGCCGCGCGGCTCGGCCGCATCCGCGACACGCTGGGCCGGCTGCAGCTCGACGCGATGCTGATCCACCACGATGCCGCCGACACCGCTGGCTGGTGGAAGGGCAAGAAGTTCGACCGCATCCTGATCGACGCGCCGTGCTCCGGCACCGGCGTGATCCGCCGCCATCCGGACATCAAGTGGCTGCGCCGCGAGACCGACATCGCTGCGCTCGCCGCCCAGCAGCTGCGCCTGCTGCATGCGCTGTGGCCGCTGCTGAAGCCGGAAGGCGCGCTGCTCTACGCGACCTGCTCGATCCTCAAGGCCGAAGGCGAGGACATCGGCCGGGCGTTCATGGAAGCGCAGCGCGAAGCCGTGGAGGAAGTCATCGAGCCCTCGCCATACGGCCCCTGGGGCGAGGACTGCGGGCTCGGCCGGCGCATCGAGCCGGGCGACCAGTTCGACGGCTTCTATTACCTGAAGCTGATCAAGGTGCCCTAGGCCCTGGCGCCGGCTACGGGAACGGCTGCACGACCTGTTCGATGGCGCCGAAGATCGACGCGCCGTCGTCATCGATCATCTCGATCCGCACCGTGTCGCCATGCTTCAGGTACGGCGTCAACGGCTGGCCGTCGCGCAGCGCTTCGAGGGTGCGCAGTTCCAGCAGGCAGGAATAGCCGACGCCGCCGTCGGCGATCGTCGCGCCGAAGCCGCCATCGGCGCCGCGGTTCGACACCGTGCCGCTGCCGACAATGCTGCCGGCCACCAGCGCGCGGGTCTTCGCCGCATGGGCGATCAGCTGCGGGAAGCTGAATACCATGTCGACGCCGGCCAGCGGCTGGCCGATGCGCTGGCCGTTCAGGCTCGACAGCAGCGGCCGATGCACGCGCTGGCCGTCCCAGGCCGCGCCGAGCTCGTCCGGCGTGATCGCCACCGGGCTGAATGCGCTCGACGGCTTGGAATGGAAGAAGCCGAAGCCGCGCAGCAGCTCCGCCGGCATCAGCTCCCGCAGGGACACGTCGTTGGCCAGCATCAGCAGGCGGATCGTTTCGCCGGCCGCCTCGGCGGCAATGCCCATCGGCACGTCGCCGGTGATCACCGCCAGCTCGGCTTCGAAATCGATGCCATGCGCCTCGCTGGCAGCGGGAATCGGATCGCAGGGGGCCAGGAAGCTGTCGGAGCCGCCCTGGTAGATCAGCGGTTCGGTCCAGAAATCCGGCGGCAGCTCGGCGCCCCGGGCGCGGCGCACCAGTTCGACGTGGTTGACGTAGGCCGAGCCGTCGGCCCACTGGTAGGCGCGCGGCAACGGCGACAGGCAGTCGGCCGGGTTGAAGGCCAGCGTGCCGGCGATGCGGCCCTCGTTAAGCTGGGCCGACAGCAGCGCCAGATCGGGCGCCACGGCGTCCCAGTCGTCGAGCGCTTCCTGCAGCGTCTTGATCTGCGGCACCGGGGCGGCGTGGGCCAGGTCGCGGCTGACCACGATCAGCCGGCCGTCGCGGCTACCATCACGCAAGGTCGCGAGTTTCATGATGTTTTTGCCTGTTCGGCGATTCCCGGAATGGGCGGTCTGGCTATTCTAGACCTGCCGTTGACAAGCCCGGGACGCGAACGGTGACGCGCAGCCCGCCGCCTTCGGCGTTGGCCACGACCAGCACGCCGCGATGGGCGCGGACGATGCGGTCGACGATCGCCAGCCCCAGTCCGTGGCCGTCGGCGCGGCTGGCATTGGCGCCCCGGAAGAACGGCCGGCCGAGGTTGGCAAGATCGGCCTCCGGCACGCCGGGGCCGTGATCGCGGATCACCAGGTCGATGGCGCCGGCCGCATCGCCACTGGCCGGTTCGATCGCCACGTCGACCTGCCCGCCATCACCGCTGAACTTGATGGCGTTCGACAGCAGGTTGTCGACCGCGCGTTCGATCAGGCTGCGGCTGCCGCTGAGCAGCGGCTGGACGGCCGCCGTCACGGCAAGGCCGATGCGCCGGGAATCGGCCTCGACCTGAAACGCCGCGACTCGCGCCTGCACCAGCGGCGCCAGCGCGATCGGCTCCATCGTCATGCCCGGCAGCTCGGCTTCCATCCGCGACAGCGCCAGCGCCTCGCCGATGATCCGGTCGAGCCGGGTGATCTCGGCCTCGGCCCGCTCGAAGTGGGCGGCCGCAGCCGCGCCCGGCGTGCGCCGCGCGAGGTCAAGCAGCAGGTGCAGCCGAGCCAGCGGCGAGCGCAGTTCGTGCGAGACGTCCTGCAGCACGCCGCGCTCGTGGGCGATCAGCGCCTCGATGCGTGCCGCCATGCGATCGAAATCGGCCGCCAGCCGGCCCAGTTCGTCGTCGCGGCTGGCCCACGGTGCGCCGACCCGCGCCGCCAGGTCGCCGGCCGTCATCCGCCGGGTGGCCTCGCCGATCGCGGCCACCGGACGGGCGATCGAGCGGGCCAGCCACCAGCCGAGCGCGCCGATCACCAGCGCCGACAGGACGATCTGCACCAGCAGCAGGTGTTCGATGCGCGCATGCGGCGGACGCGGTCCCCGGAAGGCGATCAGGTGGCGCTGGACGCCGTCGCTGCCGGTCACCGCTTCGGCGGCCACGACGGTGCCGGGGCGCGGCCTCAGCACCACCGAGTCGTCGCCCGGCAGCCGTTCGAGCACGCGCCGCGCGAACGGCGGCGGCAGCCGCTGCAGCAGGTTGTTGCCGCCCTGGTAGAGCGTGGCGTCGATGCCGTCGCGCATCTGCCGTTCGTGCCAGTCATCAAGCGCGACAGCGCCGCCCTCGAGCCAGGCGCGGCTGGCGCCGGCGGCCAGTTCGGCCCAGTCCGGCTCGCCGCGATAGGCGTGGCGGGCGAAGCGCTCGGTGACCAGCACGCTGACCAGCAGGGTGATGATGTTGGCGGCGACGAACCAGACCAGCAGGCGGGCGTAGAAGCCGAGCGTCGGGCGTTTCATCCGGGCAGCGCCACGATCAGCTGGTAGCCGGAACCGCGCACGGCATCGATGCCGGGCGCGTTCGGCGAGGCCTCGGCCAGCTTGCGGCGCAGCCGGCTGATGTGGACATCGACGGCGCGGTCGAAGCGTTCGATCTCCCGCCCCAGGCCTTCGCGGGTCAGCACCGCCTTGTCGACCACCTGGCCCAGCCGCGTGCCGAGGGCCAGCAGCAGCGAGAACTCGGCGCCGGTCAGTTCCAGCTCGCGGCCGTCGAGACTGGCACGGCGGGTCAGCAGATCCAGGTGCAGGCCGCCGATGCTGATCGGCTCCGGGCTGCCGGCGGCGGCCGGCGTACGCAGCCGGGCACGCACGCGGGCCAGCAGTTCGCGCGGCAGGCAGGGCTTGGCGAGGTAGTCGTCGGCGCCCAGTTCCAGACCAATCACCCGGTCCACCGGCTCGCCGCGCGCCGACAGCATGATCACCGGCAGGCCGTGCCGCTGGCGCAGCTCCTTGAGCGTTTCAAGGCCATCGCGCCCCGGCATCATGACGTCGAGGATCAGCAGGTCCGGGCGCGGCAGCGTCGCCGAGGCCAGTCGTTCGAGCGCGCTGGCGCCGTCGTGCACGGTTTCCACCGTGTAGGACTCGTGGCGCAGGTAGTCGGCCAGCAGATCGGCGAGGTCGCGATCGTCGTCGGCAATCAGGATGCGGCTGCTCATGGCGCTACTGTCCAAGCCGGCCGAAGGCAGCGCAAGCCGGCCGCTGCGGCTTTACCGAACTTAACGACAGCGCAACGCAACGTGACCGGCGGCGGGCGCTCAATGCTCGGGCAGGACGCGGCGATCGCCTTCCCACCATCGGCGACCGCCGCCACCGATCCCGAGATTCCACCGGAGACAGATGCCATGAAGCTTGAAACCCGATCCACGTTGGCGGCGGCGCTGGCCGCCGGCTTTCTCATCGCCGTGCCGCATTTCGCGGCAGCGGAGGCCGCTGCGCCGCCGCCGCCGGAGCAGCGCGGCGAACCCGGCGAACGGCCGCTTCGCGACGGCCCTGGCCATGGCCCTCACGGCCCGCATGCCGGCGGCCCGTTCCTGCAGGCGCTGCGTTCGCTGGATCTCAGCGAAGCCCAGCGCAGCAGCGTCCGCACGGCGATCCAGGCGAGCGTCGATGCCGAACGCAGCCAGCACGAAGCGACCCGCGAGCTGCGGCACAAGGTGCTGATCGCGACCCCGGACAGCGCCGGCTACGGCGCCCTGGTCAACCAGCTGGCCGAAGCCGAGGCCAATGCCGCGCGCGACCGGGTGCAGAAGGCGGCAGCCCTGAAGGGCGAGCTGTACGCGATGCTGACCGCGCCCCAGAAAACCAAGCTGGCCGAGACGCTGAAGAATCTGCCGCCACCGCTGGCCCCGGGCGAACGCCCGGACGGCAAGCCGTCGCGCTGAAGACGCGGGCGAGCGGTCGCAGCCTGCGGCCGGGTCCGGCAATCCGCCGGTCCCGCCGCAGGGGCTTCCCGCAGGGGCTTCACATCCGCGCGAAGCGGTCGGCAGCGTCGATCAGCCGCGACAGCGTGCCGTTCTCGCTGGCGGCATGGCCGGCATCGGAGACCACCTGCAGATCGGCTTCCGGCCAGGCGCGGTGCAGATCCCAGGCCGATTTCATCGGGCAGACCACGTCGTAGCGGCCCTGCACGATCACGCCGGGGATCTGCTTCAGGCGGTGGGCGTCCTCGAGCAGCTGGTTCGGCCGCAGGAAGCCGTGGTTGACGAAGTAGTGGCATTCGATCCGCGCGAAGGCTTCGGCGAAATCGTCGCCACCGTAGCGGGCGATCATGTCGGTCGACGGGATCAGCTTGGAGGTCGCGCCTTCCCAGATGCTCCAGCTCTTGGCCGCCTCGCGCCGTACCTCGGCGCGGTCGCTGGTCAGGCGGCGGTAGTAGGCTGCCACCAGATCGCCGCGTTCGGCGACCGGAATCGGCGCGATGTAGTGCTCCCAGGCATCCGGATAGATCCAGTTGCAGCCCTCCTGGTAGAACCAGCGGATCTCTTCGTCGCGGACCAGGAAGATGCCGCGCAGGATCAGGCCGAGAGTGTGCTGCGGATGGGTTTCAGCATAGGCCAGCGCCAAGGTCGAACCCCAGGAGCCGCCGAACACCACCCAGGCATCGATGCCGAGGGTCGTGCGGATCAGTTCCATGTCGGCCACCAGATCCCAGGTGCTGTTCTCGCGCAGCTCGGCGTATGGCGTGGAACGGCCGCAGCCGCGCTGGTCGAACAGCACGATGCGGTAGCGCTTCGGGTCGAAGAACTGCCGGTGCCAGGCCTCGCAGCCGCCGCCGGGACCGCCGTGCACGAACACCACCGGCTTGCCCTGAGGATTGCCGCTTTCCTCGACATAGATCTCGTGCAGGGCAGACACCTTCAGGCGTTGCGTGCGGTAGGGCTCGATCGGCGGGTATGGCTGGGCCATGAGGTCTCGTGGTTGGGTGCGAGTGAAGTGCATTTAGCTTAACCGAGTGGTTTCGCCGGCCCGGGATAGGGCAGACGTCAGGCGAGCGACTTCAGGAATCCCCAGAGCAGGATCGCGAAGCCACCGATTTCGCCAATGGCCAGCGCCCACATGAAGCCGTGAATGGCCAGCGCGGGCAGCGTACGGTTGCCTAGGCGATGCGGGCTGCGCAGCTGGTTGTCGGTGTCACGCAGCATCCCGTGCAGCACATAGCTGGCGATCGCCAGCGCGAAGAACAGCAGCGGCACGCCGACTGCCCAGCGGGTGCCGGCGGCATCGAGCGGCGAGTACGGCACGAACTCGCGCAGCAGCAGCGCGGAAAACGCGTACATCAGCGCCGTGCGGTGGGCGATGTCGACATAGACCGGCGCGGTGGCGGTATCGCTGCCGGCAATGCAGCGGTACTTCCACCAGCCGGTCAGCAGGGCAGTCATGAAGAACAGGCCGGCGGCCAGCAGACACAGGGTTTCGGCAGTCATGAAAGGTTCCGGGCAGCAGCGGAAAGGGGAACAGCGGGAACGGCACTGGAACGATACTTGCGCGCGCCGATTGTCGTTCATTGTCGCTCGCGCGAGCGCTGCGCTAGCATCCGCCCGATCTGGCAACCCGCACGCCCCGAGCACCGTCCGCATGACCAAGAAGCCCCTGATCCTCATCCTGCTGGCCGCGTTCTCGGGAGCGCCGTCGGCCGATGAGCTGGCCAGGGAATTGCCCGGCGCTGCTGCGGCCGCCGTCGTCGCCCCGCAGATCGAGACGGCCAACGACGACACCGCATTCCCGACCCCAGTCGAGCTCAGGCCGCGCGTGGCGTTCTGGAAGAAGGTGTTCGCCGAATGGTCCGAACACAACAGCGTGCTGCACCCGAAAGGCGACCTGACCAAGGTGTTCCGGGTGCTCGACTTCCGCGCCGACGCGGCCGTGCTGGCGCCGAACGCGCTGGCCGCCAAGAAGAAGCGCGAGGAAAGCGAGGCGCGCAGCGAGGTCGAAGCTGCACTGCGTTCGCTGCAGGCGCGGGTCGACAGCGGCCTGCCGATCAACCCGGACCTGCTGCCGCCCGACGAGGCGAAGATCTACGCCGCCTACAGCGACAATCACGACCCGCAGCGCTTCGCCCGGGCGGCCGATGACCTTCGCTACCAGCGCGGCCTGCGCGAACGCACCGGCAACGCGCTGGCGGTGTCCGGCCGCTACCTGCCGGAGATGGAGCGCATCTTCGCCAGCTACGGCCTGCCGACCCGGCTGACCCGGCTGCCGCTGGTGGAATCGAGCTTCAATGTCGAGGCCTACTCGAAGGCAGCCGCCGCCGGCCTGTGGCAGTTCATCCCGTCGTCGGCGCGCATCTACATGCGGCTGAACAACGTCGTCGACGACCGTCGCGATCCCTGGGCCTCCACCGACGCCGCCGCCCGCCATCTGCGCGACGACTACAACGCGCTGGGCAGCTGGCCACTGGCGCTGACTGCCTACAACCACGGCCGCGCCGGCATCGCCAAGGGTCTGAAGGCGGTCGGCGGCACGACGCTGGTCGATCTGATCGATCGCTATGACGCCAAGTCGTTCGGCTTCGCGTCGTCGAACTTCTATTCCGAATTCATCGCCGCCAGCGAGATCGAGCGCGACTACCGCCAGCACTACGGCGAGCTGCAGCGCGAACCGCAGCTGCACTTCGACACCGTGCAGGTCCCGGACTACGTGCCGTACGACACGCTGCGCAAGCTTGCCGGGGCCGACGACGAGGAGTTCCGCCGCCTGAATCCGGCCTATCGGCCGACGGTGGTCGACGGCAAGCTGCGGGTCCCGGCCGGTGACTGGATCCGCGTGCCGGCCGGTGCGCGCCAGCGCTTCGAACAGGCCTACGCGACGCTGACACCGGGCCAGCGCTACAGCGCGCAGGCGGTGACCACCGACATCCACGTGGTGAAGCGCGGTGATTCGCTGGCCCGCATCGCCAAGCGCTATGGCGTGTCGCAACGCGAACTGCTGGCGGCCAACGATCTGGCCAGCGGCGCCAAGCTGAAGGCCGGCACCCGGCTGCAGGTGCCGATCCGCGAACGCGGCCCGGCGAGCGACGAGGTGCTGGTGGCTTCGGTCCGTGCCAGCGAAGCGCGGCCGGTGCGCACGGCTGTGGCCGTGGCCACCACCAGCGCGGCCGAGCACCGTACCCACCGCGTGCGCTCCGGGCAGACGCTCGGCGCGATCGCGATGCGCTACAGCACGTCGATCAAGAAGATCCGCGAACTGAACGGCCTCGGCGAAACCGACGTGCTGCGCGCCGGTGCCACGATCAAGGTGCCGCGCAGCTGACCGACCGCCACAGGTACGGCGGCGCTAGCTAGCGCTTGACCACCCGCGCCGTCGGGATCGCCGCCAGCAGCTTGCGGGCCAGCCCTTCGTAGTCGCCATCGAAATGGTGGCCGCCGGGCATCTTCAGCGTGGTCAACTTCGGCCCGCTCAAGCTGCCGCAGATGGCGTCCTCGTCTTCCTCGCCCCAGACGCACAGCAGCGGCGGGTTCGACGGCACCGCCTGCAGCCGCGCCACTTCCGGGCGCGTCGGCAGTCCGCCACCGGTGCTGCCGACCCAGCTGGTCAGGTGGAATTCGAACTGCGCGCGTTCGGCAAGCCCGAGCAGGGCGACCAGCGCCAGGTCGTTGCGGGTGGCGGCCGGCAGCCGGTTCAGCGCGAACGGCAGCACGTCCGCACCCTGCGAGTAGCCGATCAGCAGCACGCGCGTCCGTTCGAGCTTTTGGCGGTAGTGGCGGATGATCCGCTCCAGATCGGCCGCGAAGCTTTCCGGCGTGCGCTCGGTCCAGAAGTAGCGCAGCGAATCGATACCGACCACCGGCATGCCGGCGCCGGCCAGATGGGCCGCCAGTTCCTTGTCGATGCCGGCCCAGCCGCCGTCGCCGGAGACCAGCACGGCGAAGGTATCGGCCGGAGCGCCGGCAGCGCTGGCCGCCTCGACCTCAATCACCGGCAGGTCGTTCAGCGCACCGGGTGGTGGCGGCAGGCTGTCGTGGCTCTGGGTGGTCTCCAGGCCGGCCACCGCATCGCGGTAGGCGTTGCGCCAGTCGGCGACGGTGGAAAACCCGTGGCCGACCTTCGGCACCGTCACCAGCCGGGCGTTGGGCATGCCCTTGATGAACGGGCCGACGGTGGAGAGCGGGCAGACCTGGTCGATCTCGCCATGCAGGTTGACCCACGGCGCGACCAAGGTGCGGGTGGGCAGGAACTGGATGCCGCCGCTGTCCTTGTCCAGCGGCGCCTGCGCCGCGCCGTTGCCGGCGCAGAACGGCTTGGCGAGATTCAGATCCGGGCAGAACGCAGTGGTCATGGCGCCAGTGAAGCTGCCCTTCTCCGCCTGCGCCAGCACGCCGTAGGCGAGCGTGGCGCCGGCGGCATGGCCGGCGAGGATCGGCGTGAGATAGGTCGGCAGGTGCGCCCAGGCCTGGACGAAATGGCTGAGGTTCTCGAAATCGCCGACCGTGTAAACGCAGTCGCCGCCATCGGCCTCGAAGGCACTGAGCAGGCGCGGCGTGTCGATCGCCGCCACCATCGCGCCGTCGGCCACCAGCGCGTCGACCATCGCCTGCGCGCCGCCGCGCTCGCGCGCGGTCCAGCCGCCATCGCCCGACAGGAACAGCACGAAGGCCTTCGGCGTGCCGATCGGCCGGTGGACGCGGATGCCTTCGAACTTGCCGTGGCTGAGCGTTTCCACGGCTGGCAACGTCGCCGTCGTCGTGGCTGCGGCTGTCGCCGCAGCCGGCGGCACCGGCGCTGCTGCCGGCGCCGGCGTGGCCGCCATCGAGGGCAGGGAGTAGACCGCGAGCGCTGCTGCGAGAACCAGTGATTTCATGACTTCCAGATGACTTCCTTGATGCCGCCGGCAATCAGCGCAGCGGTATCGACCATGACGCGAGGCAGCACCAGGCCGCCGGGTGATGCGAGATAACGCGGCCGCCACTCGGGCGAGAACTTGTCCTTGTACTGGCGCAGGCCGTCGAAGTTGTAGAACGGCTCGCCGTAGCGATGCACGATCCGGCCCACCTTGTGCCAGAACGGGGCCAGCGGGTGGCGCTCCAGCCCGGCCAGCGGCGCCATTCCCAGGTTGAACCAGCGGTAGCCCTGGTCACGGCCCCAGAACATCAGCTCGATGAACAGGAAATCCATCACGCCCTTCGGGGCCTCGGCGCCGTAGCGCATCAGGTCGATGGCGAATTCCTCTTTCGCCGCACCGCCCAGCCAGAGGTTGGCGAAGGCGACGATGCGCCCCTCGCGCAGCACGCAGGCGCAGTGGAAACGGCTGAGGTACTCGGGGTCGAAGCGGCCGACCGAGAAGCCCTTTTCGGCGACCGACTTGCCGGTCAGCCAATCATCGGAGATCGCCCGCAGCTCGGGCAGCCGCGCACCGACCTCGTCCGGCCGCAGCATCGCGAAGCTGGCGCCTTCGCGCGTCGCGCGGTGGTGCTTGTTGCGCTGCTTGGCGTTGCGGGTGCCGTCGAGGCTGAACTTCGGCAGGAACACGCGGGCTTCCTCGCCGAGCTTGGCCAGCGACAGGCCGAGGTCGAGATACAGCGGCAGCTGGTCCGGCGACACCTGGTAGAACACCGGCCAGCAGGCGTTGCGGTCGCACAGCTCGCGGTAGGACCAAGCCAACGATTCGAACTTGGCCGGGTTGCCGGCCGGATCGCCAAGCGCGATCAGGCTGCGGCCGGAGCGCTGGTACATGATGAAAGCGTCGCCGTCGGCGTGGAACAGCAGCTGCTTGTCGCCGAGCAGCGCCAGATTCGCCAGCGTGCCGCCGCCATGCCGGGTGATGATGTCGGCAGCCCGCTGCAGCGCGGCGGCATCGGGCGGCTCCGGCTCGGAGCGGGTCGGGCTGAGCAGCTGCCAGAGCATGTAGCCGGCCATCATCAGCGCCGTCAGCAGGCCGGCGCGCATCAGGCGCGGCGTCTGGTCGTCGAAGGCGAAGCGCCACCACACTTCCTCGCTGAAGCTGAGGTCGTGGTAGGACAGCATCGACAGCCACACCGCCAGCGCCACCACCGCCAGCGTCGCCGACAGCCACAGCCGGGAGTCGCGCACTTCCAGCAGCGAGGCGCGCCGGTAGAAGCGCTCGTGGGAGCTGAGCAGCACCAGCAGGATCGCCGACAGCAGCAGCGCTTCCTCGTAATCGAGCCCCTTCAGCATCGACGCCACCGCACCGGCGGCGAGCAGCACCAGGGTCATCCACCAGGCGCCGTCGAGCCGCCGGTACAGGCCGCGGGCGAGGATCAGCAGCCCCAGGCCGACGGCGCTGCCGACCATGTGGGAAAACTCCAGCAAGCTCAGCGGAATCCATTCGGCAAGCCCGGCCAGACGGCTGTCGATCGCCGGTGTCGCGCCGGAAATCAGCAGCACCGCGCCGGCCAGGAACACCGTGGTGGCCAGCGCTGCGGGGGCCAGCACCTCGATGGCGTCCTGGACCCGGCCGCCGAGCAGCAGCAGGCGCTCGCGGTGCAGGTCGAGATGGCCGCGCGCGCGCCAGATCAGCAGACCGGCGGCCAGACTGCCCAGCAAGGTGGCGGCGGTGATCAGCAGCGATTGCGCCGCCAGCGCCTTGAAGAAAGCCACCAGATTCTTGCCGATGGCCCAGCTGGCGAGCGCGAGCACGCAAAGCGCTGGAATCGCGACGGCAAGGCGTCGGCGATCGGCGAACAGCGGGGCAAGCAGAGCGGTGACGCGAAGCGACATGGAATTCCGGCGGCGGCGCGGCGAATTGTAATCCTGACGCCATCGGCGACAGTTTGCTGGCAGCACAAAATCTCGACAGCCGATGGACGGCGCAGGTGGTCGCCCGCATCGGTGCCGCCCGTCCCGATTGCTGCACTGCGCAATGGCATACTCCGGCCCTTCCGAAAAGTCGCGATCGCGCATGTCCAAGAAGCTGATTGCCGCCTACCAGCGGGACCTCGAACAGGCCACGAGCTATGCCGAATGGCGGGAAATCGCCACCGCGCTCGATCGCCTGGAAGGGGCGGACGCCTGGAAGCAGGACGAGATGAGCGATGACTACGACTACCTGCTGATCAAGGAACGGCTCAACACGCTGCGCGAACTGCGCAAGTCCGGCGAAGTGCGGCAGCTGGTGTTCCAGCTCGCCGAGGGGCTGCACGGCAACCTCGGCAACGTGGCCGACCCCGTGCTGTACGCCTACGCGCGGGTCGGCACCAAGAAGCTGGTCGAGGAATACATCGAGGAATCGGCACGCTGCCTGGACTACGTCTGCGTCGGCGATTTCCCGGATTTCTCCAACGACGAGAAGATCCTGTTCTTCAAGCGCACCGGCACCAGCTTCGGCCGTTCGGCGCTGCTGCTGTCCGGCGGCGCGACGCTCGGCATGTTCCACCTCGGCGTCATCAAGGCACTGTCGGAGGCCAACGTGCTGCCGCGCGTGATCTCGGGCTCCTCGGCCGGCGCCATCATCGCCGGCATGGTCGGCAGCCGCACCGATGACGAACTGCCGGGCATGTTCGATCCGGAGTCCCTGAGCCTGCAGGCATTCCAGACCGTGAGCCTGCGCCAGGTGCTGGCCGGCAGTGCGCTGATGGACCCGCGCCAGTTGCTCAACTGCCTCGAACGCAACATCTCGCCGGGCAGCTTCATCCAGGCTTTCGAACGCACCCGGCGCATCCTCGGCGTCACCGTCTCGCCGGCCGAGGCCCACCAGTCGGCCCGCCTGCTGAACTATCTGACGGCGCCGAACGTCACCGTGCAGTCGGCCGTGCTGGCCTCCTGCGCGGTGCCGGGCGTGTTCCCGCCGGTGATGCTCGACGCGCTGGACTTCGACGGCGTCAAGCACCCGTACATGCGCTCCAAGCGCTGGGTCGACGGCTCGATCGCCAACGATCTGCCGATGTTGCGCCTGGCCCGCCTGCACAACGTCAACCACTACATCGTCAGCCAGACCAATCCGCACGTGGTGCCGTTCATGCGCGAGCAGAACCCGCGCCGCCGCTCGGTCGCCGATGTCGTGCAGCACGTCGCCACCACCGCGACCCGCGATGTCCTGAAGCTGACCCGCAACTACGTCGGCGCAGCGGTGCCGGGCCGCATCGTCGACATGCTCAACGACGTGCTGCAGCAGCGTTACAGCGGCGACATCAGCTTGTTCCCGAAGCAGTCGCCGACCCAGCTGATGCGGATGTTCTCGAACCCCTCGCAGGCGGCGATCGCCAGCTTCATCCGCGACGGCGAACGCGCCACCTGGCCGAAGCTGGAGCGCATCCGGCTGCAGACGCGCATTTCCCGGGCCTTCGAGGACTGCCTGTTCTGGCTCAAGGAACAGGGCCTGCGCCGGCACGGCGAAGTGCGCCGGGGACCCGCCCCGCGCAGCGCCGGCGAGCGGCTGAAACTGGCGGCGGTCGACGGTCGGCGCACCGGCGACAACGGCTGACCGGCACGAAAACGGCTTGCCGGAAGCGACGGCTGGGCCGCCTCTGTGGGCGCCGCCGCCGCACACTGCGATCCAGCTGTGAACCGCCGCATGTTTTCATCGCCCGTTCACGGCGAGCGCCGGCTTCGTAGCGTATTCTGACCACTACCGCTCCGAAAAAGAGTGCATTTCCCGTGACCATCAACAAGGAACTCACCCCCGTCACTGCCAGGGGCGAAGCCACCCGTCGCAAGCTGCTGGCCGCTGCGGAAATCGAAATCGGCGAAAAAGGTTTCCACGTCGCCTCGGTCAGCTCGATCACCACCCGCGCCGATGTCGGCCAGGGCACGTTCTATCTGTACTTCCATTCCAAGGACGAGATTTTCCTGACCCTGGTCCGGGACATCGGCTCGCGGCTGCGCAAGCACATGGCGCTGGCCATCGAAGGCATCCGCGACCGGGTCGCCGCCGAGCGCCGCGGCCTGGAAGCGTTCTTCGAGTTCGCCCATGCCCATCCCGGCCTCTACCGGATCGTCCAGGAGTCCCAGTTCGTCGACGAGGCGGTGTTCCGCGAGTACTACGAGCGGCTGGCCGAAAGCTATGCCGAAGACCTCGCCGAGGCGACCGGTCGCGGCGAACTGGCGCCGGGCAATGCCGTGGCCCGGGCCTGGTCGATCATGGGCATTGGCCACTTCATCGGCATGCGCTGGTGCCTGTGGCAGCAGCAGGTGCCGGGGCCGGACGTGGTCGACGGCGTGATGGACCTGATCGCGCGCGGCATCGCGCCGCGCTGATCGCCGCGGGCGGCCGGGGAGCCGACAGCGCGTTCAAGTCGCTGGCCGGCGGGGGCATCCGTATCATCGGTACGTTTGTTTCCCTTTTCGTCGATCCGCCCCATGTCACGACCCGATGTCATCGGCTTCGCGCGCCTTGCCCTGCCCGGGCACGCGGCGATTCGTGCCGGTGACCAGGTCTGGACGTACCGGGATCTGGCGTTCCGCGCCCGCCGGCTGGCCTGGCGCCTGCACGCACGCGGCATCGGCGGCGGCGACCGGGTGGCGATCCTCAGCCAGAACCACATCGCCCACTTCGACCTGCTGATCGCCGCGCCGATGGCGCAGGTCATCGCCGTACCGCTGAACATCCGTCTCGGCCCGGCGGAACTGGCCGCCCAGGTCGCGCAGGTGACGCCAAAGCTGCTGCTGGTCGACGCCGGCTCAGAAGCCGTTGCCGCCACGCTGGGCCTGCCGACCTTGCGCCTGGCCGACTACGAGCGCTGGCTCGCCGACGTTCCGGCCGCCGCCCAGCCGCCGGCCGGCGACGCGCCGGGGCTCGACGGCATCCACATGATCCTGTTCACCGGCGGCTCCACCGGCGCGCCGAAGGGCGCCTGCCTGCCGTACCGGCAGACGCTCGGCAACGCCGACGACAGCGCCGAAGCCTGGGCGCTGCGGCCGGGCGATGTCGTGATCCAGGCCACGCCGTGTTTCCACGCGGCCGCCAATGTGCTGAGCCTGCCGCTGCTGCGGGTCGGCGGCACCGTGGTGCTGGCGCCGCGCTTCGATCCGGCCGACTACCTGCGGCAGGCGGTTGCCCACCGGGCGACGATCCTGTTCATGGTGCCGACCATGTTCGCGGCGCTGGCCGATGACCCGGGGTTCGCCGGCGCCGACCTGTCCTCGGTGCGCATGGCGCTGTCCGGCGGCGCGCCGTGTCCGCAGACACTCTGCGACCGCTACCTGCGCCGCGGCATCCGCTTCCGCTGCGGCTTCGGCATGACCGAGGCCGGCGTCAACTGCTTCCTCGGCGGCGATCCGGCGGTCGACAACCCGCAGGCGGTCGGCCTGCCGATGCCGCGCGTGCGGGTCGACGTCCGGCGCGGCGACGGCAGCCGCACCGACGACGGCGAAGTCGGCGAGCTGTGCCTGTCCGGCCCGCAGATCTGCGCCGGCTACTGGGGCCCGCATGACGCCGCCGCCGCGTTCCGCGACGGCTGGCTGCACACCGGCGACCTCGCCCGCCGCGACGCCGCCGGGCGCATCACCATCCGTGGCCGGCTCAAGGACCTCTACATCTCCGGCGGCGAGAACATCTATCCGTCGGAAATCGAGGCCGCCGTGCTGGAATCGCCGGAGATCGCCGAGGCCTGCGTGTTCGGCTGGCCCGACGCCCGCTGGGGCGAGGTCGGCATCGCCTTCGTGGTGCGCCACCCCGGGCTGCCCTACGACGAGGCCCAGCTGCGCGCGGCGCTGCGCCAGCGGCTGGCCGGCTACAAGATTCCGGCCGCGTTCGTCGTGGTGCCGTCGCTGCCGCGCAGCGCGGTCGGCAAGGTGCTGAAGACCGAAGCCCGCGAGCAGTACCGCGCGATGCTGCAGGACACCGGCCGATTCGGAAACGTGGCCTGATGCCGGCGCCGGTCCGGGCCCGCGCCGCGCTGGCGGCCCTCGGCATGCTGGTCGCCGGACCGCTGGCCGCCCATCCCGACCTGCTGCTCGACAGCGGCCGCTACCTGGCTCGCCACCCCGGTCTGACCGTCGGCCTGAGCCTGCTGCACGACCCGCGCGACCGCAGCTTCGGTGCCGACGGCCAGCGCCAGCCGGGCGTGGCGCCCGCCTACGGACCCGGCAGCGAGTTTCCGCTGACCCAGGTCACGGTCGACCTCGAAAACCATTTCCCGCTATTCGAAGCCGAAGCCCTGCCATTCGTCTCGTCACGGCTGTGGACCGCCCGCGCGGTGTTCGGCTATGCCGAAACCGCGACCCGCGGACCGCTCGGCGCCGCTGCGGTGGCCGACGGTGCACCGGCATCGAAGTCCGGCATCCACGACCTCGACCTCGCCTTCGGCCCGGTGCTGTTCGGCTCGCAGGACTGGCGCAGCCGAAGCGCCACGCCGCTGTCGCTGATCCTGCTCGGCGAGCTGCGGGTGCCGATCGGCGCGCAGGACCCGGCTGCGCCGAACAATGTCGGCGGCGGCGTGTTCGCCTGGGGCGCCCGGCTGGGCGGCCACTGGCAGGCACAGAACCCCCAGCTGCGCGGCCTGCGGCTGGATGCCGGCCTGCGGCTGCGCTGGTACGAGGCCGACCAGGAACCGGCCTTCAACGCCCAGACGCCGACCCAGGCCGGCCGCGATCTCGAATTCGACGCCACGCTGGCCCAGCGGCTGTGGCGGAACGTCCACGCCCAGGTGTCGTACTACCGCCGCGACGGCAGCGCCAACGAATACCGCCGGCTTCGCAGCAGCGCACAGCCACCCGAGGCCGGCCCGCTGCAGGACAGCTTCCCCGACCCCGCACCGCTGCGCGACGCCGGCAGCCGCGAGCAGCGCCTGCAGCTCGGCCTCGGCGCCTTCCTGACGCCGCAGCTGTGGCTGTCGGTGGCCTGGACCCGGCCGTTGTCCGGCGACAGCGGCCGCATCACCGTGCCGTACCTGCAGCAGCCGGCCGGCTGCGAGGGGCTCGGCAGCTGCCGGCCGACCGCGAACGGCAGCGACGTCGTCGATGGCCTCGGCAACGCCCGGAGCTATGCGTCGGACAGCGTGCTGCTGCGTCTGCGCTGGCAGCCGCGCGCCAGCCGGGAGCAGCCATGATCCGGCGGCTGGCGGTTGCCGGCCTGCTGCTGGCCGCACCGGCGCAGGCCGCGATCGTGTTCACCCCGCATGTCTCGGAATACGCCGTGCTGCCGCGCGGCACCTACCTCGACACCACGGCGGTGCACAGCTCGATCGACCGGATCTGGGACGCCGACGGCCACAAGGTGCCACTCGGCAACACGGCGATCGCGCCGGGCGAGTCGATCAGCGCCACGCTGCTGCTGGGACGCTACCTGTGGATCGGCAATCTGTTCGAGGACAGCGGCCTGCCGTTCTTCGACGATCGCAACCAGGTGCTGCGGGTGATCGCCACCGCCGGCCGGCAGTCGGCCAGCGGCGCGATCAACGAGCTGTCGCGCGAGTTCGGCCAGACCTCGCGCGGCAGCGGCTTCGGCGACCTGTTCCTGCTCGCCGGCGTCTACGGCCGGCAATACCACCACGGCCCGCTGCACGGCAACGGCCTGTACACGCTGACGGTCAAAGCCCCGGTCGGCAGCTTCCAGCGCGATTCGCTGCTCAACCCGGGCACCCGCTACTGGAGCGTGATGCCGCAGCTGTCGCACCACCAGGACTGGTTCGGCCGGCTGTCGATCGACGCCACCGCCGCGCTGCAGATCAACAGCGCCGCCTCGGAAACCGCGTACGGCGGGCTGACGCCGTCGAAGCCGGCCAGCGTGGTCAACCTGGAAGCGACGTTCGCGTGGAAGTTCAGCCCGCAGTGGTTTGCCGAGGCCGGTCTGAGCCACTACCGCAGCCTCGGCAGCAACCGCTACGACGAGGTCAGCCTGAACATCGCCAACCAGCCGGTCCCGCCGAGCACCGCCTGCAACACGCTGCTGGTGCCGGCGGCGCAGTGCAACCTGGCCCGCCTGTTCTATCTGGCGCCAGTGGCCGGCGAGTACCGCGATCGCGGCATCCGCAACAGCATCGCCACCGCCGGCTTCAGCTATGTCTATCGCAGCGCCGCCGTGGCCAGCGTCCGCGCCGCACTGCCGGTGGCCGGTCGCGGCTCGCAGTTCACGCTGCCCTACCACGTCTGCCTCAGCGCGCCCTGCACGGCCGACAACGAACTGCCGGGGCTGCGCCAGACCGCCCGGCTCAGCGGCGTGCAGGAAGCGGCGGCGATCAGCGCCTCGCCGTATTTCGAGCTGCGCCTCGTGCTGCTGTTGTTCGCACCTTGAAGCGCGCCGTGCCGCTGCTGGTGCTGGCGCTGGCCGCCTGCGCGACCGGCGGCGAGCCGCCGCCCCGCCCGCATGAACGCGCCTTTCCCGATGGCTTCCGGCCGCCGCTGAGCCAGGCCACCGGCCGGCCGGTCTACGGCTGGGGCGGCGCCCGCCGGCAACCGGAGGCCGCCGAGAACGCCAGCCCAAGCCGCACGCCGGTGCTGTTCATCCACGGCAACACCGAGGACGCCACCTTCTGGGATGCCGCGCGGCGCAGCTTCCGCGAAGCCGGCTGGAATGACGACGAACTCTGGGCGCCGAGCTACGGCTGGGCCTCGACCGCCCGCTTCGATGCCAACGACGCCACCGCCGTGACGCTCGACGCCTTCGTCGACGAGGTACAGCGCTATCTCGGCGGGAAGAGCGGCCGGCCGATCCGCCAGTTCGACATCGTGGCGCATTCGCTCGGCGTCACCGCCGTGCGCCAGTGGCTGACCCAGAGCAACCGCTGGCACCAGGTGCGCAGCTTCGTCGCCGTGGCCGGCGCCAACCACGGCGTCTGGACGGCCAGGCCGGACGCGCGCGGCCCCAGCCGCACGTCGAGCTTCGAGCTGTATCGCGGCAGCCCGTGGCTGGCCCAGCTGAACGCCGGCGGCGAAACCGTCGGCGCGATGCGGACGATGACGCTCTACGACGGCACCGGCCGCTACGACACGCTGTTTCCGGCAGAGGACGCCGACAGCCCGGCGCTGGCCGGCGCGGTCAACATCGCCTTCAACCGCGAGGCGCGCGGCTGGGCTGGTGGCCATGACCATCGGGAACTGGCGAGCGCGCCGGCGACCCTGGCAGTGATCGCCGATTTCCTGCGCGCCGGCCCCGAGCCGCTGCCGAACGCCGCGCCGCCGACCATCGTCCGCGACGGCGACCAGCTGCACGCCGCGCCCGCCGAAGCCCGGCTGCACTGCGCCGGCGATGGCCGCGATCCCGATCGCCAGACGCCGCCGCAGGCCACGGTGACGCTGCCGCCGGGCCAGTGGCTGAGCTGCTACGCGCACAGCCCGGCCAGCGGCCTGTCGAGTCCGCTCGCCCGCCATGCCGCCGCGGCCGGGCGTGGTAGTAATGCCGCGCTGCAGCTGAACGCCGATCCCGCCGGCGGGCCGTTTCCGCAGCCGGTGACGGTGACGCTGCGCGCCAGCGATCCGGCGGCGCTGATCGTCTACTCGATCACCGGCCGGCAGCCGGACAGCGGCAGCGCCCGCTATCGCGGCCCGCTCTACCTGCCGAGCCCGGTGGCGCTGACCGCCGTCGCCATCACTCCGGACGGCCGGCGCTCGGCACCGCTGCGGCTGCGCTACGACATCGGCCTCGAGGTCGACGAGGCGCTGCACAGCCTGCAACGCCAGCTTGACCCGACTGCCGCGGCTGACGACCGGGGCGACCGGCCCGACGGCGACTGAGCCGTGCTGCGCTGCGGGAACGGGCACAATTCGCGCCGGTCCTGTCGCTGTCCACGCACTCCCATGGAATCGAAAATCGTCTTCGTCACCGGCGCCAGCGCCGGCTTCGGCGCCGCTATTGCCCGCCGCTTCGTCGCCGAAGGCCATCGGGTCATCGCCGCCGCCCGCCGCACCGACCGCCTCGACGCGCTGCGCGCCGAACTGGGCGCCGCCGTGCTGCCGGTGGCGCTCGATGTCACCGAGCGCGCCGCGATCGAAGCCGTGATCGCCGGCCTTCCGGCCGACTGGGCGGCGATCGACGTGCTGGTCAACAACGCAGGGCTGGCGCTCGGCCTCGAACCGGCGCAGCGCGCCAGCCTCGAGGACTGGGAGCGGATGGTCGACACCAACATCAAGGGCCTGATGACCATGACCCGCACCGTGCTGCCGGGCATGGTCGCGCGCGGCCGCGGCCACGTGATCAACATCGGCTCCACGGCCGGCGAATGGCCGTATCCGGGCGGCAATACCTACGGCGCGACCAAGGCCTTCGTCCGCCAGTTCACCTTGAACCTCAGAGCCGATCTGGTCGGCACCGGGGTGCGCGCCACCGACATCGAGCCGGGCCTGTGCGGCGGCACCGAGTTCTCGGCGGTGCGCTTCCATGGCGATCAGGCCAAGGCCGATGCCGTCTACGCCGGCACCGTGCCGCTGTCGGCCGACGACGTCGCCGACGCCGTGCACTGGGTGGCCTCGCGCCCGGCCCACGTCAACATCAACCATCTGCAGCTGATGCCGGAATGCCAGGCGATCGGGCCGCTGGCGGTGAAGCGGCACGAGGCGGCGAACTGATGGCCGCGTTCAAGGACCACGGCGTCATCGTCATCGACGACGACGAGTTCCACTGGAAGGTCCGCCACTGGGTGGGCGGGCCGGTTGGCGGTGGCGGCTGCGGCGGGCTGTCGGTGACGGTGTCGACCGATCCCGGCAAGCGCCGCGAGCTGATCGTCGAATTCCCGTATGTCGAGTTCGGCCAGGGCAAGCCGAAGTCGGAGATCGGTTTTGCGAACCGGCTTCAGGGCTGCATCGAGGCCGCCATTGCCGATGGTTATCGCCCGAATTCACGCGGCCGGCCGTGGATCTGGGAAGCCGAGCCGGTCTGATCGGCGACGGACCCGTCTGCTGACCAGACCCGCGTGTACTGGATGCCGGCTTTCGCCGGCATGACGCGTGTTTTTGACGGTCATTCCTGCGAAGGCAGGAATCCAGTACGCGCAACCCACCCAAGGCGCCGGCCCCCGTGACCGAGCCGCACCACGCGCGCCCTTACAATGCGCGCCACCCCTGAAGCTCGCCGCCTGAACGCGTCCCGATGAAATCTCAATTGCAGGACCTGCTGCGCGCCGCCGTCGCCACCGTGATCGAGGGCAGCGCAGTACCCATGCCGCGCGACATCCTGGTCGAGCCGGCCAAGGACAAGAAGAACGGCGACTTCGCGACCAATGTCGCGATGATGCTGGCCAAGCCGCTGGGCAAGCCGCCGCGCGCGGTCGCCGAGGCGATCGTCGCCGCGCTGCCCAAGGGCGGCGTTATCGACAAGGTCGAGATCGCCGGCCCCGGCTTCATCAATTTCTTCCTCGCTGCCGGCGCGCTGCAGCAGGTGGTGGTGGCGATCCTGAACGCTGGCGATGCCTTCGGCATCGACCGTTCCGGATCGAAGGGCAAGGCGATGGTCGAGTTCGTGTCGGCCAACCCGACCGGCCCGCTGCACGTCGGCCACGGGCGTGGTGCGGCGGTCGGCGACTGCATGGCGCGGGTGCTGGCGGCCGCCGGCTGGCAGGTGTCGAAGGAGTTCTACTACAACGACGCCGGCAACCAGATCGCCAATCTCGGCGTGTCGGTGCAGGCCCGCGCGCGCGGCATCAAGCCCGGCGATGCCGGCTGGCCGGAAGACGGCTATCGCGGCGACTACATCGACGATGTCGCCCAGTCCTACCTCGCCGGCGACACGGTGACCGCCGACGACCGCGCAGTGACCGCCAAGGGCGATGCCGAGGATCTCGACGCGATCCGCGACTTCGCGGTCGCCTACCTGCGCCGCGAGCAGGATCTCGATCTGAAGGCGTTCGGCGTGGCCTTCGACGTCTACTACCTCGAAAGCTCGCTGTACACCGAAGGCAAGGTCGACAGCACGGTGGCCGCGCTGCAGGCCAGCGGCCATACCTACGAGCAGGACGATGCGCTGTGGCTGCGCACCACCGGCTTCGGCGACGACAAGGACCGCGTGATGCGCAAGCGCGAAGGCGGCTACACCTACTTCGTGCCCGATGTCGCCTACCACGTCACCAAGTGGCAGCGCGGCTTCGTGCGGGTGATCAATGAACAGGGTGCCGACCATCACGGCACCATCGCCCGGGTGCGCGCCGGCCTGCAGGCGCTGGACATCGGCATCCCCAAGGGCTGGCCGGAATACGTGCTGCACCAGATGGTCACGGTGATGCGTGGCGGCGAGGAAGTGAAGCTGTCGAAGCGGGCCGGTTCCTATGTGACCCTGCGCGACCTGATCGACGAAGCTGGACGCGACGCGACGCGCTATTTCCTGGTCGCCCGCAAGAGCGATTCGCAGCTGACCTTCGACATCGACCTGGCCCGCGCGCAGACCAACGACAACCCGGTCTACTACATCCAGTACGCCCACGCCCGCGTCTGTGCAGTGCTGCGCCAGCTCGGCGAACGCGGCCTGCAGTACGACCAGGCGCAGGGCTTCACGGCGCTGGCGCAACTCGCCGAGCCGGAAGCGGTGGCGCTGGTGGCGCTGCTCGGCCGCTTCCCGGAAACCGTGCAGGGCTCGGCCGCCAATCTGGAGCCGCACGTCATCGCCCAGTACCTGCGCGATGTCGCCGCCGCCTTCCACGGCTACTACCACGCGCTGCCGTTCCTGATCGACGACGCCGCGCTGCGCAATGCCCGGCTGGCGCTGGCACAGGCCACCGGCCAGGTGCTGCGCAACGGGCTGGCGCTGCTCGGCGTGTCGGCCCCGGAGAAGATGTAGGCCATGGCGCGCGACTACGCCAAGCCGCGCAACCCGAACGCCGGGCGCCACCAGGGACGCGGCGGCAATGGCCCCGGTCCGCACCGGGGCGGCAACGGTGGGGGTGGCGGGGGTGGAGCACTGCCCGGCTGGGTCTGGCTGATCGTCGGCCTGGCGATCGGGCTGGTGGTGGCCGCCTTCGTCTACATCGACCGGCCGCAGCACAAGACCCGGCTCGGCGAGGCCGCGCAGGACGAGGCCAGCCTGAAGCCACTGCTGGACGGCAACGACAGCAAGTCCGCCAAGCCGGCTACCGGCAACGATGCCGGCGCGGCGAGCGCCACCGGCAAGAACGGCGGCAAGCCGGCCAGCGTGCCGGTGCCCGCGCCGGACAAGGTGCCGCCGCGCTACACCTTCTACAACGAGCTGCCGAAGATCGAGGTGGCGATCCCGCGCGAGTACGCGCGTCCGGCCGCCGCGCCGGCACCGGGCAAGCCGGCCCCTGCCCCGGCGCAGCCGCCGCCGGCCGAGGTCAAGCAGGCATTGGCCGATCCGGGTGGCGCGTATCTGGTGCAGGTCGGCGCCTACAAGTCGCGCGAGGAAGCCGACCGCCAGCGCGCCAAGCTGGCGCTGATCGGCTACGAGTCGCGAATCGAGCAGGTGACCCTGGCCGAACGCGACATCCGCTTCCGGGTGCGCGTCGGCCCGCAGCCGAACCTGGCCGCCGCGCAGGACGTGCTGGCGCGGCTGGAAAGCAATTCGATCAACGGCTTTCTGGTCAAGATCAAGGACTGAACGCGATGGCCGGCCCCGGCTCCACGCAGCCCGACGACGCCGACTTCGGCAGCGCCGAGGAACGGCTGGCATTCGCCGAAATCGCGCTGGCTGGGGCGCCCGTCAATACGGCGCGGCCGGACGATCCGGCCGCATCTCAAGCGCTGCCGGATGATCCGCTGGCAGCGTTTCCGGACTGAGCCGTTACGCGCGTTTCGTGACGGCTGATTACGCCTGCGGGTTCAGCATCGTTGCCTGAGGTTGCGCGTACTGGATTCCGGCTTGCGCCGGAATGACGGTGGGGAATGGCGCCGTAGACGGGCGCGAAGGCGCGAAACGATCCTTTTATCTCCTGTCATTCCGGCGCAAGCCGGAATCCAGAGCCCGCCACGCCGCCGCCCGATCAGCTCCGCAAACCCGCCGCGCGGCAGCGTCGATCAGCCTCGCAGGCCGGCCAGCACGGCGGCCGTTTCCGGCCGTACCCCGCGCCAGCGCTGGAACGCCTCGGCGGCCTGCTCGACCAGCATGCCGAGGCCGTCCGCCACCCGGGCCGCGCCCTCGCCTTTCGCCCAGACCAGGAACGGCACGGCGGCCTGGCCGTAGTTCAGGTCGTAGGCGACACCGCCGTCGGCGAACAACTTAGGCGGGAGGCGCGGAATCGCTCCGCTGTGGCCGGCGCTGGTGGCGTTCAGGATCAGGTCGTAGCGATCGCCCTTCAGCGACAGATGAGTGCGCGGCACGATGTTGCCGAGCGGCTTCAGCGCGGCGGCGATCTCTTCCGGCTTCCACGGATTGCGGTTGGAGATCGCCAGCTCCGCCGGGCCTTCGGCGAGCAGCGGCGCGAGGATGCCGCGCGCAGCGCCGCCGGCGCCGAGCACCAGCACCCGCTTGCCCTTGATCGTCACGCCGAGATTGACGAGCAGATCGCGCAGCAGCCCGGCGCCGTCGGTGTTGTCGCCGTGCCAGCCGGTCGCGGTGCGGATCAGCGTGTTGACGGCACCGGCCTGCTCTGCGGCTTCCGAGCGCGATTCACACAGGGCCGCACCCGCCTGCTTGTGCGGCACGGTCAGGTTGAAGCCGGCCCAGCCTTCGGCGTGGAAAGCCGACAGGCGTTCGGCGAACGCATCGGGGGCGACTTCGATCGCCTCGTAGCGCAGCGTCTGCTGGGTGGCGGCGGCGAACGCGGCGTGGATGCGCGGCGATTTCGAGTGGCCGACCGGCTGGCCGAGCACCGCGTAGCGATCGAGGTCGGCCATCAGGCGTCCTTCAGCCACTGCGCGACCTGCCGGGAGAAGTAGCTCAGGATCATGTCGGCGCCGGCGCGGCGGAAGCACAGCAGCGATTCCAGCACCACCTTCTTCTCGTCGAGCCAGCCGTTCTGCGCGGCGGCCTTGAGCATCGCGTACTCGCCGGACACCTGGTAGGCGGCAACCGGCACGCGGAATTCATCCTTCACGCGGCGGATGATGTCGAGGTACGGCATGCCCGGCTTGACCATGACGATGTCCGCGCCTTCGGCGATGTCCATGCCGACTTCGCGCAGCGCCTCGTCGGTGTTGGCCGGGTCCATCTGGTAGGTGCGCTTGTCGCCCTTCAGCGCCGTCGCCGAGCCCACCGCGTCGCGGAACGGGCCGTAGAAGCCGCTGGCGTACTTGGCGGCGTAGCTCAGGATCATCGTGTTGTGGCGGTTGTCGCGCTCCAGCACCGAGCGGATCTGGCCGACGCGGCCGTCCATCATGTCGCTCGGCGCCAGCACGTCGGCACCGGCGCGGGCCAGCACCACGGCCTGCTTGCGCAGCGCTTCGACGGTGATGTCGTTGGCGACATAGCCGGCCTCGTCGAGGATGCCGTCATGGCCGTGGCTGGTGTACGGATCGAGCGCGATGTCGACGATCACGCCCAGTTCCGGGCAGGCGTCTTTAACCCGCTTGATGGCGCGCGGAATCAGGCCGTCCGGGTTCAGCGACTCGCTGCCGGTGTCGTTCTTCAGCTCCGCCGGAAGGACCGGGAACATCGCCACCGCCGACACGCCGAGCGCGGCCAGCGCGCGGCATTCGGCGACCAGCTGGTCGAGATCGAGGCGCGCCTGCCCGGGCATCGAGGCCACCGGGCCGCACAGCGGACCTTCGGCGATGAACAGCGGCTGGATCAGCTGGCCGGCGGCGAGGCGCGTCTCGCGGCTCAGTTCGCGGGAAAAGGCGGCCGAGCGCAGGCGGCGCGGGCGAGTGGCGGGATAGGCGGTTGGGACCACGACGGGCTCGAGGGGCGTGCAGGTTTTCGGAAGCCGCGATTATAGGACGCGATGCCCGCGACACCGGCATTTGCAGTGTCACTCAAAGTTGACGATCCGCCTTGATATGCTGCGCGCACGACATCTGCAGGTTCGACCGTCTGATGAGCTACAGCACCGCCGAAAACGAGCGTCTTGTTCGCCTGCTGGCCGATACCGGCCTCGGTGACCAACGGGCGTTCGCGCAGTTGTACGAAGCCTGCAGTTCGCATCTGTACGCGCTGCTGCTGCGTATCCTCAAGCGTCGGGATTGGGCCGATGAAGCCCTGCAGGACTGCTTCTTGCGAGTCTGGCAAAAGGCCGACACCTATGCACCGGACAAGGGCACGCCGCTGACCTGGCTGCTGACCGTCGCCCGGTACCGCGCGCTGGACCTGCTGCGCATGAAGCGGCCGGAAGTGGAAATGCCCGAAGAGGGCGAGGAAGCGCCGATGACCTTTGCCGATGTCAGCGAAAGCCCGGAAGACCGGGCCGTGGAGCGCGAAGGCCTCGGCATGCTGCGCGATTGCATGCAGGATCTGCAGGACGAACAGAAGCGCAGCGTGCTGCTGGCGTACTACGAGGGCTATACGCACCAAGAGCTGGCGGTGGTGATGAAGGCACCGCTGGGCACGGTGAAGAGCTGGGTGCGGCGCGGGCTGGCCCGCCTGCGCGATTGTCTGGAACGGTAACGGCGGCGCGAGCACATCGATGAAGTACGACAACCCCAAGCTGCACCAGATCCTGGCCGCCGAGTACGTGCTGGGCACGCTGCGCGGCCGGGCACGCCACCGCTTCGAGCGGCTGGCACGCAGCGAAACCGCCGTGCGCAGCGAGATCCGCTTCTGGGAATCGCGGCTGGCCGGCCTGGCAGCGGATCTGGAGCCGAAATCGCCGCCGCCGTCGGTCTGGTTCGCGCTGCAGCACAAGATCGACAGCGCACGCGCCGTGGTCACGCCGATCCGCCGGCCGCTGCCGCCGCCGGTGCAGACCAAGGACGTGCCTCCGCCCACCTCGCCGTGGCGCATCCTCGCCGGCCTGGCGACGGCCGCCGGCGTGGTGCTGGCGGTGCTGATCGGCACCCGGGTGCCGTTGCCGGGCGAGCCGGCCAGCGGCCCGGTCGCGATCACCACGCCTCCGCCGGCAGTCAGCCCGGTACCGGCTCCGGTTCCGGCGCCGATCTACGTGTCCCTGCTGCGGCTGCCGGAATCCGACATGCAGTGGACGCTGGCCGTGCGGCCGGCGGCCGACGAAGTGCTGGCGGTGGCCAGCGGGGCCTATCCGAAGCTCGGCGCGCACAGCCTGGAGCTGTGGCTGATCACCGAGGCCGGGCCGGTGTCGCTGGGCCTGCTGCCGACCGCCGGCGAAGGCCGCCTGAAACTGCCGGCCGGCGTCAGCGGCGCCCAGCTGACCCTGGCGATTTCGATGGAACCGGTCGGCGGCTCGCCCACCGGCCAGCCGACCGGCCCGGTGCTGACCTCGGGCCCGGCGCTCAAGGCAGCCTGACCCGCAGCCAGCGGCAAGCAGAAACCGGCGACCTGCTCGCCGGTTTTTTGTTTCTGCCGGCGCAGATCGCTACCGTGCGCCCGGCAGCATTCGACAGGCACAGCGCACCGGAGCATCCATGAGTACAGCGACACGCGGTTCGGCCTTGCTGGCGATCGACCAGGGCACCACCAGCACCCGCGCCATCGTCTTCGACCGGCTCGGCAACAAGCTCGGCGTGGCGCAGCGCGAGCTGCCGCAGTCGTTCCCGGAACCGGGCTGGGTCGAGCACGACGCGATGCGCATCTGGGACGACACCCTGGCCTGCGCCCGTGGCGCGCTGGCCGATGCGCAGCTGCCGGCCGACGCGCTGGCCGCGATCGGCATCACCAACCAGCGCGAAACCACCGTGATCTGGGATCGCGCCAGCGGCCAGCCGATCCATCCGGCCATCGTCTGGCAGGACCGCCGCACCGCCGATTACTGCGCCGAGCGCAGCGAAGCCTTCCTCGGCCGGCACCTGAACGTGCGCACCGGCCTGCTGCTCGATCCCTATTTCTCGGGCACCAAGATCGAATGGATCCTGAAGCATGTTGCCGGTGCACGGGCCGCGGCCGAGAAGGGCGCGCTCGCCGCGGGGACCATCGAGTGCTTCCTGTTGTGGCGCCTAACTGGCGGCAAGGTTCATGCAAGCGATGCCACCAATGCCAGCCGCACGCTTCTGCTCGATATCCGCACCGGGACCTGGGATCCCGAGCTGATGAAGCTGCTGGGCGTGTCGGCGTCGCTGCTGCCGCGCGTCGTCGATTGCTCGGGCGAGCTTGGTGTCACGACGGCCGATTTCCTCGGTGCGCCGGTTCCGGTGCTGGGCATGGCGGGCGACCAGCAGGCCGCCACCGTGGGGCAGGCCTGCATCAAGCCCGGCATGGTCAAGACGACCTATGGCACCGGCTGTTTCGCCTTGCTCAACACCGGCAGCATCGCCGTCCATTCGCGTCATCGCCTCCTCACTACCATCGCCTATCAGCTCGAAGGACGGCGCACCTATGCGCTGGAAGGCAGCATCTTCGTCGCCGGCGCCGCCGTGCAATGGCTGCGCGATGGCCTCGGCCTGATCGGGAAGTCGGGCGATATCGAGGCTCTGGCCGCGCGCGCCCGCGAAAGCCATGGCGTCTATCTGGTGCCGGCATTCGTCGGCCTGGGTGCGCCGCATTGGGATCCCGATGCTCGCGGCGCACTTTTGGGTCTCACGCGCGATTCCGGACCGGCCGAGATCGCCGCGGCGACGCTCGATTCAGTCTGCTACCAGACTCGCGACCTCGTCGACGCGATGCGGGGCGACGGCGCCCAGATCGACGAGCTCAGGGTCGATGGTGGCATGGTGGTGAACGACCTCCTGATGCAGCGTCTGGCCGATACCGTCGGGACGCCTGTGGAACGCCCCAAGGTGACGGAAACCACGGCCCTGGGCGCCGCCTTCCTGGCCGGGCTGCAGGCCGGGCTTTGGCCGTCGCTCGAGGCGCTGTCCAAGACCTGGGCGCTCGACCGGGCTTTTCGGCCGGCCGAAGGCGCGGCATCACGCGATCGGCGCTATGCCGGTTGGCAG
>JAPLSA010000010.1 GCA_026398815.1 Gammaproteobacteria bacterium
CGGTCTGTTCGGCGGTGCCGGCGTCGGCAAGACCGTCAACATGCTCGAGCTGATCAACAACATCGCCAAGGAGCACTCGGGTCTTTCGGTGTTCGCCGGCGTCGGCGAGCGTACCCGCGAAGGCAACGACTTCTATCACGAGATGTCGGATTCCAAGGTCATCGTCCGCGACAACCTGCCGGAATCGAAGGTGGCGATGGTGTACGGCCAGATGAACGAGCCGCCCGGCAACCGTCTGCGCGTGGCGCTGTCCGGCCTGACGATGGCCGAGTACTTCCGCGACGAAGGCCGCGACGTGCTGTTCTTCGTCGACAACATCTACCGCTACACGCTGGCCGGTACCGAAGTGTCGGCACTGCTCGGCCGTATGCCGTCGGCGGTGGGTTACCAGCCGACCCTGGCCGAGGAAATGGGCGCGCTGCAGGAGCGCATCACCTCGACCAAGACCGGCTCGATCACCTCGATCCAGGCCGTCTATGTGCCGGCGGACGACCTTACCGATCCGAGCCCCGCGACCACCTTCGCGCATCTCGACGCCACCGTCGTGCTGTCGCGTGACATCGCCTCGCTCGGTATCTATCCGGCGGTCGACCCGCTCGATTCGACGAGCCGTCAGCTCGATCCGAACGTCATCGGTTCGGAGCACTACAACACCGCCCGCGACGTGCAGGGTGTGCTGCAGCGCTACAAGGAACTGAAGGACATCATCGCGATCCTCGGCATGGACGAACTGTCGGAAGCCGACAAGCAGGCCGTGTCCCGCGCCCGCAAGATCCAGCGCTTCCTGTCGCAGCCGTTCCATGTCGCCGAAGTGTTCACCGGCTCGCCGGGCAAGTACGTGTCGCTGAAGGAGACGATCCGGGGCTTTCGCGAAATCGTCGACGGCAAGCACGATGCGCTGCCGGAGCAGGCGTTCTACATGGTCGGCTCGATCGACGAAGCGGTCGAGAAGTCGAAGAAGCTCTGATCAGGCGCGCCTGATCCGTACCGAAGGCAACCGAGCAAGCTATGGCAACCATCGAAATCGACATCGTTTCCGCAGAAGGCCAGATCCATCATGGCCAGGCGTCGATGGTGTTCGCGCCGGCCGAGCTGGGCGAAGTCGGCATCGCGCCGCGCCACGCCCCGCTGCTGGCCCGCCTGAAGCCGGGCGCGGTCCGCGTCAAGGGCACGGACGGCGTGGAGCAGGCGTTCTTCGTCGGCGGCGGCATCCTTGAGGTGCAGCCGCACCTGGTCACCGTGCTGGCCGACACCGCGATCCGCGCCAAGGATTGCGACGAGGCGCTGGCCACGGAGGCCAAGCGCCGCGCCGAGGAAAAGCTGTCGAACGCCAAGTCCGACGTCGATCTCGCCAAGGCCCAGGCGGAGCTGATGCAGGCCGCGGCGCTGGCCGAGTTCCTGACCAAGATCAAGAAGTCGACGCACTGACGCACACGCCATCCTGGCCGTTGAAAACGCCGACCTCGTGTCGGCGTTTTCATGTCCGGGCCTGGCTGTCCCGCAGCGCGATCGCACCGGCGTCGGTGCCGCCCCGGTGTCCAGATGTCGCCAGGCTGAAACCGCAGCGAGATTAAGCTTGGAACGAATGTCAGCCGTCTGGCGCTTTTGCAGCGCCGTTGACGAATCCTTGCCATTTGTCGCCCGCGCTTCGCGTAGAGTCGAAGACGGTGCACTTTTTGCTCAAGCTGCTGTCACTGGCAGACCACAACCGAGACCTTCCTCAAGCTCCCATGTCGCTGTTCGCTCACATCCGACGACTGGCCACCGCACGCTGGGCGCGTGTCGTGGCGCTGTTCATGGTCGTGATGTGCTCGGTGACCTGGGTGGCGCAGGCGGTGTCGTCGGTGCAGGACAGCAAGGTGCTGGTGACGCTGGCGGCCATTGCCGATGCGCTGCCGCCGGCACCGGACACGCTGCCGGATGCGCAGCCGGCCGATTGCCCCGAAGAAGCCGAGTGCGAATCCGTGCCGCTGGTGGCGCTGGACGAGACGCACGACGTCAAGCTGTTCTTCCTGCGCGAATTCACCCATCTGTTCCAGCCGGTCGTTGCCCGCATGGCCCGTAACCGGGACCTCGCGGCGATCCTCCGCATGTCGTCGGAAACCTTCCGCCCGCCCGATCAGCAGAACGGCTTCATCGGGCGTTCGCTCGCGTCCTGATTCGACGTTGCCGCCGGCACCACCGGCGGTCCCGTCAGCCGGCGCGATCTCTCGCAAGCACCTCGGACTCTAGGTCCGAGTGCGCGCGATCCAGCAGGTTTTCCCATTTCCCGTTGCAGCGCCGCTGACGTCCTGTCGACGCCGGCGCTGTGGCCACACGACATTCGAGGTATCCCGTGGAAAAGCTCATCGAAGGTTTCGCCCAGTTCCGCAAGGTCACCTATCCGACCAAGCAGCGGCTGTTCAAGAAGCTGGCCAGTGGCCAGGCCCCGCACACCCTGATCATCACCTGCGCCGATTCGCGTGTGGTGCCGGAGTACTTCACCTCGTCCGACCCGGGCGAGATCTTCGTGGTCCGCAATGTCGGCAACATCGTCCCGCCGTACGCGCAGTTCGTCGGCGGCGTGTCGGCGGCGATCGAGTACGCAGTGGTGGTGCTCGGGGTCAAGGACATCGTGGTCTGCGGGCATTCCGACTGCGGCGCGATGAAGGCAACGCTCAAGCCCGGCAGCACCGAGGGCATGCCGGCCGTCACCGCCTGGCTGCAGCACGCGCAGATCGCTCGCCATGTGCTCGAGGAGAACTTCGACGAGGGCGGCGATCGCTCCCGGCTGCTGGCGCTGACCGAGGAGAACGTCATCGCCCAGCTGAACCATCTGCGCACCCATCCGTCGGTGGCGGCGCGGCTGGCGTCGAACCGGCTGCGCATCCACGGCTGGGTGTTCGACATCGAATCGGCGGACATCCACGTCTTCGATGCCGAGCAGCGCTGCTTCCGGACCATCGAGGTCGAGGAAGGCAGCGAAAATGCCGACGACGAACTGGCGCCGGTGGCCAGCCGTCCGGCTTCGGCACCGCGTGCGGGTGCGCTGCAGGCGCCGATCCGCAAGGGTGACGTGCGATGAGCGCCGCAGCCTCGCAGCCGACGATGGCGGCCGAGGCGCCCGCCCGTCAGAACCTGATGGCGGACGTCCTGGCCTCGATCGTCGTGTTCCTGGTGGCCGTGCCGCTGTGCATGGGCATCGCGATCGCCTCCGGCGTGCCGCCGGCGGCCGGCCTGATCACCGGCATCATCGGCGGCATCGTGGTCGGCAGCATCTCCGGCAGCCCGTTGCTGGTCAGCGGTCCGGCTGCCGGGCTTGCGGTGCTGGTGTTCGAGCTGGTGCAGGCGCACGGCATCATCGCCCTCGGGCCGGTGGTGCTGATGTCCGGCCTGATCCAGGTGGTGGCCGGCGTGACCGGCCTCGGCATGTGGTTCCGGATGGTGTCGCCGGCCGTGGTCAACGGCATGCTGGCCGGCATCGGCGTGCTGATCATCGCGTCGCAGTTCCACGTGATGTTCGACGCCAAGCCGCTGCCGACCGGCTTCCTGAACTTCTTCGCCGCACCGAAGCTGATCTTCAACGCGCTCACCAATGGTGCCGGCGCGCAGGCTGCGGCGCTGGGCCTGGCGACGATCGCGATGATCGTCGCCTGGGAGAAGTTCCGGCCGGCGCGGGTCAAGCTGCTGCCGGGCGTGCTGATCGCGATCATCCTGGCCACGGTGATCGCCGAATCGTTGCAGCTCGGCGTCAACCGCGTGACCTTGCCGGACAACCTGATCGCCGGCATCGAATGGGTGACACCGTCGAAGCTGCTGGGCCTGTTCACGACACCGGCGCTGCTGGTGTCGGCGGCGGCGTTCGCGTTCATCGCCAGCGCTGAAACGCTGCTGTCGGCGGCGGCGGTCGACCGCATGCACGACGGTGCGCGCACCCAGTACAACCGCGAACTGACGGCGCAGGGCGTCGGCAATGCGCTGTGCGGGCTGATGGGCGCGCTGCCGATGACCGGCGTGATCGTGCGTTCGGCGGCCAATGTCCAGGCCGGTGCCAAGACGCGGCTGTCGACGATCCTGCACGGCACCTGGATTCTCGCCTTCGTGCTGCTGCTGCCATGGCTGCTGCGGATGGCGCCGGTGTCGGCGCTGGCCGGCATCCTGGTCTACACCGGCTTCAAGATGGTCAAGCCGTCGCAGATCCGCGAACTGGCCGAGTTCGGCCGCGGCAACGTGTCGGTCTATGCGGTCACCGCGCTGACCATCATCGCCACCGATCTGCTGATGGGCGTCATGGTCGGCATCGGCTTCGCGCTGCTGCGGCTGGCGCTGCGCTCGGCGCGCCTGCACCTGCACCTGAAGAAGGGCGACGAAGCGAATGCCCGGACGCTGCGCCTGGTCGGCTTCGCGACGTTCCTGAACATCCCGTGGATCGCCAAGATCCTCGACGAGATTCCGCCGGGCACCCAGCTGACGCTCGACATCGAGCGGCTGCGCCACGTCGACTACGCCGTGCTGGTGCTGCTGCAGGACTGGGCGCGCATGGCGCCGGTGACCGGCTCGGCGCTGATCGTCGACTGGGCCGTGCTCAAGAGCCGTTCCGAAGGCGGCAACGAACGTCGCGAGCTGGTCCAGGTCACCACCTGAGTGCCGCAATCGCCTGGGCCTGCGCCGTGACGCGCGCAGGCCCGGCGGCCGCGCTGTCCTGAAGGCCCGCCGGCCCACCCCGGCGGGCCTTTTCGCAGGCGGCGGGCCTTATCATCGGCGTCCGCCCGCTGCCGCCGAAACCATGCCCGACCGCGTTCACGCCATCATCCTTGCCGCCGGGCAGGGCACGCGCATGAAGAGCGCCCGGCCGAAGGTGCTGCATGCCGTGGGCGGCAAGCCGATGCTCGGCCATGTGCTCGATGCCGCGACCGACGCCGGCATCGGCCAGTCGCATCTGGTGCTCGGCCATGGCGCCGAGCAGGTGCGCGCCTGGCTTGAAACGCGGCCCGGCGCCGTGCCGCAGGCGGTGATCCAGGCGCAGCAGCTCGGCACCGCGCATGCGGTCGGCCAGGCGCTGCCGGCGGTGCCGGACACCGCGCTCGTGGTGGTCCTGTACGGCGATGTGCCGCTGATCAGCGCCGCTACCGTGCAGGCGCTGATCGAAGCGGCGCAGGACGGCCTGGCGCTGCTGACCGTGACGCTCGACGAACCGCGCGGCTACGGCCGCATCCTGCGCGACACGGCCGGGCGGGTGACCGGCATCGTCGAGGAAAAGGACGCCAGCGACGCGCAGCGGCAGATCCGCGAGGTCAACACCGGCCTGATCGCCGCGCCGGCGCGCCGGCTGCGCCGCTGGCTGGCCCACGTCGGCAACGACAACGCCAACCGCGAGTACTACCTCACCGATGTCGTCGGCCTTGCCGCCCGCGACGGCGTCGCCATCCGCACGCTGCAGGCGGCGAGCGCGGCCGAGGTGGAAGGGGTCAACGATCCGCTGCAGCTGGCCCGCGCCGAGCGCCTGTACCAGCGCCGGCAGACCGAGCGCCTGCAGCGCGATGGCCTGTACCTGGCCGATCCGGCGCGCTTCGACCTGCGCGGCCAGCTCCACATCGGCCGCGACGTGCAGATCGACATCGGCTGCGTCATCGAAGGCACGGTCACGCTCGGCGACAACGTGCGGATCGGGCCGTACTGCATCCTGCGCGATGTCGAGGTGGCGGCCGGCACCCGCATCGAAGCCCATTCGCTGCTCGATGACTGCCGCGTCGGCCCCGGTTGCGTGATCGGCCCGTACGCGCGGCTGCGGCCGGGCACGGAGCTGGGCCGGGACGTGCACATCGGCAATTTCGTGGAGCTGAAGAAGACCACGGTCGGCGACGGCTCCAAGGCCAACCATCTGGCCTACCTCGGCGATGCGGTGATCGGCGCGCGGGTCAACGTCGGCGCCGGCGTGATCACCTGCAACTACGACGGCGCACACAAGTTCACCACCACCATCGGCGACGATGCCTTCATCGGCACCGACAGCCAGCTGGTGGCGCCGGTCAGCATCGGTCGCGGGGCCTACATCGCCGCCGGTTCGACGATCGCCAAGGACGCGCCGGACGATCAGCTGACCATCAACCGCGCCCGCGACCAGCGCTCGCTGCCGGGTTGGAAGCGGCCCCGCAAGACCTAGCCGCTGGCGCTAGCTCAGCCAGCTGCCGGTGGCAGGGTCGGCGTGAACGGCGCTGTGTCGCCACCGATCAGGCCGTGCTTGCGCAGCCAGCCGATGGCGTCGTCGCTGTCGCCGGCGAACCAGGCCGCCGCCGAGCCGAGGATGAACGTGTAGCCCCAGGCATCCATGTCGGCGAACGCCTGCGCGCGCGAGTAGCCGGCCAGCTGCCCGGCCAGCAGGCATTGCAGGTAGCAGACGGCGTTTTCTTCGGTGTCGGTGCCGCCGGCATCGGTGTGCAGGCCGGCGCGGCGAGCCTCGTCCATGCACAGCCAGTGACAGGCTTCATGCAGCGCCGAATGCACCGGCGTGTCGGGGCGGACGTACAGCCGCCGCCCGACCAGCCCGGCTTCCGGCTCGCCCCAGTAGCTGCCCGGAATCGCATCGGCCTCGGCGAGCCAGACCAGTTCCAGCCCGGACCGGCCGAGCAGGGCAGCCAGCGCGCCATCGGGCAGGGCATCGCAGCGGGTGACGTTCATCCGGGTCAGGCGAAATAGCGGAGCCGGAGGGTAAGCGCGGCCCGGCGATGGAGCAATCATTGCCAGTGCGCCAAGCGCTTGGCGATGGCCGGCATCGGCTACATTCCGGGTCCTATACCAGCGCGCCGCCGACGTCGCGGCCCGCCTTCGAGGAGAGCGAAGATGACCCGGTCGAACCCCTGGCGCCGCAGTGCGCGCCCGCTGTGGCTGTGCGCTGCCAGCCTGATGCTCGCGGCCTGCGGCAGTTCCGGATCGCCGGACGGCGGCGGGACTTCCGGCGGCACCACGGGCGGTACGACCGGCGGCAGCACCGGCGGCAACGTGCAGCAGCCCGGCGCCGACCTGTTCCTGAACGTGCTGCCGCCCGGCTCCAACGGCAATTCCGCCGGCGGGCTCGGCGCGCCGGTGCCCGGGCTGCCGGTGCTGCGCTATCCCGACAACTTCGTCGACCAGCTGTCGCTGTACGGCGACCTGAGCTACGCCCGGCCGAACCTGCAGGCCACGCCGTGCAATCCGCCGCTGGCCATCGACGCCCACGCCACGTCGTCGAACCTCGCCTGCAACTACTTCAAGGCGGAAGGGCTGGAGCCGGCCGACGGCAGCGTGGTGTCGAGCCTGAACCTCAGCGCGCCGGCCGGCGGCAACGTCAGCCTGCGCCGCGACCGCTGGGGCGTGCCGTTCATCGTTGGCGACACCCGCCAGGCGGCGATGTACGGCTTCGGCTACGCCTCCGCGCAGGACCGTCTGTGGCTGCATGACGTGCTGCGCTCGATCGGTCGCGGCACGTTTTCCGAGTTCCTTGGCCCGGCCGCCGACACCTTCGATTTCGACGGCAACATCGCCGTGGTCGCCGGCTACACCGAAGACGAGCTGACCGCGATGGTCGAGCTGGCCCGCACCCGCTTCGGCGCGCTCGGCGAACTGGCGATCGCCGATCTCGACAGCATGGTCGCCGGCATCAATGCCTACATCGCCACGCTCAGCGGGCCGGCGCTGCTGCAGCGGCCGCCGGAATACGTGAGCCTGCGGCTGCCGGGGCTCGGCGACGGTGTGCTGCCGTTCCCGCCACGGCCCTGGACACGCAACGACATCGTCGCCTCGGCGATCCTGATCCAGTCGATCTTCGCGGTCGGCGGTGGCAACGAGGCCACCTCCGAACTGCTGCTGCAGCGGCTCGATCCGTCGTTCACCGCCGGCGCCACGAGCATCCCGCGCGCCGCCTGCGAGTTCTGGCGCGACGTGCGCCACGCCAGCGATCCGGATACCCACCGGACGATCGCGGCGAACTTCGCCACCCAGTTCCCGGGCTCGGTGAACGAAGCCTGCCCGCAGGCGCTGCCGGCCGGTGCGGCGATCTGGGACGTCGGCAGCGTGCAGCCGCGCGTGGTGCTGACCGCCGGCAACGAGCCGATCGCCAACCCGGCGCTGCCGCTGCCGTTCCCGGTGACCACGCCGGTGCTGACGCCGCTCGACCGGCTGCGGATGATCCCGTCGCTGTTCGGCCTGGCACCGACGCGCACCGCGAGCCTCGCGGTGGTGCCGCTGCGGGCCGACCTGCCGGCGCCGGCGAAGCGCACCGTGTTCGCCGATCTTTCGCCCGGCAAGGCCGCGCGGCTGGCGCTGGCGGCGGCCGGCATCCCGCTGCCGGAGCGGATGTCGAACTTCATCGCGGTCAATGGCAGCGAGACTGCCAGCGGTCATCCGATCGCCGTGATGGGCCCGCAGGCCAGCTACTTCGTGCCGCAGCTGCTGTGGGAAGTCGCGATCCGCTCCAACGGCGGCACGCCGCAGGACTTCGCTGGCCGCGGCATCGTGTTCGCCGATCTGCCGTACATCAACATCGGTCGCGGCGTCGATTTCGCATGGAGCGCGACCTCGGGTTCGTCGGATCTGATCGACACCCGGGTGTCGCGGATGTGCAACCTCGACGGCCGCCCGGCCTCGCGTGACGACGCCGACGGCGACGGCTTCCCCGATGCCGACGGCTATCTCTACGACCGTGGCGACGGCGCCGGCATGGTCTGCCGCCGGTTCCTGAAGCGGGTCGATGAATGGCGCGCCCGGCCGACCGTCGCCAGCCTTGCGCTCGGCGGGCCGCTGCTGCCGCAGGACGTGCGCCGCTACGTGCTGCGCACCCATTACGGCCCGGTATTCGCGACCGCCACCGTCAGCGGCCAGCCGGTGGTGATCAGCCAGCAGCGCAGCACTTTCTTCGACGAGATCGGCACCATCGCGCCGTTCGCGCTGGCCTCGACCCGCGTGGTCCATGACGCGACCAGCTTCCAGCAGCTGTTCAACGGCGTCACCGGCAGCTTCAACTGGCTGTATGTCGACAAGGACGACGTCGGCTACATCCACTCCGGTCTCTATCCGCAGCGCGCCGCCGAAGCGCATCCGGAGCTGCCGGTCTGGGGCGATGGCCGCTACGAGTGGGCCAGCCACCGCAGCCTGCCTGCCGACTACTTCACGCGTTTCGAATCGGGCGCGGCGTATTCCACCAGCCGCTCGGTGCCGGTGGTGCGCGGCAGCGGCGATCCGCTGCAGGGCTTCTTCGAATGGCCGGATTTCATGTCGTTCGCCGGCCATCCGAACGCCATCAATCCGCCCGGCGGCCTGATCACCAGCTGGAACAATTCGCCGGCCGGCGGCTGGTGGGCCGCCGACTTCGACGGCAGCTACGGCCCGACCCATCGCGTCGATCTGCTGGCCGAGCGTTTGAAGGCCTTCCAGGCCAGCGGCCGCCGCTTCGATTTCGCCAACATGGTCGAGATCATGGGCGACGCCGCCTATGCCGATCTCCGGGGCCAGGAAGTGCTGCCGGAACTGCTGGCGCTGATGCAGACCGGGCCGCTGAACGACACCCAGCAGCGCGTCGTCACCCTGATGCAGGGCTGGCTGAACGGCCAGGACTCGCGCGACTGGATCGGCCCGGCCGCCAACGGCAGCCGCTATCCGCTGGCGCTCGGCGCACTGCGCCGCGACCGCAACAACGATGGTCGCTACGACTTCCGCCCGGCGGTGGTGCTGATGGACGCCTGGTATCCGTACCTGATCGATACCGTGCTGCCACAGCTGGTCGCCCACGACGGCTTCGTCGCCCAGGGTCGCTACGACGCGCCGCGCGCCCAGGGATCGGCCTACATCTCCGGCTGGTACGAGCACCTGAAGCGGGTGCTCGACACCGCGCTGGCGGTGCCGGGCACCACGCCCTACCGGCAGCTGCAGTGCGCCGGCGGCGGCGATGCGGCAGCCTGCCGCGCGGCGGTGCTGGCGGCGCTCGATTCGGCACTTGCGCGGCTTGGCGGCATCGACAACCTCGCCAACTGGGATGGCACCACGCTCGGCGTCTACAGCGCGGTCAGCAGCGATCCGGCGGCCGACCAGACGGTGGAGGACTACGACGCCACCCGCCACATCGGCCTGAGCCTGCTGCCGGTGCCGGCGATCCGCTGGATCAACCGGCCGACCTTCCAGCAGGTGGTGGAGATTCGCAACCGCCGGCCCTGATCGCCGGCGGCCGCCGGCCGCGCCGCTACCAGCAGGCGCTGGCTGCCGCGCCGTCGCCATCCAGCGCCGCGCGCACGCCGAGGCTGTCGAGCGTCAGCGAGGCACAGGCCCGGTCGGCGGCCTGCACGCCGGCTGCATCGGCGCGCAGCCGGTAGCTGCCGGCGTCGACCCGCAGGCTGATCGTGTAATAGCCGTCGGCGCTGGCGAAGCTGGCCGCGACCGGGCAGGCCGGGTCGTCATAGCGGCCGAACTGGGTCTGGCAGCGCTCCAAGGTCTGTGCGGTTTCGGTCAGCGCGATCCGGGCATCGCTGCGCCGCGCCTTGCGGACGCTGCCCTGGTAGGCGGGCAGGGCGATCGCCGCCAGGATGCCGACGATCACCAGCACTACCATCAGCTCGACCAGGGTCACGCCGCGCTGGGTCCTGTAGTTCATCGGATCTGCCGCCATGACAGGCGCCCTCCGGGCTCGACACCGGGCGGCGGCTCGATGGTGGTGTCGATGCCGCCGGTGGTGCCGGAGGCCAGCTTCACCTCGAAGGCGCCGGCCGCGATGATCGCCGGCGTCTTGATGATCCCTTCCTTCGACTGCCGCCCGCTGACCACGTAGCGCACGCCGCCGACCAACACTTCGTCCTCGCTGTTGAAGGCGGTGTCGCGGTTCAGGTCGAACGGCGTGGTGGCGCGCCGCGAACCGCTGATCGCGTCGATCTCCATCAGGAAGCTGTCGCCGCCGAAGCCGCAGGCGGCGGTGTTCGGGATCAGGGTGGTGAAGATGATTGCGCCGCCTCTGAGGATCGGCGTCGACACCTGGCGTTCGCCAGACGAGGGCAGGTCCAGGTACCAGCCGAGATCGCCGGTCGTGCGCGCGTTGTTGCTGGTCACGCGGACCTTCTCGGTGCGGCTGCCGAAATCCTGCTGCAGCTCGGCGATCACGGTCTGCCGCAGCAGGCTGTTGCGGCTGCTCGGCCGGGTGCTGCCGTCGTCGCGGTCGACGATCGCGTAGAAGCTGTTGCCGATCGTGCCGGCGGTGTTATCGGTCGCCGTGAAATAGGAGCCGGTGCCGAAATAGACCATGTAGCCGCCGTCCGGCGCGATGCCCACTTCCGGCCGCGCAGTAATCGGCTGGCGGTTGCTCGCCGAGCAGGGCGCGGCGCTGCAGGCGGTGAACAGCGGCAAGGGTACTGCGGCGGTGCCGAAGTCGAAGGCCCAGTTGGCGGCATTGGCGTCGCGCACGTCGATCTTCCAGAGATTGCCCTTGAGGTCGCCGGCGTAGATCAGGTCGGTGATCCGGTCGCCGTCGGTGTCGACCGGGATCGGCGAGGACATGCCGTTGTCGCCGGCCACGAAGGTGTCGAACTTGCGGATGACAGTGCCGTTGTCGAGATCGACGACGTACAGCACGGCCTTGCCGGCAGTGGAGTTGTAGCCGTTGCCGATCAGCGCCACCCACTTGCCGTTGGCCATCCGGGCGATCGATGCCTGCGGGTAGGAGTAGCCGATGTCGGCATCGGTGCTCGGCGTGAATTCCCACAGCACTTGGCTGGTGCCGAAGTTGGCCGGGTCGGTGACGTCGAGCGCGAACACGCCCTTGCCGCCGCCGCCCAGCGTGCCGAGCAGCACGGTTTTCCAGTTGCCGTCGATGCGCGCGTCGAGCACCCGCACCGCGCCGTCGACCAGGTAGCGGTGGTTGGTGTTGTAGGTCTGCGCGGTCAGCGGGCTCAGGCCGGCGAAGACCGCGTTCGGCACATAGGCCAGCAGCTCGTCGCCGTTGGCGGCCTTGAAGCCGTGCAGCATGCCGTCGTTGGCGCCGACGTAGAGCATCGGCGGCCGGCTCAGGTAGTTGCTGGTGGCGCGGAACGCGGTGTAGCTGCCGCCCTCGCTGCCGGGCAGGCGGCCGAAGCCGTAGTCCTGGTTGCCGGCGAACGCCGGATCGGAATTGACGATGTCGCCCAGCACCGTGGTGGCGCTGCGCTTGCGGAAATTGCCGGCCGCTTCGCCTTCGTTGCTGCGGTCGCCTCTGAGCCAGGCCAGCCGCGTGCTGCCCAGGTTGTCGACGACGCCGTTGCCGTCCTGGTTCAGCGCCGCCTGCTGGCTGCTGTTGAGCTGCGACCACGCGAAGCTGCGGCCGCGGCTGCGCGAGGCCAGGTTCGGGTCGTAGGTCAGGATGTTGCGGCTGCCGGGCACCGGGATGCGGTTCGCCGCATCCCACAGCGGCGTGCCGACGCTGCCGTCGAGGTTGACCGGCAGCGCCAGCAGCTGGCCGCTCCAGTCGCCGGTCGCGAAGCGCGCCTGGTAGATCGAGGTGTCGGCGGTCAGCCGCGTGGAGTTGGTGGCGATCGACGCCGCCGCGCTGGTGCGCGAGGCGATGTCGTTCAGCGCCGCCTGCAGCGCGCTCTGCAGCTGCGCGGCGTTGTTGGCGGTGTACGACTTGCCGGCGCCGTACTCGGCGGCGTCCTGCAGCATCTGGTTGTTGATCGCCAGCCCGATCGAATAGGTCTGGATACGCTGGATCTTGAAGTTGGCATCCTGGTAGCTGGTGCCGGTCAGGTCGTTGCCGGAAGTCTTGAGATCGGTGTCGTAGCCGAACTTGGCGAGGTCGTCGAGATACAGCGACCAGGCTTCCATCGCCTCGGTGGTGCCGCTCTGGCCGCGAAAGCCGTCGGAGTAGCGCGGAAAGAACGGGTAGGTCGAGGCGGTGGTCGACGGCGCCTTGGCGTCCCAGTTCGGCAGCGCCACGAAGCCGTTGGCGAGATCGTCCGGGTCGTTGGTCGGGAAGCTCGAGTCGTAGGTCGGAAAGCCGTCGGTGACCACGATCACGAAGTTCTTCTGGCAGCGGTACTGCACCGGGCTCGTGTAGCTGGTGCCGCTGTTGTAGTACGAACTCAGGCCCCGGAAGTAGCGGGTGATCTCGTAGAAGGTCTCCGCCAGCGGCGTGTTGCTGTCGGCATCCAGCCCGCTGATTGCATTGGTCACCGTAGTCTGGCTGCTGCCGCAGGCGGCCACCACCTTGCCGCCCGGTCCCTGGTCGCCGCTGGAGATCGGCGGGTTGAAGCGGGCCAGGCCCCAGCGCAGGCTCGGATTGGCGGTGACGATGTTGGTCGCCACCGTCTTGGCGGCGGCCAGCCGGGTCACGGTCGGGATCGCGCCGGTGGTCAGGTTGCTGTTGGTCGCGTAGGTCTGGAACAGGTAGTTCAGGTAGTTGCCGGTGTAGCGGGTGCTGGTGCCCTCCGGCGTCGGTAGCAGCAAGCATTTGGTGGTGCCGCCGCCGTTCAGGCGGCCGGCGCGGCGGCTGTTCGAGCAGCTGCCGGTTTCGATGCTGTCCATGCCGACATTGCCGTCGGTCGGCAGCCAGCAGCGGGTGCTGTTGTTGTTGCCGCAGGTCCGCGGACTCCAATCCGGATAGGTGGTCGACGGCTCGTAACCATCGGCCCAGGTCATGTTCAGCGTGCTGCCGGAGTTGTCGAACAGCAGCATCACGTTCGGCGCCACCGAGGTCGACAGGAACAGCGGCTGGGTGGAGGTGGTGATCGCCGCCTGCGCGCTGCCGGCCAGCAGGCTGGAAACGGCGAGACTGCGGACGAGCAGGCGCATGGTCGGCTTCCGGGCGGGGCGCATCAGCGCTTGAAGGTGGATTGCAGCAGCACCGCTGGAGCCGCCTGGTCGGCGGTCGCTGCGCCCCAGGCGCGGGCGGTGATCCGGTAGATGATCCGTTCGCGGCGGTCCTCGGCCGAATCGGCCTGCAGGCTTTCGCCGGGCGAGGCTTCCTCGTCGCTGTCGAGCTGTTCGATCAGGTATTCGCCGCGCGCCCGATCGATCGGCGGCGGCGGCGCATCGGCGGTCACCGTGGCGCTGCGCCAGACCGGATTGCGGGTGTCGGCGGCGGTGCGCAGCCACAGCGGGCGGTAGCGGCTGGCCGCTGCGCTGCTGTCCGGCGGATCGGCCAGATAGAAGCCGGCGGCGCCGGTGCTGCCGACGGCGACGAACGCCGGCAGCATCGGCTGGCCGAGAATCGCCTCGGCCTCGCGCAGCGCCGCCTCGGCGACCTGGAAGGCGATCTGCTGATCCTGGCTGTTGCCGGTCATCCGCTCTTCCAGCGTCGTCGAGCGGATCGAGCCGAGCGCCAGCAGCGACAGCACCAGCAGCACCACCAGGCCGACCAGCAGCACCACGCCCCGCTGGCGTTGCGGCCGGCAGCTCATGGCAGGCGGTTCCGCAGCGCCAGGGTCAGGGTCACGACGCGGCGCATCCGGCCGTCGCTGAACGGCCCGACGCTGACGCCGAGCAGGTCGAAGCGGCGGCTGTCGGTGAAGCCGGCGCGATCGCGGGTGCCGGAGAACAGCAGCGCCACCCGCACGGCGACCACGCGCCGCCAGGCGGCGGTGTCGGCGAACTGGTCGGCGCGGCGGTAGGCGTCGGCCACGCCGTCGCCATCGCTGTCCTCGCCGTAGAGCACCTGCAGGTTCTCGACGCCGGCAGCGATTTCGCGGCTGTCGCTGTCGACGCGCCGCCACAGCGCCGGCCCGCTGCCCTGGGCGCTGTCGGCGATGTAGAAGCTGACCACGCCCATGCGGAACAGCTGCGCGCCGGCGGCGAACGCGCGGTCGAGATCGTTGCTCCAGTTGCCGGGGCTGCTGCCGGTGGCCGCATGCGCCAGCGTGGCGATGCTGGCGCTGCCGCCGGACGGCAGGGCGACGCTGGTTACGCCGGTGCCGCTGATCTGGAAGATCGCCGCGCCGCCGCAGTCGCTGGCCATCACCACAGCGCCGGCCGACAGCGGCGCCGGTGTGATCAGGTTGATGCCGAGGTCGGCGCTGGTGGTGGCCATGTTGCGGACCGTGAACAGCTCGTTGTCGATCGGGCCGCGCACGGTCAGCACGTCGGTGCCGGCGCGCGGCGCCGGGAAGCCGCTCGGCAGGCCCGGCGACCAGCCGCCGCCGACCGCCTCGAAACCTTCGGCGTAGCGCTCGTAGCGGTAGCGGAAATCGGTGTGGGTGAACGCCGTGCGCGTGCCGCCGCTGGTCGCCGGGTTCGGATTCAGGGTGTTGCGCACCGCGCCGGTATCGCTGAGGCAGCCCCGGTAGCCGGCCATCCGCACGTCCTGCGCGAGGCGGGCGCTGACATAGCGGATCGCTTCCTGGCGATCGCCGAGCGCCTGCGTGGTCTGCGCGGTGCGGGCGGTCGACAGGAACACCCGGTAGATGCCGGCCAGCAGCAGCAGGCCGATGACCATCGCGATCATCACCTCGACCAGCGAGAGGCCTGCCTGCCGGGGCGTCACAGCTGGGTCCGCAGGCTGACGGTGGCCGGCGCGGCGGCATCGGCCACGCCGATGTCGCGCCAGCGCACGGTGATGGTCACCACCTGCGCCTCGACCAGCACCTGGCCGTCGCCGTCCGGCAGCGTCGCATCGAGTGCGGCCTTCCAGCTGGCCAGGTCCTGGCTGGCCAGCGTGCTGCCGCTCGGCGCCTGCGCGAACGGCAGGTTGTAGAGCCCGCCGATCGCCTGCGCGCGGTTGGCGCGCATCCGGTCGAGCAGGTCGTAGGACTGGCCGACCGCCTCGGTGCGCAGCGCGGCGCTGCTGCTGCGGCCCAGGCTCAGCGCCTGCAGCGAGGCCAGGGTCAGAAGGCCGATCGACACCAGCACGGTGGCGACCAGTACCTCGACCAGGCTGACGCCGCGCTGGCCGAGCGCGCCACGGCGCGGCTCAGCAGTGCGCGGATTCGACATGCGCCTGGCCCTGCAGACTCAGCGACAGGTTGCGCCGCTGGCCGGCCGCACAGGCCTGCGGGACCAGCGAGAACTGTGGGCTGCTGCCGCCATCGGCGAGAAAGCCGGTCGGCAGATAGGTGACGGTGTTGACGGTCGCGGTCAGCGCATCGCCGCTGGCCAGCGGGCCGAACACGCGCAGCACTTCGCGGCTGCCGGTGGCGTTGCCGGCCTCGTCGAGCACGCTGCGGAACACGATCCAGCCCTGGCTCCAGGTGGTGGCCGTGCTGCAGCGGTAGCGGTCGGCCGGCGCGCTGGCGGCGGCGTTCTCGAGGTAGGGACACAGCGACACCTCGCGGGCGCTGCTGACGGCCTCGCTGCGGGCGTAGTTCAGCGCGGCGACCAGTGTGTTGACCTGGCCGGCGGCGCGGTTGCTGGTGACGAAGCCGTTCAGCGCCGGCACGCCGACCGTGGTGGTCACCGCGACCACGGCGACCGTGGTCAGCATCTCGATCAGCGTGAAGCCGCGCGCACGGCGGATGGCGGCGGCGCGGCGGGCGAACGGCAGGGACATGGCGCGGGCTCCTCCGGTGACAGACCCGTCCCGCAGGCGTGGCGGGCCATCGGGATGTCGGCACGATGCGCATTCCCTTGAGCCCGGCCGGCCCGAGACCGACAGGCGGATCGTTCCGGGGCCGCGTAAGGTCGGGCTCCGGAGCCAGTCGCTGGATCAGCGTCAAATATCTGACGCGATTGGGAATTTTCCGCGCATCACGGGCGCGGGAAGCGGCTCCGGCGCCGGCCGCGGCGAGGCTGTCGCGGCGGCTGCGTGGCGCTCAGCCGGCCGCCGGGCGATCGATGCCGTGGGCGAACAGCTGTGTGCGGTCGACCCATTCCAGCGCCCGCTGGTTGGTCGCCGCCAGCACCACCGGCGGCGCCATGCCGGCATCGCAGGCTTCCTGCCAGCGCCGTGCGCAGAGGCACCACTGGTCGCCCGGCTTCAGGCCCGGGAAGTCGTATTCCGGGCGCGGCGTGCTGAGGTCGTTGCCGACCGCGCGCGAGAAGGCCAGGAACTCGGCGGTGACGCGCGCGCAGACCAGATGGCGGCCGGCATCCTGCGGCCCGGTGTGGCAGTGGCCATCGCGGTAGAAGCCGGTCATCGGGTCGGTGCAGCAGCTGGCCAGCAGGCCGCCGAGCACGTTCAGCGCGGGTTCGGGACGGGAAGCGGAGTCGGCCATGCGGATTGCGGAAGCGGGTGGATGAAGGGCGCGGCGATGATAGCGAGCCCCGGCCCGCCGCCGCTTCCCTGCGCTGCCGCCTGCGGCGATGATGGCGCCCCGCAACAGCCGTACACCTGCCTGATCCCGATGACGCCCACCCGAATCGTTACCCGCGGCGATGTCCGCCTTGCCGTCTACGAATGGGGCTCCGCCGCCGGTGGCAAGCCCACCCTGGTGCTGGTCCACGGCTATCCGGATTCCGCGCGGGTCTGGGATGCCGTGGCGGAACGGCTGGCCGGCCAGTTCCATGTGGTGAGCTACGACGTGCGCGGCGCCGGCCAGTCGAGCGCCCCGAGCCGCGTCCGCGACTACCGCATCCTGGAACTGATGGGCGATCTCGCCGCCGTCTTCGATGCCGTCGCACCCGGCCGCAAGATTCACCTGGTCGGCCACGACTGGGGTTCGATCCAGAGCTGGGAAAGCGTCACCCTGTCGCCGATGCGCGACCGCATCGCCAGCTACACCAGCATCAGCGGGCCGAGCCTGGACCATGTCGGCTACTGGCTGCGCGCCCACGCCCGGCCGGGCTGGAAGGGCCAGCAGCTGCTCCGGCAGTTGGCCCGCAGCTGGTACATCGCCGCCTTCCAGCTGCCGCTGTTCGCGCCGGCGGCGTGGCGGTTCGGCGTCGGCCGCTCTTGGTCGAAGCTGGTCCGGGCGATGGAAGGCACGGTCGTCGACGCCAGCCCGACGCAGACCGCCGACGGCCGCAACGGCATCAACCTGTACCGCGCCAACGTGCTGCCGCGCCTGCTGCGGCCGGAGCCGCGCCACGCGATCGCGCCGGTGCAGCTGATCATTCCGATGCGCGACCGCTTCGTCAGCCCGGAGCTGTTCGAAGGGCTGTCGCGCTGGGTGCCGGTGCTGCGCCGCCGCGCCATTGACGCTGGCCACTGGCTGCTGCTGAGCCATCCGGACAAGGTCGCCAGCTGCATCGGCGAGTGGGCCGCCGAACACGCGGGGCGCGCACCGGGCCGCTAGCCGCGCGACAGCAGCCGGGCGTTCTCGAGCCGGTAGATCAGGCCGTCGGCGCTGCGCGCGACCAGCCGCAGCCGGCCTTCGATGACCACCGCGTCAAGGCTGGTCTCGATGCCGTTGCCGGCCTGCACGTCGACCACCGATGTCGGCCCGCCGGGCGGATGGAAGAGGCAGGCCGGCGGGTTCGCGGTCAGCAGGAAGTGGCGCTGGGTCAGCGCCGATTCCAGCGGCAGCATGAAGCCGGCCAGCCGCACCGGCTTGCCTTCCATCGCCTGCAGCGCCGCCGGGAACCGCGCCGTGACGCCGTCGCGGCCGTAGTCCAGCGGCGTATCGATCAGCAGATCCCAGGGCGTGACGCCGCGCAGGTCAAGCTCGCCGAACCATTCGCGGCTCGGCGGCCGCTGCACGTCCAGCACCAGCCGCGTGCTGACGCCGGCCGCCGTGACGGTCAGCGTGTCGCGGCCGGGATGGCGCACCAGGACGCGGAAGTCGATGTAGCCGCTGGCGTCGGTATGGTCGGTCATCACCAGCACCGGATTGCCGCGCGCCGACTGCACGCTCAGCGGCTGGCCGGCGATCGGCCGCTGCGCCTCGGTCTGCAGCTGCGCGGACAGATAGCTGACATCGCCGACATAGGCCGGCACGGTCAGCAGCCCGTCCTGCGTTTCGCCGAACTCCGAGCTGAGCAGGATCACCGGCGGCGTGTTGTCCTCGACGAGCTTGCCGTTCCGGTAGCGGACCATCGGCCGCGCCGGGCTGGTGGCAACGCTGCTGTCGGTCGCCGCTGCGGCCGGATCGGTGTCGGGCCCGCCGTCCGGAGACGGCTGCCCGGTCTGCGGCGGCATCGCGACGTTCTCCGCCGGGTCCGTTGCAGGCGCGGCGCTGGCGGGCGTCGCGCGGTGGCGGGTGGTGCCGAACCAGAAACCGGCAGCGGCGACGGCGACCGCCGCCGCAACGGCAAGCCGACGACTCCGGGACAGTTGGCGGCTCATCGGCTGCGGGTCCGCGCCAGCGTCGCGGCGACATCGCTGCGGTAGACCTGCCAGGCCGGGCCGAGCACCGCGAGCGTCGCCAGCAGCAGCGGCAGCGCAGCCAGCAGCGCTTCACCGGTCGCCGGCTGCAGCGGATCCAGCGCCAGCGAACTGGCCGCCTGCGAGCCGGCCGCGAGCAGGCCGAGCCCGGCGTGACCGAGCGCAAGGCCGAGGACGGTCGCCAGCAGCGCTGGCAAAGCCGCCGCCAGCCACAGCAGCCACAGGATCGCGCTGCGGCGGGCGCCGAGGCTGCGGAACAGCGCCAGGTCGTGCTGGCGTTCGTCGAGCGTCTGCACCATCGCCACCAGCAGCGACAGCGCCGAGGCCGCGAGCAGCAAGGCCGCCAGCGCCTTCAGCGCGCCGATGCCGACGCCGATCAGGCCGAGCAGCCGGGCGGTCTCGATCGCCGGCACCGCCGCCAGGTGATCGCTGCGCTCGTTGATCTCGCGCGGCAACGACAGCGCGGCGATCGGGCTGCGGTAGCGGATCAGCGCGGCGGTCACGCGATGGCTGCCGGCCGGGTCGCCGTCGTGATGGTCGTCGTGCTCGTCGTCGTCATCGGCTGCGGCAGGTGCGGCCGTCGCGGCCGGCCGGCGCATCGCCGGTGCGGCGTGCAGCGCCCAGATGCTGTCGAGGCCGGTCAGCACCAGCCGGTCGACGACGCTGCCGGTGCGCGCCAGCACGCCGACCACGCGGTACGGCGCGCCGCCGTGTGCGCGGCCGCTGCCGAGGCCGTGCACGCCGTGAAAGGCGTCGCCGATCGCGATGCCGCTGGCCGCGACATCGGCGCCGATCACCGCCTCCATCGGCGCCTGCCAGGCCCGGCCGTCGGCAAGACGCGCGCCGTAGTGGGTGATCAGCGCCGGCGTGCTGCCGACGATCCGGTAGCCGCGCAGGTTGTCGCCGAGGGCGATCGGAATCGCTTCCGCCACGCGCGGATCGCGGGCGAGACGGTCGACCTCGTCCAGCGGCAGCGTGCCGGTGGGAACGTCGAGGTGGTGGACCGCCGACAGGATCAGCTGCAGCGGGCTGCCTTTGGCGCCGACCACGGCGTCGATGCCGCGGCTGTTGCGATCGAGCCGGTCGCCGACTTGCGCGGTGACGCCGAGCAGCACCACGAGCAGTGCCAGACCGGACGCCATCAGCAGCACGTGCAGCGCCTGCGCGTACCGGCGGTGACGCAGGTCGGCGAGCGCCAGGCCAAGCAGGGTCATGGCTGCGCGCCGCCGAGCTTCGGCAGACGCCGCTGCCGGGCGATGCGCGCCCGTGCGCGCTGGTCGTGCGTGGCGATCAGCAGCGCCGCGTGGCAGCGCGCCGCCTGCGCGAGCAGCAGGTCGAGCACCCGGGCGGCGTTGTCGTCGTCGAGATGCGCGGTCGGCTCGTCGGCCAGGATCAGCCCCGGCCCGTTGACCACCGCCCGGGCGATGGCGACCCGCTGCGCTTCGCCGCCGCTGAGCGCGGCCGGCCGCTGGCCGGCGAGGCGGCCGAGATCAAGCGCCGCCAGCGTCGCCGCGATCGCCTGCGGATCGGGCGCCAGGCCGGCGAAATGGCGCGCGGCGCCGAGCTGTGCCGCGACGGTCAGCGACGGCACCAGATGCAGATGCTGGAACACGAAGCCGATCCGCCGGCCGCGCCAGGCGTCGCTGGCGGCCGGCGACAGCGCGGCGAGTGGCTGGCCATCGATCACGACCTCGCCGTGCTGCGGCGCCAGCAGGCCGGCGGCGATCGCCAGCAAGGTCGACTTGCCGCTGCCGGACGGGCCGAGCAGCAGGCAGGCCTCGCCGGCCGCGAGCTGCAGGGCGTCAAGCAGGATCTCGCCGGCGCCGGGCGGCCGGTGGCGGATGGCGGTCAGGGACAGGCGCAGGGTCACGGGCGGCGGGATGGGCGGAACGCGGGGTGGGGCGTGATATCGGCCAGCAGGTGCGGCCGTCCGGAAACGGCGGCGGACAGCGTTACGCGGATGTGGTCGGGACAACGCGGGTCGAATCGATGTTACTGTATAACAGATGTTACTGTATAACAAAACCCGTCTCATCACAGGACTGCTGCCGCCATGACTTCGCCCGTTTCCCACCCGGTTGCACCGCGACCTCCGCTGCCGGTGACCGTGCTGTCCGGCTTTCTCGGCGCCGGCAAGACCACGCTGCTGAACCACGTGCTGCGCAACCGCGAAGGCCGCCGCGTCGCGGTGATCGTCAACGACATGAGCGAGGTCAACATCGACGGCGCGCTGATCCGCAACGGCGACGCGGCGCTCAGCCGGACCGAGGAAGCCCTGGTCGAATTCTCCAACGGCTGCATCTGCTGCACGCTGCGCGAAGACCTGATGCGCGAAGTCGCGCGCCTTGCCGCCGAGGGTCGCTACGACTACCTGCTGATCGAATCGACCGGCATCTCCGAACCGCTGCCGGTCGCCTCGACGTTCCGGGTTCGCGACGAGGCCGGTTTCTCACTTGCCGATGTCGCCCGGCTCGACACCATGGTGACGGTCGTCGATGCGGTGAACCTGCTACGCGACTACGTATCCACCGATTTCCTCCGCGATCGCGGCGACACCGCGGGCGACGACGACCAGCGCACGCTGGTCGACCTGCTGACCGACCAGATCGAGTTCGCCGACACCATCGTCATCAACAAGTTTTCCGAGGTCAGCGAGGCGCGGCGGCGTGACGTGATTGCGGTGGTGCGGGCGCTGAATCCGGGCGCCGTGATCGTGCCGGCGGATCACGGCCAGGTGCCGATGACCGACATCTTCGCTACCGGCCGCTTCGATTTCGAAGCCGCTGAACGGAACCCGCGCTGGGCGCGCGAACTGGCCGGCGAACACCTGCCGGAATCCGAGGCCTACGGCATCGGCAGTTTCGTCTGGCGGGTCCGGCGGCCGCTGCATCCGGAACGCTTCATGCAATTCCTGAACAGCGACTGGGAAGGCGTGTTGCGCGCCAAGGGCCATTTCTGGCTGGCGACACGCATGGACTGGGCCGGCGAGCTGCATCAGGCCGGCGCGGCGCTGCAGCATCAGGCGGCCGGTTTCTGGTGGGCGAGCCCGCTGGCGGCGCTGCCGGACGAAGCCGACATGCGCGCCGCGATGATGCGCGACTGGCATCCGCAGTTCGGCGACCGGCGGCAGGAAATGGTGTTCATCGGCATCGACATCAACGAAGCCGCGTTGCGCGCCCGTCTGGACCGGTGCCTGCTCGACGACCGCGAGATGGCGCTCGGGCCGCAGGGCTGGCAGGCGTTGCCGGACCCGTTTCCGGCGTGGTCGCTGGCGTCGGCGCCGGCTGCCGAGGAAGACGCGGCCGCCTGAGCTCTGGCAGGACGCCGCAGCGGAGGCGATGCGACACTGCCGGCGTCCTGCCGCCATCACCTGCCATGCCCAGAGCCGCGAAACCCGTCATGCCCGTCGCGCCCGCCGTCCCGACTCTCGGCCGGCTGAAGCCGGCGCGCGGGCAGGGTGCTGCAGCCCGCGCGGCGGCGGCGAACTGCTGTCCCGGCCACCCGGCCGACGCTGCGCTGCTGGCCGAGCTGCCGGACCTCGCACGCCAGGCCTACGCCCAGCTGCTGGCGTCGCCGCAGGCGCGCACCGCGTATGAGCTGATCGAGACGCTGCAGCCGCAGGTGGCCCAGCGCATCTATCCGCAGACCATCTACCGCACGCTCGCCCAGCTCACCCAGCACGGGCTGGTGCACCGCATCGCCAGCACCAATGCCTACCGCGCCTGCAGCAGGCCGGGCACGGTTCACGACGGCATCCACTTCCTGTGCACCCGCTGCGGGGCGGTCGACGAAGCGGTGGATCCCGGCATCAACGCGCTGCTCAACCGCCACGCCGACGCGCACCGTTTCGCGATCGATCAGCGGGTGATCGAGATCAGCGGCATCTGCGCCCGCTGCAGCGCCGGCAGCTGAACGGCGCTCTGGCGCGAAGCCGCCGCTACACTGCGGCCCGGCCATTTTTGACGACGCGCATGCTCCGGATCGGCATCGACCTCGGCGGCACCAAGATCGAAGGCATCGTGCTGCGCGGCGCGACCGAGATCATCGCTCGCCGGCGCATCGCCACGCCGGCCGGCGATTACCCAGCCACCGTGGCGGCGGTCGCGGCACTGGTGGCCGATCTGGAACGCGAGGTCGGCGCGCAGCGGCTGCCGGTCGGCATCGGCCATCCGGGCGCGATCTCGCCGTTCAGCGGCCTGATCAAGAACGCCAATTCCACCTGCCTCAACGAGCGGCCGCTGAAGGCCGATCTGGAAGCCGCGCTGGGGCGTGCGCTGCGGATGGCCAACGACGCCGACTGCCTGGCCCTGAGCGAGGCGCAGGACGACGGCGCGGCGGCCGGCGCGGCCTGCGTGTTCGCAGTGATCCTCGGCACCGGAGTCGGCGGCGGCATCGTCATCGACGGCCGGCTCAGAAGCGGGCCGAACGCGATTGCCGGCGAATGGGGCCACAACCCGATGCCGTGGCCGCGCGTCGACTGGCACGAGGTGCCCGGCCCGCTCGGCTGGGACGGCCGCTTGGGGGCGATCGAGGACTGGCTGTCCGGGCCGGCGCTGGCGCGCGACCATCGGGACCTGACCGGCGTGGCCTGGAGCGGCGAGCAGATCGTCGCGGCAGCAGCGGCAGGCGATGCCGCCTGCAGCGCCACGCTGGCGCGCTACCAGGAGCGGCTGGCCCGCGCGCTGGCCAGCGTCATCAACCTGCTCGATCCGGATGTCATCGTGCTCGGCGGCGGCCTGAGCCGGATCGAACGCCTTTACGAGACGGTGCCGGCGCTGTGGGCCCGCTGGGTGTTCAGCGACCAGGTCGTGACCCGGCTGCTGCCGGCCCGCCACGGCGACGCCAGCGGCGTGCGCGGCGCGGCCTGGCTGTGGCCCGGATGAACGCTCAGCGCTGCAGCCCGCGCACGAAGGCGCCGATCGCGGCGATCGACTGATCGGCTTCCGGCATCCAGCCGGCCATCACCTGCCAGACGTGCCAGAGCCCGAGCCGATGTTCGAGCGTGACGTCGACGCCGGCCTTGCCGGCCGCTTCGGCCAGGCGCAGCGAATCGTCGAGCAGCACTTCGTCGTCGCCGACCTGGATCAGCGTCTTCGGCAGACCGTTGAGCTTCGCGAACAGCGGCGACAGGCGCGGATCGGTCAGCGGCAGGCCGCCGGCGAACTGGCGGGCGGCACGGTCGATGCCGCGCACGGTCAGCAGGCGGTCGCGTTCGGCGCGGGTGCCCATCGAGCTGCCGCTGGACGACAGGTCGGTCCACGGCGACAGCAGCACCAGGCCGGACGGCTGCGGCAGGCCGCGATCACGCAGCGCGATCGCGGTGACCAGCGCCAGGTTGCCGCCGGCCGAATCGCCGCCGATGACCAGATCCGCAGGCCGCAGACCCTGCGCCAGCAGCGCTTGCCAGCCGGCCACGGCATCGTCGAGCGCCGCCGGGTACGGATGCTCCGGCGCCAGCCGGTAGTCGATCGCGACGACGGTGGCCGCCGCCGCCTTGGCGATGTGCGCCAGCATGCCGCGATGGGTGCGCGGGCTGCCGCCGAGATAGGCGCCGCCGTGCAGGTAATAGATGACCTGGGTGCCGGCGCGGTCCTTCGGCGTCAGCTTTTCGGCCGGCCGGCCCGCCAGCGTGATCGGCTCGATCGTCACGCCGCGCGGGATGCGCGTGATCAGCCCGGCGATGCGCTCCAGCTTCGGCCGCAGCTGCTCGGCCGGCGCCGCCAGCACGGGCTGCAGCAGGAACTGGGAAACGGGGCCGAACAGGCGGGCGCGCAGGCTGAGAGAGTCGGTCATCGGATCGGCAAACGGGGCGGGCGTCGGGGTCGCGAGCGTAGCGGAACCGCTGTGCTGACGGGCATGGCCGGCGCTGTCAGTGCTGAACTGCGGGCCGACGGAAATGTCACTGAAGGGCCGTTATGATGCCGCCGACCCGGACCCGCCGGCACCCGCCCCGAACAGGACTCCCCGATGCCCTTGCCCCGCTTCCGTTTCCTGTTGCGCGCCAGCCTGCTGCTGGCGGCTGCCGCAGCGATCACCGGCTGCATGAATGGCCGCGATGCCTATGCCGTCACCGATAGCGGCACCTTGATCAAGTTCCAGACCGACGACCCCGGTTCGATCGAGAACGAGGTCACGATCACCGGGCTCGATAGCGGCGAATCCGTGCTGCAGATCGATTTCCGGACCGAGAACGGGCTGCTGTACGGCCTGACCAGCAGCAGCCGGATTGCCACCATCGACGCCGATACCGGCCTCGCGACCCTGGTCAGCGCAACGCCGTTCCTGACCGCGCCGGCAGTGCTGAACCAGCCGGTGATGGATATCAATCCGGCGCAGGATTTCATCCGGGTGATCGATTACCAGCCGGGCGGCAGCAGCACCGACACCAACATTCTCAGGATCAATCCGGACACCGGTGCGCTGATCCAGAGCGACGGCACGGTCCTGCGCTACAACGACAGCGATACCAATGACGGCGAGATTCCCCAGCTCGCAGCGGTCGCGCATTCCAACAACGATGTCGATGCCACCACGACCACGCTGTACGGGCTCGACTTCACGACCCAGAGTCTGGTGCGGGTCACCAATGCCGGCGTGCTGACCTCGCTCGGCGTGCTGGATCGCCAGTTCGTGTCGGCCGCCGGATTCGACATCGTTCGGGAGCGCGGCGACCAGCCGGAAGATCTGGGCATCGCCTATGTCGCGATCGCCGAGCGCAACAACACGGCGCGCTTCTACGAGATCGATCTCGCCGACGGCAATACCTCGGACGCCGCCTCGAACAACGGAGGCTCCACGATTGGCGGCGATCGCCAGATCCGTTCGCTGGCGGTGTCGCCGTCGCCGCCGAAGCGCAACGGCTTCCTGTACTGATCACGCCCGCCGCACCGGCGTTGAAGTCGCCTGAAGGCCCGCCGCAAGGCGGGCTTTTTTCATGGCGTCGGCAGCGATCGGCGGGCCACCAAAGAAAAAGCCCGCCGGCTTGCGCCGACGGGCTTATCCGCGTGCTTCCGCCGCGGGGCAGACCTGCCTTACAGGCCGACGATGCCGAAGTCGTCCTTGACGATCGCCAGCGTCGCCGAACGCGGACGGCTCAGGCCGCCGTCCGGGAAGTGGCTTTCGTAGGCTTCCGGATTGCCGATCTGCGCCGCCGGCGTGTTCTCGCCCGGGTGCTGGATGTTGACGAACAGCACGCGGCCATCGGGCGTGGTGTCGAGGCCGGTCAGTTCGCAGCCCTTCGGGCCGACCAGGAAGCGGCGCAGCCGCGATTCGCTGGCCTTGGCGCCGACGAAGGTCTGCTGGCCGTTGATCGTCACCGCGCCGCCGTCACCGACCTTGCCCGGCACCGCCGCCAGCAGCATGCAGTTGGTGACATCGGTGTAGGCGCCGTCGTCGGTCTGGATCCACAGCAGGCCGTTGGAGTCGTTGGTATCGCGGCCGAACCACAGGCCGTCCGGGCTGGAGAAGTCGTTGACGTCGGTCAGGCCGGACAGGTTGACGGTGGCCGGATCGCTGCCCGCCTCGGCGCCGAAGCCGAAGATGTCCCAGCGGAACGAGGTCGCCGACGAATTGTTGCCGGCCTCGCGGAACCTGATGATGTGACCGTTGACGTTGCCGCGCTGGGTGACCGCGCCCTTCTGGTCGGCATACGAACGCGGGTTCGCCGCGTCCACCGCCGGGCCGGTGCCGACGCCGCGCTGCGAGTTGTTGGTCAGCGTGAAATAGACCTCGCCATTGGTGCGGTTCACCGCACCCCATTCCGGACGATCCATCTTGGTCGCGCCGACCGAATCGGCCGCCAGGCGGGCGTGCAGCAGCACGTCGGCCTGCGAGCGGAACGGGTAGATCGCGTTGTTCGGGTCCAGGCCGTTGCTGCCGAACAGCAGCGGAATCCAGCTGCCGGTGCCGGTGGCGTCGAAGCGGGCGACATACAGCGTGCCGCGGTCGAGGTACTTGTCGCCGACCGCGAGACGGTCGCCGCGCGCGAAGTCACGCGGGTCGAGCAGTGCTTCGGAGACGTACTTGTAGATGTACTCGCCGCGCGAATCGCAGCCCATGTAATAGACCAGCGGACGGCCCGGCACGAAGTTCGCCGGCCAGGCGCCTTCATGGAAGAAGCGCGCCATCGCGGTGCGCTTGCGCGGCGTCGACTGCGGATCGTACGGATCGATCTCGACGATCCAGCCGAAGGTGTTCGGCGCGTTGCGGAAGTCGTCGGCCGCCGTGGCGCCGCTGACGGTGGCGTCCCAGCGCGAGAAGCGGGTGTCGTTCGGGTCCTGCGGGGCAACCGTGGTCCAGCCGTAGTTGCCGGCCGCGCCCTGGGTCAGGCCGTAGCGGTTCAGCGCGACGACTTCGGCAGCGCTGCGGCTGGCGTTGTCGGTGGCCGAGCGGCGGAAGTAGAACGCCCAGTTTTCCTCGCAGGTCAGATAGGTGCCCCAGGGCGTGAAGCCGTTGGCGCAGTTGTTGACCGTGCCGCGCGTGCGGGTGCCGTTCGGCGAGTAGCGGGTGACCAGCTGCGCATCGCCGGCCACCGGGCCGCTGATGACCATGTCGGTCAGCGAGGTGATGCGGCGGTTGAAGCGCGAGTTGCGGTTGAACGCGACCGGCGTGGCGCGCGACGGGCCCGGCACCAGTTCGGTGATGCTGACGCCGTGGGCGTTCATTTCCTTGACCACTTCATCGGCGACCGTGCGCACGCCGCCGACCACGGTGGCGCCGTTCGGATGCAGGAACGGCTGGGTGATGTTCTCGTGGTTCACGCACAGCAGGCCACGGCGCGAGTTGCGCGGGTCCGGGCGGCTGCCGTCGGCGCTCAGGCCGAAGTAGTACATGCCGTCGTGGTGGTCGCCGGAGCGGAAGGCGTAGGAATCGCCGGTTTCGCTGCCGTCGCCGACATTGGCCGGCGTCGACGGCGTCAGCGCTTCGCCGGTCGGCGTCAGCACGGTGACGCTGTAGCCCGCCGGCACGCTGACCACGTCGGCCAGGCTCTTGGCCACCGGGTTGAAGCTCAAGCTGAAGCCGGCCGGCAGCGCCTTGGCGTCCGCGCTGGCCAGCAGGCCGGCGCTGCCGGCGGTGAAGGCGGCGGCGGCGCCGAGGCCGCCGACCAGCATCTCGCGGCGCGACAGCCGCGCGTTGACCATGCTTTCGAGCGTCGGGTTGTTCGATTCGTTGGTGCAGATGTCATCGTCGTGACGATGGGCGGTTCGCTCGCTGCTGTCGCTGTCGTGCATGGCTGGCTCCTGGGCTGACCGGATGGAAAGGCGCGTGGTTGTCGCGCGCTGAAACGTCAAGAGCCCCGGAGGCTAGCCAGCCGATGTTTCGTTTCCTTGTCAGTTTGAGGACAGTTCTCCAGCGCGCCGGCAGCCCGGCCCGCAGCGGCCGGCGCTACCATCACGCATCCCCGCCGCCGGTTTCTCGCGAGCCCGTCTTGTCCACCATCCGTTACCAGGTCAGCGCCGATCCTGCGGCGCACCGCTACCACGTCACCGTGCAGTTCGACTGCCCCGGAACCGCGCCGCTGTTGCGGCTGCCGAACTGGATTCGCGGCAGCTACCTGGTGCGCGATTTCGCCAAGCACGTGCAGGGGCTGAAGGCGTTTGTCGACGACCGGCCGGCGGCGATCACCCGGCTCGACAAGGGCCGCTTCCGGGTCGAAGGGCAGGGCCGCATCCGCCTGGAATACGCGGTGCACGCGCTCGACAACTCGGTGCGCAAGGCCTGGCTCGACACCCGGCGCGGCTTCTTCAACGGCAGCTCGCTGTTCTACTGCCCGGCCGGTGCCGAGACCGCAGGCTTCGAGCTGCAGATCGAACGCCCGGACTCAGCCCTCTGCCCCGGCTGGAAGCTGGCCACGGCACTGGCGCCGGTGGACGTTGCCGACGACGGTTTCGGCGTCTACCGCGCCGACAGCTACGAAGAACTGATCGACTGCCCGGTGGAGATGGCGGCCTACCAGAGCATCGTCTTCGACGTTGACGGCATTCCGCACAGCCTGATCCTGTCCGGCCGCTGCGAGCCGGACCTGCCGAGGCTGGCCGCCGACATCGCCAAGGTCTGCCATGTGCAGCGCGAACTGTTCGGACAACAGCCGCACATGGCCCAGTACCTGTTCCTGACCCAGGTCACCGGCAATGGCTATGGCGGCCTGGAACACCGCACGTCCACGGCGCTGGTCACCGCCCGTGATGCGCTGCCGCGCCCGGGGCAGAGCGGCCTGCGCAAGGGCTATCGCGGCTTCCTCGGCCTGGTCAGCCACGAGTACTTCCACCTCTGGAACGTCAAGCGGATCACCGCCGCCCGCTTCGCCGACAACGACCTGTCCGCCGAGGCCTACAGCGAGGATCTCTGGGCCTACGAGGGTGTCACCTCCTACTACGACGACCTGATGCTGTTGCGTGCCGGGCTGATCGACGCACCGGTCTATCTCGACCTGCTGGCCGAAGCCGCCACCCGCCTGCAGCGCACGCCGGGCCGCACGGTCCAGACGCTGGCCGAGGCCAGCTTCGAAACCTGGATCAAGCACTACCAGCCAGACGAGCAGACGCCGAACGCGGCGGTGAACTACTACGTCAAGGGCGCGCTGGCCACGCTGTGCCTCGACCTGTGGCTGCGCCTGCATTCCAGCGTGACGATGGACGACGTGATGCGAGCGCTGTGGACGCGCTACGGCGCGCAGGACATCGGCGTGCCCGAAGGCGGCCTGGAAGCGGTCGCGGCCGAGATTTCCGGGCTCGATCTCAAGCCGCAGTTCGATGCCTGGCTGCGCGGCACCACCGAGCTGCCGCTGGCCGAACTGCTGGCGGCGTTCGGCATCACCGCCAGCCTGCGGCCGAGCGCGGGCGCCAGCGACGAAGGCGGCCGCAGCGATGCGCGCAGCAGCCCGGCAACGACGCTGGGCCTGAGCCTGCGTGCCGGTGACGTGACCATCGCCACGGTGTTCAGCGGCTCGCCGGCCGAAGCCGCCGGGCTGGCCGGCGGCGACCAGCTGGTCGCCATCGACGGCCTGAAGATCACCGCCGGCAACTGGGCGCTGCGCCTCGAAGCGCTGCATCCCGGCGCGCCGGTATCGCTGAGCTGGTTCCGTGGCGACGAACTGATGAGCGCGCCGATCACGCCGGCCGTGCCCGCCGCCGACACCTGGACCCTGACCCTGGCCGATGTCGACGGCGAGCCGCTGGCGCGACGCCAGGCCTGGCTGGGCGCCTGACGATGGCGGAGCTGATCGCGAAATTCCTGCTCGCCTACCTGCTCGGCGGCGTCATGGGCGGCGATGTCATGCGCCGGCTGGCCGGCGGCAGCGACCTGCGCGCCAGCGGTTCCGGCAATGTCGGCGCCACCAATGCGCTGCGCACCCGGGGTGCCAAGTTCGCGCTCGGCGTGCTGGCCATCGACATCGGCAAGGGTGTGCTCGCCGCACTGGTGCTGCCCGGCCTGCCGTGGCCGCTGCCGGGCGCGGCGGCCGATCCGGCGATGCTGCCCTACCTCTGCGGCGTCGGCGCCGCTCTCGGCCATTGCTATCCGGTGTTCCAGAAGTTCAAGGGCGGCAAGGGCGTGGCGACCCTGGCCGGCGTGTTCATCGCGCTGCTGCCGAATGCCGCGCCGTGGCTGATCGCCGCGTTCGCGCTGGTGGTGATGCTGAGCGGCTATGTCAGCCTCGCCTCGATCAGCGCCGGTGTCGTCGCGCTGTTCTACGTCGCCTGCTTCGGGGACGGCGCGTTGAGTCTGAAAGGCGCGTTCACCGCAGCCATGCTGGCGCTGATCCTGTTCAAGCACCGGCAGAACATCGTGCGCCTGTTCCAGGGCCGCGAATCGCGCTTCGAGAAGGCCCGCGTGCTCGGCCGGCTGTTCGACGGCAAGCGCCGCTCGTGACCCGCGCGCTCGACGACGAAGCGCTGCTGCCGCTGGTCGACGCGCTGGCGTCCGGCGACTGGCTGTCCGGCGAAGCGCTGGCCCAGGCGGCCGGCGTCACCCGCGCGGCGCTGGCCAAGCGGATCAGCCAGATCGAGGCCTGGGGGCTCGACATCGAGGCGCGGCCCGGCCTCGGCTATCGCCTGAGCGTGCCGCTGGAACGGCTCGATGCCGCGCGCATCGGCCTACCGCCGCCGCTGCGCAAGGTCACGGTCGCTCTGCGGGTCGACTCGACCAACCAGCGGCTGATCGAAGCGCCGTCCGCCGATGATCCGCAGGCGCTGTTCGCCGAAGCGCAGACCGCCGGCCGTGGCCGGCGCGGGCGCGACTGGCGTTCGCCGTTCGGCGCCAACCTGTACCTGTCGCTGGCCTGGAGCTTCGCCGGCTGGCCGCCGAAGCTCGGCTGCCTGCCGCTGGCGGTCGGCGTGGCCGTGACGCGCGCGCTGTCGGCTGCCGGGCTTGATGGCGTGCAATTGAAATGGCCGAACGATCTGCGCATCGGTGACGCCAAGCTCGGCGGCATCCTGATCGAAAGCCGCAGCGAGATTGGCGGTAGCTGCCGAGTGATCATCGGCCTCGGCCTGAACCTGTCGATGACCGCCGCCCAGGCCGCCGACCTCGGCCAGCCGTGGATCAGCGTGCATGCCGCCCAGGACGCCGCCGACCGTCCGCGCGCCACCCGCAACGCGCTCGCTGCCCAGCTGCTGGTGGCGCTGGCCGCCGCGCTGCGCGACTTCGAGGCGAGCGGCTTCGCCGGCTTCCTCGATGACTGGAACCGGCTCGATCTCGCTGCCGGCCGGCCGGTGCGGATCATCGGCGCCGGCAGCAGCGAGATCGACGGCGTCGCCTGCGGCATCGACGACGATGGCGCGCTGATCGTCGAGACGCCGGACGGCCGCCGCCAGCACCTGCATGCCGGCGAGGTCAGTGTCCGGCTGGGGCCGGGATGACCGCGCGGCTGCTGATCGATGTCGGCAACACCCGGCTGAAGTGGACCGTGGCGGCTGGTGACGGCGGGTTGGCGCCGGTGCAGGCGCTGGCCCACGGCGGTGATCCGGCGGCCTTGGTCGAATGGCTGCCGCTGCCGGACGGCCTGCACGAGGCCTGGATCGCCAATGTCACCGGCGACGCGGCCGGCGAGCGGCTGGCAGCGGCACTCGGCGTGCGCCACCGGCTGCCCACGCGGTTCGCGCGGCCGGTCGATGGACTGGCCGGCCTGCGCCTGGCGTATGAGGACGCCACGCGGCTCGGTGTCGACCGCTGGCTGGCGCTGCTGGCGATCTGGGGCCGTGAGCGCGCAGCAAGCTGCGTCGCCAGTGCCGGCACCGCACTGACCTTCGATGCCGTGGACGCACGCGGCCAGCATCTCGGCGGCGTGATCGCGCCGGGTCTGGTCACGGCCCAGACCGCCGTGCTCGGCGCGACCCGGTTCGCGGCATCGGGTCCGTCGCAGCAGTTCACCGCCGGGCTCGGCCGCGATACCGATGCCTGCGTGCGGCAGGGTGCGCTGCACGCCTGCGCCGGCCTGCTCGACCGGCTGGCCGCGCGCCATCCGGGGCCGCGTTACCTGATCGGCGGCGATGCCGAAACGCTGGCGCCGCATCTCGACGGTGGCTGGCAGCTGCGGCCGGACCTGGTGCTCGAAGGGCTGGCGGCGCTGGCGGCGGCCGGGCCGGCCTGAAGCCGCCGGCTCAGCGCTTGACCGGCACGGTGCCGGTCGGTGCGATGCCGTTTTCCTGATAGAGCACCGGCCCCTCCTTGGCCCACAGGAAGTGCGGCATCTCGGCCGGCGCGACATAGACCGCGCCTTCCGGAATCGCCACCAGCGCCGCGTCATCCGCCGCTTCGCCGAAGCCGACGTACAGCGTGCCGCGCAGCACGGTGGTGGCCCGGGTGTCCGGGTGGCGGTGCGCGAAGATCCGCGTGCCGGCGGCCAGTTCGACGCGCATCAGGTACGGGCCGTTGCCCTGCTCGGTGCCGATCAGCCAGGCCGACTGCAGGCCGGGAATCAGCTTCGACGCCGTCCAGTTCAGTTCGGCCGGCAGGATCGGCTGCGGACGCGGCGCGTCGGCGGCCCCGGCCAGCAGCGGCAGCGCGAGGAGCGCGACGGCGGCAATTCGCGAGCCGCTCATTGCTGCGCGCCCGATGCGGCTGCGGCGGCGCAGCCGGCCGGCTTGAAGACCCGCTCGGTCGACGCAGGCCAGCGCGCCAGCCGATCGGCCGGGCGACGCGGCCGGGCCAGCAGCTCGCCGCCGCAGTTCGGGCAGCGGCCCGCCAGCACCGTGGTCGCGCAATCGGCGCAGAAGGTGCACTCGAACGAGCAGATGCGGGCGTCGGCGGTGTCTGCCGGCAGGTCTCGGTCGCAGCATTCGCAGTTCGGTCTGAGGCTCAGCATGGTCGGGCTCCGGTCAGGCGCGCATCGGGTTGGCGATCATCGCAAGCGCCCGTGCGGCGCGGCAATCGGCCGCTCAGCCGAGCTGCGCGTACGGCCGGTGCTGAAGGTATTTCGGCCGCTGGTCCAGGCGCACATGCAGCCAGTTGACGCCGAGCCCGGCGGTGCTGAGCCAGACCGGCCCGGCGGCCAGCCGCGCCGGCAGCAGCGCGGCGATGCGCTGCCACAGCGCCTCGGCATCGGTGGCCGGCGCACGGCGCAGGAATTCCAGCAGGTGGCGGTAGTCGCTGCCATCGGCCGGCGGGCGCGGCGCGATCAGCAGCGCGTCGCCGCCGAGGTTGTCGAAGTGCGCGAACGGCGTGCCGTCGTCGATCACGAAGGCGCGCCGGAAGCTGTCGCGATCGGCCGGGCCACGCACGGCCGCCAGCTGCGGGGCATCGAGGGCCACGCACTCGAACGGCTGCGCCAGCATCGCCGGCTGCAGCGCCGGCAGTTCCAGAAAGCAGGCCCGGTACGGCAGGGCCCGCAGCGTGTCGGTCCAGCAGCGGCGCAGGCCGTCATCGTCGGCGGCGCACCAGTGCGCCAACACGGCGTCGATGCTCAGCGGCCGGCCGTGGTCATCGACGATGCGCAGGTGGACGCCGGGCATAGCGGGCAGCGGCTGGTGGAGAACGGCGGGCATCGGTCGCAGCGGGCAGGGAAGGCGAGGGCCGCGATGATCGCATCCGCCTGCGGGTGCTGGCCCGTCTGGCTGCCGGTGTGGCGGGCTCGCTACGATCGCTGCGCCAGCCCGGCAGACCGCTCAAGAGATTCCGCGCCATGACCCCGACCGAGATCGTCACCGCCTTCATCGCCGAATGGCAGCAGCCCGACACCTTCAAGACCTGCGTGCATCGCTGGTTCACCGCCGACTGCGCCTACGAAAACGTCGGCATGTCGAAGACCACCGGGCCGGACGAGGCGGTGGCGTTCTTCGCGGCGATGGGCAGCCAGATGGACCTGGCGACCATCGGTGTCGACATGCTCGGCGTCGTCGCTCACGGCGATACGGTGATGACCGAGCGCATCGACTACCTGAAGAACTCGGCCGGCGTCACCCTGTTCACGATCCCGCTGATGGGCGTGTTCAAGATCCGTGACGGCAAGATCGCCGAGTGGCGCGACTACTTCGATGTCACGCCGTTCCGGGGCGGTTGAGCCAGCCGCAGCGCCAGCCAGCCGAGATAGACGCCGATCGCGACATCGACGCTGGCGCAGTACAGCGGATACCAGGACGGCACGCCGGGGTTGACGAACCACTGCGGGTGGATCGCGTCATAGCCGCCGTGCAGCAGCCACAGCGCGGCGACCAGCGCTGTCACCGCGACCGGATGCCGCCGGCCGAGCAGCGCCAGCACCACCCCGCCAAGCAGATATGGCAGGCCGACGCGTAGCTCGTGAACAGCGATGTCCGGTGCATCCGCCAGCAGCGCGAAGCCGGCGTACAGCGCCGGCAGCACCAGCAGGCTCAGCGCGTACAGCCAGCGTTCGGCGCGCAGCGCGCGGCTGATCGCGATCAGAGCTGCGGCCGACAGCAGGCCGGCGATGACGGCGATCATGCGCGGGCCTCGGTCGTCGCTCCGGCGCAGGCCGCGCACAGGCAGGCGAGGCCGCGCTGGTCTTCCGGTACGCGCGCCAGCGTGGCCGGTGGAATCTGCAGGTCCGTGCACCAGCAGGCCACGTCGAAACGGCCGCAGGCGGCCGGCACACAGCCGTTCGGCCCGCCGCACAGCGGACATTGGTGATTCGCCAGCGGTGCGCCGTGACCGGCAGTGTTCATGCCGGCCGTCTGAGCAGCGCCCGGCCCTGCGCGATGGCGCCGGCCAGTTCGGTGCCGACGAACAGCCACAGCGCCGGAATCGCGCCTTCGGCGAGCACGTAGTAGGCGATCAGCGCCGACACCAGCAGCCGGCCGACGGTGTCGATCAGCGCCAGCACGCCGACCGGATGCAGCAGCCGGGCGGCGATCCAGACCAGCACCATCACGCCGCTCAGGTTGACGAAGAACAGCGCCAACGGGTCCAGGGACGGCGGTGTCGAGGCGCCGCCGAGCACACCGTTCAGCGCGTACAGCGCGCCCAGAAACAGCGGCGCGGTGAACGGCAGCGCCAGCGACAGCACGCCGGTGTCGAGCAGCGCCCAGAAGCGCACGGTGGCGGCCGGGACATGGCCGGTGGCGGGTAGGCGCATCGGCTTACTGTGCAGGTACGGTTTCGAGGCTCGACGCCCGCGCCAGCAGCTCGGCGGCCCAGCGCGCGACATTGGCCGGCACGGTCGCCGGATCGACCATCAGCGGCAAGAAATGCAGGAACGGGATGTAGGCGATGTCGGCCAGCGTGTAGCGGTCGTGGACCAGGAAATCGACGCCGTCGAGCTGGCGGTCGAGGATCGCCAGATGCCGGGCGATGTCCGCCGAAGCCTTGCCGATCGCGTCGAGGTTCCACTTTGCTTCGGGAAGGAAACGCTTCTGGAAGATGATGGTGCCGGCCGGCGCTGCCATCTGGGCATCGCAGAGCCGCAGGTGCATGTCGACTTCGGCGCGGCCCTTGGCGCCGGCCGGGACCAGCGCCGGCTCCGGGTACTCGTCCTCCAAGTACATCAGGATCGCCGACGACTCGTAGAGTACGAAGCCGTCTTCTTCCAGGGTCGGCACCCGGGCATACGGATTCAGCGCCAGGTATTCCGGCGTGCGCTGCTGGCGCTTGGCGAGATCGACGACAACGTCCTCGTGCGGGATGTTCTTTTCCAGCATCGCAATCTTCACCCGGCGGGCGAAGGTGGAGAACGGATGGGTATGCAGGCGGATCATCGGATGGCGTTCCAGGCGGTCAAGGAAGTGCGCGGATCATAGCCGCCGGATGCCGGATAATCGCGGCCTTCCCAGCGGCCGACCGATTTCATGCGCTTCGAACTCCTTGCCACCGATGGCCACGCCCGGCGCGGCCGCGTGCATTTCCCGCGCGGCAGCATCGAGACGCCGCAGTTCATGCCGGTCGGCACCTATGGCACGGTCAAGGCGATGACGCCGGGCGAACTGCGCACGGCCGGCAGCCAGATCATTCTCGGCAATACCTTCCACCTGTGGCTCAGGCCCGGTCACGAAACGATCCGCGCGCTCGGCGGCTTGCATCGCTTCATGAACTGGAACGGCCCGATCCTGACCGACTCCGGCGGCTTCCAGGTCTGGAGCCTGGCCGAGTTGCGCAAGCTGACCGAGGCCGGCGTGCACTTCGCGTCGCCGATCAATGGCGACAAGGTGTTCCTGTCGCCGGAGAAATCGATCGAGATCCAGCATGCGCTGGGCAGCGACATCATCATGCAGTTCGACGAGTGCACGCCGTACCCGGCGACGCCGGACGAGGCGCGCAAGTCGATGGAGCTGTCGGCGCGCTGGGCGGCGCGCTGCAAGACCCAGCACGAGGCCTGGACGCCGGAAGCGGCGCCGCCACCGCCGGATGGCACGCCGCTGCCGGAAGCCGGGCCGCGCGGTGCGCTGTTCGGCATCGTCCAGGGCGGCATGCATGTCGACCTGCGCGCCGAATCCTTGCAGCGGCTGACCGAGATCGGCTTCGATGGCTATGCGGTCGGCGGCCTGTCGGTCGGCGAGCCGGAGCCTGAACGCCTGAAGGTGCTCGACGCGATCGGGCCGACCCTGCCGGCGAACCATCCGCACTACCTGATGGGCGTCGGCACGCCGCGCGATCTGGTGCAGGCGGTCGGCCGCGGCATCGACCTGTTCGACTGCGTGATGCCGACCCGCAACGCCCGCAACGGCCACCTGTTTACCTCCGAAGGGGTGATCAAGCTGCGCAACGCCCGGCACCGCAATGATCCGGGGCCGCTCGATCCGGCCTGCGACTGCGAGACCTGCACGCAGTATTCGCGCGCCTACCTGCACCATCTCGACCGCTGCGACGAGATCCTCGGCGCGCGGCTGAACACCATCCACAACCTGCACTACTACCTGAACCTGATGAAGCGGATCCGCGCGGCGATCGAGGCCGGCCGCTTCGCGGCCTTCTCGGCGGCGTTTCTTGCCGGGCCGGAAGGCCAGTCGCGGCGTGCGGCGGAAGCGGCGGCCGCGCCGTGAGCGGGCAGCCGGGCTGAACTTGCCCGCAGCATCGGGGTCGGTAACAGGTAGCCGCAGCCGCTGCCCCGCACGGGGCACGCCGGTCCGATGACCGGGCGTGGCGGCGCGGACGACCCCAACGCGGGCGCTGGAACAGGCCCGCCCTTGCGAGGACACACCATGAAGATTCGCCACATCGCGCCGTTGATGGCGCTCGGCCTGTCGCTGGCCGCCGCCGCTGCCACAACGCCGGCTGCGCCCAGCGATCGGGAACTGCAGCAGTTCGTGCTGGCTTCGGTCGAAGTGAACCGGATCAACACCGCAATGCTGGCCCGCCGCGAAGCCGCGACCACGGCCGCCGAGGCCGAGAAGCTCGAGGACGAAGCGACCGACAAGATGGAAAAGGCCATCCAGGCCAAGGGCATGAGCGCCGATCGCTACGCCGAGATCTTTGCTGCGATGGAGCGCGATCCGGCCGTCAAGGCGAAGGTCGATGCGCTGGCGAAGCCGCATCGCAAGTAGCGTTCGGCAATCGCTACAGAACGCTGCGGCAGCCGGCCGGTGCCGGTTGCCGCAGCGCGTTCAGAACACCGCGCGCTCGATGAGGAAGTACGACACCACCAGCGCGCCGGTATAGAACACGCTGACCGCAGCTGCAGCGGCGATCCGCACGGCGATGCCGGAATGGCCGGTCTCGCGATAGGCGTAGGCCGCGGCGGCGCCGAGCAGCGCCTCGGGCAGCAGCACGTAGTCGGCGATGCCGTAATGGCTGCCGACATTGCGCGGCCGCCACAGATCGAAGACCGGCGCGGCCCATTCCGAGGCGCCGAACACCAGCAGCGCCAGCACGCCGGCCAGCGGCACCGAGCCGCGTGCCGCCAGCAGCACCCAGAACAGCGGAATCACCCACATGCCGGCCATGTAGGCCGGGACATGCTGGCCGATCCTCGGCGCTCCGAGATCCGGAAAGTGCAGGATGCCGACCAGCTGCGACAGCACCCAGTCCGGCACCACCTGGAACACCGACAGCGGCAGCAGAAAGGCCCACAGGCCGAACCAGTGGCCGTGGCCGCTGCTGCGCGCGAACAGCGGCAGCAGCAGGTTGTAGCCGATCACCAGCGCCAGTACCGCCAGCCCGAGCTTTGGCGTGTGCAGGTACTGGAACGCGGCCCAGCCGCCGGCGGCGAGCAGGCCGTTGAGGATCAGCGCATCGCGCAGTTCACGCATGGGCAGCAGCTGCGTCCGGCTCAGGCGGCAAGCAGCTTCTCGATGTCCTTGGCGATCGACGCCGGCGTATCGATCGAGCCGTAGCGCTTCAGCACCTCGCCGTCCTTGCCGACCAGGAACTTGGTGAAGTTCCACTTGATCGCTTCCGAACCGAGGATGCCCTTCTCCTCGCTCTTCAGGAACTTGTAGAGCGGGTGGGCGTCGTCGCCGTTGACCTTGATCTTGGCGAACATCGGGAAGCTGACGTCGTAGGTCAGCGAGCAGAACTGCTGGATTTCCTTCTCGTCGCCCGGCTCCTGATGACCGAACTGGTCGCAGGGGAAGCCGAGGATCTCGACGCCCCGGTCCTTGAGCTTGCGGTAGCTCTCTTCCAGACCCTTGTACTGCGGCGTGAAGCCGCACTTGGACGCGACGTTGACGATCAAGAGGACCTTGCCCTTGTAGGCGTCGAGCTTGACCGATCGGCCGTCGATGGTGGTGGCGCTGAAATCGTAGATCGAGGACATCGCAGACTCCGGTGACGGGGATGCAACGAAAGCGGGCCGACTCGTCGTCGGCCCGCCGGGTTCATCGATGATGCCGCGCGGGCGAACTCAGAAGTTGGCCGCGTCCAGCGCCATCAGCTCGCTGGCCGGCTGGCGCACGTTGGCGCACAGGCTCATCACCTGCGGCAGCATGCGGGCCGCGAAGAACTGCGCGGTGTTCAGCTTCTGGGCCTTGAAGGTCTCGTCGTTGGTGTTGATCGCGGCCTTGGCCATGCGCAGCCAGTTGTAGCCGAGATAGGTCAGGCAGAACGCGCGCTGGAAGTCGACCGCGCCGAAGCCGGCATCGTCCGGATTGGTCTTGAACGATTCCTGCAGCCAGGCGGTGGTCTTTTCCAGCTCGTCCAGCGCTTCGCGGAGCGGCTTGGCGATGAAGCCGAGCGGCGCATCGCCGGTCGATTCCGAGCGGACCTTGGCGAAGAAGCGCTGCGCCAGCCGGCCGTTGTGCATCATCAGCTTGCGGCGCACCAGGTCCATCGCCTGGATGCCGTTGGTGCCTTCGTAGAGGCACAGGATCTTGGCGTCGCGCATGATCTGCTCGACCCCGTGCTCGCGGATGAAGCCGTGGCCGCCGTAGACCTGCACGGCAGTCGAGCCCAGCTCCACGGCCGCATCGGTGCAGAAGCTCTTGACCAGCGGCGTGTTCAGTTCGACCCAGTCGTTGGCTTCCTCGCGGACCGCCGGGTCCGGGTGGTGGTGCGCCATGTCGACGTACATGCCGGTCTCGTAGGCCAGCACGCGGGCACCTTCGGTGGTCGCCTTCATCGTCAGCAGCATCCGGCGCACGTCCGGGTGGTCGATGATCGTCGCGCCGCCGTTGAAGGCCTTGCCCTGCTTGCGGTCCTTGGCGTAGGCGATGGCGTTCTGGGTGGCCAGCTCGCACAGGCCGAGGCCCTGCATGCCGACCAGGATGCGCGCTAGGTTCATCATCACGAACATGTTCTGGATGCCGGTGTTCTGCGCACCGACCAGCCAGCCCTGGGCACCGTCGAACTGCAGCGAGCAGGTGCAGGAGCCGTGAATGCCCATCTTGTGCTCGATGGACGTGCAGGTGACCTTGTTGCGGGCGCCGAGCGTGCCGTCGTCATTGACCAGGAACTTCGGCACCACGAAGGTCGACAGGCCCTTCACGCCGGCCGGCGAGTCGGTCGCCCGGGCCAGCACGAAGTGGATGATGTTGTCGGCCATCTGGTGTTCGCCAGAGGTGATGAAGATCTTGCCGCCTTCCAGCGAGAACGAGCCGTCGCCGTTCGGCGTGGCCTTGGTCTTCACCGCGCCGAGGTCGGAACCGGCCTGCGGTTCGGTCAGGCACATGGTGCCGGTCCATTCGCCGGTCGCCAGCTTCGGCAGGTATTTCTGCTTGATCTCGTCCGAGCCGCTGGCGAGGATGCCCTCGAAGCAGCCGACCGTCAGGCCCGGGTACAGCGCGAAGGCGACATCCGCCGAGCACAGCATCTCGTCGATCACCTTGGCCAGCGTATACGGCAGCCCGGCGCCGCCCCATTCGCTGGGGTTGGCGATGCCGACCCAGCCGGCTTCCTGGTACTGCTTGTAGACCTCGATGAAGCCCTTCGGCACCGTCACTTCGCCGTTCGACAGCTTGCAGCCTTCGGCGTCGCCGGGCGCGTTCAGCGGCGCCACCTGGCCCTGGATGAACTTGGCCGCTTCCTCGATCAGGCCGTTCAGCGTGTCCGGCGTGGCATCGGCCAGGGCCGGCATCTCGGTCAGGGAACCGACGTTCAGGACGTCGTTGAGGACAAACTGGATTTCGCGCACGGGCGCAGCGTAGGTCGCCATGACTAAAGCAACTCCGGTTCAGGATGGAATGGGTTTATCGGCGCCGCCTCGCGCCTGGGCACCTGACAAGGCGGCGCGGATAAACCGGTCGTTCAGGTGAAAGGCTAGCACGAAGGCCTCCGGCATCGGCCGGCGCTGCGTCATCTGCGGGACAGCCCGGTGCTGGGGATGTCCCGAACTTTCGACGACCGGGGCCTACAGCGGCGTGCTCGCTTCCGGGTAGGCGACGAAGCGGAGTTCCACGCCGGCGGCGCGGGCCGCGCTCGCCACTTCAGCGCGGTGCTGGTCCGGGCCGAGGTAGATCAGGATCATGCCGCTCAGGTCCTCGCCGTGGTGGGCTTCGAGCGCCGCCAGCAGCGTGCGCCGGTTGCGCTCCGGGTCTGGCCCGGCCACGCCGAGGTAGTCGCGTTCGCGGGCGGCCGCCTGCATCTTGCTGCCGAGTTCGGCGATGTCCTGCGCTTCCGGCGCCGGCTCCAGCATCGCGAAGAAATAGAAGCTGTCGAGCTCCGGCGGCACCTGGGTGCCGGCCAGCCGCATCGCGGTATCCAGATTGAATGCGGCCGCCGGGGTTCCCGCCGGTCCGGGGGCTGGCGCGCTGGCGGCCACCACCGGCGGCGGCAGGTCCGACGGCGCACGCCAGGCCAGCGCCAGCGCGGCGGCGATGCCGACCAGGATCAGCGCGGCGGTCCGGAAATCGCGCGAGGGCAGCGGGGGCGTTGCGGTCATCGGAAGGCGGGGCGAGCGGGAAACGGGTCGGCATGCTAGCACTGCCGCAGCCGGCTTCCGGCCGCGGACGACCGCCGCAAACCGCCGCTGCGGTGCGCTTCCGGCGCGGACGGTCGGCAAAAGGCCGTGTGGCATAATCCAGCCCCATTTGCCGCCTGCCCAGGTTTCCGACGTGCTGGAATTGCTCGATCTGCTGATCCCGGTTGCCCACGCCCAGACTGCCGCGCCGCAGCCGCCGGGCCTGCTGGCCTCCATCTGGCCGCTGCTGGTGATGCTGCCGCTGTTCTACTTCCTGCTGCTGCGGCCGCAGATGAAGCGGTCCAAGGAAACCCGCGACATGCTGTCGAAGCTCGCCAAGGGCGACGAGGTGGTGTCCAGCGGTGGCCTGGCTGGCCGCATCACGGCGATCGGCGAGAACTATCTGACCGTCGAAGTCGCCGACAAGATCGAGGTCAAGTTCCAGAAGGCCGCGATCACCACCGTGCTGCCGAAGGGCACGCTGAAGAACCTGTAGTTCCCAGCGCCTGGCGGTTGCCCCGGCGGCCCGCCGGATCGACCGCCGCCGCTGACCGACCCGCTGACCGCGTATCCCGGCGCGCCGTCAACGCCGCCGCCCCCCGCAGCCCGACGAACCGCCATGCATCACTACCCTTTCTGGAAGCCCGTGACGCTTGTCATCGTCACGCTGCTCGGCGCGCTGTACGCGCTGCCGAATCTCTATGGCGAAGACCTCGCGGTGCAGATCAGCACCAGCTCCGGTGACCCGCTGCCGGCCAGCTTCGGCGACACCGTGGCCAAGACGCTGGACACCGAAAAGCTGAGCACCTCCGGCTCGGCGCTCGAAGGCAGCCAGTGGGTCGTGCGCTTCGGCACGCCGGAAGCGCAGCTCAAGGCCGTGGATGCGCTGAAGCGTGATCTCGATGGGCAGGGCTATGTCACCGCGCTGAATCTTGCGTCGCGGACGCCGAAGTGGCTGTCAGCGCTCGGCGGCAAGCCGATGGCGCTCGGCCTCGACCTGCGCGGCGGCGTGCACTTCCTGCTGCAGGTGGCGGTGGAAGACGTCAAGAAGGCCGCCGTCGAACGGCTGATCAACGACGTGCCCAAACTGCTGCGCGATCAGGACATCCGCTACACCGGACGGCGCAAGGCCGGCGAGGCGATCGTCATCGAATTCGCCGACGCCGACCGGCTCGACAAGGCACGCAGCGCCATCGCCAAGGAAAACCGCGACCTGACCCTGAGCACGCCGCCGGATGCCGCCGGGCCGGCGCTGCAGGTGGCGCTGTCGGACATCGCCGCCAAGAAGCTGATCGACGACGCCGTCGACAAGAACCTGATCACGCTGCGCAACCGCGTCAACCAGTTCGGCGTTGCCGAGCCGATCGTCCAGCGCCAGGGCGCCGACCGCATCGTCGTGCAGCTGCCCGGCGTGCAGGACCCGACCCGGGTCAAGGAACTGCTTGGCGCCACCGCTACCCTCGAGTACCGGGCGGTCGACGAAAACGCCGACGCCAATGCCGCCGCCGCCAGCGGCGTGATCCCGCTCGGCGACGAGCTGTACTACGAGCGCGGCAGCCGCCGGCCGTTCCTGCTGAAGCGGGAAGCGATCGCCAGCGGTGCCGAGCTGACCAGCGCCCAGCCGACCGTCGACCATGAGTCGGGCACACCGGCGGTCAGCGTCACGCTCGACGCCAGCGGCGCCAAGCGGATGCTGGATTTCACCTCGAAGAACGTCGGCAAGCTGATGGCCGTGGTCTATCGCGAGACCGAGATCAAGACCACCTACAACGCCCGGGGCGACGCCATCCGCGAGCGTCGCGACGTGCAGGAAGTGATTTCCGCCGCGACCATCCGCGGCGTCTTCGGCAGCCGCTTCCAGACCACGGGTCTGTCGAGCCGCGAAGCCCACGACCTCGCTGACCTGCTGAAGGCCGGCGCGCTGGTAGCGCCGATCGAGATCATCGAGGAACGCACGATCGGCCCGAGCCTCGGCGCCGACAACATTCGCCGTGGCATGTCGGCCGCACTGCTGGGCCTCGGCCTGGTGATGGTGTTCATGGTCGTCTACTACCGCGTGTTCGGCCTGTTCGCGATCGCAGCACTCACCGCCAACCTGCTGCTGCTGACCGCCGTGCTGTCGCTGTTCCAGGCCACGCTGACAATGCCCGGCATCGCCGGCATCGTGCTGCACATGGGCATCGCGGTGGACGCCAACGTGCTGATCTACGAGCGCATCCGCGAGGAGTTGCGCGCTGGGCTCAAGCCGCATCAGGCCATCGACGCCGGCTACGACCGTGCCTTCCTGACCATCGCCGACGCCAACGTCACCGTGCTGATCGGCACCCTGATCCTGTTCTTCCTCGGCGCCGGTGCGCTGAAGGGCTTCGCGATCACCCTGGCCATCGGCATCGTGACCTCGCAGTTCACCGCCATCGTCGGCAGCCGCACGCTGGCGCATTGGGTGTTCGGCAAGCGCAGCAACCTCAAAGATCTGCCGATCTGGTAACCCGGAGCTGAGCCAATGAAAGTGTTCGCGAATGTTCCGAAGTTCGACTTCATGCGCCAGCGCAAGGTTGGCCTGGCGCTGTCGGCGCTGCTGACCACCGCCTCGATCTTGCTGGTGATCTTCCGGGGCCTGAACTTCGGCATCGACTTCACCGGCGGCGTGCTGGTCGAAGTGGCGTTTCCGCAGTCCGTGCAGCTCGAGAAGGTCCGCGAGGACCTCGCCAAGGGCGGCTACCAGCACGGCGTGGTGCAGTATTTCGGCGGCTCGTCGACGGTGCTGATCCGCCTGCCGCCGAACTCGGAAACCTCGGCCAGCTTGAGCACCAAGGTGCTGGCAGCGGTCGGTGCCGGCGAGGCTGGTGTCGAGATGCGCCGTGTCGAATTCGTCGGTCCGCAGGTCGGCGAGGAGCTGAGCGAGAAAGGCTCCATCGCGATGCTGGTGGCCTTTGGCCTGATCGCCGCGTTCATCGCCTTCCGCTTCGAATGGAAGTTCGCGATCGGCGCGATCGCGGCCCTGGTCCACGACGCGGTGATGGTGCTCGGCTTCCTGTCGCTGGCCTGGGTCGAGTTCGATCTGACCACCTTGGCGGCGATCCTGGCGCTGATCGGCTATTCGAACAACGAAACCATCGTCATCTTCGACCGCGTGCGCGAGAACCTGATCAAGACCCGCAAGGCGACGGTGTTCGAAGTGGTGAACCTGTCCGTCAACCAGACCCTGCTGCGTTCGATCATCACCCACGTCACCACCTTGCTGGTCTGCGTCGCGCTGTTCACGCTTGGCGGATCGACGGTGCACAGCTTCTCGGTGTCGATGATCGTCGGCGTGATCGTCGCGACCTACTCGTCGATCTACGTCTCGACCGGGCTTGCGGTCGCGCTCGGCGTCACCCGCGACGACTTGCTGCCGCCGGAAGAAAAGGACGAGAAGGTCCGCGCCGAAAAGCAGGCCAAGGCCGAGAACGACGGCGCGGTGGTCTGAGGCGCACCGAGGTCTTTCGTTGTCCACCAGGCCCCGCTACCAGCGGGGCCTGGTCGTTTCAGGCCTTCGCAGCGGTAGTAGCGGCGCGCGGCCGATTGCGAGGCCGGTATTGGCACTCTAGGATCAGAAACATGCGCACCGAACTCGTGACCACGCTGAAGCAGCAGACCAGCGAACTGCTGGCGGATCTGGCGCGCGATCGCCAGCCGATCCTGATCACGCAGCACGGATTGCCAAGCGCCTACCTCGTTGACACCGACACCTTCGAAGCCCTGCAGCGCAAGCTGGACGTGCTGGAAGGTATCGCTCGTGGCGAACGCGCCATCGACGATGGCCGGGTGCTGAGCCATGAAGCTGCCGGACGCCGCCTGGGTCGATGGCTCGACTGATCTGGACCGAGCCGGCAGTCGAAGATCTCGAAGCGATCGCCGATTACATCGCGCTCGACAATCCTCAGGCCGCCCGTGCGCTGGTGGCGCGGGTCTACCGGCACGCGGGACAGCTGGCGCTGCACCCGCGGAGCGGGACGCGAATTCCTGAGTTCGATAGCGAATTCCATCGGCAGCTGATCGAGCCACCGTATCGGGTCATCTACCGGGTCGATGCCGACACCGTGTACCTGCTGCACGTGATGCGGACCGAGCGCCTGCTTCGGCCGGAACGGCTGCCGCCGACCTAGCTCTCGCCTTCAGGCTTCCGTCGCCGGCTCGATCGGCCGCGCCACGCCGCGCAGGGCTTCGGCCAGCTGGGCGTGCAACTTGTGCGGTGCGGCCAGGATGTGGCCGCTGCTCATCACGTCGCCCCGGGCGTCGTAGAGGTCGGTGACGGTGCCGCCGGCTTCCTGCACCAGCACGATGCCGGCGGCCATGTCCCAGGGCTTGAGATCCAGTTCGAAGAAGCCGTCGAGCCGGCCGGCAGCGACATAGGCCAGATCGAGCGCGGCCGAGCCGGCGCGGCGGATGCCGGCCGAGTTGCCGGCGATGGTCTTCAGCATCGGCAGGTAGGCGTCGAGCAGTTCCGGCTTCAGCGGCACCCCGGTGCCGATCAGCGCGCTGTCGAGTTCCTTGGCGGTGCTGCCGCGGATCTTGCGGTTGTTCAAGGTGGCGCCGGAGCCCCGGGTGGCGCAGTACAGGTCTTGCGTGCAGGGCGCATAGATCACGCCGTGCTCGAGCTTGCCGCGCACCTGGATGCCGATCGACACCGCGAAATGCGGCAGGCCGTGCAGGAAATTGGTGGTGCCGTCGAGCGGGTCGATGATCCAGACCACTTCGTTGTTGCCACTGGCGCCGCCTTCCTCGCCGAGGATCGCGTGCTGCGGATAGGCCTTGCGGATGATCTTGACGATCTCGGCCTCGGCACTCCTGTCGACCTGGGTCACGAAATCGTTGCGGCCCTTGCTTTCGACGGTCAGCTGATCGACCCGGTCGAGGCTGCGCATGATGAAGTTGCCGGCGGAGCGGGCAGCACTGACGGCGATGTTGACGAGCGGATGCATGGCGGGGAAGCGGGTCCGGTGAACGAGGCTGCGGCGCAAGACTGGCGTCCGCACGATCAAAGCCGGAAACTTCCGGCTTTGCCGTCGATGAATCAGATAGTGGAACTATTATCCCGCATCCGCGTTGTACTCGTGGCGACCCATCATCCGGGCAACATCGGCTCCGCCGCGCGCGCCATGCGCAACATGGGCCTGCGTGATCTCGCGCTGGTCACACCGCACCGCTTTCCCGATCCCGAAGCCACCGCGCTGGCGTCCGGCGCCGACGACATCCTGGCCGGCGCGACGATCCACCAAACGCTGGCTGACGCCGTCGCCGACTGCGAACACGTGATCGCCACCACGGCGCGGGTGCGCTACGTGTCGATCCCGTTTTCCGAACCGCGCGAATGCGTGGCCCGGCTGGCCGCTGGCCAGCATCCGGGGCGGATCGCGATCGTTTTCGGCCGCGAGCGGATCGGGCTGACCAACGAGGAACTCGACCACTGCCGCGAAGCGGTGGCGATCCCGACCGACCCCGAGTTCGGCTCGATGAACCTCGCCGCCGCCGTGCAGATCATGGCCTACGAGCTGCGGCTGGCCGCCGGTGCCAAGCTGCCGGAGATGCCCGAGCACCAGCCGGTGCCGCAGGGCCAGATGGAGCATCTGTACAACCATCTGGAGAAGGTGCTGATTTCGACTAGCTTCATCGACCCGGAAGCGCCGCGCTACATCATGCGGCGGATGCGCCGGATGTTCGGTCGCGCCGCACCTGACAGCCACGAGTTCAACATCGTGCGCGGCATCCTGACCTCGATCGAGGAAGCGCTGGGCCTTAAACCGACCAACAAGCGTTTCCCGCATCTGCCGCAGGAGCCGAAGTACCGTCCGCCCGAGGCCGTCGAGCCGCAGCCGTGAGCGGCGTCCCGACGCTCGATTTCCGGCGCTGGCAGCATGACCGTGCCGCCTTCGTCGCCGAACTGGGCGCGGCCTATCGCGAGTACGGCTTCTGCGGCGTCCGCCATCACGGCATCGCGCCGGCGCTGATCGACGCGGCTTACCGGGTGTTCCAGCAGTTCTTCGCGCTGCCGGAAGAGATCAAGCGCCGCTACGCCGCCGGCCCCGGCGGCACCCGCGGGCTGACGCCGTTCAAGATCGAGACCGCCAAGGGCGCCTCGCTGCCGGACCTGAAGGAGTTCTGGCACATCGGCCGCGAGATCCCGCGCGATTCGCGCTACGCGGCGATCATGGCGCCGAACCTGTGGCCGGCCGAAGTGCCGGACTTCCAGGCCCGCGGCTACGCGCTGTACGAGGCACTGGGCGAACTGGGCCGGCAGGTGCTGGCGGCGCTGGCGCTGAATCTCGGCCTTGACGAGCACTGGTTCGACGACAGGATCGACCACGGCAATTCGATCCTGCGGGCGATCCACTATCCGCCGATCACCTCGGATGACATTCCCAACGTGCGCGCCGGCGCCCACGAGGACATCAACCTGATCACCCTGCTGGTCGGCGCCAGCGAGGGCGGGCTGGAAGTGCTGAGCCGGCGTGGCGAGTGGCTGCCGATCACTACCGAAGGCGACACCATCGTCGTCAACATCGGCGACATGCTGCAAAGGCTGAGCAACCACGTGTATCCGTCGACGACCCATCGGGTGGTCAATCCGCAAGGCGCTGCGGCTCGTCGGGCGCGGTTCTCGGTGCCGTATTTCCTGCACCCGAATCCGGATTTCCTGATCGACGTGCTGCCGTCCTGCATCACGCCGGACAACCCGAGCCGCTACCCGGTGCCGATCACCGCCAACGACTACCTCTGGGAGCGGCTGCGGGAGATCAAGCTGGGCTGAGCGGTAAACTTCGCCCATGCCGATCTACCTCGATCACAACGCCACCACGCCGCTGGACCCGCGGGTGCTGGAGACGATGTTGCCGTACCTGTCCGGGCCGTATGGCAACGCCTCCAGCGTCCACCGCTACGGCCGTGCGGCGCGCGACGCGATCGAGGCGGCACGCGTGCAGGTGGCTGCACTGGCAGGCGCCGAAGCCTCGGAAGTCACCTTCACCAGCGGCGCGACGGAATCCAACAATCTGGCGCTGAAAGGCCTGACCGAAGGCCGCGTGCCGAGCTGCGTGCTGTACGGCGCGACCGAGCATCCGGCGATTCTCGAAGCCGCCGAATCGTTGCGACCGCACGGCTGGCAGGTCGAGACGATCGCCATCGACCGCGCCGGCCTCGTCGACTGGCCAGCCTTCGAAGCGCAGCTGGCGCGCGGCCCGGTGCAGGTCGCGGCATTGATGCTGGCCAACAACGAGACCGGCGTGATCCAGGACTGCGCGCGTGCCGCGCGGCTGGTGCACGACGCGGGCGGCCTGTTCCATGTCGATGCCGTGCAGGCCGGCGGCAAGCTGGCCTTTTCGTTCGCCGATACCGGTGCTGATCTGATGTGCCTGTCGGCGCACAAGCTGTACGGGCCGAAGGGCGTCGGCGCGCTGCTGGTGCGCTCGCACGTCGAGCTGCTGACCCAGCTGCACGGCGGCGGCCAGGAGCGCGGCCTGCGCGGCGGCACCGAAAACCTCGCGGCGATCGTCGGCTTCGGCGCAGCCTGCGAACTGGCCGCCGCGGAAGTCGGACAACGCGTCGCCCGCTGGACCGAGTTGAAGGCGCGCCTCGAAGCCGGCCTGCGGGCGCTGTCCGGCATCACGATCTTCGGCAACGGCAGCCCGCGGTTGGCCAACACCGTGCAGTGCGGCGTCGCTGGCTGGGAAGGCGAAGCGCTGCTGATGGCGCTCGACCGCAAGGGCATCGCGGTGTCGAGCGGATCGGCCTGCGCGGCCGGCACCGGCGAGCCCAGCCATGTGCTGATCGGCATGGGCTGGGAGCGCGACATCGCCTTTTCCGCGATCCGCATCAGCCTGGGCGTGGCAACTACCGAAGCCGAGATCGACCGCTTCCTGGCGGTGCTGGCTGAGCTGCGCGCGCAGGCGGTGGCGGCATGATCTACCTCGACTACGCGGCCACCACGCCGCTGGACGCCGCCGTATTCGAGGCGATGCTGCCGTACCTGGCGCCGGGCGGCCTGCACGGCAATCCGGCATCGACCCACGGTCCCGGCTTCAAGGCCCGCGCGGCGGTGGAGCGGGCGCGCCAGCAGGTTGCGGCGCTGATTGGTGCCGAGCCCGGCGAGATCATCTGGACTTCCGGCGCCACCGAATCGAACAACCTGGCGATCAAGGGCACGCTGGAGTTCCGCGGCTTTCCGAAGAACGGCAAGCCGGTGCACATCGTCACCTCGAAGACCGAGCACAAGTGCGTGCTCGACACTTGCCGCCACCTGGAAACGCTGGGCGCTCGGGTCAGCTATCTGAAGCCGGACGGGCAGGGGCGGGTGACGCCGGAAGCGGTGCTGGCGGCGATCACGCCGGACACCGCGCTGGTGTCGCTGATGTGGGTTAACAACGAGATCGGCGCGGTCAACGACATCGAGCGGCTGGCGCCAAGCCTGCGCGAGCGCGGCGTGATGCTGCATGTCGATGCCGCCCAGGCCGCCGGCAAGCTGGCGATCGACCTGCAGGCGGTACCGGTCGATCTGCTGAGCCTGTCGGCGCACAAGCTGTACGGGCCGAAGGGCGTCGGCGCGCTGTATGTCCGCCGCCGGCCGCGCGCGCGGCTGGCGCCGCAGATGCATGGCGGCGGCCACGAGCAGGGCATGCGCTCCGGCACGCTTTCGACCCACCAGGTGGTCGGCATGGGCGCGGCCTGCCAGCGGGCGGCCGAACGGCTCGATGCTGATGCCGCCCATTGCAGCGGCCTGCGCGACGCGCTGTGGGCGCGGCTGCGCGGCATTCCCGGCGTGCTGCGCAACGGTCCGACCGGCGATTCGGCGGGCGGTGAGCGCGCCGCGCCGCATCTGCTGAACCTGAGCTTTCCCGGTGTCGAAGGCGAAGCGCTGCGTGCGGCGCTGCCCGGCCTCGCGGTATCGAGCGGCTCGGCCTGCTCGTCGGCCACTGCCGAGCCCTCGTATGTGCTGCGGGCGCTGGGTCGTGACGATGAAACGGCCAATGCGTCCTTGCGCTTCTCGTTCGGCCGGCCGACGACGATGACCGAGATCGGACAGGCCGCCGCCACCGTGATCGCCCAGGTCGCATGGCTGCGCGCCTTGTCGCCGCTGCCCGGGAGCAGGTGATGAACGAGATCGACGACGACAACCCCTACGGCTACGCCCCGGCGATCTGGCGGCTGTTCCGCGGCGCGCCGAACGCCGGCGTGTTTGCCGACGGCACGGCCGGCGTGATCAGCGCCGAAGCTGGCACGCCGGCGGCGCGCTCGGTGCTGCGGCTGGCGTTGCGCATCGACGGCGACCGGGTTGCCGAAGGGCGCTTCCAGGCTTACGGCTGCCCGACGACCATCGCCGTCGGCGCCTGGATCGCCGGCTGGTGTGCCGGCCGCACGATCGATGAACTGCGCCGCCTGAAAGCGGCGGATCTTCGCGAAGCGCTTGAAATCCCGGAGGATCGTGCACACTGTGCGCTGCTGGGGGAAGATGCGCTGAAAGCGCTGCTGACCCGGTTTCAGGAGCAACGAGCATGAGCATCGAACTGACGGCAAGCGCGGCACAACGCATCCAGACGCAGATCGCCAAGCGCGGCAAGGGCTATGGCCTGCGCATCGGCGTCAAGAAATCCGGCTGCTCCGGCTATGCCTACGTGCTTGATTACGCCGACGCCCCGGGTGTTGACGACGAGGTGTTCGATGTCCACGGTGCCAAGGTGGTGGTGGCCAGGGAGCACCTGTCGTTCCTCGACGGCCTGACCCTCGACTTCCAGCGCGAAGGCCTCAACGAAGCGTTCAAGTTCCGCAACCCGAACGTCACCGGCGAGTGCGGCTGCGGCGAGAGCTTCGCGGTCGGCTAAAGCCGCCGCTGCGGTCCGACGGCCCGCTTGCTGCAGCGCCGCAGATTGCCGGGCCTGCGCGCAACCCGTTAACATTCCGTGTTTTTCCGCCCCGGATGCTGTTTGCGGGGCGTCGTCTACATCCACACACGGAAACATCATCATGGCGGTTGAACGCACCCTTTCGATCATCAAGCCCGACGCCGTTGCCAAGAACGTCATCGGCGGCATCTATTCGCGCTTTGAAGCAGCCGGCCTGCGCATCGTCGCCGCCCGCATGCAGCACCTGTCGCGCGAAGAGGCCGAGGGCTTCTACGCGGTGCACAGCGCCCGTCCGTTCTTCAAGGATCTGGTCAGCTTCATGATCTCCGGCCCGGTCATCATCCAGGTGCTGGAAGGCGAAGACGCGGTTGCCAAGCACCGCGACATCATGGGCGCCACCGACCCGAAGAAGGCCGCCCCGGGCACGATCCGTGCGGACTTCGCCGACTCGATCGACGAGAACGCCGTCCACGGTTCGGACAGCCTGGAAAACGCCGCCCGCGAAATCAGCTACTTCTTCCGCACCACCGAACTCGCGCCGCGCACGCGCTGAGCCGGTTGCGGCCCACAGGTGACGCGTGACCGCTGAACAGCCCGCCCCGATGACCCTGCCGACGGACGCCGAGCCGCGCCCGGCGGCAGTGGTTGCGGCGGGCGCGCGCGTCAACCTGTTCGGACTCGACCGCGCCGCCTTGCGCGCCGAGTTCGAAAAGATGGGCGAGTCCGGCTACCGCGCCGACCAGATCATGCTGTGGATCTATCGGCGCGGGGTCGTCGACTTCGCGTTGATGAGCAATGTCGGCAAGGCCTTGCGCGCAAGGCTCGAGCAGCATTTCGTGATCCGGCCGCCGGAACTGGTCACCGAGCAGGTCTCGACCGATGGCACCCGCAAGTGGGTGCTGAAGCTGGAGGAACGCGAAGGCCGTCCGGAAACGATGATCGAGACGGTCTACATCCCGGAAGCCAATCGCGGCACCCTGTGCATCTCCTCGCAGGCCGGCTGCGCGATGGACTGCTCGTTCTGTTCGACGGCGCAGGGCGGGTTTTCCCGCAACATGACCACGGCCGAAATCGTTGCCCAAGTGTATTTCGCCGGGAAAGCGCTCGGCGGCGACTTCCAGAACGAGAAGGTGATCTCCAACGTCGTCTTCATGGGCATGGGCGAGCCGCTGGCCAACTACAACGCGGTGCTGCCGGCGATCCGCATCCTGCTCGACGACTTCGGCTTCGGCCTGTCCAAGCGCCGGGTGACGATTTCCACCTCCGGCCTGGTGCCGTTCATCGACCGGCTGGCCAGCGATGTCGACACCGCGCTGGCGATCTCGCTGCACGCGCCGAACGACGCGCTGCGCGACGAGCTGGTGCCGATCAACAAGAAGTACCCGATTTCCGAATTGATGGACGCCTGCCGCCGCTATCTGGCCGGCAAGGACCGCAAGGCCCACATCGTCTACGAGTACGTGATGCTCGACGGCGTCAACGACCAGCCGGAGCACGCGCGCGAACTCGCCCGCCTGCTGAACGCCACGCATGGCAGCCAGGCATCGGCCAAGGTCAACCTGATTCCGTTCAACCCGTTTCCCAACGCGCGCTACAAGCGCTCGAAGCCGGAAGCGATCAACCGCTTCTCCGAAATCCTGCGCGCCAAGGGCCTGCTGACGATGACTCGTCGCACCCGTGGCGACGATATCGACGCGGCCTGCGGGCAGTTGGTCGGCAAGGTGCAGTCGAAGCAGAAGAAGCGCCTGGGTGACATACCGGTGCGCGTGCAGTGATCCGCAGCGCGGCGGCCCTTGTGCTGATGGCGCTTGCGCTGACCGCCTGCGTCACCGAAACCAGTGGCGAGCTGCGGCCGCAGTCGCCGCCGGATCTGGAGGAGGCGGCGCGGATCAACACCCAGCTCGGCGTCGACTACGCCCGCCAGGGGCAGTTCGAGGTGGCCGAGGAAAAGCTGCGCAAGGCGGTCGAGCAGAACGATCGCTACGCCCAGGCGCATGGCGTGCTGGCTTTCGTGCTGACGCAGCGGGGCGACCGCGAGGGCGCCGAGCGCGAGTACCGCCGCGCGCTGGCGCTGGCGCCGGACGACGCCGCCACCCACAACAACTTCGGCGTGCTGCTCTGCGAACTCGGCAAGGTCAAGGAAGCCGACCGGGCGTTCCAGGCCGCGCTGGCCAACCGCAACTACGCCACCCCGGAAGCGGCGTGGACCAATGCCGGCATCTGTCAGCGGCAGGCGAGCGATCCGCGCGCCGAGACCAGCTTCCGCGAAGCCTTGAAGATCAATCCGGAATACCGCGCGGCGCTGGCGCAGATTGCCCAGCTGACCTACGCCGCCGGCGACTGGGCGCGCACCGATGCCTTTCTGAAGCGCTACGAAAAGCTCGGCAGCCTGCCGCCGGACCTGCTGCTGATCGCCGCCTCCACCCAGCGCAAGCTCGGTGACCGGGCGGCGGCGCGCCGCTACGAACAGACCCTGATCAGCGGATTCCCGGAATCTGACCAGGCTGTGCAACTGCTGAAGAACCCGCCTGCACCATGACCTCCGATCCGACCGCTCCGAACCTGCGCGACCCGTCCGACAACCCGGACGCCCCGCTGTCCCCCGCCACGGCTGGTCCCGGCCAGGCGATACGCCAGGCGCGCGAACGCGCCAAGCTCGGCATCGAGGAGCTGGCGACGCTGACCCGGCTGGCGCGCGGCACGCTCGAGGCGCTGGAGCGCAACGACTTCAGCACGCTGACCGAAGCGGTCTACGTGCGCGGCTATTACCGCAAGTGCGCCAAGGTGCTGAATCTGCCGGAAGCCGAGCTGATCGCCGCCTACGACAAGCTCTACGCGCCGAAAAGCGCGCCGCTGCCGACCAAGATGCTGCTCGGCAACAGCGGTTCGACGATGGGCTCCGGCCGGCCCAGCAGCGGCAGCGGCTCCGGCTGGATCATCGTGCTGGTGATCGCCGCGCTGGTGGGCGCCGGCCTGTGGTTCATCAACCAGGATGCGGCCGATGGCGCCGCCGCACCGACGCCGGCCGGCGCGGCCAGCCCGGCCACCGGTCCGGCGATCCCGGCCAGCGCGCTGGCCACCCCGGAAACCGCGCCGGCCCCGGCGGAAGTCGCGCCTGCCGCTGGCGGCGATGCCGCGAATGGCGCAGCTCCTGCGCCGGCCCCCGGCGCCGCGTCGTCGTCGACCGGATCCGGCCTGGCGCTGATGGCGGCAACCACGCTGTCGTCGCTGCCGGCATCCGCCGATGCTGCGACCGGCGCCGCCGCCACGGCCGTCGATCCGGCGGCGGTGGTCAGCTCGGCGGGCGGCGCGTTGCTGCTCGATTTCAAGTCGGCGTCGTGGGTGCGCATCGAGGATGCCGATGGCCGCACCCTGCTGTCCGGCACCATTCCGTCCGGCGATCGCCAGCTGCTGCGCGGCCGGCCGCCGTATGCGCTGTTCATCGGCTACGCGCCGGGCGTGCGGGTGGAGTTCGACGGCAAGCCGTTCGACCTGACGCCGCACCTGCGCCAGAACTCGACCGTGCGCATCAACCTGCCGTACGTCCCTGCCGCCCAGTAAGCCGGCCACCGGCCGTCACTCTCGTCCCGCCCGCCTCATGAAGATCCAGTCCGTTCGCGGCATGAACGATGTCCTGCCGGCCGATTCCGCCGCCTGGCAGCACGTCCACGCCGTCGCTGCGCAAGTCTTTGCCGCCTATGGCTATGGCGAGCTGCGCCTGCCGGTGGTCGAGCGCACCGAGCTGTTCAAGCGCGCGGTCGGCGAAGTGACCGACGTGGTCGAGAAGGAGATGTACTCGTTCGAAGATCGCGGCGGCGAAGCGCTGTCCCTGCGTCCCGAGCTGACCGCCGGCGTGGTTCGCGCCGGCATCGAGCACGGCATCCTGTTCAACCAGCAGCAGCGCGTCTGGTGCACCGGCCCGGTGTTCCGTTATGAGCGCCCGCAGGCCGGTCGCTACCGGCAGTTCCACCAGCTGGATGTCGAAGCCTTCGGCATCGCCACGCCGGATGCCGATGTCGAAGTCATCGCCATCGCCGCGCAGCTGTGGAAGCGGCTTGGCCTGTCCGGCTTCGAGCTGCAGATCAATACCCTGGGCACGCCGGCCTGCCGCGCCACGCACCGGGCGGCGCTGATCGCCTATCTCGAACAGCACGAGGCGGCGCTCGATGAAGATGCCCGCCGCCGTCTGCACAGCAATCCGCTGCGGGTGCTCGATTCCAAGGTGCCGGCCACGCAGGCGATCGTCGCCGGTGCGCCGCGCCTGCTCGACCATCTCGACGATGCCTCGATCGCGCACTTCGACGCGGTCAAGGCCGGGCTCGATGCGCTCGGCATCGCCTACACGGTCAATCCGCGGCTGGTGCGCGGCCTCGACTACTACACGCACACGGTGTTCGAGTGGGTCACCGACCAGCTCGGCGCCCAGGGCACGGTCTGCGCCGGTGGCCGCTACGACGGCCTGGTCGAACAGCTCGGCGGGCCGAAGACCACCGGCGTCGGCTTCGGCCTCGGCATCGAACGGCTGATCCTGCTGATGGGCGTGCAGAAGGTGGCGATCACCTCGAACAGCCCGCAGGTCTATGTCTGCCGCTTCGGCGCCGAAGCCGAACGCCAGGCGCTGCAGCTGGCTGAAGCGCTGCGCGACCGTTACCCGGGCCTGCGGCTGGTGCTCAATGCCGGCGGCGGCGGGCTGAAGTCGCAGCTCAAGCGCGCCGACCAGTCCGGTGCCCGCTACGCGCTGGTGATCGGCGACGACGAAGCGGCTGCCGGCACCGTTCAAGTAAAATCCCTGCGCGGCGAAGGCGACGCCTACCTGTGTCGCCAAACGGAGCTGGCTGCGGAACTCGGCAGCCGACTTGCGCTCTGATTCGCGCCCTCCCATCAGCCGACTGACCACCCGAACGGGCGACGCCCCGTCGCCACGCGAGAACGAGACATGAGCACCCATTACGACGACGAAGCCCAAGTCGAAGACCTGCGCCGCTGGTGGAAGGAAAACTGGCTGGCGCTGGCGGTCGGCCTCGGCCTCGGCCTCGGCGCGATCTTCGGCTGGGAGTACTACCAGAACCGGAAGAACCAGACCCGCGCCGAAGCCTCGCAGCTGTTCGAGGAACTCAAGAAGGCGGTGTCGGCGAAGAAGTTCGACGAGGCCGGCCGCATGGGCGATCGCCTGGTCGCCGAATTCGAGTCGACGCCGTATGCCGTGGCCGGCGCGATGAAGCTGGCGCAGGCGGCGGTCGAAGAATCCAAGCTCGATGCCGCGCGCAGCCGTCTCGAATGGGCGGGCGCCCACGCCGATGACGCTGCGCTGAAGCCGCTGATCCAGCTGCGGCTGGCGCGCGTGCTCTGGCAGCAGGGCAAGCCGGGCGACGCGATGAAGCTGCTCGACGCCGAAGCCGGCAGCTATGTGGTGCTCTACGAAGAACTGCGCGGCGACATCAAGCTCGCCGAAGGCGACCGCCCAGCTGCGCTCGCGGCCTACACCAAGGCGGTGGCCAGCCTCGGCGACGCCACCACTGGCACCGCCAATGCGCCGATCGCAGACGCGCTGCAGAAGAAGATCGACGATCTCGCCGACGTCGCGGCGGTGAAATCGTGACATCGCGGTTTGCCCTGCTGCTGGTCGCGGCGGCGCTGGCCGTCAGCGCCTGCTCGTCGAAGCCGAAGGTTCGCGAGCCGACCGAACTGGTCGCCATCAAGCAGCCTGAAATCCGGCTCAAGGAAGTCTGGTCGCGCTCGGCCGGCAACGGCAGCAAGACGCTGTACTCCGGTCTGCGCCTGGCGCTGGAAGCCGATGCGCTGTACACCGCCTCGATCGACGGTCAGGTGTTCGCGCTGACGCCAGCCACCGGCGCCACCATCTGGCGCGCCGCGACCAAGGCCCGGATCATCGCCGGCCCGACGGTGTCCGGCGACCTGGTGCTGGTCGGCACGCTCGATGGCGAAGTCATCGCGCTGAAGCGCGCCAGTGGCGCCGAAAGCTGGCGCGCCTCGCTGCCGAGCGAAGTGCTGGCACCGCTGGCCGCCAGCGGCGACATCGTTGTCGCGCGCGCAGCGGACGGCCGCGAGTTCGGCCTGTCGGTCACCGACGGCAGCCGGATCTGGAGCTTCGACCGCACCATTCCGAACCTGACCCTGCGTGGCCTTTCCAAGCCGCTGATCCTCGGCAACCGCGTCTACACCGGGCTCGACAACGGCAAGCTGGTGGCGCTGAACCTCGCCGACGGCGTGCCGGCCTGGGAGCAGAACGTGTCGGTGCCGACCGGCCGTTCGGAACTGGAGCGGCTGACCGATATCGACGCCGACCTGCTGGCTGCCGACAACGGCATCTACGCGGTGACCTACGGCAACGACATCGCGCTGATCGATCCGACGCGCGGTGAAAGCCGCTGGCGGCGCAGCATCAAGAGCTACTCGGGCATGACGGCCACCGACAAGGCGCTCTATGTCACCGACAACGACGGCGTGCTGTGGGCGCTCGACCCGGACACCGGCGCGGTGTCGTGGAAGCAGGAGTCGCTGAAGTTCCGTCGCCTGTCGCCGCCGGGCATGCTGGCGAACTACGTGATCGCCGCCGACTTCCAGGGCTATGTGCATTTCTTCGACCCGGGCGATGGCCACGCGGTGGCGCGTGTCAACCTGGGTGGCGATCCGGTGATCAGCGCGCCGGTCAGCGATGGCGAGCGCGTCTACCTGCTCGACACCACCGGCGACATCGCCGCCTACCGGATCGAGACGCCGAAGCCGTAAGGCCAGGCGGTGTCTGCGGTTTCCGCCCCGGGCGCACTGCGCTCGGGGCTTTTGTCGTCTTGGCGTCAGGCCGCGTAGGCTGCCGCCAGCGATGGTTTTCCAGATGGTCGAGAATCATGAGCAGCATCCCTGAAGTGCCCCCTGCCGAAGCCTCCGACGCTGATGTGCCCGCCGTGGCGGAACCGAAGATGCTGCCGGTCATCGCCCTGGTCGGTCGGCCCAACGTCGGCAAGTCGACCCTGTTCAACCGCTTCACCAACAGCCGTGACGCGCTGGTCGCCGACTACGCCGGCCTGACCCGCGACCGCCAGTACGGGCAGGGCACGTTCGAGGGCAAGCGCTTCATCGTCGTCGACACCGGCGGGCTGATGCCGGAATCCTCCGATGCGCTCGCCGCGCTGGCCGAGGCACAGGCGCGCATCGCCATCGAGGATGCCGACCACGTGCTGTTCCTGGTCGACGCCAAGGCCGGGCTGGTGGGCAGCGACCTCGAGATCGCCCGCGCACTGCGCAAGCTCGGCAAGCCGGTGCGGCTGCTGGCCAACAAGTCGGAAGGCATGGCCGCGTCGCTGGTCGCCGATTTCTACAAGCTCGGGCTCGGCGACCCGACGGTGATTTCCGCCGAGTTCGGCGACGGTGTCGGCGGCCTGCTGCGCGGCCTGCTGGCCGACACGCCGGTGACGGCCATCGATCCGGAGTTCGACGACGGCACGATTCGGGTGGCGATCGTCGGCCGCCCGAACGCCGGCAAGTCGACCCTGCTGAACCGCCTGATCGGCGAAGACCGGGTGCTGGCCTCGAACGAGCCGGGCACCACGCGCGATTCGATCACCGTGCCGTTCGAGTGGGGCGGCCGGAAATTCCAGCTGATCGACACCGCCGGCATCCGGCGCAAGTCGCGGGTCACCGAGGTGATCGAGAAGTTCTCGATCGTCAAAACCCTGCAGGCCATCGACCGTGCCCATGTGGTGATCTCGATGGTCGACGCCCATGACGAGATCGGCACCCACGATGCGCGGGTGATGGGCCTGGTCGCCCACCACGGCCGGGCGATGGTGCTGGCGGTCAACAAGTGGGACGGGCTCGACGCCGACAAGCGCAAGTGGGTGCGCGAGATGGTCGAGTTCAAGCTGCCGTTCCTCGACTACGTGCCGGTCGATTTCATCTCCGCGCTGCACGGCTCCGGCCTGCGCGAGCTGATGGAACACGTGATCGCCGGCTACGAGGCAACCACCCGCGAAATGGCCACACCTGAGCTGAACCGGGTGCTGATCGCGGCGGTGGAAAAGCACGCGCCGCACGCCGTGCTCGGCCGCCGCATCAAGCTGCGCTACTGCCACCAGAGCGGCCGCAATCCGCCGGCGATCATGATTCACGGCAACCAGACCGACAAACTCAAGGACAGCTACGTCGCCTACCTCGCCAACACCTTCCGCGCCGCGTTCAAGCTGCAGGGCGTGCCGCTGAAGCTCGAATTCAAGACCGGCGATAACCCGTTCAAGAACAAGAAGAGCGACCTGTCGCCGGCGATGCAGATGAAGGCCAAGCGGCTGGCGGCGCAGTCGGCGCGGACCAAGAAGTAGGTGCCGGTGGTGCTTGGCGCCAGACGGAGAAAGAAGGCCTTGAGTCGTCAGCCGGGCTGGCCATGAACCGCCGCCGCATCGCCGTGACCCTCGCCGGTGTCGCGGCCTTCATCAACCTGTATGCGCCGCAGTCGCTGCTGCCGCTGCTGCGCGAGTGGATCGGCCAGGACGCGGCCCGCGCCGGCATGATCGTCTCGGCCGGCACTTTCGGAGTGGCACTGGCGGCGCCGTTCGCCGGCCTGCTGGCGGACCGCTTCGGCCGTCGTCGGGTCATCGTCTTCGCGGCCTTCCTGGCGGTGCTGCCGGGCCTGCTGTCGGGTCTTGCGCCGACACCCGAATGGCTGATGCTGATCCGCCTCGCCCAGGGTCTGTGCCTGCCGGGCATCTTCGCGGTGACGGTGGCCTACATCGCCGAGGAATGGCCGGCCAGCGAAGCGCGCGGCGTCACCGCTGTGTATGTCGCCGGCACCATCGGTGGCGGCTTCTGCGGGCGGCTGATGTCCGGCGTGGTCGCCGAGTTCTTCGGCTGGCGCTGGGGCTTCGTCGCGCTGGCCGCACTGCAGCTGCTGATCGCGCTGCTGATCCGCGCCTGGCTGCCGCCTGGGCGGGATGTGCCGAAGACGCGCGGCAGCGCGCGCACGCCGTTGCTGCCGCTGCTGATCCGGCCCGGACTGCGCGGCGCGTTCGCCACCGGCTTCCTGATGCTGTTCAGCCTGGTTGGCGGCTTCACCTACATGACCCTGCACCTCAGCGCGCCGCCGTTCTCGCTCGGCCCGGCCGCGCTGTCGATGATCTTCGCTGTCTACCTCGCAGGTGTCGTGGTGACGCCGTACTCCGGCCGGCTGCTGAACGCCTTCGGCCACGCCCGCGTGCTGGTGATGGCCTGGGGGCTGGGTTTCGCAGGCCTGCTGCTGACCCTGTGGCCGGCGCTGCTGCCGGTGGCTTTGGGCCTGTGCCTGTTCTCGGTCGGCCTGTTCATCGCCCAGACCGCCACCACCAGCTTCGTCGGCGAGATCGCCGGAGCCGAGCGCGGCCCGGCTGTCGGCCTGTACGTCACCTGCTACTACTTCGGCGGCAGTGTCGGCGGCGTGTTGCCGTCCGTGGTCTGGCACTGGGCTGGCTGGCCCGGCGTGGTCGGCCTGCTGTGCGTTGCCGGCGCGCTGGCCTCGGTGATCGGCTGGAAAAGCTACCGCTTCCCGAAGGACGAGCCGCATCCGGTCACCGATGCACTGCCGGAGTGTGGCGGCGAGGCTTGAGGCGCGGCTCGCCATCAAAGGCCGTACCGGAGTTGACGCTCAGCCGGTTGGCGCGGCTCCGAAGAGATCGCGCCAGGCGAAGTAGGACGACATGGCCATCACCATCGCCCAACAGAACATCAGTGCGATGCCGAGCACCATGATTGCTGGGGTATTGACGAAGAATCCGACCGCGATCGGGATCAGCAGTGGCAGCAGGATCAACAGCGACTGCAGCAACCAGACCAGCAGCGGAGCCCAATTGGGAAGGAACGCCATGGCACTGAGCGGGATGGCGCGAAGCACATTGCACCGATCCAGCTGGATCAGCTGAACGCAGAAGGCCATCGCCACCGGGAAGCTCACGAGGCATGCCACAGCCAGGCCGCGAAGGACACCGAATGACTCGCCTGGAGCAAGGCCGGCTTCAGCCGCTTCTCCAGTGACCGGACTCGGCCCAGGCAGAGAAGTCGCAACGCCCAGCGCCTCGGTGACCAAGGCGTTGACGATGCCCAGCGCGAGCAGGTGATCGAAACGCAGTCGTTTGAACGCCGCCACGACCCCGCTCGCCCGGGGCGGCTCGCCTTTGACGGCGGCATCGACGAGTTGCATGGACACCGCCGAGCCCAGCACACCCAGCAGTGCAGCGAGATGCATGCCCACCATTGGAATCCGGGAGAGGGCGAGCAGCGGCAGCATCACCACTGCAAAGATCAGCGACCAGCGCAGTGGTGCGGCGCGAAACAGTTGCCAGCCCGACTCGATCCAGTCGCTGCCGGCTCCAGCGCGGATGCCACGCTGCACGATGGGGACATTGTCGAGTGGCGGCACGGGGTTGCTCATCTCATTCCATTGGATGGGAAGGTGCCATTCCTCAGCGACCCGTCGAAACGCGAGGGCCGCGTTGGTGCACCGGCAATTGCTGTGTGCGGGTCGATCCGACCTCAACCCGCCGATAGTGTCCACGCCGGCGGATCACCATGCAATCGCGCCCGCTCTGCCACAGCAGTGTTGAAGGCGTTCCCCGGCAGCGAGCGCGGTTCCCGCAAGGCCCTACCCCGGGCAGCAGGTCGCCGAATGAAAAACGGCGCGCCGGGCGGCGAGGCCCGACGCGCCGCGCGATCACCGTGGTTCAGCGGCCGACGAGGCTGCGCGCAATCACTTCCTTCATGATTTCGCTGGTGCCGCCGTAGATGCGCTGGATGCGGGCATCGGCCCAGTAGCGGCTGATCGGGTATTCGGTCATGTAGCCGTAGCCGCCGAACAGCTGCAGGCAGGCGTCGGTGACCCGGCCTTCCATTTCGGTGGTAGCCAGCTTGACCATCGCGGCGGTTGGCACGTCGAGCTTGCCGACGGCGTACTGGGCGTTGCACTTCTCGACAAAGGCGCGGTGCACCTCGATGTCGGTCTTGCACTTGGCCAGTTCGAAGCGGGTGTTCTGGAAGCTGGCGATCGGATTGCCGAAGGCCTTGCGTTCCATCGTGTAGGCGATGGTCTTCTCCAGCGCGCCCTGGGCGTGGCCGACGGCGGTCACCGCCAGCGCCAGACGCTCGCGCGGCAGTTCGTCGACCAGATGGCCGAAGCCGCCGCCCACCCGGCCCAGCACTTCATCGGCCGAAATCTTCACGTTGTCGAAGAACAGCTCGCTGGTGTCGGCCGAGTGCAGGCCGATCTTGTCGAGGTTGCGGCCGCGCTTGAAGCCGGGCAGCGAGGTGTCGAAGGTGAACAGCGTGGTGCCCCTGGCACCGGCCTTCGGATCGGTCTTGGTGGCCAGCACCACGACGCCGGCATGCTGGCCATTGGTGATGAAGGTCTTCGAGCCGTTGATGACATAGCCGCCGTTGCCGTCCGGCAGCGCGCTGGTCTTGATGCCCTGCAGGTCGGAACCGGCGCCCGGCTCGGACATGCCGATGGCGCCGATGCATTCGCCGGTCACCATCTTCGGCAGGTATTTCTGGCGCTGGTAGTCGCTGCCCAGGTGAAGGATGTAAGGCGCGGCGATGTCGGAATGCACCGACAGGTTCGAGGCCAGCGCCAGGAAGCCCATCCGCGCGGCTTCCTCGAGCACCACCATCGAGAACTCGAACGGCGCTCCGGCACCGCCGTACTCCTCCGGAAGATCGACGCAGAGCAGGCCGTTGGCGCCCATCTCCAGGTACAGCGAGGCCGGGAACTTGCCGTCCTTCTCCCACTTCTCGTAGTGCGGCTCGACGTGTTCGGCGAAGAAGCGGCGAACCGTGTCGCGGAACAGCTCGAGTTCTGCGGCGTCGACAGCGGGCGCAGCGCCGGCAGCAAGGACAGCGTTCATCGGGGGATCACTCCGGTCGGAAATTCGGGACGGCGAGGATACCGCCGCTGCCGCAGCGCGGGAAACAAGCGTTCGCTAGTCGACCGCGCACCTGCGTCAGGGTCGCCGTCGTGAAGCCGTTCGCGTTCGGGACGACAGCAGATGGTCCCGGCGCGCGATTTGCGTGAATGGACCGAAACACTCACTGGAAGCCGGTCGTGGAACTGGATTTAATGAACATGAACGAGGTTCCATGACCGCGGATAGCGAGTCCCACCGGTACGGCAGCAGCGACGACCCCAGCGCGCGATGATCGGCAAGAACACGCTCGTCACGGCCTTCGCGGAGCAGGTCGACAAACGCTACCAGCCCGGTCAGCCGGCCAGCTTCTGGGACTGCGAACCGCTGTTCCGCCATCTGCTCGACCCGCAGTTCGCCGAGTCGGTGATCAACGACGCGCTGCGCGACATGGTCGACGACCCCCGGCGCACCGGCAACGGCGGCAACCAGGCGATGAGCCTGGCGCGCACGCCGCACTGGAACCTCGCGCTGCACCTGCTGACCCGGCCGCGCCGCTACCTGCACAGCAATGCCAGCCACGCGCTGGCGGCGCCGATGGGCGGCCAGATGCTGGAGACCGAGCGCTACCAGCTGCCGGCCGGCTTCCGCAATGAAGTGTTCGATCCGTCCTGCAAGCTGGAGCGCGCCGGCTCCCGCACGGTGCCGCCCGGACACGTGCTGGCGCTGCATGCCGATGGCGTGATCCACGACTACCGCATCGCCACGCCGATGCTGCTGCTGATCTTCGAGACCGCGCCGATCGCCGTGCTCGAATGGCGCTTCAGCCGGGACACGCTGCACGCCTGGCAGTTCGTCGAAGCCGATCGCGAAGTCAGCGATCTGAAGGCGGCCGCCTGGCTGGCCGGGCGGCTGGCGCACCAGACCTCGCTGAAGCCGCTCAAGGCCTTGACCGGCCATGGCGATCCCGGTGTCCGCTGGGCCGCGCTGCAAAGCATCGGCCGGCTGAGCCGATCGGAGGTGCGCAAGCTGCTGGCGCAGGCCCTCGACGATCCGCACCCGCTGGTGCGCCGCGCCGCCCGGCAGGCGCTCGAACGCGGCGACGATCCGCCGTTGCGCGAGGCCTGATCGTGGCGTTGACCATTGCCTGTGCCAGCGAGCGCACCGCGACCGTCGAAGAGGTTGTCGAGCAGGCCGACCGGCTGCGCGATCTCGATGATCCCAACGGCATCGCCACGCTGGCGCCGCTGCTCGGCGCGCTGGCCAATGACCGCGAACTGATCGTCCGGCTGCTCAACTGGCGGCTGCGCGGCCGGGTCGACGGCGGGCTCACCGGGCTGGCCCAGTCGATCGCGCTGGGCCAGGGGCAGCAGGTGCGGCTGCGGGCCAACATCTGGCCGTCGACCGCTGATCTCACCGCCGGCCGCGTGCAGCAGGGCGAGCCGGCCTACGACGTGGCCCACGACCACAACTACCACTTCCTGACGGCGGCCTACTTCGGCGCCGGCTACATCACCGAGATCTACGAGTACGACCACGACGCCATCGAGGGCTATGTCGGCGAAGCGGTCGAACTGCGCTTTCTGGAACGCACCAAGTTCGTTGCCGGCCGGGCCATGCTTTATCGCGGCAGCCGCGACGTGCATGTGCAGTACCCGCCTGAGGACATCAGCATCACGCTGAGCCTGATGTTCGATCCACCGGCGCTGAAGGCGCGCGACCAGTACCTGTTCGACCTGCAGCGGCAGGCTATCAACGGCTTCGGCCTCGACACCGACACCGCGCGGCGCGTCGATGCGGTGGCCATCGCCGGGTATGCCGGCAACGGCGACACCTGCCAGCTGCTCGGCGATCTGGCGCGCCGTCACCCGTGTCGGCGAACCCGGCTGACCGCCTATGAATCCCTGGTCCGGCTGCTGCCGGACGATGCGGTGAAGATCTGGGAACGGGCCTGCGACGATCGTGCGCCGCTGGTTGCCAACGAGGCGCGGGCGCGGCTGTCAGCCCTGGGCCGCAGCTAGCGGGCCAGGCTCAGCGAACGCCGATGGTGACCGGCTCGCGGTCGGCCACGGTGCGGGCGTGGCCGTCCATGCCGTTGCGCTCGAAGGCCACCGACCAGGCTTCAAACTCCGCCGCTGGCAGCGCCCGCGTGAAGTAGAAGCCCTGCTGCAGCTTGCAGCCGAGTATCCGCAGCTGGCGCATCTGCTCGGTGCTTTCTACCCCTTCGGCGATCACGCCGAGGTCGAGGTTCTGGGCCAGCGTCAAGGTTGCGGAGACGATCGCCAGCGCCTGCTTCGAGGCGCCCATCGCGACGACGAACTGGCGGTCGATCTTGATCTTGTCGATCGGAAGCCGCTGCAGGTAGCTGAACGAGGAATAGCCGGTGCCGAAATCGTCGAGGCCGATGCGGAAGCCGAGGCGCTTGATCTCGGTCAGCATCGTGTGGCTGTACTCGGTGGAATCGAGCAGCGCCGATTCGGTCAGCTCGAAATCGATCAGCCGTTCGCGCGAACCCGGCGCGCTGCCGAAGCCGCGCAGGATCTGCAGGATCTTGCCGTCGTGCACCTGGCGCACCGACAGGTTCACCGACACCCGCAGCCGCCGATTGCGCGAAGCCCAGATTTGCGCCTGCTCGTGCGCCTTGATCAGGCACAGCTCGCCAAGCTGGTTGATCAGCCCGGATTCCTCGGCCACCTGGATGAACTCGCTCGGCGGCATCAGACCGTTTTCCGGGTGCCGCCAGCGCAGCAGCGCTTCGGCGCCGATCACCCGGCCCTGATCGACATCGACCACCGGCTGGTAGAACGGCTCGAACTCGCCGCGCTCCAGCCCCCGGCGGATCTCGCTGGCCAGCGCCAGCTGCTTGCGCATCGTGCCGGTCAGCTGGGCAGAGGCGAAGCGCACGTTGTTGCGGCCGTTCTTTTTGGCGACGTACATCGCGGCTTCGGCGCTGGCCACCATCTGCTCGGCCGTCTCGCCGTCGCCCGGGAAGACGGCGATGCCGATCGACACCGACATGTTCAGCAGGTTGTCGCCCAGCGGATAGCTTTCCGACAGGCCGCGCAGCACGTTGTCGGCCTGTTCGCGCAGCGTGTGCTCGAGCGCTGAACCGGGGTCGAGGTTGTCGATGGTGATCGCGAACTTGTCGCCGCTGTGGCGGTACAGCTGGGCGCCGTCGGGCATGAAGCGGTTGAGGCGGCTGGCGGCTTCGCCCAGATAGCGGTCGCCGGTCTTGTGGCCGAACTTGTCGTTGACGGCGCGGAAGTTGTCGAGATCGACGTACAGCATCGCCACCGGTTCGCGGGTCTGCCGCGAGCGGTCGATCGCCCGCTGCAGGTTTTCCTCCAGCCGGGCGCGGTTGCCGAGGCCGGTCAACGGATCGTGGTAGGCCAGCCGGCGCAGCCGCTCGGCCTGGTCGCGGAACTGGCGCAGCGCCACCGCCATGTCGCCGAACTCGTCCGGGCGGATCGGCGGCAGGTCGATCTCGATGGCGCCGGAATTGACCTGTCGGATCGCGTCGGTGGTGATCTTCAGTGGCCGGATCACCGAGCGCACGACCAGGAAGGTGGCGATCAGCCCGAGCACGATGGCCGCGCCGATCACGATGCTGGCCACCAGCAGCGCCCGCTCGATGCGCCGCTGCGCCCGGCTCTGCAGTTCGCGCAGCCGTTCCTGCTCGCGCTGCTTGGCGCTGCGCAGCGTGTCCTCGATCTGTTCCAGACGGCGCTGCAGGTCCTTCAGCGCGACCGAGGCCTCGATCTTGCGGCCGGCGACCACGGCTGCCATGGCCTGTTCGGACAGCTGGGCGACGCTGCTGTTGGCGTCGAGCACCCGGTCGGCGCTGGCCTCGTCGAAGCGCGCCAGCTCCTGGAGTTCGCGATCGAGATCGGCCTTGGCCGCCTGCTGGGCCAGGCGCGCGGTCATCCGCCAGGTTTCCTCGCCGGCCGCGCTGGCCGAGGTCATCTGGCCACTGCGGTGACGGAACAGGGCCTGCGCCTGCTGTACCGCCAGCACCGTCTCGTAGCGCTGGAACTGGGCCTGCTGCGCGTTTCCGGCGTCCCGGCCCTGGGCCATCAGCAGCAGCACCGCAGCGCTGGCGCCGCCCAGCACGAAAACAAGCCCGAGGCACAAGGCCAGCAGGCGCATTCGCACGCTGAGGAACAGGCTTTTCATCCGGCGGGACATATCAGGATCAGGACTTGGCCACCGGTTGGAATCCGTTCGCTAGGTGGTCCCAATCACTATAGATGATGGGTAGACCGGCGTCGTTAAGACAAACGGACTATGTCGGTCGTTCCGTCGCAGGCCCGGCTGCGGCATGCGCGCCGGCCGTCAGCGGGGCGGCAGGTCGAACAGCGGCCGCATCCGGTCGATCAGCCAGCGCATCCGCCGCGCTTCGGCGGCCGGATCGTGGCGCAGGAAACGGTCGACGCCTTCGCCATGGAACAGGGTCACCATGGTGTCGACCAGCACCGCGAAATCCGGCAGCTGCCGGGCCTGTTCGGGGAGCAGCTGGGCCGCCAGCTGCTGGTCATCGTCGGCGCGCCGCTGCCACATCGGCAGCAGGGCCGCGTGCAGGGCGGTGTCGGTACGCGCCGCCATCAGCAGCTCGAACCAGGCCTGGTGCAGCGGCGAGGCGATGTTGGCGCGCAGCACTTCCACCGCCAGCACCAGTTCATCGACATGGCTCGGCCGCAGCCGCTCGAAGTCCTGGCGATATAGCGCCCGCAGCCCGTTGTCGATGTCCTCGGCCACCGCGATCAGCAGCGCGATGCGGGTTTCGAAATGGCGGAACAGCGCGCCCTGCGACAGGCCGGCGCGGGCGCAGACTTCGGCGACGGTGGTCCGGTAGTAGCCGATCTCGATCAGCGCCGCCGTCGTGGCGTCAAGCAGCCGCCGCACCGTGCCGGCGCGGCGCTCGGCCTGGGTGCGACGGGCGGGGGCGGCGCTGCCGGCGGCGTCGGGCATCGTTAGGCGGCGTGAGCCAGGGCCGCCGAAGCGCCGGTCGATGCCCCGGCCGCCAGGAAGCGTCCATAGCCGCGCTGTTGGCCGAAGTCGGCGGCGAAGCCGGCCTGCCGGTAGGCGATCCGGCCGTTGATGACGGTGGCGACCACGGCGGCATCGTTGCGGTTGACCATCCGCAACACGCTGCCGAACTCCGGCATCGGCGCTTCGGCGTAGGCGGCGGTGGCGGCATCAAGGCCGATGGGGTCGATGATCGCGAGGTCGGCCCGGTCGCCGAGCCGCAGGTGGCCGGCGTCGATGCCGAACCAGTCGCCCAGTTCGCCGGTCAGCCGCCACACGGCCTGCTCGATGCTCATGAAGGCGCGGCCTTCGTTGATCGCGTCGTTGACCAGCTTCAGCATCCGCAGCGGGAAGTTGTAGAACGCCATGTTGCGGATATGCGCGCCGGCATCGGAGAACGACAGGATAGCGCCCTTGTCCTGCACGATCGCTTCCAGCCGGTGCTTGCGGTAGTTGCCGATGGTGGTCTTCCAGCGCAGCTGCTTGCCGTGCGCGACGACCAGATCGAGGAAGGCGTCGACCGGATGGATGCCGCGGGCGTCGGCCACCGCACCGAAGCTCTGGCCCACCACCGAGGCGTCCGGGCAGCCGACGATCTCGGCGTCGTGGAAGTCGCGGTGCCAGACGCGCGGCGTCAGCTTCGACTCGTAGTTCTTGCGGAACCAGCGGCGGTACTGCTCGTCCTTCAGCAGTTGGTTGCGCTCGACTTCGTCGGCCAGGTGCAGCGCCGCTTCGCCGGCGCCGAATTCCTCGAAGATCACCAGATCGATGCCGTCGGCATGGACCTCGAACGGGCAGGGCAGCGCCTGCCAGCGGAAATCGGCGCCGAGAAAGCGGTTGCAGAAGTGCGCCAGCTTGCCGACTACCCGGTGCAGCAGGCCGTTCGACTTCACGTCCATCAGGGTGATCAGCGTGGTCTTCAGCGGCTTCCGGAACCAGCCGAACGAAGCGAACAGGAAGGCAAACATGTTGATCTTGGTGACGATGTCCGGCGCACCCTGGTGGATGCGGCCGCGCCGCCGCAGCACGCGGTTCAGGCGGGCGTATTCCTTCCAGCGGGCGTAGGTGGTCGGCAGCGATTTCGAGCGTTCGCGGTCGCCGTCGAGCTTGTCCCACTTGGTGGTCATCGTCGACAGCCCGAGCAGGCCGACATCCAGCCCTTCCTCGAGCACCGCTTCCATGCGCTGCATCTCGGCTTCACTGGGCTGCGTGTGTTTGTCGACCGCGCGCGACAGGCCCATCACCGACACGCGGAGGTCGGAATGGCCGAGGAAGGCGGTGACGTTCGGACCGAGCGGCATCCGGTTCAGCGCCTCGACATAGCCGCGCGGCGTATTCCAGGTCTTGGTCTGCTGGAGCAGCGGCAGCACGTTGGCGCGCGGAATCGATTCGACGCGGGTGAACAGGTCCGAGCAGTCTTCCGGCGCCGAGCAGACCATGCCGATCGAGCAGGAGCCGAAGGTCACCGTGGTGACGCCGTGACGCACGCTTTCCTTCAGGCCCGGCGAGGCCAGCAGTTCGGCGTCGTAGTGCGTGTGGGTGTCGAGGAAGCCGGGCATCACCCACTTGCCGGACGCGTCGATCACCTCCGGGCAGTCGCGGGCGTCGAGCGGTTCCGGGCTGATCGCCACCACGCGGCCAGCGCGGATGCCGAGATCGCGGACGGCCGACGGGCCGCCGGTGCCATCGAAATGGCGACCGTTGCGGATGATCAGGTCAAAGGGAGCGGTGTGGGGGGCGTCTGCGCGCATCGGCTTCTCCTCGTTCGGGTGCAGCGAACCGTACAAAAGATAGAGAGTGTTTGCAATCTAAATACCGCGAACGATGCGTAGCAAAAGCCGGACGCCGCCGACTGGCTGGCCGCCGTCCCGTCGCGCAGGCTGCATCCACCTGCCGGACCCGCAGCCGTTCAGCATTGAAGGGCGATGCGGCCGGCCTTATCTCCGAGGAATGTCATGCACCCGATTCGAGTCCGTGTACTCGCCCTGCTGTTCGGCCTGGCCGCAGCGGGCGGCGTCTGCGCCGCGCCGCCGATCAATACCTTCGGCGAAGGCGGCGGTTTCTTCAGCGATCCGCCCCGCACCGAGATCGCGATCCGCGGTTACGACCCGGTGGCCTATTTTCTCGACGGCCGGCCGGTGCCAGGCAGCGACCGCTATGTCCACGTCTGGCGCGGCGCCCGCTGGAAGTTCGCCAGCCAGGCGCATCTCGATCGCTTTGTCGCCGCGCCCGAGCAGTACGCGCCGCAGTACGGCGGCTACTGCGCATACGGCGTGGCTGATGGCCATCTGGTGAAGATCGAGCCCGAGCAGTGGGCGGTGATCGACGGCAAGCTGTACCTGAACTACGACGCCGCCGTGGCCGGGAAGTGGAAGAAGGACCCGGCCGGCTACATCCGCAAGGCTGATGCGGCCTTCGATGGCCTGGTTCGGGCCCGATGACGGAACGACGATCGGTTCGACGGCCAGATTCACAGTCAGATCCACAGTCAGACCCACGGCCGGCGCACCAGACGGGCCGGCGGCCCGTCGTAGAATTGCGTGCTGCCGCCCGCGCCGGCTGCGTCCCGCGCGAGGTCTGCGCCGTACGAGGGATGCAGCTGTGGTGATCCGCACCGCCGCAGCAGGTGCCGGCCTCTCACAGGCCGGCTTCCCGGCGCCGATCGGCGTCCGACCGGAGTCGAGTGGAATGATGGACCGCGTTCGTGATCGCTGCCTGGGCACGCTGTTCCGGCTGATGGACAGCCCGTTCGGCGCCATGCTCGGCGCCCTGGCCTATGGCGGCTGGGCGTTCTACGCCAACCGTGCCGCCGGCCTGCGGCAAGCCGCCAGCAGCGGCGGTGCGCACTGGTTGATGAGCGTGGTGGTCACCGTCAGCAGCGTCCGCCTGATGCGTGCGCTGTTCCGTCTTCCAGCGCGGCCGCGCGACGGTGCCCTGCTGGCCGCCGCCGGCAGCGTGCTGGCGACCTACACGCTGCTGATCGGCGTGCATCTGGCGCTCGGCACGCCGAACATCCTGCTGACGCTAGCGCCCGGCCTGCTGCCCACCATCGGCTTCGCGGTCGTCTACCCGACGCTGCTGCTGCGGGCGTCGGCAACACCGCTCCCGCCGCGCCGGCCCTTGCCCGCGGCCGTGGCGATCGAGACTTCCGGAGTGCCCCATGCGCGCCCGTGATCCGATCGGCCGAGCGGTGAGCTACGCGATCGACACGCTGCGCCAGGGTGCCGGCATCGCCGAGGTCGCCGAGCGTGCCGGGCTGGCATTCGCCGAGCAGATCGGCCCGCATCTGCGCCACGTCATCGAGCATTACGAAGCCTTGCTGGCCGGCCTCGATCAGGGCGTGATCGATTACGACAACCGCTGCCGGGACCGCAGCCTGGAATGCGACCCGGCGTTGGCGCGGCAGCGCTGCGACACGCTGGCCGACGGCTTCCAGCGCCGCCTGGAGCGGCCGTGGCCGGACACCATCGCCGTCGCGTTCGATGGCGGCATCGCCGGCGAAGACCGCTTCGTCAGCGGCTCCACGCCGCTGCGTGAGCTGCTGTTCGTCGCCGCCCACGCCGTGCATCACTACGCGCTGCTGCGGCTGACGCTCCAGCAGCGTGGTCTGAACCTGCCGGAATCGATCGGCAAGGCGGCCGCCACCCTGCGCTACGAACGCGAGCGCCAGGCCGGATGAGCCAACCACTGCCGCCATCGGCCGCTGGCACTCATTCGCCGCAGCGGTTCCGGATCAGCCGCCGCCAGCGGCTGGGTATCGGCCTGTCACGGCTGCTGCGCTGGGAGTTCTGGCCGTCCTGGGCGTTCTATCCGCCGATCGTGCTGTTCATCCTGCTGCGCTCGGCGCGGGCCCGGCCGTTCATGGCGGTGACAGCGGCCAATCCCTGCCTGCGCGCCAGCGGCATCGTCGGCGAGACCAAGCGCGACGCGCTGGCGCCGCTGCAGGCCCACGCGCCGGCGTCGGTGGCGGCCTTCACGATGCTGCCGGCGGCGTGGTCACCCGATCAGCGGCTGTCCACCCTGCGTGCCTTCGTCGCCGCCGGTCCTGGCTATCCGGTGGTGCTGAAGCCGGACATCGGCCAGCGCGGCCGTGGCGTCGCGGTGATCCGCAGCGAAGCGCAGGCGGCGGAATATCTGGCGGCGGCGGTCGATGACGTGATCGCCCAGCGCCATATCGGCGGCAGCGAGTACGGCGTGTTCGTCTACCGCGATCCGCGCAGCGGTCGTGTGGAGATCCTGTCGATCGTCCACAAGTGCTTCCCGGCCGTGACCGGCGACGGCCGCCGCACGCTGGGCGCGCTGATCCTCGCCGACACCCGCGCCCGGCTGATCGCACCGGGCCTGTTCCAGCGGCTGGCGGTGCGTCTCGACACGGTGCCGGCGGCCGGCGAGGCGGTGCCGCTGGTGGAGATCGGCGCGCACTGTCGCGGCGCGTTGTTCCTCGATGGCAATCACCTGCGCAGCGAAGCGCTGCGGCAGGCGATGACGGCGATCGTCGATGCCGTGCCCGGCTACCACTTCGGCCGTCTCGACCTGCGCTGCCCGGACGAGGCGCACCTGGTTGCCGGTCGCGAGCTGAAGGTGCTGGAAATGAATGGCGTCACCGCCGAATCGGCACACATCTACCACCCGGACACGCCGCTGATCGAAGGCTGGCGGGCGATGATCCGCCAGTGGCGCATCGCCATCGAGATCGGCGAGGCCAACGCCGCTGCCTGCGCCCGCATCACCGGCTTCGTGGAACTGCTGAAACTCTGGCGCGACGATCTTGCCCGTGGCCAGCGCTGGTTCTGAACGCCTCGTGCAGGGAGTGGACGATCGGTAGCAAAGCGCGTACGGCTGCCGCTGTCGGTCGCGCCGGGCAGCGTTCAATCTGCAAGCCTGGCCGGGTCACGCCGATCCAGCCTCATCCCCGGAGTTCGCCATGACCCTCTTGCGCCGGCACGGCCTGAAACTGCCCGTGCTGCTGATCTGCTTCGTGTTCGTGCAGTCGCTGTATTTCAAGTTCACCCGCCACCCGGAAACCATCTACATCTTCGAGACGCGGCTCGATCCCTGGGCGGCCAGCCTCGGCTTTCCGGGCCTGTTCGCGCCCGGCGGCCTGTTCAGCGCGCGGGTGATCGGCAGCGCCGAACTGCTGGCGGCGGCGCTGCTGCTGTTCGGCACCGTGGTGCCCGGCCGCCTCGTGATCCAGGGCCTGGGCGCGCTGCTGTCGCTGGCGGTGATCAGCGGCGCAATCGGCTTTCACCTGTTCACGCCGCTCGGTATTTCGGTGATCGATGCCGAAGGCCGCCCGGATCACGGCGCGCTGTTCGCGATGGCCTGCCTGGTCTGGCTGTCATCGCTGGTGGTGATCGCCGCCCGGCGGCACGAACTGCTGGCCTTGGTCCGCAGCCGGCCCTGACGGCGCGGCCGAGCCGAGCGGCGAAGCGGCCGGCAATCCGACAAGCTCCCGTAACGCCAGTTTTGTGCGGCAGTTCACAGTTGGCCGGGGTGGGCCCGCCTGCGGACTGTGATCTGCAGCAATCATCCGTCCCGATGGAAGGCCTGCGGCCTCCGTCATCGGGGTGCCGGCGATTTCGAGGCTGTGGTCGAGGAGCTTGATGGACTGAATCTCGACAACCTGAACGCGCCGACAGATAGTGATGTGAGGCACGCGGCCGATCGAGCCGCGGCCAGATAACAACAGCAGGTCCATGCGCCTGCACACAGGGACGGTTCGGGGATGTCCAGGAAGCTGCCGACAGCGGTCAGCGACGACGGGGCGGGGTCGATCCAGCCCGGCGCCCGTTGGCAGTTCGGCGACTTCGAGCTGAACGAGAAACGGCTGGAGCTTCGCCGCAACGGCGAGCTGGTCAAGCTCGAAACCAAGCCGATGAACCTGCTGATGGTCTTTCTCCGCAACCCCGGCGAACTGATCACCAAGGACGAACTGGTCAACGCCCTGTGGCCCAATGGCGCGGCCAACGACGGCATGCTCAGCAACTGCATCGCCAAGCTGCGCCGCGAACTGCGCGACGACGACGCGACCCTGATCAAGACGGTGTTCCGCTTCGGCTACCGCTTCGATGCCGAGCCGCGCCGCCTCGATGACAGCAGTGCCAGCGCCGCGCCGCCCAAGCTCGACCTCAACGCCGGCGACGCGCCGCCGATGCGGCCGAACTGGCGGCTGGTGCGCCGTCTCGGCCTGTCCGGCGACAGCTGGCTGGCCGAACACGCCAAGAGCCGGGCCCGCCGCGTGTTCAAGTTCAGCAACGACAGCGCCGGCCTCTCCGCCCTGAAGCGGGAAGTGACCGTCTACCGGCTGCTGCGTGAAAGCCTTGGCGACAAGCCCTGCTATGTCGACCTGCTTGACTGGAATTTCGACGAAGCCCCGTGGTTCACCGAGGCCGAGTACTGCCCGGCCGGCAGCCTGCAGGAATGGTTCACCGCCCAGGGCGGCATCGACCGCGTGCCGTTCGCCACCCGGATCGACCTGATCATCCAGATCGCCGACGCCCTGGCCGCCGTTCACGCGGTCGGCGTGCTGCACAAGGATCTGAAGCCGGCCAACATCTTCGTCGTCATCGACGACGACGGCCGGCCGACGATCCGGCTCGCCGATTTCGGCGCCTCCGGCCTGCACGACAGCGCCTTCCTGCAGCGCCTCGAAATCACCCGCGCCGGCTTCACCCAGATGCTCGACACCGGCAGCGGAAATGCCGCCGGCACGCTGCTGTACCTCGCGCCGGAAGTGGCAGCCGGTCAGCCGGCGACCGTGAAGGCCGACATCTATGCGCTGGGCTTGATGCTGTACCAGTTCGTGACTGGCGCGCATGGCCGCCAGCTGTCGACCGGCTGGGAAAGCGAGATCGACGACGAACTGCTGCGCGAGGACATCGCGGCGGCGACCGAAGGCAATCCGGAGCGGCGGCTGGCCGATGCCGGCGAACTGGGCCGGCGTCTGCGCCATCTGGATCAGCGGCGCACCGAACGCGCAGCCGAGCGGCAGGCCCGTCTGCAGCACGAACGCCGGGCCCGGCAACTCGAAAGGGCGCGCGTCCGCCGCTGGTGGCTACGGGTCGCCGTGGCGTCGATGGTGCTGGGCCTGATCGGGACCTCCCTGTTCGCCTACCGCGCCAACGAAGCCCGGCGAGTCGCCGAAACCGAGGCCGCGCGGGCCAAGGCGGTTGGTGATTTCCTGGCCGGTGGCATGTTCGCCGAGATCAATGACGACGTCCGCAAGGTCGGCGACATGACCGTCAAGGATCTTCTAGACCGCGCGGCGGCGCACATGCCGAAGCAGTTTGAATCGGCCCCGGATACCCAGCGGGACCTGCATCTGGCGATGGCGCGCGCCTACTCGAAGCTCGGCTATGTAAAGGATAGCGACGCCGAGTTCGCGGCCGCCGATGCGCTGGTCGTCCAGCACGATGGGCCGAACGATGAACGCCGGCTGGAGATCGCCTCGAAATGGATCACGGTCAGCTTCGCGCTGGGCCATCTCAAGGACAACGTCCGTCGTTTCGAGGCGATCGCCGGACAGTCGAGGCCGACGTCTGACGGCGGCCGCAAGGCGCTGAAGCGTCTGCGCGGCGAGCTGGTGCGCGCTCGCCTGTTCCTCGGTCAGGCCGATCTCGCCAAGCAGGGTGCACTGGCGCTGCTCGCCGAGTCACCCGAGACGCCGGAGGCTGCAGAGGCCTGGCGCAGCCTCGGGCTCGCCCAGCTCAAGCTGATGGAAGTGCACGACGCGCGAAGGTCGCTGGAAAAGGCGCTGGCCTTGCGTCGGACGGTGGCCGATCTGCCGAGCCGGCGTCTCGTCCCCCTGCTGTGCAATCTGGCCTATGCCGAGATCGAAGGTGGCCTGCTCGACGAGGCCGGGCGTCATCTGGACGAGGCGGACGGGATCAGTCGCAGCTGGTTCGAAGAGACCGATGGATGGCGCATCGTGATCGCCGGCGGGAGGGCGCTGCTCGCCCATCACCGGGGTCAAAGTGATGCCGCCGTGCAGGCGCTGCGTTCAGCCCTCGAACTGGCGCGCCGATCCGATGCCCGGATCGGGTCTGTCGGCAACAGCGAAATCCTGCTGCAGCTGGCGCAGGTGCTGAACGATGCCGGCCGGCACTGGGAGGCGTCGGCGGTGCTCGACGAGCTCGTGCCGGCCGAGTCGGCGACGCTCGCGGCCGACAGCATCGACCTCGTTCGGGTCCGCTATGAGCAGATCCGCGCTCTCCGGGGGCTGGCCGATCCGCAATCGGCGGCGGTGCTGGAGGCGGTGCACACGGTCCTTGATCGCAAGGCACTGCCGGCCGAGCACCCGCTGATGCTGCAGCTGGCGGTCCTCGAAGCAGCCCTAGAGCCGCCGGTCGCACCGCTCGCTGCTGCGCTTTACGCCGGGCACCCGAGCCTGCCGGTCGTGCGCGCCAGGCTGGCCGGTGGTGATCAGCGGTGAGCTGCAGCGGCCACTGATTCACGGCAACCGACTCACGACAACGCATTGAAGCGGGCTTTTTCCTCAATCAACCACAGGGTGTTCCATGCCACTGACAGAACCACAGATCACCAGCATTCATCAGGCTTTCAAGAACGATCCAGCGGCGCAGGACGCGCTGCTGCGCGCTCAGCCGAACGGGGCGGGTTTGAAGTTTCTTGTCGACGGGCTGAAGGCCTCGAATCTTGTCACTGACCAAGCGATCAAGCAGCTCTCCGTTTTCTACAGCTTCGACCCGTCGCGCAATTTTCCGTCGAGATCGGGCGTCACCGTGGCCGGCCATCCGGTCCGGGGATCTCTGGTCTCCGACGACGACCAAGACGTCGGCGTGCTCAACGCTGACCCAGCAATCATCGATGCGCTGTGCTTTCCAGAAGTGTTCTCGTCGCGCTTGGAATCGGTGCGGCAGCAGTGGATGGCATGCGCCAGGGGTACCGACCCGAACCTGCCCGAAGCCGACATCAAGGCAGCTGCGTCGAGTATCGGCTTGCGTCTCTCCCTCGGAACGTTTGTCGGAGGCCCAGGGGACAAGGACTGCCCAGGGTCGAAGTGCCCAGTGACTGTGACGGGGAGATGAAGCTGAACATCCACGCGGCGTCGATCGATGGCCACGGCGGGGCTGCATCCGCCGACAATGAGCACCGTTCCCGCTTTCTGGACTTCTGATGCACTACCGCCACGCCTTCCACGCCGCCAATTTTGCCGACGTCTTCAAGCATGTCCTGCTCACCGGGCTGCTGACAGTGCTGTCGAGGAAAGACAAGCCCTGGGTCTATCTCGATACCCATGCGGGTGCGGGCGCCTACGACCTTGGTGCAGAAGGTGGTGGCGTGGCGGAGGAGTGGCGGCAGGGCATCGCCTTGGTGGACGACGTGGCCGGCACCGGGGACTTGGTCGTTCCGGAGATGGTCGCGCGCTACCGGGCGGCACTGCGGGCCTGCGGCTTCGATCCGGCCGCCGGCCGGAGGCGCTATCCGGGATCGCCGCAGCTGGCCTGCAGCCTGGCCCGGCCGGCGATCGGCGACCGTCTGGTGCTGTGCGAGAAGATCGAGCCAGTGGCGGAAGCCTTGCGTCATGCAATGCGCGGTGCGGCGGTCACCACCCAGGTGCATGTGCGCAGCGGCTACGAGGCGTGGTCGATGTTGCCGCCGCTGGAAAAGCGCGGCCTGCTACTGATCGACCCGCCGTTTGAGCAGACGGGGGAGTTTGACGCCATTGCCGAGTTGGCCGCGCGGGCCGTTGGCCGGTTCGCAAGCGGCGTGCAGGCGATCTGGTACCCGCTGAAGGACGAACGCACCTGCGCTCAGTTCGTGCGACGGGTGGCGCGCGAGACTGGCCGGCCCACCCTCGATCTACGCATCGAGACCGACGCGCCGGCGCGCACCGTCGATGCCAATGGCATCGCCAAGCGGAGGATGACGGCTTGCGGACTGCTGGTGGTCAATCCGCCGTTCGGCTTCGACGATGAGGCGCGTGCGGCACTGCCCTGGCTTGCCAGCCGGCTGGCGCAGGGCGCAGCTGCCGGCTGGTCGATGCAGCCGGTGGCTGCCTAAGTTTTCGGTTCATCGGCGAGATCGACCCACATGCCCAAGGTCTATGACCTGAAATCGGATGTGCTCCTTCTCCCCGATCGGCTTCGAGCCCAGCGTCTGCCGCTGCCGAATGAGGTGCTTCCGGATGGCTGCTACCGGCTGCGGTGGCTTGGCGTGGGCACAGAACGCTTCGAGGGCAGCCTGCGCGTGCATCGGCTGGCGAACGGCGTGCCAGACGTAAGCGGCGATCTATATGAGGAGGACCCTGGCGCATTGCCGTATCAAGCCGGCGACGAGATTCCGGTCTACGCCCGCGACCGTTACCGCTATTACCTGCAGTTCACCCGTGTTTCGGCGCTGCCGGACCATGAGTCCGGGGTCGAGCTCGGGTTTATCCGGGTGCAGCGTGAGCCGCCAAAGTCGCTTTCGGGACGCGCGGTCTGGCGCGAGGATCGTGCTTTCTTCGTCAACCTGCGTCGCGTCGGCGATAACAGCAGCTATGTCGGAGATGTTTTTGAAGGCACTGATTACGTGGCGAGCCTGCACCTGGTCTGGGTCAGCCGTTGGCTGCGCGCTGCGACGATCGAAATCGACCACGAGCAAGGCTCTGCAGTGCCAGTGGGCAATGGTGATCGCATCGGCTGGGCTACGTTGGGTGCCTCAGTGGACTGGCAGTTCACGCGTCTGCGTCCTCAGCAGGTGATTCCCGCCAGAGCGGACGCTGCGCCGTGGACTGACGCAGCTCTGCACGAGGCGATGCTGAGCTGGCGTGATCGTGACGCCCGGCTTGATCAGGAATGGCGCTATCACTTGCTGTGTGTCGGCCGTCTCAAGGATCAAGAGCGCGGCCTCATGTATGACGTCAATGCATCCGACAGCAACGTCGTCCGGGAAGGTGCGGCGATCGCGTCGAACTGGGTCTTTCCCAATACGTCGGAGTGGGGCGCTCTGGGGGGTAAGTTCTTCGAAGAGGTACCTGAGGCCTACTTCCGCACCGCCGTACATGAGATCGGCCATGCGATGGGCCTGTTCCATGACGGTAGTTGCCAACGCTTCTTAATGCGGCCAACGGATAGTCTCGCCGATGACGGCAAGCGATCAGGACATCTGTTCCCTGCCAATATCGACTGGACCTTCGACGAGGCTGATCGGCTGTTCCTGCGCCATGCGCCCGACCCGCTAGTCCGGCCCGGCGGGGACATGCCGCCGTACTCGCTGACGGAGGGGGATAGCGGCAAGCCATGGCTGCCACAGCATTTGCAGCTGTCCGCGCGGCCTCTACAGCCCGAGTTTCCGCTAGGCGCGCCGGTGCGGGTGGAGCTGCAATTAACGCTGTCGCCGGACTCCGACGGGCCGGCGTGCGTTCCTGTCGATCTCAGCCTCGTCGGTCCGCACGTCAGCGGCTGCGTTTGTCGCCGCGATCACCGCGACGGGCACTCGTTCCGTTCACTGCTGATGCGCTGTGATCGCGGCGAGCTGCGGGAGCTGACTCCGGGCGCCAGCAATTCGGCTTCGCTGACCCTGTTGCGTGGCCGCGAAGGTGCGCTGTTCCCGGAACCGGGCGATTACACGATCTGCGTGCGGCTGGACTGGCAGGATGGCGATCGGCGCCAGAGGGTGTGGAGCACGACGACGGTCACCATCACCGAGCACCGCAATCAAAAACATTTGGATGTCGCGCAGCGCGTGTTGAAAGAGCCCGACACGCTGCTCGCCCTGGTGCTGGGCGGCAATCACCTGAAGGCCGGCATGGCGGCCATCGAGGCGGCGCTGAAGAATCCGGTGCTGCGACCGCATTACGCGTGGATCGAGGCGAAGCGGCGCGCTACGCTGCCAAGCGCGGGTCTGCGGCAGCTGACGGCAGCCGCATTGCTGATTGATGTTCGAACCGTACTGAGCCAGCAGGAGCGCGAGAAGGTCGAGCACATGTTTGAGACCCGCCTGACCAGGCTGCAAGAGTGGCGACTCGGCCGCTGTCTGCGGGAACACAAGCCATTGACCGTCACGGGCCAGGCGATGAACCAGATGTTCGATGCGCTGCTGCGATCGTTGATCGTTATCGGGCAGTGGATGGTCGGCAGATGGGCCTTTCGATCCTGAACCGCAGCGGCCCCGTGAGCCGGTTCATGTCCAACGCGCGGACATCCGCAGTCACCCTCGACCAACGATAATCGCGGCGAGCCCCGATCCTCCTGTGTCCATGCCCGAAATCCTCCACGAAGGCCGTTTCCTCCGCTTGTACCGCAGCGGCACCTGGGAGTACGTGGCGCGGGCAAACGCCCGTGGCGCGGCGTTCATTGCGGCGCGCACCGATGAGGGCGAGCTGCTGCTGGTCGAGCAGTTCCGGGTGCCGCTCGATGCGCCGTGCATCGAGCTGCCGGCGGGCATCGTCGGCGATGAAGCGGCGTACGCCGAGGAGGATTTCGAAGCGGCAGCGCTGCGCGAGCTGGAAGAGGAGACCGGCTACCGTGCTGGCCGCATCCAGCATCTGCTGACCGGCCCGACGGCGCCGGGCATGTCCTCGGAGCTGCTGCATTTCTATGTGGCGACGAAGCTGACCCGCGTCCATGACGGCGGCGGGGTCGAAGGCGAGAACATCACTGTGCACCGGGTGCCGATCGCGACCATCCAGCCGTGGCTGATGGCGCAGATGGCGGCCGGCAAGCGGGTCGATCCGCGGGTGTTCGTCGGCCTGTGGTTCCTGGCTCAAGCGCCGGTGGATTGAACCCCGGTCGCCATGCCGGTTTCGGCGCGGCATGATCACGCTCAACTTTCCAACGGATGTCCGCCTGATGACCAACTCGCCCACCGTCGTTGCCAGCGCGCTGCTGCCGCTGTTGCTGCTGGCTGGCTGCGCGGCATCGCGCCCGGTGCTGTATCCGAACGCGAAGCTGAACCAGAGCGGGCCGGCGGTCGGCAAGCTGGCCGTGCAGGATTGTCAGCGCAAGGCCGATGCCGCGAACGTCGATGACGGACAGGCGACGGAAGTCGCGAAATCCACCGGCGTGGGGGCGGCCGTGGGCGCGGCGACGGGTGCCGCAGTCGGCGCCGTGCTCGGCAATGCCGGTCGCGGTGCGGCCACCGGCGCAGCGGGCGGCGGCGCGCACGGGTTGATCGGCGGGCTGTTCCGCTCGTCCGGGCCCAGCCCGCTGTACAAGGCCTATGTCGACCGCTGCCTGCGCGATCAGGGTTACGAAGTGCTGGGCTGGAAGTGATCGCCTGACCGGTCGCCCGGATTGCCGGCCCGCAGGCCGGCGATCCGGGCATTACGCCGTCCTGCCGGAGATCAGCGCAGGTTCAGCGGGGCATCGAGCTTCAGCAGCAGGAACTCCGAGTCATCCGGCGCGCCGCTGCCGACGTGGCGGCCGATGCTGAACGGGAAGTTGTTGTCGTTGATCACGCCGATCCGGTTCTGGTCGAGCACCACGATGTCCTCGATCGTCGTGAACGGGAACGAGAACGGATGGCCCAGGCCCACGTCGCCTGGCTGGCCCGGCAGCGAGATGCCGGCCGGGTCGGCGATCGCCTGCAGATCGACCAGGAGCGACTTGCTGACTTCGCCGCCATCGGCCGGATTCAGGCGGATGCGGTGCACCGCCTTGTAGCCGCTGACCGTGCCCTGGCTGCCGTCGCGCTCGATCACCAGGCCTTCGCCCAGCGCGTTGTAGAGCACGAAGTCGCCGATGTTGCTGCCGCGTGCATCCAGCGGATAGAAGTTGCGGCGGCCGGTGTAGCGGCGGCTGGCCAGATCGAATTCGCTGATCTGCAGGCGGCGCGGATCGGCGCCGACCAGCGGCCGTTCGAGCAGCGGGTAGAGCCGGGTGCCGGCGCGGTCGATCGCCATGCCTTCGAAGCCGCCGCTGGTGGCGGCGCGGAACGGCGTGGTCAGCACCGTGCTGCGGTACGGCCAGTACAGGCCGGCCAGCCACGGCGAATTGCCGCCGGCGGTTTCCGGCTGCAGGTTGGTGCCGTCGTCGGAATCGCCGAGCCGCGCCGGATCGGTGATCACCGGGAAATCGCCGAACAGGAATACCGTGCGGATCGTCGGCACCGCTTCCTGCACCAGCAGCAGCGTGCGGAAGTCGAAGCTCTGGATGTCGGTGCGTGCCTGCTGGTCGCGCTGCACCACCACCTTGGCAACGGCGCGTGCCATCACTTCGGGGCCGAATGTGCGGTTCTTGTAGACGTTGCCGAGCGCGTCGCGATCGCTGCGCGGATTGAGCTTGGTTTCGATGTTGAAGCGCGCCTTGCGCGCGGTCGCCACCCGCTGCGCGGCACCGGTCACGAAGCGGCCGGGGCCGACGCTGTAGTACTGCGCGTAGAAGTCGACGAAGTCATACAACTGGTCGACGGTCGGCACGATGTACGGATCGCGCAGCCGCTGGCGCGCGGCATAGGCGCTGGCCACTGGCGACAGCGCGCGGTCGTTCTGCTGGCTCGGGCCGCGGAACAGCTTGTCGCAGATGAACTGCGCCTGGATCTCGGCCACCGTCAGGTCGCGGATCAGCACCTCGTTGGCGGTGGTGTACGGCGCGCCATCGGCGCGGCGGCACTTGCTGGCCTCGATGTACGGATCGTGGAACAGCACGGCGACGCGATCCTGGGTGACGCCGGTATCGGTCTCCAGCGTGGTCATCAGCTGGTCGAGTGCGGCTTCCATTGCCGGCAGCGTGTTTTCCGGCCGCAGGTTGCGGGCGCCGCGATGCCCCTGGGCGTCGAACCTGGCGACGTCCGGCAGGCCGTCGGCACCGAGGTAGTCGCCGGGACGGCCATCGCCGTCGGCATCGAATTCGCGCAGCGCTTCCAGCAGCAGGTCCGGGCGATCGGAAATCAGGCCGCTGACCTTCTGCGCCATCAGCGCGAGCATCGTCGGCTTGTCGTTGACCGTGTACGGCACCACCGGAAAGCCGGCGGCGCGCAGCAGCGCGATGTCGTGGATGTCGCTGGCGGCTGCGCCGAGATCGGCCGGCGAGTGGCTGCCACGGGCATAGCTGGCGTTCGGGTCCGAGCCGGGGAACTTCAGCTCCGGGAAGTACGGCGAGAACACCGGCGTCAGCCGGCCGCCATGCGCAAAGGCGTTGGCGCGCACCGCATTCATGATCCGCAGTGCGGCGGTTTCCTCTTGATACGGGTTCTGCGGCGCGCGCACCTCGCGGCCCGGGTTGTCGACATCCGGCAGCGCGATCGGCGCTTCCAGCACGCGGCCGCTGGCATCGGTGTGCAGCAGGAACGGGCCGAACTCGTCGCCGAACCACAGCGTGCCGTCGGGGGCGCGCTGCATCGATTCGATGTCGAAGTCGGCGCCGGTCAGCACCCTGGCTTCGGAAAAGTGGTTGACGATCGCGAACGGAATCCGGTGGTCCGGATCGCGCAGCTCGATATGGCCCAGCACGTCGATCGTGCCGGCGCCGCCACGTGCGGTCTCGAGGTCGGTGCGCACCGTGTAGACGCGCAGGTTGAAGTCGGCGGAGTTCTGCAGGCTGCCGTAGCCGTTGTCGGCCATCACCGCGAACGTGCCGTCGGCATTGCGCAGCACCGCCGAGAAGCCCTGCACCGGCTGGCGGTCCACGAATGGCACGGCGATGCCGTTGATCGGCGCGGTGCCCAGATACTGGCCGGAGGTCGGCCCGGCAGCGAAGGTGGCGGCCGGCAGCACCGCGCGGCCTTCCAGCGTGGTGGTGGCGCCTGCCGGGCCGGTGCCGAAGCTGGCCGCAAGAGCGGCGAGGGTGATCACGGTGCCGCGTTTGATGTTCATGCCGAAGACCTCCTGATCCGGGGAGGTGGCATCGTTGCCGCCGCAGGTGTCGTCGCCGTGGCGGCTCGATAACACTGAGATGACGCGGCCGGCCTGCGTCGGGCCGCCGGAACCGGGATCGCCGCCGGTGTCAATGCCGTCCGGTGAAATCGCCCCGCAGCGGCTGCCGTGTTGCGACCGCCGGGCGGCTGGCCTATCGTCGCGCGACGAAGCCGGGGGTGCCGGACCGCCGAAGTTCCGAATCGGCGGCGGGCTGAGAACAAACCCTTGGAACCTGGCCGCAGCGCACCGGCGCTCGGCATAGGGAAGGCTTGCGGCGGCGCGCGATGCTTCGCGTCCCGGCCGCGTCTTCCCGCTGACGTTCCCGCCCGAGGAAGACCGATGAGCGCTGTCCCGAAAGCCGTTGCCGACCAGCTGACCCAGACCCGCGCCGATGCCCTGAGCGCCGAAGTGCGCGAGCCGTTCGCGAAGAGCCGGAAGATCTACGTGACCGGCTCGCGCCCGGACATCCGGGTGCCGATGCGCGAGATCAGCCAGACCGCAACCCGGCTGCACGGACCCGAAGGCGGCGAAGTCACCAATCCGCCGGTCACTGTCTACGACACCGCCGGGCCGTACACCGACCCCGATGTCCACATCGATCTGCTGAAGGGGCTGGCGCCGCTGCGCTCGCCGTGGATCAGCGAGCGCGCCGACACCGAGGAGCTGAAGGGCCCGACCTCGATCTTCGGCCGCATCCGCGCCGCCGACGACAAGACCGCGCACCTGCGCTTCAGCCATATCCGCAAGCCGCTGCGCGCCAAGGCCGGCCGGAACGTCAGCCAGATGCACTACGCGCGGGCCGGCATCATCACGCCGGAAATGGAGTTCATCGCGATCCGCGAGAACATGCGCATCCAGGAACTGCACGACAGCTACAAGGCTGCCGGCTATCTCAAGCGGCATGCCGGCAACAGTTTCGGTGCCAGCATCCCGGCGCTGATCACGCCGGAGTTCGTCCGATCCGAAGTGGCGCGCGGCCGTGCGGTGATCCCGGCCAACATCAACCATCCGGAGCTGGAGCCGATGATCATCGGCCGCAACTTCCTGGTGAAGATCAACGCCAACATCGGCAACTCGGCCGTGACCAGCTCGATTGCCGAAGAAGTCGAGAAGATGGTGTGGAGCACCCGCTGGGGCGGCGACACGGTCATGGACCTGTCCACCGGCAAGAACATCCACGAAACCCGCGAGTGGATCATCCGCAATTCGCCCGTACCTATTGGAACAGTGCCGATCTACCAGGCGCTGGAAAAGGTCAACGGCAAGGCCGAAGACCTGACCTGGGAAATCTTCCGCGACACGCTGATCGAGCAGGCCGAGCAGGGCGTGGACTACTTCACGATCCACGCCGGCGTCCGTCTGGCCTACATCCCGCTGACCGCCGACCGGGTCACCGGCATCGTTTCGCGTGGCGGCTCGATCCTCGCCAAGTGGTGTCTTGCGCACCACAAGGAAAACTTCCTGTACACGCATTTCGAAGAGATCTGCGAAATCATGAAGGCCTATGACGTCACCTTCAGCCTCGGCGATGGCCTGCGGCCCGGCTCGATTGCCGATGCCAACGACGCCGCGCAGTTTGGTGAACTCGAAACGCTCGGCGAGCTGACCCAGATCGCCTGGAAGCACGACGTGCAGGTGATGATCGAAGGCCCCGGCCATGTTCCGATGCATCTGATCAAGGAGAACATGGAGAAGCAGCTGAAGGACTGCGATGAAGCGCCGTTCTACACGCTGGGGCCGCTGACCACCGACATCGCGCCGGGCTACGACCACATCACCTCCGGCATCGGTGCGGCGATGATCGGCTGGTTCGGCACGGCGATGCTCTGCTACGTCACGCCGAAGGAACATCTGGGCCTGCCGGACAAGAACGACGTCCGCGAAGGCATCGTCACCTACAAGATCGCCGCCCACGCGGCCGACCTCGCCAAGGGCCATCCGGCCGCGCAGGTGCGCGACAACGCGCTCAGCAAGGCGCGCTTCGAATTCCGCTGGGAAGACCAGTTCAACCTCGGCCTCGATCCCGAGAAGGCCAAGGACTTCCACGACGAAACGCTGCCGCAGGAAGGCGCCAAGCTGGCGCATTTCTGCTCGATGTGCGGCCCGCACTTCTGCTCGATGAAGATCACTCAGGACGTGCGCGACTACGCGGCGCAGCAGAAGCTCGATGCCGCCGAAGCGCTCAAGCAAGGCATGGCCGAGAAGGCCGCCGAGTTCAAGGCCGCCGGCGCCGAGGTCTATCGCCGCGAGTGAGCGGGCGGCGTCTTCGATGACCACGGCGGTCGCCGACCAGGACCTGCAGGCGCTGGATGGCGCAATGCGCGCCGCCGGCCAGAAGCGGCTGACGCAGCGCGAGATCCGCCAGGCGTTCACCGGCGCCTGTCCGGCGCTGGCGGCAGCGCCGGATGCCCGCGCCCGGCTGCAGGCGCTGCTGGTGGCGCTGGCCGGGCGGGGCGTGATCCGCCTGCCGGACCCGAAGCGCTGGGACGACAGCCAGCCGCCGCCGCTGCCGACCAGCGTGGAACTGCTGCGCGATCCGGCGGCCGGGCCGGCCGAGCCCACCGCCACCTGGTTGCCGGCGCTGGCGTTTGCCGCTCACGAGCGGCATCCGGCCCGCCGCGACACGCTGTTGCAGATCAACCGCTGGCTGCAATCCGCACCGGTGCAGGAGCCGCCGGTGCCGCTGCGCGAGCGGTCGCTGCACATCTTTGGTGACGAGCGCTGGCTCGATGCCTTCCAGTCGCCGGACGGCCTGTTCGATGGCCGCCTGCCGTCGGCGCTGCTCGGAGTCGTCGATCCACCGCCGCCGCTGGCGCACGAGATGCAGCCGGCCGCGCTGGGCGCGCCGCTGATGGTGCTGGCCAGCCTGGCCAGCTATCACAGCGTCGCAGGCTGGAACCGCGAGACGCGCGCGCTGTCGGCGGTGGTGTACGGCGGCGGCCCTGCGCTGCTGGCCGCCACCGAGGCCCTGCAGCAGCTGGCGGCGCGGGCGGGCGCGTCGGCGCTGTTCTATGTCGGCGATATCGACCCGGACGGGCTGGCCATCCTCGACCGCCTGCGGCTGGCCGTGCCGGCCTTGCAGCCGCATCCGGCGCTGTACCGCTGGCTGCTGCAGCACGGCCGGCGGGCGCCGTTGCCGGGCGGTCCGGTTGCGCCCGTGCCGCAGGCCGGCTGGCCGGCCAATCTGGCAGCGGCGATCGCCGCGCTGTTCGCCGCCGGCCAGCGCATCGCCCAGGAGAACTTCGGCAGCCGCGAACTGCGGGGCTGGCCGGCCGGGAGACAGGCCGGCACCTGAAGGTTCGGCCGATGTATGGGAAAATCGCGCGCCCCGGCGTCCCGTTGCCGGGATCGCGAGCCCGCCGTCCGCATGAGCACCCCCCAGCGCCTGTACCGCGTCACCTTCCTGAACCAGGGCAGCGTCTACGAGATCTACGCCCGCTCGGTCAGCCACGGCTCGATGATGGGTTTTGTCGAGATCGAAAAACTGGTCTTCGGCGAACGCACGTCGATCCTCGTCGACCCCGGCGAAGAGAAGCTCAAGGCCGAGTTCGCCAACGTCACCCGCACCTTCGTGCCGGTGCACGCGATCGTCCGCATCGATCAGGTCGACAAGGCCGGTGCCGCGCGGATCATGGCGGGCGGGGAGTCCGGCAAGGTCATGCCGTTTCCGGTGTTCACGCCGGGTGGCGACCATAAGCCCTGATCCGCAGCGTTCCGCCGGCGCCCGCTGATGCGCTTCGCCTATCTGGGCAGCGGCAGCAAGGGCAATGCGCTGGTCGTCGAGGCCGGCAGCACCCGCGTGCTGCTCGACTGCGGCCTGCCGCTGGTCGAGGTCGATGCCCGGCTGGCCCGGCTCGGTCTCGCGGCGTCGGATCTGACCGCGATCGTCGTCACCCACGAGCATGGCGACCACATCGGCGGCGTGGCGAAACTGGCCCGCCGCAACCAGCTGCCGGTCTGGCTGACCGCCGGCACCCGCGCCGCCTGGAAGGCCGCCCCCGATGAATGGCTGCGTACGCTGACCCCGCACCGGCACCTGACCATCGGCGAGCTGGACGTGATGCCGTATCCGGTGCCGCACGACGCTCGCGAGCCCTGCCAGTACGTGTTCGGCTTCGAGGGCCGCCGGGTCGGCGTGCTGACCGATGCCGGCTCGGTCACGCCTTACATGCGCGAAGTGTTGAGCGGTATCGACGCGCTGCTGCTGGAGTTCAACCACGACCGCGCGATGCTGATGAACGGGCCGTACCCCTCGTTCCTGAAACAGCGCGTAGCCGGCAACAAGGGCCACCTGAGCAATGCCCAGGCCGCCGAGCTGCTCGGCAGCCTCGATATCTCGCGGCTCCAGCATTTGGTGCTGACCCATCTGTCCGAAACCAACAACACGCCGGAACACGCGCTCGCCGCGGCATCCGACGTGCTCGGCGCCCAGCCTGACTGGCTGGTCTGCGCCCATCAGGACGCCGGCCTCGACTGGCGTCACGTCAACTGAGACTGAAATGACCTTGCACATCCTCGCCGGCGGCACCGCCCTGTCGCCTTTCCGCATCGAGCGCCTGCGCGCGAGCCTCGCCACGCACGCCCCAAATGTCAGCGGCCTGCGCGCCGTCGAGTTCTTCATGGTCGATGCCGACGGGGTCGACGAGGCTGCCTTGTGCCAGCTGCTCGATGCCACGACGGCTCAGCTGCCGACCGCCGACAGCACGCTCTACGTCGTGCCGCGCCTCGGCACCTTGAGCCCCTGGTCGAGCAAGGCCACCGACATCGCCAAGGTCTGCGGGCTGAAGGGCGTGAAGCGCGTCGAACGCGGCCGTCTCTATCTGCTCGACGGCGTCACGAGCCTGCCGCCGGCCGCGCTCGCCGACCTGCACGATCCGATGACCGAATCGGTGCTGACCGCCGCTGCCGATCTGCAGCATGTGTTCGCCACCGGCAGCCGCCGCGCCCTGCGCACGGTCGACGTGCTGGGCGGCGGCCGCGAGGCGCTGGTCAACGCCAATCGCGATTGGGGTCTTGCGCTGTCGAGCGACGAGATCGACTACCTGGTCGGCCACTACAGCGGTGCGGCCAAGAACCCGACCGATGCCGAGCTGATGATGTTCGCGCAGGTCAACAGCGAACACTGCCGGCACAAGATCTTCAACGCCGAGTTCACGGTCGATGGCGCGGTCCAGCCGGACTCGCTGTTCGGCATGATCAAGCTGACCTACAAGGCTTCGCCCGAAGGTGTCCTGTCCGCCTACAAGGACAATGCCTCGGTCATCGAAGGCCATGAGGCGATGCGCTTCTTTCCGGAAGCCGATCGCCAGTGGCGCGAGCACCGCGAGCCGGTGCACATCCTGATGAAGGTCGAGACCCACAACCACCCGACCGGCATCTCGCCGGCGCCGGGTGCCGCTACTGGCTCCGGTGGTGAAATCCGTGACGAGGCCGCGACCGGTCGTGGTGGTCGCCCGAAGGCGGGTCTGTCCGGCTTCACGGTGTCGAACCTGCGGATTCCGGGTTTCGTCCAGCCCTGGGAGCAGGACTTGGGCAAGCCGGCGCGCATCGCCAGCGCCTTGCAGATCATGCTCGATGGCCCGATCGGTGCTGCGTCGTACAGCAATGAATTCGGCCGTCCGGTGCTGACCGGCTACTTCCGCAGTTACGAGCAACTGCTGCCGGACGGCAGCATGCGCGGTTATCACAAGCCGATCATGATCGCCGGCGGCTACGGCAATATCCGCGGTCAGCACGTCGAAAAGCTCGCCGTCGTTGAAGGCGCGGCGCTGGTCGTGCTCGGCGGCCCGGCGATGCTGATCGGCCTCGGCGGCGGTGCGGCTTCTTCGATGGCCACTGGCGCTTCGAGTGCCGAACTCGACTTCGCCTCGGTGCAGCGCGCCAACCCGGAACTGGAGCGCCGCTGCCAGGAAGTGGTCGACCAGTGCTGGGCGCTGGGCGAGGCCAATCCGATCCTGTCGATCCACGACGTTGGCGCCGGCGGCATCTCCAATGCGCTGCCGGAACTGGTGCACGCCGATGATCGCGGCGGCCACTTCCGCTTGCGTGACGTGCTCAGTGCCGATGGCGCGCTCAGCCCGATGGAAATCTGGTGCAACGAATCGCAGGAGCGCTATGTGCTCGCGATCGCGCCGGAATCGGTGCCGGTGTTGGCCGCAATGTGCGAACGCGAGCGCTGCCCGTATGCCGTGGTCGGTACCGCGACGGTCGAGCAGCAGCTGATCGTCGAAGACACGCTCGATGGCACGCGGCCGGTCGACATGCCGATGCCGGTGCTGCTCGGCAAGCCGCCGAAGATGCAGCGCAGCGCCACGCGCCGGGCGCCGGTCCACGCACCGCTGAGCTATCCGCCGGCCGGCGATGCCGCGCAGAAAGCCTTCATCAAGTCGGCCGCCGAGCGCGTGCTGAAGCTGCCGACCGTCGCTTCCAAGCAGTTCCTGATCACCATCGGCGATCGCACCGTCGGCGGCCTGACCGTGCGCGACCAGATGGTCGGCCCCTGGCAGACGCCGGTCGCCGATGTCGCGGTGACCGCGACCGGCTTCGAAGCGACGACCGGCGAAGCGATGGCAATGGGCGAGCGCCCGACGATCGCGCTGCTGAACGCGGCCGCCAGCGGCCGCATGGCAGTCGCCGAATCGGTGCTGAACATCGCGGCTGCGCACATCACCCAGCTGTCCGATATCCGCCTGTCCGCGAACTGGATGGCCGCCTGCGGCCAGGGCGATGAAGACGCCCGCCTGTTCGACGCGGTCGAAGCCATCGGCCGCGAGCTGTGCCCAGCGCTCGGCATCGCGATTCCGGTCGGCAAGGATTCGCTGTCGATGAAATCGGTCTGGCAGGACAACGGCGAAACCAAGACCCAGACCTCGCCACTGAGTCTGGTCATCACCGCGTTCGCGCCGGTCGCCGATGTGCGCCGCACACTGACGCCGCAGCTGAAGGCCGAGGTCGCAACGCGGCTGCTGCTGGTCGACCTCGGCGCGGGCAAGAACCGCCTCGGCGGCTCGGCGCTGGCGCAGGTGTTCGGTGCGGTCGGCGATGTGGCCCCCGATCTCGATGATCCGATGCGCCTCAAGGCCGCATTCGACTGGCTGCAGGCGATGAACGCTGCGGGCAAGCTGCTGGCCTATCACGACCGTTCCGATGGCGGCCTGTTCGCCACGCTTTGCGAAATGGCCTTCGCCGGCCGCAGCGGGATTGACGTGGCGCTCGACGCGCTCGGTGCGGACCCGGTGGCCGCGCTGTTCAACGAGGAACTCGGTTTCGTCGTCCAGCTGCGCCTGGCCGATGTCGACACGGCCGTCGCCAGCGCTCGCGCCGCCGGCCTGCATGCCGGGCTGATCGGCGAACCGAGCGCCGACGAGAAAGTCACCATCACCCACGGCGGCAAGGCCGTGTTCAGCGACGAGGTGCAGGCGCTGTACCGCAACTGGGCCGAGACCAGCCACCGCATCGCCAGCCTTCGCGACAACCCGGACTGCACGCGCGAAGAGTTCGACAGCGCCGGCGACATGGCCGATCCGGGCATCACCGTGAAGCTGACCTTTGATCCGTCCGCTCCTGCGGCAGCGCCGCATGTCGGCAAGCGCCCGAAGGTCGCCGTGCTGCGCGAGCAGGGCGTCAACGGCCAGGTCGAGATGGCCTACGGCTTCCACGCCGCCGGCTTCGACGCGGTGGACGTGCACATGAGCGACATCCTCGAAGGCCGCGTACAGCTGGCCGACTTCGCCGGCTTCGCGGCCGCCGGCGGCTTCAGCTACGGCGACGTGCTCGGCGCAGGTCTCGGCTGGGCGCGTTCGATCCTGTTCAATGCCCGCGCCCGCGACGCCTTCGAAGGCTTCCTGGCCAAGGACGACCGCTTCGCACTCGGCGTCTGCAACGGCTGCCAGATGATGGCCGCGCTGAAAGGCATCGTCCCCGGCGCCGAACACTGGCCGGCATTCCGCCGCAACCGCAGCGAGCAGTTCGAAGCGCGCTGGAGCATGGTCGAGCTGACCGAAAACAAGTCCCTGTTCTTCCAGGGCATGGCCGGCACCCGGATGCCAATCGCCGTCGCCCACGGCGAAGGCCGCGCCGAGTTCTCCGATGCCGCCGATCAGGCCGCGCTGGAAGCCGCCGGCGGTGTGGCGATGCGCTACATCGACAATCGCGGCCGCGTCGCGACGCGCTACCCGGCGAACCCGAACGGCTCTCCGGCCGGCATCGCCTCGGTCACCAATCGTGACGGCCGCGTGACCATCCTGATGCCGCACCCGGAGCGGACGATCGCCGGTGTGTCGGGATCGTTCTGGCCGTCGCAGTGGACGAGTGGCAAGACGCCTTGGTTCCGGATGTTCCAGAACGCACGCGTATTCGCGAAGTAGAGCCGCAGCGTTGGTCTTCTACCGGCCGAAATGCGCGCTCTGGGCGTGATCTGGCTGGTCGTGAACGGCCCGTCCTGACGAAGTGGTCGCCCGGATAGAGCAACGCGAAATCCGGGTGCTGCCGCTGCGGGGATGCCCATCCCGGATCTCGCTGGCTTGCGTCTAAGTGACATGGCGCTAGCGCACTGCTGCGGAAGGTGATCGGGCAGGGCGACGTTTCGTCGGGAAATCGTTCCGGGCGGTTGCTTCTGCTTCTTCACCGTCAATACCAGCGGCAGACAAAGGCTGCTGATCGAATCGGCCTGTGGCAGCGGCGTTACTGGGAACACCTGATCCGCGACGAGCAGGATTACGCCCGGCATGTCGATTCCAGCCACTGGAATCCGGTCAAGCACGGCCATGTCGAGCGATTCGCCGATTGGCCGCATTCGAGCTTCCACCGATTTGTTCGGCAGGGTCGGGCGCCGGCCGATGGGACAAGTGGCGATCCGGGTGACGAGCGTTAGCGCGTGGTCACGATGCAGTCGTCGCTGGGGGCGCGGTGGTGCGCGGAGCGCACGCTACGTTGGGCTGATTCAGACGGGGCTGCCGCAGAAGTTCAACCCGCCAGCGCCGTAGGACGTATGGCGACTCGCCGCATGACAGCACGCCGCGCCCCGATTCCACTATCGATCGCGCCCTCGGCGTCAACGCTGCCGAGCGTCATGCACAACGATCAATTGTCGAGTGACCGTAGCTCTCAGCGGTGCACGCGCTCGATGGCCGAGTACACGACTTCGCCGTAGCCGGTCGAGTCGGAGTTGTTGTTGCCGAGATAGTTGCCAGCCTTGAAGTAGAACTGCTCGAAGGTCCAGATCGGCCGCAGATTGCGGCTGTCGATGACCCGGCCGTCGATGGTCGTCGTGACGTCGCCGTCGACGACGCGGATCTCGTAGCTGAATGCCCGGCCCAGCGCCATCGGCAGGGCGATGCGTGAGTTTTCGGAGGTGCCGGCGCGGCGGCGCAGGTTGTAGTTGCCGAAGACGCTCGTGCTGCCGTCGGCGGCGGCTTCGAAGATCAGCTTCACCGGCGGTGCGTTGTCGACGCTGTGCATCTGGGCGAACACGAGGTGGGTGGCTTGCCCGGATCGCAACGGCGTTGGAAGCCGGGTGACGGTCACGGTCCCGCGCTGGATGTGGGTGCCGGTGAGCCGCCAGTTGCGGTCGCTGCTGCCGAGGTCCAGCTGCTCGCGCATTTCCGTGCGCGGGAAGTCGGAGTTGCCGGTGGTGCCGTTGCCGTTGGTGGGCGCCCAGAACACGGTTTCGCCGCCTGCCGCGCGATAGCCGGACTGCGCCAGCTGTCCGCTGGCCGGGTGATACCAGTATCGCGACGAGTAGTTGGCGAGGTCGGCGGCGGCGATCTCGTCGGCGCCTCGGGTCCCGTCCTCATCCACCGGCAAGGTGAGCTTTCCGTACGTGGACCACGGCAGTTGCGCGGTCGGCGTGGTGCCGGGCGACGGCGCGGGTGGCGGGGCCGGAGGAGGCGTCGGCGCCGGCGGCGGCGTCGAGGGTGACGGCGATGGGGCAGGCGTGCCGTTTGCGGTTTCCGCCGGCGAGCAGGCCGACAGCAGCAGCCACGGTGCGATCACGGCAAGCCAGGCGGAGCGATGGATGCGGCCCGCGCGATTGCGCTGGGCAAGGTGCGACGGCAGGTGCGCGCGACGGCGGCACCGGTTCAAGAGCGGCATCCCATTCCCCGGATTGATTCTGGTTTGATGAAGGCGTCGGGCTTGCGTGGCAGGCCCGACGCCTTCGTCAGATTATCGCGGCAAACCGGCGCTCTGGTTGTCGGTCATTCAGACCGGTGGCCGGCTCGCAGCGACCGCTTGTGCCGCCCGGCCCGTCGCGGCGACGGGCCGCTGGCCGGCGGTCAGCGCAGGGATGGCAGCACGCCGATCCGGTTCAGGAAGTCGACCTCGATGCTGCGCGATTCGGCGAGCTTGTTGCTGTCGTTCGCCCAGTCGTGGCCGAGACCGGCCTGGTTGTTGAAATCGCAGATCCGGCCCAGGGCGCGGATCCGGCTGCACAGGCGCAGGTTGGCGGTCTGGGCGAACACCACGTCGGCATCACCGTGGAACACCAGGAACGGCGCGATGCCGGCGTCGATGTCGCGATCCGGGCTGATCGCGTCGACGAAGCTGCCGAAGCGGGCCAGCTGCGATCGCCCGAGCGCGGCGTCTTCCGCAGTCGAGGTCACGCCCGAGCGCAGCACCACGGCCGCGGCCCGAACGGGCGGCGAGCTGCCGATCGCGGTGGTCGCCGGCGGGTCGAGCAGCGCTGCCCAGGTGGCGTTGCCGCCGCCGGAGCTGGTGCCGGTGACCACGACGCGGGCCGGATCGATGCCGAGTTCACCGGCATGGTCCTGCACCCACTTCAGCACCCGGCGCGCGTCGTCTGCGTGCACGTAGGCGTAGGTGCCGAAGCGGTCGTTGACGCGCTGGTCGGGCGCGATCACCACCATGCCGTACTGGTCGGCCCAGAATTTCGATCGCGACATCGGCACGCCGCTCCGCGCCCAGCCGCCGCCGCTCCAGTCGATGTAGGCGGCGCGGCGGTCCGAGATCCGCCAGCCGTCAGGCTTGAAGACGAAGGCGCGCAGCGGAACGATGCCGTCGCTGCGCACGACATGGCTTTCGCTGGCGCCGGACAACGTGGTCGGCGTGTTGGCCACGGCGTCGATCGTGGTGCTCAGCGTCAGGCTGGCGCTGGTCGAGCCGATGCTCAGGCTGATGACCTGATCGGTCGAGTAGGTGGACGGCATGATCGTTCGCAGCGTGATCCGGTCGCCGTTGCGAACCGTCCCGCCGCTGCTGCGGAATGGCCCGTCGTTGATCCGGTACTGGGCGTTGCTCGCGGACACCGTCTGCGGTCCGTCGGCGTCGCTGACGGTGACCGGTTCGGTGGTCTGCACCGAGCCCGGCAGCGCCAGGCCGTTGCTGTAGATCGAGGCCGGGATCAGCGTGAACCGCGCCGGACGCGCCGGCGACAGCTGGCTGCGGACCTGCCAGGTGGTCGTGCCGCTGCCGATGGTGACGTCGCCGGTATAGCGCCGGCCGTAGTCCGGGCCGGTATCGATCCGCAGCCGCAGGCTGTCGCCCCAGCGCGCCGTGCCGGCCGCCCCGGTGAACGGGCCGTCGTTGAGGCTGTAGCGCAGGCCGGACGACACGCTGATCGGCACCGCGACATTGATGCCGCGGATGGTCATCGGCGGCGTGATCACGGCGCTGTTGATCGCGGCGGTGCTGATCGACGGCAGCTGGATCGCGTCGGACGCGCGGTCCTCCGGCGCCGAAGTGGTGACGCTGAAGCGGGTCGCGTAGCTGCCCAGCGTCAGCGTCGCGTCCTGCCGGTCGTTGAGGTTCGGCGCGGCGATCAGCGCCACCCGCAGGCGATCGCCGTTGACGACGACGGCGTCGAGCGTCGTGTAGGCGCCGCCGTTGAGGCTGTAGCGGCCATTGCCGACACGGACCCGGGCCGGCGCAGCGAGGCCGGCCACGGTGACGGTCGCGCTTTCGGCGAGCAGCAGCGGGAAGCCCTGCGCGGCGGCGAACGAGAACGCGCGCGGTGTCGCGTTGCCATCGGCCGTGGCCGCTGCGAAGCCGGCCGACAGCGTGCCGATCCGCAATTCGGTGCGGCTGACGCTGCCGGCGTTGCCGGCAGTCACCATGACGCGCACCTGGCGGCCGGCGGACACCGTGCCCGGCGTCGTCAGCCAGGCGCCGTCATCGATCCGGTAGGCGCCGCCGGTCACCGAAATCGGCGTGCCCGGATCGATGCCGGACACCGTCACCGGCGCGCTGGACACACTGCTGCCGGCGGCGGCCGTGAACACCGGTTCGAACGCGAACGGTTCCGGCGTGGTGTCGCGCGGGCGCGCCTCGACGGTGAATTCCACAGTCGCCGTGCCGATGGTCAGGCGCGCGCTGGCGCTGGCGCCGTAGCTGGCCGGCGTCTGCGCCTGCACTTCCACGATGTCGCCGTTGCCGATGTCGCCGGGCACATCGGTGAACGGCTGGCCGTTGACGCTGTAGCGGCCGCCGCGAATCGAGATCGGCGCCGCCGTCGCGAGCCCGAGGATCTGCACCGGCTCGCTGGTTTCGCTGCTGCCCGGTTCCAGATGGGCGCGGGCGGTGAAGGCGAACGGATTCGGCGTCGCCGGCCCGGCCTGGTCGTCGTCGATGATCGTGCCGGTGGCCTGGGCGCGATCCAGCCGTGCCCGGCCGGTCGGCGCGCTCAGCGTCACGGTCAGCGTCTCGTCGCTTTCCGCCACCGTATCGCCGATCACCGGCACCTCGATGAACTGGGAGCCGACACCGGCGCCGAAGCTCAGCTTGCCGGAGGTGGCGACGAAATCGCTGCCCGCCTTGGCGCTGCCGTTCGCGGTCGCGTAGCTGACGGTCACGGTCGACTTCGGCGCCGGCTGCGCGGTCACCACGAAGCGCAGGCTGCGCCGCTCGCCATTGCCCTCGCTGACGGTGGCATCGGCGATCGACAGCGCCACTTCCGGCGCCGGCGTGTCGTCGTCGAGGATGGTGCCGATGCCGCGCCGCTTGCCGAGCAGCAGGCCGTCCGGGCTCGACAGGTCGACGAAGAAGGTTTCGTCTTGCTCCGCGGTGGCGTCGCCGTTGATCTTGACCGAGAACGTCTGCCGTATTTGGCCGCGCCGGAAGCGGACCACGCCGCTGGCAGAGTCGTAGTCGCTGCCTGCGTTTGCAGTGCCATTCGTGGTGGCAACCCGCACCGAAGTCCGTTCGCTGGCCTTTTCCGATAGCGACAGGGTGAAGGTCATCGTGCTCTTCACGAGCTTCCGTTCGCCTTCAAGCATCTGGACATCGTCGATGCTGACGGTTGGCTTGGCCGCCATCGCGGCGCCGCTGGTTAACAGCAGCAGCGCCTGAAAGGCCAGCGCGCGCAGGCACGGCCGCCAGGGGCGGACGACCGCGCGGAGGCCGGCCGGGGCCGGGTGCCGGGAAGAAGTGCCTGGCCGATGGGTCGTGTTCATCCGGTTGCCGTGTTCGTTGCGAAAGGGGCGCGCGCCGACAGCCGGTGCTGTGCCGGCCGGCTCGTCGCGCTCGGGCGGCAAGGTTAGAGCAAGCAGCGTGCCTGAGGAGGATATCCGGCAGCGCTGGCCGGCGATAAGTTGCGCAATCCATCACGGTCGGGTGGCAGCCGTCGTGATCTGACATGGCGTGCAGCGCCGGCGGAGCGCCGATGGAAGAGCGGGCGGGCCCGGCCGGCGTGCCGTGCCGGACCCGTCGATCAGCCGGACGTGCGTCCGGCTTCAGTCGGCGACGTGGACCACCGCCTTGCCGAAGTTGCGGCCTTCAAAGACGCCCTGCAGCGTGTCCGGCGCGTGCTCGAGGCCGTCGACCACGTGTTCGACGACCTTCACCTGGTCGCTCAGGATCCAGCCCTTCATCTCCTTCTGGAACTGCTGGTGCAGCGGCGTGCCGAACCAGTCCAGCGCCACCAGGCCGTTCACCGAAATGCGCTTCACGTTGATTTCGTTGAACACCACCATCGTCTGGTCGGGTCCGGCCGGCAGCTTCACCGTGCTGTAGAACGACATCACCCCGCAGGCGGCGATGCGCGCATGCAGGTTGAAGTGCGGCAGCGCCAGCTGCAGCACGCCGCCGGTGCCGGACATCGCGTAGCAGTCGACCCCGTGGCGCGAGAACTCCTCGGCGCAGCGGGCCTTGAAGTCGTCGGCAGTGCGGTCCAGGCAGACATCGAAGCCGAGCACGTCCATGCCGTAGCGCAGCTTCTTCGAGCCGCTGACGCCGCCGATGGTGCGCGCCCCGCGCATGCGGCCGAGCTGGCCGATCATCTGGCCCAGCCCGCCCAGTGCGGCGCCGAAGATCAGCGTCTCGCCGCGCTGCACTTTCAGGTACTCGTTGACCGCGATGTAGGCGGCGAAGCCGGACATGCCGAGCGCGCCCAGCCCGTAGGACGGGCGGGGGAGCTGCGGATCGACCTTCGAGACCCGGCTGCCGTCGGACAGCGAATAGTCCTGCCAGCCCCAGAAGCCCTGCACGATGTCGCCCTCGGCGTAGTCCGGGTGGTTCGAGATCGCGACCCGGCCGATGGTCGGCCCCACCATCACCTCGCCCAGCGGTACCGGCTGGGCCTGCGAGGAAGTCGGCTTGACCCGGCCGTAGAGGTACGGCTCGATGCCGAGCCAGGTGGTGCGGATCAGCAGCTCGCCGTCACCCGGTCGGGGCGTGGGCGCGGTGGTCATCCGGAAGGCGCTGGTGTTCGGCACCGAATAGCGCGGGCGCTCTGCAACGATGATGCGGCGATTGACGGAACTCTCGGGCATGTTGCCTCTCCTCTCCAGGACACGTTGGCGTCATCACGCGAAACACGCGCGGCCCGGCAGGCCGCATGCAGCAGCCGGCAGGCTTGAGGGATCAGTCGATAGGTGGGCCTCCGTGGTGGAGGCGGTGCAGGCCGCAGGCAGGACGTTCGCGGCCGGCCGTGGCGGCGCAGCTCGCGGGCGGCGGCAGATCAGGCGATGTCGGCATGGCGCCTCCGTTCGCGTCGATGCCCGCAGCGGTGGCCGGGGACCGGACCGCAGGCGAGCCGTGAACCACAGGCCGGCGGCAACAGCTGCCGGCTGCTGGCGAATGTACAAGCCGCATCGGCGCGGCCGTGAGTGGCTGGGGACACGGTTTTCGGTCTGGCATCAGCTGCAGTGATGGCGGCGCAGCGCGGCCGCTGCTGCGGGCCCCGCAGATTGCGTCGCCGGCTGCTGCCCGGGCAGCGGACCGCCGTTGGCTGATTTCCCGAGCATCAACGAAAACAGTTGCTTGCATGGCGGTGCCAGCCGGCACACGGCTTGCCGGCAACGCTGTCCGACCCGCTGCCTGAGCCTGCCGCCGATGTCCGATCCCCGTCCGCCTTGCCGCCTGCCGCTGCTGGCGCTGCTGGGCCTCGCTGCCATTGCCGCCGCCGGGCTGCCGGTATCCGGCCGCGCCGCGACGCTGGACCCGCGCGCCGTCGAATTCCAGCGCGCCGAGGACATCCGCTGGGTGCGCAGCGCCGATGGCGGCAGCGAGCGCGCCGTGCTGTTCGGCGATCCGGACCAGCCCGGGCCGTACGTCATGCGCATCAAGTGGCTGCCGGGCCATTTCAGCCGGCCGCACCAGCACGCCCGCGATCGCTTCTTCACCGTGATCAGCGGCACCTGGTGGGTGGGCACCGGCATGCAGGGCGATGCCGCCAGCACGGTGCCGATCCCGGCCGGCAGCTATGTGATCCACAAGGGCGGCCAGGTGCACTACGACGGCGCGCGCGACGAGGAAACGGTCATCCAGGTGGTCGGCATCGGCCCGGTCGACACCCGGCAGGTCGGCGAGCGCTGAACCGCGCCGGAGCCCGAGTCTGGGCCTGGGCTTGGGCTTGGGCCGGCGCCGTCAGCGGCCTGCGCGCACCCGCGCGAGCCGGCAGAATTCCGCCATGCCCCTGATCCTTTCGCGCCGCGTGCGCCTGCCGGCCGCCGGTCTGACCCTTTCCTGGCTGCTGGTGCTGGCGATGCCGCCGGCGATCGCGCAGCCCGACACCGCTGCCGAGCCGCCGCCGGAAGCGCTAGCCGCGCCGGCTCCGGATTCCGCTGCAGCGCCGGCCGCATCGACGGCTGCTGGCGATGCCGAGCCGCTGTCCTGGTTCGACGACGGCCGGCCGCGCGCCGAGCTGCGCGAAGCGGTCGACCTGCTGCTGGCGGCGCCGACCCAGGGGCTGGATGCCGAGGATTACGACGCCGCCGGGCTACAGCAGGCGCTGGCTCATGTCGAGGCGGTCGGGCCGCTGAACGCGGCGGCGCAGGCGGCGCTCGAAGCCCGTCTGACGGCGGCCGTGCTGCATTACCTGCACGACCTGCACATCGGCCGCATCGACCCGGCCGCGCTGCACCAGCATTTCGCGTTGACGCCAAGGCCCGAGGAAGACCTGCACCTGCTGCTGCGCGAAGCGCTGGTGCGGCACCAGCTGCCGGCCGTGGCCGCCGCACTGGCGCCGCAGGTGCCGGCCTACGGCCGGCTGCGGGTGGCGCTGGCCGACTATCGACGGCTGGCCGCCAGCAGCAGCGCCTGGCAGCAGCCGCTGCCGGCGTTGCCCGGCGCCGGCCGCAACCAGCCCGGCAAGCTGGTGCCGGGCCAGACCTGGTCCGGCGTCGATCGGCTGGCCGAGCGGCTGCGGGCGCTCGGCGATCTCGATGCCGCCGCCACCGTCGCGCCGCTGTTCTACATCGAGCCGCTGGTTGGGGCGATGCGCCGCTTCCAGGAGCGCCACGGGCTGCCTGCCGACGGCGTGCTCGGCAAGGCCAGCATCGCGGCGCTGGGCGTGACGCCGTCGAGCCGCGTGCACCAGATCGAGCTGACCCTGGAGCGCGCCCGCTGGACGCCGCTGCTGCAGGCGCAGCGGATGATCGTCATCAACATTCCCGAGTTCGTGCTGCGCGCCTACGAAGTCGGCGACGGCGGCGTCGACGTGCGCGAGGAAATGAGGGTGATCGTCGGCAAGGCGCTCGACACCCGCACGCCGCTGTTCGACGAAGCGATGCGCTACATCGAGTTCAGCCCGTACTGGAACGTGCCGCCGTCGATCGCCAAGGCCGAACTGGTGCCGAAGCTGCGCCGCCAGCCCGGCGAATGGGCCCGCGAAGGCTACGAGTTCGTGCTCGCCGACGGCAGCGTGCAGACCGCGCTCGACAAGGCCGGGCTCGATGCGGTGCTGCGCGGCGGCGCCCGCATCCGCCAGCGGCCGGGCGAGCGCAATGCGCTCGGCGACATCAAGTTCGTGTTCCCGAACCGCGACAACATCTACCTGCACCACACGCCGTCGGTAGGTTTGTTCGCCCGCGAACGGCGCGATTTCAGCCACGGCTGCATCCGCGTCGAACGGCCGCTGGCGCTGGCCGAGTTCGTGCTGAAGAACATGCCGGAATGGACAGAGGCGCGGATCAGCGAAGCGATGACCGCCGGCAAGTCGGCTACCCTGAAGCTGGACGAACCGATCCCGGTGCTGATCGCCTACGGCACGGCGCTGGTGAAACAGGGGCGCATCCACTTCTTCGACGACATCTACGGCCACGACCGGCTGCTCGACGAGGCGCTGCGCCAGCGCCCGAGGCGGCCGGCCGATGCCTCGCCCGCTTCCGGAGCCGATACGCCATGACCGACGATCTTCACAGCGGCCCGCGTCGGCGCTTCCTGCGCCAGCTGGCCGGTGCCGCCGGGGCGCTGCTGCCGGCCGTCGCCGCGCCGCCGGCCGCCGCCTTCGCCGGCACCGGGGCCGCCGCTGCCGGCCTGCGCCTGCTGACCATGCACCACACCCACACCGGCGAGCGCATCGAACAGGTCTACGCCCGGGGCGATCAGTACCTGCCCGAGGCGCTCGGCTCGCTGAACCGTTTCCTGCGCGATCACTACAGCGGCGATGTCGGCCGCATCGATCCGGCGCTGTTCGACCTGCTGCACCGGGTGCACCGCGTGCTTGGCCTCGGCGACCAGCCGGGCGCCTGCTTCGAGGTGATTTCCGGCTACCGCTCGCCGGCCACCAACCAGCTTCTGCGCAAGACCCGAGGCGGCGGCGTGGCCAGCCACAGCCTGCACCTGCAGGGGCAGGCGATCGACGTGCGGCTGGCCGGCGTGCCGCTGGCCGATCTGCGCGATGCGGCGCTGTCGCTGAAGGCTGGCGGGGTCGGCTACTACCCGCGCGAGCAGTTCGTCCATCTGGATACCGGCCGCGTCCGACGCTGGTAGCGCGCGGCATCCGCCGGCCGGTCGGGCACCGGCGGCGGTCTGGTCGAGGACGCATCCGGGCGAGCCGGCGATGGGCGCTGCAACCGGTGTCCGCTGCGGCGGGGAATGCCGATTTTCGTGAACGATCGTGCACAATCGGCGCCCCGTTCTGCCGTCGAGATGCCCTGCCGATGTCCGCCGTTCCGAAATCCCGCCGCCCGGCGCGCAGCGCGCGTGCCGCCCGCCGCCTCGTCAACCTGCGTGACCGCCTGTTCGACGCGCGCCAGCTGGTGCAGTCGGAACGCACGCCGTACACGCTGATCCACGAGGACGGCATCGTCCGCCTGCGGGCCTATGCGCCGGCCGCCACGGCGCCGGTGCAGCACGCGGTGCCGGTGGTGCTGGTGGCGCCGCTGGCGGTCAACATGACGATCTACGACCTGTTCCCGCAGCGCAGCCTGATCGCCGATTTGCTGGCGCGCGGCTTCCGCGTCTACCTGATCGACTGGGGTCGTCCGGGGCCGGCGCAGGATCACTGGCGGCTGTCGACCTACATCACCGAATGGCTGCCGGCGCTGCTGGCACGGGTGCGCGCCGATGCCGGCCAGCAGGCGCTGTCGCTGCACGGCTGGAGCTTCGGCGGCCTGTTCGCCTACGCGTACGCGGCCTGGAGTGGCGACCGCGACATCCGCAACCTGGTGCTGCTCGGCGCCCCCTGCGACTACCACGACAACGGCGTGCTCGGGCAGCAGTACCGGCGCCTGAGCCGCGTCGTGCGCCGGCTCGGCCGGCTGCCGGGCCTGCGCCCGCATGCCACGCCGCCGCGCTGGTGGCGGGCGCCGGGCTGGTTCAACAGCGCGCTCTACAAGCTGACCGCGCCGGTCGCCAGCCTGCGGCCGTATCTCGATCTGCTGGCCGAACTGGACGACCGCGACAAGGTTGCCGCGCATGCCACCAATGCCGCGTTTCTCGACGACATGGTGGCCTACCCGGGCGGCGTGATTCAGGACGTGGTGCAGTTCCTGTGGACCGACAACTGCCTGGCCGAAGGCTGCCTGCCGATCGCCGGCTGCGAGGCGCGGCTGGAGGCGATCGACGCCAACCTGCTGCTGGTCGCCGGTCGCGGCGACCCGATCGTCACGCCGGCCTGCGCCAAGGCGCTGCTGCGCTTCCCGGCGAGCCGCGACGTGCGGGTGCTGGACGCGCCGGGCGGGCACATGGCGATCGTGTCCGGCAGCCAGGCCCCGATGGCGATCTGGCCGGAAGTCGGCGACTGGCTGGCGGCCCGCTCGGCCTGAGCGCGCCTCAGCGCGGCGGCGGCGCGGCGGCCTGCGGCGACGGCAGCCGCTCGCCGGGCGTGAACCGCCACGGATGTTCGCGTTCGCCGGCATCGCGGCGGCGGAACTCGCCGGGCGCGCTGCCGACCAGCCGCTTGAAGGCTTTGGAAAAACTGAAGGCGTCCTGGTAGCCCACCTGCATCGCCACCCGTTCCAGCGGCGCGTCGGTGTCGACCAGCAGGCGCATCGCCTGCTGCAACCGCAGGCTGCGCAGGTAGTTCAGCGGCGTGTCGCCGATGGTCTGCCGGAAGCGTTCGGCCAGCAGCGTGCGCGACAGGCCCACGGCATGCGCCAGCGTTTCCAGCGTCCAGGCGCGGGCGCAGTCGCCGTGCAGCAGGGCCACGGCGCGGCGCACGGCATCGTCGCGCGGCGCCAGCGGCAGGCCGGTCGCGGGCGCGTGGCGGTCCAGCAGGTCGCGCATCAGGTAGACGAACAGCAGGTCGGTCACGGCATGCAGCGCAAGGCCGGCGCCGGCGTCCGCCGCCGCGATTTCCGGCGTCAGCAGCGACAGCGCCAGCGACACCGGCCCCTGTCGGGGCAGCGCATCGGCGCGCAGCAGATGCCAGTCCGGCAGCGCCGCGAAGAACGGATGCACCGGCCGGTTCCACAACTGGTAGGCGCCGCTGACCAGCGTCGGCGCGGCAGCGCCATCGGCACCGGGGACTGGCGTCGGCCCGGAGACCGACATCGCCACTTCCGGCAGCCCGGCCAGCGACGGCTGGCGGGCGATCCGGTGCTCGCAGCCGCGCGCCATCAGCACGATGTCGCCGCTGTCCAGCCGCAGAGGTTCATGCAGCCCGCTGGCATGCAGCCACAGCGGACCGGCCAGCGCGACGTGGAACGCCAGGCTGCGCTCGCAGGGGAAGCGCAGCGCCACGCCGGCCGGCAGCGCGCGGGCGTGCAGCAGGCGGCGGCGCAGCCCGGCCTGGTGCAGGACATCGGCCAGCAGATCCATGACGGTTCCTGATAGGCGTCTTTTCCGGACGCGTAGACATTCTAGACGGACTTTAAGCCATTTTCCGTACGGAGATGCCGATCGAAGATGGCCGCACTGTCCATCCCCAATCGGAGTACGCAATGTCCAGAATTCTGGTGGTCGGTGCCCACGGCACCGTCGGTTCCTCGCTGGTCACGGCCCTGCGCCTGCGCGGCCAGCAGGTGGTTCGCGGCACCCATCGGCCGGCCAGCGGGCCGGAAGAAGCGCATCTCGACCTGGTCAGCGGCGACGGCGTGGCGGCGGCGCTGGCCGGTGTCGATGCCGCTTTCGTACTGTCGCCGCCCGGTCATGCCGACCAGCACGCGCTGCTGGGCGGATTCATCGACGCCGCCCAGGCCGCCGGTCTCGGCAAGCTGGTGCTGATGAGCGCGATGGGCGCCGATGCCGATCCCGCCGCGCCGCTGTTCCGCGCCGAGCAGCAGTTGCAGGCCTCCGGACTGGCCTGGAACGTGATCCGGCCGAACTGGTTCATGCAGAACTTCAACACCTTCTGGCTGCACGGCATCCGCGAGCAGGGGCGCATCCTGCTGCCGACCGGCAGCGCACGCGGCAGCTTCATCGATGCCCGCGACATCGCCGATGTGGCCGCCGAACTGCTGGTCAGCGACCGCCAGGTCGGCCGCGCCTTCGATCTGACCGGGCCGGAAGCGCTGGACCACGACGAGGTGGCCGTGCTGCTGAGCCGCGAAACCGGCCGCGACATCCGCTACACCGAGATCACGCCGGAGCAGATGCTCGCCGGGCTGCTGGCGGCGGGCGTGCCGCCGGACTACGCGGCCTTCCTGAACCTGATTCTTGGCTACTTCAAGCAGGGTTATGCCGAGCGCATCACCGACGCGGTGACGGCCATCACCGGCCAGCCGCCGCGCCGCTTCGCCGACTACGCCCGCGACTTCCGCCAGGCCTGGCTCTGACGGCCGGGGCGCGATCCGGCCAGGCGCCGGATCGCGCCCGATGCAGCAGGTGCTGGCCGGCGACCGGGGCGGTGCTCAGGCGGCGGCGGGTCGGCCCAGGGTTGGCGGTTCGGCGTCGTGCGCCGTGCCGCCGAGCGTGGCGCGGACCTGCGCGGCGATCCGGGCGCGGGCGGCTCGGGCTTCCGGGAAATCGAGCAGCGGCCAGACATGCATCATCGCCGGCGCGTGATGCACGTCGACACTGCCGCCGGCCGCCTGCAGCCGTTCGGCATAGGCCAGCGCATCCGGCCCCAGCAGTTCGCGTCCGCCGACGTACATCGACATCGGCGGCAGGCCGCGCAGATCGCCATGCGCCGGGCTGATCAGCGGATGGTCGGTGCCGAGCACGCCGGCATAGGCGCGGCCGGCGCGGCGCAGACCGTCGAGCGACAGCATCGGATCGGCCGGCTGCAGTGCAAGTGCCTGCGGGTGCGGCACGGTGACATCGAGCCACGGCGACAGCAGCAGCAGCCGGCGCGGCGGCGGCAGGCCGTGATCGCGCAGCCAGCCGGCCAGCGCCACGGCCAGCCCAGCACCGGCGGAGTCGCCCATCAGGATCAGCGGCAGCGTGCCGTCCGCTTCCTGGCGGTAGACCGAGGCCACGCAGCGGAAGGCGCTCAGGCCGCTGTGGCGCGGTGCCAGCGGGTACAGCGGCACCACGATTTCGCAGCCGCTGCGGCGGGCCAGATCGGCGATGAAACGCCAGTGATGCCGGTTGATCGGCCGCACGTAGGCGCCGCCATGCAGGTAGAGGATCCGGCCGGCCGGCGCCGCGGCGGACGTGGCTGCGGTGATCCGGTACAGCAGCTGGTCGTCGACGATCGATTCGCGGATCTCGAGCCGCCGCAGCAGGCCGGCGGACGGCCGGGCCGGCACCGGTGCGGCGCTACCGCCACGCTGCGCGGCGCGTTGCCGGCGCAGCCGCGCCCAGCGCATCCACCACATCACCATCCGTGCTTCGAGACTGGGCATCGCCGGTCATCCGCAAGGCACAAGCGCCACCGCAACGGCCAGAGAGATGGCTTGAGAAGTGGCCTGAAAAAGGCTGAAGAGGTGGCACCGGTCCGGGGCTGCGGATGCCGCTGCGCAGCCAGGCCGGAGCGGTGCCTGCAGCGGAGACTACGCAAATCGCAGTAGGTGCTCTGACTGTCGAATCAGTCAGTTCCGGTGCCGCGCGCACCGGGCTGCAGGCACTAGACTGCGCCGCACCGTCGTTCGGGCTGGCTCGAAGGAATCCGCAGCATGCAGGCAGGCAACAGGACTTGGCGTCGATGACCGCCGTCGGACAGGACGCGCCGCGCGTGCGGCTGGCGCGCTGGGGTGGCGAGATGCAGCTGGTGGCGGATGCCGACGTCGAGGCCGGCGCGCTGCTGGCGGCGGAGTTTCCGATCGCCTTCGTCAGCATCGAAGCGGACGAGGAAGACGAGGCGCCGATGCTGCTGCTGGCGTCGATCCTGGCCAGCGACGACATCCACGCCCGGGTGGTGGCCGAAGACTTCAAGCTGACCACCTGGACGCTCGGCAGCCGCGACCTGCAAACGCTCGACGCGCTGGCGCGCCAGCACAAGCGCAACCCGAAGAAGCTGGCCCAGCTCTATCACCGGGTGGCGGCCAACAACATCCGCTATGCGCAGGGCGGCGTGATCGGCTACGGCATCTGGCCGATCGTCAGCCGCTCCAATCACTCCTGCGACCCCAATGCCCGGCTCGGCGCCACGCCGCGCCAGCCGCTGGCGGAACTGCTGCTGGCCACCCGGCCGATCCGTCGCGGCGAAGCGATCTGCTGGAACTACCTCGGCGACGAATCGTTCCTGGCGCTCGACTGGCTCGCCCGCAACCGGCAGCTGCTCAAGGATTTCCAGTTCCTGTGCCGCTGCCCGCGCTGCGAGACCGAGCGGCCGGCCGGCATCGCCAGCCTGCCGAAAGCGGAACTAGCAGCGCTGTTCGCTGGCCGCGAAGCCGGCGCCGGACCGCTGCGCTGAAGGCCTGTCGGCTCTGGCAAGGCGGCCGACGATCAGCCGCACCCGCCGCTGCCGGCGCTACAGCAGCGCGTCGAGCGCGGTGGTCAGCCGGGCAACGTCATCGCGGCTGTTGTAGTGCACCAGCGACAGCCGCAGCACGCCCCGGGCCGGTGACAGGCCCATCGCCTGCAGCAGCCGCACCGCATAGAAATTGCCGGCGCCGGCCAGGATGCCGCGCGCCGCCAGCTGCGGAATCAGCAGCGCCGGTTCCACGCCGGTATCCAGTGCGAAGATCGGCGCCCGCAGGTCCGCCTGCCGGGGGCCGAGCAGGCGCACGTCCGGGCGCGTGTCCAGCCAGTCGAGAAACGGCTGCATCAGCTCCTGATCGGCCTGATGCAGCAGCGCCCGGACCCGCGCCGGCCGGCCGGCATCGGCCTGGCCGCCGTGGTGGCGGTCGAGCGCATCGAAGTACTCGGCAATGCCGCGCGCTGCCGCCACCTGCGCATGGTCGGCACCGGCCGGCACCAGCCGCTTGCGGGGCTGATCGGCATTGAAGCCGTGGCCCTGGTTGGCCAGCTGCGCCGCCAGCGCCGGGCACACCACCATCAGCCCCTGATGCGGGCCGAAGGTCTTGTACAGCGAGAACAGGTAGATGTCGGCACCAAGCGCGGTGACATCCGGCAGGCCGTGCGGCGCATACGACACGCCGTCGACCACGCTGATCACCCCGGCCGCACGCAGCTGCGCGCAGATCGACGCCACCGGATTCAGGTGCGCCAGCAGGTTCGAGCAGTGCGGGAAGGCAACCAGCCGCGTGCGCGCGTTCAGCAGCGCGGTCAGCGCATCCGGATCGAGCAGGCCGCTGGCCGGGTCCACCTGCCACTCGCGCACGGTGACGCCGAACTCCGCCAGCCGCCGCCACGCGCCGCTGTTCGCCTCATGGTCCTGGTTGGTGACGATGATCTCGTCACCAGCCCGCAGCAGCGGCCGCACCGCCTGCGCCAGCACGTAGGCGTTCTGCGAGGTCGACGGGCCGAAGTGAAGATACTCCGCCGTCACCCCGAGGTACGGCGCCAGTGCTTCGTAGGCGGCATCCATCCACTCGCCAGCCTCCTGCGCCGCCGGGTAGCGGTAATACGGCTGCACCTTGAGCCGCCGGTAGTACTCGCCCAGCCGGTCGATCACCGTGCCGGCGGTGTACGAACCGCCGGCGTTCTCGCAGAACACCGTATCGCGCAGCGAGGGCTCGGAGAATGCGGGGAACTGGCTGCGGACGAAGGCGAGGTCGAGGGTGGGCATGGGGTAGAGGGCCGATGGAGATGCGCGATGTCTAGAGTTGCTGATCGCGCTTAATGCTGATCGAAAACCCGGTCGGCTGCTGCGGTTTGAGTGTGCCGCTCAAATTGAGCTTGGCCCGTTCTCGCTCTTCTTGAAGCGTCTGCGTAGCGTTTCGCGCTATCGCGCGACTCACTTTATTTGGTGCAAAGAAAGTGAGCAAAGAAACAGGTCCTCGGCATGCCGTCGGATCGCGAGCAGCAAAAGCGCGATCCGATGCCCTGCGCTTCTCGCGTCCGCCGGTGCCCGCGATGACGGGCCATCCCTGGCCCGGCATCGCTTGATCGGCATCCATGCCGATCAGCACCGGCAGCCGCTGCGATGCTCGGCGTCATGCAGAGGGCCGGCATCAAAAGCCGAGACAACTGCCAAGCCGCAGCCGAATCAAAAGTCGGAAGGTGCCTGCGTTTCGTTTTTTGATTCAGCAGTTGCAGTTGCCGTCGCTTTTGTCGTTGGCCCCCTTGAGCGCGCCGAGCATCGCAGGACCTGACGGATAAGGCCCCGCAGGGGGCGAGGCAGGAGCCGAAGCCTTTTCGCCGCGCCATGGATGGCGCGTCGAAAAGCCCCGGCAGGTCCGAGAAGAACAGGGTGAGGGGTCGCACGCTTGGCGAGCACTGCTCGCCGCGAACCCGAACGCCCGACTGCGGCAGCATGCAGGCTGACGTATGAAGTGATCTACCGGGACAGGGTGGGAAAAAGCGGGATAAGACGGGACAAACAAAAGGAAAAAAGCGCTGAAAGGATCGAAAGCCAAGCGACAGATGGTTTGATCCGAATTTAGCCCCGCGAAACTGCCAGGAATCCGAGAAATTAGATCAGCGGCCGGCGAGATATCCGGCGACGATGTTGCTGATCGTGCTGCGATCGGTCGTCGAGAGCCCTAGAAAAGGCCGCGCTGGCAGACGGTGTTCATCGACGAGGTGGACTACATCACCCGGCAGACGCGGCTGATCGAGACCCTGCGCGATCTGCACGACCTGGCCACCGTGCCGGTGGTGCTGATCGGCGAAACCGGCGTGCTGGAGCGGCTGGCTCACCTGAAGCGCTTCACCAGCCGCATCGCCGAGCACGTCACCTTTGAGCCGCTGGACGAGGAGGACGCGCAGCTGATCGCCCGCGAACTCTGCGATATCACCATTCAGCCTGATCTGGTTGCGCAGACCCTGCCGGCCGGTCAGTTCCTTCAGCTTCAGGAAGTAGGCCCCAGCGCGCAGCACTGAAGTTTCGGCGCGGTTCATTTCGTCGATGCCCAGCGCCAACAACTGTTCGGCGCTCTGGTTCAGGTCCACCTTCGCGATGTCAGCGAGCTGGCTGAATTGACCTTCGGTCACTGCCGGCGATGCAGCGGTAGCGATTACAAGATCGTTCACTTCGGGATTCCTGCAGTCGGAAGAAATTTCAGGTTTTTTACAAAGGCAGCGAGCTGACGTTTGGTGAGTCGAGCGTTCGGCGAAGGGCACCAGGCGTGAACGCTGATGCGGACAACGACGCCAGTGCCGGGGAGGCACTTGATCGGTACTTCGGCGCCATAGACGAAGGCCTTTCCGTGCGGTCCCGCGTGGCGGCGAAAGGTCAGCGCCTTCACTTCCGGCGGGAGGCGCTTCGAAGTGTTCATGCCCGCACCTTCGCTGCCGCGACGAGCCGGGCACGCAAAGCCATTGCCTTGGGGGCTGCGGCGTAACCCTTGAGCACCTGGTCGCAGTAAGGACGGCACACGCCGTTCTCCGCGCACCAGCGGTGCAGGCTGGTGCGCTGCGCCACAAAGCCCGCACGCACGACGGCGTGCAGTTCGTGATGCGGTTCTTTGTCGGACAACTTCATGTCGGGGTACTGTTCGTTCGTTCCGAAATTACGAATCGAAGATATGCCAACAATAGTTGCATGTCAACAGGTGTTGCATGCCTGATCGCTCAGATATCGCCATCCGATTTGCCGAGGAGCGGAGTCGACTGGGCTATGCCCTTGCTGCCTTCGCGCGCGAACTCGGTGTCAGTCGGGAGGCGCTGCGCCTCAACGAGTTGGGGCAGCGCGGCATCGCAGCGGAGACCCTTGCCGAGGCTGCGAGGCTAGGCGTGGATGTTCAGTACGTGCTGACAGGGGTTCAGTCGGCGAACCGCGAAGCAGTCGAAAAGAAGCTGCTTCCCCAAGTGAGTCTGACGAACAGCGGCAGCGCAAACGTGATCCAAGTGGCGCAGGCTGGCTCGAAAATCACGATGGTGAATACGGCCAAGCACGTCACGACCACGAAAGCGGAAGTCAAGCCAGGGATCGACCACATCAGTGAATCGGAAGCGGCACTACTGATGCGATTGGTTGACGATGTTGTCGGACTGGAATCGAAGCTGAAGCAGTCTCCGAAGAGTCATGCGGCCGTATGGAAATCGCTGAACGCCCACTGCGGCGTAACCCGGTACCGACTGATCGCGTCCAGTGATGCTGCCAAAGCAGAACGCTTCCTGCGCCAATGGATCGGCCGTTTGAATTCGTCGGCTTCAGCGCCCAAAAAAGATGGCGATGGATGGCGGAAGCGCCAATACGCCTACATCAAGATCAACTCAAAAGACGAGCCCGATTGGCTCAAGAACTACATCTGGACCAAGTTCGGCATTGAATCCCTAAGCGATCTCGCGGACGAGCAGTTGCGGAAGACCTATGCCGCCGTTGCCAGCCGCAAGGCTGCCCGGCTGTGATGGCATTGCTTCCCGACAGCGCTGTCGGAAATCACATGGTCGCAACGACGAAGGTTAAGGGTGGTGCTGTGATGGGAAAGCGTTGAGCATGGCAACGAACCCGATGCGGCTGGCTGCGCAGCAAAATCTCAAGAACATGCTGGACGCTGCTGACCGCCGGCCGTACTGGCGCGTGCGCTGCAACCATGCGTTCGACGACATCCCCGCGGCTTGTCTTACCCGAGATGGCCTCAGCGGCCGCTGGGACGACCAACCTCGAAGCTACCCGGTTATTCCTTGCCGGAAGCGGCTGTGCCGCTGCTATCTCGAATCAGCTGCGGAAGCAGCATAACGCGGGCTTGAGAAGCTGATCACTTTGTTGCGCTGAACGCTGCGCTTATTACGTTGGATTAAATCGGGAGCAGCAATTTGGCCAAGTATTCGCGGGACCTTGGAACGAACTCGACTTTGGTGCTGGAGATCGAGAGCGCAGAAGATGCGTGGAGTTGGTTGGAAGCAGCCTTAAAGGACAAGCCGATTCCCGAAGCTTTGGATTTGTCCTTTAAGTCGTGGCCATCTATTAGCTTTAACGTTAAAGGCCGCGACTGGAAAAGCTCCGTTCCAACACGGATCATGATGCCGCTGATCGATTACCAGCGAGATCTACTCAGAGCATATGCAACGGTTCGGTATGGTTCGCCCAACACACACAAACTCCGCGATGATGAGCGCGATCAACTTGAACTCGTGGTCGAAGTTGCGGATGGGTCGAGCGAGTTCAAAGCCGAACTTGATAAGCAGTTTACGGCTCTTGCTCAACAGGCAATCGACAAAATGACTTCGCGTCACTTGCTCATATTGATCCTCGGTATTGCAGTTGCTTACTCAGCAACCGAGATTGGCAAGCAATACTTCGAGACGCAGCAAAAACTGGCCGACGTTCAGAAAACTGTCCAGCTTTCTGAACAAGACACAAAGCGGCTAGAAATATTTGCCAAAGCTCTTGAACAGTCTCAGGTCGTAAGCGATACCAAGATCGATCGGCTGGAAACTGAGAACAAGATTCTCAAGGCAATGAAGCCAGACGACGTCATCACGACCGGCGATGTCGTTTTAAACGGTGCGCAAGCTCAGGCTATAACGAGACCGGAAAAGGCCACTTCTGAAGCCCTAATGAAGCGTCCTCGTTTTTCGAAGACACCTGCCGGTAGAGTTTCTTTGAACGAAGGAGCTCTGCGTGAAGAAGTCGAAGTTTTCCGAAGAACAGATCGTCCGGATCCTGAAAGAGGTCGAGGCGGGGGCGAAGGTCGCCGAGACCTGCCGGAAGCACGGGATCAGCGAACCGACGTACTACGCCTGGAAGTCGAAGTACGCCGGCATGGATGTGTCGCAGCTTCGTCGGCTGAAGGAACTGGAAGGCGAGAACGCCAAGCTGAAGAAGATGTACGCGGAACTGGCGCTGGTGCATCACGCGCTGCAGGACGTGATGTCAAAAAAACTCTGAGCCAGGCACAGCGACTGTCCCTGTGTCTGGCGATGCAGACGGACCACGGGGTGAGCCTTCGGCGCTCGCTGACGGCATTGCGGCTGTCGCGGGCAGCGCCGTATGCAAAGCCCCGGCGACGCGACGACACGCCGCTGATCGAAGCGATGACGGCGTATCTGGCCGACAACCCCGGGCAGGGCTTCGGGCTGCTGTACGAAGCGTTCCGGGCCAAGGGTCACCCGTGGGGCAAGACCCGGCTCTGGCGGGTGTACTGCGCGTTGAAGATGAACCTGCCGCGGCGTGGCAAGCGGCGGTTGCCCGACCGCATCCAGACGCCACTGGCGATCCCGCTGGCGGCCAATCACACGTGGTCGGCGGATTTCATGTCCGATGCCCTGTGGTCCGGCCGGCGGTTCCGGACCTTCAACGTCAACGACGACTTCAACCGCGAATCGCTGCGGATCGAGATCGACACCAGCCTGCCGTCAGCCCGTGTCATCCGCGCGCTCGACGAGTTGATCGAAACACGCGGCACGCCGCAGCGCCTGCGGCTCGACAACGGGCCGGAATTCATCAGCCAGGCCCTGCAGGACTGGGCAGCCCGGCATGCCGTTGCGCTCGTCCACATCCAGCCGGGCAAGCCGACCCAGAACGCCTACATCGAGCGGTTCAACCGGACCTTCCGGACCGAAGTCCTCGACCGCTATGTCTTCGAGAATCTCAACGAGGTCCGCCGCATGGCCGAAGACTGGCGGTATCGCTACAACCACCACCGACCACATCGCGCACTCGGGGGGTTGCCGCCTGTTCCGTACGCCTTGGCAATATCATCCACAACCTCTATCCCAGGCTGTCTCTGAAAAACGAGGACGCTTCA
>JAPLSA010000012.1 GCA_026398815.1 Gammaproteobacteria bacterium
ATGGCCGAAGACTGGCGGTATCGCTACAACCACCACCGACCACATCGCGCACTCGGGGGGTTGCCGCCTGTTCCGTACGCCTTGGCAATATCATCCACAACCTCTATCCCAGGCTGTCTCTGAAAAACGAGGACGCTTCAACTGAAGTTTGACGAGTCCATAAGACGGACGTTCGCAGCGCTACCAGAAAGAGTGACTTCAACGATGCGTCCCGCATCAAGATGACCGAGATCGTAGTGGGTGAAATTCACCGGACACGCCTCCCTGCGTGAATGTGAAGCCTAACGTCTGAGCTAACCAGCGCAGCGCGGCTTGTGTTTTTGGCCGAGTGACAGACGATAAGTAAAGACGCCAAGCGGCCAAAAATGCAAACAGTGATGCGTCCGGTTAAGCGAGGGGTTAGGCGACAGCGCGCGGGAGGATAGGAAGCCCACGCATGATTTGCACATGGTCTTGTTCAACGGATGCCTTTCCGATGCAGCACTTCTTGTATTTTTTCCCGCTGTCACAGTAGCAGCGCTCGTTCCGTCCCATCTCTATATGTTGCTGGTTTTGGACGATACCTTTTCCCCAAACCGCGCCGGCGAAGCATAGAACGCTGAGCGACCGAGTCGAAAGCAGATTTGCGATATAGCGGACAACGCTGAATTGCGGTGCATCATTTTTGTAGGTGATTACGCATCGTTTGTCTACTGGTCGCTCAACCATTGCCACATGATCCAACTGCACGATGTTTCTAGCTATCGCCACTGCCATCTGGCCTCGATATAGCTCACCTCCGCGGTGCGCGCATTCGAACGAATCAATATCATGACCGCAGATGCTGCACTCAAAATAATCTACTACTGCGCCCATGCTAAAAAAAATTTTGTACGGATATAAAGTCTCTAGAGCGTAGAGTTGGTCTTCAATAGCGCTTACATCTATTGTCGAAAATCGCTTGATCTGACGAATTATGTTAAAAACGTTTTGTACGGTTCTCCAAGATTCGGAGAAATTGGAATTCGCGATCTGATGCCAGAGATATCCGTATTCGCCGAACATTCGGACATAGCACTCGAGTACATAGATGTCATCCAGAACCTCATCCGGCGCTCCGCGGTACAGCTCTCGCGCTTGAGTGAGGAGAGAGGTCAGTTGATCAAGCTCGGGCGCCTGTTCCAGGCCCACACCGAGGTCTACGGCTTCAAGGTGGCGCTTGAGAGAATCCTTGAAGCTGACCAGAAGCGCCTCGCCTTCTGATGATCGAAGTCTACGGGCCATCGCGGAAGAAGTTGTCAAGGTCAAATCGCTCGATAACTTTGGCAAGGGCTTCATTGTCTCCGGAGAACTCGAATTTCTTTGCCGTTCCCTGCTTCTTGTCTTGGTATATCACCGACATGTGAACCCGTGGTACGTCGGTCTTGAGTGCACCTTTTGCCCGGTCGTAAAGGTAGCTGGCCACCATGTTCAAAAAAACTTGCATGGACGTATCAGCTGCTAGCTGTATGAGCGGAAGCCAAATATCTGCACCGTGTAGCGCGATCTTTGGTGTTCCCTGTGGGATCTGAATAATCAGATCAGGTTTTTGGAGCCGAATCCACTTGGCGAAGTCCCCGAAGTCGGCCTTGAGACTGGCGGGCGATCCTCCGTACTGCGCTTCTGCAATGAAACGAAGTCCGGTTCGCGTTGAGTCCAAAAAGTCGCGACAGTCTGAGTCTGTTTCAAAAGGGTGGATAGCCAAGACTGGTTTGAACTTTAGGGAGTCGGTCATGAAGGGCCTTTTTGTCGCCGAACTACAATTAGGCTGCAAAAATGCAGAATAACGTGTCGTGCTATCCGGAGAGAATGCCGACCCTCGGAAAACTGCACGATAACAACACGCCACGCCATCAAGTGCTTGATTTGGTATAAAGATTTTTCTGATTACGGACGCACGATAGTCATGCTGAAACGCGTGATCTGAAGCTGCGGCCCGGGTTGTATTCATTGAATTCGCCGCGCCGCTCGAATGTTCAAATACTCAATCCCCGTCCTCATTTTCCTGCGCCAGCAGCGACTTCAGGTGATAAGTGCTGACGTCGAAGTCCCGGCTGTCTGACGCGGCCGCCAGCACCTGCGGCGCGAGCCGAGCCCGCTCCTCCTCGATTTCCGCGTGCGTGAAGCCGGCATCGACGGCTTCGGCGAACATCTTGTCCATCAGCCGCTTCGCGCGGTCGGCATAGGTCTCGATGTCTGGATTAGCGCCGGGCAGGATGTTGTCTTCGATCCAGCTGCCCGCCCACCGGAGGAAACGGTTGCTCATGGTTGCCTGCCCTGTGCGCGTGTCGAGTGCGATGCCGGGCATCTGTCCGGCCGTTCTTGATTGTTTGCGGTGTTTCCGTCGGTGACCGAGCGAGCTTAGTCGATGCATCGAAGGGCAGGAATTCCTTCGCGCATATCGCGAGGAATGGAGACAGCCGCTGTCCCGCTTTCGTGACAGTGGCTTGTCGAGGGTTGACCCGACATCCCTCTATTTATCCGCACAAACAAGGGCTTGCTCGCTATCCTGCTGGCTCGATCCCACGGCACGCTTACTGCTGTCCGCGCCGACCATGCGTTCATGTCACGCCCATCTCGCGGTCTGCCTGTCGACTGCCTGCCTCCTGGCAAGCGGAGCGGCCGGGGCTGCGCCGGCCAAGCCGTTGTCGCCCTTGGCGCTGTCCTGTCAGGGCTGCCATCAACCTGCCGTCAACGCGGCCTCGATGCCGTCGCTGGTCGGCTATTCGGCCTTGAAGATCGCGGCCAGCCTGCGGGCGGCGCGTGAAACGCCAGCGCCGGGGTCGATCATGGCGCGCTTCGCGCAGTATCTGAGCGACGCCGAGATCGAGGCGCTGGCCGCCGAACTTGGGGTACCCGGCGCGCGATGAACCGCTCGCGCCGCCGCTGGCTGCAGTCCGCTGCCCTCGCCGGCCTCGGCGCGGCAGTGCCGACGCTGGCGCTGGCCCGGCCGAAAGCCCGGGTGATCGTCATCGGCGCCGGTTACGGCGGCGCCACCTGCGCGAAGACGCTGCGCGCGCTGTCGCCTCAGGTCGATGTACTGCTGATCGATGCCCGCGCCCACTGGTGCACCGGGCCGTTCACCAATCTGGCGGTCACCGGCCTGACGAGCATCGAGCACATCACCCGCAGCACCGCCGACATCGGCCGTGCCCATGGCGTGGGCACGCGGGTGGAGACGGTGACGGCGATTGATCCGGTGGCGATGACGGTCACGCTGGCTGGCGGCGAACGGCTCAAGGCCGATCGCATCGTGGTGTCGCCGGGCATCGCGATGCGCTGGGGCGTGATCGAGGGCCTGACGGCGGAGCTGTCCGGCGCCATGCCGCACGCCTGGACCGGCGATGCGCAGGTGCTGGCGCTGCGCGATCGTATCGACGCGCTGCCCGATGGCGCCACGGTGCTGATCGCTGCACCGCCGAATCCCTACCGCTGCCCGCCCGGCCCTTACGAGCGCGCCAGCCTGATCGCCGAGCGTCTGCTCACCACCGGGCGCAAGCGCTGCAAGATCCTGATCGCCGACGCCAAGGACGACTTCACCAAGCGGCCGCTGTTCCTGGCCGAGTGGGACGAGCGCTATGGCGGGATGATCGAGTGGATCAGCCGCTCGAAGGGCGGCGAAGTGGTGCGTGTCGATCCGGCGACCGGCGAGGTCTGGCTGCGCGACCAGGCGGCGTCGATCGGCACCCATCTGGCGTCGGTGGTGCCACCGCAGCAGGCTGCGGCGATCGCCGGAGTTGCCGATCTGGCGGATGAATCCGGCTGGTGTCCGGTGCATCCGCAGACCTTCGAATCGACCCGCCACGCCGGCATCCACGTGATCGGCGACGCCACCATCGCCAGCCCGATGCCGAAATCGGCCTTCGCGGCGAACTCGCAGGCCAAGCTGTGCGCGGCGGCGATAGCGGCGGCCCTCGATGGCCGCGCCGCGCCCGATGCCCGCATGATCAACACCTGCTATTCCCTGGTCGCGCACGACGCCGCGATCTCGGTTTCCGGTTTCTATTCCGCCGCCAGCGGCCGCATTGCCATCGTGTCCGAAGGGCTCAGTCCGCTGAGCCCGCCGGATGGCCTGCGGCAACGCGAGGCGGCCCAAGCCCATGACTGGTATGAAAGCATTTCGACAGACAGCTTCGGCCGCGCCCGCCGCTAAGGCCGTGGAAGCGCTGCGCGCGCAGGAAGTGCCCGGTTCGCCGTGGCATCGCTGGCTGCTGATCGTCTCGGCGATCGGCTACCTGATCTACCTGAGCACCGGGCCGGGCTACCTGCAGCTGCTGCTGCTTGACGACCCGACGTTCCTGACGCCGGCCGTGGCGGTGCTGTTCCTGATCGCGACCAGCTACATCGGCATGCTGGCCTGGGAGCTGTCGCAGCAGCACGATGCGCTGCTCGCCCATTTGGCCGGCGCGCCGATGCCGGCCCGCTCGTGGACCGGCGATTTCCTGCGGGAACGGGCGACGCTCGGCGGCCGCGATGCGACGCCGCTCGGCGATCTGCTGCACGAGCGGATCAAGGGGCGCACCGAGCTGGGCTGGTTCTCGGCCGGCCTGCACATCAAGCTCGGCCTGCTCGGCACGGTGATCGGCTTCGTGATGATGCTGGCCTCGGTCGGCAGCGCCAACGAACTGCAGGCGCAGGGCATCGACACCTTGATCCGCGGCATGGGCACCGGCATGCGGGTGTCGCTGTACCACACGATCGCCGGGCTGGTCGGCTCGATCCTGATCGGCTTCCAGATGCTGGCCATCGATCGCGCGGCGGACCGGCTGTTCGCGCTGATCATCACGCTGCCCGAATCGTCCGCGCCGCCGGCTGCCGATCGCGCCGGCGCCTGAGTCCTCGTCCAAGACCACTCCACGCCGATGGCCCGTCGAGGTACCAATCGTCAGCACTTCGAGGTCGATCCGTTCACGGATCTGCTGTTCAACGTGCTGATGGGCTTCACGATGCTGATGTTCATGCTGCTGCTGTTCCTGAACCCGCCGTCGAAGAAGACCGGTGTGATCGACACCAAGGCCGAGTTCATCATCACCACCACCTGGCCGGACGGCTCGGAAGACGATATCGACACCTGGGTGGAAAGCGGCGATGGCGATGTGGTCTGGTTCCGCCATCCGGACTCCGGCCAGATGCATCTGGATCGCGACGACCGCGGCGCAGCCAACGACACCATCACCGTCAACGGTCAGAAGATCATCAACCCGCTGAACCAGGAAGTGGTGACCCTGCGCGGCAAGGCGCCCGGCGAGTACACGGTCAACATCAACAACTACAAGTCGAACTCCACCGGGCCGGTGCCGGTGCAGGTCAATGTCGTCAAGGTCAATCCGGTGCTGACGGTGCTGTACTACGACACCATCCAGCTGACGCGTCAGGGCGAGGAAAAGACCGCCGTCCGCTTCACCGTGCTGCCCGACGGCAGCGTGACCAACATCAACACCCTCCAGAAATCGCTGGTCAAGTCGCGCGACTGACCGCCACCACCACCGCGTACGAAACCATGTCCAAAGGCATCGTCCTGCTGTCGCTGCTGTACTTCCTGCTGGTCGTGCTGGCGCTGGCGCTGGTGATCCGCACCACGCTTCCCGCGCGGCTGAAGACCGTGCTGATCCTGGCCTTCGTCGGCATGGCGGTCGTCACCCACCATGCCTGGGAACGGCTGGCCGGCTGGCCGACCCGGCAGCCGCTGCCCGACCGCTTCCTGTATCACGCCGCCAGCGTCCGCGAGCCGAACGCCGCGACCGGCGATCCCGGCCTGATCCATATCTGGGCCACCGAACTGACACCGGAAGGCCCCGCGCCGGAGCCGCGCGGCTACGAACTGCCGTACCAGCCCGAAGATCACAAGCAGATCCAGGACGCCCGCGAACGGCAACGCCAGCAGGGCTTGCCGCAGATCGGCCGCAAGGCAAGCGGGACCCGCAACAAGTCCAACCTGGTGTCGGACGCCAAGCGCAGCGCCGGTTCGGCGAACTTCACGCTGGCCGACCTGCCCGACCCGGCGCTGCCGGAAAAGTGAGGCGCGCCGCCATGACCCTGCGCCTGATGCTCGCCGCCTCGGCCGGTTTCGTGCTCGCCGCCTGCAGCGGCGCGCCGGACACGCCGTACTTCCCGCTGGCGGCCGGCCAGCGCTGGACCTACGAACTGCACGAAGCCAATCCGCTGGGCGAGAAGACCGAAACCTTCGAGATCACCAGCGCCGGCCCGCGCGAACGCGATGGCGAAACCTACTGGCTGCGCCGCAACAGCCTGGGCACCGAGTACTGGCTGAAGCTGGTCGACGGCAACATCGTGCGCAGCGCGCTGCGGACCACGGTGGAACTCGAGCCGCGCAACGACGCCGTGCCGCGCACCGTACTGCCGGTGGCGCCCAAGCTCGGCGACAGCTGGGAACAGCCGAGTCAGCCGTTCATCCTGGAGCGCGCGGTGCCGTTCCGCGAGCGCTTCCTGCATCACGATTCGGTGCGCTTCACGCTGGCCATGAAGGTAACCGCCGTTGACGAGGAAGTGACCGTGCCGGCCGGCACCTTCAAGCACTGCATCAAGGCCGAAGGCGATGCGCTAATCCACGTGCTGGCCGATCCCCGCCTCGGCGGCTCGGAAGTGGTGATCCGCCACACCGAGTGGTACGCGCCGGGCGTCGGGCTGATCAAGCTGGAGCGCTCCGAGCCGCTGGAAACCACGCAGATCGTCGGCGGCGAAGTGACGATGGCCTTGCAGGCCTTCGAACGCTAGACCGACGGCGGCGGCACGCCCGGCGGCTCAGGGAGGCGCCCGCCGTGTGGCCTACGGCGTGCCTTTCAGCGGCACCGTCGCGGACAGTCCCAGTGCCTTGGATTCTTCCGAGGTCTTCCACTTGCCGAGCTTGACCGACACCGGCACCTCGGCGTCGAGAATCTGCAGTTTCTGCTCGGCCTGGAACAGCGGTTCGGTCTTGTAGGTCTCGGCGTCGCGCTCCGCCACCGTCAGGGTGCCGGGCATCGGGCTGCGGCCCCCGCCGCCAGCGGTCACCGGGCCAGGAAACAGCCGGGCGGGATCGCCGGGCAGGTTCGGCACCGACAGATCCAGCGCACCGGTCCGCGATCGCGGCGCGGCTTGCTTGCGCCTGGCGGGCTTGCGGGGCTTGGCCTTGGCGGCAACGGGCGGCTTGGCGGCTGGCGCCTCGTCGGCAAGGACCATCGCCGGGGCACCGCCGGCCAGTGGCAGGAGCAGCGCAACGGCCAGCGCGAAGGCCGGGGTCCGCCGGCGGCGAACTGCTGCGGATTCGGTCATGGCCGCCTCCATCAGGGTGGACAGGCTCCGATGATGCGCCGACGCGCCACGAATTGCTGCGCGGGCGAGCGGCGCCCGGATCAACGGCGAGAAACGGATTGCCTGCGGTTCGACGATCCCGCGCCCGCCCGACCGGACGACGCGATGAAGCGGATCAGGATGCCGCGCCGATCACCGCCGCTTCCTGGGTCTTCACTGGCTTGCTGCCGACCCGCGCCTGCAGTTCCAGCTGGCGGCGCACCCGGGCGGCATCGGCGTAGCGAGTCATGGTGCCGTTGGAATCGAGAAACACCATCAGCAACCGGCGGCCGAGCACGGTCGCATGCATGATCAGGCAGCGGCCCGCCTCGTTGGTGAAGCCGGTCTTCTGCAGGTCGATCTTCCAGTCGCTGCTGGTGCTGCGGACCAGGCGATTGCTGTTGACGAAGGTCAGCATCCGGCCCTTCACCCTGACGTCCGCTTCCGGCTGCGTCGAATAGGCGCGCAGCAGCGGCTTGGCGTGCGCGGCGCGGATCAGGTGCTGCAGGTCGCGCGCCGTCGACTGGCTGCCGTTCGACAAGCCGGCGGTGTCGGCGAAGCGGGTATGGGTCATGCCCAGCGCGCGCGCCTTCTCATTCATCGCAGCGATGAACGCCGTGCGGCCGCCGGGGAAATGCCGGCCGAGCGACTTGGCGGCGCGGTTCTCCGACGACATCAGCGCCAGCAGCAACATCTCGTCGCGGCGCAGTTCGGTGCCGACGGCGAGACGTGAATGGGTGTGGCGGTCGGTGTCGACATCTTCGGGGCCGATTTCCAGCACCTCGTCGAGCGGCAGGCCGGCGTCGAGCACGACGAGGCCGGTCATCAGCTTGGTCAGCGAGGCGATCGGCATCACCTCGTCGGGATTCTTCAGCGCCACCGGCTCGCCGCTGTCCTGGTCGACGACCAGCACGCTGTTCGAGCGCAGCGTCAGGTCACCGACGGCGGCGTCGACCGGGCTGATCGCGCGGGTCGCCTTGCCGCGCTTGCGCGGGGCGGGTTTGGCCTTGGCGGCGTTGCGGGTGGCCGGTGCTGCCGCCTTGCGTGCAGCCGGCCGGACGGCCGTCGCCGGGCGCTCCACGGTGCTGCCGGATGCGGCTGCCTGGGCCGGTGCAAACGCCGTCGGCGCGAGTCCGCCGAGGGTCACGACGAGGCCGAGGATCACGGAACGGGGCGCGGGCCGGCGGAAAAAGGATGCGATCACGTGGGCTCGGGGTCAGGCAGGTGTCAGTTCGTCTCGAAACTGTAGCAATTTGAACGACCTGCTGTCGCCATTTCCAGTAACTCCTGATGTCCCCGGCAATGCCGCTGATCGGATGACGGCAGCAACCGACGGCAATCGACGGCACAGGCCGCTGGGCCTGCGACCGCCGCAAACGAAAAAGCCCGGCATCGCAGCGCGATGCCGGGCCCTTCGCCGCAAACCGGCAGAGTGGCCGGATCAGCCGCGCATCTTCACGTCAGCCCAGTTCGGGCTGAGGCTGGAAGCGGCACTCGGGCGCGCATCCATCCGCTTGAACCAGGCGCTGATGTTGGCGTTGGCCGGATCGATCGGCTGGCCGACGTCTTTCACGAAATCCATGCAGCAGTACAGGATGATGTCGGCGAGGCGGATCTCGTTGCCGACGATGAAGTTGCGGCCGGCCATCAGGCCGTCGATCTTCTTGACCCACTTCTGCGCCGACACCTTCATCTCCGGCGCTGCCACCGGAATGCAGTGCACGCGGTCCTTGAACAGGCCGTAGCCCTCGGCATAGCGGAAGGCGTTGTACATGCTTTCGGTGACGTTCAGCTCGACGCGCCGCTGCCACTGGCGCGACTCGGCGCGCTGCTCGGCGTTGGCACCGATCAGCACCGGCGTCGGATGTTTCTCTTCGAGGTATTCGCAGATCGCCACGGTTTCACCGAGCACCGTGCCGTCATCCAGCTCCAGCGCCGGCGTCTGGCCGCCCGGGTTCTTGGCGAGATAAGCCGGCTGGCGGTTGTCGACCGCACCGAGGATGTCGATGTCCTGCTTGTCCAGGGTGATGCCCTTTTCGGCCAGGAACATGCGCACGGCGCGCGGGTTGGGGCCGAAGGAATTGATCAGCTTCATGGGTTCTCCTCATCGATGACGTTCTTGGGGGTGCGCCGCTGACATCCGACGCTCTTGCTGCCGATGAAACGGTCCCGGCAGGGTTCCGGAACATTGTTAAGAAAATTCGGCGAACCCCGGCATTCTGCATTCGCAGGCGCACGAATACCGATATAACCGGGCGATGAAGGGTTCGCCCCTTCGGGACTCGGCGCGAGCTTCGGGATAGCGTCAGTCCGGCAGACCGAAGGTCACCACGGCATCGCCCTGGCGATAGCCCCAGATGGCACTGCCGCCGGCCGCCACCGTGATGTAGGGCTTGCCGTCGATGACATAGGCCACCGGCGGCGCGTTGGCGCCGGCCCCGCAGTTGAACTGCCAGAGCCGCTTGCCGGTGGCCGAATCGAAGGCCGACAGGTGACCGTCACCCTCGCCGGTGAACACCACCCCGCCCTTCAGTGCCAGCACGCCGCCGATCAGCGGCTGCGGCGTGCGCGTCGTCCAGGCGAGCTTGCCGCCTCGGTTCAGGTCGACGGCCACCAGCGCGCCCCAGCGTTCGCCCGACGACGGCTCGGCCGCGAAGTACGGCACCGCCGGCTTGCCGTCGGCGGCCGGGATTTCCTTGACCGTGTAGGTGGTCGGCCAGTGCATCGCCGCGACGAAGGCCAGCCCGCGCGGCGCATCGACCGCCACCGGCGACCAGTTCACGCCGCCGCCGATTCCGGGGGCGATGGTGACGCCGGCCGGCGTCGGCTGGGCGAACAGGTTCTGCTGCGGCACGAAGGCGTCGGACTTGTACAGCAGCCGGCCGTCGGCGCGGTCGTGGACGAACATCCAGCCGAGCTTCGATGCCTGCGCCACCGCCGGCACCCGCTTGCCGTCGACGGTGGCGTCGATCAGCACCGGCGGCGAAGCAACGTCATAGCCCCAGAGATCGTGCGGCACCTGCTGCCAGTGCCACAGGCGGCGGCCGGTGCGGCCATCGATCGCGACCAGGCTGGAGGTGTAGAGGTTGTCGCCCGGACGGCCGTCGCCGTTCATCTGCGGGCTGGGATTGCCGACGCCGAAGTAGACGATGCCGGTGGCCGGGTCGACCGCCGGCGTCGAGTAGATCGAGCCGCCGCCGCTTTTCCAGGCGTCGCGGCGGGCTTCCGCCTGCGCACGCTCGGCGGCGAGATCGCGGTTCATCGGCACGCTGCCGGCAGCGATCGCCGAGAAATCGCCTTCCCAGCCGCCGTCCTCGGGCTTGGCGATGGTGTCGAAACGCCACAGCGGCTTGCCGGTGGCGGCGTCGAAGGCGGCGAGAAAGCCGACGCCTCCGAAAGCGCCCGGCAGACCGACCACGGCGCCCAGCGGTGCGCCCGGCCGCGTGCTGTCCAGATGCAGTCCGTAGCCGAGGCCATTGGCGCCGACGATCACCCGGTCCTCGAACACCAGCGGTGCCGCCGCCAGGCCGACACCCGACGCGCCGCTGACCTTCTGGCCTTTCAGCTGGTCGCTGGCAGCCAGCCCGGCCACGGTTTCCTCGGGCCGGTCATTGCGGGCGACCTCGACATCCCACAGCAGCTTGCCGCTGGCTGCATCGAGGGCAATGAGCCGGGCATCGACGGTGCCGACGAACACCCGGCCGTTGGCGACCGCCACCCCGCGGTTGGCCGGCCCGCAGCAGATCTTCTCGACGCGCTTGACGTGCTCGTAACGCCACAGCTCGCGGCCGGTGCGGGCGTCGAGCGCCACCACGTGGGCGCCCGGCAGCGACACGTACATGCGGCCGTCGACGACGATCGGCGTGGCCTGGAAGGTGCCGCTGACGCCGCTCTGGTAGATCCACTTCGGCACCAGCTTGCCGACCGTCTTCGGGTTGATCGCGGTGATCGCGGCCAGCCGGTGGTTGGCGGCATCCAGCCCGTAGAGCGGCCAGTCGAGCGTGGCCGGTGCAGTCCCTGCTGCCGCGCTTCCGGTCAGCGTGATCAGCGCAGCGGCCGTGAAGCGGTGCAGCAGGTTGCGGGCGGTCATTTCGGCTTCGATCTCGGGATCGTGGGCAGGGTGTCCAGCTCGTATGCCGGGTACAGGTGCGAAACGGAGCGCTCGTACTCGGTGCGCAGCACTGCCAGATGGCGGAAGCGCTCGGGCACCGGCAATTGCAGCACTTCGGGCATGTCCAGACCACGGCGGGCCGCCCCCTGCAGGCTGTCCCTCAGCCAGCGCAGGTAGTCGCGCGTCTGGGCGATGCCGGCGTGGTCGCGCAGCAGCGGGCCGTGGCCCGGCACCAGCGCCGCGAACGGCAGCGCGTCGATGGCATCGAGCGTCGTCAGCCAGGCCGGGATATCGGCGTTCGGCGTGGTCGGCGTGCGGTCGAAGAACACCAGATCGCCTGCGAACAGCGTGCGCGTGGTTTCGTCGAACACCATCAGATCGGCATCGGTATGGCCACGCGCGGCGATCAGCCGCAGCTTGCGGCCAGCGATGGTGACTGCGCCGTCGTGCGCCTCGGCGTTCGGCAGGCGCACCTCGGTGTCGCGCATCGCATCGCCCACCAGCCGGTACAGGTTGCCGAGCAGCGCGTCACCGCTTTGCGTCAGCGTGGTGGTGGTGGCCGGCAGGCTGGCCACCGGAACGCCCGGATACGCCTGGCTGCCGAGCACGTGGTCCGGGTGCGCGTGGGTCAGCAGCACCTGCACGACCGGCTTGCCGGTGAGCTTGGCGATGGCCGCGCGCTGCTGCTCGCCGTAGCCCTTCGACGGACCGCTGTCGATGACGATGACGCCGCCGGGCGCGATGATGAAGCCGGTGTTGACGATGTTGCCGCCGTTGTCGCGGCTGAAGTTTTCCGACTTGCCGATCAGCGTGTAGACGCCATCGGCGACCGGCACCGGCTGCAGCCGGTAATCGAAGCCGGTGGCGCTAGCCAGGGTCGACACGCCGGCGGCGGCCAGCGCCGCGAGCAGCCGCAGCCAGCTCACGGCGTGATCTCGGCCGAGAACCGGTTGCCCTGGATGTCGCCGCCGCTGACCTGTACCGCACCGCTGCCCTTGAGGTCGAAGCTGAGCACCGGGTTTTCGGCGACCGGCTCGAAGGTGTTGAGCCGCGCCAGCATCACGCCCTTGCTATCGCTGAGCACTATGCGATCGATGTAGAACGCCGGGATGCCGTTGGCGAGGCCGGTGTCCATCGGGTGGATCACGCGCAGCCGCAGCCGCTGGCCGCTGTGGTCGTCGGCCGGCCACAGGCGGCCGCGCACTTCGTTCAGCCGCGTTTGCCAGACCGGATCGGCGCTGCCGTAGCTCGGCGTCGTGCAGCCACCGCCGGCCGCACTGAGCCAGACGCCGCCGAGGTGCCAGACGCCGTCCCGGGTCCGCGCCGCGACGCGGACCGGCGTCGACTGCTCAACCTTGAAGCGGAACGCGAGCGACGGCTGCGCCCGCAGCGGCTCGTAGCTGAGGATCTTCTGGATCGGATTGAGATCGGCGACGACCAGCATCTCCTGGACATCCGCCAGGCCGTCGGCGCTGATCTGCACCGGCACGTCGAGCGGGTCTTCAGCGCTGGCCGGTGCAATGACCTTGACCCGGGCGTCGAACACCACTGGCTGCCCCTTGAAATAGCGGCCGGCGATCGTGCTCCAGGCCGGCGAGTTCAGCGGATCAGCCGGCAGTTCGGCGGCGGCCAGCACCGGCCCGCCGACCATCAGCCCGAGCCCGGCCAGCACCTGCAGCAGTCGCTTCGTCATGCGGACTCCCGGTTGCAGCCGGCCCGGTCAGCGAAGACCGGGCGCGGTGTAGTCCATGCCGTGGCGGGCGTAGATCGCCTTCAGCTCGCCACTCTCGATCAACTTCGCCATCGCGTTGGCCAGCGCATCGCGCAGCTTCGGGCTGTCCTTCTTCACCGCGATGCCCAGTTCCCAGGCGCCGTGGTAGATGCCCTGCAGCACCAGCGGCTGCGGTGCGGCGTAACGGGCTGGACAGCTGTTGTCGTGCATCAGCCCCTGCAGCTCGCCCTTCGGCGCGATCGCGCTGTCGAGCGTGCCATCGCAATAGGCTTTCACGGCTTCGGCCAGGGTCGGATACCGGCGCACGGCCTTGGCGATGGCGCCGCCGTGGAAGTTGGTCAGGTACTGGTCGGCCAGCGTGCCCAGTTCCGCGCCCACCTTGTGGCCGTCCAGATCGTCGAGCGTGCTGTAGCTGCCGAACCGCTTCGGGTCGAACGACACCGCCAGCGCCTCGCGGTAATAGACGCCGAAGATCGACACCTTGTCCTGACGGGCAACGTACTGCGGATCGGCACCGACGTGCAGCATGACGTCGCCGACCGTGCCGCCGACGACCGTGCCGCGCCACAGCTGGTTGCGCAGGTCGTCGTCGAGATCGTCGCCGGGAATGAAGGTGCGGAAGTTCGCCTTCAGGTTCAGCGCCGCCGCCAGCGCGGTGCCCATGTCGACGTCGACACCGGTGAACTGGCCGCCGTGCTCGTCGGAGTACGGCGGGAAGTCGCGATAGACGATGAACTCGATGGCGCCCTTCTGGCGGACCCGATCAAGCCCGTCGACATCATCGTCGGCGCGCGCGGTCGCCGAGATCGTCGAGGCCAGCAGCGCCAGCCCCGCGAACATTGCCTTGTAGGGCTTCATCCGGCGTTATTCGACGTGGATGCTGACGAGGTAGCTGCGGATCGCCCAGATCGCTTCTTCCTTGAACACGTCCTTGAACGGCGGCATGTAGGTGACGCCGTTGCGAACCGCGCCGTTCTGGACCTTGCCCTTGAAGTATTCGTCGGTCGGCTGGTCGGTCGGCAGGTAGCGCAGATCCGGCGCGATGCCGCCCGACACGGCGCCGAGGCCATGGCAGCGGGCGCAGTTCTGGTTGAACGCCGAGGAACCCAGCTTGATCGCGTCGGCGTTGCCGACGTAGGGGTTCTTGTCGACCGGCCCCTTCAGCGGCGGCAGCTTCGAGGTGTCGACAGCCTGCGGGGTGACATCGCCGTGGGCGAATACGGAGCTGCTCAGCAGGCCGAGGGCGGCGACGGCAGCGATGGCGGAAGACTTGATCAGATTACGGGTCATCGTGGTTTCCAGTGTTGCGTGAAGGAAATTCCGGTACGTGGAATCGTGGAAAGTTGAACGGGGTTCGGGAATACAGGTGAGACCGCGTGAATCGAAAAAGGAGCCCGAATGACCGGACTCCTTTTTCGTTCCGCTTATCGTGTAGTCAGACGCAACGCGCGAGGCTTACTGCTGGGCCAGCGTGGCCTTGCCAGCCTTGTGCAGCTTGAAGACCCAGAACGAGCCACCCTGGCTGATGTCCTTGACCTTCTTGGCGACTTCGCCGCCCCACAGCGGGACCGCACCGCCCCAGCCCGAGGCGACGCCGATGTACTGCTCGCCATCCATTTCCCAGGTGGTCGGCTGGCCGACGACGCCCGAGCCGGTCTGGAACTTCCACAGCTCCTTGCCCGTCTTGGCGTCGAAGGCCTTCAGGAAGCCTTCCGGCGTGCCGGTGAACACCAGGTTGCCGGCGGTGGTCATCACGCCACCCCACAGCGGAGCCGGGTTCTTGTACTCCCAGACGATCTTGCCGGTGGCCGGATCCATCGCGCGCAGCGCGCCGATGTAGTCGTCATACAGCGGCTTGATGGTGAAGCCGGCGCCGAGGTAGGCCGCACCCTTCTTGTAGGTGATCGGCTCGTTCCAGATGTCCATGCCCCACTCGTTGGCCGGCACGTAGAACAGCCCGGTCTGGCCCGAGTACGCCATCGGCATCCAGTTCTTGCCGCCGAGGAACGACGGCGCCGCGAACACCGAGGAACCCTTCTCGGCCTTCTGCGGATCGCCCGGACGGTTGTTGGTCTCCACCGGACGGCCGGTCTTCAGGTCGACGCCCGAGGCCCAGGTCTGCTTGGTGACGAACGGGCTGGCCGACAGCAGCTTGCCGTTCTCGCGGTTCAGCACGTAGAAGAAGCCGTTGCGATCGGCTTTGGCGCCGGCCTTGACGGTCTTGCCATCCTTCTTCATGTCGAAGGAGATGAACTCGTTGACGCCGTCGAAATCCCAGTGGTCGTTCGGCGTGCCCTGATAGCTCCACTCGATCTTGCCGGTATCGGCGTTGATCGCGACGGTGGAGGTCGAGTAGAGGTTGTCGCCCGGACGGGTGAAGGCGTTCCACGGTGCCGGATTGCCGGTGCCGCAGTAGATCTGGTTGGTATCCGCACCGTAGGTGCAGCCCAGCCAGGTGGCAGCGCCGCCGGTCTTCCAGAGATCACCCGGCCAGGTGGCGTTAGTCTTGCCGGAAATGCCGTTCTCCTTGCCGTTCAGGTAGCCCATGTGGCCTTCGACGGTCGGACGCGACCAGACCATCTTGCCGGTCTTGGCGTCACGCGCTTCGACACGGCCGACGACACCGAACTCGCCGCCCGACACGCCGGTGATCAGCTTGCCCTTCACGATCAGCGGCGCTGCCGTGTACGAGTAGCCGCCCTTGAAGTCGTCGATGGTTTCGGTCCAGACCACCTTGCCGGTGTCGGCGTTCAGCGCGACGAGCTTTGCGTCCAGCGTGCCGAAGATCACCAGATTGTCGTACAGCGCGGCACCGCGGTTGACCACATCGCAGCACGGCACGATGCCTTCCGGCAGGCGATGCTCGTAGGACCACAGCTTCTGGCCGGTCTTCTGGTCGAGCGCCCACAGGCGCGAGTAGGAACCGGTGATGAAGATCTTGCCGTCATGCACCAGGGCCTGAGTTTCCTGGCCGCGCTGCTTTTCGCCACCGAACGAGAACGACCAGGCCGGCACCAGATCGACGACGGTGTCGGAGTTGATCTGGGTCGAGCTGCTGAAACGCTGACCGGACGTGCCCATGCCCACCGTCAGCACGTCGTTCGGCGTGTTCTGGTCATTCAGGATCATGGCGTCGGTCACCGGGCCGGCGAAGGCCGACGAGATGCCGGCGGCCAGCGCCAGACCGACGAAGGCCTTGAAGCCGGCCCCGGCGGTGATGCGTGCTACTGCGTTACTGGACATTTTTATTTCTCCTCAAGGCTTTGTTGTGTACGGGTGTGGCGGGCAACGACTGTCACCGGCGCGCCCTAAAGCACGATCAGTGCCATCGTGGCAAGACGCGGATACCACCAGTCCGACCTCCGATCCAGGCTTCCAACCAGGGCTGATCGCCGCGTCATTGCTTTGATATCACTCAAGAAAATAACCTCCCGCAAGATGCTGGCGCCGCGCTGGAAAATCGGCCTTGCAGCGGAACCGGCCCCAGCCTCCATCCTGCGATCCGGGCAATGTCACCAGCCGGGGACAGCCTCATCCGGCCTGTCTCGCGTCCGGGACGGTGCCCTTTGCGGGTCGAAAATGACACAGTTCGAGCGGCTTCCGCATCGCGGGCAAATCCCCCTTTCCCAGGCAAAAAAAAACCGGGCACGAGGCCCGGTAATTTGGCGCTAGGAGAGGTTCTTGGTCAGGCCGGCACTCAGAACGACAGGAAGGTGCCGACGTTGAAGTTCAGCGCTTCGTTCTTGCCGCCGCCGTGGGCCTTGGCGGTCACCGAGGTGACTTCGCTCAGCAGCAGCAGGTTCTTGGTCAGCGAGTAATAGACGCCGCCGGTGATCTTGGTGTTGCTGCGCACCAGACCGGTGGCGTTCTCGCCGTCGGCGCCGCTCAGGCGGCTGACGCCGTAATTCACACCGACCTTGACCGCGTCGATCTTGTAGGTGGCCTGGGCCAGGTAGCCGTTGGAGCCGCGGCGGCCGCCGTTGCCGTCGGAGCTCAGCAGGAACAGCGCGGTGGTGCCGAGGCCCTTGCCGTAGTAGTACCAGCCGCCCAGTTCCAGATCGGAGATGTTGACCTTGCCGCCGGCGTCGAGGCCGTAGCTGCGGTAGTCGTCGCTGCCGCCGTCGTCACGCTGCTGCTGGGTGATGAATGCGCTCGACAGGTACACCTTGGCGCCGCCGACTTCGGTCTTGTAGGCCAGCTTGCCGTGGAAGCCGGGCTGGGTCTTGCGGCCGGTCGCACCGCCGAGGCTGTTGAGCGGGTCGTAGATGCCGAGCGTCAGCGTCGCACCGGCAAAGGCCGGCGTCGTGTAGTTCATCTGCGCCAGCGTGTCGGTGTAGACGTAGCCGAGGCCGATCGAGCCCAGCGTGGTGTTCGCCGGCGTGCCCGAAGCAGCAGCGCCTGCGGCGCCGACACCCGGGATGGTCATGTCGTTGATGATCGCGTCGAAACCGAACAGGCCGAAATTGCGGCCTGCGGTGAAAGTGCCGATGTCCTTGTTGCCGACCGTCAGATAGACCTGACGAACGTCGAGGCCGGTGGTGCCGAGGCCGACATTGCCGGCGCCGCCCTGCAGGTTCGGCGAGCCGCCGTCGTTGGTGCTGATGCCCGGATACAGGCCGAAGTGGCCTTCGATGTCGAGGCCGTTCTGCTGGGTGATCACGCCGAACGACAGCGCCGCCGGCAGCAGGCCGTTGGTGACCGCCGAGGCCGACTTGGCCGTGCCGCCGCCACCGGTGCAGGCCAGGCCGCCGCCGATCGCGACCGGGCTGCTGCTGTCGCAATCCGAATAGACGTAGTGAACGTTGATGTTGCCGTTGACGGTGAACTTGTAATCACCGGCATTGAGTTCGAGCGCGCTGGCGCCCGTGGAGGACAGCAGGGCAACCGCGGCTGCAATCAGGTTTCGCTGGTTCGACTTGGACATTTGTAATTCCCCAATATTGTTGAGAGGTACGACCTGCTGGCCTGCGAATGCAGACCTGCTTGCCGCGCCGCCCCACTTCCTCTTCAGCTGCCGGCGTCCTCGACCTGTTGGTGAGCTTCGGTCTGTAGACACTGCAACCCGCACAAGTGTGGCGGCGACCCCGCTAGAGCAATCGACATGCCAAATCGGGAATATTTCTTATCCCTTTGAATTCAATGATTTTTAGGAAAATTCAAGCACGCCGGCCGAACGTCTGCCTGTTTCATCGGAGGGACGCCCCTAACGTCACAGCCGTTACAGCCGGCGGTGACAGATGCTGCACTCAGCCCGGCATTTGCTGCGGCAGGCGCACCGAGATCGTGGTGCCCGCGCCGGGCTGGGAATCGATCTGCAGGGTGGCGCCGAGCGTTTCGGCGCGTTCGATCATGCCGAGCAGGCCGAGGCCGCCGCGCCGGTCATCAGCGGTCGCACGCCGGCGACGCAGGCCGTCGCCGCCAAGCCGCAGCTCGCCCGGCAGCCCACGGCCGTCGTCGGAAATGCGCAGGTGCAGCGCCGCATTGACATCGCGGCACAGCATCACGCTGATCCGGCTGGCCGCGGCGTGGCGGGCAGCGTTGACCAGCGCTTCCTGGGCGATCCGGTACAGGTAGACCTGCACCAGCGGCTCACCCGCCACCCGTTCGACTTCGATGCGCACCTCGAAGCGGATCTGCGGACAGCGGCCCGACCAGTCGGCGATCAGGTTCTCCAGCGTCGGGCCGAGCCCGAACTCGTCGAGACCGGCCGGCCGCAGCCGGGCCAGCAGCAGATGCAGACCGTCGTAGAGCGTGGCGATGCCGGCGCGGATGCTATGGGTGCGCGCGCCAAGCTCCGGCGACAGGCGGCCGATCCGCTGATGCAGCAGCGCGGCCTCGGCATCCATCGCCGCCAGGCTCTGGCCGATCTCGTCGTGCAGCTCGCGCGCGATCAGACGGCGCTCGTGCTCCTGCACTTCCAGGCTGTGGCGCAGCAGCCGCTGGTTGTCGGAGCGCGCTTCCTCAAGCCTTTGGCCGAGTTCGACGACGCTGTCGATGATCGTCCGCAGCTCGGGTGTTGTTGCCTTCGGCAGACCGGGGTGCAGGTCGCCGCGGCCGATGCGTTCCAGTGCCGCGCGGATCAGATCGATCGGCTTCAGCGCCCGCCACACCGAAAACACCACGATCGCATTGGTCAGGAAGCCGATCGCGACGATCAGCAGCAACAGCGGCCGCGCCTCGTTCCAGGCTTCGAGGATCTCGTCGGCGGGATCGGAGTGGATGGTCACCGGACGCATGCCGCCGTCGGCCGTCGGCACTGCCACCCGCAGCGACTGCGGCACCGTTGTCACCTGGGCGATGAACCAGTCCGGCACCCGGTCATCGATCGCGGCCGGACAGGCCCGCAACGGCGCATCGACTTCGCGGAAAGCGCCCTCCACGCACAGGTGGCGGGTATGGTCGAACACGCTGATCAGCACCGGCAGCACGGTCCGGTCGCTGGTTTCGGCAGGAATCGCCTTGTCGTCGAGCAGGTGGCTGGCCAGCCGCATCACGGCGTCGATTTCGCCCTGCACGGCGCGCCGGGAATTGCCCAGCACGGCATAGACCGCGAGCAGCAGCACCACGCCCAGCAGCAGGCCGATGAACAGGCTGAGGCGGGTCTTGAGATCGACCCGCGTCATCAAGGCCCGCAGCAGCCAGCGGGCGCCGCGCGGCGATGCCGCTGCGGTGTCGACCGCGATTTCAGACACGCACGATGCCGGCGACGATCGCCAGGCGCGCCATCTCGGCGGCCGAACGCAGACCCAGCTTCACGCGGATCTGCGAGTAATGGTTGGACACAGTCTTGCCGCTGATGCACAGGCCGCTGGCGATGTCGCGCACCGATCGGCCTTCGGCGACCTGCCGAAAAATCTCGAACTCCCGCTGCGACAGGCTGTGCAGCGCGTCGTTCGGCTTGCGCTGATGAGCACGGGCATGGGCCAGATCGGGCGACAGGAATTCGCGACCGCGGGAGACGGCATCAACCGCCGCGACCAGCGTGTCGGGGGCCGACCGCTTCGACACATAACCGAGCGCGCCGGCGGCCAGCGCCCGGTCGACGAACATCGGCTCCTCGTGAACACTGAACGCCAGTGCTCGCAGTTCCGGCTGCCGGGCACGCAGACGGCGCAGCAGTTCGATGCCGCCGACGCCGGGCAGCGACAGGTCGGTGATCACCACGTCCGGCACACATTCCAGGAAACGTCGGTAGCCGGCTGCAGCCGATGCCGCTTCGGCCACCACCTGGTACTCCGGCGCGCATTCGAGCAGCTGGCGGTAGCCAGCGCGGACGACCGCATGGTCGTCGACCAGCAGGATACGGATCATTCGGATTCTCCTCAGGCAACGGCGCTCGATTCGGCGCCTGTCGGTCCGGCGATTGCGGAAGCTCAACGCAGGAGGCCCGGGCGAGCATCACCCGGGCCTCATGTCACTGACAACTATCGGCAAGCCTCAGCCGATGGCAACCAACCGATCAGTAGGCGATGCAGACGGCCTTCGTTTCGAGGTAGTTGTTCAGCACCTGGTGGCCCATCTCGCGGCCCCAGCCCGACTGCTTGTAGCCGCCAAACGGCATCGAAGCGTCGAAGATGTTGTAGCAGTTGACCCAGACCGTACCGGCGCGCAGGCGCGGCACCATCTTGTGGATCTTCGACACGTCCTGCGACCAGATGCCGGCGGCCAGACCGTAGACCGAGTCGTTGGCGCGGCGGATCAGCTCGTCATCGACGTCCGAGAAACGGCTGGCAACCAGCACCGGCCCGAAGATCTCTTCCTGCACGACCTTGGCGCTGTCGGCGACGTTGACCATCAGCGTCGGTTCGACGAAGTAGCCCTCGTTGCCCCAGCGGCTGCCGCCGGCGGCCAGCGAAGCGCCTTCGGCCGGACCGGCCTTCAGGTAGCCCGACACGCGGTCGAGCTGGTTCTGCGAGACCAGCGGGCCAAGCTGGGTCGACGGATCGAGGCCCGGGCCGACCTTCAGGCCCTTGGCGTAGGCGGCGATGCCGGCGACGACTTCGTCATAGACCTTGTCCTGGATGAACAGGCGCGAGCCGGCGCAGCAGGTCTGGCCCTGGTTGAAGAAGATGGCGCTGGCAGCACCCGGGATCGCCTTCGACAGGTCGGCGTCGTTGAGGATGATGTTCGGCGACTTGCCGCCCAGCTCCAGCGTCAGCTTCTTCAGATCGTTGGCCGCAGCCTTGACGATCAGCTTGCCGACTTCGGTCGAACCGGTGAAGGCAACCTTGTCGACACCCGGGTGGCCGGCCAGCGGCGCGCCGGTGGTTTCGCCGAAGCCGGTGACCACGTTCAGCACGCCCTTCGGCAGGCCGGCTTCCTGGATCAGTTCGGCCAGGCGCAGCGCGGTCAGCGGGGTTTCCTCGGCCGGCTTCAGGATCACGGTGCAGCCGCAGGCCAGCGCCGGCGCGAGCTTCCAGGCTGCCATCAGGATCGGGAAGTTCCACGGGATGATCTGGCCGACGACGCCGATCGGCTCGCGCTTGGTGTAGGCGTGGTACTCGGTGCCCGGCGTGAACGGCACCGACAGATCCAGCGTGTTGCCTTCCGACTTGGTGGCCCAGCCGGCCATGTAGTGGAAGATGTCGGCGGCGAGTGCCACGTCGGCGACCTTGGCGATGACCACCGGCTTGCCGTTGTCCAGCGATTCCAGTTCGCCCAGCTCGTCCTGGTGCTTGAGGATCAGGTCACCGATGCGATGCAGCAGCTTGCCGCGGTTGGCCGGCGACATCTTGCGCCATTCGCTGTTGTCAGCGAATGCACGGCGAGCAGCCGCGACAGCTGCATTGATGTCTTCCTTGGAACCGCTCTGCGCGTGCGCGACGACCTGGCCGGTGGCCGGGTTGTAGACCTCGAAGGTTTCGCCCGAGGTCGAGTTGACCCAGTTGCCGTCGATCAGGATCTGCTTCGGCGTGCTGATGAACTTGCGGGCGGCTGCGCCCAGTGCTTCCAGACCTTTCGATCCATCCATTGGTGATCTCCTCGTCAATTCGTTATTGCAGATGATGATTGAGTGCCTGCGACTGTTCCGGACGACCATTCGTTCCGCCGATCGTCGCTGCCGGGGCGTCGCGACGGGCTCGCGATGGCAAGAAGCAAGCCAGCGGCGAAAGCGTCTGCAAATCGCTGATGACCAACGATTTCCGGCGCCGGATCGCAGGGCACCTATCCTGCGCTGTCTCAGGTCCGGCGCGCCACCCAAAAGGGTTGTCGCGGCCCTGACACAGTATTCGCCCCCTATGCGCCGCTCGACGAGGCCGTGACACCGCCCGCGCACCTTTCGTTGACGACCTTGTCGGCGACGACTACCGTCGGCTGGCACTACTGTTGCTTTCTGCGCTGTCACCGGTCATCCGCAACAGTGGACTGCGTCATGAAAACCATAAGGCTCCTGCGACCAAGCAGCGCGGAGCAGTCGAGATGAGGTGCGAGGAGATGGGCGATAACGCTGCGGTGCAGCACGCCAACGGCGTATTGCGCACGATCAATGGCGGCCTGGTCACCAAGGCCGGTTTCGACGAGGCGATCCGGGTTTCCTGGCAACGCTGCCTCAACGATTTCCGACTCGACCCGGCGCGCCTGCATGCGCCGAGCGTGATCGACTCCAACAATCTCAAGGATCTCCAGGAACGCCATGACGAACTGGTGGAGATCGCCCGAGCCGAGATCGACACGCTGTACGACCAGATCAGCGGCTCCGGCTATGCGCTGCTGCTGACCGATGCCAAGGGCATCATCCTGACCGACAAGGTCGATCCGACGCTCAACAAGATGTTCCGCAGTGCCGGCCTGCTGGTCGGCGCCGAATGGAGCGAGCAGAGCGAGGGCACCAACGGCATCGGCACCTGCATCGCCGAAGGCCGGGCCATCACCGTTCATCGCAACGATCATTTCCGCGCCCGCCACATCGGTCTGTCGTGCTCCGGCGCGCCGATCCGCGACATGAACGGCGAACTGATCGCCGTGCTTGATGCCTCCTCGGTCGGCAGCCACGACACCCGGGCCAGCCAGATGCACACGATGGCGCTGGTCAACACCAGCGCGCGGATGATCGAGAAGTGCCTGTTCCTGCGCCGCTGCCAGCCGTATCGCGTGCTGCGGTTCCACAGCCGGCCCGAGTTCGTCAACCTGCTGCACGACGCCGCGCTGGCACTGTCCGAGGACGGCCACATCGTGGCCGCCGACGACATGGCGGTATCGCTGCTGTCGGCCCCGAGCCGCGCCAGCCTGATCGGCCGGCCGGTGAGCGAGCTGTTCGACATCGGCGAAATGGAACTGGCGCAACTGGTCAACACGCGGATGGCGCTGATGCCGGTGCGTGACCAGCGCTACGGCCGCCGCTTCTTCGTGACGCTGTCCCCGCCGCAGCTAATGAGCCGCATCGATGCCCAGGTCGACCGCGTCCGCCGGCCGTCGAGCGAGCGCGTGCAGATCGTGCCGGCGCCGTCGGCGAATGCGCTGTCGCTGGCCGACCTCGCCGGCCAGGACCCGCAGATGCTGCAGAACATCCGGGCGGCACGGCGGCTGGCCGACACCCGGGTGCCGATCCTCATCCAGGGGCCGACCGGCTCCGGCAAGGAAGTGTTCGCCAAGGCCGTCCACCTGGCCAGCACGCGGGCGGCGCAGCCGTTCGTGGCGGTGAACTGCGCGGCGATTCCGGAAACGCTGATCGAATCCGAACTGTTCGGCTACAAGTCCGGCGCTTTCACCGGCGCCCGCAAGGAAGGCATGCGCGGCCGCATCCAGCAGTCCAGCGGCGGCACGCTGTTCCTCGATGAAATCGGCGACATGCCGCTGAACCTGCAGACCCGCCTGCTGCGAGTGCTGGAGGAACAGGAAGTGGTGCCACTCGGCTGCGAGCAGGCGGTGAAGGTCGAACTCTGCGTGCTCAGCGCCTCGCACCGCGACCTGCGCCAGCTGATCGCCAACGGCGGCTTCCGCGAGGATCTCTACTACCGCCTGAACGGCATGACGCTGGAGCTGCCGGCGCTCAAGGACCGGGTTGACGCCGAGGCATTGATCCGCCGCTTCATCGCGCTCGAGGCGCGCCCCGGCGAAGCGATCTCGATCGAGGCCGATGCCTTCGACTGCCTGCTCGGCTACGACTGGCCGGGCAACATCCGCGAGCTGCGCAACGTCATCCGCACGGCGCTGGCGATCTGCGAGGACGGCGTGGTGCGCATCGCCGACCTGCCCCGCAGCTTCCAGGGCGCAAGGGCCAAGGCCTTGCCGGCGCCATCCCCGGCGGCGCTGCCGACACCGGAAACGCCGCTGGCGCCGGTAGCCGCCGGCGGCAATCCGCTGGAGGCGGCCGAGAAGGCGGCGATCCTACGCGCGGTGGAAGCCAACCAGTGGAACATGACGCTGACCGCCCGCGATCTCGGCATGAGCCGCAACACGCTGTACCGCAAGCTCAAGCGTCACGCGATCCCGGTGGGCGATGCCCGCCGTGACGATTTGTCCCGTAACTGACACATCGCGCCAATATCGCCAGAGGTCGGCGCAGCCAGGATCTGTCGCATCGAGGGTTCGGGAAGGCTTGAGGCAGACGGCAAAACTGCCGTTAAATCAGGCCGTGACAGCGACTTGCGGATTTTCAATCCCGACCATTGAAACAGACGATTGGGAACCGAATCCGAGGTGGCATAGTCTCTGCACTGCCATCGCGTGCTGCAAAAGCACGTTGGCATACACACCACTGCGAACCCAATTGGAGGATTGATCATGCGTTGGACGACCCCGAGCTTCACCGAAATGCGTTTCGGCATGGAAGTGACGATGTACATCCTGAACCGCTAAGTCTTTCCGGCTGCATCCGGCAGGGGCAACCCGCATCGGACTCGGCCAGACGGCGGTAGATTCAGAAATGGGGCCCCCGGAAACGGGGGCTTTGTTTTGCAGGACGACCATCCGGATGCAGTGCAGCAAACAGCTGCCTGCCAAACCAGACCCCACATGAAAATCAGAATCCTGGGTTCCGCTGCCGGCGGAGGATTTCCGCAGTGGAACTGCAATTGCGAAACCTGCGACGGCTGCCGCAGCGGCCGCGTCAATGCGATTGCCCGCAGCCAGTCGTCGATCGCGGTGTCGTCGAACGGCGATGACTGGGTGCTGATCAACGCCTCGCCTGATATCCGCCAGCAGATCCTGTCGACGCCGGCGCTGCAGCCGAACCGGGCCCTGCGCGACACCGGCATCAAGGCCGTGTTCCTGATGGACGCGCAGATCGATCACGTAACCGGCCTGTTGATGCTGCGCGAATCGCGGGTGCGGCTGCCGATCTACTGCTCGGCGCGGGTCAAGGCCGACCTCACCAGCGGCTTCCCGATCTTCAACATCCTGGAGCACTACTGCGGTGTCGACTGGCACGAGGTGAAACCGGATGGCACGCCGTTCACCGTGCCGGGCATCGAGGGCATCCAGTTCGAACCGTTCGCGCTGACCTCGAAAGCGCCACCCTATTCGCCGCATCGCGCGGCACCGGCGCCGGGCGACAACCTGGGTCTGGTGATCCGCAACACTGCAACCCAGGCCTGCGCGCTGTACGCGCCGGGCCTCGGTGTCATCGAACCGCCAGTGCAGAAAGCGATGGCGGAAGCCGCGCTGATCCTCGTCGACGGCACCACCTGGACCGATGACGAGATGAGCCGCCGTGGCGTCGGCAAGAAGCTGGCGCGCGAGATGGGCCATCTCTACCAGTCCGGGCCCGGCGGCATGCTGGAGGTGCTGGCGGCCTACCCGCAGGCGCGGCGCGTCTTGATCCACATCAACAACACCAATCCGATCCTCGTCGAGGATGGCCCCGAGCGAGCTGCCGTGCGCGCTGCCGGCGTCGAGGTGGCGCAGGACGGAATGGAGTTCGCGCTGTAAGCCGGAATCAACTGCAGGAGGAGGCATCAATGAACGCATCGGTCGCAACGCACGACCTGCCCTGGACCCGCGAAGAATTCGCGGGGCGCCTCAAGGCCTTCGAGCCGTACTACCACATCCACCACCCGTTCCAGCGGGCGATGAACGAAGGCCGGCTGTCGAAAGAAGCGGTTCAGGGCTGGGTGCTGAACCGCTTCTACTACCAGACCGCGATCCCCAACAAGGACGCCGCGCTGCTCGCCAACTGCCCGGATCGCGAGGTCCGACGGCGCTGGATCCAGCGGATCATCGACCACGACGGCAACGATGAAAGCGAAGGCGGCATCGAGCGCTGGGTGCGCCTCGGCATCGCGGTGGGCCTTACGCGCGACGACATCGTCAGCCACCGTTACGTGCTGCCCGGCGTGCGCTTCGCAGTCGATGCCTATGTGAATTTCGTGCGCCGCGCGTCCTGGCAGGAAGGCGTTGCGTCGTCTCTGACCGAGTTGTTCGCGCCGTCGATCCACAAGGAGCGCATCGCCGAATGGCCGAAGCACTACCCGTGGATCGAGTCCCACGGGCTCGACTACTTCAAGGGCCGTGTCCAGGAAGCGCATCGCGACGTACAGCACGGCTTGGGGCTCACGCTCGATCTGTTCCGCACCCGCGCTGAACAGGAACGCGCGCTGGAATTGCTGAAATTCAAGCTCGACATCCTGTGGTCGATGCTCGATGCGATGACCATGGCCTACGTGAAGAACGAGCCGCCTTACCACTGCGTGGCCGGCTTCCGGCCGGGCATGACGGCTGCCGAGATCAGCGGAGCCGCCCATGTCTGAGTCGCCGGAGAAGAAGGTCGAATACGCGACCGACTACAAGCCGCTGCACGACGGCCCGCTGAAGCTGGCCCGCGGCCATCGCATCCAGTACGAGACCGTGCAGGGCTGCGACGTGCTGCTCTACCCGGAAGGCGTGGTGCAGCTCAGCGAGACCGCCGCGATGATCCTCAAGCAAGTCGACGGCCAGAAAGACGCGACCGGCATCGTCAGCAGCCTGATGCAGCAGTTCCCGGAAGCCGGCGACATCTCCGGCGACATCCGCGGCTTTCTCGAAGTCGCCCACGCCCGCGGCTGGATCGCCTGACGCCATGAGCCAGCTGCCCGCCATCAAGCCGCCGCTGTGGCTTCTCGCCGAGCTGACCTACGCCTGCCCGCTGCAGTGCGCGTACTGCTCGAACCCGGTCGATTTCAACGGCCACGGCAAGACCATGGACACCGAAACCTGGCTGCGCGTGCTGCGCGATGCCCGCTCGATGGGCGCGCTGCAGCTGGGCCTGTCAGGCGGCGAGCCGCTGGTCCGCCAGGATCTCGAAACCCTGGTCGCCGAATCGACCCAGCTCGGCTACTACTCGAACCTGATCACCTCCGGCATCGGCATGGACGCCGCCCGCGCCCGCTCGCTGAAGGCCGCCGGGCTCGATCACATCCAGGTCAGCTTCCAGAGTTCGGAAGCGAACCAGAACGACGAGATCGCCGGCATGCGCGCCTACGCGCACAAGCTGGACATGGCGCGCGCGGTCAAGGCCGCCGGCTTCCCGATGGTGCTGTGCTTTGTCCTGCACCGCGACAACCTGCACCGGCTGCGCGAGATGCTCGATCTCGCCATCGAACTGGAAGCCGACTACGTCGAACTGGCGACCACGCAGTACTACGGCTGGGCGCTGCTGAACCGCGACCGCCTGCTGCCGACCCTGGAACAGGTCCGCGAAGCGGAAAGCGTGGCCAACGAATACCAGGCGCGGCTGAAGGGAAAGATGGACATCTACTTCGTGGTGCCCGACTACTACGAAAAGCGCCCGAAGCCCTGCATGAACGGCTGGGGATCGGTGTTCCTGCTGGTGACGCCGGACGGCACCGCCCTGCCCTGTCACGCCGCGCGTCAGCTGCCCGATTTTTCATTCCCGAACGTGCAGACCCATTCGGTGAAAGAAATCTGGCAGACCTCGGACGCCTTCAACCGCTTTCGCGGCTTCGGCTGGATGAAGGAACCCTGCGCGTCCTGCCCGGAGAAGGAAAAAGACTACGGCGGCTGCCGCTGCCAGGCCTTCCAGTTCACCGGCGATGCCGCTGCCACCGATCCGGTCTGCGACAAGTCGCCACTGCGCCATCTCGTCGACGAAGCGGTATCGGCGGCGCGCACCACCACCACCGAGAAGCCGATCATTTTCCGCAATCCGAAGAACTCGGATCGCCATGCCAAGAAGCCGGCCGTTGTGGCCGGCCCCCAGTGAGGAGAGGAAAGCCGTGATCAAGGTCAGCGTGATGTACCCGCACAGCGCCGATGCCAAGTTCGACATCGACTACTACGTCAAGAGCCACATGCCGATGGTCAAGAGCAAGCTCGGGCCGGCGCTGAAGTCGATGGCCGTCGAGCAGGGTCTGGCCGGAGGCGCCCCGGGCGCGCCGCCGGCGTTCGTCGCGATGGGCCATCTGTACTTCGATTCGGTCGAAGCCTTCCAGGCCGCGTTCGGCCCGCCGTCGAAGGAAATCCTGGCCGACATCCCGAACTACACCAACACCCAGCCGGTGCTGCAGATCAGCGACGTCAAGCTGTAAGCCATCACCCTGACCGGCCCGCGCCAGAGCCGGGCCGGTCAGGCGGTAGCCTGTGTTACCTTCAAGGCCCGAATCTTCCGCGGCTTCGTGCCAGTGCTCCGTCCGCCTGCGCGGATGGCCGTCAGCTGAGCGCCGCCGACTCCGCGTCCCACTCCGGAGCCCAAGCCCTTGACCCTGTTTGTCGAATGGAGCACCGCGCTGCAGGACGTGCTGTCCGCGTTCCTCGGCAAGGCCTCGCAGTTCCTGCCCAAGCTGGTCGGGGCGCTGCTGCTACTGATGGTCGGCTGGCTGCTGGCGCGACTGCTGCGCTCGATCGGCACCAACGTGGTGATGACGCTGGAACGGGTGCTGTCGCAATCCTCGATCGCGCGCACCGGCACCAGTGTCCGGCTGCCGCTGATCTCGGCGCGCATGCTCGGCAGCATCCTGTTCTGGCTAGTGCTGCTGTTCTTCGTGACCGCCGCCACCGAAGTGATGGGGCTGGACATCTTCACCGCCTGGCTGGCGCAGCTGGTCGGCTACCTGCCGACGGTGGCAGCCGGCGGCCTGATCATCATCGTCGGCGTGCTGGCCAGCCGGATGGCGCGGCAGCTGGTCGAAGCCGCGCCGGTCGGCGAGGTGCGCGCCCAGCGCGAGCTGCTGGGCCGCATGGTGCAGGCGGTGATCCTGATCACCGCGATCCTGGTCGGCGCCGACCAGATCGGCATCCGCGTCACCTTCCTGGTGGTCATGGCGGCGGTAATCGTCGCCGCACTGGTCGGTGCGGCGGCGCTGGCGGTCAGCCTCGCGGCCCGCAGCTACGTCGCCAACCTGATCGGCAGCCATTACCTGCGCCAGACCTATTCGATCGGCCAGCAGGTCAGGGTCGACGGCCATGAAGGCAAGATCCTCGACATGTCGGCCACCAGCCTGGTGCTGGAAACGCGCGACGGCCGCGTAAGCCTGCCTGCCAAGCTGTTCAACGACAGCGCCATCGTGCTGCTGGTCGACCGTCCGGACGAAGGCGAGCGCCGTGTCTGAATCGCAGAGCCTGTCGCTGGCCTTCCTCGAGGCGCACCCGGCCGACGCCGCGCGGGTGCTTGAACGGCTGGCCCCGAACCTCGCCGCCGATTTGCTCGACACCCTGCCGCAGCGGCTCGCCGCGCCGGTGCTGCGGCAGATGCTGCCGCTGTTCTCGGCCCGCATCGTCGGCCGCCTGGCCGACGACAGCGCGGCCGGCCTGCTGCGGGCCATCGGTCCGCAGGCCGGCGTGGCGCTGCTGCGACAGCTGCCGACCACCCGCGCCGATGCCCTGCTGGGTCTGCTGCCGGCCGGCCATGCGATGGCCTTCCGCCTGCTGCTCGGCTATCCGGAGAACACGGTCGGCGCCTGGGCCGACCCGCACGCGCTGGCACTGACACCGCAGGTCAGCGCCGGCGAAGCGGTCGAACGGCTGCGCGATACCGAACACGAGCACGACGCTCTGTATGTCGTCGATGACGACCAGCGGCTGCTCGGCGTCGTTGCGCTCGTGGAACTGCTGCGGGTCGCGCCGGAAGTGCCGCTGCGCCGGATCATGGCGACGCCGCGCGTCACCGTGCCGGCGCAGTCGCTGATCGGCGCGATGCGCGACCACAGCGGCTGGACGCGCGACCGGGCCTTGCCGGTGGTCGAGCGTGGCGAACGCTTTGCCGGCGTGCTGCGGCAGTCGGCGCTGGCACTGGCGCTGGCGCCGTCGACGATCCATCCGCAGCGACAGACACCGGCCGACGGCTTGTCGTTGCTCGCCGGCGGCTACTGGGCCAGCGTGGCCGGGCTGATCGAGGTCGTGGTGTCCTGGCTGCCCGGCCGCCAGCATCCGGACAGCCGCCTGTGAACACCGATACCGCCGCCGCCGCGCTGACCTTGCGCTACCTGCTCGACTATCCGCGCGAGGCCGCGCGGCGGCTCGAGCGACTGCCGGCCGAGGAAATCGCTGCCGTCTTTGCCAGCCAGCCGCTGCACGCGCTGATGCCGGTCTGGCGCGGCCTGACCAGCGACATCGAACAGGCCGTGCTGCCGCTGCTGCCGGCCAAGATCGCCCGCCACATCCTCACCGAGCTGGAGCCGACCGAAGCGGTGGCGCTGCTCAACCGGGTCGGCGAGGACCGGCGCAGCGAATACCTGGCGCTGCTGAACCCGGAAATCGCCGACGAACTGCGCGCCAGCATGGCGCGGCTGCCGGACTCCGCCGGCGCGCTGATGGACCCGCGCTTCCTCGCCTTCGACGCCGCGCTGCCGGTGGCCGAAGCGCTGCGCCGCCTGCGCCGCACCGGTCGCCGCAGCGTGCGCGAGATCTACCTGGTCGGCGACGGCGGCCGGCTCGAAGGCCGGGTCGAGATCCAGGATCTGGCACTCGCCGAACTGGATCAGACGCTCGCCGACCTGCGCCAGCCGATCATCGCCGTCGTCGACGACAGCGTGCCGCGCGAAGAAGTGGTCGAAGCGCTGGAGCAGTACGAAACGCTGACTGAGCTGCCGGTGATCGACTTCAGCGGCCGGCTGATCGGCGTCATCCACCAGGCCGAACTGGTCAACGCGATGCAGGAGGAAACCAGCCTCGACATCCAGACCATGGTCGGTGCGTCGAAGGACGAACGGGCGCTGTCGTCGCCGCTGTTCGCGGTCGCCAAACGGCTGCCGTGGTTGCAGATCAACCTGCTGACCGCGTTCCTGGCCGCCTCGGTGGTCGGTATGTTCGAGGGCGTGATCTCCAAGTACACGGCGCTGGCGGTGCTGCTACCGGTGGTCGCCGGCCAGAGCGGCAATGCCGGCGCCCAGGCGCTGGCGGTGACCATGCGCGGCCTGATGCTGCGCGAGATCAGCATCCGCCACTGGCCGCGCGTGGTGGCCAAGGAAGTCGGCGTCGGCCTGTTGAACGGCCTCGGCATCGCGCTGACCACGGCGATCGGCGTCTACGTCTGGAGCCGCTCGTTCGGGCTGGTGCTGGTGATCGCCACCGCGATGGTAATCTCGATGGTCGCCGCCGGCTTCGCCGGTGCGCTGGTGCCGATCATGCTGCGCCGCTTCGGCCAGGACCCGGCGCAGTCCTCTTCGATCATCCTGACCACGGTGACCGACGTGGTCGGCTTCTTCTCGTTCCTCGGCATCGCCACGCTTTTCTCAGGAATGCTGACGCCGAGCTGATACATGGGACAGGCCTGCGCCTGTTCACCATTGGGCGGCACAGGTCACCGGGATTTTTTCCTGAGACTAAAATGTTGCGCCGCGACAAGATTTTCCCGTCGCCCACCTGTCCCGATGGAGCACACCCGAATGAACCTGAAGCCCCTCGCGCTGGCCGCTGCCGCGCTGACCCTCGCCGCCTGCGCCAAGACCGAAACGCCGGCCTCGACTGCTCCGGCTGCGGCCGTCGCTGCCAGCAACGCCGGCATCGAGAGCTGCGCCAAAGCCGCGCTGGCCCAGGCGCCGGGCGAGCTGCTGCAGGCGACGCTGAAGAGCGAGCCGGAAGGCCGCGTCTGGGAGTTCGAGATCAAGCAGGCCGACGGCAAGCTGTTCGACATCGAATGCTCCGACAGCGCCGGCACCATCGTCGAGACCGAGACCCGCGTCGCTTCGGCGGCCGATCCGGCCTTCGCGGCGATCGCCAAGATCGACGAGGCAGCAGCCCGCGCCAAGGCGCTGGCGGCCAAGCCAGGCACCGTCGAGCGCGTCGAGTTCGAACTGGAAGCCGAGGCCAAGGCCTCCTACGAGTACGACATCAACACCGCCGACGGCGACTACCGCGTGGAAATCGACGCCGCCAGCGGCGAGGTCGTCGAAAGCTCGGCGGAGCTGCTGGAAATCGGCGGCGTCTGAGCGCGTTTCGTACCGAGGTTTTCGTCGCTGCGGCGGCGGAAACCTCGGGCTACGTCGCGCGGGCTTCAGGCCTGCGCGCGCTTCTTCACCATGCCGCGCTGCGGGTCGTAGCCATAGGCGGCCCAGATGAAGAACACCGTCGCCGAGCCGGCGACCACCGCCAGCGAGGTGCTGTTCAGCTGCCCGTACATCGCGAACCGGGTCAGCTCGACCATGTGGGTGAACGGGTTGACGCTGGCCACCCAGTACAGCCAGTCGGCGCCGCTTTCCTTCAGCTTCCATAGCGGATACAGCGCCGAGGACATGAAGAACATCGGGAAGATCACGAAATTCATCGTGCTGGCGAAGTTCTCGATCTGCTTGATGTAGACGCTCAGCAGCAGACCCAGCGCGCCCAGCATCAGGCCGCCCAGCAGCAGCGCCGGCAGCGCGTACAGCCAGCCGCTCCACGGCAGATCGACGCCGAACAGCGCGCAGACCACCAGGAAGGCGTAGCACTGCACCAGCGACAACAGAGTCCCGGCGACCAGCTTGCTGGCCAGCAACCAGGCGCGCGGCAGCGGCGCGGTGAGCAAGAGCCGCATCATGCCCATCTCGCGGTCATAGACCATCGCCAGACTCGACTGGATGCCGTTGAACAGGCAGATCATCCCGAGCAGCCCGGGCGCCACGTAGACCTGGTACTCGATGAAGCTCGAATACGGCTCGATCACCGCGACGCCGAACACGTTGCGAAAACCCGCCGCGAACACCACTAGCCACAGCAGCGGCCGGACCAGCGCCGACAGCAGGCGCGAGCGCTGCTGCATGAACTTGCGCAGCTCGCGGAGGCTGATCGCGCCCAGCGCTTCCAGCGCGTGTCCTGCTCTCATTTAGTCGCTCCGAAGGCCTGCGCTTTCGGGCAGGCGGTTTCCCGGGCATCGAAGCCCAGGGTGTCGAGGTTGTTGACCGGATCGAGGAAGCCCTCGATCGGCGCGACGGCGATGGCCCAATTGCCGGTGTTCAGCAGGATCGGCTGACGCAGCTGGCCGTCCCAGGGCCGGTAACCCTGCCGGAAGCCCTTGAAGCCGTCGATGACGATGTCCGGGCCGCGCAGGTAGGCGTAGCTCTTCGCATAGTCCGGCGTGCCGGCGCGCACCACCGCCTCGACCACGCTCTTGACCGCCATCCACGCCGCCCAGTCGTAGGACGTGACATGGCGCCCGGCAGCCTTCAGCAGGCGGTTGTTCAGCTGCCGTGCGCCGTCGCGCTCCCAGCTCCAGTGCCAGGCATCGGCAACCAGCCCGCTGGCGCCGACCACCACGCGCGGCTTGGCGGTCTGGTACGGCACGGCGCGGGCGAACTCGCCGTCGGTGTCGGCGACGAACACCGCGTCGTAGTCCTTGCTGCCGGTCAGCAGCTGCAGGTTGTTCAGCTCGCGCTCGCGCGGATCGAGGCCCAGCTTGAACGGCCGGGTATCGACGATCTTCAGGCCGAAGCGCTTGGCCGAGCGCGCCCAGGCGGCGGCGAACGCGGCGTCTTCCGGATTCGGACCTTTGAGCACCAGCACATTGGCCCAGCGGCGCAGCACCAGATACTGGGCCAGCGCATCGGTCAGCATCGCGTGGTTGGGGATCACGTGCAGCAGCCGGGCGCTGCACTGCGCGCCACGGAGCGCGTCATCCGGGGCAGAGATGTTGAACAGGGTCACCGGCAGGCTGGCGGTGCGCTTGGCAAGGTCCGCCATCACCGCGCCATCGGCGTCGACGATCACGTAATGCGTGCCCTTGGCGACCATGCTCTTCACGGCATCGGCCAGCCCGGCGGCATCGGCCGCTTCCGCCTTGTCCAGCTCGAACTTGAGTTTCAGCTGGCTGCCCGAGAACGCGGTCTCCTTGATCGCCTGCTCGGCCCCGGCCAGCGGCCGTCCCCAGGGCAGCAGCGGGTACTCGGCCTTGGTCCGCTCGCTGCGATAGCGCGGGTCTTCCGACCACTCCAGATAGCCGATCCGGAATGGCGTGTCGGCGGCGCGGGCCACCGGCCATGCGGCCAGCAGCGCCAGCAGCGCCAGCGCGGCGAAGCTCAGCAGACGCTTCATTCGAGGATGCCCACCGTGTACGGCACGCGGCCGACCGGCACTGCCTTGACGACCTTGAAGCTGGCGACGTCGATCACCGCCATGTCGTCGGACTGGCCGTTGGTGACGTACAGCGTCTTCTCGTCGCGGGTCAACGCGATGCCCCAGGGCCGGCCGCCGGTCAGCAGATAGCCCTTCACCTCGCGCGACTTCACGTCGACCTTGGCGATGTGGTTGGCACTGCCCATCGTCACGTAGGCGGTGGCGCCGTCCTTGGTCATCAGGATGCCGACCGGCGTGATGTCCTCGGCGCGGAAGCCCTTGGGCTGGAACTTCACGTCACCGGTCACCGCGTTGGTCCTGGTGTCGATGATCGAGATGGTGCCGGACAGTTCGTTCGACACCCACAGCGTGCCGCCGTCCGGCGTCAGCGCGAAGCGGCGCGGCCGGTTGCCGACATTGATGTTGGCGGTGACCTTGCGCGACGCCACGTCGATCACGTGGACCAGGTTGGCGACTTCGGAGGTCGCGTAGATCGTCTTGCCATCCGGCGTCATCAGGATGCCTTCCGGCTCGTCGCCGACCGGCACCTCGGCCACCCGCTTGCCGCTGGCGACGTCGGTGGCGGAGACGATGCCGTCTTCCTCCAGCGTCGCCCACACGGTCTTGCCGTCCGGCGAGAACACGAAGCGCTCCGGGTCTTCGCCGACATTGAGCTTGCCGACCACCTTGTCGGTGGCGGTGTCGATCACGTCGATCCGGCTGCCTTCGCCGCAGGCGACGTACAGGCGCTTGGCGTCCGGCGAAAACACCAGGTCGCGCGGCTTGTCGCCGGTCTTGATCTTGCCGAGCGGCTTCAGCGAGCCGGATTCCAGCACGGTGACGGTATTGTCCTTCTCGCTCGAGATGTAGAGCTTGCCGGCGCTCGCCGGCACGGCCGCGGCCAGCAGGGTGGCGGCGGCGATCAGATGGATGGGCTTCATGCGGTCTTCTCCACAGGCTTGCCGCCCGCGCCGGGTGCGCCCGGCGGCGGAACGGTCATCTTCAGGAATGCTTCCTCGAGCGTGGCGCAGCCGCTGGCCGCCGTGACGGCTGCTGGCGTGCCTTCGATCAGCTGCTTGCCACGGTGCAGCACATAGACGCGATCGGCCTGTTCCGCTTCGTTGACCAGATGCGTCGCCCACAGCACCGACAGGCCCTGGTCGCGGCACAGGCCCCGGACCAGCGCCATCAGCGAGGTACGCGATTGCGGATCGAGGCCGACGGTGGCCTCGTCCATCAGCAACAGCGCCGGACGGTGCAGCAGCGCCCGCGCCAGTTCGACCTTGCGGCGATTGCCGCCCGACAGCGTGCGGCAGATCTTGTCTTCCGAGCCGCCCAGCCCGACCTGCGCCAGCAGCGGCGCGATCTGCTCGCGGCCAGCGCGGCCGAGGCCGTGCAGCGCCGCATGGAAGCGCAGGTTGCCGGTGACGCTCAGATCCAGATCGAGGGTTGGCTGCTGAAACACCACGCCGATCTTCGCCAGCCCGACCGTTGGCTTCTTCAGGAAATCCTCGCCGCAGATGCTGATCGCGCCGCCGTCGGGCACGAACAGGCCGGACAGCAGCTGGAACAAGGTCGACTTGCCGGCCCCGTTCGGCCCGAGCAGCGCCATGAACTGCCCCGGCGCGATGTTCAGCGATACGCCCTGCAGGGCTTTCACGTCGCCGTAGGACTTCACCGCGTCGCGGACGTCGAGCGTGTTGGCCGGCGTTGTCGCCGGCGGGTTTGCAGCAGGCGACGTCATCGGACGGCCTCCGGATTCGAGCCGGCGGCCGCGAGGCCGCCCAGCAGTTCAGGATGTTGGGACATCAGTTGATGGTGAGCCTCGGACACCGCTGCGTCATCGCGACGGCGGCGGCCGGACAGCGGCACGGTGTGGTCGAGAATCAGCCGGGCCGGGCTGCGGCTGACGAACAGCACGCGATCAGCCAGCGCCAGCGCCTCGCGCAGGTCGTGGGTGACCAGCAGCGTGGTCGGCATCACGTCGGCGCGCAGCGCGGCCAGCACGTCGTAAAGGCTGTCGGCCGTCGGGGCATCGAGGGAAATGAACGGTTCATCGAGCAGCAGCAGTTCCGGCTGGATCAGGAAGGCGCGCAGCAGCGCCACACGACGCTGCATGCCGCCGGACAGGCGCAGCGGGAATTGCCGCGCCGTGCCGGCCAGGCCGACCCGGGCGAGCCCGTCATCGATGGCGGCATCGCTCAGGTCCGGCTGCACCAGCCGCAGATTGTCGGCCACATTCAGCCACGGCAATAGGCGCGGTTCCTGGAACACGAAGCCGACCCGGCTGCCGCGACCGGCGCTGACGCTGCCGTCGAACGCCGGATCGAGCCCGGCGATGATCTTCAGCAAGGTGGTCTTGCCGGCACCGCTGGGCCCGACGATGGCGATGAAATCCCCGGACTGCGCGGCGAAGCGAAGCTCGCCCAGGGTGTCGACCGCAACGCCGGCATGGCGCTTGGCCCGGATGTCGACCCGCAGCTCGCTCATGACCGCCACCCGTTCAGCCGGCGGTCCAGCGGCCGCAGCAGCAGCGCTTCGATGACGAACACCACGGCGGCGAACGCGGCGGTATAGGCCAGGATGCTGGTCAGGTCGAAGAACTGGAAATAGGTGCCGAGCTGGAAGCCGATGCCATCGGAGCGGCCGAGCAGTTCGATCACCAGCACGATCTTCCAGATCAGCGCCAGCCCGGAACGCGCCGAGGCCATGATGTACGGGTACAGCTGCGGCAGCACGATCCGGCGCAGCACCGTCAGGCGCGGCACGCGATAGACCTCGCCGACCTGCAGCAGCTGCGGGTCCAGCGCCCGGGCGCCTTCGCGGATGTTGGTGATCACAGTCGGGATCTTGTTCAGCGCCACGGCGATCACCGCAGCGGTCTCGTTCAGGCCGATCCAGATGAAGCACAGGATCGCCGCGACCAGCGCCGGCAGGTTCAGCATCAGCACCAGCAGGCTGTCGAGCAGCTGGTTGGCGAGCCGGCTGCGCCCCATCCAGATGCCGACGGCGACGCCGACCGTCATCGCGATCACGAACGCCGCCAGCACCCGCAGCAAGGTCATGCCGAGGTGGTGCAGCAGCTCGCCAGCGGTCAGGTGGTGGAACAGGCTGGCCAGCACGGCGGTCGGCGCCGGCAGCAGCGGGTCGTGAACCCGCAGCGCCACCAGCTGCCAGATCAGCAGCAGCACCAGCAGCGAGCCGGAACGGATGACGCCGGCCGGCAACCCGGCCCTGGCCTGCGGCATCAGCGCGCGCGTCCGCCTGCGGGGTAGAAGGTCGCCGGATCGAGCGTCGCCGACTTGCCGACCAGTTCCTCGCCGCCTTCCTCGGCCAGCAGCGCATACAGGCGCTGGATGGCCGGCAGGTCGACGACCAGTTCGTCCGGACGGATGCCGGCCCGGTGGGCATCACGCAGCGCCAGGAAATCGGCCTCGCTGTCGGCCTTCATCAGCGGCTTCAGCCGGACCCAGGCCGGATCGCTGTCGCGCAGCACGGCGTTGGTCTGCTCCACGGCCGAAAGAAAGCGCTGCAGCAATTCCGGATGCGCCGCCGCCCAGCCTTCGCTGAACACCCAGCCGACCATCGGCGCCGGCCGGGACAGCCCGAGGCCCTTCAGCACGTCCTTCATGTCCAGCAGCTCGGTCAGCCCGGCCGCCTGCAGCCGCGCACCGTATGGCCAGAAGTTCAGCACCGCCGGCAGCTTGCCGCGCAGGATGAATTCATTGAGCGCCGGCGGCGCGGCGAAGCTGGGCCGCGCGTCCTTGCGCAGGTCGAGGCCGGCGGACTTCCTGGCGTAGGCCTGCAGGAACAGCCAGCTCTTGTCGACCGGCGTGCCGGCGACACCGATCTCGCGGCCCTTCAGGTCGGCCAGCGATTTGATGCCGCTGTCGGCCTTCACATAGAGGCCGCCGAGCGCTGTCGAATTGGCGGCGAACTGCAATTTGCGGCCTTCGGCGCGATTGCGGTTCACCCACAGCCAGTCGGTGGTGATCATGTCCACCGCCCCGCCCTGCAACGCGATCTGGGCGGCATTGGGTGCAGCCATCGGCACCACTTCGATGTCGAAGCCGGCGGCCTTGTCGAAGCCCTGGTGCTGCAGCGTATCGAGCGTCCAGGCCACCGTGCCGAACTGCAGCACGCCGATGCGCAAGGTGCCGGCGGACTTGCCGGCCGATGCATCCGCAGCCAGGGCCGGCAGGCAGGCCGCCAGCAGCGCCAGGCAGCACGCGATGCTGCACGCCATCCACCGGCCGCGCCCGGCGCCGTTGCCCGAAACCTTCATGATCTCCTCCGGCTGGTTCTGTTCGTCCGGTATTCCGGATCGTCTTGCGCGTTGCGGCCGGGGGGGCCGGCGCGGCGCTCGATGACGCTGGCCTGCATCGTACTGCGGTGCAGGCTCGGTGAACCTCAGTTCAAGCCCTCATTGGCAGGATCGAGCCAGTGGTTCAGGAACACGTCGAGCTGCTGGCGCTGGATCATGCCGCTCTTGGTCATGATCATCCGGCCGTCGCGAAACAGCGCGATGGTCGGCACCGCGCGCGGATGGTCGGTCGGCTTGACCTCCGGCCAGCGCTCGATATCGACCTTGAGCATCCGCACCCGGCCTTCGAACTTCGGCGCTGCGGCGGCCAGCACCGGCTCCAGCCGCTGGCACCAGGGACAGTTTTCGGTCATGTATTCGACCAGCACCGGCAACGCCGGCTCGGCCAGCGCGGCGCGCAGCGCCTCGGCATCGACTTCCGGGAGCAACGGGGCGAAGGATGCAGACATGGCGGCCTCACGGTGGCACGACGAAAAAGTCGCGGGATGGTGCACCGACCACCCGCAGGCGTCGAGGTTCCGCCGACCCGCCGCCGCCCGCCCGGGCGGGCGCTGCGATCAGCCGGTCTTGCGGGGCCGGCCGCGGGGGCGACGGGCCACCACAGCCGGTTCCTCGACCGCCTGCAGCGGTGCAGCGGTCGCCGCGCGGTCGCCAAACGTCAGCAAGCCGCGTACCAGCTGCTTGGAGGCATCGAACATCGCGCTCTGCTGCGCGAACACCTGGGCCGCCGCCTGGCCGCCGCGCTTCAGCGACTGGCGCAAGCCGCCCTGGATCAGCGCCTGCTGGGCCAGCAGATCCGACAGGCCTTCGTCGATGAAGCGCAGGAAGGCGCTGTGCATGACGCTGCCGTAGAGCTGCACCAGCCGGTGCAGCGTGTCGGTGGACAGCAGCGGCTCGCCGTTCTCTTCGCGCTCGGCCAGCACCTGCAGCAGCACGCTGCGGGTGATGTCGGTGCCGCTGGCGTCGATCGCCCGGATCCGCCGGCCGCTGCGGATCAGCTCGTAGAGATCGTCCAGGGTCAGGAAGCGCGCCGCCGCCACGTCGTAGAGGCGGCGGCTCGAGTACTTCTTGATCAGATAAGGCGTTTCGGCCATCGGATCGCCCTCAGGCGCTCAGGTACATCGCGCCGTTGACGGGCAGCTGGATGCCGTTGATGTAGGCCGCTTCGTCGGCGCACAGGAAGGCCACGGCAGCGGCGATGTCGGCCGGCGTGCCGTAGCGGCCGGCCGGGATGCCGCGCAGGATGTCGGCCCGGATCGCTTCCGGCACCGCGCGGATCATCGGGCTGTCGACATAGCCCGGCGCCACCGTGTTGACGGTCACGCCCTTCTTCGCCACTTCCAGCGCCAGCGCCATCGTGAAGCCGTGGACACCGGCCTTGGCCGCCGCGTAGTTGGTCTGCCCGAACTGGCCCTTCTGGCCGTTGACCGAGCTGATGTTGACGATCCGGCCCCAGCCACGGCTGGCCATTGTCTCGGCGACGACACGGCTGGTGTTGAACATTGAATCGAGATTGACACGCAGCACCTGCTGCCACTGCGCCACCGTCATCCGCTTCAGCGGCGCATCGCGGGTGATGCCGGCGCAGTTGACCAGGATGTCGATGGCGCCATGCAGGTCGGCCAGCGCCTGGATGCTGGTCTCGGTGGCCTCGGCGTCGGAGACGTCGAACGCGGCCACGTCGATCGCCAGCCCCTGGGCCTGCCAGTCGGCGCGCAGCGCTTCGGCCGCCGCCTGCTCGGCCGGCAGGCAGACCGCGATCACCCGCGCGCCCATGCCGGCCAGCCGGGCGCTGATCGCGCTGCCGATGGCGCCGGTGCCGCCGGTGACCAGCGCCAGCCGTCCTTCGAGTCGCAGGTTCATGCGCGCTCCACGGCCAGCGCCACGCCCTGGCCGCCGCCGATGCACAGCGTCGCCAGCCCCCGCGCCGCGCCGCGCGCCTTCAGTTCATGCAGCAAGGTCACCAGCACCCGTGCGCCGCTGGCGCCGATCGGATGGCCGAGCGCGATGGCGCCGCCGTTGACGTTGACCTTGGCATCGTCCCAGCCCAGTTCCTGGCCGACCGCCAGCGCCTGCGCGGCGAATGCCTCGTTGGCTTCGATCAGGTCGAGATCGGCGAGCGTCCAGCCGGCGCGGCCGAGCGCCCGCCGGGTCGCGGTGACCGGGCCGATGCCCATGATCGCCGGATCGACGCCAGACCAGCCGCCGCCGCGGATCGTCGCCAGCACCGGCAGCCCCAGCGCCTTCGCCTTCGCCGCCGACGCCACGATCACCGCCGCTGCGCCGTCGTTCAGGCCGGAGGCATTGGCGGCGGTCACCGTGCCGGCCTTGCTGAACGCCGGCTTCAGGCCCGCCAGCGATTCGGCGCTGACGCCGCGACGGACGAATTCGTCGACCGCGAACTCGACGGTCGCTCCCTTCTTCGCCGGCAGCGTCAGCGGCACGATCTGGCTGGCGAAGCGGCCGGCATCGATCGCCGCTTCGGCGCGGTTCTGGCTGCGTGCCGCGAAGGCGTCCTGCGCCTCGCGGCTGATGCCGTACTTGACCGCCAGGTTCTCGGCGGTCTGGCCCATGTGATAGCCGTTGAAAGCGTCCCAGAGGCCGTCGACGATCATGGTGTCGACCAGCGACCACGGGCCCATCTTCTGGCCGTCACGCGAATTCGGCAGCGCATGCGGCGCGGCGCTCATGTTCTCCATGCCGCCGGCCACCACCAGTTCGGCATCACCGGCCCGGATCGCCTGCATGGCCATGATCACCGCCGACAGCCCGGAGCCGCAGACATGGCTGACCGTCAGCGCCGGCGTCGACTGCGCCAGGCCGGCCTTGATCGCCGCCTGCCGGGCCGGGTTCTGGCCGGCGCCGGCGCTGAGCACCTGGCCCATCAGCACCAGATCGACCTGCTCGGCCGGCAGCTGCGCGCGCGCCACCAGCGCGGCGATCAGCCGGGCACCGAGTTCGGTGGCCGGAATGCCGGCCAGGCTGCCGCCGAAGCGGCCGATCGCGGTACGCGCGGCATCGATGATCACTACGTCCTGCATGTCGTGGCTCTCCTCGGCCGCAGCAACGGCCGGATGGTGGTGAGAAGGCGCGGTCACCCGCGCCGGGTCATTCGGCCGCCGCGATGCTGGCCGTCAGCTTCGGGTAGATCTCCTGCTGCCAGCGCCGGCCGCTGAACACGCCGTAGTGGCCGGCCCCATCCTGCACATGAGCCTCTTGCAGGGCGGGATCGAGGCGGCTGCACAGCGCATGCGCAGCAGCGGTCTGGCCGAGGCCGCAGATGTCGTCCTTGGCCCCTTCGACGGTCAGCAGGCGGGTGCCGGTGATGGCACCGCAATCGACCCGGCGGCCACGCCACTGCAGGCAGCCGCGGGCCAGATGCCATTCGATGAACACCCGGCGCATGGTGTCGAGATAGAACTCGGCCGGCAGGTCGCAGACCGCCAGGTACTCGTCGTAGAACGCGCGGATCGATTCGGCCTCGTCCTGCGGATCGCTGCCGCGCAGCAGCGTGAAGCGGCGCATCAGCGATTCACGATGCCGGCCGGCGTTCATGTTCATGAAGCCGGCGATCTGCAGGAAGCCGGGATAGACCTTGCGGCCGCTGCCGGCATGGCCGTAGGGCACGGTCTGCACCACGCGCTGCTCGAACATCGACAGCGGATAGCGATGGGCGATGGCATTGACCTCGGTCGGCGCGATGCGGGTGTCGACCGGCCCGGCCATCAGGCTCAGGCTGCGCGGCGTCGCCGGATCGCCGTCCTCGGCCAGCAGCGCGGTGGCCGCCAGCGCCGCGACGCAGGGCTGGCAGACCGCCACGATGTGCAGGCCCGGCCCGATGATCCGGGCGAAGCCGATCAGCTCGGCGATGTAGTCGTCGAGATCGAAACGGCCCTCGGACAGCGGCACGTCGCGGGCGTTGTGCCAGTCGGTGACCCAGACCTCGTGATCGCGCAGCAGGGTCTGGGCGGTCTCGCGCAGCAGGGTCGCGAAATGGCCGGCCATCGGCGCCACCAGCAGCACCTTCGGCGCCGGCGCAGCACCGACCCGCACGAAGCGGCGCAGGGTCACGAACGGCCGCCGGCAGTCCACCTGCTCGACGATCGCCACCGGGCCCTGCGGGGTGTCGACCTCGCGAATGCCCCAGTCCGGGCGTTCGTGGCGGATCGCGGTATCGGCGGCAATCTGCCAGCCGGCATCGAGCGCCCGGACCGGCGCCAGCCCGGCCAGCGGCGGCGGCAGCCAGGACAGCGCGGCGCGGGCGCCGACGGCGGCCAGCCGCAAGGTGGCGTGCAGATCGGACTGGGCCTGATAGGTGCGGTAAAGCATGGCGTTCGGGATCCTGGTGAAGCGAGATACGGCGCGCCGGGCGGCGCGCCGGTTCAGAACATGTGCTGACCGCCGTTGATCGAGATGTTGGCGCCGGTCAGGAACGCCGCTTCCTCGGACGCCAGGTAGGCGCACAGGCCGGCCACTTCCTCGGGCTTGCCGAGCCGGCTCATCGGGATCTGCGGCAGGATCTTGGAGCTGAGCACCGCCTCGTCGATCGCCATCACCATGTTGGTGCCGATGTAGCCCGGCGAGATGGTGTTGACGGTGATGCCGGACTTCGCCACTTCCAGCGCCAGCGCCTTGGTGAAACCGTGCATGCCGGCCTTGGCGGCGGCGTAGTTGGTCTGGCCGAAGGCGCCCTTCTGGCCGTTGACCGACGACACGTTGATGACCCGGCCCCACTTGCGTTCAGTCATGCCCGGCAGCGCCTGCTTGGTCATGTTGAACACCGAATCGAGATTGGTCTTCATGACCGCATCCCAGTCGTCCTTGGTCATCTTGCGGAAGGTGACGTCGCGGGTGATGCCGGCGTTGTTGATCAGCACATCGATCGGACCGACTTCCGCTTCGGCGGCCTGCCAGCAGGCGGCGGCAGAATCGTAGTCGGAGACATCGCAGGCGAAGGCGTGGAAGTGATGGCCTTCGCCATTCATCTTGGCCAGCCAGTCCTTCGCCTTCCGGTTGCCGGGCGAATAGGTGGTGATCACTTCGTAGTCCATGGCTTCGAGCTTGAGGCAGATCGCCTCGCCGAGCCCGCCCATGCCGCCGGTTACCAATGCAGTCCTGCTCATCTGTTGTTCGCTCCTCTGCGCCTCGGTGGTCGAGAGCCCGCTGAACGGGTCTAGGTCTGGGTGTTCTTCAGGCAGGCGCGTTCAGCGCTGCCGCACGTAATCGCCGGGGGCGGCGGCCAGCGCCGGATAGCCGGCGGCCGCGTTGCCGATCGCCGGCGGTTCGGCCATGGCCGGCGTCGAGCGCTCGGCCAGCCATTCCTGCCAGGTCGGCCACCAGGAGCCGTCGCGCCGCTCGGCGCCGGCCTGCCATTCCTCGGGCGACTGGTAGGCGCTGTCCTGATCCCAGCTGCCGAACTGGAAGTGACGGCGCGGGCGGCCCGGTTCGCTGACGATGCCGGCGTTATGGCCGCCGGTGGTCAGCACGAAGCTGGTGTGGCCGAGCCGCTTGAGATTGCGAATCTTGTAGACCGAACGCCACGGCGCCACGTGATCGGTAACGGTGCCGACCACGAACAGCGGCACGCGGACATCGCCGAGCGATACCGAGCGGCCACCGATGCGGTAGCGGCCCTGCGCCAGTTCGTTGTCGAGATAGAGCTGCCGCAGATAGTCGGCATGCATGCGCTGCGGCATGCGGGTGCCGTCGGCGTTCCAGGCCATGATGTCGAAGGCTTCGCCCTGCTTGCCCAGGAAGTAGCGCGCCACCAGCGGCGACCAGATCAGGTCGCGCGGCCGCAGCAGCGCGAACGCCGCGCCCATCTGCTTGGAGTCGAGCACGCCGCGCTTGGCCATCGCCTGCTCGAGCCAGTACAGCGACAGTTCGTCGATGAACAGCTTCAGCTCGCCGGCCTCGGTGAAATCGGTCTGGGCCGCGAACAGCGTGATGCTGGCCAGCCGGTCATCGCCGTCGCGGGCCATCGCCGCCGCGCAGATCGACAGCAGCGTGCCGCCGACGCAGTAGCCCACCGCGTGCACCTTCTGCGCCGGCACCACGGTGTTGACCACCTTCAGCGCATCGAGGAAGCCGAGGCTGCGGTAGTCCTCCATCGTCAGATCGCGGTCTTCCGGTCCCGGGTTCTTCCAGGAGATCGAGAACACCGTGTGGCCGCGCGACACCAGCCAGCGGATCATCGAGTTCTGCGGCTGCAGGTCGAGGATGTAGTACTTCATGATCCAGGCCGGCACCATCAGCACCGGCTCGGCATGCACCGTCGGCGTGGTCGGCGTGTACTGGATCACTTCGATCAGCCGGTTGCGGTAGATCACCTTGCCGGGCGTGCAGGCCACGGTTTCGCCGACCACGAACGGCGAATCGGCCGCCGGTTCGCCGATCTTGCCGCGCACCGCGCGCCAGACATCGCCGGCTGCGAGCCGGGCGCCGGCCACGAGATTCCGGCCACGGCTGCGGCGGGTCTCGGCGATCACCTCGGGATTGGTCAGCGGCAGATTGGCTGGCGACAGCGCGTCGGCCAGCAGCTGCGCGTAGAAGCGCAGGCGATCGCTGTTGTCGCGGCTCATGCCCGGCAGCGGCCGGGTCGCCAGCTCGATCAGCTGATCGCGGCGCGCAGCGGCCTGCGCAAACAGCGAGAACGGCCAGCGCTGCCAGCCGGCGCCGGCGTAGCGGGGATCATCCGGCGCGCCGGCGCGGCCGATCGCCGCGCGCAGCAGATCGCCGTTGTCGCGCAGCAGCGACTCGACGATTTCCGCCATCCGTCCCGGCGATGCCGCCAGGTTCAGCAGCCAGTCGACATAGGCCTCGATGACCCGCGCCGGGGCGATGCCGCCGGTCAGGCCGGCCAGCCGCCGGGTTGCCTGTTCATTGACTCGCTCGGCCAGCGCCGCATCAAACCAGCGTTGCCGGGCCAGCTTGTCTACCGATGCCGCGCGGCTGGCGCTGCCAGCCGTCTTGTCCTTCGCGCTCACGTCTCTCCTCCGTGCACGCCAGCGGGCGGCGGCCTGCGCCGCCGCCCCGCCCGTCTTGTTTTAGTGGTCTTTCCGCGTCAGGCCGAAGCCTGCTGCCACCGTGTTTGCCGCCGCCAGCCAGCCCGCCTGGACGCTGAAGCCGGCTTCGCGCAGGCCATCAAAGTAGTTCAGCGTGCTGTCGTACAGCGCCTCACCGAACTTTCTTTGGCTCTGCAGAAGATCGGCCGTGTCGCGGATCTTGCCGGCCGCCTGCCACTGGTCTTCCACCGCGCTGCCGACCGATGCCGCCAGGCCCAGCTGCAGGCCGGCGCCGAGGCGCACCGCGTCAACCGTGGTCCGGCCACTCTGACCCACGCCCGCTGCCAGCGCCGAACCGGCCGCGCGCACCCGCTCGATCACCGCATTCACCTTGTCGCCCATGGCCCGCTCCGTTGATCGACGCCTGTCGCGTCGCGGTCACTATAGCGATATTGATTTTGCGCTGCAAAATGATTTATGCGGCGACCGGGGTTTCTGCCGCCGCCAGCGTCGCCACGATGCGCGCCTGGATCGCCGCGACATCGCCGACACCGGCGATGGTGCGCACCAGCCCGCGGGCGGCGTAGTAGTCGAGCAGCGGCTGGGTTTCCGCACGGTAGACCGCGATGCGATTCTGCACGGTCGCCTCGTTGTCGTCGCTGCGGCCTTCGGCGACGCCGCGCGCAAGCAGCCGGCGGACGATTTCCGCTTCATCGACGGCCAGATGGACGACGTGCGTGATCGGTGGCTGGCCGAGCCCGACCAGCAGGCTGTCCAGCACTTCGGCCTGGGCGACGTTGCGCGGGAAGCCGTCGACGATGAAACCGTCGTGGGCATCGGGCGCCTGCAGGCGCTCGCGGATGATGCCGATCACCAGTTCGTCGGCAACCAGCTGGCCGGCGTCCATCGCCGCCTTGGCCTTGAGCCCGAGCGGCGTGCCGGCCTTGACCGCCGCCCGCAGCGCATCGCCGGTCGACGACTTGGGAATGCCGTAGTGCCTGGCGAGCAGGTCACCCTGCGTACCCTTGCCCGAACCGGGCGCGCCCAGCATCACGATTCTCATCAGTTGTCCTCCTGCGCGGTGTTGTGCGGACGCGCAACCGGCACCGCTCCCGTTGCGCCCGGCGACTGCGCAAGTTCGATGCCATAGCCGGAAATGACCGTCGTTTCATGAAACTGCGTCGCTGCGCAGGTGTGCCGGCGACGCCGGTGTCACGCGGATGACGCAAGGGCCAGCCCGCTCAGCCGGCCGCGCGCCTCGCCCGGTACAGCGTCGCCAGCGCCAGGCCGCCGACGATCAGCGCGCTGCCGGCCAGCAGTCGGGCGCCAGCGGTTTCATCAAGGAACAGCACGCCGAAGGCACTGACCAGCAGCGGCACGGCCAGCTGCACCAGGCTGGCCCGCAACGCGGTCAGCGCCGGCAGCACGGTGTACCAGAGGGCGTAGCCGAGGCCGGAAGCGAGCGCGCCGGACGCGATGGCGCAGGCCACGCCTCGGGCATCCAGCGTCCATTCGCCGACCAGCAGCCACGGCAGCAGCGCCAGCGGCAGCGCGCGGACGAAATTGCCGGCGGTGGCCGCCAGCGGATCGCGGTTGCCGCGGCCACGCAGGCTGTACACCGCCCAGCCGATGCCGGCGGCCAGCATCAGCAGGCTGCCGGCCAGCGGCGGCCGCTGCAGGCCCGGCATCAGGAACACCAGCAGGCCGGCCACCGACAGCAGCACGCCGAGCCAGACCTGCCACGGCGCGCGTTCGCCCTGCACGAGGCCGGTGCCGATCATCGTCACCTGCACGACGCCGAACAGGATCAGCGCGCCGGTCCCCGACGGGATCGACCGGTAGGCCACCGAGAACGCCGCCGCATAGACGACCAGCGCCAGCGCCGACGGCCAGTCGCCGGCCAGTGCCCGCCGGCCGGTGAGGCGGCGCGACAGCAGCAGCGCCAGCATCAGCGCGCCGGCGGCGATGCGGATCACCGAAAACGCCAGGCCGTCCATGCCATCGCCGCGCAGCGCCAGCCGGGTCAGGATCGAGTTGGCGGCGAAGCAGCACAGCGTCAGTGCCGTCAGCAGCGCCGTGCGCAGGGCCGGGCTCACGTGCCGGCGCGGTCCAGCCGGGCCAGCCGCTCCGAGGTTGCCGGATGGGTGTGGTAGACGCGCTCGTACCAGCGGTCGGCCACCGGCGCATTGCGGTTGTTGCGGGTCAGCTGGCGCAGCGCCCGGGCCAGCGCCGCGCCGCTGGCCTGCCGGGCGGCGCTGTCATCGGCCTCGAACTCGAAGCGCCGGTACCAGTAGTTGGTCAGCGGCAGCGCAAAGAACCACAGCGACGGCAGCAGCGCCCAGGCGATGGCGAGCCGCGCCACCGGCTCGGCAATGCCGGCGGTCAGCGCGGCAGCGACCATCACCATCAGGAACGAGGCCGCCGCGATCATCAGCAGCTGGAAGCGCAGGTGGCCGCGCTGCAGATGGCCGAGCTCGTGGGCGACCACGGCTTCCACCTCGTCGGCCTGCAGCATCGCCAGCAGCGTGTCGCCGAGGACGATGCGCGGCGCCCGCGCGCTGCCGGACACCTGGGCATTGGCCTGCGCCGAACGGGCCGACGAGGCCTGCACGAACAGCCGCTGCACGCGCGCACCGCTGCGGCTGAGCAGCGCTTCGAGCCGGCTGCGCAAGGCGCCGGCCGGCAGCGGATCGAGGCGATCGAACACGCGCGCCGCGAACTGCGGCTGCAGGGCGCGCAGTACGGCCCAGCCGCCCCAGCCGAGTGCCCAGATCAGCAGCCAGGCGCGCTTGTCGGTACGAGCCAGCAGCTGCAGTGCCAGCCAGGCGGCCGGCAGCGCCAGCGCCGCCAGCAGCGCCAGCTGGATGGCCTGCTCGCGCGCGAAGGCGGCGAGCGTCATCCGGTTCATGCCGTGGCGGGCATCGAGTCCGAACGGCTTGACAGCCTTGGCCGGCAGTTCCCACAGCCCGCCGGCGACCACCAGCGCCAGCAGCGTCAGCGGATCGGCGCCGCTCAGCCACGGCAGCGTGGCGATCAGGATCAGCGGCCAGCCCTGCTGCCACAGCTGCTGGCCGACGCGCTGGCTGACCAGGCCCAGGGCATAGGCCTGATCCTGCGTGCGCAGCACGGCGCACTGGCGCAGCAGCAGCAACAGCCGCAGCGCGGCAACCAGGACCAGGGTGCAGATGACGGGAAGCACGGGCGGCGCGACTCGATGGCGAAACGGCCGTCACTGTTCCAGAGCCGTGCCGCCGCAGCAATCACGGCGGCCGAAAAAACCGGAGCCGGCCATCACCGGCCGGCCCCGGCCTGCGCTCAGAACTGCAGGCGCACGCCGCCGAAGAACGCCCTCGGCGCGCCGGGGCCGATGAAGCGGTATTCGCCTTCGTAGTCGTCGCCCAGCGTTTCCTCGGCTTCGCCGTAGACCCCGAAGGTCGCGAAGTCGCGGTTGAACAGATTCGATACCCGGCCGAACACGGTCAGCCAGGGCAGCGGCCGGTAGTCGCCGTAGAGACCGAAGATCACGAAGCCCGGCACCTGCTCGGGATCGGTGTTCGACTCGTCGCCGCGATAGGGCGAACTGCTGCGGCCGACCGCTTCGAAACCGACGCCGAAGCTCGGCACCCGGTATTCGATCGTCGCCTTGCCGAGGTGGCGCGGCACCAGCGGAATGCGGTTGCCTGCATTGACCACGCCGGCCGCGGCCGACACCTCCTCGGCATCGGCGGGGTCGCGCACCGGATGGTTCGGCGAATTGACCAGGAAGCCCTCGAGGAACTGGGCGTCGAGATAGGTGTACTGCAGGCCGAAACTCAAGGCCTGCGTGATCCGGTACTGGCTGCCGAACTCGACGCCGCGACGGCGGGTCTTGCCGACGTTGTCGAAGTAGCCGGTGCTGGTCAGCTCACCATCGGTGATGAACAGGATGTCGTTGCGGTTCTCGCTGTTGAACAGCGACAGCGCCCCGCTGTAGCGCGGCGTGTCCCAGCGGATGCCGGCCTCGATGGTGCGGGTGACGACCTGATCGAGCGGCGGATCGCTGACGAAGCCGTTGGGCAGCCGGCAGGGATCGAGCGGATCGGCGCAGGTCAGCTCGACCGGCGTCGGCGCCCGCGCCGATTCGGCGTAGTTGGCGAAGCCGGTCAGCCTCGGCGTGAACTTCCAGGTCGCGCCGATCGACGGATTCAGCCGGGTGAAGCGGTGATTGCCGTCGAGATCGTCGTCCGGCCCGCGATCGCGCAGCACCACCTGCGTGTGGTTGAGGCTGGCGGCGGCGGTGATGTCGAGCGGCTCCAGCGGCGACCAGTTACCGACCACGAAACCGCTGTAGACGTACTTGCGGGTATGCAGGCGCACGAAGGAATCGACCACTTCCTCGCCGCTGCCTTCGGCGCCGCGATCCTCGGTCAGCGCACCGACTTCGGTCTGCGAGGCAAACCGCACGCGGCCGAACTCCGCGGTGCCGCCGACGGTGATCCGGTCGCGCGGCTTGGACCCGGTGAACACCAGCTGAGTGCGCAGGCTGTAGGCGTGCTGGTCGGTCGAGGAGGTGTTGACGGTGGCCGAGTCGTTGGCCTCGCCGGCGACGATCGGATTGCCGTCCGGCGTGGTCAGCACTTCCTCGCCATCCTCGTTCTGCTCGCACAGGAAGGGATTGCCGCCGCCATCGGCATTGCCCGGTTCGGCGCAGGCCTCGTACTCGGTGCCGTCGCCGTTCAGCGACTTCGAGTAGTTGCGCCGGAAGGCGATGCCGCCGGACCAGCTGAGGTGCTCGGAGAACGCGTGGCTGGCCTGCAGGTTGACGGCGCCGAGGCGCGGCTCGGTGAGATCCGGATGGGTGAAGACCCGCGCCCGGCCATCGCGCGCCAGCAGCGCGACCGGCGCCGCGCCGTTGCCGGTCAGGCGGTTGTCGGCAAGGCTGATCGACAGGTCGACCGACGTGCCCTGGTCCAGGTAGCTGCCCTTGGTGAACAGGCGGCCAATGCGGCTCGGCGAGAAATCGCGCCAGCCGTCCTCGCGGTCGTACTCGCCCGCCACGTAGACGGCGTACTTGCCCTGCGACCAGCCGTGTTCGACCGAGGTGCCGAAGCGGCTGAACGAACCGCCGCCCAGCTCGATGCGGCTGCCGTCGAGATCGAAGCCGGTCTTGGTGCGCAGCACCAGCGCGCCGGCCAGCGTGTTCTGGCCGAATACCGGATTAGAGCCCGGCACCAGCTGCAGCGAGTGGATCGCGGCGTCAGGGATCAGATCCCAGTTGACGACGTCGCCGAAGGTTTCGTTGACCCGCACGCCATCGAGGTACAGCGCCAGCCCCTGCGGCAGGCCGAGCAGCGGGCTGATCGAGTAGCCGCGATAGAACAGGTCCGGCTGGTACGGGTTGTTCTGGGCATCGGAGACAAACACGCTGCCGAGCTTGCGGGCCATGAAATCGCTGAGGCTCTGCGCCTGGGCGTTCTGGATGTCCAGCGCGGTAGCCGCCTGGGCATTGCCGGGATAGCGGTCCAGCGGCACGCCGCCGGTGTCGACCGGCGTCAGGCCGATCACGCGGACCGGCGCGAGCTGCACGGCGGCCGTCGGTTGCTCTGCCGGCTCGGCGGCCTCGGCGGCTGGCGGCTGCGCCCACGAGGGGCCGGTCGCCATCAACATCGGCAACATGATCAAGGTCTTGCGATTCACATCAGGTCTCCACTAGGACGGCGGCGCTCGATCGGCACCGCCTTTTCTTGTTCGCGCGACAGTGGAGAAAGGTCAACGACGGGTAAATGGGAAAACTTCCCGGTTCCCGCCGTCGCCGTCCGCTCACACTGCGCTCAGACGATCGAGCACCGCCGCCGGCGTGCTGCCGGTCAGGATCAGCTGGCGATTGCCGGCGGACAGGAAATCCTCGCCGACGGCGTGATCGAGGAAGGCCGACAGCAGGTCGTAGTAGCCGGCCGTGTTGACCAGCCCCAGCGGCTTGCGGTGCAGGCCGAGCTGCGCCCAGGTCAGGATCTCGCAGGCCTCGTCGAGCGTGCCGAAGCCGCCGGGCAGCACCACGAAAGCGTCGGACAGCTGTTCCATCAGCGCCTTGCGCTCGTGCATCGAGCCGACCTCGTGCAGCTGGGTCAGGCCGCGATGCTCCACCTCCTTGGTCACCAGCAAGGTCGGAATCACGCCGATCACCTGGCCGCCGGCGGCCAGGGTGGCATCCGCCACCTCACCCATCAGGCCGACCCGGCCGCCGCCGTAGACCAGTCGGATGCCGCGCTCGGCCAGCAGCCGGCCGAGTTCGCGGGCCGCTTCGGTGTAGGCCGGATTCAGGCCGTGGCGCGAGCCGCAGAAGACACAGATCGAGCGGATCACGCGGGCGGGCGTTGCGGACATGGGCGGGTTCGGTCAGGGATCGGCGGGCATTATCGCCGTGCCCGCCGCCGTGCGCGCCTGAAGCGCGGCTACAGCCGGCGTTCGCGCCAGCCCGGTTCGCACCACAGCGCCGACACGATCGACAGGCCTTCCGGCGCCGATGGATCGACGCGCAGCGTGTACTGCACCTCAAGCGTTTCCATCAGCTGGCCGTCGCGGTGGAACCGGCGGATGTCGTCGACCTCGGCCAGCGCCAGGGTCGGGCCGAGCTGGCGGCTGGTGATCGCGCCGATTTCGGTATGGCCGAAACCGCGCGCGTTCAGCGCCTCGAAGTTGACGCGCAGGAACGCCGCCAGTTCCTGCCGCTGGCGCATCACCGTGGTGCCGCCCGCCACCACGAATACGCAGGGCTCGGTGAAATGCGCCGCCATCGCGTCGAAGTCCTGCGCGTTCCACGCGCGGATGTAGCTGGCGATCCGGCGTTCGATGGCGGCGGCGTTCATCGTCGGGCGTGCCTCAGGCAGTGGCGGCGGAGCGGCGTTCAAGCCGGAAGCCCTGGTAGCCGTTGGCGACCACGTCCTGGCACCGGGCCACGTAGGTGTTGAAGCCGACGTACGGCATGAACACGCGGGTCTTGCCGGGCACATTGGAGCCGAGATACCAGCTGTTGCAGGTCGGGTAGACGGTCAGATCGGCGACTTCGTTGACATGGCTGACCCAGCCGTCCTCGGCGGCCTGCTCCGGCTCCATCGCCAGCACGTCGCGGCTGTCGAGGTAGCGGATGGTGTCGCTGATCAGGTTCACGTGCTGATCGATCGACACCATCATGTTGGAGAGCACCGACGGCGAGCCCGGCCCGGTGACCATGAACAGGTTCGGGAAGCCGACCGTCTGCAGGCCCAGGTAGGTGCGCGGCCCGGCCGCCCACTTCTCCCGCAGCGACTGGCCATTGCGGCCCTTGATGTCGACGCCGAGCAGCGCACCGGTCATCGCGTCGAAGCCGGTGGCGAAGACGATGTCGTCGACCGGGTAATCCACGCCGTCGACCCGGATGCCGGTTTCGGTGACTTCCTCGATCGGCGACTTGCTGACATCAACCAGATCGACATTGTCGCGGTTGAAGGTCTCGAAGTAGCCGGTGTCGCTGCACAGCCGCTTGCAGCCGACCACACCGTTGCGCGGCGCCAGGATCTCGGCCTTCTTCGGGTCCTTCACGATCGCGTGGATCTTGTCGACGATGAACTCGGCGACCGTCTTGTTGGCTTCGCCGTTGAACATCAGGTCGTTGAACGCGGCCATGAAATGCAGGCCGCCCAGGCCGTTCCAGCGTTCCTCGTAAATGCGTCGGCGTTCCTCGGCCGACACGCTCAGCGCCGACACGTCGTTCAGATGGAACTGGGTCGCGAACGGCTGCTGGTAGGTGAAATTGCGCAGCTCGCCGTAGCGCGCCTTGGTGGCATTGCGCTCGTCCTCGGTCAGCGGCCGGTTGCGGGCCGGTACCGAGAAATTCGGCGTGCGCTGGAATACCGTGAGCCGGGCCGCCTGCCCGGCGATGTGCGGCGTCGACTGGATGCCGCTGGAGCCGGTGCCGATCAGCGCCACGCGCCGGCCGCTGAAATCCACACCTTCATGGGGCCAGTCGCTGGTGTAGAACACGCGGCCCCTGAACGCGTCGAGCCCGGCGAACTTCGGCTTGTTGGCGACCGAAAGCGTGCCGGTGGCCATGATGAAGTAGCGCGTGGTGACCGATTTGCCGTCATCGGTGGCAATGGTCCACAGGTGGCGAGCGTCGTCGTAGGTGGCGCTCAGCACCTTGGTGTTGAACTGCAGGTCCGGGCGCAGCTGGTAGCGGTCGGCGACGTGGTTGGCGTACTTCAGGATGTCCGGCTGCGCCGAGTAGCGCTCCGGCCAGTTCCACTCCTGCTGCAGCGCATCGTCGAACTGGTAGCTGTACTCCATCGACTCGGTATCGCAGCGGGCGCCGGGATAGCGGTTCCAGAACCAGGTGCCGCCGACGCCGCTGCCGCGCTCGAAGACGCGGACCTTCAGACCCTGCTGGCGCAGGCGGTGGAGCATGAACATGCCGGCAAAGCCGGCGCCGACGACAACGGCATCGAAGTCGGCACGGCTGGTGATCGGGCTGCGGTCATCCATTCGAAGATCTCCTCGGGATCGTGGATAGTCCGGCCTCTGCGGGCCGGTGCTTGGCATCGTCGAGACTGACAGCTGCGCCGTCCGATCCCGCCGCCCGTTCGGGTAGGCGGCGAATGGACCTCAGATCTTGGTGGTGACCTTGCCTTCAGTGAACAGCGCCAGGTCCACGCCTTCGCTGACCAGCGAGTTCGGCCGCAGCGCGAACTTCGGCCGCACCCACCAGATGATCAACGGCAGTACCACCAGCGCCAGCACCATGTTGATGCCCATGATCGCAATCAGCAGCAGGCCCATGTCGGCGACGAACTTGAGCCCCGACATCGCGTACCACGGGATGATGCCGATCACCATGACGCTGGCGGTGAACAGGATCGCCTTGCCGGTGGTGCGCAGCGCGCTGTCGATCGAGGCCGCCCAGCGCTCGTCATCGCTGCCGGTGGTGGTCTGGATTTCCTCGCAGATGCGGCTCAGCAGGTAGATGCCGTAATCGATGCCGACACCGACGCCGATCGCCGCGACGATCATCGAATTGGTGTCGAGGCCGACGCCGAGCAGATGCATCGCCGCGATCAGCGCCTCGTTGGCAAGGTTCACCGGAATCAACAGGATGATGCCGGCCACCACCGATTTGTAGGCGGCGATGCACATGATCAGGATGAACACGTTCAGCACCACGATCACCACCCACTGGTAGCGCGCGATCACGCGGTTGACCGCTTCCTGCAGCGCGATGGTGCCGGTCGCCAGCCGCACGCGGAACGCCGGGTGATCCTCGCCGACTTCCTTGACCGCGGCGGTCGCCGCGGCAATCGCGGCATCGACCGTTTCCTGCTTGTTGTCCGGATACCAGAGCGACACGGTGGAGTGCTGCAAGGTGCCATCGACGACATGGCTGAAGTTCTTGGAACTGGAGCCCATCATCGAGCCGATGGCCGCCGAGGCCACGGCGCGCTCGCGCGGATCGATCATCGACCAGCGTGGGTCGCCGCCATTGAACAGGCGATTCGATTCGCGCAGGTAATCGGCGAAGGTAAGCGTGGCGCGCGGCGGGTTCGGGCCCTTCTCCATCAGTTCCTGAAGGCGGGTCATGGTCTCGTAGCTGTCGACCGTGTGGGTGGTCCAGTCCGACGAGTCCGGGTCCTTGGCTTCCAGCACGATTTCCAGGGTGTTGACGCCGGGGAAGCTGCCGTTGATCGCCCGCACCGACTGGTTGAACGCCGAGTCGTACCACAGCAGGTTGGTGCCTTCGACCGGATTGCCGATCCTGATCTGCGACGAAGTCCAGACCGCGAGCACCGACAGCACCACCACCACCACCGAGGTCAGCCGCGCGCGGCGGCCATGGCTCAGCGACGAGATCCCGCCCAGCAGGCGCTGGATGCGGCGATGCACGCCCGATTCCTGGCCGTGTCCGGTCAGCTGCTGGACGTTCTTCGGCGGCGGCAAGGTGGCCAGCAGCAGCGAGATCAGCACGCAGCCGGTGGGGATCAGCCAGACCGCCCACATGCCGCAGAAGATCGCGTGGCGGACCATCGCCGGAATCGGCGCGGCCATCACCACAACGATGCCGAGCACGTCGGTCAGGATGCCGAGCACGCTGGGCGCCAGCATCACCGTCATGGTGATTTCGGCGGCCTTCACCCGGTCCTTCACGTGGCCGCCGAGCGCAGCGAAGATTTCGTAATAGCGCTCGGTGAACTGAACGGAGTGGGAGAACGAACGCGCCGTCAGCAGCAGCGGCACGATCATCAGCAGCGGCTCGATCGAGATGTTCAGCCAGCCGACCAGGCCGAAGGCCCAGGTTGCCGCCGTGGCACTGGTGATGATTGGCGTCAGCACGCCGACGACATTGCGCATGTACAGCGCCAGCGCGGCGATCAGCAGCCCCAGCGTGACGCAGAAGATGCCGACCATCTGCCATTCGTAGCGGTACACCCAGCCGATCAGGGTCGGCTGGCCGGCGATGAACACCTCGTGGTTGTCGTCGCGGGCGGCCTGGGCCAGCGCCTCGACGTACTCGAAGGCCTCGCCGTAATCGATCTTCGCTTCGATGAACGTGGCCATCACGATCGTCGAGCGGTTGTCCTCGGAGATCAGGAAGGTGCGGACGTTCGGCGCGCGGTCGACACGATGGCGGAACTCGGCGATCTCCTCGGCATTGGCCGGCGGGTGGTTCGACATCAGCGGCCGCATGTCGATGCCGTCCGGCGTGGCTTCGGCGAAGCGCGCCTTTTCGGTGGTCACCGACAGGATCTGCTCGTGATCCACGGCCGGCGCCTTGTCGATGTCGCGGGTCATCTGCCAGGTCTTGGCCAGCGTCTTCTCGTTGAAGATGTCGCCGTTCTTGACCCGGATCATCACCATCACGGTCAGCGGGCTGCCGAAGTTCGGATGCGCCTTGTAGACCTGCACGAACGGATCATCGGTCGGCAGCAGGTCGCTGAACACGGTTTCCAGCTTCACCCTCGGCAGGCCGGCGGCAAAGAACACGGTGATGGCGCCAAAGACGAGGTATGACAGCTTGCGATGAGCAAGCACCCAATGGGCAAGACGGGCACGCAACGAGGTCATGAGCAAAAAGGTCAGCAGGACGGCCCGCAGCGCGGGCGTCGGGAAGTGGATGCGGGGTGCGCGGTCTCAGACCGCGCCGAGGCGTTGCAGCGCGGCCTGGGTCAGATACTTGTCGTAGTACTTCGGGTCGTTGGCACCACTCTGGTAGACCGACTCCAGCGCCCGCACCTGCTCCAGCCGGGTGACGCTATTGGTCTGGATGTCGCTGGAAGTGACGTGCGCCCAGCTCCAGTACGGATGCTTGCCGTCCATGAATTTCTTGCCACCCTGGTCGTACAGCGAATAGGCGCCATCGAACGAGCGGTACGGCTTCATATTGCGATCGTAGGTGACCATGCCGATGACGATCTGGTTGCGGGCATCGAAGTAGACCCGCTTCTTGCCGATCGGCGCGCGCGGGAACTTGACCGGCTCGGCCTCGACGATCACCGCTTCCGGCACCAGTTCGACGGTGGCGTCCCAGAACGTCTTGCCCTTCGGCCCGCCGTGGGTCTTGTGCTCCCAGTTCGGATGATCGGAAGCCCAGCCGTCGGCGAGCCCGGCCAGGAACGGCCCACGCCCGACCACCTTGTAGTTGCCCCAGGTGTACAGCGGATCACCGGCCGCCCAGGCATCGGACAGGAACAGCGTCAGGCCCGGGATCAGCGGCTCGAAGCGCTGGTCGGACGGGAACTGGCGGATGCGGCGGAACTCCGGCACATAGCCGTACAGCGCCGGGAAGGTCGAATGGTCGTAGTCCCAGATGTTCAGGAAGCTGGTGCCGCGATAGGCCTGCGGTTCCAGGAAGAACACGCTCTGGAAGCGCAGCTTGTCCTTGTTCTGCGGCCAGTACGGCTTCGGGTCCATGGTCACCCGCGCCACCGGCGAGAACTCGCACCAGCCGCCGGAGTAGCGGAAACGGACATCGCCGGACTGGTCGACCGCGTACAGCTTCAGCGCGTAGAACGAGGCGTCGTGGCGGCCCCAGTTCAGCGTTTGCGCCGCGAACAGTTCCAGGCCGTTCTTCGGCTCCGGAAACGGGTTGCCGCCGATCCACGGCTGGCCATCGGCCTTGTTGACGACATTGCCCTTGGCATCGAACGCGGCCTGGCCGGCGTTCTTCACCGTGGCTTCCACGTAGTCCCACGGCGACAGCCGCATGATGTCGGTCGTGGTCTTGCCGACTTTCAGCCGACGGCCCTGCTTGAGGATCTGCTCGTAGCGCACCGGTTCCAGCAGATCCTTGACCAGCTCGACATTGGACGCGTCGATGGTGTCGCCGGTCTTGATCTTGCCCTTGGTATAGCCCTCGATCGACAGCAGTTCCTCGGGATAGGCCTTGGAGATCTCGCCGTTGGCGGCGATCGCCTCCGACAGCGGCATCAGCACGCCGGTGCCGAGCGCGCCACGCGCCGCATCGGACAGGAACTTGCGGCGCGAATAGTCGCGGTCGTAACGGGTGATGCGCATCGTCAAGCTCCTCGCTTCGCGTTCGGTGGCCCCGTTCTTGGTCGGGTACCGTACGATCGGTTGCAGACGGCGAAATGCTGAAAAATCCGCCGCTTGCGTCAGGGCACAGGTCAGGGTGCCAGAAGACCGAACCGTAAACCCGGAACGGCAGCCGCCGCAAGCGAACGCCGCTCGCGGCGGCCGCGAATGCTGCGGCGCGGCATCTTGACCGGCGGTGAGGATTCCACCCGTACGGGTAGTGCGCACCCCTATCCGCAGCAACGACGCTCCACTACACAAGAACCGGTACGGGATTCCCAGCCGGACGGAGGAGAGCATGACCCCCTGCAACATCGCCGCGCCCGACGCCCGCGAGGGCGCCGCATGAATACCGTGTCCGCCCTCGACAGCGGCAGCGACCGGGTCCGCGCCCCGAGCCCGCAACGTCTGCGCCGCGACGCCGGCAGCAGCCGGGTGCAGGCCGAACTGGAAGTTCGCAACAGCGAGTTGCGCCACCTGCGTGAGTCGCTGCGCGAGGAAGCGCGGCGGCGCGAAGCTGCCGAGGCGGCACTCGCCAAGGCGCGCCGCCAGCACACCGCCGAACTGGCGCGCCTTTCGCGATCCAGCGCCACCGGCGAAATGGCCGGCGCCCTCGCCCACCAGCTCGGCCAGCCACTGGCGGCAACGCTCAACTACCTGCATGGCTGCCAGCTGCGCCTGCAGCACGACAATTTCGACGCCGAGGCCTTCCAGGCGGCGCTGGCGCTGGCGATCGAGCAAGTCGAGCAGGCCGGCGGCATCGTCGGCCACGTGCGCAACTTCGTGGCCCGCCATGTACCGGACAGCCGCGCCGTCGATCTACATGCGCTGATCCGGCAGACCTCGGCGCTGCTCGATGCCGATTGTCGGCAGCACGGCGTCGAGGTGGTGATGGATCTGGCACCGGGCGCCCCGGAAGCGCTGGCCGATCCGCTGGAAGTGCAGCAGGTGCTGCTGAACCTGATGCGCAATGCCGTCGATGCGATGGCGGCGACCGACGGCCTGCCGCGCCGCCTGACGCTCCGCACGCAGCTGCCGGCCCACGGCCGTCGGATCGAGATCGAAGTGGCCGACAGCGGCCCCGGCATCTCGGCAGCGGATCTGCCGCGCATCTTCGAGAGCTGGTACACGACCAAGCGGAACGGCCTGGGCCTGGGGCTCGCCGTCTGCCGCACGATCGTGGAATCCCATGGTGGCACCCTCCGCGTGCAGCCCGGCAATGCCGGCGGTGCCACGTTCCGATTTGATCTGACTCTGGTGAGCCGAGCATGAGAGCTGAAAGCGAAAACCTGGACCCGCAAGCCACCGTGTTCGTCGTCGATGACGACGCCTCGGTACGCAATTCGCTGCGCTGGCTGCTGGAGTCGATGAAGCTGAAGGTGCAGACCTTCGAATCCGCCGAAGCCTTCCTGGCCGTTGCCCGCCCCGATGCCCGCGGCTGTCTGGTGCTCGACGTGCAGATGCCCGGCATGTCCGGCCCGGCGCTGTTCGAGGAATGCAAGCGCCGCCACATCAACCTGCCCACCCTGTTCCTGTCCGGCCACGGCGACGTGCCGGTGGTGGTCGACACCATCAAGGGCGGGGCCGTCGATTTCCTGGTCAAGCCGAGCAACAACCAGGTGCTGCTGGAACGCGTCCAGCAGGCCCTGAGCGAGGACCAGGCCAGCCAGGACGCCCGCCAGCGCGAAACGCGGCTGGCCCAGCGCCTCGATGCACTGACCACCCGCGAGCGCGAAATCCTCGAACAGGTCGTGGCCGGCCGCAGCAACAAGGAAGTCGGCCGCGCGCTCGGCATCAGCTACAAGACCGTCGAAGCCCACCGGGGCCGCCTGATGCGGAAGATGGGCGCCGCCTCGTTCGCCGAACTGCTGCAGATGATGCTGACCCGCGCCTGAGCCGAACCGCCCCGGCCGGGGCCAGTTGATCTCGTCTCCGCCGCATCCGCCGTGCCGGTTGCTTCGCTTCCCGCCGATCGACGATCCGGCGTTAGCCGCCGGCGTGCCGGATTGGCTGCCGATCACCACCGGGCGAGTGCCAATCCGCCTCGCCTCCACCTTTCGCTGTCCCGAACCGTCCAGGAATCCTGACCATGCCGCAGTCCGCCACCGTCAACCGCCGCCTCGTGCTGGTCGCCTCGCCCAAGGGAGAGCCGACCACCGACACTTTCCGTCTCGAATCGGTGCCGGTGCCGAAGCCGGGCCCGGGCCAGGTGCTGCTGCGCACGCTGTGGCTGTCGCTGGACCCGTACATGCGTGTGCGGATCTACGAGACCGATGGCTACATGCCGTCGGTGAAGCCGGGCGAAGTGATGGTCGGCGGCACGGTGTCGGAGGTGGTGGCGTCCAATCATGACGGCTACCAGGTCGGCGATCTGGTGCAGGCCTATTCCGGCTGGCAGGACTACGCGCTGTCCGGCGGCGAGGACATCATCGTCAAGCTGCCGAAGACTGCCCGCCAGCCGAGCCTGTATCTCGGCAGCCTCGGCATGCCGGGTTTCACCGCCTGGTACGCGCTGAACCAGATCGGCAAGCCGAAGGCCGGCGAAACCTTCGTCGTCGCGGCTGCCACCGGTGCGGTCGGTCAGATCATCGGCCAGCTGGCCAAGCGGGCCGGCTGCCGCGTGGTCGGCATCGCCGGCGGCGCCGACAAGTGCGCGTACGCGGTCAAGGAACTGGGCTTCGATGTCTGCGTCGACCATCGCGGCGCCGACCTGCCGGCGCGCCTGAAGGCTGCCTGCCCGAACGGCATCGACATCTACATGGAAAACGTCGGCGGGCCGGTGTTCGACGCGGTGCTGCCGCTGATGAACATGAACTCACGGATGCCGGTCTGCGGCCTGATCTCGCATTACTCCGGCGCCGGCCTCGGTGGCGCTGACCGCCTGCCCGGCTTCCTGACCGAAGCGCTGTTCAAGCGCATGAAGATCGAGGGTTTCATCATCTTCGACCAGTACCCGGCCCACTACGGTCGCTTCCTGGCCGAGATGACGGCGCCGATCGAAGCCGGCGACGTGAAGATCCGCGAGCATGTCGTCAACGGCCTCGATGCGGCGCCGCAGGGCTTCATCGAACTGCTGGGCGGCGGCAACTTCGGCAAGGTTGTCGTCAAGGTGGCTTGACCGCCTCCGGTTGCGCGATGGACGAATTCCCGTCGGACGACCAGGAACGCCAGGGCGCAGCGGCGTTGTACAGTTCCGATCGTGCCCCGCCGTCTGCGGGACCCGCCCGAGAACGCCATCGCATGACCGGTGACACCGCCGCCGCCGCCAATGCTGAAGTCGAGGTCTACAGCCACAAGCTGTTCGCCCCGACCAGCTACGCCGGCGCGATCGAACGCAAGGACATCCTGCAGCGCGCGCTGCGGAGCACCTCTGCGCGCGTGGTGTTCCTGCAGGCTCCCGCCGGCCACGGCAAGACCACGGCACTGCAGCAGCTGAAGACGCTGTGCGAGCAGGATGGCTACCGCACCGGCTGGCTGACCTTCGACGACGCCGACAACGACAGCCGGCGCTTCTCGGTGCACCTGCAAGCGATGGTGCTGTCGCTGATCGGCGACGAGGCGCTGGACGCGCCGCCCGGCGATGACGACTTCGCCGCGCCGAAGCTGCGTACCCGGACCGACTGGATCGTCGATCGCCTGCTGAAGACCGGTACGCCGGTGGCGATCTTCCTCGACGAATTCCAGGTGCTGACCAACAAGTCGGTGCTGGCCTTCTTCCGCGAGCTGTTCGAGCACATTCCGGCCAATGTGCGGATCTTCGTCGGCTCGCGCTCGGTGCCCGACATCGGCATGGCCAAGCTGCTGGTCAACAACCAGACGACGCTGCTGCGGGCCGACGACCTGCGCTTCTCGCGCAGCGAGGTCGAGCATTTCTTTGCCTCGCTCGGCGCCAGCCTCGATGTCAGCCGCGAGGAAGTCGAATCGATCTATCTGCATACCGAAGGCTGGCCGGCGGCATTGCAGCTGTTCCGCCTGAGCCTCGCCAATCCCGACGTGCGCCGCTCGCTGGGCGACTTCGGCACCTCCCGACCGCGCGAACTGGCCGAGTACCTGACCGACAGCGTGCTCAGCCTGCAGCCGCCGGAGGACCAGGAATTCCTGCTGCGCACGTCGCTGCTGAGCCGGATGACCGCGCCGCTGTGCGACGAGGTGACCGGCCGCAGCCGCTCGCAGGACACGCTGCTGCGGCTGGAGCGCTCCGGCCTGTTCATCCGCAGCCTCGATGCCGAAGGGCGCTGGTTCAAGTATCACGCGCTGTTCTCGTCATTCCTCGCCGAGGAACTGCGCATCGAAAAGCCGGAAGTGGCCCGCGAAGTACACCAGCGCGCAGCCGACTGGAACTTCCGCAACGGCTACTACGAGGACGCCGTCCATCACGCCATCGCCAGCCGCGACTGCGAGCTGGCCACCGATGCGATGAACGAGTGGGCGTCGAACCTGGTGTCGCGCGCCCATCTGATGACCGTGGAACGCTGGTTCGCGCGGCTGCCGCTGGCCTGCGTCACCAGCCGCAAGGATCTGGTCGTCAAGGTCGCCTACGCGTTGATCTTCCTGCGCCGCTACAGCGAGCTGCGCAAGATCGAGCCGGCGCTGGAGGAAGGCGCGGCCGAGCAGGCCGGCATGGCCGTTGCCAACGGCCACTGCGGCATCGCGCTGGCGATGGCCGCGATGTCGCGCAACGAGGTCGCCAAAGGCTTCGATCTGATCGGCAGGGTCGACGTCCGCAACCGCGATGTCGCCGGCTTCGGTGCCTTCGAATACGGCGCCGCCGCCAATCTGCTGGCCTATCGCGCTTTCACCTGCGGCGACTTCGAACGCGGCCGGGAGCTGATCGCCATCGCCCGCAGCTACAACGATCGCGCGCAGGCCACGTTCAGCGGCGGCTACATGGTGGCGATCGAAGGCTTCGGCCTGGTGCTGCGCGGCCAGGTCGACGAATCCCTGAGCCGCTTCCGCAGCGCGATGGCCGCGCATCAGCCGGAACTCGACAAGTCGTTCGCATCGGCTGCCATCGCCTCCGGCTTTGCGCTGGCGCTGTACGAAGGCAACGAGCTGAACGCGCTGGAAGCGCTGACCGAAGCGCATCTTTCCGCGATCGCCGATTCCACCTTGCCGGACTGGATGCTGACCGCCTTCATGGCCACGGCCCGTGGCCACGATGCCCGCGGCCGCGCCACGCGGACGAACGAGGTGCTCGACGAGGCCGAAGCGATCTGCCGGGCCAACGGCTGGACACGGCCGGTGGCGACGCTGAACTGGGAGCGGGTGCGCCGCCTGCTGCTGGCCGGCGACCTGGCCCGGGCCACGCGGCTGGCCGCCAGCATCGTGCCCGACCCGCTGCCGCAGCCCGAGGGCTGGCTGCCGATCGCCGAGGAGATCGAGGGCGAGATCCTTGGCCGCATCCGCCTGGCGATCCACAGCGGCGACGCCACGACGGCTGCCGAACTGATCGCCGCCGAGATGGCCAATGCCTCCGGCCGCGCCTACCGGCTGATCAAGCTGCATCTGCTCGACGCCGTGCTGCAGCACCGCCGCAGCCAGCGCAATGCCGCCCACCGCAGCCTGCGCAAGGCCATGCAGCTGGCCGAAGCCGGCGGCTATGTGCGGGTGATGCTCGACGAAGGCGCCGACATTCTCACGCTGCTGCAGGAAGAGTACGCGGCACTGCAGGAATCGCTGACCGGCGGCGAAACCCGTCTCGGTCCAAGCCGCGTGTATCTGGAACTGCTGCTCAACGCCGCCGGCGTCAGCCCGAGCGCCAGCAGCGCCACCGGCCAGCGGCCGCTGGAAGCCCTGACCGATCGGGAAAAGGAAATTCTCGTATTCCTGGCCAACGGCGTGTCGAACAAGGAAATGGCCAGCCGGATCTTCGTGTCCGAAAACACCATCAAGTTCCATCTGAAAAACATCTACTCCAAGCTCGCGGTCAGCAGCCGCGTGCAGGCGATCACCGCCGGCCGCCAGCTCGGTCTGATCCCCTAAGCCCGTTCGTCGCGGGCGACTCGTGCATGGCGCAGCATTTTGCTTGCGCAAGTGCAGCAGAAACGTTTCCCGCCCCGGCAAAAGCAGCGATGCGACGTGCGGATGACGGCTGGCGCAGAAGGCCCGGGGGCGCCACCCATACCGGCCAAAACTACCCGATGGTGTAGTGCCGCACCCCACCGCACGCCGTCTAATCAAGCCACAACTAAAGTGCAGGTTGACGGGCGCGACAGACCACTGTCGATGTCACCGTCCCCATCGTTTGGAGGAGCGGAATGGATGTCGAAGCCATCGATGCGTGTCATCGCAATCGTCTGCGGCCATCGAGTGGCCCCCGCCCCCTGAAGTAAACCGCGGCTGCCATCACGGCGGCTTTCAGCTGGGCAACATCTTTTCCGTCGAGGTCCTAAAGCATGTTCTCGTTGCGTTTCCGCATCGCCAAGTGGGTGATGAACCATCGTGGGCTGAGCGGCGCAGTTTTCGCGCTGATCACCCTGTTCTTCGGCATCGGGCTGAAGGACGTCCGGCTCGACACGATCTTTTCCGATCTGCTGCCGCGCGACGAACCCTATGTGCAGGTGTTCAAGGATCATCCGAACTTCGGCAATCCGCTGACCTTCACCTTGATGGTGCAGCGCAAGAACGGCGACATCTACAACGCCGAGACGCTGAGCAAGGTCTGGAACATGACCCGCGACATCGACCTCGCGCCGGGTGTCGATCACGACCAGATCCTGTCGATCTCCACCGAGAAGGCCCGCTACGCGGAAGCCACGCCGTTCGGCATCGACATGCGTCCGCTGATGGGCGATGCGGTACCGAAGACGCCGGAAGAAATCGCCGACTTCAAGATGCGCGTCGAGAAATCGCCGAACGCGCGCACCTTCCTGATCTCCGCCGACCAGTCGGCCACGCTGATCAACGCGACGTTCAACGAATCGCGGCTCGACTACGCCGAAGCGTTCAAGTACGTGCAGGGCCTGGTGCTCGCCGCGCGTGACGCGGACCACAACGTCTACCTCGCCGGCCAGCCGGCGCTGACCGGCTGGGTGTTCACCTACAAGGCGGAGATGTTCAAGATCTTCGCGATCACGCTGAGCGCGCTGATCATTTCGCTGGCGCTGTACATGCGCAACGTGGTGGGCGTGGTGACGCCGATCGTGACCTCCACGGTCGCCGCGATCTGGGGCTTCGGCCTGACCGGCTGGATCAAGTCGCCGATCGAGCCGCTGCTGATGGTGGTGCCGCTGCTGCTGATCGCGCGCAGCTTCTCGCACTGCGTGCAGTTCACCGAGCGCTACTACGAGATCTACGCGCACCTGAAGGATCGCAAGCAGGCCGCCGAAATCACCATGGGCGTGATGATGGCGCCGTCGATCCTCGGCATCTTCACCGACATCGTCGGCATCTTCCTGATCGCCATCGCGCCGATCCCGGCGATGGAGCGCTTCGCGCTGTTCTGCGGCTTCTGGTGCATCTGGCTGATCCCGACCGGCGTGGTGCTGATCTCGCTGCTGCTGTCCTGGCTGCCGCCGCCGAAGAACGTCGACGAACTGGTCGGCAAGGGTGGCACCACGCCGCTGCAGCGCGTCCTGCGCCGGATCGCCGGCATCACCTTCGGCCGCGCCGCGCCGTGGACCACCGGCGTGATGATCGGCATCGGCGTGTTCGCGGTGCAGACCGCGCTGCAGATCCGCGTCGGCAACCCGGTGGAAGGCTCCAACCTGCTCTGGCACGACTCCGAGTTCAACGAGGCGGTGCGCCAGATCAACCGCAACTTCGCGGGTGTCAACACGCTGGAAATCATCTTCGAGGCGAAGGACCAGAAGAGCCCGGCGCGACTGATGCAGCGCGAAGACTCGATCATGACCATGCAGCGCCTGCAGCACATCATCGAGAACGCACCCGATGCACCGCGCGCCACGCTGTCATTCGGCGACTACCTGCAGGAAGCCAACCGCCTGTTCGCCGGTGGCGATCCGCGCTGGGCACCGCTTGATCCGACCGATTTCTTCGTCTCGGCCGCAGCCGGCGCGGTGATGGTCGGCTCCAGCCCGAAGGCCTTCTCGCACGTCATCGACTTCGAGCAGCAGAACGGCACCGTGTCGCTGTGGTTCAAGGACAACAAGCAGGAAACGGTCGACGCCGCGCTGCGGGAAGCGACCAAGGCCGTGCAGGAAGTCGGCGCCGACCACAAGGAGTTCACGATCCGTCTGGGCTCCGGCACCATCGCCCTGCAGTACGCGATGAACCATGTCGTCGAGCGCTACCACTACCTGATCATCGCGTTGCTGAACCTGGTGATTCTGATGGGTTGCAGCCTCGCCTACCGCTCGTTCGTCGCCGGCATCATCCTGCTGATTCCGGTGAACATGGCGAACTTCTCGCTGAACGCGGCGATGCACGTGATCGGCATCGGCCTCGACATCAACTCGCTGATGGTGGCCGCGATCGGCGTCGGCGTCGGCATCGACTACGGCATCTACCTGCTGTCGCGCATCTGCGAGGAGTACCACGCGCAGGAACACGACTGGGGCCGGGCGATCACCGTGTCGCTGGTCACCACCGGCAAGGCGATCCTGTTCACCGCCTCGATCATGTTCGTCGGCATCCTGCCGTGGATCTTCATGTCGTCGCTGCGCTTCATGGCCGACATGGGCCTGCTGCTGACCCTGACCATGCTGTTCAACATGGTGCTGGCGCTGGTGCTGCTGCCGCTGCTGGTGTGGATCTTCAAGCCCAATTTCGTCAAGCGTAAGGACCTGCTGGTCGGTGAAGGCGTGGACCTGTCGGCATTCACCGGCGCTGCCGATGAAGCAGCCGCGCACGGTGCACGCTGATCGTGTCCGGACGCTTGACCGCCGCCTGTCGGCTCGTGAGTCCAGTGGACGACGGACGCCGTAATCCATTGCGGATTGCCGGAGTTCATCGTGTCGTCCGAAAAAGCGTCAATCAGTAAGGCGGCCGCCATTGGCGCCGTCATCATTTCTGCAACGCCAGCGAGGAGTGAAAAATGAGAATCAAGAAATACGATTTCAACTACGGGCGCCGCATGCTCATGGAGAAGGCCGCCAAGGGCGTCGGCACCGCCGGCGTGCTTGCACCGATGTGGCCGATGGTCGGCAACGCCGGCGACACCAGCAAGGCCTATCCGGATGAGCTGCTGTCGATCTCGGCCTACACCAAGGGCAAGATCAAGCCGGGCGACGTGATCGACGCCAACAACGTCGACGCGGTCAAGGACCTGTTCGACCCGATCACCTACATCCAGCTGAAGAAGCAGGGCCGCAAGATCAACGTCGTGGAATCGACGAAGGACGCGACCAAGCTGTTCCCGAACCAGTACCTGATGGCCACGCTGAAGAATCAGGGCACGGCCAAGTTCGACGCCACCGGCAACATCGCGGCGAAGGACGGCGGCCCGTGGAACGGCGGCAACCCGTTCCCGGAACCGAAGAACGGCCTCGAAGCAATCTCGAACCTGACCCTGGCCTGGGGCCGCCACTCGTATTCGCAGTACGCGATTCGCGACTGGGACATCGCCCCGGATGGCTCGGAAGCCTACAAGTACGACTTCATGTGGTGCGAGCTGAACTGCACCGCCCGTCCGGACGGCACGGTCTACAACGGCAAGAAGGACCTGCTGCGCTACCAGTCGGTGTTCTTCACCTCGCCGACCGAAACCGCCGGTTCGTCGTTCCTGAACACCTGGTACTACGACCAGACCAAGTTCCCGGATCTCTACGGCTACCTGCCGGCCTTCCGCCGCGTGCGCCAGTTCCCGACCAACCAGCGCTTCGAACCGCTGGTGCCGGGCATCACGCTGTTCCTGTCCGATGCCTGGGCCGCCGGCGACCCGATGCTGACCTGGGGCAACTACAAGATCGTCGGCCGCCAGCCGATGATGGGCTGCATCAGCGGCATCAACTTCCGCGGTGGCTACCACCCGAACTACGAGCGCACCGTCCACGGCGGTCCGAAGGGCCAGACCTTCTTCGACACCTGGTTCGAGCTGATCCCGGAATGCATCGTGCTGGAAGCCGAACCGACGGGTTATCCGCGTTCGCCGGTCGGCAAGAAGCGCATCTGGATCGATGCCCGCAACGGCATGTTCGTCGCGTACATCACCTATGATCGCCGCGGTGAAATCTGGAAGTCGTTCGAGCCTGCATTCGCGCAGTACTCCAACGACAAGATGACCATCAAGGACGCCCAGGGTCATCCGGACTGGTCGTGGGTGTACGTGCACAGCCACGACCTCCAGGCCAACCGCATGAGCCGCTTCTCGCAGGTGCGCGAGATCACCGGCGGCTACAAGTCCAAGTTCTCCGAACAGGGCGAGGACGTGTACTCGAAGTACCTGACGACGCAGGCCATCGCCCGCCTCGGCACCGGCTGATCCTTCACGACCTTCGGTCGTCACGCTGTTCGGTACCCTCCGCGCGAGCGGGGGGTACCTTTCCCAATTTGAACGTTTCCGGACGAGAGCCTGTTAGCGCATGAAGCACATCCTGAAGTCGGTCGCCTGTGGCGCGACATTGCTGGGCCTGGTTGCCATCGGTGACGCTACCGCTGCCGCCACTGCAACGCCGGTGCTGACCGGCACCGTGCATGACGCCCTCTTCGCGGTCAGCTTCGATGGCAACCACGGCCTCGCGGCCGGCGCGCCGGGCTACCTCCTGGAAACCACCGACGGCGCAAAGACCTGGACGCCGTTGAAGAATGTCCCCACCCGGCTGGCGCTCCTGGGCGTCGCCGTGAAGGGCGACCACGCCATCGCCGTCGGCCAGCAGGGCCTGGTGCTGAAGCGTGAAGGCACGGAGTGGAAGAAGGTCGACACCGGCACCCAGGAACGCCTACTGTCGGTCGGCGTCAATGCCAGCGGCGCCGCGGTGGCCGTCGGCGGTTTCGGCACCGTGCTCGCGTCCAGCGATGGCGGCAGCACCTGGACCACGATCAAGCCGGTCTGGGCCGATTTCGCCGAAGCCGGCACCGACCCGCATGTCTACGCCGCCCATATCGACGAAGCCGGCACGATCACCATCGCCGGCGAGTTCTCGCTGATCCTGCGCAAGACCGCCGGCAGCGACCAGTGGAAGCTGCTGAACAAGGGCGACGCCTCGCTGTTCGCGCTGTACATCGGCAGCGGCGCCAACGCCAGCTACGCAGTCGGCCAGGATGGCACCGTGCTGCGCAGCACCGATGCCGGCGCCAGCTGGTCAAAGATCGACGCCGGCACCCAGGCGATCCTGCTCGGCGTCAGCGCCAGCAGCGACAACCGCGTGACCGTGACCGGCATGCGCGAAATGCGGTACAGCCCGGATGGCGGCAACAGCTGGACCGGGGTCAACGGTGGCGGGGTCAACACCTTGTGGTACCAGGGCATCGGCCAGCCCGAGGGCAGCACCGCTGCGCTTGCGGTTGGTCAGGCGGGGCGGATTCTGAAGATCGACAACTGATCGATCTCAAAAGCCGCGCTCCCATTACTAGAAAAGTCAGGTTTGCAACCTCAGGAGGGGAATGAAAATGAGCAGCAAGATGCCCGCGATCCGCGTGATCGCAGCAGCCGCGATGATGATGACCGCCCATGCAGCACTCGCCCAGGACGCTGTCGACCAGAGCGGCGACGGCAGCACCAGCAGCGGCGGCTTTTTCAGCGATTTCGACTTCAGCTGGGGCGGCTTCATCCGTCCGGAACTGGCGATCACGCTCGGCGGCGAAAACCCGAACAACCAGCGCGGCAACCCGTTCAACGGCGTGGCGGTAGCGCGCCAGCCGGGCGTGCCACAGCCGGTCGACGCGCTTGGCGGCCTGCTGCCGCCGTTCTCGATTCCGGCCGTCGGCCTGGGTGACAACGTCACCCGCCCGGTGACCCCCGCCAACAACTTCTTCAATCTGCACATGTTGCGCGTGGAACTTGAAGGCGCGATGAAGTTCACGCCGAGCCTGAAGCTGGTCGGCCGTCTGCGCGCCGTCTTCGATCCGGGCAACTACAGCGAGTTCGATCCGCAGAGCGTCGTCAACGGTGCCACCGGCGGCATCAGCGGCGGCGACCCGGCCCTGTACGGCGGCGCCCCGAACTACTTCGAATACCAGGTTGCCGGCCTGAAGCGGCCGAACCCGCTCGAAGCCGCCGGCCCGAACTACCTCGTCTACTTCCCCGCCCTGTTCCTCGACTACCAGGAAGGCCCGCTCAACATCCGCGTCGGCAACCAGCAGATCGCCTGGGGTCAGGCGCTGTTCTTCCGCGTGCTCGACGTCGTCAACGGCCTCGATCTTCGCCGCCACCTGATTCTCGACAGCGCCCAGGAAGAATTCGCCGACGAACGCGTGCCGAGCCTGGCCGTCCGCGTGAACTACCAGTTCACCGACGAGATCCTCGCCGACGCTTTCGTGCAGAAGTTCCAGCCGACCATCTACGGCAACCCGAACACCCAGTACAACGTCATCCCGACGCAGTTCACCGTGCATGACCAGTACGGCTCGGTGAACGACAAGCTCAGCTACGGCATCCGCTTCAAGGGCAACTTCGGCCAGTGGGGCGCGCAGGCGATCTTCGTCAGCCGCTACAACCCGGACGGCGTGTTCCGCTGGACCGCATCGGGCGTCAACAAGAACCTCCCGAACAACAACCCGTTCGGCCTGACCCTGAACACGCTGTACAGCGGCATCGGCGGCCTGCCGTCGACCGGCGACATCCTCGCCCAGACGCCGTTCGAAGCCAGCCCGGGCGGCGTCTACTCGTCGCAGGAGTGGTTCACCTACGCCTCGATGGTGCGTCTGAACGGCGTCACCGGCCTGAACGCGGCGATCAACGAGTTCGCGCCGTCCACGTCGCAGCTGCTGGCCAGCCCGGTCGACAACTTCGCCGATGCCGCTCGCCAGCTCGACACCTTCTTCATCGCCGGTGGCGACGGTCTTCGCGGCCACATCGCCCGCGAGTACTTCCGCGAGTACAACATCGGTGGCGGTGTCAGCTACGTGGTCGAAGGCGAGCCGGGTTCGCTGCTCGACCAGCTGATCATCAACCTCGAAAGCACCTACACGCCGGATCGCCGCTTCACCAACCCGAGCTTGAGCCGCGATTACATCAAGACCGGCAACCTGGTCAGCGCACTGGTGATGGAGAAGTACCAGCGCTTCTCCAATGCCATCCCGGCCACCTACATGGTGTTCCAGTACATGCACCGGACCAAGGACGACATCTTCGGTCGTTCGCTGAAGGGCTACGGTGGCTCGGTCAGCAACGCCTCCACCGGCGCTTCGGGCGGTTCCGATTACGTGGTGTTCGCGATGCAGCAGCCGTTCCCGCAGGCCATCTGGCGCCTCGACTTCGCCGGCCTCTACGACGTCAACGGCGGCCTGCTGCTGCAGCCGGGCGTCCGCTGGAAGCCGACCGGTTCGATCACCGCCGACATCAACTACACCTACATCAACGGCAAGGTGCACGGGAACCCGAACGACAACGCGATTTCGACGCTCGGCTTCGCCGACGAAATCACCTTCCGCGTCGGCTACCAGTTCTGAGCAGCTGATTTCTCACCCGGTTCCGGTCTTTCGCTGGACCATGAGCCGGTCTCCCGATGGGAGGCCGGCTTTTTTTTGACCCCTGCTTGACCACCACCCCCGAGCGCCTCAGGCGCCCTGATTTACCGCGAGGAGACACCATGAAGGACTACGGCAAGGCATTTCGCGTCGATGGCAAGGTTGCCCTGATCAGCGGCGGCGCCCGCGGCCTGGGCGCTGAAATGGCGATGGCGCTGGCCCAGCAGGGCGCCACCATCCTGGTCACCGACATCCTGGCCAAGGAAGGCAAGGCCACCGTCAAGGCGATCAGGGCGGCCGGTGGCACGGCCGAGTTCATGGCGCTCGATGTCGTCGACGAAGCGCAGTGGCAGAAGACTATCGCCAGCTGCATCAAGCGCTTCGGCGGCCTCGACATCCTGGTCAACAACGCCGGCATCGAACGCACCGCGCTGGTCACCGAATGCACGGTCGAGGAATTCCGCCGCATCCAGGACATCAACGTCACCGGCGTCTTCCTCGGCTGCAAGCACGCGGTCCGGGCCATGCGCCCCGGCGGCAAGTCCGGCCGCGGCGGCTCGATCATCAACCTGTCGTCGGTGGCCGGCCTGGTCGGCGTCACCGGGCTGGCCGCCTACAACGCCTCCAAGGGCGCGGTACGCCTGCTGACCAAGTCGGTGGCGCTGGAATGCGCGCAGCTGAAGACCGGCATCCGCGCCAACTCGATCCACCCCGGCGTGGTCTGGACCGACATGGGCCGCGACCTGCTGGCCCACTTCGCTGCCGCCGGCCTCGGCCCGGATGTCCCGGCCGTCGAAGCCGCCTTCCTCGCCGCCCACCCGATCGGCCATTTCGGCGCGCCGGACGACATCGCCAGCGCGGTGATCTACCTCGCTTCGGACGCCTCCAAGTGGGTCACTGGCGCCGAGTTCGCGATCGACGGCGGCTACACCGCCGCCTGATTCGCAGCCTGATCAGCCGCCCGATTCGCCGCTGACTGCACGCGGCTTCCAGCTGCGGCAAGCTGCGCGTCCCAGCACGCCCTTGCCGCAGTTCGAGACCGCCCCGTGACCGCCTCAGAGACGCCCGCCGAAGCCCTGCCCGATCCCGCAGCCGGTCCCGAGGCCCCGCAGCCCACCGGCCCGGTCAACCGCCGCCTGCTGCTCGCCGAACGGCCGGTCGGCAAGCCCGGCCTGCAGCACTTCCGCATCGAACGGTTGCCGATTCCCGAGCCCGGTCCCGGCCAGCTGCTGCTGAAGACCGAATACCTGTCGCTCGATCCGTACATGCGCGGCCGCATGAACGCCAATGCCGGCTACACCGAGCCGGTGGCGATCGGCGGCCTGATGGTCGGCCAGACGATCTCAAAGGTCACCGTGTCGCAGCACCCGGATTTCGCCGTCGGCGATCGCGTGGTCGCCGACGCCGGCTGGCAGGACTGGCTGCTGTCCGATGGCCGCGGCCTGCGCAAGCTCGATCCCGCGATGCCGCAGCCGACGCTGGCGCTGTCGGCGCTTGGCATGCCCGGGCTGACCGCCTATGTCGGCCTGCTCGACATCGGCCAGCCGAAACCCGGCGACACCGTGGTGGTCGCCGCCGCCACCGGGCCGGTCGGCTCGGCAGTCGGCCAGATCGCCAGGCTCAAGGGCTGCCGCGTGGTCGGCATCGCCGGCGGCGAAGACAAATGCCGGATGGCGGTCGAGCAGTTCGGCTTCGATGCCTGCGTCAGCCACCACGATGACGAACTGCCGCGCCTGCTGGCCGAAGCCTGCCCGGACGGCATCGACATCTACTTCGAGAACACCGGCGGCGCCGCGTTCGAAGCGGCGCTGCCGCTGTTCAACGATTTCGCGCGGATGCCGCTGTGCGGCCAGGTGGCCTGGGCCAACGCCACCAGCCTGCCGGCCGGCTACGACCTCACGCCGCGCGTCATGCGCGTGTTCCTGCATCGCCGCGTACACCTGCAGGGCTTCATCGTCACCGACCACCTCGACAGCCGCTTCGACGCCTTCCTGGCCGACATGAGCGCCTGGGTCGCCGAGGGACGCGTCAAGGTCGTCGAGGACATCATCGACGGCCTCGAACACGCCCCCGGCGCGCTGTCCGGCCTTTTGTCCGGCTACAACCTCGGCAAGCTGCTGGTCCGCGTCGAGGACACACCGCCGGACGCCCCGCTGCCGCCTGACTGAGCAGCGCCGCAGACCTAGGGAAACTCTGCAGAGGTCGTCACCCCGGCGAAAGCCGGGGTCCAGGGCCTTGAAAGCACTGGCCCGGGCAATTGGGCGGGGCGTTCGCCGGAATGACGACTGAACCCGCGCAGAGATTCCCTAGCGGCGCAACGCTGCCACCCGCCCGCCTGCCCCAGCCCGCCAGCGGCCGACGCGCCGCTGGCTTTCCGCCTTTTCCCGAAGCTGCCCGGACGGCCGAAATGCCGCCTCCGGCGGCGGTTTGCGCGCGGACGATTAGGACCCCCTAACCACACGGCAGCGACCGTGAACATCCGTACGCTCCGCAAACTTTTTTGACGTGGCGTGGCCGGTTTCGGCCGCGGATCTCGTCTTGATGGTGAACACGGCGAAATGCGACGGGCCCTGAAAGGCCGGCGGACCGTGGCCCTGGCCATCCGGCAAGGGCGATCAGGGCAAAACGACCGCCGTCACGAACCCGCATTCACCGGAAGTCCCGACATGAATTTCAGTCCATCACCGCCGACCGTTGCAGCTGGAGCCACCGCCATGCAGACCCAAACTCAAGACAGCCCGTTCAATCGCTTGCGCTGCATCGTCGGTCCCTGCCTGCTCGCGGTCGCCGCTGCCCTGGCACTGGGCGCGCGGGAGGGAGCCGCTTCACGTCAACGCCGCAATTGCTGTCATCGACGGCCGCCGCCAGCGGCCAGCGCCTCAAGGCGATACGCCATGGCCGCCATGTTTTCCATTCCGGGATTCAAGCGCTCGTGCCGGGTGCTGGGTCTGTTCCTGCTCATCGCCGCGCTGCTGCCGGCCACCGCCAGCGCGCAGATCCTGACGCTGGCGCATGAATCCCAGGGGGCCATCAATGGCAATCAGGCCAATGCCGTGGGCTACGCCGGCCGCAGCGCCGACGGCAGCAAAGTCTTCTTCACCACCATTGAGCAACTCGCCAGCACCGACACCGACACGTCGCAAGACCTTTACATGCGCGAGAACGGCGTCACGACCCACATCAGCCAAGGCGCCATCAACGGCAACGGGGTCTTTTCCGCGAGCTACGTCGGCATCAGCGCCGACGGCAGCAAGGTCTTCTTCACCACTAATGAACAACTCGCCAGCACCGACACCGACACGCAAATCGACATCTACCAGCGCGAGAACGGCGTCACCACCCACATCAGCCAGGGCGCCATCAATGGCAGTAGCATGTCCGCCGCGAACTACGCCGGCAGCAGCGCCGACGGCAGCCGGGTGTTTTTCAACACCGTCGAAGCGCTGGCCAGCACCGACACCGACGGATCGTTCGACACGTACATGCGCCAGAACGGCGTCACCACCCACATCAGCCAGGGTGCCATCAATGGCAATGGCGCCTTTAATGTGAGCTACCGCAACGCCAGCGTCGACGGCAGCCGGGTGTTCTTCACCACGAACGAAGCGCTGACCAGCACCGACACGGATGCGGCGACCGACCTCTACATGCGCGAGAACGGCGTCACCACCCACATCAGCCAGGGCGCCATCAACGGCAATGGACCCACCCAGGTCAACTATGTCGGCGTCAGCAGCGACGGCAGCCGGGTGTTCTTCACTACCGTCGAGCCGCTCGCCAGCACCGATACCGACACAGCGTCGGACATCTACATGCGCCATAACGGCGTCACCACCCAGATCAGCCTGGGTGAGGCCGGCAACGGGCTTTTTTTCCCCGAGCTACTCCGGTATCAATGCCGATGGCAGCCGGGTGTTCTTCACCACCGCGGACGCTTTCGCCAGCACCGACACGGACTCGCAAACCGACCTCTACATGCGCGAGAACGGCGTCACCACCCAGATCAGCCAGGGCGCCATCAACGGTAACGGGTCGAATTCTGTGACCTACGCCGGCGCCAGCCCCGACGGCAGCCGGGTGTTCTTCACCACCGCCGAGCCGCTTGCCAGCACCGATACCGACACAGAGTCGGACATCTACATGCGCCATAACGGCGTCACCACGCACATCAGCCAGGGCGCCATCAATGGCAACGGGGCGGCTGGCGCGACCTACCTCAGCGCCAGCGCCGACGGCAGCCGGGCGTTCTTCAGCACCCCCGAGCCGCTCGCCAGCACCGACACCGACGCGCTGGTCGACATCTACCTGCGCGAGAACGGCGTCACCACGCTGATCACGCCGAACACCACCTCAACCCTGACCTACGGCGGCTTGAATGCCGACGGCAGCAAGGTGTTCTTCTCCACCAGCGACGCGCTCGCCAGCACCGACACCGACGCCGTGACCGACGTCTACTCCGTCACCCTGTCGCCCGGGCCGGTGCTGAGCGCCGTGAGCGCCAGCAGCACGCTGGTGGGGGGCGTGGTGAGCAATGTGCTGAAGGGCACCTCCGACACCAGCGGCACCGGCTACTACATCGCCGTGGCGCCGGGCAGCGCAGCACCCACCGCCGTGCAGGTGGAAGCCGCGGCCAGCTATTCCGGCGTCAGCATCGTCGCCAGCGGCAATGGCGCGATGACGGCGGCCGTGCAGGCCCGCTTCACGCTCGGCGGGCTGGCCGGAGCCACCAGCTACGACCTCTACCTGATCGTCAGCAGCAACGGCAGCACCTCGGCGGTGAGCAAGACCAGCCTGACCACGCTCAGCGCCAGCACCGACGGCAGCTGCGGCACGGCCAGCGCCAGGCCCACGGCCAGCGTGCCCGGCGATGCCGCGCTCTGCGCCACCGGCACCGCCAGCGCGGTGACCAGCAACGGCAGCTTCAGCTGGAACTGCACCGGCAGCGGCGGCGGCACGGACGCCGTCTGCACCGCGCCCTACCAGACCCAGACCTTGAGCCTCAGCGCCAACCCCACCAGCATCAAGCTCGGCGGCAGCAGCACGCTGACCGCCAGCAGCAGCTCCGGTGCCAGCCCGATGCTGAGCACCACCACGCCCACCATCTGCACGCTCAGCGGCAGCGCTGCCGCCGGCGATGCCAGCGGCATCTGCACGGTGAACGCCAACGTGGCCGCCAGCGCCAGCGGCTGCACCAGCGGCTGCTACCAGGCGGCGCCTGAAAAGAGCGTGGACATCACCGTCAGCAAGCTCGACCAGACCATCAGCTTCGACGCCGCGCCGGTCATCGTGGTCGGCGGCAGCGGCACGGTCAGCGCCAGCGCACCGGGCGGCACGGTGATCTTCAACACCGCCGGCCAGGCCAATTGCAGCAGCGGCGGCAGCAACGGCAGCATCATCACCGGTCTCAAGGCAGGCCCCTGCACGGTCAGCGCCAGCCAGGCCGGCGACGCCATCTACAGCAGCGCCAGCGGCAGCCAGAGCATCAGCATCGGCCAAGGCAGCCAGAGCATCAGCTTCGGTGCCGCGCCCAGCGGCCTGAAGGTGGGTGACAGCACCAGCCTCAGCGCCACGGCCAGCAGCGGGCTGACGGTGAGCTTCAGCAGCAACACCACCGGCATCTGCACGGTCAGCGGCAGCACGGTGACTGGCGTCAGCGCCGGCACCTGCACGGTGAGCGCGACGCAGGTCGGCAACCCCGACTACAGCGCCGCGCCGGCAGAGACACAGAGCTTCAGCATCGCCCCGGCCGCGTCGCTGAGCCTGGTCGTCAACAGCACCGTCGATACCAGCGACGGTGTTTGCGACGCCACCCACTGCACGCTGCGCGAGGCCATCAACGCCGCCAACGCCAATGCCGGCGACGACAGCATCACGTTTGCGCCGGCCCTCAGCGGCCAGACCACCGTCCTCGCCAGCACCCTCAACATCGTCGCCGGCAAGGGCAGCCTCAACGTCACCGGCCCCGTCGCCGGCTCGGCGGCGGGCTACACCGTGGATGGCAACAACGCCGTGCAGCTGTTCACCATTGCCGGCGGCAGCAGCGCCAGCAGCCCGAATGTCGTCACCTTCAAGGGCCTCACCCTGACGCGGGCACTGGGCGCCGGCAAGAACGGCGGGGCGATCAACACCGGCAACTTCGTCACGCTGAGCATCGAGGACGCCACGCTCAGCAACAACGTCGTCAACGGAAGCAAGGCCGGCGGCGCCGGCGGCGCCGTGTATCTCGGCAGCGGTAACGGCAGCGGCAGCTTCAGCCTCCGCAACAGCACTGTGCAGAGCAACACGGCCTCCAAAGATGGAGGTGCGATTTACATCGCCGGAGGCACTCTCAGCGTCCAGCTGTCGCGCTTCCTCAACAACACGGCGAGCAGTGGCGGCGGCGCGATCGGCCTCGAAAACACTGCTCGAGCCTTCACGGTGGAGGGCTCCAGCTTCAGCGGTAACTCGGCCCCGTTTGGCGGAGCGATCTACAGTCCCGGCGCACGAGGGGGCTCCATTCGCAATAGCAGCTTCGGCGGCAATAGCGCCCGCAGCGCGGCCGTAGGCGGCGGTGGAGCGATTCGAATCGGTGGCCAGTTGGGGCTGGACAGCGTCAGTTTCAGCGGCAACTCCACCCCGACGGGGGGGGCGCAGCTGGCTAATGAAGGCCACGTCGTCCTCACCAACACCCTGTTCGCCAACCCGCAGGGCGGTGGCAGCAATTGCAGCGACGTCACCATCGACACCACCAGCCGCAACAATATTTCCAGCGACACCAGCTGCAACTTCCCCAGCGACCCCAGCAACCTGAGCAGCACCGATCCTCGGCTCGTCCCCCTGGCCCTCAACGCCCCCGGCAGCACCGAAACCTTCGCGCTCTGCACCGGCGTCGGCACGCCGGATGCCAGCTGCACCGGCAAGAGCCCGGCGATCGATGCCGGCAGCACGACGCTGACCACCGACCAGCGCGGCGTGGCCCGCCCGGTCGGCACGGCGGCGGACATCGGCGCGTATGAAGCGCCGGCAGCAGTGATCGGCGGCTGCGGCGAAGCCAGCAACGTGGCCAGCGTCAGTGCGCCGGCCGCAGCGCTGTGCGCCACCGGTACCGCCAGCAGCGTCACCAGCACCGGCGGCCAGTGGAGCTGGAGCTGTTCCGGTGCCAACGGCGGCGCCCCGGCGAGCTGTGCGGCGCCGTATGCCGCGCAGACCCTGACGCTGACGGCGGTGCCGACCAGCATCCTGATCAACAACACCAGCGCGGTGACGGCGAGCAGCACCTCCGGCTTCAAGCCGGTGCTGAGCAGCAGTACCCCCGCGGTCTGCACGCTGGGCACGCAGGCCGACACCGCCACCGGCGTGGGCGCCACCGCCACCGGCAAGGCGCAGGGCAGCTGCACGGTGAAGGCCAATGCCGCGCAGAGTGCCGATGGCTGCACCAGCTGCTACCAGGCGGCGAGCGAAGCCACGGTCGACATCAGCGTCAACAAGCGTGACCAGACCATCCGCTTCGGCACGGCGCCGAATCTGGTGATCAACGGCACCGGCACCCTGACCGCGACCAGCGATTCGGAGCTGACGGTGAGCTTGAGCGATGCCATGTCGGCGGTCTGCTCGATCGACAGCAATGGCCTGATCACCGTGCTCAAGGCCGGCACCTGCACGATCCAGGCGACGCAGGCCGGCAACGATGTCTACAACGCCGCCGAACCGGCGACGCTGAGCATCACCATCGACAAGCTGACCCAGCAGATCAGCGGCTTCTCGGCTGATCCGTCGTCGATCAAGGTCGGCGGCATGGCGACACTGACCGCGTCCGGCGGTGCTTCGGGCAATGCGGTGACGTTCCGCACCACCACCGGTGACATCTGCTCGGTCAGCGGTGCCGTGGTCACCGGGCTGTCGGCCGGCAACTGCGCGCTGATCGCCAGCCAGAACGGCAATGCCGATTACGAGCCGGCTGACGAGGTGTCGCTGAGCCTGCCGGTGGCCAAGGCGGCGCAGCTGATCAGCGGCTTTGCCGTGACGCCGTCGAGCCTGAAGGTTGGTGAGTCCGGCACGCTGATGGCGTTTGGCGGCGCGTCCGGCAATGCGCTGACGTTTGCCAGCACCACGCAGAGCGTTTGCACGGTGGCGGGCAGCACGGTGACGGCCAACGCCGTCGGCAGCTGCACGGTCACCGCCAGCCAGACCGGTAGTGATCGCTTCAATGCCGCCGAAACCGTGTCGCTGACGTTTGCTGTCGAAGCCGCTCCGGTGACCGCTGCGCCGGTGCTGTCGCTGGACATGAACGATCTGGACTTCGGCACCGGCTACCTGCTGCGTTTCCGCGACATCGGCGTGGAAACCACCAGCGAGCCGGAAGTGGTGACGCTGTCCAACACCGGCACCGCGCCGCTTTCGATCAGCAGCATCGTCACCACCGGCGATTTCCGCCACACCACCACCTGCGGCAGCACGGTGGCGCCGGGGGCGCGCTGCACGATCTCGATCGTGTTCTCGCCGAAGGCCGTCGGCACCCGCACTGGCGAAACCCGGATCGTCAGCAATGCCGTCACCAGCCCGGACCGGATCAGCCTGTCCGGCACCGGCAAGGGCCTGAAGCCGGCGATGAAGACCAATGTCAGCCGCTTCGACTTCGGCCGGGTCAAGGTCGGCGCCAGCAGCCGCGAGCAGACGCTGGTGATCACCAGCACCGGCTCCGGCCCGCTGGAGATCCGCAGCATCCGGGTCAGCGGTGATTACTCGGGCAGCCACAACTGCCCGCGCTGGCTGGATGCCGGCAAGTCCTGCCAGGTCACCGGCAGCTTCAAGCCGAAAGCCGTCGGCACCCGCCCCGGCAGCGTGTCGATCCTGACCAGCGTCAGCAACACCGCTACCGAGGTGTCCCTGACCGGCACCGGCTTCTGAGGCCGGCTCCTCCGCTGCAATCCGCGTCGGTCTGATTGACGCAAAAGCCCCCGGCATCTCGCGATGACGGGGGCTTTTTGCTGGGGGATGCTCGATCGCCGACCGATTGCACCGCCCCGCGCCGCCGCTGCCGACCACCGTCCAGGCCACGTGGATGGGTCCTGCATGAACAAACAGAAATGTAGTAAACGTTTGTACACTTCACGTTTTATTGATGTCGCGTGGCCGGTTTCGGCCGCGAATCTCGTCTTGTTATCGAGCGCCCATTTTCGCCGGCCTTCATCGGCCGCCAAACCGGGCGCAACGCCACGCAACACGGCGTTCAGGACATCCGAGACACGAGCATCGACTGGCTATGACTAGAGCAACCGACATGACTTTCGCGCCCCTTCCGCGCACCGAGCGGCTTCCACCGGAAGCACCACGTCGACCCTCGTCACGCCTGCTGCTGCGCACGGCGATCGCCGTGCTGGCCTGGCCGCTGGCCAGTGCCACGCAGGCCGGCACGATCACTCACTGCCCCTGCGCCATCGACGACGGCATCGGCTTCACTGCACCCGATCCCGATGACGGCGCCCGCCCGACGACGCTCGGTCGCCTGGGCACCGGCGAACCGGTGACGCTGCACCTGTCGGAATCGCTGACCGGCCTGCCACCTCGCGACAACGCCACCGCTGACGCCAGCACCGACAGCGGCCGTCAGATCGCGCTGGCGACGACGGCCGCAACGATGTCCGACAGCAGCGTGCAGCCGGCCATCAGGACCAACCTCGCCCGCTTCGACTTCGGCCGGGTCAAGGTCGGGGTCAGCAGCGGAGACCAGACGATCGTGATCACCAGCAGCGCCGGCCTGCTGAAGATCCACACCATCACCGTCAACGGCGACTACGCCGGCCATCACAACTGCCCGCGCTGGCTGGTGGCCGGCAGCAGCTGCCAGATCACCGGCCGCTTCAAGCCGAAGGCTGCCGGCGAACGGCCCGGCAGCGTCCTGATCCACACCAACCTCAGCAAGACGCCCACCGAGGTTTCGCTGACTGGCACCGGCTTCTGAGCCGGCAGTCCCGCCGGGCTTCTGGCGCCCGGCATCCGGCGAGCCGGGCGCGCGGGACTTACGGCAGCCCGGACGGTGCCGCCGGCACGGCGGCGGCAGGCGCGGCGCTGGCAGCTGCCGGGGTACGGTCACCAGCCACGGCCTTCAGCAGCACGTACATCGCCGGGATCACGAACAGCGTCAGCGCGCTGCCGATCAGCAGGCCGCCGATCACCGCGATGCCCATCGACACCCGGGCTTCCGAACCGGCGCCGAGCGCCAGCGCGATCGGCAGGATGCCGAGCAGGGTCGCCAGCGTGGTCATCAGGATCGGCCGCAGCCGTGCAGCGGCGGCTTCGCGCACGGCGACCAGCGCGCTGACGGCACCACGGGCGCGGCGCTGGTTGGCGAACTCGACGATCAGGATGCCGTTCTTGGTCACCAGGCCGATCAGCATGATCAGGCCGATCTGCGAAAAGATATTCAGCGTCTGGCCGAACGCCCACAGCGCGGCCAGCGCGCCGGCCAGCGCCAGCGGCACGGTCAGCAGGATCACCAGCGGGTCGAGGAAGCTTTCGAACTGCGCCGACAGCACCAGGTAGATCAGCACCAGCGCCAGCACGAAGACGATGCCGAGCGAAGACGCGCTCTGCACGAAGTCGCGCGCCGCGCCGGTCAGCGTCGTGGTGTAGCGGTTGTCGAGCAGCGTGGCCGCCGCCGCGTCGAAGACGGCAATGCCTTCGCTGATCGTGTGGCCCGGCGCCAGCGTCGCCGACACGGTGGCCGAGGCCATCCGGTTGTAGCGGTACAGCTCCGGCGGCGAGCTGCTTTCGGTGAAGCTGACCAGGTTGTCGAGCCGCACCAGCTCGCCAGTGGCGCTGTGCACCGACAGGCCTTCGAGGGCATCGGGCCGCGACCGGAAATCGCGGGTCAGCTGGCCGATCACGTCGTACTGCTTGCCGTTCAGGATGAAATAGCCGTAGCGCTGGCCGGACAGCGAAGCCTGCAGGGTCTGGGCGATGTCCTGGGCCGACACGCCCAGGGTCTGCGCCTTGGCGCGGTCGATGCGCACCCGCACTTCCGGCTTGTTGAACTTGAGATCGGCGTCGACGAAGGTGAACACCGGGCTGGCCTTCACCGCTTCAAGGAACTTCGGCAGCGCTTCGCGCAGCGCGTCGATCTCCAGCGCCTGCACCACGTACTGGACGCCGGCCTGCGCCGCGCGCCGGTCGCCGATGCTGGCTTCCTGGGTGATGTTGACACGGGCGCCGTTGAAGCGCTTGGCCATCGCCTGCAGGTCGGCGGCGATCTCGCCCTGGCTGCGGCTGCGCTCGGCGCGGTCTTTCAGGAACACCCGCACGAAGCCGTTGTTGACCGGCCCGGAGACGCCGTTGGAACCGCCGAAGCCGGGCACCTGGGTCATCATCAGATGGGCTTCCGGCACCCGCGCGGCGGTCGCTGCGGTGACGTCATCCATGAAGTTCTGCATGTAGTCGTAGCTGGCGCCTTCGGCCGCCGTCGCCCGCACCCAGACCCGGCCGCGATCCTCCATCGGCGCCAGTTCGCGCGGCAGCAGGCCCATCAGCACGACGATCAGCGCCGCCGCCGCCGCCAGCACCAGCGGCGCCAGCCAGCGCCGGCCCAGCACCCGGCGCAGGCTCGCGGCATAGCCCTGCTCCAGCGCTGTGAACAGCGGCTCGGTGCGAGTGAACAGCCAGCCGTGGCCCTGGTGGGCGGTCAGCAGCCGGGCGCTGAGCATCGGCGTCAGCGTCAGCGCCACCAGCGCCGAGATCAGCACGGCACCGGCGATGGTCACGCCGAACTCGCGGAACAGCCGCCCGGACAGACCGCCCATGAACAGCAGCGGCAGGAACACCACGGCCAGCGTGATGGTGGTCGACACCACGGCCATGAAGATCTCGCGGGTGCCGGCGATGCCGGCGTCGACCGGCCCCATGCCGGCCTCGATCTTGGCGTAGATGTTTTCCAGCACCACGATCGCATCGTCCACCACCAGCCCGATCGCCAGCACGATGCCGAGCAGGGTCAGCGTGTTGATCGAAAAGCCGGCCACCGACATGACGCCGAACGCGCCGATGATCGACACCGGAATCGCCAGCACCGGAATCAGCGTCGTGCGCCACTCGCGCAGGAACGCAAACACCACCAGCACCACCAGCACGAAGGCGATGAAGATGGTTTCGGTGACCTCGATCAGCGAGCGCCGCACGTACTCGGTGTTGTCGTAGGCGATGTCGATCTGCAGGTCGTCCGGCAGATCCTTGCGCACCTCGTCGAGCCGCTGGCGCAGCTGGTCGACGATGTCGATCTGGTTGGCGCCCGGCTGCTGCTTGAAGTACAGCCCGGCGATCGGCGTGTCGCCCATCTTCAGCGCGCCGCGCTCGTTCTGGGCGCCGAGTTCGGCATAGCCGATATCGCGGAAACGGACGATGGTGGTGTCGCTGCGCTTGACGATCAGGTTGTTGAAATCCTCGGGCGTCGCCAGCCGCGACAGCGTCTTCACCGGCAGCTCGATGGCGCTGCCCTCGATGCGCCCGGACGGCAGCTCCAGGTTTTCGCGGCCGAGTGCCGCGCGGATGTCGGTCGGCGCGATGCCGTAGGCGGCCATCCGGTCCGGGTCCATCCACAGCCGCATCGCGTAACGCTTCTCGGCCGGCTGCTCCACCTGGGCGATGCCGGGCACCGTCTGCAGGCGTTCGCGCAGCGCATCGGCGAACGCCGACAGCTCCAGCTGCGAGCGCTGCCGGCTGGAAATCGACAGGCCGAAGATCGGGCTGGAATCGGCATCGGCCTTGTTCAGGATCGGCGGATTGGTGTCCGGCGGCAGATTGCGCACCGCGCGCGCCAGCTGGTCGCGGACGTCGCTGGCGGCGGTTTCCAGATCGGCGTCGAGCGAGAACTCCACGGTGATCTGGCTGGCGCCCTCGCGGCTGGTGGAGGTCAGCGCGCTGATGCCGGCCACCGAGTTGATCGCTTCCTCCAGCGGCTCGGTGATCTGCGCCTGCACGACCTCAGCCGCCGCACCCGGATAGCTGGTGGTGATCGAGATCGACGGCGGATCGACGGCCGGATACTCGCGCACCGGCAGCGCGCGCAGGCCCAGCGCGCCGAACAGCATGATCAGCAGCGAGATGACCAGGGTCAGCACCGGCCGCCGGATGCTCAGCTCGGCCAGGCTCATGAACGCGCCTTCGCGCTGGCGGCGCGGGCCGTCGCCGGGCCTTTCAGGCTGCCGTCGCCATCGGCGACATCGGCCACCGCCAGGCCGGCGCGCATCTGCTGCAGGCCGGAGACGATCAGCCGGTCACCGGCCTTCAGGCCGCTCAGGATCTGCACCTGGTTGGCGGTGCGGGTGCCGATCTCCACCGCGCGCCGCTCGGCCTTGCCGTCGACCATCACGAACACGTTCTTCTCGCTGACGCCGGGGATCACCGCTTCGGCCGGCACCAGGATGGCGTCGCTGACGGTCGCCAGCTCCAGCTCGACATTGGCGAAGGCGCCGGGCAGCAGCACGCCTTCCGGGTTGTCGCAGACCGCGCGGATCACCACCGTGCGGGTGCCGGCATCGATGCGCGGATCGAAGGCGTAGATGGCGCCGGCAAAGCGGCGGTCGCTGCCGTTGATCGCGAAGCGGATCGGGCTGCCGATGCGGATGCGGCCGGCGTATTTCTCGGGCACCGAGAAATTGACCTTCAGCCGGTCGATCTGCTGCAGGGTCGCGACCCGGGTGGTGGCGTTCACGTAGCTGCCTTCGCTGACATAGCGCAGGCCGACCACGCCATCGAACGGCGCGCGCACTTCGGTCTTCTCGATCTGGGCCTCGATGATCGAGATCTGGTCGAGCCGGGCCGCCACCTCGAAGCGCGCCGTGTCGTAGTCGGAAGCGGTGACGATGCCTTCCTTGACCAGCTGGCCGACCCGCTGCTCGCGCAGCTGCGCCAGTTCCAGGTTGTGCTGCGCCAGCGCGCGCTGGGCGCGCAGATCGGCATCGTTGAGCTTGACCAGCAGTTCGCCGCGCTTCACGCGCGAGCCTTCGCGGAAGCGGATCGCGGCGATCTTGCCGTTGATCTCGGCCTGCAGTTCCACGCCTTCGTCGGCCAGCAGCGAGCCGGTTGCGCTGAGGCTTTCGGTGAACGGCTCGGGAGTGATGCGCAGCGTCGCCACCTTCTGCGGTGCGCGACCGGCTTCGCCCTTGTCACCCCCGTCCCCCTTCTTGTCGCCCTGCTTGCGAGCCTTGCCGGGCTCGGCGGCCGCGCGGTCCGGCGGCGCCTCGGCGGCCCGGGTCAGCGGCAGCCAGCGCGGCGCGGTGAGGCCGGCGACGGCCGCCACCGCCAGCACGCCGAGCAGAAGCCTGGATGCGGCCTTCACGAGATGCGCTCCCAGACGAACACTTGCGCGGTTTCCCGGCCCGGCTCGCCGCGCGGCGGCGTGGCCAGCGACAGCCGGCCCTCGCCATCGAAGCCGTAGTAGCGCTTGGCACGGCTGCCGATGTTGTTCGGCAGCAGCTGGCCGTCCTGCACATGCACGACGCAGCCTTCGGCCGGCAGCAGCTCCCAGCTGCCGAAGTAGGAACTGAAGCCGTCGACGACGCCCTGCAGCTCGCTGGCACTGGCGCTGGCCAGCGCGCCGGAGGCCACCGATGGCCGGCCCAGCTTCATGATCTGCACTGACAGCCGGCCGTCCGCACCATAGACCAGCTGGCCGGTCGACGGCCCGCGCGGCGAGGCGCGCGTCGCACCGCTGGCATCGCGTTCCAGAATCTCGACCAGCTTCCAGGTGCCGACGAAGCGGCTCGCGAACGACGAGGCCAGCGGCGGTACCGATGCCGGCGGATGGCGGTAGCGGGTGGCCTGCTCGTAGGCGTGGGCGTAGCCGATGATCCGCGCCTCGTCCCAGGCGCGGCCGAGGATCTGCAGGCCGATCGGCAGGCCGTCGCCGAGATAGCCGCTCGGCACCGACAGCGCCGGCCACTGCAGCGCGCTGCCGACGAAGGTCAGGCTCGACCCGAGCGCCGTCGGCCCGGCATTCGGCGGCGGCTGCGGCGCGTCGACCAGCTGGGTGTTGCGGTCGCCGTTCAGCGCCGGCAGCTGGGCCCAGGTCGGGAACACCACGGCGTCGACCTTGGCCGCCTTCATCGCCCGCGTGAAGCCGTCGCGATAAGCCTGCTCGCCGCGCGCGCCGGCCAGGGTGTCGGCATCGGTCTCGACCGGGCCGGCAGCGGCAGCGAGGTCCATGCCGGCCTGATGCAGTGGATGCACGAGCTTGGAATCGGCGATCGCCTGCATCGACGGATACGGCACGCCGGGATGCTGCGCGATCCACTGCGTGAGATCGGCCTTGAACTGCGCCGGCGTCTGCGGCGGACGCGGGATCTGGTCCAGCTCGGGCACCGTGAACGGGTCGACGAGGATCGCGCCGGCCGCCTTCAGCTCGGCCAGGGTCTGCTCGAAGCGGGCGATCACGCGCGGGTCGGCGACCTTCAGGCTGAACACCTGGCGCAGCACGCCGAGCCGCGCGCCTTTCAGCGCATCTGGCTTCAGCGCCGCGCGGTAGCTGGCCGGCTGGTGGCCGGCGCTGCGCGAGGTCGCGGCATCCTGCGGATCGGGACCGGCGATGACATCGAGCAGGATCGCCATGTCGGCCACCGAGCGCGCCATCGGCCCGGCGGTGTCGCGCACGCTGTCCAGCGGCACGATGCCGGTGCGCGACACCAGGCCGACCGTCGGCCGCAACCCGGCCAGCGCATTGTGGGCGGACGGCATCCGCACGCTGCCGCCGGTATCGGTGCCGATGCCGACCACCGCGAAGCTCGCCGCGACGCTGGCGCCGGTGCCGCCGGAGGAACCGCCGGTCGCGTAGGCCGTGTGGTAGGGATTGCGGGCAAAGCCGGACAGCACCGAATTGATGTTGTCGCCACCGCCGCGCGCGAACTCCGACAGCGAAGCCTTGGCGATGATCACCGCGCCGGCCGCCCGCAGCTTCGCGACCAGCGGCGCATCAGCCGGCGGCCGGTAGTGCTTCCAGCCCTGGAAGCCGGAGGTCATCGGCAGGCCGGCGACGTCGATGTTGTCCTTCACCACCACCGGCACGCCGTGCAGCGCGCCGAGCGGCGCACCGGCCTTGCGCTGGGCGTCGAGCGCAGCGGCCTCCTGCAGCGCCGCCGGGTTGACGGTGATCAGGCTGTTCAGCAGCGGGCCGCGCTTGTCGTAGGCCTCGATGCGATCGAGCGAGGCCTGCACGACCTCGACGGCGGTCGTCGTGCCGGCCCGGTAGGCGGCCTGCAGGCTGGCGATCGACAGCTCCTCGACCGGGAAGCGCGCCGCCGCCGCGGTCGGCGCCGGGCCGACCGCTGTCGGCATCGCTGGTTGATTGGCCGACTGGGCGGCGGCGCTAGCAGCCGCCAGCCCGAGCAGCAGCGCCAGCGGCCGTATCAGGGAAACACTGCACATGCGGCGAAACTCCAGTCGGAGGGGCGGGCTGGCGGACCTGCAGCGGCCGGTGTCGCGGGGGCGGTTCATGCGCGGCGCAGTACTCAGATCGGCGGCTTCTTCCAGCCGCCGGAGCGGCTTTCCAGATAGCTGGCCACCGCCAGGCAGATGTCCTCGCGCCACGGCGCGGCGACGATCTGCACGCCGATCGGCAGCTTGCCGTCCGCCGACGTGCCGCAGCGCACGACCACCACCGGCCAGCCGGTGGAGTTGAAGGCGCCGGTGTAGCTCCAGGCGTAGGCATTCGGGCGCGCCGCCGATGCCGGCCGGTCGATCACTTCGGCCGCCTTGCCGGACACCGGGCAGATCAGCACGTCGTACTGGCTGATCCAGCCGAGCATCCGCGACTTGGCATCGTCAGCCGCTTCCCAGGCCGCCACTGTTTCGGCGGTGGAGATCGGCGTCATCGACTTCATCCGCTCGGCCACCGATGGCGAGAAGTTCTGCGTGCCCCACTTGGCCGCCATGCGCTGGTAGAAAGCCCAGGCATCGGCATTGGTCAGCTGGGTGCGGCTCTCGTAGAGGTCCTGCAGGATCGCCTTCGGCAGATCCTCGGTGACGCTGGTGGTCGCGCCTTCCAGCCATTTCGCCGCCTGGATCACCGTCTGCCTGACGTCGTCATCGGTGTCGGTGACGCCGTTGGCAGCAAAGAACGCGACCTTCAGCTTCTTCAGGTTCACCGCCGCCGGGTCGGCCCAGGGCACCGGCGCGCAGGAGGCATCGCGGAAATCCGGCCCGGAGATGATCGGCGTGATCAGGCTCAGGTCCTCGACGCGGCGGGTCATCGGGCCGAGCTGCTGCCAGAGATCGTAGAGACCGCCGTAGTCGACGATGTGGCCGGTGCGCGGTACCCGCACCGAGGTCGGCTTGATGCCGGCGATGCCGTTGTTGTGCGCAGGTCCCCGGATCGAGCCGCCCCAGTCGGAGCCGATGTCGAAGGCCGCGCCGCCAGCGGCGACGATCGCGCCGGCACCGCCGGAGGAACCGGAAGTCGTGCGGCTCAGGTCGTACGGGTTGTGCGAAGAGCCGTACAGCAGGTTCGATGCCGCATTGATGCCGGCCAGCCCGCCGAGCGTGAACTCCGGCGTGTTGGTCTTGCCGAGCAGGATCGCGCCCGCCTTGCGCACGCGGGCCACCACCGTAGCGTCCTGTTTTGGCACGAACTGCTGGCGGCCGTAGGTGGCGCCGGTGGTGATCACGCCTTCGGTGTCGAGCGAGTCCTTGATGGTCATCGGCACGCCGTGCAGCGGGCCCATCCAGTTGCCGCGCGCAGCGGCCTGGTCAGCAGCCTTCGCTTCGGCGCGGGCTCGCGCATAGCTGTTCATCACCACGGCGTTGAGGCGGTCGTTGACGGCCAGCTGGCGGTCGATATAGGCCTCCACCGCTTCCACGGCCGACACCTTCTTCGCGCGGATCAGGCCGGCCAGCTTGGTCGCCGACATGTAGATCAGCTCGCTGCTGGGATCGGTCGACGCGGCCTGGCTGACCGCCAGCGCCGGGGCCGCGATGATCGGCGCGACGGTCGCCGAGCGCGCCAGGCTCAGCAGTTCGCGGCGACTGAACTGGCGGGTGGTCGGCTGGTCGGCATGGGCCGCAGCGGCAGGTGCATCGGCAGCGGTTTTCGGCAGGTTCATGGGCAGGCGTTCCAAGAGTCGCGAGGGAGACGGAAAGGGGCTCAGATCGGCGGCAGCTGCCAGCCGCCGGTCTGCTGCTCGACATGGGCCATCGCCGCCAGCACCACGTCGTCGCGCCACGGCTGGCCGACGATCTGGATGCCCAGCGGCATGCCCGGCTCGTCCTTCGAGGTGCCGGCGCGCACCACGCCGGCCGGCCAGCCGGTGGTGTTGTACTGGCTGGTGTAGCCGCCGCCGGCCATCGCCGGCGAGTTCGGCGGGCGCACGAATTCGGCCGGAATCTTCTGCGGCGCCTGATTGGCGGCCGGACAGATGATCAGGTCGTAGTTCTCGAACCAGGCCAGCTGCTCGCTCTTGATGGCATCCATTTCCTCGAGCACGCGGGTGAAGTCGGCGCTCGGCAGCGCTTCGCCATCGAGCCGCAGGCCGGGCGAAGCCTGGGTGGTGCCGTGCTTCTTCAGCAGCGCGCGCAGGTGGGCACGGGTATCGGCGTTCTCGTACTTCTGCCGGGTTTCCCAGAGCTGGCGCATCTTCGGCGGCTGGTCCTGCTTGACGGTGCAGCCGAGCGCCGAGAAATAGCCGACGCACTGCTTGACCAGCGCCTGGATCTCGGCCGACGCATCGACGGTGCCGTTGCTGGTGTACCAGGCCACCCGCAGCGACTTGAGCGGCACCTTGGCCGGATCGCCGACCGGCACCGGGGCCATCGCGGCGTCGGCGCCGTCCGGGCCGTTGAGCAGCGCCATCAGCAGGCCGAGGTCGGCGACCCGGCGCGCCATCGGCCCGGTTTCCTGGAAGAAGTCGTAGGCGCCGCCGTAGCCGACGATGTGGCCGGTGCGCGGCACCCGGCCCAGGGTCGGCTTGATGCCGGCGATGCCGTTGACGAAGGCCGGGCCGCGGATCGAGCCGCCGTAGTCGGAGCCGATGTCGAAGTAGGCGCCACCGGCGGCGACGATGGCGCCGGCGCCGCCGGACGAGCCGGCCGGCGTGTACAGCGTGTTGTAGGGGTTGTAGGTCTGGCCGTAGACCAGGTTGTAGGTGCCGCGCGCGCCGCCGCCGAGCGTGAACTCCGGCGTGTTGGTCTTGCCCAGCAGGATGCCGCCGGCAGCGCGCACCCGGGCCACCACGGTGGCGTCCTTGCCGGGCACGAAATCCTTGCGGCCCAGCGTGCCGCCGGTGGAGACGACGCCGGCAGTGTCGAAGGAATCCTTGATCGTGAACGGCACGCCGTGCAGCGCGCCCAGCGACTTGCCGGCCGCCAGCGCGGCATCGGCGGCGGCGGCTTCGGCCAGCGCGCGTTCGCGGCAGGTGGCGACCACGGCGTTGATCTTCGGGTTCACCGCGTCGATGCGCGCGTAGCAGGCCTTGACCACCTCCACCGCGCTGACCTGCTTGCCGGCGATCAGCGCCGCGATCTCGGTGACCGATTTCGAGGTCAGCGCCTCGGCCGCCGTGGCGGCCTGCGCATGGCGCGAGATCGGAGCCAGCACCAGCGCCGCGCTGGCGGCGGCGCTGCCGGTCAGGAAGCGCCGGCGGCTCAGGCCGTGATCACCGGCCGGCGCGCGGTCGTGGGCGGTGGCGGAGGGCGGCAGCGGCATTCCCATGGAGTTCCTCGTCTGGCGGGTGGCAGGCCGCGCGATGCGCGGGGTCTGCTTCTGGAACGGATCGCGCTGGCTTCCCCCTACCTCCGGCCGCGTCGCCAGCCGCCGACGACAGGCGCGACGGCAAGCCCCAACAAGAAGCCCGCTGGCGGTCGGCGACCGGCAGCGGGCGGGTGACCACGCGCGAGGCTTCAGATCGGCGGCGGCTGCCAGCCACCGCTCTGCGCCTCGACGTAGGCAGCCACTGCCAGGCAAAGGTCCTCGCGCCACGGCGCGGCGACGATCTGCACGCCGATCGGCAGCTTGCCGTCCGCCGAGGAACCGGCGCGGACCACCACCACCGGCCAGCCGGTGCAGTTGAAGACGCCGGTATACGGCCAGCCGCCGCCGGCCGAGGCGCCGCCCGGCGTGGCACCGCCGGGCACGTCGATCGGCTGCGCCGGCTTGCCGGAGACCGGGCAGACGAACACGTCGTAGCCCTTCATCCAGGCCAGAAGGCCAGACTTGCACTCGTCCTGCAGCTCCCAGGCCTCGACCATCTCGGCGGTGCTGAGCAGCTTCGGATCGGCCATCTGCGCCTTGCGCTGCGGCGAGATGTTCTCGGTGTGCCACTTCTCGGCCAGGCGCTTGTAGTACGCGTAGCCATCGCCGCTGGACAGCTTGCTGCGCGCACCCGCCAGCGTCTTCAGCAGCTCGGTCGGCGCATCCTCGGCCACCGATGCGGTGGCGCCGTTCAGCCAGGCGGCGACCTGGCGCACGACCTTCTTCGTGTCCTCGTCGGTGGCGCCCTGCCCGGTCGCGCCGTTGTCGACGCAGTAGGCGACGCGCAGCTTGTTCAGGCTCACCGTCGACGGATCGACCCAGGGCACCGGCGCGCAGGAGGCATCGTGGAAATCCGGGCCGGAGATGATCGGCGTGATCAGGCCCAGGTCCTCGACTCTGCGGGTCATCGGGCCGAGCTGCTGCCAGAGATCGAAGATGCCGCCGTAGTCGACGATGTGGCCGGTGCGCGGCACCCGCACCGAGGTCGGCTTGATGCCGGCGATGCCGTTGTTGTGCGCCGGGCCGCGGATCGAGCCGCCCCAGTCGGAGCCGATGTCGAAGTGCGCGCCGCCGGCCGCGACGATCGCCCCCGCGCCGCCCGAGCTGCCGGCCGTGCTGCGGGTCAGGTCATAGGGATTGTGCGAGGAGCCGTACAGCAGGTTCGAGGCGGCGCTGATGCCGCCGAGCCCGCCGAGCGTGAACTCCGGCGTGTTGGTCTTGCCGAGCAGGATCGCGCCCGCCTTGCGCACGCGGGCCACCACCGTGGCGTCCTTCTTCGGCACGAACTGCTGGCGGCCGTAGGTGGCGCCGGTGGTGATGACGCCTTCGGTGTCGAGCGAGTCCTTGATGGTCATCGGCACGCCGTGCAGCGGGCCCATCCAGTCGCCGCGCGCGGCGGCCTTGTCGGCGGCCTTCGCTTCGGCCAGCGCCCGCGCGTAGCTGTTCATCACCACGGCGTTGAGGCGGTCGTTGACGGCCAGCTGGCGATCGATGCAGGCCTGCACCGCTTCCACCGCCGACACCTTCTTGGCGCGGATCAGGCCGGCCAGCTTGGTCGCCGACATGTAGATCAGCTCGTCGCGGGTATCGCTGGAAGCGGCCGCCGCGCGCAGCGGCTGCACGGCGGCAACAGCGCCGGCGGCAGCGGCCGCCTGGGCCAGACCGAGAAAGGCGCGGCGGCTGCGCGGCTCCGGAAAGGCGTGATGGGCAACGGACGGCACGGCAGGGGTTTCGGGCGGGGACATGGCGGTCTCGGCGTCAGGATTCGGAGGCAAGCGGCGGGCGGCGGTCACAGGTTCGGGGCGATCCAGCCGCCGGTCTGCCGCTCGACATGGGCCATCGCCGCCAGCACCACGTCGTCGCGCCACGGCTGGCCGACGATCTGGATGCCGAGCGGCAGGCCGGGATCGAGCTTCGAGGTCCCGGCGCGTACCACGCCGGCCGGCCAGCCGGTGGTGTTGTACTGGCTGGTGTAGTTGCTGCCGCTGCGCGCGGCCTCGCCGCCGGGCTGCACGTAGTCGAGCGGAATCGGCGCCCGCTGGCTGGCCGGGCAGATGATCAGGTCATAGCTTTCCAGCCAGGCCAGCTGCTCGGCGCGGATGCCGTCGATGACTTCCGACAGCCGCGTGAACTCGCTGCTCGGCAGCACCTCGCCATCGAGCCGCAGGCCCGGCGAGGCCTGCTGGGTGCCGTGCTTCTTCAGCAGCCGGCGCATGAAGGCGCGGCCATCGGCGCCGTTGAAGGCCTGCCGTGCGGCGGCCAGTTCCTTCATCTTCGGCGGCTTGTCGGCCTTGACCTTGCAGCCGAGCTTCGAGAAATAGCCGACACACTGCTGCACCAGCGCCTGCACTTCGGCGGTCGGATCGACGATGCCGTTGCTGGTGTAGTAGGCGACGCGCAGGCGCTTCAGGTCGACCGCCGCCGGATCGCCCCAGGGCACCGGCGCCATCGTCGCGTCGGCATCGTCCGGGCCGCACAGCAGCGGCATCAGCAGCGCCAGATCCTCGACCTTGCGGGCCAGCGGGCCGGTTTCCTGGAACGAGTCGAACGGCCCGCCGTAGCCGACGATGTGACCGGTGCGCGGCACCCGGCCCAGCGTCGGCTTCAGCCCGGCGATGCCGTTGGCGTAGGCCGGGCCGCGAATCGAGCCGCCGTAGTCGGAGCCGATGTCGAAGTAGGCGCCGCCGGCGGCGACGATGGCACCGGCGCCGCCGGAGCTGCCGCTCGGCTGGTAGTTCAGGTTGTAGGGATTGCGGGTCAGGCCGTAGACCAGGTTGATGGTGCCCTTGCCGCCGCCGCCGAGCGTGAACTCCGGCGTGTTGGTCTTGCCGAGCAGGATCGCCCCGGCCGCCCGCACCCGGGCCACCACGGTCGCATCCCGGCCGGGCACGAAGGCCTTGCGGCCCAGCGTGCCGCCGGTTGATACCAGCCCGGCGGTATCGAAGGAATCCTTGACCGTGAACGGCACGCCGTGCAGCGGCCCGAGCGAGGTGCCGGCGGCGCGCAGCGCATCGGCGGCGGCGGCTTCGGCCAGCGCCCGCTCGCGGCATTCGGCGACCACCGCGTTCAACTTGCCGTTGACTGCGTCGATCCGCGCCAGGCAGGCCTTCACCGCATCCACCGAGCTGACCGTGCCACTGGCGATCAGCTTCGCCACCTCGGCCGTCGAGCGCGCCCACAGCGGGGTCGCGGCGGCAGGTGCGGCGGCCGCCGCCGGCCCGGCCAGCGGCGCCAGCGCCAGTGCCGCGCCGACCGTGGCGCTGCCTTCGAGAAAGCGGCGGCGATCAAGACGGGTGCCGGAAAGCCGTTCGGGTGCTGGAGTCATCACGAGGGTCCTGGGTGCCGGAGGGAGTCGTCCTCCGTTCAGACGCGGACGCCGCCTGCTCCCCTACCTGGACACCGTTGCCCGCCGCCCGGGCTCCGCCGACGTAGGGGCTGCGGTCCCGCTGGCCGTCACCGGGCAGGTAGCCGGCAGCCGCCGGCCTGCGAGTCGTGCACCGGAGCCACGCCATGTCATCCCGCCGTCGCCATCGTCCGCTGCTGATCGCCGTGACCGCCGCCGCATTTGCCATCGCGCCGGCGCGGGCGCTGCAGATCGAGGAAGCCAGCATCGCCGACATCCAGGCCGCCTACCGCGCCGGCTCGCTGAGCACGCGCCAGGTGGTCGAGATGTATCTGGCGCGGATCGCCGCCTACGACCAGCAGGGGCCGTATCTGAACTCGATCATCAACCTCAATCCGAAAGCGCTGGAGGAAGCCGATCGCATCGACGCCGCGTTCAAGGCCGGCGGCAAGCCGCTGGGGCCGCTGCATGGCATTCCGGTGCTGGTCAAGGACGTCATCGACGCCGACGACATGCCGAACACCTCGGGCTTTCAGGGCTGGAAGAACTGGCTGCCGAAGCGCGATGCGACGCTGGTCGCCAAGATCAAGGCGGCCGGCGGCATCATCCTCGGCAAGGCCTCGACCTCCGAATTCACCAACGGCGGCGGCGACAACATCAACTCGGTGCTGCCGGGCTTCGCGCGCAATCCGTACAACACCGCGTTCGCCACCGGCGGCTCCTCCGGCGGCACCGGCGCGTCGATCGCGGCGAACTTCGCCACCGTCGGCATCGGCACCGACACCGGCGGCAGCGTGCGGATGCCGGCTGCCCACAACGCGCTGGTCGGCCTGCGGCCAACCGTCGGTCTGGTGTCGCGCGACGGCATCCAGCCGAACAACAGCATTCGCGACACCGCCGGACCGATGGCGCGCACGGTCACCGATCTGGCCCTGCTGCTCGACGCCATCGCCGGCATCGATCCCAGCGACGCCGCCACCCTCCGCGCCAAGGGCCATATCGCCAAGACCTATACCGCAGTGCTTCAGCGCGACGCGCTGAAGGGTGCGCGCCTCGGCGTGCTGCGGCAGATCTTCACCGCCAAGAACACCGATCCGCGCATCCTCGCCAACTTCGAGAAAACCATCGCCGAGCTGAAAGCCGCCGGTGCCGTGATCGTCGATCCATTCGCGGTGCCGGAGATCGAGACGCTGCCGCGCGCCCCGCAGACCTCGGCACGGCGCAAGGACGACATGAACCGCTATCTCGCCGCCCATCCGGGCATTCCGTATCCGTCGATGGAAGCGATCGCCGCCTCCAGGCTCGCCCATCCACTGCATCAGGCGCGGCTGGAGGCCGATGCCGCTGCCGGCCCGGTGGAGACCGATGCTGAAACCATCGCCGGCCTGAAGACCGAGGACGCCTATCGAGTCGCGTTCACCCAGGCGATGGACAGCGCCAGGATCGACGCCGTGGTGTTCCCGACCTGGGCGCAGCTGCCGGTGCCGAACGGCGACCGCAACACCCAGCGGATGACCGACGAGCCCGATCCCAAGGGCGGCGTCACCGGCCTCGGCAGCAGCCTGACCTTCGTCGGCAGCACCCTGCAGTGGCCGGCGTTGTCGGTGCCGAGCGGCTATCTCGGGCCGGGCCTGCCGGTCGGCCTGCAGATCCTCGGCCGCGCCTGGGACGACGCGAAGATCATCGGCTACGCCTATGCCTACGAGCAGGCCACCCGCTATCGCCGGCCGGCGCCGAGCGTGCCGCCGCTGGGGCCGGTGCTGGCCGGCGACTGAACGCCACGTGGCCGCATCGGCATGGTAGGGGCCGCGCCGATGCCGGCCGTCACAGGCACGAAGGGCTTGTCCCGGCCGCGACGCGGCCAGCCCGAAGCGAGGACTGCCGGATGGCGCTGACCCGACGTGAATTCAATCTGTGGCTGGGCAGCGCGGCGGCCAGCGCCGCGCTGACACCCGGCCTGTCCGCCGTTGCCGCCGATGGCGAGGCGCTGACCGAGCTGAGCCTGACCGAAGTCGCCGCTGCCATCCGCAGCGGCAAGGCGACCTCGACGCAGGTCGTGCAGGCCTGCCTGGCGCGCATCGAGGTCTACGACCCGAAGCTCGATGCCTTCATCACCGTGATGAAGGACAAGGCGCTGGCCGCCGCCGCACAGCTCGATGCCGAGCAGAAGGCCGGCAAGCTGCGCGGCCCGCTGCACGGCGTGCCGATCGCGATCAAGGACAACATCGACACCGCCGGCACGCTGACCACCGGCGGCAGCGCGCTGTTCGAGGACCGGGTGCCGGAGGTCGATGCCCCGGTGGTCGCCAGCCTGGTCGCGGCCGGCGCGATCGTCATCGGCAAGACCAACCTGCAGGAATTCGCGATGGGCGGTGGCGAAACCTCGTACTACGGGCCGTCGCGCAATCCCTGGAACCTGGCCCACAACACCGGCGGTTCCTCGTCCGGCTCCGGCGCGGCGCTGGCCGCCCGGCTCAGCTATGGCGCGCTCGGCACCGATACCGGCGGCTCGGTGCGGATGCCGGCCTCGTACTGCGGCATCGTCGGCCTGAAGCCGACCTACGGCCTGGTGCCGATCCGCGGCATCCTGCCGCTGGTGCTGTCGCTGGATCACTGCGGGCCGATGGCGCGCAACGTGGCCGACTGCGCGCTGATGCTGAACAGCATGGCCGGCTACGACCGCCTCGACATCACCAGCCGCGAGCATCCGCGCGAGGACTACGTGGCCGCGCTGAAGCAGCCGGTGTCGGGCTTCCGCATCGGCCTGCCGCCAAGCTATTTCGACGGCCTCGATCCGGAAGTGGCGGCGGCCGTCGGCGAGGCGGTGGCGGTACTGGCGCGGCTGACGCGCGGCACGGTCGACGCGAAGCTGCCGTCGGTGACCTCGCGGCCCAACCTCGGCAGCCTCGGCGAGCTGCTCGCCTACCACGAGAACTACGTCAAGAACGCGGCGGCCAAGTACATGCTGCCGGAACGGCGGCGGCTGGAAGCAGCGCTGGCCAGCCCGCCGAAGGCCGCCGACTACATCCGCGCCAAGTGGGATCTGGAACTGCTGCGGCGGACCATCGACGATGCCTTCGCCGACTACGACCTGGTGGTCTGCCCGACGCAGCGGATCGTCGCGCCGACGCTCGACGAGCTGATCACCCGCGCCCACAGCACCACGCCGATGAATCCGCTGGTCACCTCCAACTGCTCGCCGTTCAACATCTTCGGCCTGCCGTCGATCTCGCTGCCCTGCGGTTACTCGAAGAGCGGTCTGCCGATCGGCCTGATGATCTCCGGCCCGACCTTCGCCGACGGCAAGGTGCTGGCGCTGGCCCAGGCCTACGAGCAGGCCACGCAATGGCATCTGCGCAAGCCGCCGCTGAACCCGAAGACGCCGGTGCCCCCGGTGGTCAAGGGCGCATGAGCAGCGCCGCGCAGGACGCGCTGGCAGCGCTGTCGATCGGCGAAGCCGGGGCCAGGCTGCGCAGCGGCGCGGTCAGCGCCCGGCAGCTGACCGAAGCCTGTCTGGCGCGGATCGCGATCTACGATCCCAAGCTCGACGCCTTCATCACGGTGATGAAGGATCAGGCGCTGGCGCAGGCCGACCAGTGCGACGCCGAGCGCAAGGCCGGCCGGCTGCGCGGCCCGCTGCACGGCATTCCGCTGGCGCTGAAGGACAACATCGACACCGCCGGCATCCGCACCACGGCGGCCAGCGCGCTGTGGGAAGACCGGGTGCCGGCCGAGGACGCGCCAGTCACCTCCCGGCTGGCTGCGGCCGGCGCGGTGATCATCGGCAAGACCAACCTGCACGAGTTCGCGATGGGCGCCGGCGAAGCCTCGTTCTGGGGGCCGTCGCGCAATCCCTGGAACCTGGCGCTCAATACCGGCGGCTCGTCATCGGGTTCGGGTGCGGCGGTCGCCGCCGACCTGTGCTTCGGCGCGCTCGGCACCGACACCGCCGGCTCGATCCGCCATCCGGCCGCCTACTGCGGCCTGGTCGGCCTGAAACCGACCTACGGCCTCGGGCCTGTCATCAGTTACTGAGGTCGCTGCGGCGGAGGTCGTTTTTGCCCAGTGCAACGAACGAGGAGCAGCCAATGGTTGTTCCATTGGCGCGACGAGAGAGGCAGCAATGGGCAAAAACGGCCCCGCCCCGGAGGGTTGCGGCCAAAAAGCCGCCGGACTTCGTTGCGAACCTTGGCCATAGGATGGCTATGCCCTGCGGTTCACGCCTCGCCCGGCGGCTTTTTGACCTGCAACGCAGCGATCAAATTAATTGATGACAGGCCCTAGTCGGTCCAGCCGCGCCGCCAGGCGATCCGCGCCAGTTCGAAATCGCTGGCGGTGCCGAGCTTGGCCTTGATCTGGTAGTGCAGGTTGTGGACGGTCTTCACGCTCACGTGCAGCGTGTCGGCGATGCGCGTCACCGGATGGCCGGCGAGCAGCTGGCGCAGGACCTCGAACTCCCTCGGCGTCAGCTCGTGCGCGGGATCATCGCGATCGGCATGGCCGGCCAGATCCGGTGACAGCACCCGCCGGCCGCGATGGACATCGCGCACGGCAGCCACCAGCACCGCCGGCGCGCTGCGCTTGGTGACATAGCCGAGCGCCCCGGCCTTCAGCGCCTGCGCCACCCAGACGTCATCGCCGTGCATGCTGAACACCAGGCAGCGCACCCGCGGCTCGCGCGCCCGGAGCCGCTGGATTAGCTCGATGCCGCCGATGCCCGGCAACGACAGGTCGACGACGATGACGGCCGGCTGCCACTGCTTCCACAGCAGCAGGGCGTCCTCGGCGGTCGCCGCCTCGGCGACGACGCGAATGTCGTCCTGCAGCTCCAGCAGCCGGCGGTAGCCCTCGCGGACCACCGCGTGATCGTCGACCAGCAGCACCTCGATCATGGCGACGGCGCGCCGTGCAGCGGCAGTTCCACCGACAGCCGCAGCCCGCCGCCGGGCGCCGGCCCGATGCCGAGGCGGCCGCCGAGCGCGCGTACCCGTTCGTGCATGCCCAGCAGGCCGTGGCCGGGTACCGGCGCGCCGCTGCCGAGCCCCTGGCCGTCGTCGTCGACGAGAATGCACAGCACCTCGGCCGGGCACGCCAGGCTGACCCGGACGCAGCGGGCATCGCCGTGGCGGCTGGCATTGGTCAGCGCTTCCTGCACCACCCGGTAGACGTGCACGGCCAGCGCCGGCGGCAGCGACGCCAGCGCGGCATCCGCAGCGATCAGCTGGCAATCCAGCGGCACGCCGTCGCTGCGCCGGCGCGGCATCGCCACCAGCGCCCGCAGCGCCGGCAGCAGGCCGAAGCGGTCGAGCGCCGGCGGACGCAGGTCGTCGAGCACGGCCTGCAGACCGTCCAGCAGCTGTGCGCTGAGCTGGCCGATGCGCTCGCCAGCGGCGGCGTCCGGCCGGGCCTGCAGCACTGCCGCCTCGGCGCGCAGCGCGCTCAGGCTCTGGCCCATCTCGTCGTGCAGTTCGCGGGCCAGCCGCCGCCGCTCCTCCTCGCGAACGTGCAGCAGCCGGGCGCTGAACTGTTGCTGGTCGGCCAGCAGGCGCTGCCAGCCTGCGGCCAGCCGGTTGAAGCGGGCGGCGACATCGCGCAGTTCACGCAGCTGCGGCAGCGGCAGGCGCACGTCCAGATCGCCGGCTTCGAGCCGGTTCAGCGCGGCCAGGATCGCCTGCGCCGGGCGCAGCGCGCGGCCGGCCAGCCGGGTCACGGCGAGCACGATCAGGCCGAGGCCCAGACCCAGCACCAGCCAGATGCGGATGCGCTGCCACCAGGCGTCGCCGAGCGCCGTCCAGTGCACGCGCAGCTCGACGCTGGCGGCCTTGATGCCGCCGGGCAGCAGCAGCGCGGCTTCGGCCAGCACCGGTGGCTGCGGCTGCCGCGACTGCAGCCAGCGACCGAGCCAACGGCCGGTGCTGCCGGCTTCGGGCCAGTCGTCGCAGCGGGCGGCGATCGAGCGGCCATGCAGGTCGCGCACGTCGAGACACAGCGGCAGCCGGCGGGCCAGCCCGTCGAGCGCGGCCAGCTGGATCGGCAGCCGCGCGCGGTCGAAGGAATCCGAACGGCGGGCCAGATCCTCGTTGAGCAGCTGGGCGACCAGCGCGGCGGTGTCCGGCAGGTCGGCGATCGCGGCCTGCCGCTGGACGTGGCCTTCCCAGACGATCGCCAGCGCCAGCAGCAACAGCGCCAGGCAGCCGCTGCGCAGCAGCAGGCTGCGCTGCAGGTCGAGCGCGGGCTGCAGCGGGATCGGCGGTGCAGGCGGCCGGGCAGAGGGCGGGGCTTCAGTCATCGCGGGCGCAGGCCGTGGCGTGCGCGCATCTTGCCGCAGCCGGCGCCGGGCAAGTTGCCCGGAACGCGGACGGCCGGGCAATTTGCCGTGGCGTCGGCCGCCGGCCGTTGCCGACACTGGCGGCCCGTTCACTCTGAAGGAGACCCTGCCATGACCGCGATGTTCGAGCCCCGCCCGCTGCCGGAGCGCAGCCGATGATCGGCCTCTGGAGTGCCCACAGCCAGACCTTCCTGCTGGCGATGGCCAGCGTCACCACGCTGGCGTTCGCGCTGCCGATCACCTTCGCGCCGCTGACCTGGTCGCGGCTGATGCAGTGGAAGGTGCCGGCCGATACCGATCTGGTGATCTACTTCGCGCGCTGCCTCGGCGTGTTCATCCTGATCGTCGAAGCGCTGGCGTTCCGCGCCGGGCTCACCGGCGTCGCCATCGAGTTCACCTTCCAGGTGCTGCTGGCGGTGTTCGGCCTGATGGTGGTGCTGCACGCGGTCGGCATGGTCCAGCGCATCCAGCCGTGGACCGAGAACGCCGAGATCCTGATGTACGGCGCACTCGCCGTGCTGGCGCTGCTGTTCTGGCCAGTGGCCGGCTAGGTCGACGCTGCTGCTGCTCGCTGCAGGTCTGGTCGGCGAGATGGAAATGGATGATCGGCAGGACCAAGAAGCTGCGGCAAGACTCAGGGCAGGCCCTTGCGGCGGCCGGCATCCATGAACAGCGTGCCGCCGGCCAGCGCATCGGCCTCCGGCGCCAGCAGCATCTCGATGGCCCAGGCGATCTGCTCGACGGTGGTGAACGCGCCGATCGCCGATTCGCGGCGCATCTCGTCGTACACCGCATCGGCGCTGATGCCGTCCCGCTCGGCGCGGGCGGTGGCCACCCGGCGCAGGCGTTCGGTATCGGCCGGGCCCGGTGCCACCAGATGGGCCGTGATGCCGCGTTCGCCCAGCGCCCAGGAATACTGGCGAACCAGGTTGGCGAGCGCGGCATTGGCCACCCCGGCGGTGGCCGCGTAGGCAGTCGGCTCGAAACCGTAGTGGCCGCCGATGGCGACGATCCGGCTGCCGCGCGCCAGCCGTGCATCGGCCGCGCGCACCAGCCGCATCAGGCCGCCGCACTTGATGTTGACGGCATCGACCACGGCCGCTGTCGGCGCGCTGACAACGCCGCCGGCAGTGGCGACCCCGGGGCCGTGCACCAGCATCCGCACCGGGCCGTCGATCGCTGCGGCGATGGCCGCGATCGAGGTATCGGATGCGATGTCGGCCACGCAGGCGACGAGGTTCGGCGTGTCCGCCGCCAGTGCCGCCACGGCGTCTTGGCTGCGCGCCACGGCGATCACCTTGAGGCGGCGCCCGGCCAGCCGCCGGGCAATGACCTGACCCATCGCGCCGGTGGCGCCGACGACGATGGCGATGTCCTGCTGATTCATCGAACCTCTCCTGAACGCCGGCGACGGCAGCGCCGCCGCCCGCAATGACATGCAACCGCCGGCTCAGGCCGCCTGCGAAGGCGCGCGCGGCCGGCAGGCGTGGGCTGCCAGATCGTTCGGAGCGCGGGCCTGCATCCACGCCGGCCAGACCAGCTGCAGGTAGACGGCCAGCGCCACCGCCTGGGTGCGGCGGCGCACGCCGAGTTTTCCGAACACGTTGGCGACGTGGTACTTGACGGTCGGCAAGCCGATGCCGAGCCGTTCGCAGATCTCCAGATTCGACCAGCCATCGCAGACCAGGGCGAGAATTTCCAGTTCCCGCCCGGTCAGCGGTTCGATGAGCCCCGGCAGCGTCGCGGGCCGGTCCACTGCCGGGACGTCGGCGGGGCGCATCGCTGATTCCTCAGGTCAGCACGGTCAGGAAGCTTTCGCGCGGCGTGTTGTCCTGCGCGAACTGCGCCGGACCGGCCTGGGTCGTGTCCCAGGTCAGCAGCGGCGTGTCCGGATAATGGATGTAGCCTTCGGCGAACACTTCGTTGCGGTTGCCGCTCGGGTCGAAGAAGTAGATCGTCGCGCCGCGGGTGATGCCGTGGCGGTTCGGGCCGACGTCGATCGGCACCCGGTACTTGCCGAGGCGATCGGCCGCCTTGATCACGTCGTGCGCCGATTCCAGCGCGAACGAGGCGTGGTGGAAGCGGTTCGGTTCCGGCTGCAGCAGGAAGGCGATGTCGTGCGGCTTGATCGAGCAGGTCAGGAACACCGCCAGCGAGATGCCGGCCTCGTGATGGACCAGCTTTTCCGACAGGTCGAAGTCGAACACCTCGGTGAACAGCTTCACGCACTCGTCGAGATTGATGCCGCCGAGCAGCATGTGGTCGAGACGGCAGATGTTGGCGCCGCGCACCACGCCGTCATCGGGCACCACACCCGGGTTCTGATGCGGCAAGGTGTTGCCGATCTGCTCCTTATGGGCATACAGGTGCATCGTGTGGCCGCTCGGAATCACGAACGACAGGCGCCGGCCGCTCTTCGGATAGACGCCGGCGGCGATGTGCTCGACCGGGATGCCGAAGGCGATCAGCTTCTTCTCCAGCACGTCGAGCGTGGCGTCGTCGTAGACCTTGAACGCGAAGTGGTCGATGCCGGCGCGGTCCGACGGCGCCAGCACCACCGAGTGGTGATCGTGCTCGTCCCAGGCCTTGAAGTAGACCCGGCCCTGCGCGTCTTCCATCACTTCATGCAGACCCAGGATGTGGTCGTAGTGGTGACGGGCCTTCTTCATGTCCATGACCCGGATCTGGATTTCGCCGGGCCGCAGTACGCCGCGCATTGCCATGGTGTTCTCTCCTCAGTTGTCGTGATCGGCCGTTGCCGGCCTGCGTGATGCTGTTGGGGGTGATGCAGCGGCTCAGGCGGCTTTGTCGGTGAACAGGCCGCGCGCCTTGGCCATGGTCAGCGCGGTGTCCTCGATCATGTCCTCCTGGCCACCGATCATCTTGCGCCGACCAAGCTCCACGAGGATGTCGCGTGCGGGAATTCCGTACTTCACGCCAAGCCGCTTGGCATGGAGCAGGAAAGTGGAGTAGACGCCGGCGAAACCGAGCGTCAGCGAGGCGCGGTCGATGCGGACCATCTGGTCCATCATCGGCACGATGACGTCCTCGGCCATGTCCATCAGCTTGAACAGATCGCAGCCGGTGTCGATGCCCATGCGATCGCAGACCGCGACGAACACTTCCAGCGGCGTGTTGCCGGCGCCGGCGCCGAGGCCGGCGACCGAGGCATCGATGCGGCTGGCGCCTTCCTCGATCGCGGCGATCGAGTTGGCGATGCCCATGCCGAGATTGTGGTGGCCGTGGAAGCCGATCTGGGTATCCGGCTTCAGCACCTCACGCAGCGCGCGAACCCGGCGCTTGACGTCCTCCGGCAGCATGTAGCCGGCGGAGTCGGTGATGTAGACGCACTCCGCGCCGTAGCTCTCCATCATCTTGCCCTGCACCGCCAGGCCTTCCGGCGTGTTCAGGTGGGCCATCATCAGGAAGCCGACGGTGTCCATGCCGAGCTTGCGGGCGTAGGCGATGTGCTGCGGGCTGGTGTCGGCTTCGGTGCAGTGGGTGGCCACCGTCACGCTGCGCACGCCGTGGTCGTAGGCGCTCTGCAGTTCCTTCATCGTGCCCATGCCGGGAATCAGCAGCACCGACACCTTGGCGCGCTTGACGTGCGGCACCACCGCATCCCAGTACTCCTCGTTGGAATGCATCGCGAAGCCGTGCTGCAGGCTGTTGCCGCCGAGCCCGCCGCCGTGGGCGACCTGGATCAGCGGCACGCCGGCGGCGTCGAGCGCCGAGGCGACCTTGACCATCTGCTCGGTGGAAATCTGCTCGCGCTTGGCGTGCATGCCGTCGCGCAGGCACATGTCGTGGACCAGAACCTTGCGGCCCTTGAGATCGATGAAACCGTCGTTGCTTGCAGTGCTCATGTCTTACGCCGCCTTGAGTTCGATGCGTCCCGCGAGAATGCCTTCGGCGAACATCTCGGCCGTGCGGGTCGCCGCCGCGGTCATGATGTCGAGGTTGCCGGCGTAGGTCGGCAGATAGTCGCCGAGCCCTTTCACTTCCATGAACACGGCGACCTTGTTGCCGTCGAACACCGGGCCGTTGACCAGGCGATAGCCGGGCACGTACTTCTGCACCTCGGTGATCATCTGCAGCACCGATTCGGTGATCCGGGCCTCGTCCGGCGCGTCGTCGGTCAGGCAGTAGATGGTGTTGCGCATCAGCATCGGCGGCTCGGCCGGATTGACGACGATCAGCGCCTTGCCGCGCCGCGCGCCGCCGACCACCTCGATGGCGTTCGACGTCGTGTAGGTGAATTCGTCGAGGTTGGCGCGGGTGCCGGGGCCGATCGACTTCGAGGCGACGCTGGCGATGATCTCGGCGTACTTCACGCCCTGCACGTTCGACACCGCGCGCACGATCGGGATCGTCGCCTGGCCGGCGCAGGAGATCATGTTCAGGTTCATCGCGCCGCGCGTGGCGTGCTCGACGAGGTTCACCGGCGGCACGCACAGCGGGCCGATCGCCGCTGGCGTCAGGTCGATCATCATCACGCCGAGCGCCGTCAGCTTGTCCGAGTTGGCCTTGTGGACATAGGCGCTGGTGGCGTCGAAGGCGATCTGGATGTTGTCTTCGAGCACGTGCGGCAGCAGGCCGTCGACACCTTCGTGGGTCGTCTTCAGGCCCATGTCGCGGGCCTTGGCCAGCCCTTCGGAAGCGGCGTCGATGCCGACCATCCACACCGGTTCCAGCAGCGGCGAGCGCTGGATCTTGTAGATCAGATCGGTGCCGATGTTGCCGGAGCCGATCAGCGCGCAGCGGATCTTGCGTTGCGGGGCGCTCATGCGTGGGCTCCGCTGGCCTGCGCTGCCGGCGTCGCCGCAGCGGCCGGCAGCTTGCCGTTCTCGGCGGCGCAGACGCCCGCCACCGAGAAGTCGTAGCCGCCCATCTCGTGAATCAGGATGCGGACGTTCTCGGGCTTGACGCCAAGCACGTCGACAACGGTTTCGGTGACGCGCCTGGCGAGCGCGCGCTTCTGCTCGACGGTGCGGCCTTCGAGCAGATTGAACTGGATGATGGGCATGGGGTTCTCTTGCGGTGGTACAGCGTTCAGGCTTGTTCGGGTGTCGGGGTGGTGCCGGCGTAGTGACGCCGGCCGCCGGTGCCGGCGGCGGTCGCGGGCGCCTGCTGCTGCTCGGCGTCGACCATCCGGCGCAGCAGCCGGCGCACCTTGACCGGGCCGGTGTCGTTGCAGATCAGCACCGGGTGCAGGCCGAAGAAATCGTCGCTGCCCATCTCGGCGTGCACGGCCTCGATCACCGGGCCATCCTCGTTCTCGAAGGCGCCGTGCATCGCCTGGATCTTGGCGAGGTTGTAGTCGGCGTCTTCGACCAGGTGGTTGCGGCGGGTGGCGAAGAAGTAGTGCGTGGTGTCGAGCGTTTCCGGCGTGCAGGTATGCAGGTCGTACTGGCCGGTGCTGTCGACGAGATCGAGCCGGGCGTTCGGGTCCTGCGTGGCGCCGACCGACAGCTGGATGTTGGCCGGCGCGGTCCAGGTGATCTCGAAGAAGTGCCGGGCGCCGGCCTTCGGATCGGGCAGGAACGGCGCGAAGATCATCAGCGCCGGCTGCTGGCTCCACTCCGAGCGCGACGCGACGGTGGTCGGCGTCTCGGTCAGCTTCGGCGTCAGCGGCGACAGCTGGCCGCGCGTGGTGATGATCTCGCCATGGACATAGTCGATGTGGCTCAGATCCATCACGTTGTCGATGATCAGCTCGTAGTTCGCCTTCAGGTGCATGTAGGTCGCGGCGAAGGCGTTCGGATGGCCGTCGTCCAGCGGGCTGAAATCCGGCAGTTTTGCCGGATCGGCCGGCGCGTCGCCCATCCAGATCCAGATGAAGCCGTGGCGTTCGAGCAGCGGAAAGCTGCGCACTCGCGCGTTGGCCGGCGTGGCGCCGCCGCCGTGCGGATTCAGCGTGCACTGGCCGGCGCAGTCGAAGCGCAGGCCGTGATAGACGCAGGTCACTTCGTCGCCGACGCGCTTGCCAAGATGCAGCGGCGCGAAGCGGTGCGGGCAGCGGTCGTGCATGGCCACCGGCGTGCCGTCGGTCTTGCGGTAGATCAGCACCGAGGTGTTGAGGATCTTGCGGTGGAACAGTGCGGTCGGGTCGACTTCGGTCGACATCGCGGCGACATACCAGGCGTTGCGGAGAAAGTTCATCGAACGGATTCCTGTATCGAGATCGGCGTCGGGATCGGCAACTGCAACAGCGCGGCATTTAGGCCGTTGCGGTCTCCGTGACCGGCTGCGGGCGCGTCGCCCCCGCTGTCTCGGCCGCCAGCAGGGCATCGAGGATGCGCAGCATCCGCGAGGGCCCGTTGTCGTGAATGATCGAGATGGTCTGGAAGTCCGGCTTCTCGCGAACGCGGATGTGCTGGGCCTCAAGCACGTGGCGGTCCTCGGTGAAGGCGTCGTCGAGGTTGTCGCGCAGTAGCTCCGACAGGCCCGGGAACTCGCAGTGCTTCGCTGCGCCCCAGGAGTAGTAGTAGTCGACGGTCTCGGCGTCGTTCGGCGTCACTGCCTGAGAGGTCCAGGTGTCGGCCACCAACTGGCCGGTCGGCTGGCCTTCGGCCTTGCCGTCGGCGAGGAACACGCGGAAATGCAGCACCCAGGTGCAGGGCACCGTGTGGGTGATGTCGAACGACAGGTCGAAACGCGTTTCCGGCGGGAACAGGTGCGCCATGAAAGTGCTGATCGGCACCTCGCGGACGACGTACTCGGTGCGCAGCGCGTGCGAGCTGGCGGTGAACGTCGGCTTGATGGTCGTGTACTTGGCGCGGGTCTGCTGATCGCCGCCGCCGAGCGTGCCCTGATGCACCCAGGCCAGATGGGTGAGGTCGGCGAGGTTGGCGATCTCCAGCCGGTAGTCAGCGGCGACCTGCATCTGCGAGGTCTTGACGTTCCAGTCCGGATGGCTCGGCCCGACCGCGTGCGGAATCAGCGCCTCATCGGCCTTCGCCGGATCGCCCATCCAGACCCAGACCCAGTTGTCGCGCTCCACCACCGGGAAGCTGCGCACGCAGGCTTTCGGCGGAATGTGATCCTGGCCGGGAATCTCGTTGCATTTGCCATCCGGGCCGAAGCGCAGGCCGTGATACATGCAGCGGATGTTGTCGCCTTCCTTGACACCCAGCGACAGCGCCGCCTGCCGGTGCACGCAGCGATCTTCCAGCGCCACGATCTGGCCGGTTGGCCGGCGATACAGCACCACCCGCTCGCCGGCGATCTTGCGGGCCACCAGCGCGCCCTTGCCCTGCTTCAGGCCGTTCTGCTGGCTCTGCGTGAAGTGGTAATCCCAGCCGGCGTTGTACCAAGCGTTTTTCACGAACATCGCATGCTCCTCCTCAGGTATGCCGGCGGCTCTGACGGCCACTCGGCGGCAATCGATGTGAATCAGATGAAACGGAAACTGACGCTCCCCATGTCTTGGAAACGGGCGGTGATGCTGTCGCCAGCGGTCACCGGGATCGCTTCAGTGATGCCGCCGGTCATCACGTAGCTGCCTGCCGGCAGCACTTCGCCACGCTCGGCGAGATGCTTCACCAGCATCACGATGGCCTTGGCCGGATGGTTCAGCACGGCGGCGCTGGCGCCGAGCGCCATGATCTCGCCGTTCTTCTCGATGACCACGCCGATCGTGCGCAGGTCCATCTCGCGGGGATCGCGCGGCCGGCCGCCGGCGACGAAGCGGGCCGACGAGCCGTTGTCGGCGATGACGCTGGCCAGATCGAACTTGAACTTCTCGTAGCGCGAGTCGATCACCTCGACCGCCGGGATGATGTAGTCGGTGGCCGCGATCACCTGCTCGATGCTGACCTCGCCTTTCAGCTCATCCTTCATCACGAAGGCGATTTCGGCCTCGACTCGCGGATGCACCAGCTCCCGGGTGTCGATGGCGCTGTTCTCGGGCCGCGCGAAGCTCGCCATCAGGATGCCGAAGCTCGGCACGTCGACACCCATCTGCAGCATCTTGGCCTTCGAGGTCAGGCCGGCCTTGAGTCCCACGCAGCGGTCACCGCGGGCGATCCAGCGCCGGCGCAGTTCGTCCTGCACGGCATAGCCGTCGGCGATGCTCATCGACGGGTATTCGTCGGTGAGCTTGGTCATCGTCGTGGCGCTGTCCTGGGCGTGCAGCACGCGGTCGGTCAGCTTCTGGATGATGGAGGTGTCGAGCATGGTCATTCGATCGTTCAGATGAAGCGGCCTAGACAAAATTGATCGTGCAGGCGCCGAGGCCGCCCACGGTGCAGCGCAGTTGCTCGCCGGGCACGACCGGAATCAGCGTCGACTGCGAGCCGGACAGGATCACTTCGCCGGCCTTGAACGGAATGCCCAGTGCGCCGAGCGTGTTGGCGAGCCAGACCACGGCGTTCACCGGCCCGCCCTGCACGGCGGCGCCGGCGGCGGTGGAGAACAGCTCGCCGTTGCGTTCCAGCACCATGCCGGCAAGGTTCAGATCGAGATCGGTGAGCTTCTTCTTCGCGCCGCCGAGCAGGTAGACGCCGCAGGAGGCGTTGTCGGCCACCGTGTCCTGGATGCGGATCTTCCAGTCGGTGATGCGGCTGTCGACGATCTCGAAGCAGGGCACCACGTAGTCGGTGGCGCGGATCACGTCGGTGGCGGTGATGCCGGGGCCGTTGAGGTCGCGCTTCAGCACGAACGCCACTTCGGCTTCGGCCTTCGGCTGGATCAGCCCGGCCAGCGGCACGTCCTGGCCTTCTTCATAGGCCATGCCCGAGGTCAGCTGGCCGAAGTCCGGGCGATCGACGCCGATCAGCTCCTGCACGGCCTTGGAGGTGACGCCGATCTTCTTGCCGACGATGCGCTCGCCGGCCGCCACGCGCCGGGCAATGAAGCGCTCCTGGATGCGGTAGGCATCGTCGATGGTGATCAGTGGCTCGCGCGCCAGCAGCGGTGCGACGGTGATCCGCGTGCGCCAGGCGTTGTACAGCTCGTCGCCGTAGCGCTCGATCTGGGCTGCGGTGAAGCCGGTCTTGCCGTCCATGTCTCGGGTCTCGTCGTTCGGTGTCGCTACAGCAGAATCAATAGTTCAACGCAAAGGCGCAGAGGGAAAAGAAAGGACGCAAAGAGAAGCTTTCGATGAAAAGCTTTTCCACTTGGCTTTTGCTGTCCCTTTGCGTCCTTTCTTCTGTTCTTTGCGCCTTTGCGTTTAACGGTTGATGTTGCTTTTCCTATCCAGCAGGAACGCAGCTCAAAGCTTCACGCAGATGTTGCGCAGCTCGGTGTAGAACTCCAGCGAATGCACGCCGCCTTCGCGGCCGATGCCGCTCCGTCGACAGGCCATATTTCGTGTCGTTGGCCTTGGCGATCACTTCGGCCTCGCTGTCGAACGGGCTGATGTGGCAGCAGGGCCCGAAGATTTCCTCGCGCACCACGCTGGCGGTTTCCGGCAGGTCGGTCCAGATCGTCGGCTGCACCCAGGAGCCCTGGCTGAGTGCGCCCGGCATCTCCGGCACGCCGCCACCGGTGACGATGGTCGCGCCCTCGGCCTTGGCCTTGGCGTAGTAGCTCAGCACCTTGGTCTGATGCTCCTTGGAAATCAGCGGCCCGAAGTTGACGCCCGGCGCGTCCGACGCCCCCGGCTTCAGCGCTTCGGCCTTGGCCTTCAAGGTGGCGACGAACTTCTCGTACAGCGGCCGCTCGACGTAGACGCGTTCGGTGCCGAGGCAGACCTGGCCGCAGTTCAGGAACACCGAGCGCATCGTGCCTTCGATCGCGGCGTCGAGATCGCAGTCGGCGAACACCACGGCGGCGTTCTTGCCGCCCAGTTCGAACGACACGTCGCGGATGCCGTCGGCGGCGGCTTTCTGGATCGCAGCACCGGTGCGCGTTTCACCGGTGAAGGTGATCGCGGCCACGCCGTCGTGCTTGGTCAGGAACTCGCCGGCCGAATTCGCGCCGAGACCGTGGACGACGTTGTAGACGCCGGGCGGCACGCCGACCGCGTTCATCACCTCGCCAAGCAGGGTCGCGGTGCCCGGGGTTTCCTCGGACGGCTTGACGATCACGGTGTTGCCGCAGGCCAGTGCCGGGCCGACCTTCCAGGTCATCAGCAGCAGCGGCGCGTTCCACGGGCAGATCACGCCGATCACGCCCTTCGGCACCCGGATCGCGTAGTTCAGCGCACCGGCGCCATCCGGCGTCGGGGTCATGAACGATTCGGTGGCGACGTTCTTGACCACGTCGGCAAAGATCTTGAAGTTGGCCGCGCCGCGCGGAATGAAGGCGTGCTCCATCATCGATTTCGGCTGGCCGGTGTCGGCCATCTCGGCGGCCACGAAATCGCCGAAGCGGCGCGTGATCTCGTCGGCGACCTTGTGCAGCAGCGCGGCCCGTTCGTCGATGCTCATCCGGCCCCAGGGGCCTTCCATCGCGGCGCGGCCGGCGGCGACGGCGGCATCGATCTCGGCCTGGCCGCCCTCATGGACGACGCCGATGAGGTGGTTGTCGGCCGGCGAGCGCTTGTCGAAGGTCTTGCCGCTCTGGCTGCCGACGAACTGGCCGTTGATGAAGTGCTTGAAGTCCTTGGCGGCGGTGGTGGCGGTGGCGGCCGGCACGGGGCCGGCGGCGGAGGGATCGTTGGCCATGAGTGGATTCGCAGTCGGGTGAGGAATGGGGAGGGATCAGCGGGCAAGTGCGGCGACGGCCGCTTCGGCGCACAGGACGTCCTGCGCTTCGGCGCCGCCGGACACGCCGACCGCGCCGATCAGCACCTCGCCGTCGCGCAGCGGCAGCGCGCCGCGGATCAGCGTGAAGCCGGGCAGCTTGAGCAGGCCTTCGCGCACCCAGGGGCCTTCGCCGGTCAGCGCGCCTTCCAGCACATCGGCCGGCAGGCCGGCGGTGGACGCCACGCTGGCGGCCTTGGCGACGCTGACGGTGTCGGAGATCAGGAAGGCGTTCGGCATCCGCAGGTAGGCCACCAGCCGGGCGTTGCTGTCGACCACGGCGACGCAGACCTGGATGCCGAGCGCTTCGGCTTTCGCCACGGCGGCGGCAGCGGCCCGCAGGGCGGCGTCGTGATGGATCACGGCGCGGGCGATGGAAACGGGGACAGTCACGGTGTTCAGGCTCCAGGGGCAGCGGGCCGAGCGGTGCAGCGGGCCAGCCGGGTCAGGCTGCTCAGCAGATCGGCGATGTCGGAAGGGGGCGTACCGTCGCCGTGCGGGCGTCGGCCCAGCGGGCGCAGGTGCAGATCGCTGCCGGGATACAGCCGGCAGGCTAGCGCGATGCCGGCCGCCCGGCATTCCGGGCTGACCTGCTCGGCGCTCATGTCGCCGCAGTGGTAATCGCCGTGCAGCACCTCGACGCGGCAGACGCCACAGCCGCCGCTGCGGCAGCCGACCTCCAGCGCCGACGGCCGACCGACCATGGCGTCCAGCGCCGATTGTCCGGCCTGGCTGCTGAACGCCTGCGCGCTGCCTTCGATGGTGATGCGATGCGGCATCGGCTGGTCTCTCTCCTGGCCCGTTTTGGCGCGGCTCTCTGGGGAGTCCGTCGGAAGGCAAAGGTAGGCGCGGCTATCCACAGGGTCCATTACTTTTGAATTGCGGCTGCGATACCGGATCGGTATCGTCAGCCCGGCAATTTATGCATCGGAGAACAGCTTTGACCAGCCGTCTGGGCGCCATCGAGTTCCGCCACCTGCGCTATTTCACGGCGGTGGCCGAGGCGCGCAGCTTCCGCGCGGCCGCGCAGCAGCTGCATGTCTCGCAGCCGCCGCTGACCCGCCAGGTGCAGCAGCTGGAAGAGCTGCTCGGGCTGGTGCTGCTGGAACGGCAGCCGCGCGGCGTGGAGCTGACCGCCGCTGGCGTCGTCTTCCTCGAAGAGGCGCGCAACCTGCTGGCGCTGGCCGATCTGGCGATCGATCGCACGCAGATGGCGGCGCAGGGGCAGCTGGGCCGGCTCGATGTCGGCGTCTACGGCTCGGCGGTGTTCGATGCCATTCCGCGCGTCATCCAGGCGTTTCGCAGCGCCTATCCGAAGGTCGAGGTGGTGCTGCACAACCTCGACCGGGCCGGGCAGATCAAGGCGCTGCGCGAGCGGCGACTGACGGTGGGCTTCAACCGCTTCTTCGTCGAGGAGCCGGATCTGGTCTGGGACGTGGTGCTGGCCGAGGCGCTGAACGTAGCGCTGCCGGCCGGCCATCGCCTGGTCTCGCGCTCGCAGCTGACCATCGCCGACCTGTCCGGCGAGCCGCTGGTGGTCTATCCGCGCACGCCCCGGCCGAGCTTCATCGACCAGGTGCTGGGCCTGTTCCACCGCCGCCACCTGACGGCGCAGGTGGTGCAGGAAGTCGACGACGTGGTCACCGCGATCGCGCTGGTGTCGTCCGGTTTCGGCCTGACCATGGTCAGCGACTCGGCGCTGAACCTGCGCCTGCCGGGCATCGTCTACCGGCCGCTGGAGCGCAACGAGGCGCTGATCGACCTGTGCATGATCCGCCGCGCCGAAGACGATTCGGCCCTGCTCCGGGCGTTCATTGACGTGGTGCGCAAGGTGCTGCCGCAGCGCCCCGGCAACGGCTGAGTCCCGCCGGTTCGGCGGCGGGTCAGCGGCCGATCAGCCAGTCGCGGACGGTATCGGCCAGCCAGTCGCCGGCGTCCAGCGGCAGGTCGTGGCCGGCGTCCGGATGCACCGCGAGCGGCTGCTGCCAGGCAGCCGCCAGCCGCGCCGAGCAGCGTGGATCGACCAGTTCGTCGGCCGCGCCGTTGACGATCAGCAGCGGCACCGGCGGGGCCTGCCTCGGTGCCCGGTAGCGGGCGGCGGCGGCCAGCTGGCGCAGCGCATTCGCGGCCGTCACCGGATGGCTCTGCCGCCAGGTGGTCCAGTCGTCGAGCACCGCTTCCGGCGCGCGGCGGCTGGTCAGCTGCAGGATGCGCCGCTCGATCTCGCGATCCGCCGGTGGCTGCAGCAGCATCCGCAGCAGCGCCGGCCACACCGCCGGCCGCAGCCGCCAGTGCGGCGGGCTGAAGGGCCGCAGGCTGGTGTTGACCAGCACGGCTGCGGCGAGGTCCTGCGGCTGCCGCTCGGCCCAGGCGGTGGCGGCCATCGCGCCGAGCGACATCGCCAGCAGGCCATACGGCGGCGGGCAGCCGCGCCGCTGCAGCTCGCGGCGCGCGTGCTCGGCCATCGCCGGCACGCTGACCGGGCTTACCTCGCCATGCAGCAGGCCGTTGCCCGGAAAGTCGACCGTTTCGATGCGGGCGTCCGGGAAGCGCGCCTGGAACTGCAGCGGGAATCGGCCCCAGTGGCGGCTGTCGCGCATCAGGCCGCGCAGCAGCACCCAGGTGCCGGGCAGCGGCGTCGGGGCCGGCGCGCTCATGCCGGCAGATGCCGGTACCAGCGCGACAGCGCGGTGCGCCGGTGCTGTTCGCGGGCGGCGGCGCTGGCGGGCAGCCAGCGCGTGCAGCCGCTGGCGGCGCGGGTCAGGAAATCGAGCAGCGCGATGTGCCGGCGCATCACCCGGTTGACCCGGTGATGGATCAGCGGATTGAAGATGCCGAGCCGCGAAAACAGCTGCTTCGGGTTCTTCTTGATCCAGATCCACGAGCCCATTTCCAGGGTCAGCGGCAGGAACACCCGGTCGCCCGGCTGGCTGCGCGCGCGCAGGTACAGGTGATCCCAGATATCGCCGTGGGTCAGGTACTGCACGCTCTGCGGCTCGAACACATACGGGTGATGGGCGTGGGTCTGCTCGAAGATCGCATGCAGCGCGTGGATCTCCGGCAGGTGGTGGATCGGCCGCGTGGTGTGGGCGTACGGAAACCAGATGCGGTCGTCGGTGCCGAAGCCGGAATGGCAGTCGACCGCGATGCTGAAGCGCCGGCCCAGCAGCTCGTCCTCGACGAAGCGGCACAGCGCCTGCGCTTCGGCTTCCATCGGCGTGCCCTCGGCGCCGCGATACCAGGGCATGCCCCGGGAGATGCGCTGGCCGCCGATCAGGAACGGCACCTTCTCGCGCGCCTCGACCGGCGCGTTGCGCATCAGGTCGACGCCGTTCGGGTTGGCCCGGGTGCCCAGCCAGAAGCCGCCGGGATTGACCAGCGGCATGAACACCAGCCGCACCTGGCGCAGCTGTTCGTGCAGGCTGTCATCCCAGGCCAGCCGCTTGACCAGGTGGCGCAGCCAGGCCAGCACCACTTCGGCGCCGACCCGCTCCAGCCCGTGTACGCCGCCGAAGAAGCCGACCGCCGGCACCTCCGGCGACGGATTGCCGAGCGTCAGCGCATGGACCGGGAAGCGATGCGGCCCGGCCTGCACGTCGCAGAGCACGCGGGACTGGAGATGGGGCGCGCCTTCGTCGATCAGTTCGAGCAAGGCAGTGAGCTGCGGCAGCACGGTGGCGGTAAGCGGATCGATCGACGGAGAGGTGTCGACAATACGACGGCCATGTGTCGGCCTGATGAGCGTTTCCGGCGAGGTGACGGTGGCGTTGCAGGGCGTGGTCATCATTTGGCAACACCATTGTCATCCACCGGGAATAGTCTTCCGGCCGATACAAGTTCCGCGCCCGTTTTCGCTCCGGCGGACGGCCGCGCCAGGAGGATCGCCCATGGATCGCATCGCAAGAAGGCTGGCTCATCACCCGGGTGTCGTGCTCGGCGGCATGGTGATGCTCGGCGTGCTCGAATTCGTGGCGTTGCAGCGTGCCCAGCGCGCGCATCGCCGGCGCCGCCCGGAACCGGAGCGCAAGGCGGCCTGAGCGCTGCGCGGCAGGCGAAGGGTCGGCGACAATGCGCGCCCGCCCGATCCTCCCCGAGCCTGTCCTTCGATGGCCGATTCCGCTGCTGAGCTTGCCGCTGCCGATCCCGTCCTGTTCCGCGTCGTCGAGGCCGCCAATGGCCGGCGGATCGGCATCGCCACGCTGAACAGCGAAAAGACGCTGCACGCGATCGGCCTGCCGATCATCCGCCTGCTCGATGCCCGCCTGCGCGACTGGGCCGCTGATCCGGCGATCGTCTGCGTGGTGCTGCACGGCGCCGGCGACAAGGCGTTCAGCGCCGGCGGCGACGTCAAGACGCTGGCGCGCGCCGTGGCCGCTGACGCCGGCGTGTTCCCGAGCCCGGCGGCGCTGGCCTTCTTCACCGAGGAATACCGCCTCGATCACCGCATCCACCGCTACCCGAAGCCGCTGCTGTGCTGGGGCGGCGGCATCGTCATGGGCGGCGGCATGGGCCTGTTCGTCGGCGCCAGCCATCGGGTGGTGACCGACACCACGCGCGCAGCGATGCCGGAAATCGCCATCGGCCTGTTTCCGGATGTCGGCGGCAGCTGGTTCCTGCCGAAGCTCGGCGCTCGCGCCGGGCTGTTCGCGGCGCTGACCGGGGCGTTGCTGAACGGTGCCGACCTGCTGGCCGCCGGCCTCGCCGATCACGGCCTGCGGCAGGCGGATCGCGACGCGGTGATCGCCCGCCTGGCGGCGATCGACTGGTCCGGCGATGCCGTTGCCGACCGCGCGGCACTGAGCGCGGCGCTGGCGGGTTTCGAAGCGGCCGCCGCCGGCCTGCTGCCGCCGTCGAAGCTGGCCATTCATGCCGCGACCATCGAGGCGCTGTGCGCCGGCGATTCACTGGCCGAAGTGGTGGCGGCGATCACCGGCCATCGCGGCGACGATCCCTGGCTGCAGAAGGCCGCCGCGAGCCTGCGCGCCGGCTCGCCGACCACGGCGGCGCTGGTCTGGGCCGTGCGCCAGCGCGCCGCCGGGCTGTCGCTGGCCGAGGTGTTCCGGCTGGAGCTGTGCATCGCGCTGCACTGCTGCGCGAACCCGGATTTCCCGGAAGGCGTGCGGGCGCTGCTGGTCGACAAGGACCATGCGCCGGCCTGGTCGCCGGCGACCTTGGGACAGATCGATGCGGCCGCGATCGCGGCCTATTTCGAGGCGCCGGGCTGGGCGGCGCACCCGCTGGCCGATCTGGCCGACTGAGCCGATCAGGCCGACGGAAGCCGGGCGACCGCGCCCGGCTGCGGCTTCAGAGACCGGTCACCGGGTACAGCAGGTACAGGCCCAGCGCCGCCACGCTGCCGTGGCCGGCAATCAGCAGCAGCGGCGTGGCGCCCTTGAACAGCACGCGGAACAGCAGCAGGCCGCCGGCCAGGCCGCTGGTGAACACGATCAGCGCCCACCAGGCCGTTTCCGGCGTGGCGTCGCCGCCTTGCAGGTTGGCCACGAACAGCGTGGCGCAGGCGGCGAGCCCGCCAAGCCCGTGACCGACGCCCATGAACGCCGGCGGTGATTTGCCGAAGGTGATGATCGCGGCCATGGTCAGGCCACCGGCGGCAATGGCGGCGAACAGCAGGAAGGCAATCTGGGTCAGCGTCATGGTGTGTGTCCTTTCCCGAAAGGCGGTGGCGAGCCCGTTTTGTACGTATCTGCGGGCACTGGTAGCAGCGTGACCACTGTCATCAAGGCCCGCCCCGGCAACAAGTCTGGGGCGAACCCGCAGGCGGCCGTCATACCGGGTCCAGCGGCTCCGGATCGCCGAAGCTCAGGTGTTCCCACATGCGCTCGTAGACGCGTCCGGCCACCACCTGGCGGGCCACGGTCTCGTCGGCGCTGAGCCGCGTGTGATCGCCGTCCTGGCCGAGCGCCATCAGCCCGGTCTCGACTCTCGCCGCCTCTTCCAGGAACCACGACAGCGTCACGGCCTCGATCAGGTCGGCGCCGACCACCACCGCGCCGTTGGCGCGCATCACCAGCGCATTGCCGGCGCCAAGCGTTTCCGCCAGCCGGGCGGCGGCGGCATCGTCGCGCAGCAGCCGGGGATCGTCCCAGAGCACCGGGCCGCTGCCATCCGGCTTGGCGAAATAGGCGCCGAAGCCGTGGCGCGCCAGCGGTGTGCGCTTCAGCAGCGCCAGCAGGCCGGTCTGCGGCGGCATGATCCGGCAGATCGCGCCGACCTCCGGCCGCCGCGCATAGACCTGCTGGTGGATGCGTACCTCGCCGAGCACGCCGTCCGGCAGCGGCCCGGTGGTGCGCACCACGGTGCCGGCGTCGCTCGGCAGCAGGGTGCCCATCGGCTTCGCGGCGCAGACCAGGAAATGCTCGGCATCCAGCCGCAGGCTGCAGTGGCCGTAGGCGTGCACGAGGCCGCTGCGGGCCAGTGCGCGGGCGGCCTGGCGCAGTTGGCGCTGCTGGCTTTCGCGGGCTTGCGGCGGGCGGGCCGCCGTGTCGGGAACATTCATTCTTTGACCGATCAAGAGGTTGGTTTTGCAACTTACAAGCCGTTTAGCCGGAATGTTGAAAGTGTGCGAACGAGATAGTACGGTACCTTCCCATTCAACACGAGCCCCGCCTGCAACGCGGTGTCGACAGCGCCGCCCGCAGGCGCCGCCGTCACTGCCAGCGGTTGGCTCGGCGGCTTCCGGAGCCCTTGCACGACATGAGCAACAAGATCCGCTGCGCGATCATCGGCCCCGGGAACATCGGGACGGACCTGTTGTACAAGCTGCGGCGCTCGCCGGTGCTGGAGCCGGTGTGGATGGTGGGAGTTGACCCGGAATCGGAAGGGCTGGCGCGTGCGCGGGAATACGGG
>JAPLSA010000025.1 GCA_026398815.1 Gammaproteobacteria bacterium
CGGGCTGAGGTAGCCGCGGTCGAACTGCATGCCTTCGACGACGTCCAGCTCGTTCTCGAGGCCCGAGCCGTCTTCGACGGTGATCACGCCTTCCTTGCCGACCTTGTCCATCGCGGTGGCGATGATTTCGCCGATCGCTTCATCGGAGTTCGCCGACACGGTGCCGACCTGGGCAATGGCCTTGCGGTCCTTGCACGGCACGGCCTGCTTCTTGATTTCGCTGGTTACGGTCTCGACGGCCTTGTCGATGCCGCGCTTGATGTCCATCGGGTCGGTGCCCGCGGCCACGGCCTTCAGGCCTTCGGCGAGGATCGCCTGGGCCAGCACGGTGGCGGTGGTGGTGCCGTCGCCGGCGGCGTCGGAGGTCTTCGAAGCGACTTCCTTCACCAGCTGGGCGCCCATGTTCTCGAACTTGTCCTTCAGTTCGATTTCCTTGGCGACGGAGACGCCGTCCTTGGTCACGGTCGGCGCGCCAAACGACTTGTCGAGGATGACGTTGCGGCCCTTCGGGCCCAGGGTCACCTTGACGGCGTTGGCGAGAATGTTGACGCCATTGGCCATGCGGCTGCGGGCGTCGTCTGCAAACTTGACTTCTTTGGCTGCCATTTTCGAGTTCCTCGTGTTGCGGAATTAGGGGGTGAAGCGGATTACTTCGAGAACACCGCGAGGATGTCGTCTTCGCGCAGGATCACCAGATCCTGGCCGTCGACCTTCACTTCGGTGCCCGAGTACTTGCCGATCAGGATGGTGTCGCCGGCCTTCACGTCGAGGGCGTGGACCTTGCCGTCATCGGTGCGCTTGCCGGCGCCGACCGCGATCACTTCCGCCTTCAGCGGCTTTTCGGCGGCCGAGTCCGGGATGATGATGCCGCCCAGGGACTTCTTCTCTTCCTCGAGGCGCTTGACGATGACGCGGTCGTGCAGGGGACGCAGACTCATGTTCTCAACTCCTGGTTGTTTGGTAGTGCCGACAGTTCCGGAGGGGCGGCGACCTTCGCGCGGCTGCGCATCGGTCTTGTTGTTAGCACTCTCCCCCGGAGGCTGCTAATTCTAGGGGGCATCCCCGGCGTTACAAGGGGGTGCAGAACTTAATTTTCTCTGCACCATCCCGGTGCGCCGCGCTGGCGCCACCCGTGGTGACTTTTCTGGGGAATCCCGGTCCGGCTTTCAAGAGCCGACAAGCTCAGCGCGGCAGCAGGTTCGTCGCCCGCGCCCGGGCCAGCGCGGCGGCGGCTTCCAGAAAACCGTGGCTGCGCGTGCCGGCCAGTCCGATATCGCGTAGCGCCCGCGCTTCCCCGTCGTGGCCAGCACCGAACTGCTCTGGACGGCTGCGGCGCTTGGCTGCGCACCGGGCCGGGCGGCGATCAAGTAAACACTTGTAAACTTTGACGGCTGTGGCGCTAGAATGTTGCGCCGCAATATGCGGTCTCTGGCCGCAACCCGGTGTCTGAGGGTTGCCGCCCACCGCCCCGCCTCGCTCGGAGAATTTGTCGATGAAACCCTACGGCCGCAAGGTCGCCATCCTTGGCGGCAGCCGCATTCCGTTCGCCCGTTCCAACGGCGCCTACGCCACGCGCAGCAACTCGGACATGCTGACCGCCACGCTGAAGGCCGTGGTCGACAAGTACCAGCTGCACGGCGAGCGCCTCGGCGAAGTCGCCGCCGGCGCGGTGCTCAAGCACTCGCGCGATTTCAACCTGACTCGCGAATGCGTGCTGTCGTCCGGCCTGTCGGCCGAAACCCCGGCCTATGACCTGCAGCAGGCCTGCGGCACCAGCCTGGAAACGGTGATGACGGTCGGCAGCAAGATCGCGCTCGGCCAGATCGAAAGCGGCATCGGTGCCGGTGTCGACACCGCGTCGGACGCGCCGATCGGCGTCGGCGAAGGCCTGCGCAAGATCCTGCTCGAAGCCAATCGCGCCAAGACCGCCGGCCAGCGGCTGGCCGCGTTCGCCAAGTTCCGGCCGAAGCATCTGGTGCCGCTGATCCCCGGCAACAACGAACCGCGCACCCGCCTCAGCATGGGCGCGCACTGCGAGCTGATGGCCAAGCAGTGGGGCATTCCGCGCGCCGAGCAGGATCAGCTGGCGCTGGAATCGCACCAGAAGGCGGCACTCGCCTACGACTCCGGCTTCTTCGGCGACCTGGTGGTGCCATACGCCGGCCTGAACCGCGACAACAACCTGCGCGGCGACACCACGCTGGCCAAGCTGGCCTCGCTGAAACCGGCCTTCGACAAGGCCAACGGCACCCTGACCGCCGGCAATTCCACGCCGCTGACCGATGGCGCCGCCGCCGTGCTGCTGGCCTCCGACGACTGGGCCAAGGCCCACGGCCACAAGCCGCTGGCCTATCTGACCGCCTATGAAACGGCAGCGGTGGATTTCGCCTCCGGCCGCAAGGATGGTCTGCTGATCGCCCCGGCCTTCGCCGTGCCGCGGATGCTGGCGCGGATGGGGCTCAAGCTGCAGGACTTCGATTTCTACGAGATCCATGAAGCCTTCGCCGCCCAGGTGCTGTGCACGCTCAAGGCCTGGGAAAGCCCGACGTTCTGCAAGGAACGCCTCGGTCTCGACAAGCCGCTGGGCAGCATCGACCGCTCGCGGATGAACATTCGCGGATCAAGCTTGGGCCTCGGTCATCCGTTCGCGGCGACCGGTGCGCGCATCGTTGCCACCTTGGCCAAGATCATCAGCGAGAACGGCGGCGGCCGCGGCCTGATCTCGATCTGCACCGCCGGCGGCATGGGCGTGACGGCGATCATCGAGGGCTGATCGCGGCGCGCCGGCGCTTCCCTTACCGAAACGAAACGCGCTCGGCATACTCCCTGCACAACAGACGGCCCGCCGGTCCATCGACCGGCGGGCCGTTTCCATAGCCAGCTGCAGGGGAGAAGTTGATGAGCCTGTTCCGCACCAAAGCGATCGAGACCGATCTCGAAAAGAACACCGGCCTGAAGCGCAGCCTCAACGCCTTCGATCTGGTGATGCTCGGCATCGGCGCGATCATCGGAACCGGCATCTTCGTGCTGACCGGCAAAGCGGCGGCGGTCAATGCCGGGCCGGCGGTGGTGCTGTCGTTCGTGGTCGCCGGTCTGGCCTGCACTTTTGCGGCGCTCTCGTACGCCGAGCTGGCCTCGTCGATCGGCGGCGCCGGCAGCGCCTACGGCTACGGTTATGCAGGCCTTGGCGAATGGCCGGCCTGGATCATCGGCTGGATGCTGGTGCTCGAATACGCGGTGGCGGTGCCGGCGGTATCGGCCGGCTGGTCGGAGTACCTGAACACGCTGCTGCTGTCGCAGGACGTGCAGCTGCCGGCCGCCATCACCCACAGCTTTCTCGACACCCAGCACGCCGACAGCGTGATGAACCTGCCGGCAATGCTGATCATCTTCGCGCTCGGCATCCTGCTGGTGGTCGGCGCCAAGATCGGCGCGATCTTCAACGCCATCATCGTCGCCGTGAAGCTGGCAACCATCTTCCTGTTCATCGGGGTAGCGGTGTTCCACGTCGACCCGACCTTGTGGCACCCCTTCATTCCGGATGCGGTGGTCGATGCCGACGGCAACTCGCACTTCGGCTGGGGCGGCGTGTTCGACGGCGCCTCGAAGATCTTCTTCGCCTATCTCGGCTTCGATGCGGTGTCGACCGCCGCCGAGGAAACCAGGAAGCCGTCGCGCGACCTGCCGATCGGCATCCTCGGCTCGCTCGGCGCCTGCACGATTCTCTACATCGTGGTGTCCGGCCTGCTGACCGGCATCGTGCCGTACACCTCGCTGAACGTCGGCTCGCCGGTCGCCTACTCGCTGCTGCAGATCGGCCAGAAGACCGCCGCCGGGCTGATCTCGATCGGCGCCATCGCCGGCCTGACCACGGTGATGCTGGTGATGTTCTACGGCCTGACCCGCGTGCTGTTCGCAATTTCCCGCGACGGCCTGCTGCCGCCGTTCTTCGCCACCCTGCACCCGGAAACCCGGACGCCGGTCGGCTCGATCATCGCCGCCGGCCTGATCATGCTGCTGCTCGGCGGCTTCGTGCCGCTCGGCGAACTGGCCGACACCGCCAACATCGGCACGCTCGGCGCGTTCGTCATCGCCTGCGTCGGCGTGCTGGTGCTGCGCCGCACCCGGCCCGATCTGAAGCGGCCGTTCAAGGCGCCGTTCGGGCCGCTGCTGCCGGTGCTCGGCGTGCTGTCCTGCGGCTATCTGATGACCCGCCTCGGCCAGACCACCTGGACGGCGTTCGCGATCTGGCTGGCCATCGGCCAGGCGATCTACTTCGGCTATTCGCGCAGTCACTCCAAGCTCGCCAAGGGCTGAGGCGCGACCATGGATGCCTTCTGGGCAGCGATCGACGCGGTCAACAACACGCTGCTGTCAGTGCCGATGCTGCTGGCGCTGCTCGGCATCGGCCTGCTGTTTTCGGCCTGGAGCAAGTTCTGCCAGTACCGCTCGCTGACCCACGGCCTGGCGCTAGTCGCCGGCCGCGGCATCGATACCTCCCACGGTGAAGGGGCGCTGACCCACTTCCAGGCGCTGACCGCAGCGATGAGCGGCACGGTCGGCCTGGGTGCGATCGCCGGCATGGCGATCGCGGTCGATTTCGGCGGCCCGGGTGCGGTGTTCTGGATGTGGGTCGTCGGCCTGATCGGCATGGCGCTGAAGACCACCGAGGTGACCTTGTCGCTGCTCTACCGCGACACCTCCGAGCCCGGCAATCCGCACGGCGGCGCGATGTATGTCGCGCGTGACGGCCTGGCGCAGCTGAACCCCAAGCTGAAACCGTTCGGCCGCATCGTCGGCGTAGCTTTCTGTTTCGCGCTGCTGCTGTTCGCGTTCACCGGCGGCAACATGTTCCAGACCTGGAGCGTCGCCGACACCACCCGCGAATACTTCGGCGTGCCGACCTGGCTGACCGGCGTGATCCTGGCCAGCGCCGCCGCCGCCGTGATCCTCGGCGGCATCCGGCGCATCGGCAATGTCACCAAGACGCTGGTGCCGTTCAAGTGCGGCGTCTATGTGATCGTCGGCGTCTACGTGATCCTGCACGAGGCCGACAGCCTGCCGGCGCTGTTCTCCCTGATCGTCAGCAGCGCGTTCTCGCCGACCGAAGGCGTCGGCGCCTTCGCCGGCGGCAGCATGGGCGGCGCGTTCATGTGGGGCATGAAGCGGGCCCTGTTCTCCAGCGAGGCGGGCCTCGGCACCGCGCCGATTGCGCACGCGGCCGTGAAGACGCCGGAGCCGGTCACCGAAGGGGTCGTGGCCGGGCTGGAACCGTTCATCGACACGATCTTCGTCTGCACCGTGACCGGCCTCGTGGTCTTGTCGACCGGCATCTGGAATCGCGCGCCGGCCGCGCTGTGGAGCACACCGCCGGCGATCGTCGAAGCCGCGCCGGGCCACTGGCAGCCGGACCTCGCCGGCATTCCCGAGCAGTCAGGCGCGACGCGCGAGGACTGGAAAGCAAGCGCGCCGGTATTCGTGATGGTCGACAAGGCCGGCGTCCGCACGCGGCTCTACGGCGTGCTCGGTGACGATGCGAAATCGCTGCGCTGGATGCCGATCGAAGCGACCGTCGCGCCGACCCTGCTGGATGCCGGCGTCTACGCCGACTATCGCGGCTCCACCCTGGTCGCCAAGGGCTTCGACAAGGTGCATCCGGGCTTGGGGAGATGGCTGATCACCATCGCCGTCTGGGTGTTCGGCCTGTCCTGCATCATCAGCTACGGCTACTACGGCGAGCAGGGCGTGATCTACCTGATCGGGCCACAGGCGATCACGCCGTACCGGATCACCTGGTGCGTGGCGGCGGCGGTGGCCTGCTTCGGCTTCATCGAAACCTCGGGCCAGCTCGATGCGATCTCCACCGTCGGCCTCGGCTTCATGTACCTGATCAACCTGCCGCTGATGCTCGTGCTCGGCCACAAGGCGATGGCCGCCTATCACGGCTATTTCCGTCGCCTTGCGGCCGGCGAGATCCGCCGGCCGTCCTGAAGCGACGCACCGGCGGATGGCCTGGACGAACCGACTCAGGCGCTGGCGGCAGCGATCGCCTGGCTGAGATCGGCGATCAGGTCGTCGATGTGCTCGATGCCGATCGACAGCCGCACGGTGTCCTCGCTGACACCGGCTTTTTCCAGTTCCGCCGGTGACAGCTGGCGGTGCGTCGTCGATGCCGGATGGGTGGCCAGCGACTTGGCATCGCCGATGTTGACCAGCCGGGTGAACAGCTTCAGCGCGTCCTGGAAGCGGGCGCCGGCCGGCCGGCCGCCGCTCAGTCCGAAGGTGATGATCCCGGATGCCCGGCCGCCGAAATAGGCCTGGGCCAGCGCGTGCTGCGGATGGTCTTCAAGGCCGGCATAGCCGACCCACTTCACCTGCGGCTGCGCCTTCAGGAAGCGGGCGACCTTGATCGCGTTGTCGGTGATCCGGTCCATGCGCAGCGCCAGCGTCTCGATGCCGGTCAGGATCTGGAAGGCATTGAACGGCGACAGCGCCGCACCGGTATTGCGCAGCGGCACCACGCGGGCGCGGCCGATGTAGGCCGCCGGGCCCAGCGCCTCGGTGTAGACCACGCCGTGATAGCTCGGGTCCGGCTCGTTCAGGCGCGGAAAACGCGCCTTGTGCTCGGCCCACGGGAATTTGCCGGAGTCGACGATGGCGCCGCCCAGCGTGGTGCCGTGGCCACCGAGGTACTTGGTCAGCGAGTGCACGACGATGTCGGCGCCGTGCTCGATCGGCCGCAGCAGGTAGGGCGTGGCCACGGTGTTGTCGACGATCAGCGGCACGCCGGCGGCGTGGGCGATCTTGGCGATCCCGGCGATGTCGGTGACATTGCCGAGCGGGTTGCCGATCGATTCGATGAACACCGCCTTGGTCCTGGCGTCGATCAGCGGCGCGAAGCTGGCCGGATTGCGCGGATCGGCGAAGCGCGTCTCGATGCCGAACTGCGGCAGGGTGTGGGCGAACAGGTTGTAGGTGCCGCCGTACAGCGTGCTGGCCGACACGATGTTGTCGCCGACGCCAGCGATGGTCTGGATCGCATAGGTCACCGCTGCCTGGCCGGAGGCCAGCGCCAGCGCGCCGATGCCGCCTTCGAGCGCTGCCAGCCGCTGCTCCAGCACGTCGTTGGTCGGATTCATGATCCGCGAATAGATGTTGCCGGCGACCTTCAGGTCGAACAGGTCGGCACCGTGCTGGGTGTCGTCGAAGGCAAACGCCACGGTCTGGTAGATCGGCACCGCGACCGCGCGGGTCGTCGGGTCCGGCTGGTAGCCGGCGTGGATGGCCAGGGTCTCGAAGCGCAGCGGGGTATCGGACATGTGTCGTTCTCGGCGGGGTTGTTGTCGGATGGTGGTGATGCGCGCGCCGTCAACGCTGGACGGCTCGCGGCTGCAGACGCTACACCGGCAGCACGGTTCCAAGGAAAGTCCAAACGCATCGCCGTGGCATTTGCCCGGTCCGGCAGCGCCGCCACCGATACACTGTCCGCCCCGAATTCCCGATCCGCATGAACCCGCCCAACCTCACCGACATCGCTCATCGCGCCACCGGCCGCACCGGCGTGCTGCTGATGAATCTCGGCTCGCCCGACGCCCCGACCGGCCCGGCGATCCGCCGCTACCTGGCCCAGTTCCTCGGCGACCCGCGCGTGGTCGAACTGCCGCGCGCGCTGTGGCTGCCGATCCTCTATCTGTTCATCGTGCCGTTCCGGCCGAAACGCCTGGCCCATGCCTACGGCTCGATCTGGATGGACGAAGGCTCGCCGCTGATCGTCCACTCGAAGCGTCAGGCAGTGAAGCTGAAGGCCAGGCTCGCCGCCCAGTACGGCCGCGAGGTGCCGGTGGAACTGGCGATGACCTACGGCAACCCGAGTGTGGAATCGGCGATCGCCGCGCTGGAACAGCAGGGCGTGCGGCGGATCGTCGTGCTGCCGCTGTATCCGCAGTATTCCGGCTCGACGACCGCCGCCTGCTTCGACACCGTGTTCGCCGAAACGCAGAAGCGCCGCTGGATGCCGGAACTGCGGACGATGAGCAGCTACCACGACCATCCCAGCCACATCGCCGCGCTATCCAACAGCGTGCGTCGGCACTGGGAGACCCAGGGCCGGGGCGATCATCTGCTGATGTCGTTCCACGGCGTGCCGCAGCACTACGTGACCGCCGGCGATCCGTACTACTGCCAGTGCCAGAAGACCGGTCGCCTGCTGGCCGAAGCACTGGAACTACCGAAGGACGCCTACTCGATCAGCTTCCAGAGCCGCTTCGGCAAAGCGCCGTGGGTGCAGCCGTACACCGATGCCACGGTGCGCGCGCTGGCGACGCGCGGCGTGAAGACGCTGGATGTCATCTGCCCCGGCTTCGCGGCCGACTGCCTGGAAACGCTGGAGGAAATCTCGATCGGCGTCGCCGAGGATTTCGTCGCCCACGGCGGGCGCGCGTTCCGCTACATCCCGGCGCTCAACGACCACGACGAGCACATCGAGATGATCGCCGGCTTGCTCGAAGATGCCCTCGCCGGCTGGCTGATGCCGCTGCCGCAGCCCGGCGAGGTCGACACCCGCCTGGCCCGGGCCGCCGCGCTGGAGCCGGCGTTCCGGGGCCAGGTGCTGCCGGCGCTTCAGGGCGCCGGCTGAGCCGGCGTCGGCGACGCTGGCAGGCGGACCGTACCGGTGCGCGCGTCCGGTGACGGCAGCGCGCCCGGCTTCAGCTGGACCTGCGGCACGTTCGGCTGACGGCGGACCGCCGGTTGTGGCGCTGGCTGGCTCACTGCCGGTACCGGCTGCCCGGGCGAACCGCCCGACGGCGACAGGTTTACCGACGGCACTTTTTCCGCTGCCGGCGCTGATGAGGGCGACGACGAAGGCAGCGGCGCCGGCTGCGGCGCGAACTCCGATGCATTGACGCGCGGGTCGCGCTGCAGCTTCAACACATCGCCGGGCGTCAGCGTGATCACCGGAACATTCGGCTGGCGGCGCACCTGCGGCTGGTTCTCGACCGGCGCCGGGGTAGCTGCGGCGGCAGGCGGCATGGCCACGGCCGGCGTCTCGACGACCGGCGGGGTCGCTGCCGGTGGCGGCAGCGGCAGGGCGGTGGCGGCAGTGGCCGGCGGCTCGACCGGCGCCGGCGTGTCACCCGGCACGATGGTCGGCTCCGGCGGTGGCGGCTCCGTTCCCCGGGCCAGCGGCTCGGCCGGCTTGGCAACCCCCGGCGTCGCTGGCACCGGAGCAGCAGCCTGCGCTGCCGGAGGCGCGGTAACCAGGGGCTGCGGCGGGCTGTCGGTGGCGGCAGTCGGCGGCGTGGTGGCGACCACAGCCGCCGGTGCAGCCGTCGAGGCGGTTGCCGTGCAGCCGTTTTCGTCGACCCGCTCGCCAAGCGCCGTGCCGGGGCAGCGGTCGCGGCCATTGGCCACGCCGTCGAAATCGTCATCCAGCGAGCAGCCATCGGCATCGACGCGCGCGCCGCGCACCGAATAAGGACACTGGTCGATCACATCGGGTACGCCATCGGCATCGCCGTCGGCCTTGCCGTCAACTGGGGCAGCCACTGCCGGTGCGGCCGCCGGCGCCGGGGTAGCGGCGGCAACCGGTGCAGGAGCCGGAGCTGGGGTGCCGGCAGCAACCGGTGCCGGAGCCGGAGTCGGAGTCGGAGTCGGAGTCGGATCAGCCGGCGCCGCAGCGCTAGCAGCGTCAAGGCTGCAGCCGTTGCCGTCGACGCGCTCGCCGGCCGGCGTCGCCGGGCATTGGTCACGGCCATTGGCTACACCGTCGAAATCATCATCGAGCGCACAGCCATCGGCGCCGACCGGCGTTCCTGCGACCGAATACGGGCACTGGTCCGCCGCGTCGGGCACGCCGTCGCCGTCGGCATCGCCATTGATGCTGCAACCGTCGGCATTCACCTTGGTGCCAGCGGGGGTGTACGGGCAATCGTCGAGTTCGTCGGACACGCCGTCGCCATCACCGTCGACGACCAGCGTAGGCGCCGCAGCCAGCTGCATCGGCCCGAGCAACAGCACGGCAAGCAACGCCGAGGCTCGGGAGCGTGCGGTGGAATTCATCAGATTGAGTCCCTGTCAAGAATGAATCGCAGTTAACCTGCGTTATTTGCGAATCTAATGCACTGAATGTACCCGATCCGGGGGGGATTTTCGCCGGATTAACATTCCTATGCTCCGCACTGACCTGTTTTGTCCATGTCGCCCATCACGCCACGTCTTCCGCTGATTCTCGCTTCAGGCTCCCGCTACCGCGCCAGCCTCCTGGCCCGCCTGGGTGTGCCATTCGAGGCAATTGCCTCGGATGCGGACGAAAGCCGCCTTCCAGGTGAATCGCCGCAGGCGCTTGCGGAACGGCTGGCAGAGGTCAAGGCGCAGCGGCTGGCAGCGCGATTCCCGGAACGCTGGGTGCTGGGCTCCGACCAAGTCGCCGCGCTGGGCGACCGCGTGCTCGGCAAGCCCGGCAGCCGGGACGCCGCAATTGCCCAGCTCAGCGCGCAATCCGGCCGACAGGTCGATTTCATCACCGCTGTCGCGCTGGTCCAGGCGGCCAGCGGCGCGGTGCATCGCCACGTCGATCTGACCCGCGTGCGTTTCCGCCAGCTGACGGCCGAGGAAATCGAGCGCTATGTCGACGCCGAGCCGGCCTTCGACTGCGCCGGCAGCTTCAAGAGCGAGGGGCTCGGCATCGCGCTGGTCGAGGCGATCGACAGCGCCGACGCCACCGGCCTCGTCGGCCTGCCGCTGATCGCGGTGCGCCGGCTGCTGGCGGCGATCGGCCAGTCGCTGCCATGAACATGCAATAGTGCTCACGTGAGCGACCACTTTCCTTCAACTTATGGCGAGGTCTCAGATACCTTTTCCTGGGTATTGCTCGGCGTCCCCGATTTCGCCTTTGCAAACCAAAACCGAGGTTCGCGGGCGCCTGTGACAACGGAAACGGCATTTGATGACCTAATGCGAGGCGTGTCACATGTGCGCGCCCGAATGAATAGGCCTGAAGCAATTGCACTCTTTGATGAGTGCCTTCTTGAACTGGAAATCACAAGACAGCTATGCCTTTCGGGCAATGATCTATCTGGTCAAGTCGTTGAAGGCTTACAGAAATTGCTGCGGGACCACGATTTGTTCCGAAGAGCCTACAAGATGCGTCGCGGCCCGAAGGTAGTTCATATGAAGCCGCCATTTCTTTCCGAGGAGGAGGACCCCGACGCCGACGATCCAGACTTTGAGCCCTAGCATTTGAGCCCTAGCAAGAGCATCAAGTCGACGCCCGCGCCTCCGCTTACGCGCCGCATTAGCCGTCAAAGCAAATGGATAGCTCGCTTACAGTAGACCTGATCACTCAGAGTCCAAATGGCACGTGGAATCTCGTCTTGGTGGAAGAAGGACCGTGGCCCCCGGAGAAACACGAGGTTGAGCTTCATCGCCTGCAAGATCGTCTTCTCGCATGCTTTGACGCTGTAGTTGGCGGCCACCTAGCAGCCCAGTTCCCGGAATCCGACAGGTCGGACGTCAACATCCGCTTGGACTGCTACAACCTTGAACGCTGCTTGATCACGCCGATTTTCGAGGCAGTCAGGCAGTACGTCGATGAGCAACCTGATTGCAGGGCCGCCGTGGACACCAGTCCACACGTAAAGACGGTCTTGTTAGAGCTTAACCTCCGGGAGTACGTCGTTGACCGCTAACTAGCAGATGCAGCGAAGATCTCTGCTGTCGGTGAGCCGTCAATCAAATTCAAGGATTAGTGTGGGCGGCAGAGCCCGAACTGATCGCGGGCGTTAGCCACCAACCAGCCAGGCCGGCAGCGCATGCACCCCGTCGACCACCGCCCGCGCGCCGGCCTTGTGCAGGCGGCCGGGTTCGTGGACGCCGCAGGCCACGCCGAGCGCCGGCATGCCGATCGCCCGCGCCATCGCCACGTCGTATTCGGTGTCGCCGATCATCAGCGCCCGCTCGGGGGACACGCCGGTTTCGCGCAGGATTTCCTCGAGCATCAGCGGATGCGGCTTGTCGGCGGTTTCGTCGGCGCAGCGGCTGGTCTCGAACAGCGGCCGGACGTGGCCGTGATCGTCGAACGCGCCTTCCAGCCCGGCGCGCGGCTTGCCGGTGGCCACCGCCAGCCGGAAGCCGAGGCCGCGCAGTTCCGCCAGCGCATCGGCGGCACCGTCGAACAGCGGCGTCGAATGGATCTTCAGCCCGGATTCCCGGCGATGCAGCATCAGCTGGCGCATCACCCACTGCGGCTCGAACTCCGGATACAGGCGGCGCATGCCGTCTTCCAGCCCAAGGCCGATCAGCTCGGCGATCTGATGGTTCTCGCGCGGCGGCAGGCCGAGATCGCGGATCGCCGCCTGCGTGGTGCTGACGATCAGCCCGGCCGAATCGGCGAGGGTTCCATCCCAGTCGAAGATCAGCAGCTCGAACGCCGGCATGCGCTCAGCGTCCCGGCCCGAGCACGTCGAGGAACTCGCGCAGTTCCTCGGTCATCGGCGCGTTGAGGATCAGCTTGCCGAACTCGCCATCGGCCGGCAGCTGCAGGAAGTGCGAGTGCAGGAACATCCGCCGCAGGCCCTTGTCGCGGATCGGCTTCTGGTCGTCGCGGAGGCCGTACTTACGGTCGCCGGCCACCGGATGGCCGAGCGCCAGTGCATGCACGCGGATCTGGTGGGTGCGGCCGGAAAAGATGTGCACCTCGCAGAGCGTGGCGTCCTTGTAGTGCGCCTGCGGCACGAAGCGCGACTTCGACGGCTTGCCGTCTTCCTCGTCGATGTCGATGAAGCGCTCGCCGCCGGGAATCGAGCGCTTGACCAGCGCGGCGTCGACATCGCGGGCGCCGCCCTGCAGCCGGCCGACGATCAGCGCGAAGTAGCGCTTGTCGGCCAGGCCTTCGCGGAACGCGCGTTGGGCGCGCAGCAGGCCCGGGCGGGATTTCGCCAGCAGCAGCACGCCGCTGGTGTCGCGGTCGAGACGGTGGGCCAGTTCCAGGAAGTCGTACTTGCCCCAGCTGCGCGCCGCCTCGATGACGCCGTAGGCGATGCCGGTGCCGCCATGCGAGGCGAGCCCGGCCGGCTTGCAGATCGCCAGGTAATGCTCGTCCTCGTGGACGATGGCCTCGCGCAGCCGGTTCAGCACCGCGTCCGGCGCCCGCACCTGCTCGGTTTTCTCGGCGATCCGCACCGGCGGAATGCGCACTTCCTCGCCCAGCGCCAGCTTGCGGTCCGGCTTCGCCCGGCCGCCGTCCACCCGCACCTGCCCGGAACGCAGGATCAGGTAGATGTGCGACTTCGGCACGCCCGGCAGGCACTTCATCAGGTAGTTGTCGATGCGCTGGCCGTCCTCGTTCGGGCCGATCGTCATGTGCACGACCACGCTCGGCAGGTTGGCCGGCTCGGCGACCTTGGCCTTCACGGCCGCGCGCGACACCGGATTGAACTTCGGCGCGTGGACCTTCTTCCGCGCTGGCGCGGCCGGCCGGCCAGAGAACGGCTTGCCGGACGCGACCTTCGCCGCCGGTTTCGACGCCGGCCGTGCCGTGCCGGCCGCAGCCGGCCTTGCCGCCTTCGGGCGTCCGGCATCCTTGCTGCGCATGGCCGCGCGATCCGCCGGGGCCGCTGCCGCCGGCCGGCCGGCCGGCTTGTCCGACCGCGCCGGCAGCGGGTTCAGCACATTGTTCCAGTCGCCCTTCTGGCGCGGCGCATAGCCCGACTTGCCACCTGCTGGCCGCGCCGCACGCGGCTGATTGCCGCCACCGCCGCCGCTGCGGGCAGCCGGCTTGCCAGCGGTGCGGCCGGCCGCCGGCGCAGCCTTGCGAGCGGGTGGCCGGGAGCCCGGACGGGAAGCGGCGGACTTGGCGGCAGGCTTGCGATTCACGGCGATCTCGGCGGGGCAACGTGGTTACGGCAGTGCGTCAGGACCGTGACGCCGGGATCCGGCGGCGAGCCAATGGCTCGGTGAAACCGCCGTTGCTGGTCGGGGACGGCCGGTTCGAGCCATGCCCTTGAGCGGCAACGCAAAACTACCGCAGGCGGGAAGTTCGTGGCACACTTCGGCACGTCTGTCGCGCAGGTGCCAGACGAAAAACTCAGCGATCGACCCACGGGTTGTCGCCGGGGCCCTGGCAGGACTCAGCGGGTGCGCATGGTAACAAAACCGTCCGCCTTGCCAGCGCCAATTCCGCTAGCCATCAGCACGCTGATCCCTGACGGGTCGGCGTTCCGCACATCCAGCGTTCCCGCACGAGGCGGGGATGAATCGACGATCGAACCATCACAATTTCGTAACGATCGAGGCGCGCCACAGACGCGCCGCATCCCGTGTCGCGCGGTCGAGCGTGTCAACAGACAGCATTCGAGACCGCCACCATGAAGAGAATCCTGATCAACGCCACACAGCGCGAGGAATTGCGCGTGGGCATCGTCGACGGGCAAAAGCTTTACGACCTTGATATCGAACTGGCCTCGCGCGAGCAGCGCAAGTCCAATGTCTACAAGGGCAAGATCACCCGCGTCGAGCCGAGCCTCGAAGCCTGCTTCGTCGACTACGGCGCGGAACGTCACGGCTTCCTGCCGCTGAAGGAAATCCACCGCGACTACTACCGGCCGAATGCTCCGGCCGGCGGCGGCAAGAACAACATGCGGGAACTGATCGCCGAAGGCTCGGAGATCATCGTCCAGGTCGAAAAGGAAGAACGCGGCAACAAGGGCGCCGCGCTGACCACCTACGTCAGCCTCGCTGGCCGCTACCTGGTGCTGATGCAGAACAACCCGAAGGCCGGCGGCATTTCCCGGCGCGTCGAAGGCGAGGAACGCGAGGAAGCGCGCGAGGCACTGGCGGCGCTGACCATTCCGGACGGCATGGGCATCATCGTTCGCACCAACGGCATCGGCCGCTCCGCACCCGAACTGCAGACCGACCTCGACCAGCTGGCCGACACCTGGGGCCGCATTACCCAGGCGGCCGGCGAGCTGCCGGCGCCGTTCCCGCTGTACAAGGAAAACAACGTCGTGCTGCGGGCGCTGCGCGACTACCTGCGCCCGGACATCGGCGAGGTGATCGTCGACAACGCCGAGATCTACGAGGAAGCCCGGGCGCAGATGGAGCGCTCGATGCCGGCCGAGAAGCACAAGCTGAAGCTGTACCGCGACGACATCCCGCTGTTCTCGCGCTACCAGGTCGAAAGCCAGATCGAATCGGCGCACGAGCGCATGGTCCGCCTGCCATCCGGTGGCTCGATCGTCATCGACCACACCGAAGCGCTGACCGCGATCGACATCAACTCGGCGAAGGCGACCGGCGGGGGCGGCATCGAGGAAACCGCACTGCAGACCAACCTGGAAGCGGCCGAGGAAATCGCCCGCCAGCTGCGCCTGCGCGATCTCGGCGGCCTGATCGTGATCGATTTCATCGACATGAACTCGACCAAGAACCAGCGCGAAGTCGAGAAGGCCGTGCAGGAAGCCTGCGACATCGACCGCGCCCGCGTGCAGGTCGGCCGCCTGAGCCGCTTCGGCCTGCTGGAAATGAGCCGCCAGCGCCTGCGCCCCAGCTTGTCCGAGCACACCCAGATCGCCTGCCCGCGCTGCGAAGGCCGCGGCCAGATCCGCTCGGTCGAATCGCTGGCGCTGGCCGCGCTGCGCCTGATCGAGGAAGAGTGCATGAAGGACCGCACCGGCCGCGTGATCGCGCAGCTGCCGGTCGATGTCGCCACCTTCCTGCTCAACGAGAAGCGCGGCGTGATCGGCGAGCTGGAATCGCGCTACATGGTGGTCGTCACCCTGGTGCCGAACGAGACGCTGGAAACGCCGAAGTACGAAATCCTGCGCATCCGCACCGACCATCTGTCGCAGGGCGAAAACGCCGGCATGAGCTACCGCCTGCCGCAGGACTTCAAGGCCGAGGCGCGCGCTGCGCTGGTCGGCAGCGGCACCCCGCAGGGGCCGCGTGGCGCCTCCGGCGAAGCCGCCGTCAAGGCGCTGCTGCCGAATGCCCCGGCACCGCTACCGCTGGATGCGCCGGACCCGACCATCGCGGCGCCCGCCGCCAAGACGCAGCTGCCGGCACCGGCGGCCGTGCTGAAGCCGGTGGCCTCGGGCGGCTTCGTCGCCTGGGTGCTGCGCCTGCTCGGCATCGGCAAGCGCGCCAGCAACACCGCTACGCCGGCCCGCAAGGCCGACGGCAACAGCAACGGCCAGCGCCAGCAGCAGGGCGCCCGCAACGGCGGCCAGCAGCAGGGCGGCCAGCAGCGCCAAGGCCGTGATGGCGGACGTGACGGCAATCGCGACGGACGCCGTGACGGCGGCCGGCCGCAGGACGGCCAGCAGCGCCGCGACGGTCGCCAGGACGGCGGCCGCGACGGCAACCGGGATGCGCGCCGCGACGGCCAGCAGCCGCCGCGCCGCGACGGCCGCAACGGCAACGAGCCGCGTGCCGACGGCGCCAGCAATGGCAACGGCAACAACAACCGGCCGCAGAACCAGAATGGCGGCCAGGGCCGCCAGGACGCACGCCAGGACGGCCGTGGCGAAGGACGTGGCGAGCGCGGCCAGCAGCAGCCGCGCCAGCCGCAGGCACCGCGCCAGCCGCAGAACCCGGCACCGCGTCCGGCAGCAGCGGCTGCGGATGGCGAACTGCCAGCCGTCGCCGTCGCAGCCGCCGTGGTCGGCGCGCCACTGCTGGCCGATGCCGCCGCAGCCGCTGCGCCGGTGGAATCGATGAGCGCGCTGCTGGCGTCGACGGCAGTCGACAACCCCGCCGAAGGCGACGCCGTGGCTGCCGATCCGGCCGCCACCGCCGCCAATGGCGAACCGCGCGAAGGCGGCAGCCGGCGGGGTCGGCGTGGCCGCCGCGGTCGCGGCCGTGGCCGCAATGGCGAAGCCGGCGAACGCAACTCGAACGGGGCGCCCGGCAGCGAAGGCGACGCAGCGGACGATGCCGCCGATGGCGACGACAACGAACTCGCCGCTGGCGGCCTGAACGGCGCCGACGAGCTGCCGCCGATGTTCGATCCGGCTGCCCTCGAAGTGCTGCCGTCGAGCGACGAACCGGGCTACGCGCCGCGCCGCGACCAGCGCCCGGCGCGCGTCGAGGCCGCGCCGGCCGTCGAGGCAGCCGTGGTGGCAGCCGTCGAAGAAGTCGAGACAGCGGCGCAAGCCGCCCCTGCGGAAGACGCGGCGCCGGTTGCCGACGCAGCTGTGGTGATCGCGGCCGTCGAAGCGCCGTCGCCGATGGCCGCTGTCGAAACGCCGGTCGAGCCCGTGGTCGAGACGGCGACCGAGACGGTGACCGAGGTCGCAGCCGTCGAGACGCCGGCTGCGGAACCCGTGCAGTTCGCCGAACCGGTGCCGGCCGCACCGCTGGTGGTGGCCGAAGCACCGGTGGTGGTGGAAGTTGCCCCGCCTGCCGCCGTCGAGGCCGTGGCAGCGGCCGAACCGGCACCGATCGTCGAACCGCTGGTTGCGGCCGAAGCGGTTGCTGCGATCACCGAACCGGCCATGACGCCGGCCGTGCAGGCCGAACCGGCAGCGGTTGTGGCGGCGGTCCCGGCCGCACCGATCGACGAGGCTGCGCCGGCTGCAGCCGCCGATGGCAGCACCGACGACAGCGCCGTGAAGAAGTCCGACACGGTTGCCTGAGCGGGCAACGGCGCTGGCCGGCTTGGCCCCGCACAGGGGCCGGGCCGCAAAGCCAGCCCGAACAAAAAAGCCGCGTCGATCGACGCGGCTTTTTTGTTGCCCGAGCGTCTGGCTACTCGCGGCGCAGGATGCGGTCGACCAGCTGGTTGGCCCAGAAATTCGACTTGAACGACGCGGTCACCACCACCGGGTCGTAGTGCTGCGCCACCCAGTCCGGAAACGGGGTGCCAGGATGGGCGGCCAGGTGATCCCGGTAGCTGTAGAACACCTGGTCGAGCACGCCGGTCTTGGCCGCCTTGATGTGGCCGTGGCGCCAGAAATCGAGCTGGCGCATCGCCGTGTCGAAGGGCTCGCCGCGCAGCAGCAGGAAGATCGTCGACACCATGCCGGCACGGTCCGCACCGGACTTGCAGTGGATCAGCAGCGGCTTCGGCAGGCGCTCTAGCAGCGCGATGATTTCCAGCAGCTCATCGCGCTGCGGCGCGCTGCGCGAACCGATCGGGAAATGCAGCAGCCGCAGGCCGATGCGCTTGCAGGTGTCCCATTCAAGCTGGTTGGAGCCGAGATGGGTTTCGTTGCCGCGCAGGCTCAGCACGGTCTGGATGCCCGCCCGTTGCGCGCCTCTGAGCTGGTACGGCATCGGGTGGCCGCAGCGGTGCAGCTCGGGCGTGATCTTGAGTCGCGTGTTGTAGATGAAGCGGAAGATCGAGTGATCGACGAACAGCATGTTCAGCCAGGCACGGACGCGCGCCCAGGGCTTGAGCAGCGGCACATCCGGCGGCAGCACGGCGGTGCGGCGGCTCATGCCCGCGCCTCCAGCAGTGCGGCAACCGCCTGCAGATCGGCCTCGGTGTCGACGCCTCGCGGCGCCGGCACGTCGGACACGCCGACGGCGATTCGCAACCCGGCTTCCAGCGCCCGCAGCTGCTCCAGCGCTTCGCAGGATTCGAGCTGCGAGGCAGGAAGCTGGCTGAACCGGCGCAGCGCGCCGACCCGGTAGGCGTACAGGCCGATGTGCCGGAACGCGAGGCCAGCCGGCAGCGGCGAGGTCGGCGACGTGCCTTCGCGCTTCCACGGAATCGGCGCCCGCGAGAAGTACAGCGCGTGGCCGTTGGCGGCGCGCACCACCTTCACGAAGTTCGGGTTCAGCCAGTCCTCGAGCTGATGCAGCGGATGGCACAGCGTGGCGATGTCGGCCGAAGGATCATCGGCCAGCAGGCGCGCCGCCTCGACCACCATCGCCGCCGGCATCAGCGGCTCGTCGCCCTGCAGGTTGACGACGATCTCCTCATCCGCCCAGCCGGCAGCGGTGGCGATCTCGTTGACCCGGTCGGTGCCTGAGGCGTGGGCCGGATCGGTCATCCGCACGTCGGCGCCGAAGGCCGCACAGCGCGCCAGCACCTCGGCATCGTCGGTGGCGATGGTCACTGCGGCCGGCCCGGCGACCGCGCAGGCGGCCTGCCAGGTCCACTGCACCATCGGCTTGCCGGCCAGTTCGCGCAGCACCTTGCGCGGCAGGCGCGTGGAGCCGAGACGCGCCGGGATGACGATGCGGAAACGGCGTTCGCTCACTTCAGTTCGTCGTCGCGCAGCGGCCGCGCTTCTTCTTCGAGCATCACCGGAATGCCGTCGCGCACCGGATAGGCGAGGCGCGAGGCCTTGCACCAGAGTTCCTGGACGTCCGGATGCCAGGTCAGCGGCCCCTTGGTGACCGGGCAGACGAGGATGTCGAGCAGGCGCTTGTCCATGGATTCAGAAGGATTTTCGGGGAAGACCGGACAGCAATTTTCGCACAAGCGCCGTGTCGGCCTCACCGATGTGCGCCTCGGCCGGCGCGTACCACAGGCCGGGCCTGGCGAACGCGGCGCACTTCACGGCGTCCTTCTCGGTCATCAGCACCGGCGCCGCATCGCCGAAGGCAAGATCGGCAGCCACGAAACGATGATGGTCCGGGAACGGTTGCGGAATCACGACAAGACCGGCCGCCGTCAGCGCATCGAAAAAGCGCTGCGGATGGCCGATGCCGGCAACCGCGCGCACCGTCTGGCCACTAAATGCCGACAGCGGCCGCACCTCGCCGCTGTCCAGCGCCTGCGCCCGGTCGATGCCGAGCTGCATCGCCAGCTGCGGCCGGCCGTGCGCTGGCAGCGCCGTGCACAGCGCGCCGTTGACGATCACCGCATCGACATTGGCCAGCCGCGCCGCCGGTTCGCGCAGCGGCCCGGCCGGCAGCCGCGCGCCATTGCCGAGGCCGCGCGCGCCGTCGATCACGCAGAACTCGAGATCGCGAGCCAGCCGGTAGTGCTGCAGGCCGTCGTCGGCGATCAGCAGGTCGACACGATCCTGCTCGATCAGCAGCCGCGCAGCGGCGACGCGATCCGGCGCCACCGCCACCGGCACGCCGCTGCGTCTTGCGATCAGCGCCGGCTCGTCGCCGCATTCGGCCGGATCGGTGCTGGCCGTGACCCGCAGCGGGTAATGCGCCGCGCGGCCGCCGTAGCCGCGGCTGATCACGCCGGGCCGAAAGCCGAGTGCCCTCGCCTGTTCGATCAGCCAGAGCGTCACCGGCGTCTTGCCGGTGCCGCCGACACTGATGTTGCCGACCACCACCACCGGCACCGGCACCGGCACCGGCAGGCGCACTGCCTGCGCCCGTTTCAACGCGGCGATGCGATCTGCGATCAGACCATACAGCGCGGCCAGCGGCTGCAGCACCAGCGGCGCCGACTCCGCCGAGTACCAGCGGCGTTCGAGCCAGCGTTTCAAGGCGCGGCCCGATCCGGGCAGCGACTTTCAGCAGCCGTCATTCCGGCGAAGGCCGGAATCCAGTGCCGTCCGACGCGCCCTGTTTGAAGGAGGCGTACTGGATTCCGGCCTTCGCCGGAATGACAGCTTTGTGATGAAAATGGGGCCATGCCCATCAGGCCGCGACCGGCTCGTCGCGGAACTGCATGCGGTGCAGCGCAGCGTAGGCGCCATCGCCGGCGATCAGCGCCTCGTGCGTGCCCTGTTCGACGATCCGGCCCTGATCCATCACCACGATCATGTCGGCGCTCTGGATGGTTGACAGGCGATGGGCGATCACCAGCGTCGTGCGGCCCTTCATCAGCTCGGTGAGCGCCTGCTGGATCGCCCGTTCGGATTCGGTGTCGAGCGCGCTGGTGGCCTCGTCGAGGATCAGGATCGGCGCGTCCTTGTACAGCGCGCGGGCAATGGTCAGGCGCTGCTTCTGGCCGCCGGACAAGTTGGCGCCATCCTGGCCGAGCATCGTGTCCAGCCCCTGCGGCAGCCGCTCGATGAACTCCCAGGCGTGGGCGCGGCGCGCCGCTTCCTCGATCTTGTCGCGGGTGGCGCCGGTGGAGCCGTAGGCAATGTTGTCGGCGATGCTGGCGTTGAACAGCACGATGTTCTGATCGACCAGCGCCACCTGCCGGCGCAGGTCCGACAGCCGGTAGTCGCGGGCATCGAAGCCATCGAGCAGCAGCCGCCCGGACGTCGGGTCGTAGAAGCGCGGGATCAGCGACAGCAGCGTCGACTTGCCGCTGCCGGAGCGGCCGACGAAGGCCACCGTCGCACCCGGCGCGACATCGAGGCTGACGCCATCCAGCGCGGCGCGGCCATCGGCCTCGTAGGCGAAGCGCACATCGTCGAAGCGCAGGCTGCCCCGGCTGCGTGCCAGCGGCCGGCTGCCGGCATCGGCCTCGACCGGCGTGTCGAGAAAGCGGAACAGATCGGCGCCGGCCACCAGCCCGCGCTGCAGGCGTTCGCTGATCGCGGTCATCGCCGCCATCGGCGCCCGCAGGCTCAGCATCGCGGCGATGAACGAGGCGAAGGTGCCGGCGCTGACGGTCTCGATCATGCCGGGCGCGGTGGCGACGAACACCAGCATCGCCACGCCGACGGCGGCGATCATTTCCAGCGCGCTGTTCGACGCCGCACCGCTGGCCGTCATCTTCAGGCTCTGCCGGCGCAGGTAGTCGTCCATGCGCCGGAACGCGTCCAGCACATAGCCTTCACCACCGTACAGCTTGAGGATGCGACGGCCTGTGATCGCTTCATCGGCGGAATGGGTGATGCCGGCCACCGAGCCCTGCACGCGCTGCGACAGCTTCCGGAACCGGCGGTTGACCCAGGTGATCGACAGGCTCACCAGCGGCGCGATGGCCAGCGTGAACAGCGCCAGCTTCCAGCTGGTCCAGAACATCAGGCCGAGCAGGCCGATCGCCGACAGGCCGTCCTTGACGATCGCGGTCAAGACACCGGTGGCGCTGTCGGCCACCTGGTTGGCGTGGTAGGTCAGCTTGGTCTGCAGATCGGCGTTGCGCGACTTGTCGTGATGCGCCACCGGCACGTGCAGCAGATGCTCGAACACCTCGCAGCGCAGCCGCGACACCACGCGTTGGCCGACCGCCGCAATGCCGTAGGCGGCCGCGAAGCCGGCGATGCCGCGCAGCAGGAAGATGCCGAGAATCGCGAACGGCATCACCGCAATGACCTGGGTATCGCGCTCGACGAAGATCGAATCGATCAGCGGCTGGATCAGCCGCACGAAGGCCAGATCGGTGCCGGCAAAGGTGACCATGCCGAGCATCGCCAGCAGGAACAGCCGCCAGTGCGGCGCACCGTAGGCAAGCAGGCGACGCCAGACGGCGGCGGGGCGATACGGATCGGGGGCACTCATGCCGAAATGGTAGCAGCCGGGTCGCGTCGTCTAAGATCGGGCACCCGCGAAAACCGCCTGTTCCACTTCAGGAAATCCCCGCCCCGCCATGTCCAGCGCGCCCGCCAAAACGCTGTTCGAGAAGATCATCGCCCGCGAGATTCCCGCGACGATCGTCTTCGAGGACGAGCTCTGCATCGCCATCCGCGACATCAACCCGGTCGCTCCGACCCACATCCTGCTGATCCCCAAGAAGCCGATGCCGCGCCTCTGCGACGCAGTGCCGGAAGACCAGGCCCTGCTCGGCCACCTGATGCTGAAGGCCACCGCGATCGCCGAGGCCGAAGGCTATGGCGACGCCTACCGGCTGGTGGTCAACAACGGCGCCGCCGCCGGCCAGAGCGTGTTCCACCTGCACCTGCACATCGTCGCCGGCCGCCCCCTGAAGTGGCCACCGGGGTGAGAAGCCGGACGCTTGCGGCGCATTGCGCCGCCCGGCTTCGAACGCCACCGAGGAACGAGGTGGCCGGGCCGAGCCCCAGAACGTTGCTTCGAACGCCCGCGAGGAACGAGCGGGCCGGGGCGCAGCCAGAAGCCGGACGCTTGCGGAGCACTGGGCCGCCTGGGTGAGAGGCCAGACGCTTGCGGCGCACCGCGCCGCCCGGCCTCGAACGCCACCGAGGAACGAGGTGGCCGGAATGGCCATCACCGCAAGGCCCGGCCGCCCTCGCCCATCATCCCGATCCGACCACCCACCGCCGCAGGCCCGATGAGCATCCGCGCCACCTACCGCTACTTCCAGACCATGCCGACGCGCTGGAAGGACAACGACCGCTACGGCCACGTCAACAACGTCGAGTACTACTCGTACTTCGACACGGTGTTGAACTGCTACCTGATCGACGAAGGCGGGCTCGACATCCACCACGGCACGGTGATCGGCTACATCGCCGAATCCAACTGCAGGTTCCTGCGCTCGGCCGCGTATCCGGATGTGCTCGAAGTCGGCCTGCGGGTCGGCAAGCTCGGCAACTCCTCGGTGCGCTACGAGCTGGCGCTGTTCAAGCGCGGCGAGGACGCGCCGCTGGCCGAGGCCTGGATCGTCCACGTGTTCGTCGACCGGGCCAGCAACCGCCCGCATCCGATTCCGGACGGCATTCGCGCCGCCCTCGCCCGCATCCAGAGCCCGACCACCCCGCCATGACGCTCAAGACCCGCGCCGCCGTCCTTCGCGAAATGGGCCTGCCGGCCCCGTACGCGCAATCGAAGCCGCTGTCGATCGAAACCATCGACCTCGCCCCGCCCGGCCCCGGTGAACTGCTGGTCAAGATGACCGCCGCCGGCCTCTGCCATTCGGACCTGAGCGTGATCGACGGCACGCGTCCGCGCGTGATGCCGATGGCGCTCGGCCACGAAGCCGCCGCCACGGTGATCGAATGCGGCGCCGACGTCACGGCCTTCAAGCCGGGCGACGACGTGGTGTTCTCGTTCGTCCCCGCCTGCGGCCATTGCCAGCCCTGCGCCACCGGCCGCGCCGCGCTGTGCGAACCGGGCGCCAAGGCGAATGTCGCCGGCACCCTGCTGGCCGGCAGCCGGCGGCTGCAGTTCCCGGATGGCGGTGATGCGATTAACCACCACCTCGGCGTGTCCGGCTTCGCCGAGTACGCGGTGGTGTCGGCGGCCTCGGCGGTCAAGGTCCGGCCGGGCCTGGCGCCGGAGATCGCCGCCGTGTTCGGCTGCGCGGTACTGACCGGCGTCGGCGCCGTGGTCAACACCGCCAAGGTGCCACCGGGCGCCTCGGTCGCCGTATTCGGCTTGGGCGGTGTCGGCCTCGCCGCACTGCTCGGCGCGCGCGCCGCCGGTGCAGCAACCATCGTCGCGATCGATCTGCAGCCATCCAAGCTGGAACTGGCGAAATCGCTCGGCGCCACGCACATCATCAACGCCGGGACTTCCGCCGATGTCGTCGCCGAAATTCGCGAAGCCACGCGCGGCGGCGCCGAATACTGCTTCGAGAGCGTCGGCAACGAACGCGTGCTGCAGCAGGCTTATGCCGCCACCGCGCGCGGCGGCATGACCGTGACCATGGGCCTGCCGCACCCATCGAAGCAGTTCTCGATCTCGGCGGTCAGCCTGACCGTCGAAGAACGCACCGTGAAAGGCAGCTACATGGGCTCCTGCGTGCCCAGCCGCGACCTGCCGCGCTTCGTCGCGATGCACGACGCCGGCCTGCTGCCGGTCGAGCGGCTGCTGACCCACCGACTGAAGCTGGACGACATCAACGAAGGCTTCGACGTGCTGGCGCGTGGCGAAGCAGTGCGGCAGGTGGTGTTGTTCTGAGCCGCTGACCGACTCGCCTAAGTCGTCAGTACCGGGAGATCGATCCAGGCGTCTCGCCGACCGCAACACCGTGAACCCGGTCCCAAGACCGCCGCCCGGATCGCTACCTTCACAAGACGGCCGGATGCCATGATCCCAGCAGGCAAGACGCGGGGGCGTCTCGCGAATAAGGGACGGCGTGGCAGTACCGTTTTCCATGCTGCCAAGACCATCGGTGTCTGAAATCACAAGATCAATCAAGGGGTTCCTGGTGACGATACGAACACAGAATCGCCCAAGATTCGGATTAGGGGACCTGGAGAGCAGTACCCTAATCCGGAATCGGTCCCCTATTTGGCGTTGGGCTGCATGAAATGAAAGTGTCGATGTTCAAATGGCTGAAACCAAAAGAGCAGCAGGCGCCAACTCATCATCAGGCGGCGCTGAAAGGTTGTGAGCTGAGCTTCGAGTGCAATCTCAAGTGGGAACAACTTGCGCCAACCTTACGAGAGCAAGTGCGGCACTGTTCCCAGTGCAGCAAGAGCGTACATCTCGTGCACACCCGAGAAGAGTTTGGGGTCGCTGTCCGGTTCAAACGGTGCGTCGCCATTTCTGATAACAACAACTTTGTTGGTGTCATCGGAGATACCGCGGGCTCAATGGACTGGATGGAAAGCGAGTGGCCAGAAATGCAACTCAGGCTCAACACCGAGCCCACCGCTGACATCGTTCTGCTTCTCCAGGAAATGTATCCAGCTCTTATGCTTAACCCGAAGTCTGAGGCTGAGCTTCTACAGCGCCTGTGGGTCAGTCTGGGCACATTGAATGAGCCAGAGGCAAAAGCACTTGTGCTTGAGGCAACCACGCTTGGCTTGCCTGTCGAGTTCCGTGCAAATGCAGCCCAACCATCAGTTCCACCCGACGTCCCGGCCTCCGCGGCTTCGCCGCTCCGGCCGGGCCGCGGGTGAACTGGGGCGTTGGGCAGCATGAAAGCACAGGTCACATTTGAAACGGACTTCTTCATGCCTGTAGCAGGCGAAGAGGAGAAGACAAGCCAAGGGCGCTTCGGTCAGGCTCTTGCAGAGTGGCTGCAAGTGCAGTTAACCGGCCGAGGCGTAGAGGTGGAGGGCGTTATTCCAGAAGACTTCGGCTGGGTAGTCATGGTGTCGCGCAAGCCATTCATGCTTTGGCTAGGTTGCGGCAACACTGATGGCTCAATAACTGAGTGGAGCATCTTCCCTGTAGCGGAGCCGTCACTCTTGCAGCGCATTTTCAAACGCCAAGTCACGGGGCCGGCTGTTGAGGTGCTATGGAGTCACGTCAAGGCTATCGTGCCTGGCATTCCGTCAGTCAAGGGGATTGTGTGGGAGTAGCGCCAGTGCTGCCCAAACATCGCTTCCAGCCGACGTGGTGGTGCCTCCGGCTTAGTGGATGCGCTGATCCAGTCGATCCGGTGCGCTGCGAAAGCCAAAGCCAGGACTGAGCTGCAGGCTTTTTTACTCGGCGACGCGCACATGACGCAGTAGGGCGGCACCTGGATGCCGTGCTGATCACCCCGAACAGCAACGACGCGAGCATAGCGCCGGCATGCGACCAGGCCGCAAGCCTCCGTCGCCGGGTCCTGATCAACGCCGCAGCAATGCCACCGCCAGCACCAAGCGCGACGGCGGCCAGTTGGACAAGCCGTTCATCCAGGCGATCTTCCAGCCCGATCAGGAGAGCACCTCGCGATACGCGAGCGGGTCGAGGCCGATCCGTTCTTGCGCGAGAAGGACAGCGGCCTCAGCGGCATCGGCGCTGTCTGGCTAGCCACCACGTATGCCGAGCGCGATCCGGAAGCTTCAGCACCGGAGCGTCGGCGCGCTCGGCGGGTGCAGCCTGCCGGAGACTGAGGGCGTGCCCGCAGGGAATCGACAGCCGCAGCGGCTGCCTGCACCGTCGGCGACGAACCCGAACCGGAGTGGCACGACGATGCTCGACCTTCGCACCCATCTGGCGCTGCTGGCGATGAGCTTTGCGACCTGGGGTCTGTTCGTGATCCTGGGTCTGCCGGACTACTACCAGCAGTGGCCGCTGCTGGCGAAGCTCGCGATCCTGCCGGCCGTCACCGCGCTGTACATGCCGCTGGCGCCCTGGCTGCTACGCCGCTTTCCGACGCAGGACCACCGGTGCAATGCCTGGTGGCTGGCGCTGTACCTGACCGTGCCGCTGTTCATCTACGACTACGTCTACATCGTGGTGATCGGCGGCGATGACCTGAGCTTCGTGTTCCGCTACTGGTACCTGAGCTTCTTCTACCTGTCGTTCTGGCTGCAGTTCCCGTGGCTGGCGCGCCGGATGACGCGCACCGCCTGACCGCGCCAGCGCCGCCCGCGCGCTCAGGCTGCGCCGGCGTGCGCCGCGTTGCCGGCGGCCACGGCGTCGCCGCCGCTCTGGGCGTAGGCGCTCGCCCAGCGCTGGTAGGTGTGCATCTCGCCGTCCTGCCAGGGATGGAAGCCGGGCCGGTAGTAGGCGAAGTAGTGGCCCATCAGCGGCCGGAACAGGCCGTTCCAGCCGTACAGCCAGCGCAGGCCTCCGGCCCACAGACCAAGGCGCTGGCCGAAGCTGAAGCCGTCGGCCTTGAGCATGCGGCGCAGGATCAGGAACACGTGCAGCGGGAACATCACCGAGGTGTAGACCATCACGCCGACGCGCAGGAAGTAACCGGCCTTGGCGACGTTCTTCAGCACGTCGTAGGCCACCGCCTTGTGCTCGATCTCCTCGACGCCGTGCCAGATGTACATCGCGCGGATGCGCGGATCGGCATTGGCGAATACTTCCTGCCGCTCGAAGAAGCTGTGCGCCATGATCGAGGTCATGTGCTCGGCGGCCGCCGTCTGCGCCAGCGTGAACGAGGCCGGCATCAGCTTGCGGATGCGCTCCAGCAGGCTGCGCGTCTTGGCCTCGATGCGGTCGACGCGGATGCCCTGCGCCTGCAGGCGGTCGTTGAACTGCTTGTGGATGCGGCCGTGCTGCGCTTCCTGGCGCATGAAGTCCTTGACCTGCTGCTGCAGCTCCGGATCGCGGATCTGGTCGCGGTAGTCGCGCACGCAGCTGATGAAGAACTTCTCGCCTTCCGGGAACAGCGTCGACATGGCGTCGAAGAAGCGCGTCTTGAACGGGTCGCCGCCGAACCAGTGGCGCGGGATGTCGCCATCGAGATCGAAGTCGACCTCGGTGCGCGGCACGATCGGGTAGCCGGAGGTGATGGTGGTCTGCTTCATGGTGGGCGTCTCGGAAGTCACAGCGTGAGCCTGACTCTAGGCCGCGCCCGAGGGGTCGGCTATGACCGACCGCGACCACCAGGGAACATTTCGCGACAGTCGTCGGCCGGCTTCAGCTGTCGCTGCGTTCCCGTCCGCGGAAGGCGCTGGGCGAGGTGCCGGACCAGCGCGTGAACGCCCGCGTGAAGCTGCGGCGGTCGGAAAAGCCGAGCCGCTCGCTGATCGTTTCGATGTCCTGCCGGCCGTCTTCCAGCCAGCGCACGGCCAGCCGGAAACGGGCGCGATCCTGCAGCTCGGCATAGCGCTGGTCGGCGTCCTGCAGCCGGCGCTGCACGGTGCGCGGATGCAGCTTCAGCACCGCCGCCATCCGCTCGATGCCCTGCCCGAGCAGCGCCGGCTGCTCGGCGAAGGCCTGCTCGATGGCGGCCACCAGCGCGGCGGCCGGCGTGGCATCCGGACCGGCCTTCGCCGGCTGCTGCGCCAGCCGCTGCTCGACCCGGTAGCGCGCCTGCCGGTGCAGCGCCGGGAACGCGCCTTCCAGCGGCTGGTCGAGCAGCGCGCGGTCGAAGGCCAGCAACTGCTGCGGCTGGTCGAACAGCACCGGCACGCGGAAATACGCCTCGTAGGCCGCGGCATGCGGCGGCTGCGGATGGCAGAAGCACAGCCGCTGGAACGGCACGTCCGACCCCAGCAGCCGGCGGCCGAATTTCACGATCGACGCGAACGTGGTCTCGCTGAAATATGGGTACGGCGGCGCTTCGCCGGACGGCGCCAGCGCCAGCACCAGATGCGCCTCGTCGCCGGCTTCGGCGAGCCGCACCTGGATCAGCGGGTTGATCAGCTCGCGTACCCAGTCGAACACCTGCAGGCCATCGCGCAGCGTCGGGCTAGTGGCCAGGAAGGTGTCGATGTCCGGCAGGTAGTCGAAGGCGAAGGTTTCGCCGAGCACGAACGGGAAGTGCTGCGCGGAGCCGCGCGTGCGCTCGACGCAGGCTTCCATCACCTTCTGCAGCAGCGGCGCGCTGACGGTGGCGCTTTCCAGGTGGATCAGATCGGTCTCGATGCCGACTTCGCGGAACACCGGCTCGATGTTGAAGCCGCACTGCGCCGCCGCCTTGACCCAGTTCGGCAGGGTGATGAACGGAATCGGTTCCAGATGCAGCGCTGTGCTCATCGCCGCAGTATGCCGCAGCGTCCCGGCCGCTTCGGCGATGATCGGCGCCTGATCCCGGCGGCCGCGACAGCGCCGCCTTCGTTCCCCCGACACGGAGCCCTGCCCCGATGCACGACCACCACCCGATCCACCGCTGGCACCAGATGGTCACCGCCCGCGATCCGCGCGGCCTCGACACGCTGCTGGCCGACGACGCGGTCTTCCACTCGCCGGTGGTGCACACGCCGCAGCGCGGAAAGGCGATCACCGGGCTGTACCTGCGCGCGGCCTTCGAGGTGTTCTTCGTCGGCGAGTTCCGCTACGTGCGCGAGATCATCGGCAGCCACGATGCGCTGCTGGAGTTCGAGACCACGATGGACGGCGTCGCGGTCAACGGCGTCGACCTGATCCGCTGGAACGACGCCGGCCAGATCACCGATTTCAAGGTGATGGTGCGGCCGCTGAAGGGCATCCAGGCGGTGCACCAGCGCATGGGCGAGATGCTGGCGCGGATGAAGCCGCCGGCGGCCTGAATCAGTCCGCTGCGGGGTCGCTGCCGGGCGGCTCGCCAGCGATCGGCGGTGTGCCGCGCGCCGGCCAGACCACGCCGACGCTGCCCATGCCGCGGGTGACATCCATCTCCGGGTGGGCCAGCACCACGTCGCGGTACGACGGGCTGCCGACCACCGCCGGCTTGTAGCGCTCGAAGGTGGCGTTGATTTCCGCCTGCAGCTCGGCGGGCAGGCCGAATTCGGCGTAGCAGGCGTGCAGGCAGTCGAACATCGCGCGCCAGTGCACCTCGGTCAGGCCCATGCCGCGATGGGCGGTGACCATGTCGCGCCCCCGGTAGCGGGCGTTGCCACCCCATTGCCGGGACAGGAAATCGACGAAGTTGATGTGCTCCTTCTGGAACGTCGATTCCGACATGTGCGCCCAGATGTGGCCGATGTCCGGATGCGCCATCGCCTTCTGCAGCGCCCGCGCGGCGAACACGTAGATGGCGTCGTAGCCGCCGAGCCGCGCATACAGCGAAGCCGCTGCCGGCGGCGGATTGGGAGATTCGCTCATCGTCCGGCCCCCGGGCTGTCGGCGTCATCGCCGGCGGGCGGCGGCGGGCATTCGGCGCCGCGCCCGCTGATCACTTCGAACGGGCTGCCGGCTTCCACGGCATTCATCACCCGGTGGCCCGGACTGCGGTTCAGCAGCAGCCGCGTGACATCCGGCCGCGCGTAATGACCGACCGGATCGGCCGCATGCTTGGCCAGCGCGATCACGCCGAGATCGATATCGGCGATCAGCAGCCCTTCGGCGTCCGGCGCCAGCGGCGTCGCCAGCTCGGCGCCGTCCGGGCCGTAGATACGCGCATGGCCACCGCCGGGCTGCAACAGCTGCTGCTGCAGCGGTTCGGTGCACAGCGCCGCATGCATCGCCGGCGACACCACCGCGCAGGGCGCGATCACGAAGCACTGGCCTTCGGCGGCATAGACGCGGCTGGCGGCGGTGTTCACCTCCGGCCCCAGCGCATGGGCGGCGCCGGGGTAGATCGAAAAGCTCGGCCAGGCGCCGATGTGGATCTGCTCGTCCTGCGCGTACAGCGCGTACTTGGACAGCGGCTGCAAGTGCTCCCAGCAGTTCAGCATGCCGATGTTGCCGAGCGCGGTGGCGGTCACCGTCAGGTCGCTGCCGTCGCCGTCGCCGAACACGGTGCGCTCGACATGCGTTGGCTTGAGCTTGCGGCGGCTGCGGCGCAGCAGGCCCTGGTCGTCGATCAGCGCCTGGGCGATGTACAGGCTGCCGGCGGCTCGCTCGCTGAAGCCGAGCGCCAGCCACAGCTTCAGCCGGCGGGCCGCATCGCGCAGGCGCTGGAACTCGGCGCCGCCGATGACCAGCGAGTTGTCGAAATAGCGCTGCACCCAGGCCATGCCGAGCGCCGGCGGCGTCAGCCAGATCCACCACGGATAGCCGGGAATCCAGGTTTCCGGGAAGGCGATCAGCTGCACGCCGTCGGCGGCCGCCTGCTCCATCAAGGCGATGGTCTTGTCGATGGTGGCGTCGATGTCGGCGAACACCGGTGCCGCCTGCACGGCGGCAACGCGGAGCCGGGGATGGGTTGCTGCGGGCATGCGGGCGTCTCCTGTGGCACGCGGCGAACAGCGCCGGCTTTGCTATGGTGGAAGCGCGGGCGGCGGCGATCCTGCCTGTAGCGGAACCTGGCTTGACCGACGCGGAAGCACGGCAGGAGGCAGCGATGGATTCGATACTGACAACCGCCAGCGTGGCCCCGCAGCGACGGGCCGACTACTGGGAAGAGATGGTGTCGCAGCAGTTCGTGCCGGCCCGCTGCCGGCCGGATCGCGGCCAGGGTTTTGCCGCGCGCATCCGCGCCCGGACGCTCGATGCGGTGACGATCTGCGATGTCCAGAGCCACGGCACCGACGTGCTGCGCACCGGCCGCCATGTCCATGAATCACCGGGTCAGTTCTTCCTGCTGAGCCTGCAGGTCGACGGCTGTGGCCGGCTCGACCAGCAGGGCCGCAGCGCCTACCTGCGGCCGGGCGACATGGCGCTCTACGACACCGCGCAGCCGTACGCGCTGCACTTCGCGGCGGCGCAGCGCCAGCTGGTGCTGCGGCTGCCGCGCGCGGCGATGCTGCAACGCGGGCCGGGGCTGGAAGCGCGGGTCGGCATCGTGCTGTCCGGTCCGTCGCCGGCGGCGCAGCTGGTCCGCGACTGGACGCTGCAGCTGGCCGCGCTCGATCCCTGGCCCTCCGCACCGAGCCGCGCCGCGATCGCCGCGACGCTGATGGATCTGGTCGTCGACGGCCTCGGCGCGCTGGCGCTGGCCAGCCCGCTATCCGGCCTGCCGAAACTGGCGCAGGCACAGGCGCTGGCCGAACAGCGGCTCGACGATCCGGCGTTCACGGTGGCGGCCTGGGCGCAGGCGCTGTCGATCTCCGAGCGCTACCTGCGCCAGCTGTTCGCGGCCTCGGGGCAGTCGCCGGCCGCCTACCTGTGGCAGCGGCGGCTGGCACGCGCCGCACGCGGGCTGCGCGATCCGGCGCAGCGCGGCGCCAGCATCACGGCGATCGCGCTGGCCTGCGGCTACAGCGACAGCGCCCATTTCAGCCGGGCGTTCCGCGCCGCCTACGGCCGTGCGCCGCGCGACTACCGGCAGGGTCCGGCGGACTGAGAACCGCTGCCGCCTGCAGCTGCCGGCGACTCGCGCTCAGTAGGTTTCCAGATGCAGCCGGCCCTCGGCCTTGAGCCGGGCGTGCAGCGGCTTCCAGTCCAGCCCGTGCTGGTCGGCGGCCACGCGCAGCGCGTCGATCACGCCGTCTTCCATGCCCTTCAGGCCGCAGACGTAGATGTGGGCATGGTCCGAGCGCAGCAGCCCGGCGATCTCCGCAGCGCGCGCGCGCAGCAGGTCCTGCACATAGGTACGCGGCTGCCCCGGCGTACGCGAGAACGCGAGGTGGATGTCGATGAAATCGGCCGGCAGCTTCGACAGCGGCCCGAAGTACGGCAGCTCCGCCTGCGAACGGGCGCCGAAGAACAGCATCAGCCGGCCATCGCCGGGCTGCCGCCGGCGGCGACGGCGCTCGGTCATGCCGCGCATCGGCGCCGAACCGGTGCCGGTGCAGATCATCAGCAGGTCGGCCCGGGGATCGTCCGGCATCAGGAAGCTGCTGCCGAACGGCCCGATCACCTGCACGCTGTCGCCGCGCTGCAGGTCGCAGACGTAGTTCGAGGCGACGCCGCGCACCGGCCGCCCCTCGTGATCGGTCAGCACCCGCTTCACGGTGATCGACAGGTTGTTGTAGCCGGGCCGCTCGCCGTCTCTCGGGCTGGCGATCGAATACTGGCGCGCGTGGTGCGGCCGGCCGTGAGCATCGATGCCGGGCGGGATGATGCCGATCGACTGACCTTCGAGCACCGGGAACGGCAGCGAACCGAAGTCGAGCACGATGTGGTGGGTGTCGCTGTCGGACGCCGTGGCGGTGACCCGCACATTGCCGGCTACCGTCGCGGTCGCCGGCTGTCTGACCGTGTACAGGTTGACGGCCGGTGTCGCCGCCGAGGCCGGCGCGATCGTCGAACCGCGGGCGCTGTCGAGTGGTGGCGGCGTGAAGCCTGGTGCTTCACTGCCGGCGTCATCGCCGGCAGCGTCGCGGCTCAGTTCCCGTTCCGGCGGCAGTTCATCCCAGCCCAGCTGATCGGCCAACGACCAGGCCTCGGCCTTCGGCACGGTGCGCCAGTTGTCGATCGAGCCGGTCGGGCACGGGCTCAGGCAGGCGCCGCAGCCATTGCAGATCTCGGCATCGACGACGTAGTTGCGGCTGTCGTGGGTGATCGCCTTGACCGGGCAGGTTTCCTCGCAAGTGTTGCAACGGATGCAGATGACCGGATCGATCAGGTGCTGCTTGAGCAGGGCGGTCATGAGGGACTTCCTTGAGCGGGATGCGGGGGCTGGGGGCTGGGGGCTGGGTGCGGGGTGCGGGGTGCGGGTTTTCATCGGGTCGTGTCATCGCGGCGAAAGCCGAGAGACCCCATCAAACGCTGTCATCCCGGCGAAAGCCGGGATCCATCGCGACGTTATCGGCGCGGGCGAGGCAGAAGCGCCGGCCTGCTCCGCGTTGACCTCGCTGCAAACCGGGATATGGACCCCGGCCTGCGTTGGTTGACCTCGCCACAAGCGGAGACATGGACCCCGGCTTTCGCCGGGGTGACCTCTCCACTCGCGGTGGCGAGTGGAGAGGTCAATTGAACCGGACGTAGGCCATGTCCATCGGCTGCTTGTTGATGCCGACCAGCGGCGCCGAGATCCAGTTCGCGTACTGGCCCGGCGCGGCCACCCGGCCCATCAGGCTGGTGACGTAGGCGCGATCGGCCGCCGTCGGCAGCCACTGATCGACATGGGCCTGCCACTGGGCCTGCGTCACCGGCGTGCCGTCCGGCGCGATCCGGGCGCCCGACAGCGTGCCGATCTGGCGGTTGAAGGCCTTGTGCGGCACGGTCAGCCGGAACGGCAGGCCAGCCTTTTCGATCACCTTGTTCCAGCGGCCGATGCCGGCTTCGGAATCGCGGATGAAATCGTCGCGGAGCACTTCGTTGAGCGCGTTCAGCATCGGCACTTCGCGCTCGACCAGACGACCGTCGACGACGTCGAGAATCTTGTAGCCCTGATCCTTGAGCACATGGTCGTCGGCGCGCTTGCCTTCCTCGAAGCGGCCCTTGATGCCGGAGGAGTAGAAGGTCGCTGCGTTCGACGACTGATCGGCGCCGAACAGGTCCAGCGTTACGCTGTAGTGGAAGTTCAGGTAGCGCTGCAGGGTCGGCAGATCAATCGCGCCGAGTGCCCGCACCTGATCTGGCGCTTCGACGTTGTGCTGTTTCATCAGCTCGCAGGTGCGGGCGATGATGCGCGACACGCCGCTTTCGCCGACGAACATGTGGTGCGCTTCCTCGGTCAGCATGAACTTGGTGGTGCGGGCCAGCGGATCGAAGCTCGACTCGGCCAGCGCGCACAGCTGGAACTTGCCGTCGCGGTCGGTGAAGTAGGTGAACATGAAGAAGCTCAGCCAGTCCGGCGTCTGCTCGTTGAAGGCGCCGAGGATGCGCGGGTTGTCGTCCTGTCCGGAGCGGCGTTCGAGCAGCGCATCGGCTTCCTCGCGGCCATCGCGGCCGAAATAGCGGTGCAGCAGGTAGACCATCGCCCACAGGTGGCGGCCTTCCTCGACATTGATCTGGAACAGGTTGCGCAGGTCGTAAAGGCTCGGCGCGGTGGCGCCGAGGTGACGCTGCTGCTCGACCGACGCCGGTTCCGTATCACCCTGGGTGACGATGATCCGGCGCAGGTTGGCGCGATGCTCGCCCGGCACCTCCTGCCAGACGTCCTCGCCCTTGTGCTCGCCGAAATGGATCTTGCGGTCGGCCACCTGCGGGCTCAGGAAGATGCCCCAGCGGTAGTCCGGCATCTTCACGTGGTCGAAATGCGCCCAGCCGCTCGGCTCGGCCGACACCGCCGTGCGCAGATAGACCTCGTGCTGATGCGAGCCGGCCGGCCCCATGTCGCCCCACCAGTTCAGGAAGTTCGGCTGCCAGCTTTCCAGCGCCCGCTGCAGCGTGCGGTCACTGCCGAGATTGACGTTGTTGGGAATCTTCTGGCTGTAGTCGATCGTGGACATCGGCGCGCTCCGGCAAGGGCAAGGGAAGTGACAGGAATTCGGGATCAGACGCGGTTGCGATCGAAGGCGGCCTTTTCGCCACGGCCGTAGACCTTCAGCGCGCCGCGCTCGCCGATCGCATTCGGGCGAATGAAGATCCAGTTCTGCCAGGCGCTCAGGCGGCCGAACACGCGGGTTTCCATCGATTCGACCGGACCGAAGCGCAGGTTCGCTTCCAGCCCGGTCAGCGCATCCGGCGACAGCGCCGCGCGCTCCTCGCAGGCGGTGCGGATCTCGTCGGCCCAGTCGAGGTCGTCGGGCGCGGCGGTGATCAGGCCCAGCGCCAGCGCGGCGTCGGCATCGAGCGGCTGGCCGATCGCGGCTTGCGCCGCCGACAGCGCCTCGGCCTCGTCATGGAAGCGGCGCGCCAGCCGGGTCTGCCGGCTGGCCATCGGCCAGGCACCGAAGTTGAGCGGGCTCAGCTGCACGGTCGGCCCGTGCTCCGGCAGCTGCTGCAGATAGCTGCGATCGGCCGCGAAGGCCAGTTCGGCCAAAGTGCCGGCGAAGCAGGAACCGGCTTCGATCAGCGCGAACAGGCTGCGCGACGACACGTCCAGCCGCGCCAGGCAGCGGCGCAGCAGGCCGCGCGTGGCCTGCACGAACCAGTGATCGGCGTGAGCGATCAGCGCGGCATCGCAGGCCAGCACGGCGGCGGCATCGCCTTCGGTGCGCAGCAGCCACAGGCCGATGTCCGGCTCGTTGCTGCGCAGGTGCAGGATCGCGTCATCCAGCTCGCGGCCCATCTGCAGCGGCCACCACTGGGCGCCGGCGGCGACGATGCCGTCGACATCGGCCGGCTGCGGGCCGGCGGGCGCCCGCACGGTGAGATGCGCCAGCCGCTTGCTGCGGTCGATGCGGATCGAGACGTTCGCGTAGTCGACCGCATCGGCACTGAAACGGCGCTCGATCGGCGTCAGCGCCACGCCCGCCGCATCGGCCGGCCGCGTGCTGCCGGCCGACAGCGCCGCGACTTCGGCCGCGATCGCCGCGTCGAAACCGGCCGGCCGGGCGATCTCGTCGACCAGCCGCCAGTCCTTCGCCCGCTGGCCTCTGACACCTTCGACCGAGGTGCAGAACAGGTCGGCGCGATCGTGGCGGACGCGGCGCTTGTCGGTGATCCGGGTCAGACCGCCGGTGCCGGGCAGCACGCCGAGCAGCGGCACTTCGGGCAAGGACACCGACGACGAACGATCGTCGACCAGCAGGATGCGGTCGCAGGCCAGCGCCATCTCGTAGCCGCCGCCAGCGCAGGCACCGTTGACTGCGGCGAGGAACTTCAGGCCGTCGTGGCGGCTGGAGTCCTCGATGCCGTTGCGGGTTTCATTGGTGAACTTGCAGAAGTTCACCTTCCAGGCATGGCTCGACAGGCCGAGCATGAAGATGTTGGCGCCGCTGCAGAAGATCCGGTCCCGGCCCGAGGTGATCACCACCGTGCGCACCGCCGGATGCTCGAAGCGGATGCGGTTCAGCGCATCGTGCAGCTCGATGTCGACGCCGAGATCGTAGGAATTGAGCTTCAGCTTGTAGCCGGGGCGGATGCCGCCATCCTCGGCGACCGCCATCACCAGCCGTGCGGTGCTGCCGTCGACCAGCAGCTGCCAGTGGCGGTAGCGCGCCGGCTCGGTCTGGTAGTCGATCTGCAGGTCCGGACTGGGCGTGAGCGAGGCAGGCAGGGACATCGGGGCACCTTCGGAAGTGGGCAGCTCGGCTGATGCACTATTTTGCATGCATTATTGTGCATGTCAACGCGGACCATGCAGCCGTGCGCCGGCCGGCGGCTCAGCCTGCCGGTACTGCCAGTGCCGTCTTCAGCTCCGCCAAGCACTGCGCCAGCGGCTTGCCGCTGGTGTCGAAGCGCAGGTCGGCCTTGGCGTAGAACGGCGTGCGCTCGGCCAGGATCAGCTTCAGGTCCGCCATCGCCTCGCGATTGCCGGACATCGGCCGCAGGTCGCCCTGCGCCACCACCCGATCCATGTGCTCCTCCGCCGCGGCGGTCAGCCAGACCGTGCGGCAGCGCGCCAGCAGCACGTTGAAGGTGGCCGCCTCGGCGACGATGCCGCCGGGAGTGGCGATCACCGCCGCCGCGTGCTGGTCCAGCGCTTCGTCGAGCGCCCGGCGCTCGTAGCGGCGGTAGGCCGCCGGGCCATACAGCGTGTGGATCTGCTCGGGCTTGGCGCCGGCAATGCGCTCGATCTCACGGTTCAGCTCGACGAATGGCACGCCCAACTCGGCTGCCAGCAGCCGCCCGAGCGTCGACTTGCCGGCGCCGCGCAGGCCGATCAGCGCGATCCGCCCGGCCCGCACCGGCGCTGCGCCGGCCGCCACGCCGAACAGTTCGGTCAGGCGTTCGCGCGCCAGCGCCAGCTCGGCCGGGCTGCGTGCATGCAGCAGATCGCGGATTAGCAGCCAGTCCGGACTGTCGGTGGTCTCGTCACCGAGCAGTTCGGCGATCGGCGAATCGAGCGCCCGCGCGACCTGCGCCAGGATCAGCACCGAAGGATTGCCGTCGCCGGCCTCGAGATTGGCGAGATGCCGCTCGGAAACATCGGCCAGCCGCGCCAGCTGCTTGCGGGTGATGCCGCGCCGGGCGCGCAGGCCGCGCACCCGGCCGCCGAGCGCGACCAGCAGCGGATCACGGGCAGACGGGTCGGCAGCGGTCGGCAGGGGCGGCGTCATCGGGATCGTGGGGTTCGGCAGGCTTGACGATGAAATGCATTATGTTGCATTTTCCAGCACGCTTCCATCGACACCACGAAGCGCAAGGGCCGCGCTTCGACGGCGGCCAACCATACCCGGCGCGGACGGTCATGACGCCGGGAGACATCAGGGCGAAGGAGATCAACCGATGGACCCGACGATCGAACGTCCGCCGCTGGCGTTCAATTTTGCCGAGCATCTGCTGGCGCTGAATGCGCAGCGCGGCGACAAGCTGGCGTACGTCGACGAGACGCGCCAGCTCCGCTACACCGATCTGCAAACACAGGTGCGCCGGCTGGCCGCCGCCCTGCCCGCGCTCGGCCTGCGCCGCGAGGAACGGGTGCTGCTGCTGATGCCGGACAGCGTCGACTGGCCGGTCGCCTTCCTCGGCTGCCTGCTGGCCGGCGTGGTGCCGGTGGCGGTCAACACCCTGCTGCCGGCGCGCGACTACGCGTGGATGCTGGCCCACAGCGGCGCCCGCGCGGTGATCACCGCCACGCCGCTGCTGGCCACCGTGCAGGCCGCGCTGGCCGAGCAGGGCGGATCGCCGCTGCTGATCGTCGCGACCGAGCCGGACGCGCCGCTGCCAGCCGGGGCGATCCGCTTCTCCAGCCTCGTCGAAGCCAGCGAAGCGCCGGCTGCCGCTGCTGCCGCCACCAGCCGTGACGACATCGCCTTCTGGCTGTATTCGTCCGGCTCCACCGGCACCCCGAAAGGCACCGTGCACACGCACGGCAACCTGTTCATGACCGCCGCCACCTACGGCCACCATGTTTTGAAGCTGGTCGAAGACGACGTCACCTTCTCCGCCGCCAAGCTGTTCTTCGCCTACGGGCTCGGCAATTCGCTGAGCTTCCCGCTCAGCGTCGGCGCCACCGTGGTGCTGCTGGGCGGCCGGCCGACGCCGGACGCGGTGTTCAGCGTGCTGCTGCGGCACCGGCCGACCGTGTTTTTCGGCGTGCCGACGCTGTACGCCGGCCTGCTGGCCTCACCGGCGCTGCCGCCGGCCGGCAGCCTGCGCCTGCGCCGCTGCACCTCGGCCGGCGAGGCGCTGCCGAAGGACATCGGCGAACGCTTCGCGGCGCACTTCGGCGCGCCGATCCTCGACGGCATCGGCTCCACCGAGATGCTGCACATCTACCTGTCGAACCGTGACGAGTCCCTGCGCTACGGCACCACCGGCAAGCCGGTGCCGGGCTACGAACTGCGGCTGGTCAACGAGCACGGCCTGCCAGCCGCCGATGGCGAGATCGGCGAACTGCACGTGCGCGGCGACAGCGCGGCGCTGATGTACTGGACCAACCGCGACAAGTCGCGCAGCACTTTCCTTGGCGACTGGCTGAAGAGCGGCGACAAGTACGTCCGCGATGCCGACGGCTGGTACACCTATGCCGGCCGCGCCGACGACATGCTCAAGGTCAGCGGCCAGTACGTGTCGCCGTTCGAGATCGAAAGCGGCCTGATGGCGCACGACGCCGTGCTGGAAGCGGCCGTCATCGGCACCGAGGATGCCGACGGCCTGACCCGCTGCAAGGCCTTCGTGGTGCTCAAGCCCGGCGTCGATCCCGGCACCGGGCTGCACGAGGCACTCCGCCAGTTCCTCAAGGCGCGGCTGGCGCCACACAAGGTGCCGCGCGACATCACGCTGCTCGACGAACTGCCGAAGACGCCGACCGGCAAGATCCAGCGCTTCCGCCTGCGCGAACGCGAACGCGCGGCGGCCGGCCCATGAGCCCGGTGCAGTTCGCCGCGATCGACCATCGCGGCCGGGAACTGTCGATCGAGTACCTCTGGATCGATGCCGAAGACTGCGACGCCCCGATGCTCGTGTTCCTGCACGAAGGTCTTGGCTCGGTGGCGATGTGGCGCGACTTCCCGGCCCGGCTCTGCGCCGCCAGCGGCTGCCGGGGCTTGGTCTATTCGCGGCCCGGCTATGGCCGTTCGACGCCGCGCCGCGCCGACGAGCGCTGGCCGCCGGACTTCCTCGAACGGCAGGCCCGCGAGGTGCTGCCGGCCTTCCTCGACGCTGTCGGTGTCGATCCGCACGCGCAGCCGTTGATCCTGTTCGGCCACAGCGATGGCGGCTCGATCGCGCTGATTGCGGCCGGCGAACCGGCGGCCGCCTGGGCCGGCGTGATCGTCATGGCCCCGCATCTGTTAGCCGAGGACTTGAGCCTGACCAGCATCCGGGCGATCCGCGACAGCTACCGGAGCAGCGATCTGCGCAGCCGCCTCGCCCGCTTCCATGACGACCCCGACTCGGCGTTCTACGGCTGGAACGATGTCTGGCTCGATGCCGACTTCGCCACCTTCAGCCTCGAAGCGGCGGTCAGCCGTATCCGCTGCGCGGTACTGGCGATCCAGGGCGTCGACGACGAGTACGGCACGATGGCCCAGATCGACGCGATCGCCGCCCGCGTCGCCGATTGCAGCCTGCTCAAGCTCCCCGCCTGCGGCCATTCGCCGCAGCGCGACCAGCCGGAGGCGGTGATCGCCGCCGTGGTCCGCTGGCTGAAGGCGCCGAAGTCTGCCTAAGGCTTCGGTTTGACGGCCGGCTTGCGGTCCGGGGACGGCACCATCTCGATGACGATGCCAGCTCGCTGCCGGTAAGGAGCCTGCGCGGCAGGCTGCGTTCGCACCGCCGCTTGCGCCGTCGTCGCCGGGGCCTTCGGCTGACGCTGCGTTGTCCCGCCCTGGGCCCCGACATCGGCGATGAACAGCAGCGCGAACAGCGTCGCGAAGCACCGCAGGGCCCGCATTGCATGGTTCATCGATGGTCTCGAGGTGAAAAGGAAAGCGGATTCCGCTCAGCCCAGCGTGAGGAACAGCACCAGGAATACCGGCGCCAGCCACAGCGCCACCCGCTGCGCCGGCATCGCCGAGGCCAACAGCAGCAGCACCAGGCAGGCGGCCGTGCGCACCGGGCCGAGCAGCCAGCTCAGCGGGTCGTAGACCTGCGCCAGATAGAAGCGCGACGACGGGTACACGCGCATCGGCAGTTCCTCGCCGACGTCGTAGTAGCGGCCGCCGGAAATCTTCGTGGTCTTCATCCGGTGTGCCGGCACCCGCGGATCGACGACGGCGCGGCCGAGGAAGCAGTTGGCGCGATGGCGGCTGATGCAGCTGTCCTGCGCCACGGTGACGACGCCGGTCACCGGCTGGCCGGCCTGCAGCAGCCAGCAGCGGGTCCCGAGCTGGAAGGCCAGCAGCAGCAGCGGGATCAGCGCCGCCCAGAGCAGGATCACCCGGTGCACCGGCACGCCTCCGGCGGTCAGCGGCATCGTCCACGGCCCGGCCGGGCGGCGGTGCAGGCTCACGGCAGCACCAGTTCGACGCGGCGGTTGCGGGCGCGGCCGTCCAGCGTGTCGTTGCCGGCCACCGGCCTGCTTGCCCCCAGGCCCACTGCCCGCAACCGCGCAGCCAGCGCCGGATCGATCGCGACCAGGGCCGCGCGCACCGCCTCCGCCCGCGCCTGCGACAGCCGCTGGTTGCGGGCGCCGTCGCCGATGCTGTCGGTATGGCCTTCCAGGCTCAGCACGCCGGCCGGGGCGCTGCGGATCGCCTCGACGATCGCCGGCAGCGCCGCCGAGGATTCCGGCCGCAGCCGGGCCGAGCCGAAGTCGAACAGCAGGCCCGGCAGCACCACGCGGCGCTGCGCCTTCAGCGTCTGCGCCAGCGCCGGCCGCGGCGCGGGGAAATCGATGCGCACCACCTGCAGGCGCGCGTCCCCGATCCGCCATTGCAGCGCCAGCGGGTTGGCCGGATCGCGCAGCAGCTGCAGTTCGGCGTCGATGGCCCGGCCGGAGCGGGCCGTGAAGCGGCCGCTGGCGATCAGCACCGGCAGGGCCACCGGCTGGCCGTTGACCAGCACCGTCAGCTGGCCGGTCGACTGCCGCCGCAGTTCGCCCTTGAAGGCGACGTTCGGATTGGCCAGCAGCGCAGCCGCGAAATCGCCGGCGGCACCAGCGGCCACGCCGGCCCGGGCCAGCCAGCCTTCCTCGCCGACCAGCGCGAAGCGCGCCACGCCGGCTGTTTCCAGCTCGTCCAGCACGGCCCGCGAGGCGCCCAGCGCGGTGGTGCCGGGATAGTCCTCCTCGGTATCGGCCTCGAAGCGGTTGCGATAGGTGCGCGCGCCGTCCAGATCGGCGTCGTGCAGGCGCCGCTCGCTGGCCAGCTGCTGCGGCGGGCCGCCGGGCACCGGCAGGCTGGCCTGATAGTCCAGCCGCCAGGCCGCGCCGTCTCGGCCGACCAGGCGCTTGCGCGACTCGTAGTCGCCATCGGCCTCGGCGACCGCCGTGGTCACCAGCAGCCCTTCGGCCAGCGGGATGCGCGGCACCGGTGGTGCATCGGCCTGCACCGGCGGCAACCCCCACGCCAGGACCGAGGCCAGCACGGAAGCCAGCGCCGCAGCGACCACCGTCCGGCTCAGCACGAGCCCTCCGGGTTGCAGAGCTTGAGCTTGATCCGGTACTGGCCGTTGGCGCGGCCATCGCCCTTGTCGACCTTCAGCGTCTCGTCGACCACGAAACCCTTGGCGGTCTTTTTCACCGCCACCCGGATGCCGTCGCCGAAGGCGCGTTCGATGATGAAGCCGCCGCTCTTGTACGGCAGTTCGAAGGTGGTGAACTGCGGCCCGAGCATCGCCGACAGCGGGCTGACCACGACATAGACGACCCGGGCAGCGGCCTCGTAATCGATGGTCGCCGGCTTGCGGCGCAGGCTCAGCACGCCATCGACGATCTCGCCTTCCACCGGCACGAAGAAGCTGTACGGCTTGACGAACACCGCCGCCGCCTTGCCTTCGACCTCGATCGGCTTTTCCTCCTTCAGCGAGGCATCCGGATTCAGCCGCTGGCCGGTCAGCAGGTTGATCAGATCCGGCCTCGGCAGCACCGCGCGCTTGAACATCACCGCGCCGGCGGTCAGCGACGGCCAGCCGATCTTCAGCGCGTCCTCCCAGAGCGTGAAGCGGGTGGCCTGGCCGAGAAAATCGCCCTTCACCGCCACCGCCTCGCCGGTCGCGCCCTTGGCGTAGCGCAGGTCCAGCCGGCCTTCGACCTCGATCGTGTAGCGCCACCACGGCTTGCCTTCGCCGGACTTGAACTCGGCGACCATGCCGCCCTTGAACGGCCCGGCCAGGCGCTCGCAGTAGCGGGCGAAGGCGCGCTCGGCGACATAGGCGGCGAGGTCGGAGGCGATCGACGGCAGGCTGGTGATCAGCGCCTGCTTGGCTTCGAGGATCGGCGCCACGCGCTTGAGCTTCCAGGCGCCGCGCGCCTGTGCCTCGCCGACCGCCAGCGCGATCTTGGCCCCGACATTGACCGGAAAGGCGAACTTCTCGCTGAGCTTGGCGGCCAGCGCCGAACCGGCGCTGGCGACGTAGTCGAAAATCACTGACTTGACCGCCGACACCGGCCCGCCGGCCAGGTTCAGCAAGGCCGAAAACAGCTTGAAGCCTTCGACGATCCGTTCGATCGACTCGCAGGTAACGCTGCCCTGTCGGCTGCGCGCCAGCTCGGCAACGATGCGCCGGCGCTCCGGCTCGCTGCGTGTCTGCCAATCGCGCAGCGCGCGGCCGATCGGCTTCAGCGCCGGCTTCAGCGCCGGATCGCCCTTCACCGGATCGACCAGCGGCGTCATCACCAGCCCCTTGAAATCGCGCAGCTCCTTGGCCGCCGACTGGAACTTCGGGCGGGCCGCGTCAAGCCGCTGCTTCAGCTCGTCGCGGGCCGGCGAATCCGGCAGCTTGACGATCTGCTGGTCCAGTTCGGCCAGCGTGCTGTCGAGCAGCGTGGCGACCGCCTGCGCTTCCTGCTCGGCCGCCTCGATGTCGTCGAGCGGCTCCTGCAGCGCCACCTCGAACGTCGCCTCGCCGCGCATCTGGCCGCCCGGCGAACGGACCTCGACGCGATAGCTGCCAACTGCCTCGGTGGCGGCGTAGCGGGCGCTGTAGTCGCCATCGGCCGCCGGCTTGACCTCGAGTGCCGTCTCGCTGCGATCCGGCCGGGTGATGCGGATCGCCACCAGCCCCTTGCCATCGAGCGGCGCCAGGCCCTCGATGGTCACCGTGGTGCCCGGCTCCACGGCGGTGGCCGGCGCGATGCGCACCGACACCGCCGGCTTGCCATCGCCCTGCGCCCAGGCCGCTGCCGTGGCCCAGCAGGCGATGGCGGCCAGCCACCGTGCCCCGGCCGCGAAGCCGCTCACAGCTGCGGGACCGCGCTGCGGGCCAGCGCTTCCATCCGCTCGCCGAGGCCGTCGAGCCGGGTGGTGCCGGTGACATTGAGGTTCAGCAGCCGCCGGCCCTTGCGCACCACCAGCTGCCGGGCGGCGACGCCGTGCGGGCCGAAGCTGCCGCCGATCGACGCCGACGACAGCCAGACCTGGTCGCCGAGATCGTCGAGTTCCTGCCCGGACTTGCGGGTCTTTTCGCCGACCTGCTCGTTGACCATGCCGGCCAGCGAGCCCTGCATGCCGACGATGCCGTCGAACACCTGCGCCGCCATCGCCTCGTCGTCCTGCTCGAGCACGGTGACGTGCAGCATGCTCAGGTTGCCGACGCCGGCCGAGCCGCTCCACATGCAGGATTCTGGCTCGTCGGCCATCAGCGCGGCCTCGGTGGCCAGCACCGCTTCCGCCTGCGCGGCGCTGACCAGCGCACAGGCGCGCGGCAGCGGGCCGGCTTCGGCGCTCGGGGCCGGCGCGGGTGCCGCTGGCGGCGCATCGAACGACGGCCAGGCCGACGGTGCGGCCGCCGGCGTGCCGCCACCGCAGGCCGCCAGCCAGGTGCTGCCGGCGAGGATTGTCAGGATCAGGCGCATGGTCGGGCGGCCTCAGAGCTTCGGCGCGCTGACGTCGCGGTAGCGGTAGCGCACGCGCACGTCGTCGGACGACTGCGCGTAGACCAGGCCGTCCTTGCCGATGTAGGCGGTGGCGATCGCGGCCGGCGCGCCCGGCATCGTCATCCGGTAGCGGATCGCGGTGGTGGCGATGCCATCGACGGTCTCGCTGCCCAGCACCTGGCACTGGTCGAGCTTGATCCCGCCCTGGCGGATCTCGGCGTTGATCTTCCGCTCGGCTGCCTTCAGGTCGCTGGCCATCGCCGCCCATTTGCCGCCGGTGGCGCTGTACGACTTGCCGTCGACGGTGATCGATTCGAAGCGCAGGCCGCCCTTCATCTCACTGACGCTGTGGCGGCTGGGCTGCTCGACGCCTTTCTCGGCGGCGCGCAGGAAGGTTTCGCAGGCCGCGTCCAGCGCCCGGGCGGGCGCAGCGGCGGACAGCGCAAGGATCAGCAGCGGCAGGGTTTTCATCGGCATCGCTCGGTGGAGGTTCATCGATCCAAACGCAGCCACCGCGCGGAACCGGACATGCCCGACGCTAGCGCGGCACGGCGGCAGCGCTGGTGGTGCGGGTGTCGACGCTGCCGCTGAAGTACGCAACCGGCTTGCCGCTGCGCTGCTGGCGATCGAGATAGCTCTGGTAGGTCTCGACGCTGACCAGGCCCATGTTCGGCACGCTGTAGCTGTGCCGGTGGCTGGCCAGCGCCTGCTCGCTTGCCGCCAGCCGGGCCAGCAGCTCGTCCATCTGCCGGGTCAGCGCCGCCACCCGCTGGCGCAGCAGGGCGAGCTGGCGCGACTCCGGCAGGCTGTCTTCCGGCAGCTGGCTGGGTGCGCGCTGGCGGTCGTCCGGCATCGCCAGCGGCGACGGCGGCGGCGACGTCAGGCCGCGATAGCCGTCGGGAATCGCCGGCGCCGCCATCTCGGTCACCGCGAACGTTTCCACCGGCACGGCGGCGGCCAGCGGCTGACGGGTCTCCGCCAGGTTGCGGCGCGCCTCCTGCGCCGGCAGCCGGGCTGTTGCCGGCGGCCGCGCCGGACTGTTCAGCGTCCAGTCCGGCGCCGGGGCACGGTCCTGCGCCAGCAGCCGGCACGGGCTGCAGGCGGCCGCGAGCAGCAGCAGGGCGGGCAGTCGATTCGGCATCTCAAAGCTCCTTCGGTCGGTCATCCGCGCGGTGGCGCAGCAGCGCGGCCAGCAGCAGCGCATTGCCGGCGATCAGCGCCAGCTTCAGCAGCAGCGCCGGCAGCAGCTGCGCCGACACCCGGAAGGCGCCGGCATCGAGGCGCGCCAGTGCCAGCAGCAGCGCGGCGGCCTGCAATGCCAGCAGCCCCAGCAGCAGCGCGATCAGCAGCTTCCGCAGCGCAGCGGTCAGCCGGTGGCCGATCACCACGGCACCGGCGACGACGGCGGCTGGCCGTCACCGCGGTACGGCGCGCTGTCGCGATAGGCGTCGCCATAAGGCTCGCGATAGGTATCGGGCGGACGCGCGCCGAAGCCGCCGACCGGGGGCGAACGGGGATCGATGATCACCAGCCCCAGCGCCGGCCCGATCGCGGGGCCGTAACCCGGCACGGCCGCCGGCCAGCCGTACGACGGCAGGCCGTAGGCCGCCCACGGCGGTGGCGGCAGCGACGACGGCGCCTGCGGCAGCGGCACCGGCCGGCGGTACTCGCGCGGCCGATCGGCGAGCGCAGCGCCGCCGGCCAGCAGCAGCGCCAGCGCCGCCAGCCCGACCTGGGCCGGCGTCACCGGTCGACTCCGCGCGGCCACAGCGTGTCGAAATCGATGGCGTACTCGATCAGCGCCGGTTCGGCGCTGCCATCGCGGATCATCGACCAGGCCACCTCCAGCTGGCCGGACGCCGGATCGAAGCGCGGCGCCTCGATGCGGCCACGGCCGGGAAACGAGCGGCTCTGGTAGCGCAGCGCGGCCAGCCGCGCGTACGGCGGCAGCTGCAGCTGGTAGACGTCGCTGCGGCTCAGGGTGTCGCGCAGATCGTCGCCGCCGCTGTTGTGCTGGGCCAGCACCTGGCCCTGCAGGCCTTCGCCGAGCGCGCGCTGCTGGCCCTTGCAGCTGACGAAGGCATTGCTCCGGCTCAGCGGATCGAGAATCCCCGCCAGGCCGCTGGCACGGCAGGTGGCGGCCACCTCGAACTGCGGATCGCGGTGGTCGATCTCGTGGCCGGCGAACACCAGCACACAGCGGCTGAAGTAGCCGCCGCCGGCGCAGCTGTCGATGCGGCCGGTAGTCGCCGGGATGCTCCGCTGGCGCAGCTCCCAGGCCGGCTCGAAGGCCAGCGGCGCCGAACTGCCGCGAGCGCCGCCGGCGGCGATCACGTCGACCGTCGCCGTGCCCGGGATCACCCGGTCGACATCCGGCAGCACGGCGAAGATCTTGCCGGCCTGCCAGTCGACGACCTGGGCGTCGACGCTGCGGATCGGCCCGTAGGCGGTCGGCAGGATCACCTTCACGGTGCCCGGCGCGGTGCCGAAGCACTGGCCCTGGATCACGAACGCGGCCTTCGGCGCCAACGCGCCGTCGCCGGCCACGGTCAGCCGGCGCAGCAACGGCTGGCCGCCGTTGCGGCTGCACAGCAGCGCAGTAGCCTGCACCTGGCTGCCGGCCTGCACGCGGCTGACATCGCCGCCGCGCGAGGTCGCGAGGCTGCGCCCGAGCCCGGCGGATGACAGCCGCGCCTCTGACGATGTGTCGCGGAAGCGGTCACCGCCGGCCGTCACCAGCGGCCCGGCCGGGCCACCGGCCGGCAGCGTGTCGGCGGGCGCGTCGCCGGCATCGTCGCCATCGCGCAGGCCGCCGTAGCGCTGGCGCAGCGCGGCGTTGTCGCGATCGAAAGCCGGCGCGGTCAGCCGCGCAGCGTCGACCAGCTGCTGCTCGCCGCGCGCCAGCTCGATGCTGGCCGAGCGGCCCACTACCTTGGCCGCGCCGCCGTCGAGCGCGGGACGGTGGCCGCGCGGCAGCGACCTTTGATCGGCCGGCTGCGGCAGCATCGGTCGCGGCATCGGCGACGGCGCCGCTGTACCGGGGTTCCAGGCTGGTGCGGCCGGCGCCAGCGACGACGGCGCGCGGCTGCCGCCGCCGGACCGGTTCCAGTCGATGCCGGCGGCCGGTGTGCTGGCCGGCGCGCGACGGCTGCCGCTGTCGGTCCAGGCCGGCGTCTCGGGGGCGCTGGCGGGCTGCGCCCAGGCCGCCGGCAGCAGGCCGAGCAGGGCGCCGCCGAGCAGCGCGGAAAGGCGGAATCGGAAGTTCATCGCCCGGGCCTCACTGCGCCTGCGCGACCTGGCCATCGAAACGCAGCGCCAGCTGGCGCACGGCGTCCTCGATGGCGCTGCGCAGCGCGGCGTCGAAATTGGTCTTGCGGCTCGACTGGTGCTGCACCTCCGGCGTGTAGGCCGACGGCGTGCGGCCGCTCTGCATCAGCACGGTGTTGACCAGCGCGCCGATGCCGCCGACCTGCACGGCCGAGCCGCCGAGCGCGACGCGGACATTGATGGCGTCGAGCACTTCGCCGCTGTGGGCGTCGACGATGCTGACATCGAGCCCCAGCTCGTCCTGGTTGCGGCCGCCACCGATCTGCAGGCCGCCGATGTTGATGCCGCTGCTGCTGTCCGAGGTGCCGGCCGCCAGTTCGGTGATCTCGGCCTGGAACAGGTATTCGGCGCCGGTCAGTCGCGACTGCGCCGTGCTGCCGGTGCTCTGGCCCTGGGCGTTGAGCTGCTTCTCACGGATCACGCCGCGATCGAGGTTGCCGCGCTCCATGACCCGAAACTGGCCACTCTTGACCAGCGCCGTCTTGAACTGCTCGGTGGCGCCGCGCGGCGGCAGTTCCGGCAGGTTGCTGGTGACCTCGAAGATCGCCACCGCGACCCGGGCATCGGCCTGCTTGCGCGGCAGCTTGACCAGCGCCCGGTGGCTGGCGCTGTCGGCCACCGGCATCGGCTGGCTGCCGGCGGCGCAACCGCCGAGGTGGGCCAGCACGGTGGCGGCAGCGGCAAGCCCGAAGGCGTGCAGGAAGATTCGGCGGTTCATCGGCGGCTCCGGTACGAGGTGTGTACCTGAGCAAACGCAGCGCGCCGCCGAAACCGGACATCGACCCGCGTGCCGCCGGTCCGGCGGCGGCGGTGGCGCTCAGGCCGGACGCGGCCCGAAGACGATGATCAGCATGCCGAGCAGCGACACCGCCACGCCGATCCAGTCGGTGAGCGTCGGCCGCACCGCGTCGACGATCCACAGCCAGGCCAGCGCCACGCCGATGTAGACCCCGCCATAGGCGGCGTAGACGCGGCCGGCAGCGGCCGGATGCAGGCTCAGCAGCCAGGCGAACGCCGCCAGGCTGAACGCCGCCGGCACCAGCAGCCAGGCGCTGCGCCCCTGCCGCAGCCACAGGTACGGCAGGTAGCAGCCGACGATCTCGGCGAGCGCAGTCAGCACGAACAGCGCGAAGGTTCTGGCGATGTCCAACGGGGCTCCGGAACAGTGGCGGATGGCCGCCCGATGATGCCCGCTGGCGGCAGCGGCCGCCGGCCGGCGACGTGACCGGACCCGCGCGGGCGGGTCAGCTGCGCTCGAACAGCCGGCGCCGCCGGCTGTCGCTGTCCGGCGCATCGAGGCGGGCGCTGGCCGCCGCTGCCCGATCCTCCAGCGCCTGGGCGGCCGCGACATCGCCGGCCGCTGCCAGCACCTCGGCGCGCAGCCGCTGCAGGCGCGCCACGCTGCGCAGGTCGGCGGCGCGCTGCACCTGTTCGATCATCGCCAGCGCCGCCGCGCTGTCGCGCTCGGCCGCCTGCGGCGCGTGCCGCTGCAGCGCCACCCGGGCCCGGGCGCCGAGCAGCAGCGCCCGCGCCTCGCCGGGCGGCGACGGCTCGGCCAGCGCGGCGTCGATCAGCGGCGCGGCACGGTCGGGCTCGCCGCGATCGATCAGGAAGCGCGTCCAGGCTTCGACCGCCGCCAGCCGGTCCGGATGGCCGGCGCGCATGTGGCTGCGCGCGTGGTCGAAGGCGGCCTGCAGCTGCTGCCGGGCCAGCCCGTCGCGGCCAAGCGCGGCATAGGCGCGGCCGAGCAGCAGCTGCACGCGTGGCAGATCGGACTGCGAGGGCGCGCGCGTCCGGTAGACCTGCTCGGCGGCTTCCAGCAGCGGCAGCGCCTCGGCGGCGCGGCCTTCGGCCAGCCAGGCGGCGGCGCGCATCTCGCGCGCTTCGGTGTCGGCGGTGGTCTTGCTCCAGTCGGCCGGGATCGCGGCTTCGACGGCAGCGAAGCGCGCCTCGGCAGCCGCACGATCGCCCTGCTGGTGCAGCATCTGCGCGTGGCGGCTTTCGGCCAGCCACCAGGTCGGCTGCTTGCCCAGCGTGTGCAGCGCCAGCGCCGCCGATTCGTCGTAGGCGGCGGCCGCCGCCGCCAGATCGCCCTGCTGGCGCTCGGCGCGGCCAAGCCCCAGCAGGGTGACGGCAAGGCTCAGGTCGTCGCGCTCCGGCAGGCCCCGGGCCAGTGCGATGGCGCGTCGGGCCTGCGCGGCGGCTTTCGCCCAGTCGGCGTCGAACAGGTATTCGCTGGCGATGTTGGCTTCGGCGTTGGCGCGATCCGGGTGGTCCGGCGCCACTTCGGCGTACAGGCGCGCCGCCTGCTGGTAGGCGTTCAGCCGTTCGCCATCGGTGCCGGGCAGGCCGCGCAGCGCCCGCCCGCGCAGCATCCACCACTCGGCCCGCAGCGCGCTGCGATCGAGCCCGGATTCGTGCAGCAGCCGGTCGGCTTCGTCGACCTTGGCCAGCGCCGCCGCGTAGTTCTGGTAGTAGACCTCGCCCCAGCCTTCGACCAGCCGCGTCTCGACGACCACCGCATGACGGCCGCCGAAGTGCTGCTGGGCGATCTCCAGCCGCCGGTTCATCACCTGCTCGAAACGCGCCTCGTCGTCGGGATCGACGCTCAGGCCCAGCGCGTAGCCCATGACTCCGAGCAGCTCGATCTGCAGGTCCGGTTCGCCGGCCAGCTCGGTTTCGACCCGATCGATGCTGAGGTCCAGCAGTTCGCGCACCGAACGCTGGCCCAGCGGGCGCGGATTGTCCGAACGCGGATCGCTGGCCTTGAAGACGCTGATCAGGAAATCCTTGGTGATCGCCGCGCGCCGAGCCTGGGTGGCGGTCTGCACCGCCTGCCAAGCGGTGGCGGCGACGCCGGCCGCCAGCAGCAGCAGAAAGCCGCCGGCCAGCGTCACGGCGCGCCGGTTGCGGCGCAGGAACTTGGCCAGCCGCGCCCGCCGGCCGATGCGGCGGGCGGCGATCGGCAGATCGGCCAGGTGCCGGGACAGGTCGCTGGCCAGCGCCTCGACGGTCGCGTAGCGCTGCTCCGGCTGCGCCTCGAGCGCCTTGGCGAGGATCGCGTCGAGATCGCCGCTGAGCGCAGCACGCTGCGGGCGCGGCACCCGGCTGGACGCCAGCGGCGCGTCGCCGCGCTCGGCCACCAGACGGCCAAGCGGCGACTGCGCCGCGAACGGCCGGCTGCCGGTCAGCAGTTCGTAGAGCATCACGCCCAGCGCATGGACATCGGTGGCGACGGTGATCGCGCCGCCGTCGAGCTGCTCGGGCGCGGCGTAGTCCGGCGTCGCCGCCCGGCCGCCGACCTGGGTCAGCGCGGTGCCGGGCAGCGCGTCATCGTCGTCGAGCAGCTTGGCGATGCCGAAGTCGAGCAGCTTGACCTGCCCGCCGGCTGCGACCAGCACGTTGGCCGGCTTCAGGTCGCGATGGACGATCAGCCGGGCGTGGGCCGCCTGCACGGCGGCGGCCACCTGCAGCATCAGGCCGATGCGCGCCCGCGTGTCCAGCGCGTGCTGCCGGCAGTAGTCGCCCAGCGCCACGCCGTCGACGTATTCCAGCGCCAGCCAGGGCTGGCCGTGCTCGCCGAGGCCGGCGTCGTAGAAGCGGGCGATGTTGGGATGCACCAGCCCGGCCAGGAAGTTGCGCTCGCGCGCGAAGCGCCGCTGCAGCGCGCCGGCGATCAGGTGCGCATGCGGCAGCTTCAGCGCCACCTCGCGCTGGTAGGCGCCGTCGTCGCGGCGCGCCAGCCAGACCTGGCCCATGCCACCGGCGCCGAGCAGCCGCAGCAGCCGCCAGGGGCCGACGCGATCACCGGCGCTGAACTCCGGCGGCGCCTCGGCGGCGCGAGCGCCGGCCGGCAGACGATCGAGCCGGCCCGGCGTCAGCGGACCCTCGCTGCGCAGCACGGCAGCCAGCCACGGCTTCAGCTCGGCATCGTCCGCCGCCAGCCCGGACAGCCAGGCTTCGCGGGCGGTGGCGTCGAGTTCCAGCGCGGTGTCGAGCAGCGCGGAAAATCGCGGCCACAGGGCGGGTGGGCAAGGCAGGGCTTTCATGATCGGTTCCGGTCAATGAACCGAACGCGATCGGCGCCCGAAAGCGGACATCCGCCGGGTCAGCGCAGCATCGCGGCCAGCAGCAGCCGCGCCTTGTCCCAGTCGCGGCGCACGGTCCGTTCGGTCAGGCCCAGGGCCTCGCCGATCTCGGCTTCGGTCAGGCCGCCGAAGTAGCGCATCTCCACCACCTGGGCCAGGCGCGGTTCGACCTGGGCCAGCGACTGCAGCGCCTCGTGCACCTGCAGCGCCTGATCGTCATCGGCGATGCCATCGCTGATCGCGGTGTCCAGCGTCACCGGGCGCTCGCCGCTGCCGCGCCGTTCGGCATGGCGTTCGCGCAACTCGTCGACGATCACTGTGCGCATCACCTGGGCGGCGTAGGCGAAGAACTTGCGCCGGGTCTCGACCTGCAGGCGCTGCTGGCCGGACAGCCGCAGCCAGCTTTCGTGGACCAGCGCGGTGGTGTCGAGCAGGGTCATCGGCGACGACACCGCCAGCCGCGCGTGGGCCAGCTTGCGCAGCTCGTCGAAGGCGGCGCGGAACAGCATCGCGTTGTCGACGCCCTCGCCGGGCGCCTGTGCTTCGATCAGTCGGGTGATGTCGCTCATCGCCGGGGGCGCTTGCCGTCTGCGGGGTCGGCGGCAAGCGGACCACAAACGGCCGGCACCGGCAACGGCCGGGTAGTGCCTCAGTTTGAAATTCTGAACGCTCAGCCGGTCTGACCCCATGCCCCGAGCGACCATCAAAAGCTCCGGGGCACAAAAGCACAAAGGACAGCCGCCGCAAGGACACGAAGAGAAGCATTCTTTGTGTCCTTGCCTTTCACCTTCGTGCTTTTGTGCTCCGGGCTTTTTGATTTGAATTTTTCAAACTGAGACACCACCAACGGCCCCGATGCCGCAGCGGCGATCCGCTGCGCACACGCCGCGCCGGTCAGCCTTCGATCAGGTCGTAGTCGCCCTTCTCGGCGCCGCATTCCGGACACATCCAGTCGTCCGGAATGTCCTCGAAGCGGGTGCCCGGGGCGATGCCGGAATCGGCGTCGCCGAGCGCTTCGTCATAGACATGACTGCAGTAGCGGCAGCGGTAACGGCGGCTGGCGGTGCTCATGTGCTCAGGCTCCCGGCTGCGCGGCGGCTGGTGCCGGCGCGAGGTGGATGGTCGGCTGGATCGCGAAGCCGTACTGGATCGCCAGATCGCGCTTGCGCAGCAGCGGTTCCAGCAGCTGCCAGACGCGCTGATTGTTGTAGAACGGCGTCGACGGATACAGGTGATGGATCAGGTGGTAGTTCTGGTACTGCAGCGCCGGCGTCAGCAGGCTTTCGTGACCGAGGCGCACGGCGGTGGCGCGGGTCAGGTTCTGGTCCTGCACGGTGTCGTGCGGCACATGCGGCAGCCAGAAGAAGCTGAAGCCGAGGGTCAGGAAGATCATCCGCGACGGAACCAACCAGAGCATCACCAGATGCCAGAAGTAGCCGTGAGCGATCAGTGCCGCGAACACCGCAGCGGTGCCGGCGGTCAGCCACAGCGAGCGGCGCAGGTAGGGCTTCGACACCTTGTCGCTGTAGCGGATCGCGTGGATCAGGTACAGCAGGTCGATCGCCACCCAGCGCAGCGGCAGGCTCCAGGCCGGACCGTGCAGCACGTTGTCCGGGTCCTTCGAGCCGCCGGTGTAGCGGTGATGCAGGATGTGGCCCCAGCGGAACAGCCGCAGGTCGACATACGGCGCGCCCAGCCAGACGGTGGTCTGGCCGATGAAATCGTTGAGCCGGGTGTTGGTCGAGATCGCCCGGTGGATGGAGTCGTGGACGATCGAGAACGCGAAGTAGCCGATGACGCTGTTGACCACCATGCCGACCCACAGCGGCACCACGCCGATGCCGGCCAGCACATAGCTCGACAGGTAGACGCCGAGCACCACGACCCACAGCGCGACGGTCGGCCAGGCGATCGCCGGCGCGCGGGTCAGGGTGTTGAACAGGGCCTTGTGCCCGGCATCGAGGCCGGCCAGGTTCAGCGGCGCGTTGCTCATCGGAAACGTCCTTTGCAAGGGGTGAAACGGGAAGGTCAGCCGCGCGGACCGGGGCGGCGGCGGCGCGGCGTGATCAGCGCCTCGACCGGCTTGAAGCGCTGCTGCTGGCTGATCGCGGCTCTGGACGGCAGGCGCATCGGCTGTGCCGCCGCCTCGCTGCCGATGATCCGCGCCACCAGCGGCTCGATCAGGTCGTCAAGCGCGCAGCCGTGCACCAGCTGGCCGCCGACGTGCAGGCTCATCAGGCCGTGCAGCGACAGCCAGAACAGATGGGTCAGCGCCCTCGCCTCGCCGTGCAGCAGGCCGTCGTCGATGCCGGCCTGCACCACGTCGACCGCGTGGTCGAACAGGCCGCGCCGGGCTGCCAGCAGTTCCGGGTACTGATCCGGCGACGGCTGGTGAGTGGAGAAGATCAGCTGGTATTCGGCCGGGTGCTGCTGCACGAAGCCGACATAGGCTTCGGCCACCGAGCGGATCCGTGCCGGCAGCGGCGCGGTCACCGCTTCGCGCGCTCGCACATGGGCTTCGAACTGCTGCGTGCACAGCACGCGCAGCGCCACCAGCAGTGCTTCCTTGGATTCGAAATAGCGGTACGGCAGCGTGTGGCTGATGCCGGCGGCGTCCGCCAGGCGGCGGAACGAGATCGCCTCCAGCCCTTCGGCGCGATAGATGTCGAGCGCCAGCGCCAGCAGCTTCTGGCGCATCGCGGTGACGGTTTCGGGACTCAGCTGGGCTCGGGCCATGGATTGATTTGACACTGTAAAATTTACACTGTCAAATTTTGCCGGCGGCCTGCCCGGCGCCCGCCACAACCAAAGGCGGGCCTCAAGCCGCGCCCTGCGGTATCTGATGTCATCGCAGCCATAACCAGAACACACGAGGAGATCCGCATGACCCGCCCGACCCTGCCGCTGCGTCACGATCCCGCCGCCGGACACCCGCTGATCAACGGGCCGGAAGGGCTGACGCCGCAATGGCTGACCACCGTGCTGCGCGCCGCCGGGCAGTTGCAGACCGCCACCGTCACCTCGGCGGTGACCACGCCGGTCGGCAACGGCATGCTGGGCACCAACCTGCGGATCAAGCTCGGCTATGACCGGCCGGAGGCCGGCGCGCCGGCCAGTCTGGTCGCCAAGCTGCAGGCCGCCGGCGAGACCAGCCGGGCGTCCGGCGCCGCGCTGGGCCTTTACGAGCGCGAGACGCGCTTCTACCAGATGATCGCGCCGCGCATCGGCAGCGCCGTGCCGACCACCTGGTTCGCCGATGTCAGCGCCGATGGCGCGACCTTCTGCCTGCTGTTCGAGGATCTCGCCCCGGCCCGTGGTGGCGACCAGCTGACCGGCTGCTCGGTGGCCGACGCCGAAGCGGCGATGGACACCGCTGCCGCGATCCACGCGCCGGTCTGGGGCGAGGCCGGCACCATTGCTCAGCCGTGGATGAGCCGCGACCTGATGGTCGGCATGTACTGCGAAAAGCTGCCGCCCTGCGTGGAGATGATCAAGCAGCGCTTCGCCGCGCTGCTGGAACCGGGCGTGCCGGCGATCCTCGATGCCTACGCAGCGGCGATCCGGCCGTGGTTCGCGATGCAGACCCCGCCGTTCACCATCGTTCATCACGACTACCGGCTCGACAACATCCTGTTCGATGCCCGCGGCGGCGCCACGCCGGTCGCCGCGCTCGACTGGCAGACGCTGATGGCCGGCCCCGGCGTGCTCGACGTGTCCTACTTCAACGGCGCCGGCCTGCTGGCCGCCGATCGCCGCGCCCACGAGGAACGCCTGGCCCGCCGCTACCACGAGGCACTGCTGGCGCGCGGCGTGCGCGACTACCGCTGGGAGCGCTGCTGGCACGACTACCGGCTGACCGCCGCGCACGGCCTGATCATGGCCGTGGTCGGCGCCGCCCTGACCACCCCGACCGAACGTGGCGACAAGATGCTGAGCACGATGATCAACCGTCATGCCCAGCAGATGATCGACCTCGGCACCCTGTCCCTGATCCGCTGAAGGCACCACGACCATGCTGACCAAGGGTGACGACTACCCGATTCACCAGACCGCCGAGCCGATCGCCTACGCCGGCACCGATCGCAATTTCTACGACCGCTACTTCTTCAACGGCTACAACCGCGAAGGCACGCTGTTCTTCGCCGCCGCGCTCGGCGTCTACCCGTTGCTGAACGTGATGGATGCGGCGTTCTGCGTGGTCGTCGACGGCGTGCAGCACAACCTGCACGCATCGCGGCACCTGAAGATGGAGCGCATGGACACCACGGTCGGGCCGATCGCCATCGACGTCGTGGTGCCGCTGCAGCAGCTGCGGGTGCGGGTCGATTCGGCCGAGCACGGCTTGAAGGCCGAGCTGCTGTTCACCGGCTATGCCGAGGTGCTCGAAGAGCCGCGCTACACGCGCCGCAACGGCCCGCGCATGTTCATGGACCTGACCCGGCTGACCCAGCAGGGCGACTACAGCGGCTGGATCGAGGTCAAGGGCCGGCGCATCGACGTGGCCGGCACCTGCGGCACCCGCGACCGTTCATGGGGCGTGCGGCCGATCGGCCTGGCCGATCCGCAACAGATGGATCCGCCGAACTTCTCGCAGTTCCACTGGATCTGGTCGCCGCTGCATTTCGACGACAGCTACCTGCTCTATCACCTGAATGCCGACGAACACGGCGAGCCCTGGAACACCGATGCGGTGTTCGGCAAGCGCGGCAGCGGCGATGTGACCCACCTGCGCCGGGCGACCTCGGCGTTGCGCATTCCGTCCGGCACCCGCCATGCGGAAGCCGCCGTGTTCAAGCTCGTCCACCGCAATGGCGACGAGAGCAGGGTCGATGTCACGGTGAAGTGGCCGTTCTTCATGACCGGCCTCGGCTACTTCAATCCGGACTGGGCGCACGGCCTGAACAAGGGCCCGCTGGCAGTCGGCTACGACGAGATCGTGACCGCCGACATCAAGACCTACGCGCCGCCATACACGCACATCCAGGCCTTCGTGCACGCCACCATGACCCACGCCGACGGCCGCGTGCAGCAGGGCTACGGCGTCATGGAGCAGCTGCTGATCGGGCCGTATCAGCCGCTCGGGCTGACCGGCCTGCTCGATCCGATGGCCTGAACCGGCCCGGCCGGACTTGCACCGGGCGAGCACGCGGCGCGCCGTCAGCGGCGCGCGTACGGGATCAGCTGCCGCCACAGCTCCAGCGTCGCATCGACATCGCCGGAGGTCGCACCGAGCCCCAGCGTGTAGCCCGCCAGTTCGGTGCCCGGCCAGGTGTGGCCGCCGTTGTTGATGGTGTACAGCGCCACCATGCTGTCGGCGCAGCGGCCGTAGCGGCCGACATTGGCGGTGGTGCCGTCGCGGGTGTCGCGATCCGGAATCGCCATCACCGTGTAGCTGCCCGGCGCGCACTGGTTGCGCTCGGCCCAGAACGCGGCGGTGGCCGGCGCGCTCTTCTGGCCCAGCGAGCCGCCGTACAGGGTCAGCAGATCGAGCGTGCCGTTGAACATCACCACCGGCAGCCGCCGCGGACCGCCGCAGCGATTGGCGACGCCGTCGCGGATGGTCGCGGCGACGATGGCGATGCCGGCCAGCAGCGACGGCCGATCGCAGGCCAGCCGCTGCACCATGAAGCCGCCGTTCGAGTAGCCGGCGGCATAGACCCGGCGGCCGTCGAGGTCGTTGGCGGCCACTTCCCGGGTGATCAGCGCATCCAGGAAGCCGACATCGTCGACCAGCCCGGTCAGCGGGTGATCGGACCACAGCGCCGCGACTGCCGCCGGCAGGTAGATCCAGGCGCCGTAGTCGGCGGCCAGCCGGCCGATGCGCGTCAGATTCGCGGTGCGGGCCGGCGATTGTGCGCGCGGATGCAGCAGCACCAGCACCGGTGCGCCGGCCGGCGCGCCGATCGGCCGGATGCCGGCATAGCTGCGGGTGATGCCGCCGGAAACGATGGTGCCGGTGAAGATTTCGGTGCCCGGCGTCGGCGTGATCACCCCGCCCAGCGGACCGACCGGACCCAGCAGCTCACCGGGGAATTCGCCGATCAAGCCGTCCAGCAGATCGGTGCCGAGCGTCGGCTCCTCCGGCGCCGGGCTATCCGTCGGAGCGGCGATGGCACGCCCGCCGCCGGCCAGCACCAGCAGCAGGACCATCGACGGGAACAGGGCACGGCAAGACGGCAGCAGCAGGCTTCGCGACATTCGAGGCATCCGGGGGAGGCAGGCGGCAGCGCCTGCGGTACAGCACCCTGACACGGCCGGCGAGAGGAAAATGTTATTTCCCGGCAATGTTGAAAATTGATTTTTTCTGAATAGCCCGGAAGTCCGCCGCAGCGGCTGCCGGCAGTCGGCAACCGCGGTCGGCTCCGGAACGCGCCGGGCAAGCAGCAGGCACGCGCCCCGGAATGCCTGAGGCATCCCCGGGGCGCGGCCGTGACCTCAGCCGATGTGCTTGTAGACCTGGCGCTCGAACTCGTCGCACATCTTGCGAACCGGCGCGTCCCAGAACGGCATGATCTGGGTGGCGATCACCACGGTGACGCCGGTCTTGCGGTCGATCCAGTAATAGGCGTTCGGCAGGCCAGCCCAGGCCATGGTGCCGGGCGCGCGGCCTTCCGGCGTGGCCTGCACGTTGAGGATGAAGCTCAGGCCCCACTTCAGGTCGATGCCCGGATGCAGATGGCAGTCGTTCGACAGCTGCGGCATCGCGGTGAAGATCTCGCCGATCTTGATGTCGCCGATGTGATTGCGGCCCATCAGCTCGACGGTGGTCGGCGACAGCACCCGATTGCCGTCCAGCGTGCCGCCGTTGAGCAGCGCCTGGCAGAAGCGCAGGTAGTGCGGCACCCGGCCGGACAGCGCGTGGCCGCCCATGTCGAGTTCCACATCCGGCGGAATGCCGAACGGAATGGTGATCAGGTTGCCGTCCGGCAGGCGGGCGTGCATCGCCGCCGCGCGCGACAGCTGTTCCTCGCTGGCCTGGAAGCTGACATCGCTCATGCCCAGCGGAGCGAAGATGTTCCGGGCCATGTAGTCGCGCAGCCGCAGGCCGCTGGCGGCCTCGACCATGCGGCCGACCCAGTCGATGCTGACCGAGTATTCCCAGGCGGTGTCGGGATCGCGGACCAGCGCGCGGTCCAGCGTTGCCTTGGTGCCGCTGATGACATTGCCGACGCCGCGGCTTTCCAGCTCGCGGACGGTGTCCTTGTTGAAGATCTCGTAGGCGAAGCCGGAGGTGTGGGTCAGCAGGTTGCGCAAGGTCACCGGCGACTTCGGCGCCCGCAGGATCGGCGTGCCATCGGCGTTCCAGCCGGTGCGCACCTGCACCTTGCCGAGTTCCGGCAGCACCTTGCCGGCCGGGGCGTCGAGATCGAGCTTGCCCTGCTCGACCAGCTGCATCGCCGCCATCGCGGTGACGCCCTTGGTCAGCGAGGCGAACCAGAAGAAGGTATCCATGCTCATCGGCGTGCTGCCGCCGGTCGCCCGCAGGCCTGCCGCGCCTTCGTAGATCACGCCGTTGCGGTCGGCCACGGTGGCGACCACGCCGGGGACATCGCCCTTTTCGGTGCTGGCTTTCAGCAGGGCGTCGAGTGCGGTGTTCAAGCTCATCGGGATCTCCTCACGTCTGGGGTTGTCGTTATGACCGGTGGCCGGAGTATCACCACGCGGGTCGGGCCTGAACATCGGGGTGACTCCCTGTCGATCGGTAGCCCGGCCATCGCCGGCCGTTCCCGGCGCCGCCGCATAATGGCGCGCCGCTTTCCCGTGACCTGATGTCGCGCCGGCTAGATGGAACCCCGCATGAACGCGCCTGAAACGACGCCCGCCTTCGTATTCGATTCCGCCGCACCGCAGCGCAGCCCGCTGCGCGCGGCGATCGCCGACCACTACCTGGCCGACGAAACCACGCTGGTCAACCGCCTGCTGGCGATCGCCGAACTGCCGCCCGAGCGCAGCGCCCAGGTGGTGGCCACCGCCGCCGGCTGGGTGCGCCGCGTGCGCCGGCTGAAGGACACCCAGAGCGCGCTCGATGCCTTCATGCGCGAGTACGACCTGTCGTCCGACGAAGGCGTGCTGCTGATGTGCCTGGCCGAAGCGCTGCTGCGCATACCGGACGACGAGACGGCCGAAAAGCTGATCGCCGACAAGCTGGCCGATGCCGACTGGGAAACCCACCTCGGCCAGTCGGAATCGCTGTTCGTCAACGCCAGCACCTGGGGCCTGATGCTGACTGGCCGCATCGTCCGCGCGCCGGCCGCCGAGGACGCCGGCTCGTTCAAGGCCGCATGGTCGCGGCTGATCAACCGGTCCACCGAACCGGTGGTGCGGCTCGCCATCCGCTCGGCGATGCGGATGATGGGCAGCCAGTTCGTCATGGGCCGCACCATCACCGAGGCACTCGAGGCCGCGCAGACCAAGGAACAGCGGCCGTACCGGCATTCCTACGACATGCTCGGCGAAGCGGCGTTGACTGCCGACGATGCCGAACGCTACCTGGCGGCTTACCTCGGCGCGATCAATGCGATCGGCGAAGCGGCGCGCAGCCTCGGCGGCAGTGTCGAAGCGCGGCCGGGCATCTCGGTGAAGCTGTCGGCGCTGCATCCGCGCTATGAGCAGGCCCAGCGCGCGCGGGTGCTGGAAGCGTTGACGCCGCGCCTGCTGCAACTGGCGCAGACGGCGCGCGCCTCCGGCATCAGCCTGACCATCGACGCCGAGGAAGCCGATCGCCTGTCGCTGTCGCTGGACCTGTTCGAAGCGGTCTACCGCGATCCCTCGCTGAACCACTGGGACGGCTTCGGGCTCGCCGTGCAGGCGTTCCAGAAGCGCGGCCTGGCGGTGATCGAATGGCTGGAGAGCCTCGCCCGCGAAGTCGGCCGGCGGATTCCAGTGCGGCTGGTCAAGGGCGCCTACTGGGACACCGAGGTCAAGCGCGCGCAGGAAGCCGGCCTGCCCGGCTATCCGGTCTACACGCGCAAGGCCAATACCGACGTCGCCTATCTGGCCTGCGCGCGCCGGCTGCTGGCCGCGCGCGACGTGTTCTTCCCGCAGCTGGCCACCCACAACGCCCACACCGTGGCCGCCGTGAAGGCCTACGCCGGCGAAGCGATCGGCGGCGGCATGGCCGGCTTCGAGTTCCAGCGCCTGCACGGCATGGGCGAGGCGCTGTACGACGTGGTGCGCGAAGACTGCGCGCTGCCCTGCCGCGTCTACGCGCCGGTCGGCTCGCATTCCGATCTGTTGCCGTATCTGGTGCGGCGGCTGCTGGAGAACGGCGCCAACACCTCGTTCGTCAACCGCATCTTCGACGAGGACACGCCGCCCGAGCAGCTGGTCGCCGATCCGGTCGCCTGTGTCCGCACGCTGGCGGTCAAGCCCAATCCCGGCCTGCCGCTGCCCTGCGAGCTGTTCGCTGCCAGCCGCCGCAATTCCGCCGGCCTGAACCTGGCCGATGAACTGGCCGCCACCACCCTGGCGCGCGACCTGCAGCAGGCCGAGCTGCCGGCCTGCGCCACCTCGCTGTGCTACGACGGCCCGAGCAGCAGCGGCACGCCGCAGCCACTGCACAATCCGGCCGACACCCGGCTGGTGATCGGCGAATGGCGGCCGTTCGACCCGGCCCGGGTGCCGGACGTGGTGGCCGCCGCGATCGGCTCGTTCGAGCGCTGGGCCGCGACGCCGGTGGAATCGCGCGCGGCGATCCTCGAACGCGCCGCCGACCGTCTCGAAGCCGGCCGGGCGCCGTTCCTGCGGCTGCTGGTCAGCGAAGCCGGCAAGACCCTGCCGGATGCGATCGCCGAAGTGCGCGAGGCCGTCGATTTCCTGCGCTACTACGCGGCCAGCGCGCGCCGCCTGCTGGCCCACGCGGAAGCGCTGCCCGGGCCGACCGGCGAACACAACGAACTGCAGCTGCACGGCCGCGGCCTGTTCGTCTGCATCAGCCCCTGGAACTTCCCGCTGGCGATCTTCGTCGGCCAGGTCGCCGCGGCGCTGGTCGCCGGCAATCCGGTGATCGCCAAGCCGGCCGAGCAGACGCCGATGATCGCCAGCCTGATGGCCCAGCTGCTGCGCGAGGCCGGCGTGCCGAGCTACGTGTTCCAGTGCCTGCTCGGCGACGGCGCACTGGGCGCGGCCCTGGTCGCCAGCCCGCAAGTCGCCGGCGTCGCCTTCACCGGCTCGGGCGACGTGGCGCGGGCCATCAACCGCACGCTGGCCGCCCGGCCCGGCCCGATCGCGACCCTGATCGCCGAGACCGGCGGCCAGAACGTGATGATCGCCGACTCCTCATCGCTGCCCGAGCAGGTGGTCAAGGACGCGCTGCAATCGGCGTTCGGCTCGGCCGGCCAGCGCTGCTCGGCGCTGCGCCTGCTGTACCTGCAGGACGACATCGCCGACCGGACCCTGGCATTGCTGGCCGGCGCGATGGCCGAGCTGAAGCTCGGCGACCCGGCCCGGCTGGCGACCGACGTCGGCCCGGTGATCGACCGCGATGCGCGCACCCGGCTGGAGGCCCACGTCGAGGCCATCACCGCCGACGGCCGTGGCCGGCTGATCGCCCGGACGGCGCTGCCGGACAGCTGCCGCAACGGCCATTTCGTGGCGCCGACGGCGGTCGAGATCGCCGGCCTCGAAGCGCTGCACGAGGAACACTTCGGCCCGGTGCTGCACGTGGCGCGCTTCTCGTCGCGGCGGATCGACGCCGTGGTCGACGCCGTCAACGCCTCCGGCTACGGCCTGACCCTGGGCGTGCACAGCCGCATCGAAGGCACCTGGCGGCGGGTGCAGGCGCGGGCGCGGGTCGGCAATGTCTACGTCAACCGCGGCATGACCGGCGCGGTGGTCGGCGTGCAGCCGTTCGGCGGCGAAGGCCTGTCCGGCACCGGCCCGAAGGCCGGCGGCCCGCACTACCTGCTGCGCTTCGTCAGCGAACGCACGCTGACCGTCAACACCTCGGCCGTCGGCGGCAACGCGCGGCTGCTGTCGCAGAGCGGCTGAGCCGTCGTGAGGGTCTCCGATGCCGGCATCGATGTCGTCACCACCATGGCCTGGGCCGAGGACGGCGCGCCGCAAGTGATCGACGACGGCGACTACCGGCGCCTGTACTTCGGTCCGCTGCACATCCAGAGCGAGATGCATCGGGATGATCCGGTCGCGCTGCAGCTGAAGTACACGCAGCGGATGATGGCGCTGCTGCTGTTCGTGCCGAAGCCGAAGCACATCGTCATCGTCGGCCTCGGCGGCGGCTCGCTGACCAAGTTCTGCCACCGGCATCTGCCGAAGACGCGGATCACCACGATCGAGATCGATGCGCGGGTGATCGCGCTGGCGCCGGCGTTCCAGGTGCCGCCAGACGACGACCGGCATCGCATCGTCCACGCCGATGCCGGCGACTGGTTCGCCGGCAACACCGAGCGCTTCGATGCCGTGCTGCTCGATGGCTACACCGACAGCGGCATCGCCAGCGGCTTCGGCGAACCGCAGCTGTATGCGCGGATCCGCGAAGGTCTGCGGCCAGGCGGCCTGCTGGTCGCCAACCTGCTGGTCACCGCCGACGTGCTGCGGCGCTACAAGCAGGTGATCGGCGAGGCTTTCGACAGCCAGCTGATCGCCCAGAAGATCGTCCCCGACGGCAATCACGTGCTGTTCGCGTTCAAGGCGCTGGCCGCCGAGCCGGACTGGGTCGCGATGGCCGGTGAGGCGAAGCGGCTGGCGGCGCGTCACGGTCTCGATTTCCCGGCCTTCGTGCGCGCCCTGCGCCGCGCCTACGAACGCGGCACGGCCGACCATGCGGAAGACGCGGTGCTGCCGCTGTTCTGACCCCGCACATGGGCTGGCACGCGGCCGGGGCCGCTGACGTCGGCAGCTATCTGGGACCCGCCATCAGACGGTGCTCGATCGCCAGGCATCGGCCTGCTGGCGACAACGGAAACTGGCACGCCACATGCTACGTTGGCGGCTGTTCATGTCTTTTGACATGACGATCGCAGCAAATCGACTTTCCTTATGCGTTTTGAACGCTTGCATCATCTTTGGTTAGTAGATTTCGACTAGCGCAGCTACGCAAATCGCTTGCGGCAGCGAAAATTAACTTACTGTTTAGTAATAAGTGTCAGATTTCCTGATGTGGCGAGCCGGGCAAAGCCTGATAATGACGTCAGGTTAGTGCGTCGCCCACTGCAATGCCGGTGATCTCGCCGGATTTGCCGGTATCTGACGTTCTTTCCCGCTGCAGGCTTCGACTCCAGGTAAATCGCTGATGCACGCTGTCAATGAAGCTGAGCAATTCTTCCAGTCAACGCGACCGCGCATGTCATCCGTTCTGCCGGTCCTGAAGGCGATGGTCGAGGAACTGCTCGGCCAGGTTGGCGACGAGCAGCTGCGTGCCCTGTTCCATGCCACCGGCGTGCGTCTGGCGGAGACCTGGCCGCTCGAAAAGGTCGAACGGCTCGGCGAACTCGAGCACACCGCACGGGCGCTGCTCGCCGCCCACGACTGGGGCTGGCTGAGCATCGAACACCACGATGACTCGGTCGATTTCGTGCATGGCGATTCGCCGCTCGAGGCCTGGTTTGGCACCGCTTCGCGGGCCTGGTCGTCGTCGCTGTTCGAAGGTCTGTATGCCACCTGGATTCGCCAGCTGGGGGCCGACGAGCGTCTGCAGCTGCGGCAGATCCGGCTGGCTGATCGTCCCGGCAGCGAACTGCGCTACCGGCTGACGCACGAAAGCCGCTTCCAGTGACGCCGACGCCCCGCATCCAGATCGCCCTGCCGAGACCATGAGCACCGCCCCCGTCAATCCATCGGAAGACGATGTCCAGCGCCTGCTGAAGCAGATGAAGATGGGCGCGTTCCAGTTCCGCAGCTTCAGCCGCCCGGACGAGGCCGACGACCAGATCGAGTCCGAGCCGGAGGCCGCCGCCAGCCCGCCTGCTGCTGCTGCCCCCGTGCCGGCACCGGCCGAACCGGCCCGGCCGCCAGTTCCTTCGCGAGTTGCGCCACCCGCGCCACCGGTCATCGCTGCAGTTGCGGTTCCGGCAGCACTGGCGCCGGCCAAGCCGGTGACCACGGTGCCGGTCGATGAAGCCTTCGGTCGCCTGATCCGCGAGCCGGCCCCGCGTGCCCGCCGCAAGCCGTCGATCCAGCTGAAGCTGGCACCGCGTCCGGCGATCGTCGACGTCGCCCCGACCTCGGCTCGCGAACTGCTGCTGGTCGACGTGCTGAACCGCCTGTACCGCCTTGGCAGCGCCCGGATCAGTCTGGTCCGGCAGCGGGGTGATGCTTGAGCGCCGCGCGGGCTGATCGCGCACCCAGAAAACTGATCGCGACCGCCGGCCTGATGGTCGGACTGGCGGTGATGGGATCGACGCTCTGGGGTTTCGCGACCACGCCGATGACCCTGGGCTGGCAGTTCGCCGCCGGCGGCCTGGCAATGCTGATCGCGCTGGTGCTGGCGCGCTTCTCGCGGGTCACGCTGCTGTTGCTGATGGCGTTCTCGATCGCCTTCTCGACGCGCTACCTGTACTGGCGGTTCACCGAAACGCTGCCGATCGGCCCGCACCACACGGTGCTCGACCTGCTGCTGGCGCTCGGCCTGATCGCCGCCGAAACCTATGCCTACCTGATCCTGCTGCTCGGCTACTTCCAGGTCATGCGGCCGCTGCGCCGCAAGCCGGTGCCGCTGCCGGAGAACGACGACCTCTGGCCGCTGGTCGACATCTACATCCCGACCTACAACGAGCCGCTGTCGGTGGTGAAGCCGACCGTGCTGGCGGCGCTGGAAATGGACTGGCCGCAGGACCGGATCAAGGTCTACCTGCTCGATGACGGCCGGCGGCCGGAGTTCGCCACGTTCGCCAAACAGGTCGGCGCGGCGCACATGACCCGGCCCGACAACAACCACGCCAAGTCCGGCAACATCAACCACGCGATGACCAAGACGCGCGGCGAGTTCATCGCGATCTTCGATTGCGATCACATCCCGACCCGCTCGTTCCTGCAGCTGACGCTCGGCACCCTGCTGGCCGATCCGCGCATGGCGCTGGTGCAGACGCCTCACCATTTCTTCTCGCCGGATCCGTTCGAGCGCAACCTCAACACCTTCCGCAAGGTGCCCAACGAAGGCGAGCTGTTCTACGGCCTGCTGCAGGACGGCAACGACCTCTGGAACGCAACCTTCTTCTGCGGCTCCTGCGCGGTGATCCGCCGCACGGCGCTGGCCGAGATCGGCGGCATCGCCGTGGAAACCGTCACCGAAGACGCCCATACCGCGCTGCGCCTGCACCAGCGCGGCTGGAATTCGGCCTACATCAACATTCCGCAGGCCGCCGGGCTGGCCACCGAATCGCTGTCGGCGCATATCGGTCAGCGCATCCGCTGGGCGCGCGGCATGGCGCAGATCTTCCGGGTCGACAATCCGCTGCTGGCCAAGGGCCTGAGCTTCGGCCAGCGGCTTTGCTACACCAACGCGATGGCGCACTTCTTCTACGGCCTGCCGCGCCTAGTGTTCCTGACCAGCCCGATGGCCTTCCTGCTGCTGGGCGCGCAGATCATCAAGGCGGAAGCGCTGATGATCGTCGCCTACGCGCTGCCGCATCTGGCGCTGGCGGTGATCGCCAACTCGCAGGTGCAGGGCCGCCACCGGCATTCCTGGTGGGCCGAGGTCTACGAGACCGTGCTGGCCACCTTCATCATCCTGCCGACCACACTGGCGCTGATCAATCCGAAGCTCGGCAAGTTCAACGTGACCGCCAAGGGCGGCATCGTCGACCGCGACTACTTCGACGGCGACATCGCCAAGCCCTATTTCTTCCTGTACCTGCTGAACATGCTCGGCATCGCCGTCGGCATCGGCCGGCTGATCTTCGGCGACATGGAACTGACCCAGACCGTCTACCTGAACATGGCCTGGGCGACCTACAACCTGATCATCCTCGGCGCTGCACTCTGCGTGGCCGGCGAACGCAAGCAGCTGCGCCGCACGGTGCGCGTGGAAGACGAACTGAAGGCCGCGGTGCGCCGTCCCGGCACCCGCAAGACGGTACAGACCACCACCTTCGACATCTCCACCGGCGGTCTGGCGCTGCTGCCGTCGCCGGAACTGGCCGACATGGTGGTCGGCGACGCCATCGAGGTATCGCTGGAATCGCCCGGCCGACGGCTGTGGCTGCCGGGCACCGTGCGGCGCAGCGACCGCGAACTGCTGACCCTTGAATTCGACACACTGAGCATCGCCCAGGAATCGAGCCTGACCCAGTCGCTGTTCGGACGGGCCGATGCCTGGATGGACTGGCGTGACCGCGATGTCCACGACAAACCCTTGAAAGCGATGGTGATGATTTTCCGCATTTCCCTGATGGGCTCGGGCAAGTTCTGGCGCTGGGTCGGCCGGCAATCGATGCAGGCGCTGCGCATCGGCCGCGCGGCGCCGGCCCGTTCCGGCCACGGCCCGAGCGCAGCACTGCTGGCCGCCGCGCTGCTGTTCGGCCTCGGCGGCGGCAGCGGCGACGCCCGGGCACAGACGCCGGTCGAAGCTGCTGCCAAGACCGAATCGCTCGGCGTGCTCACCGCCAAGCCGGCCGCCGATCCGTATGCCGTCGCCGGCCGCGGCAACGCGGCCAAGGCCACGTCCGACCAGGCGGTGCACGAAACCACCCGCACGCTGAGCTTCGCCGACCTCGGCGTCGGCTTCCCGCTGCGCCTGACCACGGTGTTCGCGCAGGCCAGCGTGGCGATTCCGCTGCGCCGCGACCAGGTGGTCACCGCCGCGCGGCTGCGCCTGAAGTTCGCCCACTCGCCGTCGCTGGTCGGCCGCTTCTCGAGCATCGCCGCGCTGGTCAACGACGAAGTGGTCGACACCTTCCCACTCGATCCGGCCACTGCCGCGCGCGGCGAGCGGGTGATCGACATCAACCCGGCGCTGTTCCTGGAGTTCAACCAGCTGCGCTTCGATGCGGCGATGCACTACGTCGACGTCGAGCGCGAGTGCGAGGACCCGACGCACACCAGCCTGTGGAGCCTGATCTCCAACCAGTCGACCATCGAGCTGACGCTGGCCTCGCTGCCGCAGCCGCCGAACCTGTCGCGGCTACCCCGGCCGTTCTTCGAGCCGAACGATCCGCGTCGCCTGCGGCTGCCGATGGTGTTCGCCTCGCGCCCCGGCGCCGACGGCATGACCGCCGCCGCGATCACCGCCAGCTGGTTCGGCGCGCTGGCCGACTACCGTGGCGCCGAGTTCCCGGTCAGCTACGGCAACGTGCTGCCGCGCGGCCACGCCGTGGTGCTGCGCAGCGGCAACGAGTTCGAGGCCCAGCTCGGCCCGGCGCCGGACGGCGTGCAGCTGCGCGTGGTCGCCCATCCGGACGATCCGGGCGCCAAGCTGCTGGTGCTCGAAGCCTCCGACGACGCCGGCCTGATCCGCGCCGCGCAGGCGCTGACGCTGGGCATGGCCTCGCTCGATGGCCCGTCGGTGGCGATCCAGGAACTGAGCCCGCCGCCGTCGCCGCCGCGCGGCACCGCACCGCGCTGGCTCGATCCGGACCTGCCGGTGCGCCTCGGGTCGCTGGCCAGCGGCCCGACCAGCGTCCGCGGCCTGACCCCCGGCCCGATCAGCTACGACTTCCGGCTGCCGCCCGACGTCTGGTTCTACGGCCAGGCCGGCGCCGAGCTGGACCTGCTGTACCGCTACGCGCCGATCACCGCGCAAGGCGCCACGCTGAGCACGCTGCTCAACGACGCCTTCATCGCCTCGACCACGCTGGCCCACGCCGGCGGCAACGGCGCCAGCACCGTCGATGCCCGGATCACGCCGGATCGCAGCAAGATCAGCATTCCGGCCGGCCGCCTCGTGTCCAGCAACCGGCTGAGCTTCCAGTACCAGTTCCGGCGCATCGCCGCGAAGCCCTGCGAATCGTTCCAGGCCGATGCCCTCGGCGGCTCGATCGACCCGGAATCGACGCTGCGCCTCGCCGCCCACGGCCGCCATGCCGAATGGCCGGACCTCGGCCGCTTCCAGAGCGGCGGCCTGCCGTTCTCGCTGCAGTCCGATTTCGGCGAGTCGGCGATCCTGCTGCCGGACAGCGCCGACGAGGACGCGCTGTCGGCAGCGCTGATGGTGGCCGGCCATTTCGGCCAGATCACCGGCGCCCCGGCGCTGCGCATCGCCGTCGACCACATCGGCAACGCCAGCCGGCACGCCGACCGCGAACTGCTGCTGATCGGCCGGCAGCCGGAACTGGCGCTGCCGGAACGCTGGCTGGCCGACCTGCCGGTCGGCCTCGGCATCGACAACGTCAGCCTCAAGCCGCTGGCGGCGATCGACACCGTGCACGCCTGGGCCTCCGGCCGCGATCTCGACGGCGCCCGCAGCTATGCCGGCCGCATGCTGGCCGGCGGCGGCAAGGATCTCGGCATGATCATCGGCGCCCGGTCGCCGTTCGGCAGCGGCTCGGCCGTGTGGCTGACCGCCGGGCCCGGCGTGCCGCTGCTGGGCGTCGCCGAGGCGCTGATCGATCCGTCGCGCCGGCAGTTCATCGAAGGCGATGTCGCGCTGCTGCGCGGCGACCGGGTCAGCGGCTACCAGCTCGGCGATCGCTGGGGCATCGGCCGCCTGCCGCTGCATCAGCAGTTCCGTGAATGGCTGAGCCGCCGGCCGTGGCTGATGACGCCGCTGGCGCTGCTGTTCGCCACCGTGACGATGTTCCTGCTGCGCCAGTCCCTGCGCCGTCGCGCTGCCCGCCGCCTGAAAGGCGGCACGGCATGAGCCCCGGATTGTCCCGCCGACGCCTGCTCGCAGCCGGCGCCGGCCTGATGCTTGGTGCGCCGCTGCTGGCCGCCGGCGCCTCCGAACCGGCGCGTTCCTGGCCGGCCTGGGAGCAGTTCGCCGCCGGCTTCATCGGCGATGACGGCCGCGTCGTCGACTGGACCGACAAGGCCCGCAGCACCTCCGAAGGCCAGTCCTACGCGCTGTTCTTCGCGCTGGTGGCCGGCGACCGGACACGCTTCGACCGCGTGCTCGGCTGGACCCGCGACAAGCTTGCCGCCGGCAGCCTGCATCAGCACCTGCCGGCCTGGCACTGGGGCAAGACCGACACCGATACGGCGCCGGTCTGGGACGTGATCGATCCCAATTCGGCATCGGACGCCGATCTGTGGATCGCCTACGTGCTGCTGCAGGCTGGCCGGCTGTGGCAGCGGCCGGCGCTGATCGCCGAAGCGCAGGCGCTGCTGGCGCTGGTGGAAGCACAGGAACTGCGCCGTGCCAGCGCGCTGAGCCTGCTGCTGCCCGGCCCGCAGGGTTTCGAAAGCGAGGCAGGCCTGCGCCTGAATCCCAGCTATCTGCCGCCGTTCCTGCTGAAGAATCTCGCCACCGAGCGGCCGCAGGGGCCGTGGCGGGCGGTGCTCGACAGCCATCTGCGGCTGCTGCCGTCGCTGGCGCCCGGTGGCCGGATGCCGGACTGGTACCTGCTGACGCCGCGCGGGCCGCGCCTCGATGTCGGCAGCGACGGCCGCGGCAGCTACGACGCGATCCGCAACTACCTGTGGGCCGGCATCGGCCCGGCGTCGATGCCGGAAGCGCGCGCCCAGCTGGCGGCGCTGAAGCCGTTCCTGGCGCTGCTGCGCGGCATCGGCCGGACGCCGGAAGTCTGGTATCCGGACGGCCGCGCGCCGACCGGCATCGGCCCGCCCGGCTTCGACGCCGCGCTGCTGCCGTTCCTGACCGCCTGCGGCGCCGACGATCTGGCCAGCGCCGCCCGCGCGCGGCTGGATCGCGCCCGGCTCGGCGATCTGCTGGGCTCGCCGGCCCGCTACTACGACCAGGTGCTCGCGCTGTTCGGCGAAGCCCACGACCAGAATCGCTATCGCTTCGGCCCGGACGGCCGACTGGAGCTGCCATGAAGCCGTCACACCCGCCCCGCCGCGTCGCCCAGCGCGCCTGGCTCTACGCCGTGCCGATCCTGTTCGCGGCCGGCGGCAGCCTGCCGGTGCAGGCCCAGCCGGCTCCCGCCGCGCTCGGCGCGCTGATCGAGCAGGGCCGCTACTGGGATGGTCGCGAGCAGTACGGCCGTGCCCGTGAAGCCTGGCAGCGCGTGGTCGACGCCGATCCCGGCAACACCGAGGCGCTGACCCGGCTGGTGGCGCTGGCCGTGCGCCAGAACGACGACGCCGGCGCCCGCCTCTATCTCGACCGGCTGCGCAGCGCCGCCCCGAACAGCGCCGCGCTGAAGCAGGCGGAAGCCATGGTCGCCGGCACGGGCAGCGGCCCGCGCGCCAAGAGCGACAGCAGTCCCGACGCCGCCGCGCTGACCCGGGCGCGCAGCGCCGCCGCCGCGCAGGATTACGACGGCGCCGTGAAGGCCTATCGGGAAGCCTTCGGCGGCGAGCCGAAAGGCGGCCCGAACGCGCTGGAGTACTACCAGACGCTGGGCGCCACCGAGAACGGCTGGGCGCCGGCGGAACGCTGGATGCGCGACAACGCCGCCCGCAATCCGGGCGATGCCAACGCCGCGCTGGCCTTCGCCCAGCACCTGACCTACCGGGAAAAGACCCGCCGCGAAGGCATCGACCGGCTGATCGCGCTGCGCGGCCAGCCGGCGGTCGGCGCCAGCGCCCGCAAGTCCTGGCGGCAGGCGCTGATCTGGCTGGAACCGCGCGCGGCCGATGCGCCGCGCTACCGCAACTGGCTGGACAGCGAGCCGGACGACGCCGAGGTCAAGGCCAAGCTCGCCAGCCTGGCCAACGCCCAACGCGCGGAAGCCAGCGCGGCCTACGGCGCCAAGGTCAAGCAGCTGTTCGGCACCGCCGAGGGCGGCGATCTGGCCGGTGCCGAAGCCGGCTTCAACGACATCCTCAAACACAGCCCGAACAACGCCGATGCGCTCGGCGGCCTCGGCGTCGTGCGGCTGCGCCAGCAGCGCTACGACGATGCCCGCGACTACCTGGAACGCGCCCGCGCCGCCTCGCCGGCCACCGCCGGCCGCTGGCGCGAAGCGCTGCTGGCCGCCACCTTCTGGTCGCGCGTCCAGGGCGCCGAGAAACTGCGGCTGGCCGGCAACTACCCGGCGGCCGACAGCGCCTACAGCGCCGCCTTCGCCGCCGCGCCGCCGGAAGTGCCGGACACCATCCGTCTCGCCCACGCCGACGTGCTGCTGAACCGCGGCAAGGACAAGGACGCCGAAGCGATCGCCCGTGACGCGCTGCGCCGCAACGACAACAACGCCGACGCCATCGCCGTGCTGCTGACCGTGCTCAGCCGCAGCGGTCGCGATGCCGAGGCGCTGGCGCTGTCGCGCAAGGCCCCGGCAACGCTGCGGCCGCAGGTCGAGGCGCTGCGCGGCGAGCAGCTGCGCCGGCGCGCCAAGCAGGCCCGCGAGGCCGGCGACCTGGCGCAGAGCGAGCGCCTGCTGAACGACGCGCTGATCGAGCAGCCGACCAATCCCTGGGTGCGGCTGGACCTGTCCGAGGTCTACCGCAAGCAGGGCCGGCGCGCCGAGGCCGCAACCCTGCTCGACGGCCTGGCCGCCACCCACGGTCGCAACAAGGACGTGCGGCTGGCGCAGGCCTATTTCGCCGCCGAACAGCAGGACTGGGCCGGCGTGCTGAACCGCCTGGAAACCTTCAGCGAGAACGAGCGCAGCCAGGAGGCCATCGCGCTGCAGCGCCGCGCCTGGGTGCAGTACCAGCTGGAGCGCTCGCGGATCGCGCTGCGCCGTGGCCGCCCCGGCGATGCCCACCGCATCCTCACCGAAACCGATGTCGCCGCCGAAGGCGATCCGGAACTGCTGGCAGCGCTGGCCAACGGCTGGGCAGAGCTTAAGGACCCGGCGCGCGCGGTCGCCTACATGCGCCGGGCGATGGGCGATGGCCGGACCGCCACGCCGGCACTGCGCGCGCAGTACGCGGCGCTGCTGCTGAGCGCAGGCCAGGACGCCGAATTCGAAGTGGTGGCCGAGGACCTGGCCCGCCGCAAGGACATCGACCCGGCCGGTCAGGCCGCGCTCGACGAGCTGGTGATCGGCTACCGGATCAAGCTCGCCGACCGCGCACGCAGCGACAAGCGCTATCCGGAAGCCTACGTGCAGCTGCGCGACGCGGTGGCCCGCTATCCGTCGAACGTGCAGGTGCAGATGGCGCTGGCCCGGCTGCTGACCGATGCCCGCGACATCGACGCCGCCGCGTCGATCTACTCAAGCCTCGCCAAGCGTGCGCCGGACGATGCCGACATCCGTCTCGGCCTCGTCGATACCCTGTTGGCCGGCGGCCGGCTGCCCGATGCCCAGCGGGAAATCGACCGCGGCCTGAGCGTCGACGCCGGCAATCCGCGCTGGCTGCGCGCCTCCGCGCGGCTGGCCGAGCAGCAGGGCCGCAAGGGCGCGGCGCTGAAGGCTTATCAGCGCGCCGAAGCGCTGGAGCGCGACGCGCCGCAGGACCAGCCGGCGCCGCAGCTGGCCTGGATCGATCCGCGCCAGCCGGAGCTGGCGCTGCCAGCGCCGGTGGCGCAGATGCTGGCGGCGACCACGCCGGACGCACCCGGACCGCTGTCGCCGCGCGCCACCGGGCTGGCCAGCGCGCCGTCGGTGCAGGCGGCGGTGACGCCGCCGCAGCCGGGTCTCGGCCTGCGCGCCAGCACCACGCTCGGCAGCGGCGATCCGCTGGCCGCCTGGCAGGCCGCCCAGGTGCAGCAGCCGGTCTGGCTGAAGCTGGGCGAGTCGGCCGCGCCGAAGACCGATGCCAACGCCACGGCAGTCGCGGCCGGCCGCTATCCGGTCGAGCCGGGGCCGGTCAGCCGGCTGGAATCGGCGACCAGCGGCTGGGTCGGCGGCGAAACGGCGATCCGCTCGCGCAAGGGCGAAGGCGGCCTGTCCCAGCTGTTCGACATCGAGACGCCGGTGACCCTGAATCTCGACGAGACCAGCTTCGGCCAGGTGTCGGTATCGGCCTCGCCGGTCTATCTCGACGCCGGCACCGCCAGCGGCCGCCGGCTGCTGCGGATCGGCACCGGCGCGCTGGTCGGCAATACCAGCACGGGCACCGGCACCCGCGATGCCGGCGGCGTCGCCTTCGGACTCGGCTACAAGCTCGGCGACTTCAAGGCCGACATCGGCGTGTCGCCGATCGGCTTCGAGGTCGAGCGGCTGGTCGGCGGCATTTCCTGGCGCTACAACCCGGATGAATGGCGGCTGGGCGCGGAAGTGTCGCGGCGCGCAGTCGCGGAAAGCCTGCTCGCCTACGCCGGCGCCAAGGACCCGCTGCTCGGCAAGACTTACGGCGGCGTGTCGCGCACCGGCGGCCGGGTCGACGTGGCCTGGGATTCCGGCGCGTTCGGCCTGTACGGCTACGGCGGCTTCTACAGCTACGACGGCCGCAACGTCGACACCAATGCCTCGGTGCTCGGCGGAGCCGGCGCCTTCGGGCGCACGGCGCTGGCCCCGAACCACGGCCTGACCTACGGCCTGAACCTGACCGTGTTCGGCTTCGACGACAACCGCCGCTTCTACACCTTCGGCCACGGCGGCTACTTCAGCCCGCAGATCTTCACGGCGGTGACGGTGCCGGTGCAGTGGGCCGGCATCAGCGGCGCGCTGAGCTGGAACCTCAGCGCGGCAGTCGGCGTGCAGAGCTTCCGCGAAGACGGCGCGGCCTACTACCCGGGCTTCGACGGCCTGCAAGCGGAGCTGGAGCGCGTCGCGGCGCTGAACCCGCAGCTGGAGCTGAGCACCGGCTATGCGTCCCAGCGCAGCACCGGCCTGGGCTACACCGCGAAGGCGCTGAGCGAATACCGGGTGGCGCCAAGGCTGACGGTCGGCGGCCTGTTCTCGATCGACAACGCCCGCAACTTCCGCGAACTGCAGGCGCACGGCTACCTGCGCTGGTATTTCTCGGCCCAGCCGCCGGAAGCGACCGACCCGGCCCCGATCCTGCCGTTCTACCAGTACTGACGCCATGACCACGCGCTTTCCGAAGTCACCCGTCCGCCGCCATCGCTGGCTGCTGGCCGCCGCGCTGGCGGCGCTGCCGGCAGTCCTGCAGGCCGCTGCCGACGCACCGGCCCCGCTGCTCGGCGCCAGCCCCGGCAGCGCCGAGCTGATGCTGAAGACGCTGGAGGACCGGCTCGGCGGCAATCCGTTCGATCCGGTGTCGATGAACAATCTGGCGATCGTGCGGCTGGCCGAGAACAATCCGTACGCCGCCGCCGAATTGCTGGGCCGCGCCTATCAGCTGGCCGCCGACAACCCGGTGATCGCCGACAACCACGCCCGGCTGGACGCCTGGATCGAGGCGCGGGCCAAGGCTGCCCGCAAGAAAGGCGATCCGGTCGAAGACCCCAGCCTGCCGTTCCCACCCGAGCCGCCGGCGCTGTGGCGCTCGCGCTGATGCCGATTCCGAGACTGCCGATGAAGCCAAGCACCCTGCTGCTGCCGCTGTTCCCCCTGCTCGCCGCGACGGCCGGCGGCTGCACGTCCCAGGTCGACGATATCGAGACGCCCGATCTGAGCTCGCCGGCGGCGCTGCCGATCGGCATCTTCGTCGGCCGCACGACCTTCCAGTCGTCGCCGGTGACGGTGATCAGCACCGCGCTGGTCGAGCCGAACGGCCGCATGGTGGTGGTCGGCGACCGCGCCGAATACCTCGCCTCCGGCATCTACAGCACGGCGGGCCGCGGCTTCAACGCGCAGCTGCGCTTCCACCTGCCGAACCTGCGCAACGAAAGCGGCGCGCCGCTGACGGCGCCGAGCAGCGCCGACTTCATCGGCACCTACAACCCGCAGGTGGATTTCACCGGGACCTTCGTGCGCAGCGACGGCGAAAACGGCTCGATGAACTTCATCTACGACCCGCAAACCGAAGTGGTGCCGGACCTGCGCACGCTGGTCGGCACCTGGTCGAACGCCGATGCCTTCGGCGATTCCAGCATCAGCTTCACCTTCGTCAACGGCGGCGGTTTCAGCGGCCTGGATTCGGCCGGCTGCCGCTACACCGACGCCGAGGCGCAGATCATCAACGGCCGCTACAACCTGTACCGGGTGCAGTTCTCGCGGGCCTGCATCGGCGAGCCGGCGCCGACCCTGTTCGCCGGCCTGATGACCGTGGTGTCGCGCACCGAGGCCGGCCGCACCGCCAACCAGATGATCCTGACCGGCTCCAACAGCACCGCCGCCGTCAGCTTCGAGCTCACCGAGGCACGCTGACGGCGCGAATCGTCAGCCGGCGGCGGCCAGCATCCGCTTGAGCTCCTCGTCGCCGAAGCCGGCGGCGCGGCGGGCGGCTTCGTTGATCGGCAGCCGGATGTTCATGCCCTGCTCGGCGAGCAGGCGCTGCGAGGTGGCCAGCGGATCGACGCCGCGCTGCGCGCACAGCCAGGCATACCAGTGGCTGCCGATGCGGACGTGGCCGACTTCCTCGGCCAGGATCACGTCGAGGATCGCCACCGTGTCGGGGTCGCCGATCTCGGTCAGCCGGCGGATGATGCCGGGCGTCACGTCCAGCCCGCGCGCTTCCAGCACTCTCGGCACGCAGCACATCCGGTCGAGCACGTCGTGGGCGGTCTTCTCGGCCGCTTCCCAGAGGCCGTTGTGGGCCGGCAGGTCGCCGTAGTCGTAGCCGAGCGACTGCAGCCGCGCGCGCAGCATCGCGAAATGGCGCGCCTCGTCGCGGGCCACCGACAGCCAGTCGGCGTAGTAGTCGTCCGGCAGGCCGCGAAAGCGCCAGGCGGCGTCGAGCGCGAGGTTGATGGCGTTGAACTCGATGTGCGCGACCGCGTGGATCAGCGCCGCGCGGCCGGCCACCGTGCCCAGGCCGCGGGTCGGCACGTCGCGCGGGCGGATCAGTTCCGGCCGCTCCGGGCGACCGGGCACCGCCGGGTCCGGCCAGGGCGGCGCCGGCAGTGCGCCGATGCCGGTGCAGCCGGTCGTGTCGAGGGCCACCACGGCGGCCACCTTCGCGGTCGGGTCACGGCGGCACAGCGCGCCGTGGATCGCCTCGACCAGCGCGGCCGCAGCGGTCACGCGCAGGTCCATTCGAAGCGGCCGATCGCCGCCGATTCGAGCACGCAGCGATCGCCGGGCTTCAGTTCGGCAACCCCTTTCGGCGTGCCGGTGAAGATCACGTCGCCCGGCTCCAGCGCCCAGGTCTGGCTGAGGATGGCGATCTGCTGCGCGACCGGGAACAGCATTTCCGCCGTGCGCCCGTGCTGGCGCAGTTCGCCGTTGACGTGCAGCGTGAATTCCAGCGCCTGCAGGTCCTGTTCGAGATAGGGCTTGAAATCGCCGATCGGGGCGGAGCCGTCGAAGGACTTCGACAGCTCCCAGGGCTTGCCCTTGTTCTTGAGCTGCGTCTGCAGGTCGCGCAGGGTCAGGTCGAGACCGAGCGTGAGGCCGGCGACCGAGCCGAGCGCTTCGTCGACCGGAATGTCGGCGCCGCCGCCGGTTAGCATCACCACCAGTTCGGCTTCGTGGTGCACGCCACCGCGACCGCGCGGCAGCGGAATCGGATCGCCGAGCGCCACGGCAGCGGAGGCCGGCTTCATGAACACCACGCATTCGCCGTCCGGCTTGTAGCCGAGGTGGGCGAGTTCGTCGATGTGTTCGGCGTAGTTCTTGCCGATGCAGAAGATGCGGTTGATTTTCATGGCGGCTGCCGTCGTGGGGGCGTGCAGGAAACCCGATGCCGGCACGTCATGCAAGTGGCCCGGGGCCCTGCCTTCCGGCCTGCCGGCGATTTCACGATACTGCAGCGGTCCGGGCGGCGGCAGCGCTGCCGCACCTTCCCCATCGAACCCAGGAGCTTCCCAGGCATGACCTCGACCCCGCGCCTCCCGTCCACCGCCCTGCGCCTCAGCACGGCCGGCCTGCTGGCCATGGCTGCCCTGCTGTCACCGGTGGCCGGTGCCGACCAGGGCTTCTACCTCGGCGCCATCGGCGGCGTCACGCTGGACCCGGATCTCAAGCTCCGCTTCACCGATGCCGGCGGCACGACGCAGGCCGGACGGGCGCCGTTCGAAGTCGGCGCGGCCGGCGCGGTGGTGGCCGGCTACACCTTCGCCGGCGGACTGCGCCCGGAGCTGGAACTGGGCTACCGGCGCACCCGCTTCGATGGCGCTGACGGCCACCGGGCCGCGTCGCAGGCGATCGGCAGCCTGTACTACAACGTGTCGCGCAACGGCTATTTCTTCTATGTCGGCGGCGGTGGCGGCTACGCCAACGTGCGCCTGGACATCGGCGGCGATGTGCGGCGCGATGACGACGGCACGGCGGTCTACTCGCTGGGCAGCGGCTTCGGTCTGCCGGTCGGGCGGCAGCTGATGGTCGGCGTCGACTACCGCTATGTCGGCGCTTTCGACCGCAGCCGCTACCAGTACGCGGTCGACGGCGACGACATCGATGCCACGTTCCGTTATCGCAGCCACACGGTGGGCTTAAGCCTGCGCTACAGCTTCGGCTCGGCGCTGGCCGACAGCCATCCGGCGGCAAGCGCACCGCGCGAGCCGGTGCAGGTGGTGCCGGTCGCACCCTGAAGCGGCGGCCATCCGTTGCGCCTGCGCGGCGGCGCGACGCCGCCCGCAGGTTCAGCGATCGGCGCAATAACCCCAGTCGCGCGACGCCTGGGCAGCCACCGAGCGGTTCCAGTCGACACCCTGCGCCTGCAGCCGCTGGCCGGACTGCGTGACCACGGCGTTCCAGACCTGGTTCAGCCGGCCTTCGATGCCCAGTTCGACCTGCCAGTCGACCGCCGTCGCACCGAAGTTCCGCACCACCACCGACGCGCAGTAGCCGGCGCCCCAGTCCGAGGTCTGCTGCACGGTGACACCCAGCGTCGGCGCCTCGCCACCGCCGGCATGGCCGCCGGAGCCGCCACCGGAACTGCCGCCACCGCCGCTGCCGGTAGTGCTGCCCGTGGTGCCGCCGGTGCTGCTGCGGCCGGCCCAGAAGCGGCGCAGCAGGTCCATCTTGTCGTTGCGCACGGTGCGCCAGTCGTCACGCAGCACGCCGCCGGTGTCGCCGCTGTTCGGGTTCCAGCTCCAGTAGAAGCCGCTGCTGACGCGCTTGCCGATCAGGTAGTCGACCAGCGCGTTCTGCCAGGCCCGGTCGCGCGGGTGGCCTTCGCCGTACTTGCCGCCGAACTCGCCGAGCACTACCGGCGCGTACGGAATCGCGAAGCCCCAGTGCCGCTCCCAGATCGCCGCCATGTTGGCCGGGAAGTTGGCGGCCTCGTGGTAGCGCTGCACGTGCACGTCCGGCCCGTAGGTGTGCGGCGACAGCACCAGGCGGTTGGCTGGCACCGGCGATGGCGTGCAGGCGATCGGCGCCAGGTTCTCGCCCCAGAACGCCGGCTCGCCGGAACTGCAGGACGCCTGGCTGCCGATGCCCTCGACGAAGATCAGCCAGTGCGGAGCCGCGCCCAGCACCTGGGTGGCGGCGCGGCCGGTGGCCTGGTTCCAGTCGGTGGCGGCGTTGCGGCTGCCCCAGGTCGCCGCACCGTGCGGCTCGTTCTTCAGGTCGATGCCGATCACCCGGGGCCGGTTCCGGTAGCGGTTGGCGATGAAGCGGAGATCGGCGAGCCACTGCGCCTCGGTGTACGACGGCGTGTACCACAGCTCGGAAACCGCCTGGCAGTCCGGCCGATGGTGATCGAGCAGCACGTACAGGCCCTGGCGATCGAGTTCGGCGATCACGGCATCGAGCACCGCCAGCGAGTTCTTGCCGGCCAGGTCCGGATTGAGGCTGTAGTCGATGCTGGTCGGGGTGATGCCGCGCACGGTGGTCGGGCACAGCGGCAGGCGCACGGCGTTGAAGCCGAGATCCTTCATCTGCTGGATCATCTGCTTCCAGTTGCGCGCCCACAGGCCGTGCACCGTGTGATTGGTGGTTTCGAAGCCGAACCAGTTGACGCCCTTCAGCTGGATCACCCGGCCGGCGTCGTCGTAGATCTGCCGGCCGTTGACCGAATAGGCCGCTGCCGGCAGGCTGCCCAGCGCTGCAGTCGCGGCAACCAGCAGCGCGGCCACAGCCGCCGTGAGCTTGCTCATGTTGTCCCCGGATGAATGGGTATCGGGCGGCCAGGCGGCCGCCTCGGTGGTGTCAGGAAGATGTCGCGGCGACTCTGCCACGGCGCGCGCCGGCTTCGGCGGCGTGCACGGCGCAGGCCGTGATCAGCTGCTCAGTGCCTGCGCGACAAACCGCTTCGGAACCCGGGTTTTCGGCACCGTGTCGAGAAACCAGCGGCGCACGTCGGTATCCAGGCCGATGCCGTGCATGTAGTTGTAGAGCGCCTTGTTGAGGCTGACGCCGAGCGCGTCGTGATCGACGCCGGTCGGGTCGTTGAAGTTGATGTCGTTGCGGGCGAAGCCTCCGTGCGGCAGCGGGTCCAGGGTCACGCCGTACGATGCAGGATCCAGGCCCACCGGCGAATGCACGGTGCAGGTGAAGCGGTGGAAGTAGCCGGACTGCAGGCAGCCTTCCTCGAACAGCTGGCGCACGTATTCCAGCGCATCGACGGTGTCCTGCACGGTCTGCGTCGGGAAGCCGTACATCAGGTAGGCGTGGACCAGGATGCCGGCCTCGCTGAACGCCTGCGTGACCCGCGCCACCTGCGCCACCGACACGCCCTTCTTCATCAGCGCCAGCAGCCGATCGGACGCCACTTCCAGCCCGCCGGAAATGGCGATGCAGCCGCTGTCCGCCAGCAGCTGGCAGAGCGCTGGATTGAAGGATTTCTCGAAGCGGATGTTGCCCCACCAGGAAATCGACACGCCGCGCCGGATCAGCTCCTGGGCCAGCGCCTTCAGTACTTTCGGCGGCGCGGCCTCGTCGACGAAGTGGAAGCCGGTCTGGCCGGTCTCGGCGATGATCGCTTCGATGCGGTCGACCAGCACGGTGGCGCTGGCGGCGTCGTAGCGCGAGATGTAGTCGAGCGAGATGTCGCAGAAGCTGCACTGCTTCCAGTAGCAGCCGTGGGCGACGGTCAGCTTGTTCCAGCGGCCGTCGCTCCACAGCCGGTGCATCGGGTTCAGCATGTCGAGCAGCGACAGGTAGCGGCGGATCGGCAGCCCGTCCCAGGTCGGCGTGCCGACCTCGTTGAAGGCGATGTCCGGCTCGCCGCTGCTGTTATCAAAGCGCACCGAGCCGGTCTCGTCGCGACAGAAGGTCCGGCACAGCTGGCCAGCACCGCGACCGCCGGCCAGATGGTCGAGCAGCGCCAGCAGCGGCCGCTCGCCGGCATCCAGGGTCACGTAGTCGACGAAGTCGAACAGCCGCGGCTCGGCGAGCTGGCGCAGCTCGGTGTTGACGTAACCGCCGCCGAGCACGACGACGATGCCGGCGTCCTGTGCCTTGATGCTCTGGGCGATCCGCAGCGCGGCATAGACCGCGCCGGGAAACGGCACCGACAGCAGCACCACCTGCGGCTGGTGCTGCGCGATCGTCGCCAGCGTGAGCCGATGCAGCGTGTCGTCGACCAGATTGCGCGGCGCGGCCAGTGCGGCGGCCAGGCCATCGAAGCTTGGCTGGCTGGCGGCCAGCTTTTCGGCGTAGCGGACGAACTCGAAGCGCGGATCGACGGCATCGCGCAGCACGTCGGCGAGATCGTTGAGGTAAAGCGTCGCCAGATGGCGGGCCCGATCGTGCACGCCGAGTGCGCCGAAGGCCCAGGCCAGCGGATCGCCACCGTCGTCGTCGACATAGACATCTAGCGACGCGAAGCGCGGCCCTTCAGGCAAGAAGCGACGGGTGACGATGCGGCTGGCCAGCGTCGAATCCTGGCCCTGCAGGAAGGCGATCACCGGCGCCAGCGTGGCCGCGTAGCGGTCGTACTGCGCGACGAACGAGGCGACCGCTTCGCTGTGCTGCGACGGCGGCAGCGCATCGACCACCGCCTTGATCGCCGCCAGTCCATCGCGGCTGAACAGCGCCAGCACCAGCTTCAGCGCCAAGTCGTCCTGCACCGCGTCGACGCCGCGGCTGCGCAGGAAGCCGGTCAGATACGCCGTCGACGGATACGGCGTGTTCAGCTGCGTCATCGGCGGGATCAGCGACAGCACCCGCGGCGGCACCCTCGTGCCGATCACCTCACCCGCCATCGACGCGGCCCGGACTCAGGCCGGGCCTTGCGCCAGCAGTGCAGCAACCGCCGGCTCCATCGCCAACAGGCCGTGGGCGCGGCCGATGGCCAGCGCTTCGTCGGCCGGCACGCCCTTGAGCCACGCGGCCCGCAGCGCGAACAGCGCGCCGACCCGGTTGTTGCTGGCGCAGTGGACCACGGTGCTGTCGTCGCCGGCCTCGGCCATCAGCGCGTCGAAAGCCTTGACGTTGGCCAGGGTCAGATCCTGCGGGCCGGCGATCGGCAGGTTCGCGTACTGCATGCCGCAGGACGACACCGTGGCCGATTCGTCGAACTCGCCCTGCTCGGCGCGCGGCCGCAGGTTGATCACGCGCTTGACGCCGGCCGCCTTCAGCTCGCCGAACTGCTCGGGCGCCACGGCGCCGGCGGTCCAGATGGTGTCGGAGGGGCGGCGTTCGTTGAACAGCGTCGGTGCGGTCATGGCAATCCTTGGGGTGGCGGGCGATTCGGGGCAGAAAGTGTAAGCGCGCCGTGGTGCATCAGCGAAAAAGTGGGTCGGCAAGCCTTTCCGACATTGCTGCCGAGCGACGGAGACAAACATCAAATGTTCAACGCAAAGGCGCAAAGGGAAAAGAAAGGACGCAAAGATCAGCAAGTTCAAGGGCCGCGAGCATTGTCGATTCCCTTTCTCTATCTCTTTGCGTCCTCCTCTTTGCCTTTGACTTTGCGCCTTTGCGTTGAACTTTTGATTCACGCTTTTGCTGTACGCAGTTTGCGTAACATCGCCGCCGAGGACTGCTTCCAGAACCAAGAAATCGAAACGCCGTGATCGACGCCGCCGCCGAGAAAGCCGTCTACCGCAGGATCGACCTGCGCATCGTGCCGGTGATCATGACCGCCTACGTGCTGGCCTTCCTCGACCGCATCAACGTCGGCTACGCGCAGTTGCAGATGAAGCAGTCGCTGGGCTTTTCCGATGCCGTCTACGGCGTCGGCGCCGGCATCTTCTTCATCAGCTACCTGCTCTGCGAGCTGCCGAGCAATCTGTGGATGCAGAAGGTCGGCGCGCGGCTGACCTTCCTGCGGATCATGGTGCTCTGGGGCCTGACGTCGGCGGCGACGATGCTGGTCGCCGAGCCCTGGCAGTTCTACACGGTGCGGCTGCTGCTCGGCGTGTTCGAGGCCGGCTTCTTTCCCGGCGTGATCCTGTACCTGACCTGGTGGTATCCAAGCCACCGGCGCGGCCGGGTCACCGGCCTGTTCCTGTTCGGCATCCCGGTCACCGGCGTGCTCGGCGGGCCGCTGTCCGGGGCGATCCTGTCCGGCATGGACGGCGTGTACGGCTACGCCGGCTGGCAGTGGCTGTTCGTGCTCGAAGGCCTGCCGACGGCGCTGTTCGGGCTGGTCGTCTACCGGCTGCTGTCGGACCGGCCGGCCGATGCGCCATGGCTGTCCGCGTCCGAAAAGGCGCTGGTGCAGACCGTGCTCGACAGCGACCGCGCGCTGACTGGTTCGGAATCCGCCGCCGGCGCCCCGCCCCACGGCCAGGACCACGGTCGCGCCAGCGCGATCGCCGCGCTGCGCGACCCGCGCACCTACGTGATGGGCGGCATCTACTTCTGCTGCGCCTGCTCGGTGTACACGTTCACCTTCTGGCTGCCGAGCCTGATCAAGGCGCTGGATGTCGGCTCGCTGGGCGCGGTCGGCCTGTGGAGCGCGCTGCCATTCGCCGCCGGCGGCCTCGGCATCCTGCTGGTGTCCTGGTCGTCGGACCATTTCCTGGAACGCCGCTGGCACGTCGCCACCACCTTGTTCCTCGGCACCAGCGCGCTCTATGCGACGACCCTGGTTGGTGGGGCCTTCTGGCCGACCATGCTGCTGCTGTGCATGGCGGCGTTCTTCTCGTTCTCGTGCATCGTCTTCTGGGCGATCCCGCCGACCTACCTGAGCCGCGAGGCCGCCGCTGCCGGCATCGCCGTGATCAGTTCGATCGGCATCCTCGGCGGCTTCGTCAGCCCGTCGATCATCGGCTGGATGAAGACCACCACCGGCAGCCTCGACGCCGGCCTGCTGCTGATGGCCGGCATCTCGATCGCCGGCGGCCTGGCGACGCTGCTGCTGGTGCCGGCTCGGGCGGTGCAGGTCCATCGCGCGGTCTGATGCCGGGGTTCGTTGTGCCGGCGAATGGCGGTATTGGGAGGCGGTGCGCTTCCTGTGCTCTGGATTCCGGCTTTCGCCGGAATGACGGGTGGAGGTGCGTGCAGCCTTGGCTCCTCGACCATCAAGCCCGGTCATTCCGGCGCAGGCTGTGCGGGTGAAGCGCACGGCGTACCCCAACATCCGTCATACCGGCGAAAGCCGGTATCCAGAGCCAGTGCGCCTCCCCTGCACTGGATTCCGGCTTTCGCCGGAATGACGGCGTGGCGGTGTAGGCCGACTCAGTCCCTCGACCACCAAGTCCAGTCATTCCGCCCCAAACGGTACAGACGAACCGCACGGAGTACCCCCACATCCGTCATACCGGCAAAAGCCGGTATCCAGAGCCAGTGCGCCTCCCCTGCACTGGATTCCGGCTTTCGCCGGAATGACGGCGTGGCGGTGTAGGCCGACTCAGTCACTCGACCACCAAGTCCAGTCACTCCGCCCCAAACGGTACGGACGAACCGCACGGAGTACCCCAACATCCGTCATACCGGCGAAAGCCGGTATCCAGAGCCCGTTCACGCGCTGCCGCCTCGGATTCCGGCTTTCGCCGGAATGACAGCCGTGAGCGCGACGTGCCGGCAGCGGCTGAAAATGCAACGGCCTTCAAGTCCGCAACCACGGCCCCTCGACGGCATAGGTCACGCCGTCGACACCGGCCCGGCCGCTGCCGCCGCGCTGCGAGCTGAAGTAGAAGAACCGGCCGTCCGGCGAGAATGCCGGGCCGGTCACTTCGGAACCCGCGTGGTCCGGCCCGAGCCGCACCAGTTCCTGGTAGCGGCCATCCGGGGTGATCGCCACCGCCGACTGCTCGGCGGCCTGATCCTCGACGACGATCACGTCGCCGCCCGGCGTCATCACGATGTTGTCGACGCTGGTCAGCGGCGGCGTGGTGAACGCGAAATCGTCGTAGATCACTTCAACCGCCTGCGCGGCGAGGTCCAGCGCCCAGACGCGGCGATCGCCCTTGGTGCTGAAGTAGACGATGCCGCGCTGCTGCCAGATGCCCTCGCCGCCGTTGAACGCGAAGCTGTCCGGCACCTGCCGGCGGGTCGGCGTGGCCAGCACGAGGCCGCCGAGCAGCGGGTTAGGCGTCGGCACGTCCAGCCAGTCGACCGCGAAGCGGCCGCCCTGCCCCGGCGCGTTGACGACCGCCGCGTCGCCCTGCACCCGCATCACCTGCAGGCGGCCGGCGCTGAGGTCGGCGCGGCCGCTGAGATTCGGTGCCGACGGCAGGAAGCGGTAGAAGCGGCCGTCCGGCTCGTCCTCGGTCAGGTAGACCGTGTGGCTGGCCGGATCCACCGTCACCGCCTCGTGCTTGAAGGTGCCGAGCGCAGCCAGCCGGCGCGGCTGCTCGACGCCGTACGGATCGCATTCCCAGACCACGCCGGTATCGAATTCCTCGGCGCTGAACCAGGTATTCCACGGCGACACGCCGCCGCCGCAGTTCAGCCGCGTCAGCAGCCCCGGCAGGATGTTGTAGGCGCGCACGATGCTGCCGTCGGCCGCGAACTCGATGGCATTGACACCGCCGGTCAGGAACTCGCGGTTCGACACGTAGACCCAGCCGCCGCCGCTGCGCGGGAACACCGCGCCGCCGTCGGGATCGGTATGCCAGCGGAAATCGGTGCCGGGCACGACGGCGCCGGCGCGGCCGATCACAGTGGCGGTGAAGCCAGCCGGCAGCAGCAGGCCGTTGGCGTCCGGGCGGGTCGACAGCGGACCGATATCGCCGATGCGGCCGGTGCCGGCCGGGCCGACGCCGGGCGCTGGCCCCGGCGACTCGTGACTGGCATTGCCGGTGCAGCTGGCCAGCGCGCCGCCGACCGCGACCAGCCCCAGGCCGAGCAGACCGCCACGCAGCAGGCTGCGGCGATCGAGGCCGTCTGGAATCACCTGGCGATGCTCAGGGCCGGGTCGGCGCTGCCAGCGTTGACGGTGCGGATCGAAATGCATGGGCGCGGATCGTGGAATTGTTCAATCGCGAATCGTAAGGTCGGCACTTGACCGCTGGATGACGCCGCCATGCCCCACCGTTACGCCGAGCTGATGTTCACCGCTGCCGTGCAGGCCCGCCAGGAACATTACGGCGCGCGTCACGACATGGCCTGTTATGAGGCCGACAACGCCGGCTTCGATCGTCTGGGCAGCAGCGAAGCGGCCTTCATCGCCAGCCGCGACAGCTTCTACCAGGCCACCGTCAGCGAAACCGGCTGGCCGTATGTGCAGCATCGCGGCGGACCGCCCGGCTTCCTCAAGGTGCTCGATGCGAAGCGGCTGGCCTATGCCGACTTTCGCGGCAACCGGCAGTACATCTCCGCCGGCAACCTGTCGGTCAATGATCGGGTGGCGCTGCTCCTGGTCGACTACCAGCACCGCCGCCGGCTGAAGATCCTCGGCCGCCTGCAGTCCAGCGAGGTCGCCGACGCTGATCCGGCGCTGGTCGCCGCGCTGCGGCCGTATCCGTACCGGGCGGCGATGGAGCGGATCGCGGTGATCACCGTCGAAGCCTTCGACTGGAACTGCTCGCAGCACATCACGCCGCGCTACACCGAGGCGCAGGTGCATGCCACGGTGGCGCCGCTGCTGGCGCGGATCGAGGCCCTGCAGGCCGAGGTGACGGCGCTGCAGGCCGCAGCGCGCGAACGCTGAGGACAGCTACGGATTCGCCGGCATCGGCCCGGTGTGCTTCTGGGCGTCGACGCGATCGCCGAACCAGTACAGGCCCCAGTGCAGATGCGGGCCGGTGACCCGGCCGGTGGCACCGCTCAAGGCCACCGGCTGGCCCTGCTCGACACGGTCGCCGACCTTCACGTCGAGCCGCGACAGGTGGACCATCACCGACTGCAGGCCGTGGCCGTGGTCGATGAACACGGTGCCGCCGGTGAAGTAGAGATCCGGCTCGGCGAGGCTGATGACGCCGCCGGCCGGGGCGACGATCGGCGTGCCGACCGGCACCGCGACATCAACACCGTAGTGCGGCGATTTCGGCTTGCCGTTGAGCACCCGCTGGCTGCCGAAGATGCCGCTGATCCGGCCGGTGGCCGGCCAAACGAACGGCGTGGCGAAATCGCTGATCGCGGTGTCGCGGCTGCGCGCGGCGGCGATGATCTTCTGCTCGGCGGCGATCCGGTCCTGCACCTCCTGCGGCGGATCGACGTACTTCGGCGCGATGCCGGTCAGCGGCTGCACGTCCCACTTGCGCTTGGCGACCTTGTGGCTTTCGCCGATCGGCTTGCCGCCAGGCGTGGTGATCGACAGCGCTACCGGCGATTTCGCATCGCGGTCGAGGCCGATCACGAACAGACCCTCCGGCGACACGGTCAGCTTGCGGCCTTCGAAGCTCACTGCCGCACCCGGCGTGGTTTCGCCGACCAGCAGGCTGCCCTGCTCCCAGCTGCCGGCACGCAGCAGATAGGGCGCCGATGGCGCGGCGGCCTGCGCCAGCAGCGGCGCGGCCAGCAGCGCCAGCAGTCGTGCGCGGCGGCGCATCAGGACGACTTCAGCTGCACGAGTGCCTCGGCCAGCGGCAGCGTTTCCTGCCGCTCCGAGCCCAGCCGGCGCAGGGTCACGGTGCGCTCTTCGGCTTCCTTGCGGCCGACGACGACGATCACCGGCACCTTCTGCAGGGAATGCTCGCGAATCTTGTAGTTGATCTTCTCGTTGCGCAGATCGGTCTGCACGCGGACATCAAGCGCCGACAGCGCCGCCGCCACTTCGCTGGCATAGCCATCGGCGTCGGAGACAATCGGCGCAACCACGACCTGCACCGGGCTGAGCCAGTACGGCAGCACGCCGGCATGGTGTTCGATCAGGATGCCGATGAAGCGCTCCATCGAACCGACGATGGCCCGGTGCAGCATGATCGGCCGCTGACGCTGCGAGTGCTCATCGACATAGGAGGCATCGAGGCGCTCCGGCATCATCGGGTCGTACTGGATGGTGCCGACCTGCCAGCTCCGGCCGATCGAATCCTTCAGGTGGTACTCGATCTTCGGGCCGTAGAACGCGCCTTCGCCGGGCAGTTCTTCCCAGGCCACACCGGCCGCCGTCAACGCAGCGCGCAGTGCGCTTTCGGCGCGATCCCAGGCCTCGTCGCTGCCGAGCCGCTTGTCCGGCCGCAGCGCGAGCTTCACGGCGAGATCGGTGAAGCCGAAATCGCTGTAAACCTTCATCGCCTGGCGATGGAACTGGGTGACTTCACCTTCGACCTGCGCCTCGGTGCAGAAGATGTGGCCATCGTCCTGGGTGAAGGCGCGCACCCGCATGATGCCGTGCAGCGCGCCGCTGGGTTCATTGCGATGGCAGCCGCCGAACTCGGCGTAGCGGATCGGCAGGTCGCGATAGCTGTGCAGGCCGGCGTTGTAGATCTGCACGTGGCCCGGGCAGTTCATCGGCTTGACCGCGTAGGTGCGCTTCTCGGACTCGGTGAAGAACATGTTGTCCTGGTAGTTGTCCCAGTGACCGCTCTTCTTCCACAGGCTCACGTCCATGATCTGCGGGCCGCGCACTTCCTGGTAGCCGCCGGCCTTGTAGACGCCGCGCACGTAACGCTCCACGGCCTGCCAGATCGCCCAGCCCTTCGGGTGCCAGAACACCATGCCCGGCGCTTCTTCCTGCTGGTGATAGAGGTCGAGCTGCTTGCCCAGCTTGCGGTGATCGCGCTTCTCGGCTTCCTCGACCATCTTCAGATGGGCTTCGAGATCGGCGTCGTTGGCGAAGGCCAGGCCGTAGATGCGCTGCAGCTGGGCGTTGTTGGCGTCGCCGCGCCAGTAGGCGCCACTGACGCGCGTCAGCTTGAAGGCCGTGCCGAGCTTGCCGGTCGACGGCAGATGCGGGCCGAGGCACATGTCGAGCCAGGCATCGCCCTGCTTGTAGATGGTCAGCTCCTCGTCAGCTGCAATGCCATCGCGGATCCATTCGGCCTTGAAGCGCTCGCCGGTCCGCTCGAAGTGGGCGACGGCCGCTTCGTGCGACCAGACCTCGCGGACGATCGGCAGGTCGCGCTTGACGATGTTGCGCATGCGCTGCTCGATGGTCGCCAGATCGGCGTCGGTGAACGGCACCTCGCGCGCGAAGTCGTAATAGAAGCCGTATTCGGTCGACGGCCCGAAGGTGATCTGGGTACCCGGGAACAGCTCCTGCACCGCCTGCGCCAGCACATGGGCGGCGTCATGGCGAATCACTTCCAGCGCTTCCGGCTTGTCGCGGGTGACGATCTCGAAGGCGGCGTCGCGGTCGATCGGCCGCGTCAGATCCCACAGCTCGCCGTTGACCTTGACCACCACGGCCTTCTTGGCCAGGCCGGGCGAGATGCCGGTGGCGATCGCCAGACCGGTCGGCGGGGTTTCGAACTGCTTGACGTTGCCGTCGGGGAAGGTGATGGAGATGGACATGTCGGCTTCGGGTGCGCCGCAGGTGGCGGCGTTCGGGCGCGGATTTTAGCCCGCCCCCGCCCCCTGCGCCTTCAGCCCGGCAGGCGCAGCATCGGCACGCCGTGCATCGACGACTCAGCCGGCGCGACCACGCAGTCGCCCAGCTGCTGCAGCAGCCAGTCGCGGTCGAGATCGCGGCCGATCAGCACCAGCTGCGTGCGCTGCGGTTCGAACATCCGCCACGGCGTCGACGCATGAGTCTGCAGCAGGCCCTGGACGCCCTGCAGGATGATCCGGCTGCGCAGGCCGTGGATCGCCAGCACGCCCTTGATCCGCCACAGCCGCTCGCCGTAACGCTGATCGATCGCCGCCAGCGCGGCTGTCAGGCGCGCGCCATCGAGCGGCGACTCGGCGGCGAACATCACGCTGCCAGCACCTCGGCTGTGCTCGACCCGGTTGCCGTCGGTCAGCGCCGGCGCGAACACCACGCGGTCGAACTGGTAGCCGCGCAGCTGCAGCAGCTTGTCGAACATCTCGTCCCACGGCGCCGTGAGCAGATCGATCGCGGCGACCACGGCGACCGAATTCACGGCGCCAACCTTGGCGACCAGCGCCTCGACCGCCGCTGCACTGTCGAGCAGATCGGTCTTGGTCACCAGCACCCGGTCGGCATAGGCCAGCTGCGCCTGCGCCTCGACCGATTCGCCGAGCGAGCGCAGGCCGTTCAGGCCATCGAACAGGGTCACCACGCCATCAAGGAAGTAGCGCGCCTGCACGGCCGTGCCAGCCATGAAGGTGCGCACGATCGGGCCGGGATCGGCGAGCCCGGTCGGCTCGATCAGCACGTGGTCGAAGGCAATCTCGCCGGCCGCGCGTTGGGCGGCCAGCCGTTCCAGCGCGTCGGCGAGATCGCCGCGCACCGTGCAGCAGACGCAGCCATTGGTGAGCTGGACGATGGTTTCGCCGCCGCCGTTGACCAGAAGGTCGGCATCGACATTGACGGCGCCGTACTCGTTCTCGATCACCGCGAAGCGCCGGCCATGCGCTTCGCGCAGCAGCCGGTTGACCAGCGTGGTCTTGCCGGCGCCGAGAAAGCCGGTGAGCACCGTCACCGGGATCGCCGCCACGCTCACCGTGTGCGGTCCTGGCGACGCGCGGCACGGCGGCTGGCGCGGACGGAATGGGTCATCGAGCGGCACTCCAGCGGTCGGGACGCCAGCATCGCGGCATCACGACGCAAAATCATCTGCGGGCGGACGCTGTCGCCGCGCGCCTTCGGCCCGCCATCCCGCGAACGCCGCGCACGCGGCACACTCTGTCCACCATGGACCCCGATGCCGCCCTGCTGGTGTTGATCAGCTGTCCGCCCGACGCCGCCGAAACCTTGGCCGCGGCGCTGGTCGAGGCGCGGCTGGCGGCCTGCGTCAACGTGCTGCCCGGCTTGCGCTCGGTCTACCGCTGGCAGGATGCCGTCGAACGCGCCGATGAATCGCTGCTGATCGCCAAGACCACCGCCGCCCGCTATGCCGCGCTGGAAGCCGGCGTGCGCCAGCGCCATCCGTACGAACTTCCGGAGGTGGTGGCGGTCGATATCGCCGCTGGCCTGCCGGCCTACCTGCAATGGCTGGCGGCCGCCGTCCGCTGAGCTGCCACACACCCGTCCCCCGAACGCCCCGATGCCGCTGATCCGCCTGATCCTCCTGCTGTCGCTGCTCGGCACCAGCCTGGGCAGCCGCGCGCTCGATCTGAGCCGCAAGCCGCAGGGCGAGTCGACGCTGCTGACCGCCGACCAGGCGTTCCAGCTGGTCGAGGCGCGGCGCGATCCGGGCGGCATCCACCTGAGCTGGCTGATCGCGCCCGGCTACTACCTGTACCGCCATCGCCTGGCCGTCGAGCCGGCAGACGGTGGCGCCGCGCTGCCGGCACTGCGCCTGCCGCCGGGGCAGCCCCGGCACGACGAACACTTCGGCGATGTCGAGATCTACACGACCATGCTCGACGCCGACCTGCCGTTCGCGGCCGGCCAGCGCGTGCCGACCCGGCTGCGACTGCGCTGGCAGGGCTGCGCCGAGGCCGGCGTCTGCTATCCGCCGGTGACCCGCACCGTCGACATCGCGACTCCCTAGATTTCCTGCCGGCCCGTCCTTCCCCGCCCCATGTCCTCCGCACGCCCGAACCTGGCGATCATCGCCGCCTGCCTCGTTGCCCTTGCCGCCGGCGTTGCCGTGTTCCTGCTGAGGCCCGGCGCCCAGCCGGACGCCGATGACACCGCGCAGGTCGGCAGCACGCCGGCCGGCGACAACGAACGCCTGCCGGCCGGGCTCAAACTCACGGAACTCGATGGCCGCGCGTTTTCGCTGGACGACTACAAGGGCAAGCTGCTGATCGTCAATTTCTGGGCCACCTGGTGCGCGCCCTGCCTGCACGAGATTCCGGTGCTGGTGCAGATGCAGGCGCGCTATGGCGCGAAGGGCCTGCAGATCGTCGGCCCGGCGGTCGACGACATCGAGGACGCCCGCCGCGCCGCGCCCGGACTGCAGTTCAACTACCCGGTGGCGGTCGGCACGCCCGAAGACATCCTCGACCTGATGACCAAGCTCGGCAACGAACAGGGCGGTCTGCCGTTCTCGGTGGTGATCACCGCCGACGGCCGGGTGCTGGAACGCCAGCTCGGCGAGTACAGCGAAGCCGAACTGGTGGCGCTGATCGAGAAAAACCTGCCGCGCTGAACGGCGCCTGCCGCCACCCTTCGGAACGGCCGCTTCTGAGGCCCGCTTTGCGCCGATCTGTCTCCAAACCCGGCGGATCGGCGGCCATCTTCTGGCAATTTGATTTTCCGTTTGTACGCTGCCAAGGCTTCGGGCAGAATCCGGGTTCTTCTGTTGACGAGCGCGTCGTGTGAGTCGACTGCTGCTGCTGAACGGCCCCAACCTGAACCTGCTCGGCTCCCGCGAGCCGGCGATCTATGGCGCTGCGACGCTGGCCGACATCGAACAGTCGCTGACCGCGCAGGCGGCTGCCCTGGGTCACCAGCTGGCCTGCTTCCAGAGCAATCACGAAGGCGCGCTGGTCGATCGCGTGCACGCCGCCCGGGCCGACGGCACCGCCTTCATCATCGCCAACCTCGGCGCTTACACGCATACCTCGATCGCCCTGCGCGACGCCCTGCTGGGCGTGGCGATTCCGTTCGTCGAAGTGCATCTGTCGAACGTGCACGCGCGCGACGCTTTCCGGCATCACTCGTACTTTTCCGACATCGCGCAGGGTGTGATCGTGGGGCTGGGTCCCATCGGTTACCAACTCGCGCTCACTGCCGTGCACGCACGGCTGGCACCACACACGTAAATGGGGAGCAGGAACACCATGGATTTGCGCAAGATCAAGACGCTGATCGATCTCGTCGAGGAATCGGGCATCGCCGAGCTGGAGGTCAAGGAAGGCGAGGAATCGGTGCGCATCTCGCGTTACCCGACCGGCGCGATGCAGGCGCCGCCGCAGTACTACGCTGCCGCCCCGCAGCCGCTGGCCGCGCCGGCCAGCGCACCGGCGCCGGCCCCGGCCGCAGCCCCGGCGGCTGAAGCGCCAGCGGCGGCCCCGGCTGCTGCGCCGAAGGCTGCCGAGAACCGCCATGTGGTCAAGGCGCCGATGGTCGGCACCTTCTACCGCACGCCGTCGCCGGGTGCGAAGGCGTTCGTCGAGGTGGGCCAGACGGTCAAGGCCGGCCAGACGCTGTGCATCATCGAAGCGATGAAGATGCTCAACCAGATCGAGTCGGACAAGTCCGGCGTGGTCGTCGAGATCCTGGTCGACAACGAGAAGCCGGTCGAATTCGACCAGCCGATGTTCATCATCGAGTAAAGGCCTGAACCTCCTGTTCAAGACCCGGAGCGGGGACATCCTGTCCAAGACCGGGCCATCCATGGCCCGGGCTGTTCAATAGAAGAACCTCCATGTTCAACAAAATCCTGATCGCCAACCGAGGCGAAATCGCGCTGCGCATCCTGCGCGCCTGCCGAGAACTCGGCATCAAGACGGTGGCCGTGCACTCCACCGCCGACCGTGACCTGAAGCATGTCCGCCTGGCCGACGAAACCGTCTGCATCGGCGGCGCTGCGGCCACCGGCAGCTACCTGAACATGGCGGCGATCATTTCCGCCGCCGAAGTGACCCAGGCCGATGCCATCCACCCGGGCTACGGCTTCCTGAGCGAGAACGCCGACTTCGCGGAATCGGTCGAGAAGAGCGGCTTCGTGTTCATCGGCCCGCGCTCGGAAACCATTCGCCTGATGGGCGGCAAGACCACCGCCAAGGCCGAGATGATCGCCGCCGGCGTGCCCTGCGTGCCCGGCTCCGACGGCATCCTGCCGGACGACGAAGCCGAGTGCCTGGCGATCGCCGAGAAGGTCGGCTATCCGGTGCTGATCAAGGCCGCCTTCGGTGGCGGCGGACGCGGCATGCACGTCGTGCGCAAGCCCGCCGACCTGATCGGCTCGATCAAGATCGCCCGCCAGGAAGCGCTGCAGGCGTTCAAGGACGGCTCGGTGTTCCTCGAGAAGTATCTCGAAGTGCCGCGCCACATCGAGATCCAGGTGCTGGCCGACGAACACGGCAACGCCGTGTTCCTCGGCGAACGCGACTGCTCGATGCAGCGCCGCAACCAGAAAGTCATCGAGGAAGCGACCGCGCCCGGCATCACGCCGGCGCAGCGCGCGGAGATCGGCAAGCTGTGCACCGATGCCTGCAAGCGCATCGGCTACCGCGGCGCCGGCACGATGGAATTCCTCTACGAGAACGGCCGCTTCTACTTCATCTAGATGTCCACCCGCATCCAGGTGGAGCATCCGGTGACCGAGATGATCACCGGCGTCGACCTGATCGCGCAGCAGATCCGCGTGGCGGCCGGCGAACCGCTGCCGTTCAAGCAGGAAGACATCCGCATCACCGGCCATGCGATCGAGTGCCGCATCAACGCCGAAGACCCGTTCAAGTTCACGCCGAGCCCGGGCGAGGTCAAGAAGTGGCACACGCCGGGCGGCCCCGGCGTGCGCATGGACAGCCACGTCTACGCCGGCTACCGCGTGCCGCCGAACTACGACTCGATGATCGGCAAGCTGATCGTCCACGGCCCGACGCGGGAAAGCGCGATTGCCCGCATGCGCACCGCGCTCGACGAGATGATCGTCGAAGGCATCGTCACCAACATCCCGCTGCAGCAGATGATCCTCAACGATCCGGTGTTCTGTGCCGGCACGCATCACATCCACTACCTGGCGTCGATGCTCGACAAGGCAGCGGGCGGCACCGGCGACGCCCATTAGGGCTTGATGGCATCGCTTTGATCGCTGCGTTGCAAGTCAAAACCGCCGCCGGGCGAGGCGCGGACCGCAGGGCATCGCTACCTATGGTCAAGTTTCGCGACGAAGTCCCGGCGGCGTTTTTGGCTGCAACCCTTCGGGGCGGGATCATTGATGCCCATTGCTGCTTCTCTCGTCGCGCCAATGGGTCAACCATTGGCCGCTCCTCGCTCATTACACTGGGCATCAATGACCTCCGCCGCAGCGATCTAAGCGATGCCATCAAGCCCTAACACTTGGGTCGAGCTGGCCGTTGCCAGCCACCACCCGGAGTTCGCCGAGGAAATCCTGCTGGCCTGCGGTGCGCTGTCGGTGACCATGACCGACGCCGCCGACGTGCCGGTGCTCGAGCCGCTGCCGGGTGAAACGCCGCTGTGGCCGGCCACCATCACACGCGGCCTGTTCAACGCCGGCACCGATCTGGACACCGTGCGCGCAGCCCTTGCCGAGCAGCTGCCGGACGGCGACGCGGCCGGCACCGAGCTGCTGACGGTCGAGGATCGCGACTGGGTGCGTGCCTGGCTCGATCACGCCGAAGCGATGCAGTTCGGCGAGCGCCTTTGGATCTGCCCGACCGGCTGCGAAGTGACCGCGCAGGACGCGGTGATCGTCCATCTCGATCCGGGTCTGGCCTTCGGCACCGGCACCCATCCGAGCACCTCGATGTGTCTCGACTGGCTGTCGCTGAACGCGATCGACGGCGCGGCCGTGCTCGACTACGGCTGTGGCTCCGGCGTGCTGGCGATCGCCGCCCTGAAGCTGGGTGCGGCCTCGGCGCTGGCGATCGACATCGATCCGCAGGCGATCACCGCGACGCTCGACAACGCCACCACCAACCAGGTGGCCGAAAGGATTCGCTGCGCCGGCATCGACCATCCGCCACTGCCGCAGTTCGACCTCGTGCTGGCCAACATCCTGGCCCGGCCGCTGATCGAGCTGGCGCCGAAGCTGGCGGCCGCGACCCGCACCGGCGGCCATGTCGTGCTGGCCGGGCTGCTCGAACGGCAGGCCGAGGAAGTGCGCGCCGCGTACGCGCCGTGGTTCGATTTCGAAGCCGATGGCGAACGCGACGGCTGGAACCGCATCAGCGGCGTCAAACGCGGCTGATACCAGGGTTGACAGGTGGGGGGACGCAACCGCCGGCCGTCATGTGACGAACGGAGCTACCGGCACCGGAGGTCCGTCGGTATCATCCCCGTCCCCTTTGTGAACAAGTGATGACGTCGGCAGTGCTGTCGGTCATCGCGGTCGAGCGCCATGTCCTCCCTGAACCCTCACGCCGCCGACGCGAAGCCGGCCGATGCCGGGTCCCCGGAATCCCGTGTTCCGGCGGTCCGCAGCGACGACAGCAAGCCGCTGTGCACCTCGGTTGCCGAGTGCATGGAAGCGTACTTCCGGACACTGAACGGCCACGCGCCGAAGACCCTGAACCTGTACGACACCGTGCTCGAACAGGTCGAACCGCCGCTGCTGCGCGCCACGCTCGACTACTGCGACGGCAACCAGTCGCGTGCCGCCGAACTGCTCGGCCTGAACCGCGCCACGCTGCGCAAGAAACTCATCCAGTACGGCATCAGCACGCGCTGAGCCGATGCCCGAAGCGCGGGTCCGCCGGCAAGGCCGCGACCGCGCGAAGCAGCCTCACCGAACAAGCAGGCCTTGCCGATGTGCTGCAACGCGCCCGCTGCATGGCCTCCCCTGACTCCCCGCTGTTGATGCCGTTCCAACCCACGAAACCACCATGACCCTGCTGAAACCGCGCCGCGCCCTGCTGTCCGTCTCCGACAAGTCCGGCATCGTCGAACTGGCGCAGGCCCTGTCCGCTCGCGGCATCGAGCTGCTGTCGACCGGCGGCACCTTCAAGCTGCTGCGCGACCGCGGCGTGGCAGTCACCGAGGTGTCGGCGCATACCGGCTTCCCGGAAATGATGGACGGCCGCGTGAAGACGCTGCACCCGAAGATCCACGGCGGCCTGCTCGGCCGGCGCGGCATTGACGACGCGGTGATGGCCGAACACGGCATCGCGCCGATCGACATCCTGGTGCTGAATCTCTATCCGTTCGAGGCGACGGTCGCCAAGCCCGACCACACGTTCGAGGACGCGATCGAGAACATCGACATCGGCGGCCCGGCGATGCTGCGCTCGGCGGCGAAGAACCACGCCGATGTCGCGGTGGTGACCAAGGCCGCGCAGTACGCCGAACTGCTCGCCGAGCTCGACGCGGAAGGCGGCATCACCCAGGCCACCCGCTTCAGGCTCGCGGTCGCCGCGTTCAATGGTGTCGCCGCCTACGACGCCGCGATCAGCGACTATCTGTCGGCGATCGAGGCCGATGGCAGCAAGGCAGCGTTCCCGGGCCAGGCCAACCTGCGTTTCGAAAAGGTCATGGACCTGCGCTACGGCGAGAACCCGCACCAGAGTGCCGCGTTCTACCGCGACCTCAATCCGCTGCCCGGCACGCTCGGCACCTTCCGGCAGCTGCAGGGCAAGGAGCTGAGCTACAACAACATCGCCGATGCCGATGCCGCCTGGGAATGCGTGCGCAGCTTCGTCAAGCCGGCCTGCGTGATCGTCAAGCACGCCAATCCCTGCGGTGTCGCGGTCAGCCTCGATGGCATCGGCCAAGCCTACGAACTGGCCTACCAGACCGATCCGACCTCGGCCTTCGGCGGCATCATCGCCTTCAACCGCGAAGTCGATGCGGCGACCGCGAGCACGATGGTCGGCCGCCAGTTCATCGAGGTGCTGCTGGCACCGAGTTACTCGAATGAGGCGCTGGAAGTGCTCAAGACCAAGGCCAATGTCCGCGTGCTGCTCATTCCGAAGGGCGACGAGCACAACAGCCACGACATCAAGCGCGTCGGCTCCGGCCTGCTGATCCAGACCGCCGATACCCGGATGATCACGGAAGCCGAGCTGAAGGTGGTGACCAAGCGCGCGCCCACCGAGGCCGAGCTGCACGACCTGATCTTCGCCTGGAAGGTCGCCAAGTTCGTCAAGTCGAACGCCATCGTCTACGCCAAGAACCGGCAGACGATCGGCGTCGGCGCCGGCCAGATGAGCCGCGTCTATTCAGCCCGCATCGCCGGCATCAAGGCCGCTGATGAAAAGCTGGTGGTGGCCGGTTCGGTGATGGCCTCGGACGCCTTCTTCCCGTTCCGGGACGGCATCGATGCCGCCGCCAAGGCCGGCATCGTCGCGGTGATCCAGCCGGGCGGCTCGATGCGCGACAACGAAGTGATCGCGGCCGCCGATGAAGCCGACATGGCGATGGTGTTCACCGGCGTGCGCCACTTCCGGCACTGATCGCGCGGACGCCGAACCGGCCGCATTCAGCGTGGCCGGTTCAGCGCCCCGAACGGGATGTGCACGCAGGGCAGGTCGGCCGCCGCCGGCCGCAAGTGGCTCTGCTGGTCGTCGAAGAAGATGTGCGGCTTCAGCACCGCCAGCACCTGGCGCTTCTCGATGCCGCCGAGAAAGAAGGCCTCGTTGGCGTTGACGCCCCAGTCGCGCAGCGTGGTCACCACCCGCTCGTGCGCCGGTGCATTGCGCGCCGTGACGATCGACACTCGCAGCCGGCGCGAGTAGCCGCGATCAGCCAGCGCCCGCTCGTCCTCGATCGCCTGGATGCGCCGCAGCTTGCGCAGGAACGGCGCCAGTGGGCCGGGGCTGACCGGGATCGCCGCATGGCGGCGTTCGTGCTGGTGGAACTCGTCGAGGCCGGCGCTCTGGAACACCGCTTCCGACTGGTCGTCGGCCAGCACGCCATCGAAATCGAAGGCGATGCGCAGTTCCTCGTCGCCGTCCTGATCGACGAACGCCGAGTCCATCACCTGCCCCGCCGCATGGCCGGCGGCGTTGGCGGCGCGCACGTCGGCTTCATCGGCGGACAGGAACAGGCTGATCTCCAGCGCATCGATGTACGGGTGCGGCGAGCGTCCCTGCAGGAACACCGCGCGGCTGATGCCCAGACCGTGCGCGGCGATCGAATCCATGACCCGCAGGCCGGTGTCGGGGTCGTTCTTCGACAGCAGGATCACCTCGACCAGCGGATCGCCCGGCCGCAGGCTGTTCAGTGACAGCAGCCGCTTGATGAACGGAAACGCCACGCCGGGCGCCAGCACGCGATGGCGATGCTCGCGCTGGTACCGGCGGTAGACCTCCTCGCCGGATTCGCGGAACACCTGGTGGGATTCGCGCAGGTCGAACAGCGCGCTGGACGCGAGCCCGACCACCAGTCGGGACGCGAGGTCGTAGGGCATCGGCTTTCGGGCAGGGCGGCAGCGATAACGCGCGGATCGTAGCGGATCGCGTCCGGCCGCCGGCCTGCGGCCCGCGCTACTTGCGCTCGATGCGGATATCGCCGCTGAAGCTCGACAGGTCCACGCGTGCGCCGCGGCCATCGCCCCAGACGTATTCGCGCTTGCGGCTGGCGTGGTTCTCCACCGTGCGTGCGCCTTCGCATTCGACATCGCCGCTGAAGCTCTTCAGCACCGCCGTACCGGCCAACGACTGCGGCACGATCATGGTGATCTCGCCCGACAGCGACTGGCCGCTGATCTGGGCTGCGGCATCGAGCGCGACATCCAGGCGCATGTCGCCGCTGATCGACTTGAGCTTCATCTCGGAAAAGCGGCCGCCGCGCGCCAGTTCGACATTGCCGGACACCGTTTCCAGCGCCAGCGTGCCGCCCAGGCCGTCCAGCTCGAGGTCGCCGCTGACGCTGTTGATGCGGGTCACGCGCGCAGCCGGCGCCTTCAGCTTCAGGTCACCGCTGACGGTCTGCACGACGACTTCCGGCGAGGCCAGCACCAGACGCACGTCGCCGCTGACGGTGTTGACCTTCACCGGACCGCGCGCGCCATTGATGACGACATCGGCGCTGACCGATTCCAGGTCGACGCGGGCATTGCCCGGCACCTTCAGCTCCAGCACCGTGTCATGGCTGCTGCGCGATTTCTTCGGCAGTTTGACCACGACATTCAGCTCGTTGCTGTCGCCGCTGATGTCCAGCGTGTCCTGGCTGCTGCCGAGCCGACCGCCGATCTGCACCTCGTTCCGGTCCCAGACCGACACGTCGATGATGCCGGCGACATTGTTGACGTAGACGCGGCCGTTCGACTTCAGCGACCGGAGCTGGTCGATCACCGCGCCGCTGGCGTCGCTGCTGCCGTAGCGCGTGGCGCTGCCGGCTTCTGCCTCGGCGGCGGCGACCATCGCCTCGATGCGCAGCGCCTCGGCCTGCGCCACCTGCTCGAAGCGACGCTCGGCCGAACCTTCGAGGTCGACGCTCAGCGCCTGCGGGCGTGGGGCGGCAGGGGCAGCCGGAGCTTCGACGGCCGCTGCCGGCAGGCTGGCGGCCAGCCAGGCGGCAGCGATGACGGCGGTGCGGTGAAAACGCGGGCGGAACATGGCGTGAGGTCTCGGGACAGGCAGCAATTCAGGGCGGCGCAGCCAGCGCGGCCTGCAGGTCGCGCTGCTGCTGGCGGGCGCTGTCGAGCAGCGTCTGCAGATAAGTGGCGTCGTCGGGATCGGCGGCCATCGCCTTTTCGATCTGCGCCTCGGCGCTGTTGACGATCTTCAGGTTGGCGCGCACCAGCGCACGCGCTTCGCGGGACATCGGCCGGTAGCTGGCGCGCTGCAGCGCCGCCGCTTCCTCGCCCCTGCGGGTGTAGCCGATGGTGGCCGCGAAGGCTTCGGCAGACGGCCGCAGCGGCGCCTTCGCGACCTCGGCCGTCGGCTGCCCGCGCTCGACGACGAGGCCGATCACGACCAGCAGCGAGGCCGCCAGCGAAGCGGCTGCCGCCCAGCCGGGCAGCCGCAGCCGGCGGCGCGGCGCGCGGCCGTCGATCCGGGTGGCGATGCCGGTCCACAGGTCCTGCGCCGGGGCCAGATCGCGGCTCAATGTCCGCAGCTCGGTGGCCAGCGCCTCGGGAAGCGTCAGCTGTTCGCGCTCGGCCGGATCGGCCAGGCGGGCGGCGATGCCGGGCCACAGATCGCGGCCCGGCGCCTGGTCGCGGCGCAGCGCCGCCAGCGCGGCAGGCGGTGCTGCCGGTTCCGGCAGCGCCGGACGCTGCGGGTCGGTATCACGGCTCATGACAGCATCGCCTGCAGCAGGCGGCGCGCGCGGTGCAGCTGCGCCTTGGAGGTGCCGACGGCAATGCCGGTCAGCTCGCTGATCTCGTCGTGCTGGTAGCCCTCGACGTCGTACAGCATCAGCACGGTGCGGGCGCCTTTCGGCAGCTTGGCCAGCGCCCGCTCCAGATCGATGCGGCTGCCGAGATCTTCCTGGCGGATCGGCTCGATCGGGTCCAGGCCGGCGCTGCCGGATTCGCCGTCGGCGCCGGGCTGGAACTCATCCTCGAAGGTCACCCAGCGGCGCAGCAGGCGATGCTCGCCGAGCACGACGTTGACGGTCAGCCGGTGCATCCAGGTGCTGAAGCGGCTTTCGCCCCGGAAGCTGCCGAGCTTTTCCCAGGCGCGGACGAAGGCGTCCTGGGTAGCCTGCTCGGCACGGGCGACATCGCCGTGGCAGAGGCGCAGGCACAGGCCGTGGATGCGATCGACGTTGGCGCGGTACAGCCGCTCGAACGCCCGGGCGTCACCGGCCGCTGCCAGACGCGCCAGCTGATGATCCTCGGGCTCGGCGTCCGGGCCTGCGGCTGCGGCAGGCAGGGCAGCGTCCATCGTCATGGTCAGGGTCGCGGTCGTCATTGCTGCTCGGATGCGCCAGCGGCAGCGAGGGTTTGAAGCCAGGCCCGCCGTCGCGCCGGAAGCGGCCTGATAATACGACCGTTCACGGCGCTATCCGGCCCGTCCATCGCATCCACTTTCCAGGCCTCCTGCCCATGTCCGTTGTCCACCAGCTGAAGGTTGTCGGTTCCGTACTCGCGTCCACTGCCCGCGGCTGGTGCGGCAGCCTGTCGTTCCGGCCGACCACCCGGCAGCCTGAGCAACTGCTGCGGCTGTACGAGTTCGAGGCCAGCCCGTTCTGCCGGCTGGTCCGCGAGGCGCTCAGCGAAATGGATCTGGACGTGCTGATCCTGCCCTGCCCGGCCGGCGGCACCCGGTTCCGGCCGGAAGCGGTGCAGCTCGGCGGCAAGTCCCTGTTCCCGTTCCTGGTCGACCCCAACACCGGCCGCTCGCTGCACGAATCGGCCGACATCATCGACTACCTGGCCGAAACCTATGGCGGCCAGCTGCGCGCGCCGCGCGGCCTGCGGCGCACGGCGTCGATCGCGGCATCGGTCACCACCACGCTGGCGCGTGCGGCACGCGGCCTGAAGGCAGCGCCTTCGAAAGCGCCGGCGCAGCCGCTGGCGCTGTACAGCTTCGAAGCGAGCCCGTACTCGCGGCTGGTGCGCGAGCGCCTCTGCGAACTGGAATTGCCCTACGTACTGCACAACACCGCCAAGGCGCGCTGGGAGGATGTCGGCCCGCCGCAGATTCGCTCGACGTTCTTCCCCGCGCTGCCGGTGGAAGGCCGCAACCGCGTGGCGCTGCTGGCCCGCGCCGGCCGCGTGCAGGTGCCTTACCTGGTCGATCCGAACACCGGCACCGAGATGTTCGAATCCGAAGCGATCCTGGCCTACCTCGATCGCAGCTACGCGGCGTGAGCAGCGCGCTTGCCAGCCCTGCGTCGCTGTTCGCGACGGTCGCCCTCGCCCACGCGCTGGCGGTGATGAGCCCGGGACCGGATCTGGCGGTGATCACCCGGCAGACGCTGGCGCACGGCCGCCGGGCCGGGCTGCTGACCGCGCTCGGCATCGCCAGCGGCATCACCTTCCACGTTGCCTACGGCATGTTCGGGCTGGCTTTCGCGATCGAACGCTACCCGGCGCTGCTGCAGCTGCTGCAACTGGTCGGGGCGGCGCTGCTGCTGTGGATCGGCTGGGGCGCGATCCGCGCCCGGCCGCTGGCCGATCCGGCCAGCGCAGCGATGGCCGACAGCCAGCGCGCCGCCGGCGGCGACTTCACCATCGGGCTGGCCACCAACCTGCTGAACGTCAAGGCGATGCTGTTCTTCGTCGCCCTGTGTTCAGCGGTCATCACCGGCGCGACCTCGACCGCGCTGAAACTGGCGCTGAGCGCCTGGATGATCGTCGCCACCGGCCTGTGGTTCAGCTTCGTGGCCTGGACGCTTGGCCATCCGGCGGTGCGTCGGCGCCTGCTCGGCGTCGCCCACTGGATCGACCGCGTGATGGGCGTGCTGCTGATCGCGCTGGCGCTGGCCATGCTGGCGGCGCTGCTGCAGCGCTGAATCCGGCGCTGCCGCCGGGCGCTGCAGTTCAGTGCGCCCGTTTCCGGAACTGCCGTGGCGTGGCCGCGAAGGTCTTCCTCATCAGGCGACGCAGCGCCGTGGCATCCCGGTAACCCACCTGCTCGGCGATCCGCTCCACCGGCAGCTGGCTGGTTTCCAGCAACAGGCGCGCGCGCTTCAGGCGAACGAACTGGACCAGTGCGGAAGTGCTGCGGCCGGTTGCCGCCTGGACCCGGCGACTCAGCGTGCGCTCCGACATGCACAGCGTTGCCGCCAGCTCGGCGATGCTCGGCACCTCGGGAAGCGCCGCCTCGATCCTGGCGCTCAGCTCGGCGACCAGCGCATCGCCATTGGCCATCATGGCCGGCACGATGAATGGCGCCTGCGCTTCGCGCCCATCGATCAGCAGCGCCCGGGCCACTGCTTCCGCCAGTTCGCCGCCGCAGCGCGAACGCAGCAACTGCAGCATCAGGTCGGTGTGCGCGAACGCGGCACCGGCCGTCCAGATCGGCCCGTCGCGGCTCACCATCCGGTTGGCATCGACCGCGCAGGCGGGCTCGCGCGCTTTCAGGTGCGGTGCCAGCCACCAGGTGGTTGTCGCCTTCCGTTGGTTCAGCAGCGCTGCAGCCTGCAGCAGGAACACGGCCGAACAGGACGCAGCGACGATGCCGCCGTGGTCGACATGGGCCTGCAGCGCCCGCGCGGCTTGCGCGGCGTCGGGCTCGAGCAGGCGTGCGTCGACCGCAGCCGGGGTGGTGGTCGCCAGTCCGGGAACGACCCACAGCGAGTCATCCGACCTGGCCGATGCTTTCAAGGCCTGCGCTTCGATCGAGAAGCCATTGCTGAGACGCACCTGGCCGCCGCCAGGGGTCACTACCCGCCAGCGGGGGGCTGCCTGCTTCAGCCTCGGCGCGATCGTCGCCGCTGCCGACAACAGGTCGAGCGAGGCCGCGACGGCCGTGGCGAAAGCGCCCTGCATGACCAGGATCGTGAAATCCATCGTCTGTCTGAAAAAGCCTGAATAAAGTCAAATCTGACAATGCCATTCTTGGTATCGGAAGCGCGTAATGCAAGCCGTCACCGCACTTCGGAATGCCCATGCCCCGCCTCGCCGTCGCGATCCCTGCCGCTGCAGCGCCGCTGCGCCTGCAGCCTTCCCGCTATCCCGAGCCCTTTGCTTCGCGGATGACCGGCCGGGACAAAAGGCCGCTGGGGACGCTGTTCGGCCTGAGCCATTTCGGCGTCAATCTCTGCCACCTGCATCCGGGCGCGGTGTCGGCGTTGCGGCACTGCCACAGCCGCCAGGACGAATTCGTCTACGTGCTCGAAGGCACGCCGACCCTGATCACCGATGCCGGCGCAACCATCCTTGCGCCCGGCATGTGCGCCGGATTCAAGGCCGGCAGCGGCGATGCGCATTGCCTGCAGAACCGGACGTCGACCGGCGTGCTGTATCTCGAGATCGGCGACCGCACGCCTGGCGATGAAGCCCAATACCCGGACGACGACCTGCGGGCGCTGCTGGTCGACGGGCGCTGGGCGTTCTTTCACAAGGACGGACAACCCTATCCGGACGTTGGCGGGGCCGGCGCATGAGCGCGCAATGCCGGCACGCGGATGATCCTCTCGACGATTTCACGGCACGCCGGATCACCCTGAACGGGGCGACCAAGGTGGTCCACATTGCCGGCAGCGGGCCGGCGGTGATCGTGCTGGCCGAGATGCCCGGGATCAGCCCGCAGCTTGCGCGCTTCAGCCGCTGGGTGAGAGATGCCGGGTTCTCCGTCTACATGCCGTCCCTGTTCGGTCGCGACGGTGCCGTCGCCGACGCCGAGGAAGGCAGGCGCGCCTTCCAGCGCGCCTGCATCAGCGCCGAGTTCCGCGCCTTCGCTCGCGATCAATCGAGTCCGGTCACGCAGTGGCTGCGCGCGCTGGCGCGGCTGGCCCACGGCGAAGCAGGCGGCCCGGGCGTCGGCGCGATCGGCATGTGCTTCACGGAGAATTTCGCGCTGACGATGATGCTGGAGCCGTCGATGCTGGCGGCGGTGCTTTCGCAGCCGACCTTGCCGCTGAACGATCCCGCCGGCCTGGAAATCGCGCCCGACGAACTGGCGGCCGTCGCCAGCCGCCTGGAGCGCGAGCATCTGAGCGTGCTCGCCTATCGCTTCGCAGGCGATCGCTACTGCCGCGCAGAACGTTTCGCCGCCTACGCCGAATCGCTGGGCGAGCGATTCATTGCCCGCGTCCTGCCGGACAGCACCGCGAATCCCGATGCGCCCCCGTTCTTCACCGAGGTAGTGGCCTGTCCGCACAGCGTGGTGACCGCGCACCTGATCGACGAAGCCGGCCAACCCACCCTCGCGGCACGCGACGAAATCCTGGCCTTCTTTCGCCAGCGGCTCGGCGCATGAACTGCGCATCTGCAGTTCCGGCAGTCTCGCCGGGCATCGAGCTGTGGTTCGATTTCGCCAGCAGCGACAGCCACCCGAGCATCATGAGGATCGAAGCCGAAGCGACGAAACATCAGTTGCCGGTGATCTGGAGGCCCTTCCTGCTCGGGCCGATCTTGCAGTGCCGCGAGCTGGCACTGCCGCGGCGACCACCCAGCCGCTTCCCGCGATCGGCGCTGCTGGCCTTGCGGGTCGCGATGCTGGGGGCGGAGCAACGCTGGATCGGCGCCTACTGTCGCCGGATAGCCAGCCTGAACTTCGCGCTGGCCTGCGATCTGGAGGATCCGGACTTGATCGAACAGCTGCTGTCGGAACTCTGGCTGCCTGCGCAGCAGATCATCGCCGAGGCTCAGAGCGAGACCAACCGGCAGGCGCTGCGCGCGCAGACGGAAACGGCCCGCGCGCTGGGCCTGTGCGGCGCGCCGAGCTTCATCGTCGACGGCGAGCTGTTCCGGGGCAACGACCGTCTGGACGACGCGCTGGCCTACGGCGTGGAACGTCGCTTCGCGAGCCCTCGCCATGTCTGCTGACGACATCGCAATCGCAACGGCCGCAGATGCAGACACCATTGCCCAGTTGGTCAATGCGGCGTACAGGCCAGCGCCGGGCGGCGCTGGGTGGACGCATGAAAGTGCGCTGGTCAGCGGCCCCCGCATCACGGCTGCGCAGGTCCTGAGCGCGCTGTCGCAGGTCGGTCATCTCATCCTGGTTGCCAGAACGACGACCGGCATCGCGGCCTGCGTGGAGATCCGGAACCACGGCGCATGCTGCCTGCTCGGCATGCTGGCAGTCACGCCCGCCGGCCAGTGCACGGGCCTCGGCAAACGGATGCTGGAGCAGGCGGAACGCCATGCCGCAGATGTCTGGCACTGCTCGACGGTCCGCATCTCGGTGCTGTCCCAGCGCCGGGAACTGCTGTCGTTCTATCGTCGGCGCGGCTATCTGCCGACCGGCCTGGTGAGCCCGTACCCGGTTGCGGACGGCGTTGGCGAGCCGTTGCTCGACGGACTGACGATCGACACGCTGGAAAAAACACTTGCGCGCAATCGCGCGGCACCCGAGGAGCAGCCATGAGCTTCGTGTTGATCATTCATCGCGTTCACGACTACGCAGCCTGGAAAGCGATCTTCGACGCTGCGGCCGGCGCCCGGAAAGCGGCGGGCGAGCGTCGCTACTCGTTGCTTTGCGACGTCAGAGAGCCCCGGCGCGTCGTGCATTTCTCGCAGTGGATTTCCATCGATGACGCGCGCGCGTTCTTCGAGTCGGCGGAACTGGTGGCGCTCCGCCACAGGGCCGGAGTCGAGTCGCCCGAGTTCCATTACCTGCATGAGCTTGAAGTCGGCACTCTCTGAGCGCTGGACTGGCTTGGGTCGACACATCACGCCGGCAGGCCTTCGCAGGGGATGGCCACTTCCACCTGTTCCGGAAGCCCGACAGCAGCGCCGTTCAGCCCGGCTTGGCGATCGCCCGCCAGAGCATCTCGAACAGCACGTTGGCCTGCCGGGTCAGCGGTTCCTTCTGGCCCCGGTGGATGTACATCTGCACCAGGCGGGCGATGACCCCGAAGATGTAGTCGAGCAGGATCTTCTCGTCGACCTCGTCGTTCAGCACGCCTTTGGCCCGCCCCTCGCCGAGCACGCGGATGAAGGTGCTGAACAGCAGCGGGTTCTGGTAGTTGTCCTGCTTGCGCCAGGTGTTGACGTACACCGACGACATGATCAGCTGGGCGACCTTGGGGTTCTTCTCGAAGAAATCGAGCGTCACCCAGAACACCTTGCGGAACTTCTCCTTGAAGTCCTCGATGCCCTGCAGGTGGTCGATCATCCGCGTCGCAAGCCGGCCCATCCAGGCGTCGAGGCAGGAAAAAAGTAGGGCCTCCTTGCTGCCGTAGTACTTGTAGATTGTCTGCAAGCTGACATTGGCGCCGCGCGCCACCTCGATCAGCCCGACACGATGGAATTCCCGCTCCGAGAAGATGTCGAGCACCGCCTGCTCGATCCGCGCCCGGGTATCCGGATCAAGCGCGGCGCGATCGGCGGTAAGCACGCCATCCCTTCCACCATCTGCGGCGCTGCCGCCGGCTTTCAAACGCATAGTCTGGCACTCGTCGGGTAATGATTGTTACGTTCGGCTGCACGGCGCAAAGCAAAGGTTTGACGCGCTGCGGCACGGTCCTTATGCTCGTTGCCACGTTTTCAGGCTGACAACGGAACTGACCACATCGCTGGCAGCCCTTGTGGCGAAGTACTGAAGGCGATTGATCGTAATCAACATTACCTAAAGCTGCAAGGCGATCGACCGCCACCGTCGATCCAGCGCTGGAAGCCTGTTCTCACCCCTCCTCAACCGCCGGCCGTGTAACGGCCAACACCAGGGATTACCCGATGACCGAAGCCTACATTTTCGACGCCGTGCGGACGCCGCGCGGCAAGGGCAAGAAGGACGGCAGCCTGCATGAAGTGACGCCGGTCCACCTGCTCGGCAACCTGTTCAACGCGCTCGAAACCCGCAACCGGCTCGACACCTCGCAGGTCGACGACGTGGTGATCGGCTGCGTGACGCCGGTCGGCGAACAGGGCGCGGACATCGCCCGCACAGCGGTGCTGTATTCCAACTGGGCCGAGAACGTGCCGGGCGTGACCCAGAGCCGCTTCTGCGCCTCGGGCCTGGAATCGGTGAACCTGGCGGCGATGAAGGTGATGTCCGGCCAGGAAGACCTGGTCGTGGCCGGCGGTGTGGAAAGCATGTCGCGCTGGCCGATGGGCAGCGACGGCGGCGCCTGGGCCATGGACCCGCGCATCAACGAGCAGCTCGGCTTTGCCCCGCAGGGCATCGGCGCCGACCTGATCGCGTCGCTGGAAGGCTTCAGCCGCCAGGACGTCGATGCCTTCGCCGTCCGTTCGCAGCAGCTGGCCGCCAAGGCCTGGGCCGAGCAGCGTTTCGCCAAGACCGTGGTGCCGGTGCGTGACCTCAACGGCATGATCGTGCTCGACCATGACGAAACCGTGCGCGGCTCGACCACCGTCGAAGCGCTGGCCGGGCTGAAAGCGAGCTTCGAGCAGATGGGCCAGATGGGCTTCGACTCGACCGCGCTGCGCAAGTACACGACGCTGGAGAAGATCAACCACGTCCACCACGCCGGCAACTCGTCGGGCATCGTCGACGGCGCGGCGCTGATGCTGATCGGCTCGCAAGCCAAGGGCAAGCAGCTCGGCCTCAAGCCGCGGGCGCGCATCCGCTCGGTGGCGGTGATCGGCTCGGAGCCGACCATCATGCTGACCGGCATCGCGCCGGCAGCCCAGAAGGCGCTGAAGAAGGCCGGCATGTCGGTGAAGGACATCGACCTGTTCGAGATCAACGAAGCCTTCGCCGCCGTGGTCATGAAGGCCGCGCGGGCGCTGGACATTGACATGGACAAGGTCAACGTCAACGGCGGCTCGATCGCGATGGGCCATCCGCTGGGCGCCACCGGCTGCATCATCCTCGCCACCCTCCTCGACGAGCTGGAGCGCACCAACAAGCAGGTCGGCCTCGCCAGCCTGTGCGTCGGCGCCGGCATGGGCATCGCCACGATCATCGAGCGGATCTGAGTCTCGCGCGTCCGCTTTCCAACGAATTCGAAAAGAGACAGAACATGACTGCAATGCAGATGACGGTCGACGCCGAGGGCATCGCCACCCTGACGATGGACCTGGCCGACCGGCCGATGAACGTGCTCAACGAAGCCCTGATGACGCCGCTCGCCGGCTATATCGCGACGATCGAGTCCGATCCGGCCATCAAGGGCGTGATCATCACTTCCGCCAAGAAGGAATTCCTCGCCGGTGCCGACATCGACATGGTGTTCGGCATCACCGACCCGAAGCTGGCCTTCGACGTCGCTGAACAGCTGAAGAAGATGCTGCGCCGCCTGGAACTGTGCGGCCGCCCGGTCGTGGCGGCGCTGAACGGCACCGCGCTCGGCGGTGGCCTCGAAGTGGCGCTGGCCTGCCACTGGCGCGTGGCGATCAATGACCCGAAGGCCAAGTTCGGCCTGCCGGAAGTGAAGCTCGGCCTGCTGCCGGGCGGCGGCGGCACCCAGCGCCTGCCACGCATGATCGGCATCCAGGCCTCGCTGCCGCTGATGCTCGAAGGCAAGGAACTAAGCGCCGAAGCGGCGAAGCAGCAGGGCATCATCAACGAGCTGGCGACCGACAAGGCCGACCTGCTGGCCAAGGCCAAGTCCTGGTGTCTGGCGAATCCGAAGCCTGTGCAGCCCTGGGACGACAAGAAGTTCAAGTGGCCGGGCGGTGACTCGCGTCATCCGGCCGTGGTGCAGATGCTGGCGATCGCGCCGTCGATGGCCACCGCGAAGTCGCAGGGCAACTACCCAGCGGTCACCAACATCATGAGCTGCATCTACGAAGGCGGCATCGTCGACTTCGAATCCGGCTGCCGCATCGAATCGCGCTACTTCGCCAACCTGGTGGTCAGCCAGGTGTCGAAGAACATGATCGGCACCCTGTGGTTCCAGCTGAACTCGATCAACAAGGGCAAGAGCCGTCCGGAAGGCATTCCGAAGGCCAAGACGACCAAGGTCGGCATCCTCGGCGCCGGCATGATGGGCGCCGGCATCGCCTATGTGTCGGCCAAGGTCGGCATCGAATGCGTGCTGCTCGACTCGACGATCGAAGCGGCCGAGCGCGGCAAGGCCTATTCGGCCGGCCTGCTCGACAAGGCCATCAAGAAGGGCCGCGAAACGCCGGCCGGCAAGGGCGTGTTCCTGGACCGCATCAAGGCGACGACCGACTACGCCGACCTCGCCGGCTGCGATCTGGTCATCGAAGCGGTGTTCGAGGACCGCGCGATCAAGGCTGATGTGACGAAGAAGACCGAGGCCGTGCTCGGCGCCGACGTGGTGTTCGCGTCGAACACGTCGACCCTGCCGATCACCGGCCTGGCCAAGGCGCACTCGAAGGCGGAGAACTTCATCGGCCTGCACTTCTTCTCGCCAGTCGACAAGATGCCGCTGGTCGAGATCATCATGGGCGAGAAGACCAGCAAGGAGACGCTGGCCAAGGGCTTCGACTACGTCCAGCAGATCAAGAAGACGCCGATCGTGGTCAACGACTCGCGCGGCTTCTACACCAGCCGCTCGTTCGCGACCTATGTCAACGAAGGTCTGGCGCTGCTCAACGAAGGCCAGCACCCGCGCGCCATCGAGATGGCGGGTCTCAAGGCCGGCATGCCGGTCGGCCCGCTGGCGCTGCAGGACGAGGTGTCGATGAGCCTGTCGCTGCACGTGATGGAGCAGACCCGCAAGGACTACGCCGAGGAAGGCAAGACCTACGCGGCCTCGGCCAGCGAGCCGGTGGTGCTGAAGATGGTCAAGGAACTGGACCGTCCGGGCAAGAAGGCAGGCCGCGGCTTCTACGACTATCCGGAAGCCGGCACCAAGGGCGAGAAAAAGCTGTGGCCGGGTCTGGCCCAGGCTTTCCCGCTGGCGACGGAGCAGATGAGCCAGCAGGAAATGATCGACCGCATGATGTTCGCCCAGGCCAACGAAGCGGCGCGCTGCTTCGAGGAGAAGGTGGTGCTGACGGTGGCCGACACCAACATCGGCTCGATCTTCGGCTGGGGCTTCGCGCCGCACCAGGGCGGCGCGCTGCAGTTCATCAATGCCTACGGCGTGGCGAAGTTCGTCAAGCGGGCCGAGGAACTGGCCGCCAAGTACGGCCCGCGCTTCAAGCCGGCAGCCCTGCTGGTGAAGATGGCGGCGGAAGGCAAGCGCTTCGAGTAGCGCAACGCAAGCCTGGACGGCGGCGCGGAAGACTCCGGTCTTCCGCGCCGTCGTCGTTTTCGAGCAGGCCTCGTACCGCAAGGCGATCACCACCGCAGCGGTGACGGCAGCGAGGACGCTCGCCGGTATTGCCCGACGGTGCCTTCACCTGACACTCTTGGCAGGTCGCCCGTTTCCGGGCACGATCGAATTCGCCCGTGTACCGGTGCCGCGAATCGATCCGCCGTCTTCAAGCCGAAGCGCCCCGGATCGACGCCGCCACCGGATGACGGCCGGCGCGCCAACCCGGCTGGCAAGTGAAACCCGGACGGCACGCCACCGCGATTTTCCTGCTGCACCACTCTTCGAGATCGCTTCGCCATGACGCAAGAAACCCGTTGTCGCCACTCCTCGCGCCTTGCGCGCGCCGTGCTGCCGTCGCTGCTGACGGCGGTCGTCGGGCTCGCCGCCAGCGCGGTCAGCGTTCCCGCTTCAGCCCAGTTGCTGGGCGGCGGCCTGCTGTCGCCAGGCCGGCTCACGGTCGGCTGCCCGTTCGTCACCAACACTGCGAAGGAACGCAACACCGGCTTCCTCGATGACAACGCGGCTTACGGCATCGCCCAGATTCCGTTGTCGATCCCGGACGGCGCGAGCATCCGCATTGAAGGCCTGTATTCGCGGGTGCGCTATTTCTCGCTGCAGTCCTATGACGGCGCGCGTGCCGGCAATTACATCGATGCGATCGCCGATGCCCGCATCGTGCCGACCGCCGGTGGCGCGCTGAACTCGAACGTGGCGCTGGTGCCGGCTGCACCGTACGGCGCCGATTACACGGTCAAGCTCCGCTACGCCGATCCGCCGGCCAACCCGGCCTTCCGCGAAGCCAACACGCTGTATGTCGGCGCGCCGGACAACCGGGTCAGTCCGACCCGTGTCGCCAAGCAGATCATCTACCGCATCTACCTGCCGAACCCGGGTGCCGACGCCTTCGGCAGCACGCCGATTCCGCGCCTGTTCTACAGCGGCCCGACCGGCCAGATCGCCTTCACCAACACGCCGGACCGCCGCCAGTGCGATCGCATCGAAACGGCGTCGCAGACCACGCGGACGGTCAATCCGGCGATCCTGCCGAAGCGCGACATCATCTTCGAACCGATCACCCGCGCGCAGGATCGCGTGCTGTATCCGAACGGTGATTCGAACTACCTGCGGGCCGCCTCGTCGCAGAACTTCGGCGACCTCGTGGTGATCCGCACCCTGCCGTTCCGCGCCCCGCCGGTGCCGCCGCTGCTGCGCAGCGATGGCGAGCCGGACGTCCGCTACGCCTCGATCTGCCACTACGGCCTCGGCAACTCGGAAGTGGCGTCCTGCGTGGCCGATCGCGATGCCGTGGCGCAGGCCGATGGCTACGAAGTGCACGCGATCTCGACCACCAGCGGTCGCCCGCGCACCGCGACCCGCGCCGCCGGCGTCAACTGGCAGGCCTGGGGCGATACCCGCAGCGAACTGATCGTGATCCGCCAGATCCTGGCGCGGCCGGGCTTCTCTGGTGACTACCTCCGGGCGATCAACAACCCGAACCTGCCGCTGGCACTGACGCTCGGCAGCTACGCGCCGGAGATCACCTATTGCCGCCGCGCGGTCTTCGATGCCTACTCCGCCAGCGGCAGTCGCGCGCTGATGAACGCCTGCCGGACCGAGTTCGCCAGCAATCGTCGCTGAGGTCTGCCAGCCTCCGGTCGCCACCCGTGGCGACCGGAGGCCGCGCTGCCATCGGCTTGGCCGACGGCAGCGGCGATGATCGCGATCGTCGAGGCGGCCCGCGCCGGCCTGCTCGGCCGTTCGCACTGGCCGGCGAACCTGCTGGCCGGACTGGTAGTCGGGGTGGTGTCGCTGCCGCTGTCGATGGCCTTCGCGATCGCCTCCGGCGTCACGCCGCAGCAGGGCCTGATCACGGCCGTGGTCGCTGGCCTGATCGTCTCCGTGCTGGGCGGCACCCGGGTGCAGATCGCCGGCCCCACGGGCGCCTTCGTGGCCATCCTGTCCGGCATCACCGCCAGCCACGGGCGTGATGGCCTGCTGCTGGCCGGGTCGATGGCCGGGGCGCTGCTGATCCTGCTGTCCCTGGCCCGGATGGGCCGCGCGATCCGCCATGTGCCGGCAGCGGTGATCCTCGGCTTCACGTCCGGCATCGGCCTGGTGATTCTCGCCAACCAGCTGCCCGCCTTTCTCGGGCTGCCGGCGCCGCCGACGGCGGCGTTCCATGTCCGCATCGGCGACCTGCTGCAATCCCTGCCGGCCGCGCATGCCGCCACCACCCTGCTGGCCGGCTTCAGCCTGCTGCTGATGCAGTACGGCCCTCGCCTGCCCGGCTGCGGCCGGCTACCCGGGCCGTTGCTGGCGATGGTCGCGGCGACGCTCGTCCAAGCGCAGTTCGGCTTCGCGGGTGTGCGCACCATCGGCGATACCTATGGCGCGATCGCCGCCAGCTGGCCCGTGCTGGCCGTGCCGGAAGCCAGCCCCGCGCGGCTGCTGGGCCTGCTGCCGGCGGCGCTGTCGATAGCCCTGCTCGGCGCGCTGGAATCCCTGCTCGCGGCGCGGGTCACCGATCCGCGACACGACGGCAATCAGGAACTGCTGGCGCAGGGTCTTGCCAACATCGCGGCACCGCTGTTAGGCGGCCTGGCCGCCAGCGGCGCGCTCGGCCGCACGGCGACCAGCGTGCGGATGGGCGCCACCAGCCCGCTGGCCGGGATCACCCATGCCGTGGTACTGCTGCTGATCCTGCTGGTGTTGGGGCCACTCGCGGCCCGGGTGCCGATGTGCGCGCTGGCGGCGATCCTGGTTGGCGTGTCCTGGCACCTGATGGAACTGCCGAAGCTGCAGACGACGCTGCGGACCGCGCCGGCAATCGACGTCGTCGCCTTGCTCGTCACCTATGGGCTGACGCTGTACGCGAACCTGGTGATCGCTGTCGGCGCCGGCGTGGCGGTGGCGCTGATCGGCCGGCGCAGCCATCGGCTGGCCGGAAACTGAAGTCGCGCCGAAACCGGCGCGCAGCACTCAGGCGTCCGGCTCGCCCGACTTGACGATCCGCAGCTTCGGCCGGCCGCTCGGCTTCGGCGCTTCCGGCGGCGGCGGTGGCGTGTCCTCGGTCGTCGACGGCGTCTCCGGCTCGCCGAACACCACGCCCTCGCCGTTCTCGCGCGCGTAGATCGCCAGCACGGCGCTGCAGGGCACGATGATGTCCTGGGCGCGGCCGCCGAAGCGGGCCGAGAAGAAGATCGGATCGTGGTCGATGTTCAGGTCACGAACCGCCATGCCGCCGATGTCGAGCGCGATGCGGCCGTCCTTGACGAACTGCAGCGGCACGGTCACGCCGGGCTGGTCTGCCGCTACCAGCAGGTACGGCGTGAAGCCGTTGTCGAGCGTCCACTGGTAGATCGCGCGAATCAGGTACGGACGACGTGACTTGGAGGGCTGGGCCATCGAACGGAAACCTTCAGACGCGGCGGCGCGAAGCGCTGGCCGGCGCCGCTGCGGCAGGGTGGAAACAACGTTGGAAGCCCGCCCGCGCGAACATCCGTGCGGCATAGGCGGTGACGCTGGCCGCTTCCGGCGGCAACGCCAGGCCAGCCGCCTGGACCCGGCGCAGCAACACCGTCCAGGCGGTATCGGCCAGCGAATATTCCGGCCCCAGCATGTGACCGCGCGCCGGGAAGAAGCGGGCGCCGGCCTTCAGCCCGTCGATCAGCTGCTTGCGGGCCGCCGTCGCCTCGCCGCCGGTGCCGGCGAGCGCTGCCGCCAGCGGAAACAGTTCCTGCTCGATCCGCTGGGCACTCATCCGCACCCGCGCACGGCCGGCGGGATCCTGCGGCATCAGCGGCGGATGCGGGTAGCGCTCGTCGAGATACTCGACGATCACCCGGGCGCCGGAAATCACTCCTTCGCGGTCGGCCAGCGTCGGCAGCGACTGGGCGGGATTCAGCACCAGGAAATCCTCGTCGACCCGGCCCGGCGTGATCGCCTTGACCACCGCCGTGTCGACATCCTTCTCGGCCAGCACCAGCCGCGCCCAGTCGCTGTCCGGCGAATCCGGGGCGACATAGAGCGTCAGTCCCGCATTGGCGGCGGGCTTGACGGGCGGCATCGGAACGCGGGCACGCATGCGCAGGGCCATTTCAGCGCCTGCGCGATGGCGGCAGGAAGCTTCGGGACGTCAACGTGCTCAATGCACGTCGCGCCAGAATTCCTTCTTCAGCAGGTAGGTCAGAACCAGCAGGCCGAACAGGTACAACATGACCTTCAGGCCCAGCGCGATGCGCGCCTGCTTGCCCGGCTCCGAGGCGTAGTCGAGGAAGTTGACGAGATCGGCCACGAAGGCCTCGTACTCCGCCGGCTTCAGGCTGCCATCGGTGACTTTCTCGAACGCGCTGCCACCGTGGTGGTCGCCGTGTTCGCCTTCCGCCTTGTGCTCGGCCTTCTTCTGCCAGCCCTGCAGTTCCCACAGCACATGCGGCATCGAGGCGCCGGCCAGCACGGTGTTGTTGACACCAAGCGGACGCGATTCGTCGAGATAGAAGCTCAGCAGGTAGGTGTAGACCCAGTTGGCGCCGCGCGCGCGGGTTTCCAGCGACAGGTCCGGCGGCACGCGCCCGAACCACTGCTCGGACGCCGCCGGCATCGCCACCTTGATCTGGTCGCCCAGCTTGTCGCTGGTGAACATCAGGTTCTTCTTCAGCACGTCGTCGGGGATGCCGAGATCCTCGCCGAGCCGGTTGTAGCGCAGGTACTTCAGCGAATGGCAGCCCGAGCAGTAGGCCATGAAGTTGCGCGCACCGCGCTGCACCGATGCCGTGTTGCCGGAATCAGCCGAGAAGTGCAGCAGCTCCGCGCCAGCATTGGCACCGGCAAGGTTCGCGACGAGGGCACCGGCAGCCACCACGGCTGCGCGGGCAAGACGGGTCAGGGTCTGGTTCATGAGCAGGTTCATTCGGTCACGCGATCCGGCACGGGCTTGGTCTTTTCGTTCGCCGAGTACCACGGCATCAACAGGAAGAACGCGAAGTAGATGATCGTGCCGACCTGCGAGATCAGCTGGACCGTCGCGCTCGGCGGCTGCAGGCCGTAGTAGTTCAGGATCACGAAGTTCACCGCGAAGACCGCCAGCGCGACCTTCGACAGCATGCCCTTGTAGCGGATCGACTTGACTTTCGACTTGTCGAGCCAAGGCACGAAGAACAGGATCACGACCGCTGCGCCCATCACGATCACGCCCCAGATCTGGGTGCCGGCAAACGACGGCGTGGCGCGCAACATCGCGTAGTAGGTGCCGAAGTACCAGGCCGGGGTGATGTGTTCCGGCGTGTTGGTCTGGCTGGCCGGGGTGAAGTTCGGCGCTTCCAGGAAGTAGCCGCCGCCATCCGGCATGAAGAAGATCACGGCGCAGAACAGGATCAGGAAGCCGGCGACGCCGACCATGTCCTTCACCGTGTAGTACGGGTGGAACGGGATGCCGTCCTTCGGGATGCCGGTGGCCGGGTCCTTGTTCTTCTTGATCTCCACACCGTCCGGGTTGTTCGAGCCGACTTCATGCAGCGCCAGGATGTGGGCGACGACGAGGCCGACCAGCACGAACGGCAGCGCGATGACGTGGATCGAGAACAGGCGGTTCAGCGTGGCGTCCGACGGCACGAAATCGCCCTGGATCCAGACCACGAGGTCCGGGCCGATGAACGGGATGGTGCCGAACAGGTTGATGATCACCGCCGCGCCCCAGTAGCTCATGTTGCCCCAGGGCAGCACGTAGCCGCAGAAGGCTTCGGCCATCAGCACCAGGAAGATCAGCGCGCCGAACACCCAGATCAGTTCGCGCGGCTTCTGATACGAGCCGTACATCAGGCCGCGGAACATGTGCAGGAACACGACGACGAAGAACGCCGACGCGCCGGTGGAATGCATGTAGCGGATGACGTTGCCCCAGGGCACGTCGCGCATGATGTATTCGACCGAGTCGAACGCCGTTTCGGCGCCCGGCTTGTAGTGCATCGTCAGGAAGATGCCGGTCAGCAGCTGGTTGACCAGCACCAGCAGGGCCAGCGAGCCGAAGAAGTACCAGAAGTTGAAGTTCTTCGGCGCGTAGTACTCCGACAGATGCTCCTTCCACATCTTGGTCAGCGGGAAGCGATCGTCGATCCAACCGAGCGCGCCGGTTGTCTTGTACGGGTTAGGCGTGATGGCCATGGCGAACTATCCGTGAGAAAGGGAAAACTTGGGCTCGGCTCCAGGCTGGGGTCCGGTGACCGGCCCAGCCGATGGCGCCGGCATCAGGCGGTCTTGGGGTCTTCGCCGATCACCACGACGGTGTCACCGTCGTAGCGATGTGGCGGCACGACGATGTTGGTCGGTGCCGGCACGCCCTTGTAGACGCGTCCTGCAAGGTCAAACTTCGAACCGTGGCAGGGGCAGAAGAAGCCGCCCTGCCAGTTGGTGTCGATTTCCGGCGCCGGATGATCGGCACGCAGGATCGGCGAGCAGCCCAGGTGGGTGCAGACGCCCTTCATCACCATGAATTCCGGCTTCAGCGCACGCGACTTGTCGGTGATGTAGGCCGGCTGCTGCGGCGTCGTCGAATCCGGGTCGACCAGCTGACCTGCCACCTTCTCGAGGCTGGCCAGCATCTCCGGCGTGCGACGCACGATCCAGATCGGCTGACCGCGCCACAGGTAAGTGGCGCGCATGCCCGGCTCGAGCGTCGAGATATCGGCGATCACCGGTGCGCCGAGCGCCCGGGCGCGGGCGGAGGGCTTCAGCGAAGCGAGGAACGGCCAGGCAACGGCCGCAGCGCCAGCAGCGCCGAAGACCGAGGTGGCAGCGGTGAGGAAGCGACGGCGGTTGCCATCGACACCTTCATTGCTCATGTATGTGCGACCTTTCGAGTGCTTGAAACAAGCGGATTCAGGGAGTTGGCCTGGGCGGCCGCAAAACTCCCGCATTATAGGGGCCGACGTATCGGCACGTCATGCCCCGTTGCGATCCTCGACGCCAGTTTCGCCCTGGTTTCCGGCGGCGACGACCGGACAAGCCCAGGCTCGCAGGCCATCGGTCTGGAGAATCGGCACCTGCACCCGGCAGGATGGCTGGACCGCCGCGCATCGGGGCGCGAAGGCGCAGCCCGGCGGCCGGCGCGACGGATCGGGTGGCTGGCCGGCGATGGCCGGCAGGCGATGCGGTTTCGGGCCGTGCAACGACGGCCGGCTGGCGAGCAGCGCAGCGCTGTAGGGATGCCGGGGTGCGGCGAGCACGGCGCGCGTCGGCCCGGCTTCGACGAGCCTGCCGGCGTACATCACCAGCATCCGTTCGCAGTGCCCGGACACCACGCCGAGATCGTGGGTGATCAGCAGCAGCGAAAGCCCCAGCGCCTGGCGCAATTCATCCAGCAGCGCCAGCACCTCGGCCTGCACGGTGGCATCGAGCGCGGTGGTCGGCTCATCGGCGATCAGCAGTTCCGGCCGCGCCAGCAGTGCAGTCGCGATCAGTACCCGCTGGCGCATGCCGCCGGACAGCTCGTGCGGATACTGGCCCAGCCGTCGGCGCGGCTCGTTGATGCGCACGGCATCGAGCATGGCCTGCGCTTCGCGCAGCGCATCGGCGCGGCGCATTCCGCGGTGCTGCTCCAGCACCTCGGCCATCTGCAGGCCGATGGTCAGGCAGGGATTCAGGCTGCTCATCGGGTCCTGGAAGACCATCGCGATGCGGCGGCCGCGAACGCCATCGAGCGTCGCTCGCGGTGCGCCCAGCAGTTCTTCGCCGCGCAGGCGCACCGAGCCCTCGATCGTCGCGGTGGCCGGCAGCAGGCCGAGCATCGCCAGCGCCGTCTGGCTCTTGCCGGAACCGGATTCGCCGACCAGCGCCAGCGACTCCCCGGCCTCGATCGAAAAGCTGACGCCGTCGACGACGGTGACCCCGCGATGGCGGACGCGCAGCTGGTCGATGCTCAGCAGGCTCATCGGCCGGGCACGTCCAGCGCGGCGCGCAGGGCATCGCCGAGCCGATTGAAAGCCAGCAAGGTCGTGGCCAGGAAACCGGCCGGGAAGATCAGGCCCCACGGCGTGGCGTCGATCGCACGCGCACCGTCGTTGACCAGCGCGCCCCAGCTGGTCGCCGGTTCCTGGATGCCGAGGCCGAGAAAGCTCAGGAACGATTCGACCAGGATGGCCTGCGGGATGGTCAGCGTGGCGCAGACGATCACCACGCCGCCGAGGTTCGGCAGCACATGGCGAACCAGGATCGCCGTGCTGCCCAGCCCGGAAACGATGGCGGCATCGATGAACGGCTGCCGGCGCAGGGCCAATGTCTGGCCGCGGACGATGCGCGCCATGTCCAGCCAGCTGACCGCGCCGATCGCGACGAAGATCAGCAGCCAGTGACGGCCGAACAGCACCATCAGCAGGATCACGAAGAACATGAACGGCAGTGCGTAGAGCACGTCGACGAGGCGCATCAGCAGCGCATCGATCCGCCCGCCGAACCAGCCGGCGACCGCCCCCCAGAGAACGCCGATGGCCAGCGACACCAGGGTCGACACCAGCCCCACGGCCAGCGACAGCCGGCCGCCGACACAGACCCGGGCGAACAGATCGCGGCCCAGGTCATCGGTGCCGAAGGGATGCGCCAGGCTGGGCGCGGCCGCCCAGTCGGCATCGAAGTCGATGGCATCGAACGGCTGCGGCGCGAGCCAGGGGCCGATCGCCGCCAGCAGCACGATCAGCAGCAGCACCATCGCCGGCACCGCCACTGCCGGCTGCCCGAACGCGCCAGCCTTCATGTCGGCCGCGTCCGAGGATCGAGCAGGCCATAGGCGAGATCGACCAGGAAATTGAAGGTCACCACCAGCGCGCCGTAGAACAGCACCACGCCGAGCACCAGCGTGTAATCGCGATTCAGCGCGCCCTGCACGAAATAGCGGCCGATGCCGGGAATGCCGAACACCTGTTCGACCACCACCGAGCCGGTCATCAGGCCCGCCGCTGCCGGCCCGAGCCAGGACAGCACCGGCAGCAGCGCCGGCCGCAGTGCGTGGCGGAACACGATCAGCCGTTCCGGCAGGCCCTTGGCGCGGGCAGCGCGAATCCACGGCGCGGCCAGCACTTCGCCGAGTGCGCCGCGCGTCAGCCGGGCGATGGCCGCCAGCTGCGGCAGCGCCAGCGCAACCGCCGGCAGCAGCACCGAAGCCGGACCGTCCCAGCCGCCGGCCGGCAGCCAGTCGAGCGCCAGTGCGAACACCAGAATCAGCAGCGGCGCCACCACATACGACGGCAGCGACAGGCCGAGCAGCGCCAGCAGCATCAGGCCGCGATCCAGCGCGCTGTCGCGGCGCAGCGCCGCGATCGCGCCGAGCGCGACACCACCGGTCAGCGCCAGCAGCAGCGCGACTGCGCCAAGTGCGGCCGACACCGGCGCGCCATCACCGATCAGGCCAGCCACGCTGCGCCCCTCGTACTGCAGCGATGGCCCGAGATCCCCGTGCAGCAGGCCGCCGAGATAGCGGCCGAACTGCCGCCAGGCCGGCTCGTCGAGATGGAACTGCGCGTTCAGCCGCGCCTCCACTTCCGGCGCCAGGCTGCGTTCGCTGTCGAACGGCCCGCCGGGCGCGGCGTGCATCAGGAAGAAGCTCAGGCCGACGAGCACGAACAGCGTCGGCACCGCCGTCAACAGGCGTGTCGCCGCCCGGCTCAGCATCGGCGGCCGCTACGGCGCACGCAGCTGCAGGTCCTTGCTGGCGTGCCAGTCCAGGCTGTTGTCATGCCAGCCTTCGACCCTCGGCTTGACCAGATGCTTGGAGGCGTAGAAGTAGATCGGCAGGATCGGCGCGTCATCGAGCATCTGTCGTTCGGCCACTTCCAGCCGGCTGCGACGCACCGCCGGATCGTCGGCCTGCGCGGCCGCCTGCAGCAGCGCATCGTAGGCGGCATCGGCGTAGCCGGAATCGTTGCGCGGATGGTGGCTTTCCAGGATTTCCGCGAAGCCGAAGGCATCGTCGCTATCGGCGATCCAGGTGTTGCGGAAGGCTTCGGTCTCGTGGCGCGCGCGGCGATGCTGCAGGAACACCTTCCATTCCTCGTTGACCAGCGTCACCTCGGCGCCGAGCACCTGCTTCCACATCGCCGCGATCACCACGGCGATGCGCTTGTGATCGTCGGAAGTGTTGTAGCGAATCTGCACCTGCAATGGCTTCGCGGCCGAGTAGCCGGCTTCGGCATACAGCCGCCGCGCCTCCGCTTCCCGCTGCGCGCGCGGCCACTGCGCCCAGCCCGGCACCTGCGGCGTGTAGTCGTGGATACCGGGCGGCACCAGGCTCCAGGCCGGCATGGCGAGATCGTGCAACACCTTGCGGGCGATCAGCGGCCGGTCGATAGCCAGCGACAGCGCCTGCCGCAACGGCCGGTTGCCGGCGAACGGCGGGCGCGTGAGATTCAGCCCGTAGAAGTAGCTGCCCAGGTACGGCGCCACGCGCAGCTCCGCGCCGAGCGTGCGGCGTATCCACGGCACCTGCGTGGCCGGCACCGAGGTGGTCACGTCGAGTTCGTCAGCGCGGTAGCGCTTCAGTTCGGAATGCAGGTCCTCGGTTGGCAGGTAACGCACCTCGCCGATCGAGGTCTGTCGGTCGTTCCAGTAATGGCGGTTGCGCTGCAAGCGGATGTGCGACTGCAGCCGCCATTCGACCAGCCGGTACGCGCCGTTGCCGATCCGCGCGCCCGGCGCCGGATCGCCTGCCCGATCCGCCGGATGAATCGGCGCCGCCGCCGGATGCGCGAGCAGCGCCGGCAGGTTCGGCAGCGGCCGGTCGAGACGGATGCGCAGCGTGCGGGCGTCGTCGGCCTGGACACCTAGCGCCGATACCGGCCGCCGGCCGGCGATCACCGCCTCGCCGTTGGCGATCGCCGCGAACAGGCTGGCGTAGCCGGAAGCCGTCGCCGGGTCGAGCAGCCGGCGCAGGCCGGCAGCGAAATCCTCGGCGCTCAGCACATCGCCGTTGGACCAGCGCAGGCCGTCGCGGAGCTGCAGCCGCAGTTCGCGGCCGTCGGCTCGCCAATGCCAGGATTCGGCAGCCGCCGGCAGCAGTTCGCCGGACGGCCCGATTCCGGTCAGCCCCTCGTACAGATCCCGCAGAATGTTGCCGGCACTGACCCCGGTTGCTTTCTGCGGATCGAGCGATTCCGGCTCGTTGCCGTTGCCGATCCGCAGCACGCCCGGCTCCGCGCGCAGTGGCGCAGATACAAGCAGGCTAGCCACGAGGCACGCCGCAACGAATGGCCGCCGATGCCGAAGCAGCCGCGCCGTCATTTCACCCGGCGCACACGCAGCTGTGGACCGCTGGGCTCGAAGCGGAGCCAGTAGCTGCCGATCAGGTTGCGCCATAGCGCCACCGGCGGATCGTTCGCGATCACGCTGAATTCGCGGTCGTCGATGACCTGCCACCGCTGACCGTTGTCGAGCAGCAGCAGCTGGCCACGCTCCGGTCCATCAACCACACCGACCACGCGAGCCTCGATCCGTTCGGGCTCCTTCGGCTGGTCCGCGCGGACCGGCGCCGGTACTGATTCCTTGCCGAAGGCATCGGCAACCGCCGGCGTCGCCGGCTTGGCCTCGCCCGCGGCCCGGCTTGCAGGCGCTGCCGCTGTAGCGCTGTCGGCTTGCTGCGGTGGCGCCGATGACAACGACTGCTGAGCTTCCGCCGTGCCGCCGGCCGACGGCGGCACGGCTGCGGACGCGGCGCGCCCGAGCGCGCGGTCGTAGCAAGCCAGCCGCGCGGCATCATCGGCGATCGGCACGCAGCGGGCGGCGCCGGCATCCGCCGCTGCCGTTCCGGCCAGCATCAGCATGGACGTTAAGAGCGCCAGCCTGCCCTGTCGTCCCACCTTCCAACGCGGTCGGCGATCGCCGTGCCTGGATGCCATGTCGAGTTCGATCTCCCAAATAAGAAGAGGGGGCCGAAGCCCCCTCTCCTGTCACATCGCTGCGGTGAAGCTTACAGGCGAATCTGCGCGCCGAGGTACCAGGCGCGGCCGAACGGCTCGTAGCCTTCCGCCGGGAAGGTACGCGAGCCAACCGGCTGGCCGAGGTCGCCATTGGTGCCGCCAACGCCGACGTACTTGTCGAACACGTTGGTCACACCGCCGTACAACGTCATGTCCAGCCAGTCCTGCTGCAGGTTGTAGCGCAGCTGCACGTCGTGGAAGGTCACGGTCGGCAGGCGACCCGCACGATCGTCCACCTCGAAGACGTCGACATCGGACGCGCCGATGATCGTCGTCTGCCAGTAGGCCGTCAGCGGGCCGTTGACATAGGCCATGTTCACGAACGCACGGTCCTTCGCGTAGCCGACCTTGCCGCGGTTGTCGGTGGTCTTGCCGAACACCGTGAACTCCTGACGCAGCAGGTGGGTATAGCGGGTGGTCATGTTGATGCGGCCCAGATCGAAACCGGCACCGGACACGATGTCGGACAGCCGCAGACGGTACAGCGTCTGCATGTCGACACCCGACTGCCGCTCGGTACCGATGTTCAGCACGCCACCGCTGACTTCATCCAGCGCACCGATCTGCGGGCCATTCTTGAACCGGTTGACGTTGTCGCAGAACAGGTTGTCCGGCGAATACGACAGAACGTCGGAGCGGTAGCACTGCGTCAGCGAGACATCGCGCCGCACTTCGCTGACACCGTTCTTGATGTCGATGCTGTAGAAGTCGGCGCTGAACTCCAGGCCGTCCACCACACGGTTGCCGCTGCGCGGCGTGAGGACGATGCCGTACGTCCGCGAGTTGCTGGTCTCTTCGGTCAGCACGCCGAACGCCGGGGACGCGCCGGTGAAGCCACCGGTGCCATCCCGTTCCGCCTGCGTCAGCGCCAGGCCACCCGTTTCCTCGACGCGCTGGGCGACGTTCGGATCAGCCAGGCAGTTCTGGGCCAGCACGCTGTTGACGGTTGACAGCTTGATGCCGCTGTTCAGCGTTTCGGTCGGGTCGTTGGCACCCACCGTATTGAAGAACGCCGGATTGCCCGAAGCATCACGCGTCACGCCACGGCAGGGGTCGACCACCGTTTCGAAGGTTTCGCTGCCGGACGAGAACAGCTCGCCGACGTTCGGCGCACGCACCGCACGGGCGTACTGCGCACGCGGACGCACCCAGTTGTTGATCTGCCAGCTCGCGCTGATCGAGTACGCAGTGGTCTTGCCAATCGACGAGTAGTCCGAGCCACGGATGGCGCCGGCCACCGTGAAGTCCTTCGCAAACGGCTTGTCGACCAGCAGCGGCAGCCTCAGTTCGCCGAAGATTTCGTTGACATCGAACGAACCCGACTGCTCCTTGATCACATTGCCGCCGTTCTGGCCACTCTGGGTCAGTGCGTCCGGAACGTCGCTCGACTTCTCGGTACGGCGTTCGACACCCGCCGAGAAGGCGATCGGACCGCCGGTCGGAATCTGCCAGAAGCTGCCGGCCACGAAGGCGTTGGTGACGATCTGTTGGATCTCGGCGATCCGGGTCGACGGTGCGCGGATGTACTGGAACGCGCGCTCATCGATGGTGTTCTGGCCGAAGATGTAGACCGGTGCACAACCTTCTACGACCGCCACCTGATTGGCGCAGGTCACAGTGTTGGTGGTCGGATCGGTGGTGACGTTGAACGCTTCGCGAAGGTTCGCGACGTTCAACTGGCCACCCGAGTTCACGGCGGTGTTGGTGACGCCGTAGTTGAACGAGGCTTCATAGTTCAGCGACTTGAAGAAGCCCTCGCCGACCAGCGGAATCAGGTCGCCTTCGACGCCAGACACCGAGCGGAAGGTCTGGCGAACGGCGGTCAGACCGCGGTTGCCGACTTCGCTCAGACGACGGGCGAAACCGATGACTGCAGTGTCGGGCGTCAGTTCCGGGTTGGCGGCCAGCACGGCATCGCGCAGCGCGACTGGAACAACGCCGCTCGACAGCGGCACGCCACTCGCCATGTTGCAGGTATCGAGGAAGCCGTTGCGATCGGTGTCCTGGCAGCTGGGCAGACCGTCATAGACGTCTTCCGAGCTCAGCGGGAACGGCTCCAGCTCCGAACGCGCCTTCGAACGGGCATAGGTGCCTTCGAAGAACACGCGGGCCGACGGGTTGAACTCATAGTTCATCACCGTCGACAACAGGGTGCGATCCAGCGGCGTGGACAGCGCACGGATGGCATTGCGGTTGAAGCCATCCATCGAGCCGACATACGAACGCGGCATGCCGGTGAGTGGATCGATCACCAGATTCTGCGTCGTGCCGTTGACCGGAATGCCGTTCTCGCCCGGGACATTGGGAATCGGCGCCACGATGCGGGTGTTCGGCGGGAAACTGGAGAACGTCGGCGTGAAGCAATCACGGAAATCAGCCGCATCGTCCGTGAAGAACGCCAGATTGGTGCAGTCCGTCTGCGTGCTCTTGCGATCCCGTGCGAACACACCGAGCGACTCGGTGTACGACAGGTTGAACATCGCGTTGCCCTTGCCGTTGGCGAACGACGAACCTGCCGTGATGCGATGGCTGCGCTGCACGTCATCGTTGTCAGCGAACGTCTGACCGGTCTGGCTGGTGATCGACACGCCCTGGAAGTCTTTCTTCAGCACGAAGTTCACCGCACCCGCCAGCGCGTCGGAACCATAGATGGCCGAAGCGCCGCCAGTGATCACTTCGACGCGCTCGACGAAGTCGAGCGGAATCGAGTTCAAATCGACCACCTGGCTGCCAGGGAGACCTGCGACAAACCGGCGACCATTGACCAGCACCAGCGTGCGGTCTTCGCCGAGGTTGCGAAGATCGACCGTGTTCAGGCCCGCGCCCGACACATCGAAGTTCGAGTTCGCCGGCGTGAACGTCGAGATACCGGTCACCGGCAGGGTGCGGATCAGGTTGGCAGCATTGGTCTGGCCGGAATATTCGATTTGCCGCGTGTCGATCGACTGGATCGGCACGTTCGAATCGAGGTTCGGCTGGCGGATACGAGAACCGGTGACCTGCACGCTCCCCAGCTGCTTGGCCTTGCCGGACTCTTCAGTTTCGGCGGCCGGCTTGGTGCCTGACGGCGTGCCAACCTGCGCCACTTCGACGGCGCCTTCCACCTTGGCGCCCTGCTCTGCAAACGCTTGCCCGGCAAGCGAACCGACGCTGACCACGAATGCCAACCGTGCTGCGAGACGCAGACGTCCTTCTGCACTCAGATTCATGACGTTTTCTCCCTACAATTAAAGTTCTTTTTACAGGCCGTCTAGCAGATTTTTTACCTGCTTCAACGGTTTTGTGACCGTTTGAAGAATAGGCACGCGGTCAAATCAACGTCAAGAAATCAAGGGTCAATCAGGCTCGCAAGGCGAATTCTTCGGGCTGAGATCACTAGCGCAAAAGCTGTGCCATCTGCGAGGTCGTGGGGTCTGCAAAAGAATGCTCTTGCTGCACGAAACCACGGCGGGACGGCACTTGTAGGGGAACCCACTAGTTCGCAGGTGCCGGCGAACTTCACTCGGCACGGCGACGGCAGACGATCGCTCAAAAACGATAATCGCAAAAATGACGTCGTAAAACGAAAAAGGGCGCCGAAGCGCCCTTTTTGATCAACTTGAGTACCGCGATCAGCCCTCGGTGCCAGCCTCGGCAGCGCCCTGACCGGTCGGACGACCGACGAGCTCGACATACGCCATCGGCGCATTGTCGCCCGGGCGGAAGCCGCAACGCAGGATGCGCAGGTAGCCGCCCGGGCGGGTCGCGTAGCGCGGGCCCAGTTCAAGGAAAAGCTTCTGGGTCATCGAGCGGTCGCGCAGACGGCTGAACACGATCCGGCGATTGGCCACGCTGTCCGCCTTGGCGCGGGTAATCAGCGGCTCGGCGACGCGGCGCAGTTCCTTCGCCTTCGGCACTGTGGTGCGGATCAGTTCGTGCTGGAACAGCGAAACCGCCATGTTCTGCATGTCGGCCTTGCGGTGGCTGGTGGTGCGGCCGAGACGGCGGCCGGCAACTTTATGGCGCATTTCTTAACTCGTTTCAGTGGCGATTGGCAGAGGCCAGTTCGCTTGGTTGATTGGATGAGTCCGGCTCTGGGCAAGAGGCCCGGAGCCAGGGATCAGGCTGCGACCTTCGGCGACGACCAGTTGTCGAGCTTCATGCCCAACTCCAGGTCATGGGCCTTCAGCGCTTCCTTAATCTCGTTCAGCGACTTCTTGCCGAGGTTCGGCGTCTTCATCAGTTCCGTTTCGCCACGCTGCACGAGGTCGCCGATGTAATAGACGTTTTCCGCCTTCAGGCAGTTCGTCGAACGCACGCCGAGTTCGAGATCGTCGATCGGGCGGAACAGGATCGGGTTCAGATCCGGCTTGCCCGGCTTGACCGTGCTCTCTTCCTCGCCTTCGGCGAAGTCGACGAACACCGCCAGCTGATCACGCAGGATGCGGGCAGCGAAACGCACGGCATCACCGGCATCGATGCCGCCGTTGGTGTCGACATCCAGAATCAGCTTGTCGAGATCGGTGCGCTGCTCGACGCGTGCACGCTCAACCGCGTAGCTGACCCGACGAACCGGGCTGTACGACGCGTCCAGCTGCAGTGCACCGATCGCCGTGCCTTCGTCTTCATTGCTCTGCGCGCGCGCGGCAGCCGGCTGGTAGCCACGACCACGCGTGACCTTGAGGGTCATGCTGATCTTGCCGCCCGTCAGGTTGGCGATGACGAGATCCGGGTTGACGATCTCGACGTCGTGGTCGAGCTGAATGTCACCGGCGGTGATCGGGCCGCGGCCGCTCTTCTCCAGCTTCAGCACCGCTGAATCGCGGGCGTTCATGCGGACCGAGATGTTCTTGATGTTCAGCAGGATGTCGATGACATCCTCCTGCACGCCTTCGATGGCGCTGTACTCGTGCACCACGCCGTCGATCTGCGCTTCGGTCACGGCAGCGCCGGGCACCGACGACAGCAGGATGCGGCGGAGTGCATTGCCGAGCGTGTGGCCAAAGCCACGCTCAAGCGGCTCCAGCGTGATCCGGGAGCGGTGAGCAGAGATCTGCTCGACATCGACGACGCGCGGCTTCAGAAAACTGGCGACGGAACCCTGCATGTAGTGACCTCTTGAAACAATGGCTGCCGACACGTGGCCGGCAGCAAAACCAGAAACCGACTCGAACAATGAACAACGGGCGGCTGCCGAAGCAGCCGCCCCATCGAATTACTTCGAGTACAACTCGACGACCAGGTTCTCGTTGATGTCCTGAACGATCTGGTCGCGTTCCGGCAAAGCCTTGAAGACACCCTTGAGTGCCTTCTCGTCCACTTCCACCCACTCCGGCAGGCCGATCTGCGAGGCCACCGACAGTGCCTGGGTGATACGGGTCTGGTTGCGCGACTTTTCGCGCACCTGCACCACATCACCAACCTGGATGCTGTAGGACGGGATGTTGACGCTCTTGCCGTTGACCAGGATCGCCTTGTGGCCCACCAGCTGACGGGCTTCGGCGCGCGTTGCGGCAAAGCCCATGCGGTAGACGACGTTGTCCAGGCGCTGCTCGAGGAAGCGGAGCAGATTCAGGCCAGTCGCGCCCTTGGAACGCGTCGCCTTCTGGTAGTAGTTGCGAAACTGCCGCTCGAGCAGGCCGTACATCTGCTTCAGCTTCTGCTTTTCACGGAGCTGCAGCGCGTAGTCCGACAGGCGCTGCTTGCGCGCACCATGCTGGCCCGGCGGGGTATCGAGCTTGCACTTCGAATCGAGCGAACGACCGCGGCTCTTCAGCAGCAGATCCGTGCCAGCGCGACGGGCGAGTTTGCAGGTGGGACCGATATAACGTGCCATTTCGATCTCTCCTTAGACGCGGCGACGCTTGGACGGACGGCAGCCGTTGTGCGGAATCGGCGTCACGTCGGTGATGTTGGTGACCTTGAAGCCGGCGGCGTTCAGCGAACGCACTGCGGACTCACGGCCCGGGCCAGGGCCCTTGATGCGAACTTCGAGGTTCTTGACGCCGTGTTCGGCAGCGGCGGTCGCTGCACGTTCGGCGGCGATCTGCGCGGCAAACGGCGTCGACTTGCGCGAGCCCTTGAAGCCGCAGGCACCGGCGGTCGACCACGACAGCGCATTGCCTTGACGGTCGGTGATCAGAACGATCGTGTTGTTGAATGAAGCATGAACGTGCGCGACGGCGTCGGACACGTTCTTCTTGACGCGCTTGCGTGCCTTGGCGGCAGCAGCGGCGGCGGAGGTATTGGCCATGAGTCTGGAAATCCTGCGAGGCTAGGCGTTACTTGCGGATGGCTTTACGCGGGCCCTTGCGGGTACGCGCGTTGGTGCGGGTGCGCTGGCCGCGAACCGGCAGGCCGCGACGATGACGCTGGCCACGGTAGCAGCCCATGTCCATCAGTCGCTTGATGCTCATCGACACTTCGCGACGAAGATCGCCTTCGACGGCGAACTTGGCGATTTCGGCGCGGAGCAGATCAAGCTCTCCTTCCGTCAGCGTCTTCAGCTGCGCAGTCGGCGCCACCTTGGCGGCATCGCAGATCTTCTTCGCGCGCGTGGCGCCGATGCCGTAGATCGCCTGCAGCGCGATCACGGTGTGCTTGTTGGCCGGGACATTGACGCCCGCAATACGTGCCATCGAAAACCTCGTAGATATGAATCACAGCGGCGCAGTGAGCCGCAGAGTGTACCGGACTGGCCCCGATGACATCAAATGCGGGACGTAGCTGCCAAGGTCGAAGCTCTGCGCCCCGTTCCTCTCCGTGACCGACAGCATTCCTTTTCAAGCATGACCGGGGCTGCGTCGACCCCGAGCGCGGCCGGAAACAGCAACTTCCGGCTGCAACACAGAACGGCCGCTGATGCGGCCGACTGCTATCAGCCCTGGCGCTGCTTGTGGCGCAGGTCCGAGCACATCACGCGAACCACGCCGTTGCGGCGGACAACCTTGCAGTTGCGGCAAATTTTCTTGACTGAAGCGCGTACTTTCATGGTGCGATCTCTACAACCGGATAACCCGGCGATTCGGTGGTGGAATGACGTTCAGCTCGGCCGAACGACGCCGGGACGACCCGCATTGCTGCCGCTCAGCGACTTCAGATTCTGCTTCTTGAGAAGCCCTTCGTATTGGTGGGACATCAGGTGCGCCTGCAGCTGCGCCATGAAATCCATCACCACGACAACCGTGATCAGCAGCGAGGTGCCACCGAACGTGAACGGCACGTTGAAATAGGTGACCAGAAACTCCGGCGTGAGACAGACCGCCGTGATGTAGATGGCACCAGCGACGGTCAGCCGTGTCAGCACGTTGTCGATGTACTTCGCCGTCTGCAGGCCTGGGCGAACACCCGGCACGAACGCGCCGGACTTCTTCAGGTTCTCTGCCGTCTCGCGCGAGTCGAAAACCAGCGCCGTGTAGAAGAAGCAGAAGAACACCATCATCAGCGCATACAGCATCGTGTACAGCGGCTGGCCCGGCGACAGCGCGTTGGCGAACTGCTGCATGAAACCGCTGCCGCCCTCGCCGCCGAAGAAGCGGACCATCGACGCCGGGAACAGGATGATGCTCGACGCGAAGATCGGCGGAATCACGCCGGCCATGTTCAGCTTCAGCGGCAGATGCTGGGTCTGGGCGGCGAACAGCTTGCGCCCCTGCTGACGACGGGCATGGTGGATCGGGATGCGGCGCTGGGCGCGCTCGACGAACACGACGAAAGTGGTCACGACCACCACCAGCAGCAGCACCAGGATCGCGACCAGCGGATTCAGCGAGCCTTCGCTGATCAACTGCGCCGTCGCGCCGATCGCCTGCGGCATCGACGACACGATGCCGGCGAAAATCAGCATCGACATGCCGTTGCCGATGCCGCGCTCGGTGATCTGCTCGCCGAGCCACATCAGGAACATCGTGCCGGTCACCAGACTGACTGTCGCGGTAAAGATGAAACCGAAGCCCGGCGCCAGCGCAACGCTGCTCTGCAGCGCGTAGGACGCACCGACAGCCTGGAACAGCGCAAGCGCCAAGGTGCCGTAGCGGGTGTACTTGGTCAGCTTGCGGCGTCCCGCCTCGCCTTCCTTCTTGAGTTCCTTCAGCTGCGGCATCGTCGCGCCCATCAGCTGCACGATGATCGACGCCGAGATGTAAGGCGTCACACCGAGCGCGAAGATCGACAGACGCGAAAGGGCACCGCCCGAGAACATGTTGAACATGTCCAGGATGGTGCCTTTCTGCTGGTCAAACAACTGCGCCAGCTTGCCGGGATCGATACCCGGCACCGGAATGAACGAACCGATGCGATAGACGATCAGCGCGCCGATCAGAAACAGAATCCGGTTGCGGACTTCGCCGATCTTGCTGAGGTCCGGCATCATTCCGCCGGTAGTCTTGGCCATGGGATTCGCCTTGAGCCGAACCGGAGCGGATTATTCCGCGACGCTGCCGCCGGCCGCGAGAATCGCTTCGCGCGCACCCTTGGTGATGCCGACGCCCTTCACCGTGACCTTGCGGGTCAGCGTGCCGGACTTGATCAGCTTGGCCTGAACGATCTGCGCCTGGACGACACCGGCAGCCTTCAGCACCGCCAGGTCGATCTCGATTTCCGTCATCCGCTCGATGTCGGACAGACGAATCTCGGCCGTCAGCTTGCCGATCGCGGAACTGAAGCCGCGCTTCGGCAGGCGACGCTGGATCGGCATCTGGCCGCCCTCGAAGCCGATCTTGCCGCGGCCGCCCTTGCGCGCGCGCTGGCCCTTGTGACCGCGGCCGGCAGTCTTGCCGATGCCCGAACCGATACCGCGGCCGACACGCACGCGTTCCGTCTTGGCACCGTCGGCAGGCTTGATCGTGTTGAGTTTCATGAAAGCAGTTTCCAGTGATCAGCGGCCAAAGGCCGATAACAATTCAGCGAACCCGAACCCGGCCAGCAGCCGGAGCCTGGATTCAGATTTCTTCGACCTTCAGCATGAAGCCGATCTTGTTGACCATGCCCATGTTTTCTGGCGTGGCTTGAATCACGACCGACGAATGCATGCGGGTCAGGCCGAGCCCGCGAACACAGGCGCGATGGGCCTGGAGGCGGCCGAACACGCTCTTGATCAGCGTGATCTTGACTTGCTTGTTTGCGCTCATGACGGCTTACCAGTCCTTAACCGAGGATTTCTTCGAGCGTCTTGCCGCGCTTCGCGGCAATCTCCGAAGGCATGTTCAGGCGACGCAGCGCGTCGACCGTCGCACGAACCATGTTCATCTTGTTGCGCGAGCCGAACGACTTGGCGAGCACATTCTGCACACCGGCGACTTCGAACACGGCACGCATCGCGCTGCCGGCGATGACGCCCGTACCTTCCGAGGCCGGCTTCATGAACACGCGCGAAGCGCCGTGGATGCCCCAGATCTCGTGCTGCAGCGTCGCGCCCTTGAGCTCGACGGTGATCATGTTCTTGCGCGCCTTCTCCATCGCCTTCTGGATCGCGACCGGCACTTCACGCGCCTTGCCGTACCCGAAACCGACCTTGCCAGCGCCATCGCCGACGACCGTCAGCGCAGTGAAGGTGAACTGCTTGCCGCCCTTCACCGTCTTCGACACGCGGTTGACCGCGACCAGCTTCTCCTTGAAGTCGCCGTTCTGCGAGTCGTCGAAATTGTAGTTGGTGTTCGCCATTTGCTTTAAAACTCCAGACCGGCTTCACGAGCGGCGTCGGCCAGCGCCTTGATGCGGCCGTGGTACTGAAAGCCCGAACGGTCAAACGCGACCTTCGTGATACCGGCGGCCTTGGCGCGCTCGGCAATCGTGGCACCTACCTTCTTGGCGGCGTCGACATTGCCGGTGGCATCGAGGCCTTCGGCAACCGTCTTCTCGACCGTCGAGGCGGCCACGAGCGTGTGCCCGGCTTCGCCCGAGATGATCTGCGCGTAGATGTGACGCGGCGTGCGGTGCACCGACAGGCGGTGCGTGCCCAGCTCTGCGATCTTGGCGCGAGTACGACGCGCGCGGCGCAGACGGGATTCTTTCTTCGGGCTCATAAAACGTATTCCGGTGACAGATTCAAGTGACCTTTCGAGTGGCCGGGCAGCCTGACTAAGGCTGCTGACCACTGCTTCACTACGATTACTTCTTCTTCGCTTCCTTCAGAACGATCTTCTCGTCCGAATAGCGAACACCCTTGCCCTTGTAGGGCTCCGGCGGGCGATAGCCGCGCAGCGTCGCCGCGATCTGGCCGACGACCCGCTTGTCCGCGCCCTGGATGACGACTTCCGTCTGGGTCGGAACGGTGATCGTGATGCCATCCGGCACCATGAAGTCCACCGGGTGCGACAGGCCAACGGCGAGGTTCAGCTTCTTGCCGGTCAGCGTGGCGCGATAGCCGACGCCGACCAGGGTCAGCTTCTTCTCGTAACCCTTGGTCACGCCGACGACCATGCTGGCCAGCAGGGCGCGAATGGTACCCGACATCGCGGGCGATGCCTTGACCGACGCTTCCGCGATCGTCACGGTGCCGTTGACGTACTCCACCTTCACTTCCTTCGGAAGCGGCAGGCTGAGGCTCGACTTGGCACCCTTCACCGTCAGTTCGGTCGCCGAGCTCTTGAACTCGACTCCAGCCGGAATCACCACCGGCATTTTCGCTACGCGAGACATGATGAGATCTTCCTGTTAGGCGACGATGCAGACCACTTCGCCGCCCTGGCCGGCAGCGCGCGCCTTGCGGTCGCTGACGATGCCCTTCGACGTCGAGATGATGGCGACACCCAGGCCGCCCAGCACACGCGGCAGCTCGTCGCTGCCCTTGTAGATGCGCAGCGACGGCTTGCTGATGCGATCGAGACGCTCGATGACCGGCTTGCCCTGGAAATACTTCAGGACCACCGTGATGGCCTTCTTCTGGCCTTCGGTCGACACCGAGAAATCGCTGATGTAGCCCTCTTCCTTCAGCACGGCCGCAATGGCCTCGCGCTGCTTGGAAGACGGCGACGTGATGAACTTCTTGCGCGCCGACTGACCGTTGCGGATGCGGGTCAGGAAGTCGCCGATGGGATCGTTAATGCTCATGATGTTTCCAGTGGGGTTGGCCGGTGGTCCATCGATCCGTGAAAACGGACCGGTGCCTCGCCGGCAACTGGGTGTTGAATCGACTTACCAGCTGGCCTTCTTCAGGCCGGGGATCTCGCCACGCGTCGCGGCTTCGCGAAGCTTGGTGCGCGACAGGCCGAACTTGCGGTACACGCCGCGCGAACGACCGGTCACATTGCAGCGGTTGCGCTGACGAATCGGGCTCGAATCGCGCGGCAGCTTCTGCAGCTTCTCGACCGCAGCGAGCTTTTCCTCGTACGAGGCGTTCGGATCGACGATCGTCGCCTTCAGCGCCTTGCGCTTCTTTGCAAACTTCTTGGCGAGCTCGAGGCGGTTCTTCTCGCGCTCCAGCATGTTGGTCTTGGCCATGGATCGGACTCGGTCTTACTTGCGGAACGGGAAGCTGAACGCATCGAGAAGAGCACGGCCCTCCTCGTCATTCTTCGCCGTGGTGGTGATGGTGATGTTCATACCGCGGATGGCATCGACCTTGTCGTAGTCGATTTCCGGGAAGATGATCTGTTCGGTGATGCCGAAGTTGTAGTTGCCCTGGCCGTCGAAGCCATTGGCCTTCAGACCGCGGAAATCGCGGATACGCGGCAGCGCGATCGAGATCAGGCGTTCCAGAAACTCGTACATCTGCTGGCTGCGCAGCGTGACCTTCACGCCGACCGGGTAGTTCTCGCGAACCTTGAACGCCGCGATCGAAATGCGGGTCTTGGTCACGACCGGCTTCTGGCCGGCGATGGCGGTCATGTTCGCCACAGCGTGTTCGATGACCTTCTTGTCCGAGGTCGCCTCGCCCACGCCCATGTTCAGCGTGATCTTGGTGATCTTCGGCGTCGCCATCGCGTTGCACTTCAGCTTTTCGCGAAGCGCCGGCGCAACGGTGTTCTGGTAATACGTCTGCAAATTGGCGGCCATGACTCTGTTTCCGTTATCTGTGGCTGGTTCTGGTGAGGTCGGCTGCGACGCCGCGCTGTTCACTGGTCACCAACGACTGCTGCGAATTAAGCGTCCAGGACTTCCTGGTTCGACTTGAAGTAACGCACCTTGCGCTTGGCATCGCCTTCGCCGAGGAACTTGAAGCCGACGCGGTCGCCCTTGCCGGTCTTCGCGTTGAACAACATCACGTTGGAAGCATCGATCGCCATTTCCTTCTCGACGATGCCGCCGCTGACGCCGGCCTGCGGGTTGCCTTTCTGGTGCTTCTTGGCGAGGTTCAGGCCCTCGACGATGATCTTGCCATCGTCCTGGACAACCGAGACCTTGCCGCGACGGCCCTTGTCCTTGCCGGTGATGACGATGACTTCGTCGCCTTTCTTGATCTTGCGCATGGCTATTGCTCTACGACTTCAGAGGACTTCGGGGGCCAGCGAGATGATGCGCATGAAGCGTTCGCGCAGCTCACGGGTCACCGGTCCGAAAATACGGGTGCCAATCGGCTCCAGCTTGGTGGTCAGCAGCACGGCCGCATTGGTGTCGAAGCGGATCGTCGAACCGTCCGGGCGGCGAACGCCCTTCTTGGTGCGAACCACGACGGCGTCATGCACTTCGCCCTTCTTGACCTTGCCGCGCGGGATCGCATCCTTCACGGTGACCTTGATCAGGTCGCCGACGCAGGCGTAACGACGATGCGTCGAGCCCTTCACCTGGATGACCTGCACGATCTTGGCGCCGCTGTTGTCAGCGACGACCAGCATTGATTCCTGTTGAACCATGGCGCTTAGACTCCGGCCTTGGCGGCAGCTTCGCGCTGCTGCAGCTCGCTGGCGCTCTCGAGCACCTCGACGAGACGGAAGAACTTCGAACGCGACAGCGGACGCGTCTCGACGATGGCCACGAGATCGCCTTCATGGCACTCGTTCTTTTCGTCATGCGCGTGCAGCTTCGTGGTCTTGCGCAGGAGCTTCCCGTACAGCGGGTGCTTCACGGTGCGCTCGACTGCGACGGTGATGGTCTTGTCCATCTTGCTGCTGACCACACGGCCAACAATGCGATGGGCTCCTGCAACCACTTCGGTAACTTCGCTCATGACGCCTTCGCCTGCGTTGCCTGCTGCTGCATGACGGTCTTGACGCGTGCAATCTTCTTGCGGACGTCGTGGACCAGGTTCGACTGGGTCAGCTGCCCGACAGCCGACTGCATGCGGAGCTTGAACTGCTCCTTGCGCAGTGCCGCCAGTTCAGCCTTCAAATCGGCTGCGGACTTGCTCCGCAGCGACTTCACAAATTCGGTGGTCTTCATAACTCGGTATCGGGTGACGAGTGGCTAGTGATAGGGACTCTCGGGGACGTTTGACTAGCCACCAGTCACCAGTCACCGACCACTGTTGTTACAGAATCGTCCGCTGCACGAAGGTCGTCTTGACCGGCAGCTTCGCCGAGGCGAGACGGAACGCGGTACGAGCCTCGATTTCGGTGATGCCTTCGAGTTCGTACAGCATCTTGCCCGGCTGGATCTGCGCGACCCACCACTCGACGTTGCCCTTGCCGGAGCCCATACGGACACCGACCGGCTTCCGGGTAACCGGAACGTCCGGGAAGATGCGGATCCACATCTTGCCGCCACGCTTGACGTAGCGGGTGATGACGCGGCGGGCCGCTTCGATCTGACGCGCCGTCAGGTGGCCGCGCTCGGTCGACTTCAGGCCGAACTCGCCGAACGACACTTCATTGCCGTTCTGTGCCAGGCCGCGGTTGCGGCCCTTCTGCTGCTTGCGAAACTTGGGGTTCTTGGGCTGCATCATGGCAGCGCTCTCCTAATAGCTGGCGGAAGGATGATCAGGCTGATGCCGGCTCGCCGGCCTCTTCCTTCTTGCCGGTCTGGCGGTCAGTCTCGAACACCTCGCCGTTGAAAACCCAGACCTTGACGCCGATGACGCCGTAGTTGGTCTTGGCTTCGGCAGTGCCGTAGTCGATGTGCGCGCGCAGCGTGTGCAGCGGCACGCGGCCTTCGCGGTACCACTCGGTACGGGCGATTTCGGCGCCGTTCAGACGACCACCGACCTGGATCTTGATGCCGCCGGCGCCGAGGCGCATGGCATTGGTCACGGCGCGCTTCATCGCGCGGCGGAACATGATGCGACGCTCGAGCTGCTGGGCAACGCTTTCGGCGATCAGCTTGGAATCGAGTTCCGGCTTGCGGATTTCCTCGACCGAGATGTGCACGGAATCCGGCTTCAGCGTCATCAGCTTCGACACTTCCTGCCGCAGCTTCTCGATGTCCTCGCCCTTCTTGCCGATGACGATGCCCGGACGCGCGGTGTGGATCGTGACACGTGCCGACTTGGCCGGACGGTCGATCTGCACGCGGCTGACCGAAGCCTGCGCCAGCTTCTTGAACAGGAACTCGCGAACCAAGCGATCCTTGTTCAGGTTATCGGCATACGCGCCGCGCTCGGCGTACCAGTTCGACGTCCAGGCCGTCGAGATACCAAGACGGAACAGATTCGGATTGATCTTGTGACCCATGAATACTCTTCCCGTTAACCCTTGATGCCGTCGGAGACGCGAATCGTCACGTGACTCGTGCGCTTCAGAATGCGATCGGCGCGGCCCTTGGCGCGCGGGCGGATGCGCTTCATCGTCGGGCCCTCATCGACGAAGATCTCGGAGATCTTCAGCTCGTCGACGTCGGCACCGTTGTTGTTCTCGGCATTGGCAATCGCCGACTCCAGCACCTTCCGGATGATTCCCGAGGCGCGGTTCTGCGAGAACTTCAGCAGGTTCAGCGCCTGGTCAACCTTCTGACCACGCACCTGGTCGGCGACGAGACGCGCCTTCTGCGGCGAGAGACGGACGAACTTGAGGACAGCCTGGGTCTGCATGTCTGGCTCCTTAGCTCGACTTCTTGTCGCCGGCCGTGTGGCCCTTGAACGTGCGCGTCGGCGAGAACTCGCCCAGCTTGTGGCTGATCATGTTCTCGGTGATGAACACCGGAACGTGCAGGCGGCCGTTGTGCACCTGCATGGTCAGACCGACCATGTCCGGGGTGATCATCGAACGACGCGACCAGGTCTTGATCGGCTTCTTGACTCGCGACCCCTGCGCATCGGACACCTTCTTCGCGAGATGGTGATCGATGAACGGGCCTTTCTTGACGGAACGCGACATGACGGGCTCTCGAAAATTCGTGCAGTAAAACGCGGCTTACTTCTTGTGGCGGCTGCGGACGATGAACTTCTCGGTCCGCTTGTTGTTGCGGGTCTTGAGACCCTTCGCCTTCTGGCCCCACGGCGACACCGGGTGCGGATTGCCCTGACCCGACTTGCCTTCACCACCACCGTGCGGGTGATCGACCGGGTTCATGACAACGCCGCGAACGGTCGGACGGATGCCCTTCCAACGCTTGGCACCGGCCTTGCCGTAATGGCGCAGGTTGTGTTCGCTGTTCGACACTTCGCCCAGCGTTGCGCGGCAATCGCTGTGGACGAGGCGCATTTCGCCGCTGCGCAGGCGCACGGTGGCGTACAGGCCTTCACGAGCAACCAGCTGCACGGCGGCACCGGCCGAACGCGCGAGCTGCGCACCCTTGCCGAGACGCAGTTCGATGCAGTGGATCGTCGAACCGACCGGGATGTTGCGGATCGGCAGGGAATTGCCCGGCTTGATCGGCGCATCGGTGCCCGACTGGATCGCGTCGCCGACGCTCACGCCCTTCGGAGCGATGATGTAGCGGCGCTCGCCGTCCTTGTAGAGCAGCAGCGCGATATGGGCGCTACGGTTCGGGTCATATTCGACGCGCTCGACCTTGGCCGGAATACCGTCCTTGTCGCGCTTGAAGTCGATCAGGCGATAGTTCTGCTTGTGACCGCCGCCCTGGTGACGGGTGGTGATGTGGCCGTGGTTGTTGCGACCGCCGTTCGAGTTCTTCGACTCGACGAGCGGGGCATACGGACGGCCCTTGAACAGCTCCGGATGCGACACCGCGATGACATGGCGGCGGCCGGGGCTGGTCGGCTTCATTTTCTGGAGTGGCATTTCTCGTCGCTCCGATTAGCTGTTGGCGCCAGCCAGGAAGTCGATTTCCTGACCTTCGGCGAGCGTCACGTAGGCTTTCTTCCAATCCGAACGCACGCCGGTGGAGCCGCCAAACCGCTTGATCTTGCCCTTGACGTTCAAGGTGCGGACCGCTTCGACCTTGACGTTGAACAGGGTTTCGATGGCGCTCTTGATTTCCGGCTTCTTGGCGTCGCGCAGAACCTTGAACACCGCTTCGTTGTTCTTTTCGGCGGCGCGCGTGCTCTTTTCCGACACCACGGGTGCCAGGATCAGCTGGTGCAGACGCTCGCCCGAGATCTTGATCTTGCTCATGACAGCCAGGCCTCCAGCTTCTTGACGGCCGGAGCGGTCAGAAGCACCTTCTTGAATGACAGCAGCGAGACCGGGTTGATGCCGTTGACGTCGACCACGTTCACGCGGTGCAGATTGCGCGCCGACAGGAACAGGTTCTGATCGACCGTGTCGGTCACGATCAGGATGTCGTTCTCGCCGACGGTGTTCAGCTTCTCGACCAGCGACTTGGTCTTCGCGGCTTCGACCGTGAAGGAGTCAGCGACGATCAGCGAACCATTGCGATTCAGCTCGGAGATGATCGAGCGGATGGCACCGCGATACATCTTCTTGTTGACCTTCTGGCTGTGGTCGCGCGGCACCGCAGCGAACGTCTTGCCACCACCGCGCCACAACGGGCTGCGAATGGAGCCGGCGCGCGCCTGACCCGTGCCCTTCTGCTTCCATGGCTTCTTGCCGCCGCCGCGCACCATCGCCTTCGACTTCTGCGCCTTGGTGCCCGCACGACCGCCGTTCAGATAGGCCGTCACGACCTGGTGCACCAGCGCTTCGTTGTAGTCGGCGCCGAAAACGGCGTCCGCCACGTTCAGCGTGGTGTTGCTTGAGTGTAGTTGGAGATCCATGTCGCCCAGTCCAATGAACTACTTACTTGACCGTCGGATGCACGACGACGTCGGCACCCTTGTGTCCGGGAACCGCGCCTTTGACGAGCAGCAGATTGCGCTCGGCATCGATCCGGACCACGTCGAGGTTCAGAGCCGTGATGTTGTCGGCGCCCATGTGGCCGGCCATCTTCTTGCCCTTCCAGACCTTGCCCGGGCTCTGGCGCTGACCGATCGAGCCCGGCACGCGATGCGACAGCGAGTTACCGTGGCTGGCGCGACCACCGCCGAAATTCCAGCGCTTCTGCACGCCGGCGAAGCCCTTGCCGATGCTGACGCCGGACACGTCGACGGCCTTGACGCCTTCGAACGAAATGACCGTGATTTCAGCGCCGGGAGCCAACTCGTCTCCCTGGCCGTCCTTCAGACGGAATTCCCAGAGGCCGCGGCCCGCAGCGACACCGGCCTTCTTGTAATGGCCCGCGAGCGGCTTGGAAACGTGGCTGGCTTTCTTCTCACCTGCGGTGACCTGAACGGCGCGATAGCCGTCGGTTTCCACAGTCTTAACTTGAGTGACGCGATTCGGGGTGCATTCGATCACAGTGACCGGAATGGACTCGCCCGCTTCGGTGAACACGCGGGTCATGCCCGCCTTGCGACCAACAATACCAATCGTCATTGTCTGATCCTCGCCTTAGTTGACGCGAATCTGGACTTCGACGCCGGCCGGAAGATCCAGCTTCGACAATGCGTCGACGGTCTTTTCGGTGGGGTCGATAATCTGCATCAGCCGCTTGTGCGTACGGATTTCGTACTGGTCACGGGCCGACTTGTCGGCGTGCGGCGACACCAGGATGGTGTAACGCTCCATTCGGGTCGGCAGCGGGATCGGCCCGCGGACGACGGCACCGGTGCGCTTCGCGGTTTCGACGATCTCGCGAGCCGATTTATCGATCAGGCGATGATCGAAGGCTTTGAGCCGAATGCGAATCGATTGGCTGGTTGCGGCCATGCTCTCACTCAAGTCTTAAAGA
>JAPLSA010000015.1 GCA_026398815.1 Gammaproteobacteria bacterium
CGCGTAGGCAGCTCAGAAAATCCCGCCCACCGTCGTCGGCATCATCGGTGAGTTCACTGCCGCGTAGGCAGCTCAGAAATGCGCATGGCCGTTGTAGTCGTCCATGTCGGTGTTCACTGCCGCGTAGGCAGCTCAGAAACAAGTGAGCTTCGACCACAAGAAATGCTTGGGGTTCACTGCCGCGTAGGCAGCTCAGAAATTGGCGTCGTCGGCTTCGAGGGCGAACTCGGCGTTCACTGCCGCGTAGGCAGCTCAGAAAATCGCGCAGTTCAAGCTTCCGGCCCTGATCCCGTTCACTGCCGCGTAGGCAGCTCAGAAATCAATTGGGAGTCAATGACCCCGGAGCGTCTCGTTCACTGCCGCGTAGGCAGCTCAGAAACCCATGTTTGACGTATAAACCGCAGCGGCTTTGTTCACTGCCGCGTAGGCAGCTCAGAAAAAGCGTGCCGCCAAGGCAGCCGCCGCCAAAGCGTTCACTGCCGCGTAGGCAGCTCAGAAATTCCGGCAGAAGAACCTGCGCTTTGGTTCGAGGTTCACTGCCGCGTAGGCAGCTCAGAAAGTCAGGGTTCAGGCGCTCGCTGTCGTCTTCGGGTTCACTGCCGCGTAGGCAGCTCAGAAAATGATCCCCTTCGACGCCCCATTCATCCCCGAAGTTCACTGCCGCGTAGGCAGCTCAGAAAGGGTTGATCCCTTCGCAAGCGTTGACGCAGGCGTTCACTGCCGCGTAGGCAGCTCAGAAACGGATGCAGTGTCTGCGCGACCGCAGGAACGCGTTCACTGCCGCGTAGGCAGCTCAGAAATAACGCCTCGGCAGTACCTTTGAGCTAGGCACGTTCACTGCCGCGTAGGCAGCTCAGAAAAGCACGTGGGCCTGGCGGCTGATGGCGGCCAGGTTCACTGCCGCGTAGGCAGCTCAGAAAAAAACCCGCCCGTGGACAGACGACAACCCCGCGTTCACAGCCGCGTAGGCAGCTCAGAAAAATAGACCGTTTCCTTGAAGGTGGACGCCTTCGTTCACTGCCGCGTAGGCAGCTCAGAAATTCATTGACCGCGTCCAGAAAGCCCACACCAAGTTCACTGCCGCGTAGGCAGCTCAGAAAAGCGGCCCACCAGCTCGCGGGCCGACCGTTCCGTTCACTGCCGCGTAGGCAGCTCAGAAAGCTACAAAGTCCTCGGCAATAGCATGGCCGTGGTTCACTGCCGCGTAGGCAGCTCAGAAACGCAGGCGGGCGGTGCCGCGCCGGATCTGGCCGTTCACTGCCGCGTAGGCAGCTCAGAAATGAGCGTGGCCGTTGTAGTCGTCCATGTCGGTGTTCACTGCCGCGTAGGCAGCTCAGAAAAGCGGTCGACCATCGACTGCGTGATCGACGACGTTCACTGCCGCGTAGGCAGCTCAGAAAACAGGTCACAGAGAAGTACCCGGGCTCTACTTCGTTCACTGCCGCGTAGGCAGCTCAGAAAACGCGTCGCACCTCGCCGCTGGCGCTGCAGGCGTTCACTGCCGCGTAGGCAGCTCAGAAAGTCCAGGCGGCGGTCTCGGTTCGCGCGAAGATGTTCACTGCCGCGTAGGCAGCTCAGAAATTCTGCAATCAGCCCGAATGGGACCGCGATTAGTTCACTGCCGCGTAGGCAGCTCAGAAACGACCGCGACCCCGGCGACGAGCAGCCCGAACGTTCACTGCCGCGTAGGCAGCTCAGAAAACGGGTTGAACGTGCTGTCGGCCCATTCGATGGTTCACTGCCGCGTAGGCAGCTCAGAAATCGCTGTGCTTGCGGCCGTCGAGTGTGCGGCCGTTCACTGCCGCGTAGGCAGCTCAGAAATGTTTCAGGTGATCGCCGATGGCTTCGTGCTGGTTCACTGCCGCGTAGGCAGCTCAGAAAGCTGCCGGGTATTCGCCGATCCACGGGCCGGCGTTCACTGCCGCGTAGGCAGCTCAGAAAAGGCGCTTGAGGCCCAGCACGCGCCCGGTATTGTTCACTGCCGCGTAGGCAGCTCAGAAAAGCTCGGCAGGCCGTCCACGCCGGTGGAGACAGTTCACTGCCGCGTAGGCAGCTCAGAAAAGAACGGAGTGGTGACGGTCTCGAATGTCGGTGTTCACTGCCGCGTAGGCAGCTCAGAAATTGTTCACGCGCACCGGCAGATCGATGCCCTTGTTCACTGCCGCGTAAGCAGCTCAGAAATGGCGGTCAGAAGTCTTGCCGGCAGCGGCGGCGTTCACTGCCGCGTAGGCAGCTCAGAAAAGCACAGGCCCACGAAATTGGCCGCGCGCCGTGTTCACTGCCGCGTAGGCAGCTCAGAAACGCACCGTGGTGCTGCGCATCCGCCGCAATGCGTTCACTGCCGCGTAGGCAGCTCAGAAAGCGTTGATCAGCACGCTGCGTACGACGGTCTGAGTTCACTGCCGCGTAGGCAGCTCAGAAACACGCGGCTGTGACGGAGCCGACTGGCCCCCGGTTCACTGCCGCGTAGGCAGCTCAGAAACTGGCGACGTCGAAGGGCACGCTCTGGGGCTTGTTCACCGCCGCGTAGGCAGCTCAGAAAGTAGCCGGTACCGGTGGCGTCGTTCGGCGGCCGGTTCACTGCCGCGTAGGCAGCTCAGAAAACCGCCGGCAGGATCGCCCACTGCCGCTGCCGGTTCACTGCCGCCTAGGCAGCTCAGAAATCGCGATCATCCGTGACATCACCTGGGCAACGGTTCACTACTGCGGTGACAGATCTGAATTCGATCAGCAAGTCGCGGATCAGTACGTTTGGGCTTCACCGAGGGCTGGATAAACCCAAGCCTTACGTCGGCGCCTGTTCAAAGGCCTCGGGGCCGTGCTGCCCCGAACTCGCCGGCTGCGTCATGCTGACGTTGGCACGTCGTCGCGGCATTGCCCGGCGTCTGGTTGAGCCCGGCAAACCCCACCACAGCGTCTACATCGAATTCTTCGACGGTCGTCTATGCGACGAGTGCCTCAACAAGCACTGGCTCTCCGGCCTGTTGCACACGAGGGCTGAGTTCCGAGCCTGGATCCGCGATTACAACGAATAGCGAACGAAGAAAGCACTCGGCAAACGCGCCCTCGGCCACCTACGCCGGACAACTCATCATCAACACGATTACATTCACAACCGGGCCATGAAGCCAACCGCTACTCAACGCTGGGAACGTCCACCTGGCGAGATTCCTGGCGACAATGTGCTCCGCCGGTTTTTGAAGAAATGACGTGACACGGCCATCCACTGCCAACGAGAACGCTGACACCGGTTTTGCGCCTCTGCTGCTGAGCGGCGACCGCCTCAGTTGCCGGCTGCTGGCGATGATGCTGGAGCGGCTCGGTTATCCATCGGTGTCGATCGCGAGCGAGATCGACTCCGCGCGGGAGGCGCTGGCTGGCCGAGCGCACCCGTGTGTTCTTGTCGATCTGGGCAGTGCGACGGCAGCTGCGCTCGGGCAGATCGCCGCCCGGTCGTCGGCGCGGCTGATCGCCGTGGTCGGCTCGGTGGACGATGAGGCGGTCTTCCATGCCGCCGGAGCCGCTGCGGTGCTGCGCAGGCCGGTGACCTTGGCAGCGCTGGCTGTGGCACTCGACCCTGCCCATGACGAGGCAACCGATTTCGATGCCGAGACCTGGGCCGATCTTCGTCGCCTTTACTCTGGGACGGGCCTGCGCGAACTGGTGGCGGCCGCCGCTGCCGAGGTGCCGATCCAGGGACAACGCCATGCTGCCGCCGTGGCTGCCAACGACCTTCGGACGCTGGCAAGCATCGTTCACACGCTGCGCGGTACCTGCCTGCAGTTCGGAGCCGCAGACCTGGCCCAGCTTGCGGCCCGGGCCGAGCAGGCCGCGCAGTCCGGCGACACGGCAACGGCGCTGTCCGCGAGCGCCGCGCTGATCGAGCGTCATGGCCGGCTGGTTGCCCGCCTGCTGCGCGAGGCGGCCGATGACTGAGGAGCTGCCACGCCGGCCGGCCGGCCCGAGCCTGCCGGCCAAGACCCGTCTGCTGATCGCCGGCACCCTGGTGGCCGGACTGTTCGGCGCCTGGCAGATGCATCGTTTGGTCAGCAGCAACCAGCAGGCGCGCTTCGATGCCGAGCTGGGGCGTATCGACTTCGCCATCGAGCAGCGCATGGCCACCTATGTGCAGGTGCTGCGCGGCGGGCTCGGGCTGTTCGCGGCCTCGACCGAGGTGACCCGCGAAGACTGGCACCGCTACGTCGACAGGCTGCAGCTGGCGCAGCGTTATCCGGGCATCAAGGCGATGAACTTCGCCGCTGCGGTGCCGGCGGCGGACCTGGACGCCTTCATCGCGCGCGTGCGCCAGGAGCCGATCCCGCCCGGCCTGACCGATGCTGCCGTGCTGCGCGAATTCCACCTGCGTGCACCGCCGCCGCCGATCACGCCTGCGACCGGCAATCTGCACGCGGCGGTGCTGTACGTCGAGCCACCCGATCCGATCAACCTGCGCGCGATCGGCCTTGACCTGATGCAGGACGCCGGCCGCAAGGCCGTGCTCGAGAGGGCGGCGGCCAGCGACGACGCGATGGTCAGCCGTCGTCTCAGCGTGTTGCGTGAGGGCGGCAGCAAGATCGGCTTCATCGTCTATCTGGCCGTGCGTCGCGACGCCGACCTTCTGGGCTGGGTCACGGTGGTCTTCTTCGCGGACGATTTCATGCGTGGCCTGATGGGTCAGGACGGCAGTCCGCTGGCCTTCGAGCTTTACGACGGTGACGACATCGAGCCCGGCGGCCTCATGTACTCGACGGCCGGCAGCGCCGACGACGGCAGCCCCTTGCATTTGTCTGCGGCCTTGCGTCCTCGTCTGCGGGGGCGGACCTCGATCGAATTGCCGGGGCGGCACTGGACGCTGCATGCCGCCGCGCTGCCCGGCTTCGTCACGCTCAGCGACCGTTTGGCACCCTGGATCGTGGCCCTCGCGGCCGCGCTTGCGAGTCTGCTGTTGTATGCCTTCGCCAGGGGCGGCGCCCGCTGGCGCTGGCAGGCGGTTGCGCTGGAACAGGCGCGTGCGGACGTGGAGGCGGCCAACCGCGCGAAGAGCCAGTTCCTCGCCAACATGAGCCACGAGATCCGCACCCCTCTCAATGCCATCCTGGGTACGGCAGAGCTGATGACCGACACCGTGCTCGACGCCGAACAGCGCCAGAGCCTCGACACCATTGCCGACAACGGTGACCACCTGCTGCATGTGATCAACGACATCCTCGACTTCTCGAAAGTCGAGGCCGGCATGATCGAACTCGACGAGCAGGTGTTCGAGCTGCGCCGCACGGTCGAGGATGCGTTGGAGCAGGTGGCGGTCGCAGCGGCGAACAAGCATCTCGATCTGGCCTGCGAGTTCGCACCCGGTACGCCGGCACTGGTGCGCGCCGATCGCAACCGGGTGCGTCAGATCCTCGGCAACTATCTGTCCAATGCCGTCAAGTTCACCGAGCGCGGCGCGGTGCTGGTCTCGGTCAGCCATGCGCCGGCGGAGGCGCTGGTTGCAGCCGGCCCGGTGCGCGTGCGCATCGCCGTACGCGACACCGGCATCGGCGTGCCGGCGGACCGTCTCGAACGCCTGTTCAAGAGTTTCAGCCAGATCGATGCCTCCACCACCCGTCGCTACGGGGGCACCGGGCTGGGCTTGGCCATCTGCAAGCGGCTGGCTGAACGCATGGGGGGCGACGTTGCCGTCGACAGCCACCCCGGCCTCGGTTCCATCTTCTCGTTCAGCTTTATCGCGGGCACCGATCCGGCCTGGCCGTTGCCGCCTCAGGCGGACAGCTCCGCGCTGGCCGGCAAGCGGCTGCTGATCGTCGACGACACCGAGGTCAATCGACGCATCCTGCTGGGGATCACACAGGAATGGGGCATGGAGGTCAGCGCCTGCGGCAGTGCTGCTGATGCGCTGGCGCTGCTCGACCGCTGCGCGCCGTTCGATCTCGCGATCCTCGACTACCTGATGCCGGATCAGGATGGCCTGCAACTGGCTGCCGCGATCCGGCGGCGTGAAGCGGCTGCCGGCGGCAGCCGTCTGCCGATCCTGCTGCTGAGCAGCCTGCGGCTGGCCACGCCGCTGCCGGCGGATCTCGACCTGGTCCGCAGCAAGCCGATTCGCCGTGCGGCCCTGCTGGAGGCGCTGCTGTCGCTGCTGACGCATGATCCGCGCAGGCCCGTCGCTGCCACATCGATCGCGTCGGGAATCATCCCGGCTGTACCCGCGTCCAGCCTGCGGGTGCTGCTGGTCGAGGACAACCCGGTCAACCAGAAGGTGACGCTGAAGATGCTCGAATCGCTTGGCTATCACGCCGATGTGGTCGATCACGGCCATGCCGCGATCGCAGCCGTCCAGCGCCGCCAATACGATCTGCTGCTGGTCGACATCCAGATGCCGGACATCGATGGCATGGAGGTCACGCGGCGCATCCGGGCGCTGCCGCTGCCCCGGCAGCCGCGCATCTACGCGATGACCGCCAGCGTGCTCGACGATGAACGCAAGGCCTGCATCGACGCCGGCATGGATCGCCATCTGGCCAAGCCGATGCGGCGCAGTGTTCTTGACGCAGCGCTGCGCGAAGTCGCAGCGCTGCGCAACGCCGATTCCGCGGCCCTGGATGCCCGTCCTGATCCGCTGGTCCTGGCGCGGCTGGCCGATGACCTGGGCAGCGACGATGCGCAGCAGATCATCGCCGGTCTCCGCAATGAACTCGAAGGACTCGCCAACGCCTTGCTCGATCCCGCAGTTGATCCGGTGGCCGTGGCTGGATTCGTGCAGACCGCGCTCGCACATGCCGAGATCGTCGGCGCGCGGGAACTGGCGGCGGCCTGCAGCCGCCAGATCGACGCCGCTGCGCTGGCCAGCGCCTGTCGGCAGCTGGCGGAAGCGCTGTCCCGCTGGCCTGCCGTTGATCCCGATCAGGGCCGCAGCGGTGCCACCACCGCAGGCCGGTCATGACCGCAATGCCGACCGTCCTGATCGCCGACGACCATCCCTTGTTTCGCGTTGCGCTGCGCCTTGCGGTGGACGCGGTGGCGCCGGCCGCGCGGGTGATCGAGTGCGATTGCTTCGATTCGCTGCAGGCCATGGTGCGCAGTCATCCAACGGCTGACCTGATCCTGCTCGATCTGATGATGCCCGGCGTCGATGGCATGACCTCGATGCAGTTCCTTGCCGACGAGTTTCCGTCGATGCGGGTCGCGGTGGTGTCCGCGCTGCCGGCGGAGATCTGGCAGCGCACCGCCGAGGCATTGGGCGCGATCGCCTACATCCACAAGTCGCTGGGCCCGGAGGCGATGCAGGCGGTCATCCGGCGGCTGCTCGATGGTGACGATGATCGCGACAAGCCCGGCGTGGTACGTCGCCTGGGCATCGCCCGGCCGGAGGACCCGCTGAAGGTCAAGCTCGGCCGGCTGTCGCCTCAGGAGCTGCGCATCCTGATGCTGCTGAAAGACGCGCGCCCCAACAAGCAGATCGCCGCCGATCTCGGCATCAGCGAATCCACGGTCAAGACCCACATCAGCACGCTGCTGCGCAAGCTGGGCCTCAGTACCCGCGTGCAAGCCGCCGTGCTGGCGCAGAAGCTGATGACGCAGCGTTGAGTCGTGGCCCGCGCCCGAGCCGTCATGCCGTCCCGGCGGCGGCGAGTGCGGCTGCCACCGCCGCCACCACGTGATGCCAATCGCTTCGGACCGTCTGCCGGAACAGACGCGCCGACGGATACCAGGGCGTGGTGTCGCCGGCGAGACCCCATCGCCAGTCCGGGACCTGGGGCAGCAGTATCCAGACCGGCCGGTTCAGTGCGCCCGCCAGGTGCGCAACCGAGGTATCGACGCTGATCAGCAGATCCAGTTCGTCGAGCACGAGCGCGGTATCGGTGTAGTCCGCAAGCCCGGGTGACAGGTCGGTGAGCGTGACCTCGGACGGCAGCGCCGCGATGTCCTGCGAGCGCTCGCCGACCTGCAGGCTGTAGAAGTCGATGCCCGGCGTGCGCAGCAGTGGCAGCAGATCCGGCAGCCGGCAGGAACGCTGGGCATCGTTGTCATGGGTCGGGCTGCCGGCCCAGACCAGCCCGACCCGCCGCCGCTGCGGCGCGGCGGGCGGCACGCGCGGCTGATCGCCGTGGCGCCGCCGTAGCGTGCCGAGATCGAAGTAGGGAACCTCGGCCGGAATCGTGTCGAACGTGGTCGCCAGCACCTGCGGCAGATCCATCAGCGGCAGCCAGGTATCGAACTCCGTGACCCGGAATGAGCCGGGCGGGCGCAGTTCGGCAACGCCATCCAGTGTCGAGAACAGTTGCATCAGGTGCGCCGGGCAGACCAGCACGATGCGCTTGCAACGCGCGGCCACCATCGGCAGGTAGCGCGCGAACTGGATGGCGTCCCCGGCGCCCTGCTCGGTGTGCAGCATCAGCGTCTGGCCGTGGATATTGCGGCCATCCCAGCGCGGCAGCGGTGAGCTGAACGGGGTGAACTGGCCGGTCTTCCAGCGCCACGCGTACTCGCGCCAGCCGCGGGGGTAGTCGGCGAGCAGCAGCGCAGTCATGCCCAGGTTGAAATGCGCCTGCGCGTACTCCGGCTGCGCTTCGATGGCGCGCTCGTACCAGCGCAGCGCGTCCGCGTGCCGCGCGCTGCAGGCATGCACGTAGCCGAGGCTGTTGTAGATTTCGGCCCGCTCCGGCTCGGCCTCGGCGGCACGCAGCAGCTGCGGGATCGCGTCGTCGTACGCGCCGGCATCGCCGAGGCAGACGCCGAGGTTGTAGGCCGCCCCTGGAAAGCGGGGATCAAGCCGCAGGCACTCGCGGAAAGCGGCAATTGCTTCCGGCAGGCGCTTGCCGCGATAGAACGCGATGGCCCGATCGGCGTGGTAGTCCGGGCTTGCGCGCAGTTCCGCTTCGCTGCGCAGGTGGACACGGGCCAGCGCCTCGTCCGGCAGCACGTAGGAGTGGCCGAGCTGCGGGTCTTCGAATGCCAGCAGCTCCGGGTAGCGGATACCCGGCAGCACCGCCACCGAAAAGATTTCCTGCACACCGCTTTCGAAGCGGATGAAGCCCAGCGTCTCGCCGGTTTCGATGTTGACGACCCAGACGCCGCAGGTGCGCTCGCGCAGGCGCGCGACCAGCGGAATCCCGGAAAACACGGCGCTCTCGCGCACCTGGGACAGGCCGATGAAGGCCAGCGGCCCGTGGAAGTCGATGCCCCGGGTAAAGCCCGGCATCTGCGCCACGGTTCTCCAGGTCCGCGTCTCGAGATCGGCCTGCGCCAGCGTGCCTTCGCCGGATTCCAGTACCCAGAGCTTGTCCCGATACATCCGGGGCGAATGCGGCATCGACAGGCCGCGCAGCAGGATCTTGTCGGACGCCACATCGATCAGGATGCCGCCGCGCGCCTTGTTCGAACGCCAGCCGCCGGCGGTGTCGGTTTCGCCGAGCGCCGTCACATAACGGGCGCGGCCGTCGACCATCGCCAGGCCATTGAGATGGCAGCGGTCTTCGGGCGCCAGCGCCGACAGGAACGCCGGTTGCCAGCGGGGCGTGAAGCTGTACTCGGCATCCAGCGTGCACAGGCAGCCGAACCGCGTGTTGACGGCCCAAAGTTCGCCGTCCGCCGCCCAGCTCATTTCGTGGATGTCGATATCGCCGGTGACGTGAACGCGTCCGGGCAACCAGGCGGCATCGTGCTTGCCCGGCGGGTCCAGCTTCGCGGCGACCGCCGGCACGTTCCGGTAATGCCAGACCGCATTCGCGCCACCCACGCTCATCCGTGATCGATCCACCGCGATGCCCATCGGCTTCACGAAAGGGCGGAAATGCGTGTTGAGCGCGTCGCCGTCGGCGCGCACCAGAATCAGCTTGCCGGCCTGGTAGGTCGAGACCACCAGGCTGATGCCCAGCTGTGCGAACAGGGCCGGCAGGTTGGCGGTATGGACGCTGCTCAGCGCGGCGTGCGCGGCGTGGCGGTCGGATGGGCTACCCAGGGTCATGGCGTGCCGTTGGCGGGGCGTCGTCGGTGATCGACGGCGATCTTGTACCAGCTGTCAGCGGCGGGCACTCCTCCGTCAGGACTAGTCCTTCCGACGGATGTTGCGGACCGGCCATTTCGGGCGAACGTGTCGATGAACCTTCGTTTGATTCGCCTGTGGAGCTGGTCATGAAAGCATTCGGCAGATTCTCGTCGTCCATCGAAGCCCGCTGCCGGCGCCGGGCAATCGCCGCGGCCGCTGCACTGTTCGCGATGCCCGGCGCTGCCGGGGCGGCCAGCATCGCCGTGACCGGCGCCTGCAACCTGAGCGATGCGATCAGCGCCGCCAACGCGGATGCCGCCACCGGCGGCTGCCCGGCCGGCAGCGGCGCCGACACCCTGGTGCTGGCGGCGTCCAGCACCACGCTGCTGAGCGCGGAAAGCCTGCCGGCGATCAGCAGCGTGATCACCATCGAAGGCCACGGTGCACGGATCGAACGTGCGGCGGGCGCGGCCCCGTTCCGTCTGCTCAGCGTCACCGCCACGGGCAACCTGACCCTCAACGATCTGACGCTCGCCAACGGCTCGGTGACCGGCAGCTCCGGCGGCGCGGTTCGCAGCGAGGGCCGGCTGGTGCTGAACCGCAGCACTGTCACCGGCAGCCGTTCCACTGGCTCGGGCGGCGGCATCGCCGTCGTCAGCGGGAGCTTCGAACTGAACGACAGCACCGTCTCCGGCAACACGGCTGGCGGGAATGGAGGCGGCCTGATCCTCGGCAGCGGCGGATCGGGCGCGATCACCAGTGCCATCCGCAACAGCACCATCAGCGGCAATGTCAGCGATGGCAATGGCGGCGGCCTGAACATGCGCGTCCGTTCCGACGGGCTGCTGCAGACCATTGATCACAGCACGATCTCGAACAATCGTTCCGGCAGCCTGGGTGGCGGCATTCACTCGACCGACACGCTGACCATCACCAACAGCACCATCAGCGGCAACACGGCGGCGCTGTACGGTGGCGGCGGCATCTACCACCTGCTGGGCCCCTTGATCCTGCGTGACAGCACCGTCGCGGGCAACGAGGCGACCACCTACGGCGGTGGCGGCATCGCCACCCGCCGCGGCGGCATCCTGCTGGTCAACAGCACGGTGTCCGGCAACACCGCCGGCGAGTTCGGTGGCGGCGGCGGCATCTTTCACGCCGGCGACGACGGCGAGGGCTACCTGCGCCTCAAGTACAGCACCGTCAGCGGCAACTCGGCGCGCGAGTACGGCGGCGGCATCTATTCGGGTGTGCGGACCACGCTGAGCCAAAGCCAGATCACCGGCAACAGCGCGTACCTCGGGGCCGGCGGCGTCTATTCGTTCGAAAAGCCGCTGGTGATCCGGTACAGCAGCGTGTCGGACAACGTGGCGGAGGGCGGCGATGGCGGCGGCGTCCTGAGCGTCACGGAAGGGGCCACGCTGATCATGGCCAACAGCACGGTGTCGGGCAATCGTGCGCTCGCTGGATCGGGCGGCGGTGTAATGGCGTCGTTCGACATCCAGGGCGAGATCAGCAATTCGACCATCTCCGGCAACACCGCCAGTTCCGAGGGCGGCGGCGTATACCTGCGGCGCAACACGCTTGCCATCCGCAACTCCACCATCACCGGCAACGTCGCCGAGTCCACCGAAGGCAGTGGCGGCGGCATCCGCCGTAACGGTCGTGGCGTGCTGACGCTCGGGCGCAACATCATCGCCGGCAACGATGCGCCGAACTCGCCCGACAACGTGGGCAGGGAGATCGACAGCAGCAGCTCCGCGAACGTCGTGTCCGAAGGCTTCAATGTACTGGGGTCGTCCGCGTTCAGCAGCTCACAGGCATTTCACAGTTTCAACCCGGCCGCCAGTGATCGCATCGCCACCAGCAACGGCACTCAGCCCACCGCCATCGGCGACATCCTGGTCACCGGGCTCGGCAACAACGGCGGGCCCACGCGCACCCACAACCTGCGTGGCGTCAGCCCGGCACGGGATTTCATTCCGTCGGCGCTGTGCGTCGGCCTGATCGACCAGCGCGGCGTGGTACGGCCCAAGGACGGCCGCAATGGCCAGCCCGACATCGGCAACGAATGCGATGCCGGCGCCGTGGAGGCATCGGGGATCAATGCGGTGGATCTGTCGATCAGCCTGACCAGCAACGGCCCGGTCTATGTCGGCGAGCCACTGAGCTTCTCGATCACGGTCCGCAACGATGGCGCCGAGCCGGCCAACGGCATCGAGATCTACGATGCCTTGCCGGCGGCGCTGCGTTTCGTGTCGGCCACCGACAGCGACGACACGCGCGGCGAATGCGGCGAAGTGCTGGGCACCGTGGCCTGCCGCCTGCAGCGACTGGGTCCGTCCGAAGCCTTCACCTTCGAGGTGCAGACGGCCACGACCGTCGTCGGCGCCGTGAACAACACGGTCAGCTTCATCAATGACACGCTGATCAACACCAATGCCACCGGCACCGATTTCGATGCCACGGTCATGACCCAGGTGCTGGGCCGCACCGTGACGCTGACGGCTGCGCCGACGACGATCAGCGAAACGGGCGGCAGCGCCACGGTCACGGCTACGCTGTCCGCCACCAGCCTAGTGCCGGTCACCGTGACCCTGCTCTACAGCGGCACCGCCAGCGAGGCCGACAACAGCCGCCCGACCAGCATCACGATCCCCGCCGGCGCGCTGAGCGCGACGGCCACGATCACCGCGACGCCGGATCTCCTGGACGAGGACGACGAGACCATCATCGTCACTCTCGGCAGCACGCCCACCGGCATGATCGGCTCGCCCAACAGCGCCACCATCACCATTGCCGACGACGACAATCCGCCGACCATCACCTTCGATCGCCTCAGTCAGACCGTCGATGAAGGGGCTGGCGCCGTGACCTTGAGCGCGAACCTGAGCGCCGCCAGCAGTCGCAACATCGTCGTGCCGCTGACCTTCGCCGGCAGCGCCACCAGCGGCGTGGACTACAGTGCTGGCGCTGACGAGATCGTCATTCCGGCCGGCGCGCTCACCGGCAGCGTCACGCTCACGCTGACCGACGATGCGCTGGACGAAGACAACGAGACCGTGATCATCACCGGCGGCGATTCTGCGTCCCCGACCTTCGCCGGCGTCTTTACCCTGACCATCGTCGACAACGATGCCGCGCCGACGGTGACGCTGGCCGCCGCCCCGGCGAGCATCAGCGAGGCCAGCGGCCAGTCGACGCTGACGGCCAGCCTGTCCACCGCCAGCGGCCTGCCGGTCACGGTCGATCTGGCCTATACCGGCACCGCCGGTCCGGCGGACAGCTCCCGGCCCGCCAGCATCAGCATTCCGGCCGGCGCGATCAGCGGCACGGCCACAGTCACCGCCACGCAGGATGCGCTCGTGGAGGGCGACGAGACGGTCACCGTCAGCATCAGCGGCGCCACCAACGGCACGGTCGGCTCGCCCGGCAGCGCCAGCATCGTCATCCTCGACGACGATGTCGCGCCGGACGCAACGCCGGACACCTTCAGCTTCGTCGACGCCAGCAACGTCGAGCCCGGCAGCCTGCAGACCAGCGCGCCGATCACGGTCAGCGGCATCGACACGGCGATTTCCGCCTCGGTGACCGGCGGCTTCTACAGCCTGAACGGCGGGCCCTGCACCTTGAGCAGCGGCACGGTCGTCAACGGCGATTCGATCCGCGTCTGCCACACGGCGTCGGCCAGCTTCTCGACGGCCACCAGCACCACGCTGACCCTGGGTGCGGACGGGGTTCTGATCGGCGTATCCGATACCTTCACCAGCACCACGCGCGCCGCCGTGCAGACCCCGACGCTGTCGCTGGACGTCAACGACCTGCACTTCGGGCGCGGCTTCGTGCTTCGCTTCCGTGACCTCATCCTGAACACCACCAGCGAGCCGGAAGTGGTGACGCTGAGCAACACCGGCAATGCGCCGCTGAGCATCGCCGGCATCGTCACCACGGGCGACTTCCGGCACACCACCACCTGCGGGCCGACGGTCGCGCCCTTGAGCCAGTGCACGATCTCCATCGTGTTCAAGCCCACCGCCGTCGGCACCCGCACCGGCGAGACGCGCATCCTCAGCAATGCCGCCAGCAGTCCCGATCTGATCAGCCTCAGCGGCACCGGCAAGGGGCTGGTGCCCGGCATCAAGACCAATGTCAGCCGCTACGACTTCGGCACCGTTGCGGTCGGGTCATCCAGCCAGGATCGCGCCCTGATCATCACCAGCTCCGGCACCGGCCCGCTGGAGATTCGTTCGATCCGCGTCAGCGGCGACTACAGCGGCAGCCACGACTGCCCGAAGTTCCTCGACGCGGGCAAGAGCTGCACGCTGACCGGGCGCTTCAAGCCCAAGGCCAGAGGCACGCGAGCGGGCGAGATCACCATCACTACCAGCGCGCCGAACAGCCCCACCGTGGTCGCGCTGACCGGCAAGGGCGGCTGATGTCGTCGGGCGGAGCGATCAGGCGGCGGGTGGTTGGACGGCGGGCGTACCGCCGAGCAGCGCCCGCAGGCGGTACTTCAGCACCTTGCCGCCGACCGTGGCCGGCAGATCGTCCATGACCACGAAGGTCTTGGGCGCTTCGTAGCCGGCCAGCCGCTCGCGACAGAACGCCGACAGCGCGGCTTCGTCCCAGGCTTCGCCGGCGCGCAGCACGACCACGGCGGTCACCGCTTCGCCCCAGCGCGGGTCTGGCAGGCCGATCACCGCGACCCGGGCCACCGACGGATGCTGGGCGACCACCGCTTCGACGCGCAGGCTGGAGACGTTCTCGCCGCCGGATTTCACGACGTCCTTGTAGCGGTCGATCATCACGCGCAGGCCATCGTCGCGGTAGGTGCACATGTCGCCGCTGTGGAACCAGCCGTGGCGGAACGCGTCCTCGGTGGCGCGGGCATCGCGGAAGTAGCCGGCGGTCATCACCGGCGAGCGGTAGACCGCTTCGCCGGGCACGCCGGGCTGCTCGTGCAGCGAGCGGCCGTCGGCGTCCATCACCGTCGAGGCCAGCAGCGGCGAGGGCAGGCCGACGACGTTGGTGGCCGGTGCGGTCTGCTGGTAGACCTCCGGCCAGCGCTGCGGCGAGAAGCGATGCAGGGCGATGGCCTCGGTCTGGCCGAAGATGCCGATCAGCTGGATGCCCGGCGCCAGCTGCGCCAGCCGCGCGGCGAAGGCCGGCGGCATCGCCGCCCAGCCGAAGGTCAGCACCGTGAGGCTGCTGAGGTCGTAGCGGCCGTCGGCGGCGTCGACGCAGCGCAGCAGCTCGCCGGTCGGCTGCGGCGAGCCGCTGAACAGCGCGCTCGGTCGTTCGCGGGTGATGGTCTCGGCCACTCGCCGGGCATCGAAGCTGCGGCCGATCACCAGGCTGCCGCCGGCCAGCAGCGCCGACAGGCCGAAGATCTGGTCGCCGATGTGATAGATCAGCGGCAGGAAGCTGCACATCCGGTAGTCGGATTCGAAGCGCACGCCGCGCGAGTAGCACAGCGCCTGATTGAGCGCCGCCAGCGTGCTGTAGCTGTGCGAGATCATCACCGCCTTGGGCATCGAGGTGGTGCCGGACGTCATCAGGATTTCCCAGATGTCGTCGCCATGGATGCGCACGTCCGGTTCGTGCGCCGGCTGGCCGTCGACGAAGCTGCGCAGCGAGGGCAGCCCGGCGCTGTCGCCCTGCGCATCGCAGATCGCGGCGATCACTGGCACGCCGGCGGCTTCGAAGGAGGCGCGGCACTTCGGCCACGATTCGGCGTCCACCAGCCCGGCTGCCGCGCCGACATGGCGCAGCGAATGGGTGACCATGTCGGCCGCCATCATCGTGTTGATCGGCATCGCCACCATGCCGGCCTTGGCGATGGCGATCTTGGCGACGAAGGCCTCCGGCGAGTTGTCGCAGAACAGCGCCACCCGCGCGCCACGCTGCAGGCCCGCCGCGATCAGCCCGTGGGCGATGCGGTTGGCGGCCTCGTCGGCCTGCCGGTAGCTGAGCCGCGCGTAGGCCGGATCGCGCACCGCGCATGGCGCGGCGATCAGCGCCGGCTTGTCCGGCAGGCTCCAGGTCATCCGCTCGAACACGTCGCCGATGCTGGTGCGCTCCCAGCGGTTATCGGCACGCCGGTCGTACAGCCGTTCGACATCGATGCTCATGCTGCGCTCCTCGCACGTGGGTGCCGCTGCGGGTGGCCGTCTGGCGGGCCACTGATGTCCCGGATCGCAAGGCGTCCGGAGGCGCATCGATTGTGCACGGCGACGGCGCCTGGCTCATCGCTGGCGATTCCCCTGCCGCAGCGCAGCGGCGCAGCAGGCGGCGGCGCGCTGCGGGAAAATGCGCGTCGATCGGCGCCATCGCGCGCCGTGACCGATGAGCAACCGAAACGATGGCGGATCGACGATGAAAACCCTGGTGATGGGCGCGGGTGCAGTGGGCTGCTACTACGGCGCGATGCTGGCGCGCGCCGGTCATCCGGTGACGCTGGTCGGCCGCCAGCGCCATGTCGAGGTGATCCGCCGCGACGGCCTGATCCTGGAAACCGCCGCCGGCCGCGAACGGCTGGCGGTGCAGGCGGTGACCACGCCGGAGGCCGCCGCCGCCGATGCCGAGCTGGTGCTGGTCTGCGTGAAATCCGGCGACAGCGAAAGCGCGGCGCGGGCGCTGGCCCCGCAGCTGTCGCCGCAGGCGCAGGTGCTGAGCCTGCAGAACGGCGTCGACAACGCCGAGCGGCTGGCGGCCGTGCTCGGCCGGCCGGTGATCCCGGCGGCGGTCTACGTGGCGGTGGCGATGCCGGCGGTCGGCCATGTGCGCCACCACGGCCGGGGCGATCTGATGATCGGCCTGTCGCCGGCCAGCGATGCGATTGCCGCCGTGCTGGCCGCCGCCGGCGTGCCGACCACGGTGTCGGCCGACGTGCTGTCGGCGCAGTGGGGCAAGCTGATCGTCAACTGCGCGTTCAACGCGCTGTCGGCGATTTCCCAGCGCACCTACCGCGATCTGGCCGACCGGCCGCCGGTGCTGGCGATGATGCAGGCGGTGGCGGCCGAGTGCGTGGCGGTGGCCGAAGCGGCCGGCGTGAAGATCCTGCGCGACCCCGATCTGGCGATCCGCGACATCGCCGACACCATGGCCGGGCAGCGGTCGTCGACGGCGCAGGACCTGGCGGCCGGCCGCGCCACCGAGATCGATCATCTGAACGGCTACATCGTCCGCACCGGCGAACGGCTGAACGTGCCGACGCCGTACAACCGCAGCCTGCACACGATCGTCAAGCTGATGGAACGCGACGCCGCCGGCTGATCGCCGCACCGACGGCGGCACGGCGACTCAGGCGGACGCGGCGCGCAGCCGGTTGGCGGCCGCCGGCAGCGTCGCCAGCCGGCGCATCTCGGCGCTGTCGAGCAGCGCCGGATCGGCCAGGCAGGCCATCGCGAAATCCAGGCCATCGACGCCCCAGAACAGCTGGCCGTCGATCACCAAGGTCGGCACGCCGAACACGCCGGCGGCGATGGCCGCCTCGCCGTTGTCGCGCAGCTGCTGCTTGACCGCCGGGGCTTCGAGTGCTGCCAGCGGCACGCCGAGGCGGGCGGCCAGGGTCTCGACCTGCGCCGGGTCGGCCGGATCGGCGCCGGTGGTCCACAGCGCGTCGAAGATCGTCCGCGTCGCCGCCGGTGTCGCGCCGGCGGCCAGGCACAGCCGCAGGTAGGGAATCGGGTTGAACGGATGCGCAGCCGGGAAACGGAACGGAATGCCGGCCTGCGCAGCGCTCCAGGTGCAGGACTGGTAGGTCCAGATCCGCTTCGCCGGAATCTCCGCCGGCCCCTTGTGGCCGTGATGGTTCAGCAGCCCGGCGAACAGCAGCGGCCGCAGCCGCAGCTCGACTCCGGCCGGCAGCGCGCGATCGAGCTTGAGCAGCGCGAAGTACGCGTACGGCGAGATGAAGTCGAAGTACCAGTCGAGGACTTTCGGCGCGGTCGGCATGTCGGCGGGGGCAGGGCAGGAAAGCCGCAGTGTCGCCGACCGGCCGTCGCTTCCAGCACCGGCCGGCGCGGCTGCGGGCTCGCCCCCGATAGCCGCCCCTGATAGCCGCTTGTGTGGCGGCTACCGGGTCGGCGCTACTCCGCCGTCCAGCGCTTCAGCCAGGCCAGCACGGTCTCGTGCCATTGCACCGAGTTCTGGGGTTTCAGCACCCAGTGGTTCTCGTCCGGGAAGTGCAGCAGCTGGCTGGGGATGCCGCGCCGCTGCAGCGCCGTGAAGGTGGCGATGCCCTGCTCGACCGGAATGCGGAAATCCATGCCGCCCTGGACGACCAGCATCGGCACCTTCCACTTGGCAACGTGGTTGACCGGGTTGAACTGCTCGTAGGCGGCCGGGCGCTCGAACTGGGTGCCGCCGTGCTCCCATTCGTCGAACCACAGTTCCTCGGTGGAATAGGCCATCGAGCGGTTGTCGAACACGCCGTCGTGGTTGACCAGCGCCTTCCACGGCTCGGCCCAGTTGCCGGCGATCCAGTTGACCATGTAGCCGCCGTAGCTGGCGCCGAGCGCCACGGCGCGCTTGTCGTCGAGGAAGCTGTACTTGGCCAGCGCGGCTGCGTAGCCCTTCTGCAGGTCTTCCAGCGGCCGGTCGCCCCAGTGGCCGGAGATCGCGTCGGTGAACGCCTGGCCGTAGCCGGTGGAGCCGTGGAAGTCGATGCAGATCACCGCGAAGCCGGCGCCGGCGTAGGTCTGCGGATTCCAGCGATAGTGGAAATCGTTGGCCATGCTGCCCTGCGGGCCGCCGTGGATGATGAAGGCGATCGGGTACTTCCTGCCCGCCACGTAGCCGACCGGCTTCACCACGTACCCGTAGACCTTCTCGTCGTTCCAGCCCTTGAAGCTGAACTGCTCGTAGTCGCCGAAGCCGGTCGCCGCCAGCGTGGCGGCGTTGTGCTGGGTCAGTTGCAGCGGCGCACTGCCGCCGAGGCGGATGCGGAACAGCTGGCTCGGGCTGGCCAGCGTGTTGTGGGCGACGATCAGCGCGTCGCGGGCCAGCGCGAAGCCTTCGACATGGCCGTCGCCGGTCAGGGCCTTGGTCTTGCCGGTGGCGACGTCGATCGCGAACACGCGGTGCTGGCCGAGGTCGTCGGCGGTGGCGTAGAGCTTGCGGCCGTCCGGCGAGAACTGCAGCGCGTCCGGCGAGCGATCCCATTTCGGCGCCACTTCGCGGGCCGGGCCGAGGCTGCCGTCGCGGCTCAGCTCGCGCACCATGATGCGGTTGCGGTCGGCTTCGAAGCCGGGCCGCGACATCGCCCGCCAGGCCAGCCAGCGACCATCGGCGGACACCACCGGGCCGCTGTCGCCGGCCGGGTTGTCGGCGGTCAGGTTCTCCGGCTTCGCCGAGCCATCGGCCGGCACCCGCCAGAGATCGAAGTTGGTGCTCCAGGATTCGCTGCTGCCGGCGATCCGGGCGGTGAAGATCACGAAGCGGCCATCGGCGGTGTAGGTGATTTCCTCGTCGCCGCCGAACGGCTTGGACGGCACATCGCCGTCGATGCCGTTGGACAGCCACTGGGCATTGCCGGTGATCGCGCCCTGGTCGTCGAGCGCGAAGCCGAACAGCTGGGCGCGGGTGCCGTCCTTCCAGGTGTCCCAGTGGCGGATGAACAGCCGCTCGTAGACGACGCCGGTGTTCTTCTGCGCGGCGCGCGCCTCGAGGCGCTGCTTCGATGCGGCCAGGTCGGCGCCCAGGTCCGGAAAGCTGTCGACCGACACGGCGATCCGGTCGCCGGTCGGCGACAGCACGAAGCTGCCGACGTCCAGCGGCAGGTCGGTGACCGGCTGCGCTTCGCCGCCGTCATCGAGACTCAGGCGCCAGACCTGCTGCGAGCCGCTGCGCGTCGACAGGAAGTACAGGCTGCCGTCGGAGGCCCAGCGCGGGCTGTGCGAAGCGCCGCTGCCGGCGGTCAGCCGGCGCGTGGTGCCGGCTTCCAGATCGTGCAGCCAGATCGACTGCACGCCCTTGTTGGCCTCGTAGTCGGTGGTCCGCAGCGTGTAGGCCACGGTGCGGCCGTTCGGCGACACGCGGGGATCGGACACCCGTTCCAGGCGCACCAGGGTGTGGACATCGAAAGGCTTGACGGCGCTGGACAAGGAAGCGGCTCCGGCGGCATGGCTTAAGGGGGCGGCGGCAACGGCGGCGGTCGCGATGGCGAACGCGGCGGCGAGGCGGGCGAGGGTCATGGGATCTTCGGCAGCAAGACGGATCAGCGTCGAATGGTACTGGAGCCGCTCGCGCTGCGGCCTTGACAGGTTGTCCGGGCCAGCGCCGCTGCCTATGCTCGCGGCCCTGCGTCCGCGCGCTTTCGAGATCGCCCGCCATGCCTCAACTGACTGCTGCCGGTTCCTTCGATGTCAGCCTGACGCCACTGACCCTTGATCAGCCCGGCGACGACAGCGTCCGCGGCCGCATGCGGCTGGACAAGCGCTTCCACGGCGGCCTCGACGCCAGCGGCGCCGGCGAGATGCTGACCGGCATGGGCGCGGTCGCCGGCTCGGCGGCCTATGTCGCGATCGAACGGATCAGCGGCACGCTCGACGGCCGCAGCGGCAGCTTCCTGGTCGTTCATCGCGGCGTGATGAACCGCGGCGCGCCGGAGCTCAAGGTCAGCATCGTGCCGGACTCCGGCACCGGCGAGCTGAGCGGCATCGCCGGCGAGATGACCCTGATCGTCGGCGGCGGCCGGCATGACTACCGCATCGACGCGACCGTGCCGGACGCGGCCTGACCGTGACCGAGCCGCTGCCGTATCTCGCCGGCTACCCGGCAGCCACGCTCGACCAGGTGCGCCGGCTGATCGCCGACCAGCGCCTGCAGGCCTACATCGCCAAGAAGTATCCGGCGCGGCATCAGGTGCAGTCGGATTCCGCGCTGCTCGACTACGTCGCCGAGCTGAAGCGCGACTACCTGCGCAACGCGCCGCCGCTGCATCGGGTGCGCTACGAGAACGGCATGGACGCGGTGCGCAACGCGCTCGGCCTGCATATGCGCAGCTCGCGCGTGCAGGGCGCGAAGCTGAAATCGAAGCAGGAGATCCGCATCGCCTCGGTGTTCCGCGAAGGCGCGCCGGAGTTCCTGGAGATGATCGTCGTCCATGAACTGGCCCATATCCGCGAGGCCGATCACGACAAGCGTTTCTACGATCTCTGCGAGCACATGCTGCCGGACTACCACCAGCGCGAGTTCGACGCCCGCCTGTGGCTGCTGGCGCGCAAGCTCGACAGCGCGGCCGGCTAGCAGGGCGAATCGCGGGACGCGGCCAGCAGCCGGTCGATCAGCGCGAAGTCCATGCGCTCGGGAGCCGGAAAGCGCACGCAGGCCTTGCCGACGCTCAGTCCCTTGAGCGCCGCGCAGCGTTCGGCAGGCACCTGGTCGAGGTCGTCGCTGACGGTCTTGGCCTCGCGTTGCATTCGCCATCCTCCGGCTCGGGTCGGACGGGATTCCCGGCAGCCGGACTGACCGGCGGCGCCGGCTGCGGGCCGCGCGGCAATGGGCAGGGCCGCAAGCAGGTAAAATCGCGCAGTCTTCCGAGTGCCGCGATGTTTCGGGCGTTCGTAACGCCCATCCATCCCGGTCGCTCGCATCGACGAGTGTCCTACCCAGGTATCGACATGTCCGAATCCGTCGCCGACGGCACCGTTACTTTCCGTGATCTCGCCTTGTCGGAGGCCGTGCTGGCCGCCCTCGATGCCGTCGGTTACGAATCTCCGTCGCCGATCCAGGCGGCCACCATTCCGCAGCTGCTCGATGGCCGCGACGTGCTCGGCCAGGCGCAGACCGGCACCGGCAAGACGGCGGCGTTCGCGCTGCCGATCCTGTCCAAGCTCGATCCCGAGCAGCGGCCGCCGCAGGCGCTGGTGCTGGCGCCGACGCGCGAGCTGGCGATCCAGGTCGCCGAGGCGTTCCAGAAGTACGCGGCGAAGATTCCGGGCTTTCACGTGCTGCCGATCTACGGCGGCCAGAGTTACGGCCCGCAGCTGTCGGCGCTGCGGCGCGGCGTGCACGTGGTGGTCGGCACGCCGGGGCGCGTGCTCGATCACATGAAGCGCGGCACGCTGGACCTGTCGCAGATCAAGTGCTTGGTGCTCGACGAAGCCGACGAGATGCTGCGCATGGGCTTCATCGAGGACGTCGAGTACGTGCTCAAGGAAACCCCGCCGCAGCGGCAGGTGGCGCTGTTCTCGGCGACCATGCCGGCGGTGATCCGGCGCATCGCCCAGACCTATCTGAAGGACCCGGCGGAAGTCACGATCAAGTCGAAGACCTCCACCGCCACCAACATCCGCCAGCGCTACTGGCTGGTGTCGGGCTACAACAAGCTCGATGCGCTGACCCGCATTCTCGAAGCCGAAAGCTTCGACGGCATGATCATCTTCGCGCGCACCAAGGCCGCGACCCAGGAGCTGGCCGACAAGCTCGAAGCGCGCGGCTACAACGTCGCGGCGCTGAACGGCGACATGGAGCAGCGCGCCCGCGAGCACACCGTGAACCGGCTGAAGGACGGCCGCCTCGACATCGTCGTCGCCACCGATGTCGCCGCGCGCGGGCTGGACGTGGAGCGCATCAGCCACGTCTTCAACTACGACATCCCGACCGACACCGAGAGCTACGTGCACCGCATCGGCCGCACCGGCCGCGCCGGCCGCTCGGGCGAGGCGATCCTGTTCGTGGCACCGCGCGAGCGGCACATGCTGAAGCTGATCGAGCGCGCCACGCGCCAGCCGATCACGCCGATGGAGCTGCCGTCGATCGAAGCGGTCAACACCCAGCGCATCGCCCGCTTCACGCAGAAGATCGCCGAATCGCTGGAAAGCGGCGAACTCGATGCGTTCAAGGCCATCCTCACCGACTTCGCGACCGAGCGCGGCGTGGAGATGCTCGACATCGCTGCCGCCCTCGCCAAGCTGGTGCAGGGCGATGCCGACCTGCTGCTCGACCCGGTGCCGGAACCGGCGGCAGCGCCGGCACGCGGCTACAGCGTCGAATCGGCCGGATCGCCGTCGCGTCCGTCGCCGGCACCGCGCCGGGATTTCGAGCGTGTCGCGCCGCCGCCGTCGTCCTATGCCGAACGCCGGGCTGCTGCGGCCGCGGCCGGCAATCCTTCGGCGCGTCCGCCGCGTGCCGCCCGGCCGACCCGCTCCGAGCCGCCGGTGCGCGCCGAGCGGCCGCTGCGTCCCGACGATGCCAGCCCGCTGCCGCGCAGCTTCGACGAAGCGCCGCGCCCGAGCCCGAAGCGCGCGCCGCGCGAGGAATCGGTGCCGATGGAAACCTTCCGCGTCGAGGTCGGCTACGCGCATGGCGTGAAGCCCGGCAACATCGTCGGCGCGATCGCCAACGAGGCCGGCGTCGAATCGAGCTTCATCGGCCGCATCGAGATCGAGAACGAGTACAGCCTGGTCGATCTGCCGGCCGGCATGCCGAAGGAGATCTTCCGCGACCTGCAGAAGGTCTGGGTGGTCGGCCGCCAGCTGAAGCTGAGCCGGCTCAACGCGCCGCCGGCGAAGACGCCGTACGAAGCGCCGGCCGGCGGCAAGCCGAAGCCGAAGAAGCCCCGCCCGGGCTGATGCCGGCGGCCTGCCGATGGCAGGCCGCAGCGGTTCAGGCGCAATTCAGCGCCAGGCTTGCAAGCTCGGTCTCACGATGCAAACGGCATCGACACCTTTATCGGGAGACCGTCATGTTCAAGTCCATTCTCGCGGCCGCGCTGCTGGCGACCGCGATCACCTCGCCTGCGATGGCCGGCAGCCGGGGTGACCAGATCCTCGGGGCCGCTATCGGCGCGGCCGCCGGCGCCGCCGTCGGCAACTCGGTGGGCGGCCGCGATGGCGCGGTGGTCGGCGGCGCGCTCGGCGGCCTGGTCGGCGCGTCGGTCGCCAGCCAGAACCGGGATCGTTACGACAACCGTCGCTACGACGATCGCTATCGCGGCTATGACCGCCGCTACGTCGACGATCGCCGTTACCCGCCCCGCTACGACGACCGTCGCTACTACGGCGGCTACAGCCGCACCAACGTCTACGTCTACGAGGACGACCGGCGCGGTCACGGCCATCGCCACGGCCACCACGGCCATCGCCATGACCGCTATTGCCGCGATTGATCCGCGCATCGAATCCCGCCTTCCCTCATCGAGAATCTGCTCATGAACATCCGCATGCTGACCACGGCCCTGTGCCTGACCGCCGTCCTTTCCACGCCGGCCTTCGCCGGTGACACCACCGGTGCCGTGATCGGCGGTGCCATCGGCGGTGGCGCTGGCGCCGCCGTCGGCGATTCAGTCGGCGGCCGCGATGGCGCGATCCTCGGCGGTGCCATCGGTGGCGCCACCGGAGCCGCGATCGGCGCCAATGCCGGCCGTGATGGCAGCCGCAGCGCGCCCCGCCGCAATGATCGCCACCGCCCGCGTCACCGCGACCATCGCCATGACCACGGCCCGCACAAGGGTCACGGCAAGCCGCACGGCCACCACGATCACTGATCGCGCCGACCGCGATGCCGCTGAACGCGCCGAAGACCGTGCTGGAAGCCGCGCTGGGCAACGGCATGGTGCGGAAGTTCCGCGACTTCGCGCTGGTGGTGCTCGACGGCGAGGGCGCGCTCTGCGTGCCGGCCGACATCTGGCTGCCGGCCGCGTCCTGGGCTCATGGCCGGGCGCCGTCCGGCAATCGCGTGCGCGATCGCCAGCAGCTGCTCGGCCGGCTTGAAGTGCTGGTCACCCGGCGCGGCACGGCGGTGGTGTCGACCAGCGGCGCGCCGCTGCGGCTGGCGCGGCTGCGCGAGCAGATGAAGCGCGAGGGGCTGGACATCGGCGAATGGAATTTCCCGGCAGCGGCGGTGCTCGACGCGGCGCTGCCGCCGCTACCGTCGCCGCCGGCCCGCCCGGCCGCGACTGAGCCGGTCGATCCCGATCCCGATCCCGATCCGCCGCCCGCCTGAGCTGGCCGGCGACGCTCGGCGACGAAAGCAAAAAGCCCCGCCCGGCGCAGTGGCCGGGCGGGGCTTTTCCAAGCGGTCTTGTTGCAGGCGCCTGGCGCGCCTGCCGACCAATCGCTAGTGCTGCGGGTTGATCGCGAACAGCCGCGTCGTGCCGCTGACCTCGTTGCCGATCACCAGCAGCGGCTGGCCGGTCGGGCTGTTCGCCGCCGGGATGAAGGCCAGGCCTTCCGGACCGTTGTCGGTCGGCGCCGGGCCGGTCGGTGACAGCGAGAAATCACGCGTGTTGACGTAGTCGACGTAGCGCGACTGCGCCGGCACCGTCACGTCGTAGATCATCACGCCGCCGATCCGCTCCAGGCCGATGAAGGCATAGGTGCGGCCGTCGATGGTGCCCAGCACCACGCCTTCCGGCTCCGGGCCCTTGTTGTCGCTGCGGTCGTCGAAGTTGTTGTTGTCGTTGGAGGCGTTGAAGTTCATCGGGTAGCGGGCGGCGGTGATCCGCTCGAAATCCGAACCGGAGTCGAACACCTGCCGGCCCTGCGACGACCAGATCGAGAACGAGCGGCCGCCGAGCGCCTGCAGCTCGGTGAACTGGCCGGCGGCATTGCGCGGCGCGGTGGCCGGCGAAACGGTCAGACGGCCGAGCCGGGTGTTGTCGCGCAGGCTTTCGATGTCGCCGAACACGGCCGGGTCGAGCGCCTCGGCGCCGAGCGCACGCACGCGGACCGTTTCCTCGCCAGGGATGAAATCGTTGCGGTCGTCGCCTTCGTTGGCGGTGACGTAGAAGGTTTCGCCGCCGGCCTGGTAGCTGGCGATGGCATCCGGCAGGTACAGGCCCTTGACCGGCCAGTTGCGGATGTTGATGGCGTTGTCGCGGTCGCTGGCGTCCAGCTCGTTGCCGGCCAGCGCGTGGTCCTTGCTGCCGAACGGAATCAGCGTCTTCAGGCGCGGCCGGCCGAGGTCGCTGATGTCGATCACCGCAGCGGCGTTGGCTTCCTGCAGCGTCACCCAGGCGGTCTTGCCGTCCGGCGACACGGCGATGTACTCGGGTTCCAGATCCTGGGCGACGGTCGCGCCCGGACCGTAGATGCGGATGCCGGCCGCCCGCAGTTCATCGACCCGGCCGTTCAGCGCCCGGAAGCCGACCGTGTTGCGCAGCGCGCGCGGCTCGACGCCGGTATCGGCCACGCAGCGCAGCGCGGTGACGAAGCTGCGCGGGCTCGGCTGGGCGTTGTAGCAGTCGCGGACGGCGCGCAGGTCGACCACGGTGACCGAGCCTTCCGGATCAACCGAATCCGGCCGGCCGTAGCCGTTCGACTCGCCCTCGTTGGCGATCAGCAGGCCGCGACCATCCGGCGTGAAGGTGACCATATCGGGCAGCGCGCCGACCGGGAACTCGACGATCTTCTCCAGCGTCGCGGCGTCGTAGAACACCACCTTGCCGGGGTTGGTCTTGATGTCAGCCGCGAACACCGCCGCCACCAGACCATCGCGCACGGCGATCGAGTTGGCGTTGCCGCCGGTCTCCTGCAGCGTGCGCCGCAGCGCCGGCCGGGTCGGATCGCGGATGTCGAGCACGTCGATGCTCGCCGCCGCCGCGTTGACCACGAACAGGCTTTGCGTGCCCGGATCGTGGGCGACGATCTCGGCGGCGCTGGCGCCGCGAATGCCGGAGTCGTACTGACCCAGCGGCGTCAGCGTCACGCCGGCGGCGTTGGCGTCCAGCACCGGCATCGCGGCGGCAAAGGCCAGCGCGGCGGCGGCCTTCCAGTTGAACTTCGTCATCGTGGCTCCCCGTTGGAATTGAAGAGCCGTGGAGCCTAGTCAGCGCATGTTGACGGCATGTGACAGCACCGGCTGCCCGCAATGCGGTGGGCCCGGCCTATCATCGCGGCGAACCTGCTCCTGCCTGGCCTGACCATGACCGCTCCGACCGCTTCCTCCTGCATCCTCGACCGCATCGCCGGCCGCAGCCGCGACCTCGGCGGCTTCTCCGTGCGGCGGGTGCTGCCGATCGCCCATCGCAAGCTGGTCGGCCCGTTCGTGTTCTTCGACGAGATGGGCCCGGCGGTCTTCACGCCCGGCGGCGGCATCGATGTGCGGCCGCATCCGCATATCGGGCTGGCCACGGTCACCTACCTGTTCGAGGGCCGCATCCGCCATCGCGACAGCCTCGGCAGCCTGCAGGACATCACCCCCGGCGATGTCAACTGGATGACCGCCGGGCGCGGCATCGTCCATTCCGAACGCACCCATCCGGATGACCTCGCCAACGGCTACGCCATCCACGGCATCCAGAGCTGGGTGGCGCTGCCGGCGGCCGACGAGGAGATCGAGCCGGCCTTCGTCCATCACCCGGCGGCCAGCCTGCCGCGCGTGCAGCGCGACGGTGCGCGGCTCAGCGTGATCGCCGGACGGGCCTACGGCGCGCAGTCGCCGGTCGCGGTGCGCTCGCCGACGCTCTACGTGGCGGCCGAGCTTGATGCCGGCGCCGTGCTGCCGGTCTGCGGCGAGCACGAGGAGCGCGCCGTCTACGTGGTCAGCGGCGCGGTGGAGATCGGCGGCGAAGCGGTGCCGCCCGGCGAACTGGCGGTGCTGGTGCCCGGCGCCGAGGTGACGGTCACTGCCCGCAGCGCCAGCCGGCTGATGCTGCTCGGCGGCGCCCGGCTGCCGGAGGCGCGCACGGTCTGGTGGAACCTGGTGTCGACGCGCCCGGAGCGCATCGAACAGGCCAAGGCCGACTGGCTGCGCTACGGCGAGGCCGGCAGCCCGTTCTCGGCGGTGCCAGGCGAGCACGAGTTCATCCCGCTGCCCAGCGCCTGAGCCGGATGCGCGCGCCCGTCGACGCCGACTTCGACCGCTACATCGGCATCGACTGGTCCGGCGCTGCCCAGCCGGGCTATGCCGGCGTGGCGGTGGCCAGCTGCGTGGCCGGCCGTGCGGCACCGGTGCTGGTGCCGCCGCCCGGCAAGACCTGGACGCGCGCCGCCGTGCTCGACTGGCTGGAGCGCGAACTGGCGCGGCCGCAGCGGCTGCTGGTCGGCTTCGATTTCGCTTTCGCGCTGCCCGGCGACGGCCGGCCGGCGCCGGCGCTGTGGGCGGACATCGATGCCCGCTGCGCCGCCGATGGCGATCTGCTCGGCAGTCGCTACGCGGCGGGCGATCCGCGTTTCTGGACCGCCGGCCCGCAGCCGCCCGGCTGGAACGCGGCGCCGAGGGCCACCGAAAGCGCCTGCCGTGACGCCGGCCTCGGCAACCCGCAGACGCCGTTCCAGCTGATCGGGCCTAAGCAGGTCGGCAAGGGCGCGCTGGCCGGCATGCGGCTGCTGCACCGGCTGCAGGCCGAAGACCACACTCGGGTCGCGATCTGGCCGTTCGACGCGGCCGCCGGCCACGACCGGCGCTCGGTGGTCTGCGAGATCTATCCGCGGCTGTTCATCCGGCAGGCCGGCTTCGGCAACGCCAAGCTGCGCAGCCGCGAGGATCTCAACCACGCGCTCAACGCCCTGGCCTCGATCGGGTTGGCGCGCGGCAGCTTCGACGATCACCAGTGCGATGCGCTGGTCACCGCCGCCGGCCTGCGCCACAGCGCCGCCGATCCGGCCCTGTGGGCGGCCGGGGCAGGGCAGCCGGAAGGCTGGATCTTCGGCGTGCCGCGCCGGGCCTGAGCCTCACGGCCGCATCGGCGCGCCATCCATCGGCCAACTGCTGCCTTTCGCGGCGACCGGGCCGGGCGCCGGGGCCGAAGCAGTGTCTCGTACCGATCAAGCCGGGCCGGAACCCGATGCCGCAGACCCCGGGGATCGCCCCGTGGCCGCCGCTGTGTTGCCGGCCGGCCCCGGAGATCCCGATGCTCGTCACGCAGCACGCGCGCCATACCGCCCTGTACCGCATCATGCGGGGGCAGGGCGTGCGCGGCGTCCGCGATCGGATCGCGTTCCAGCAGCTGGAACGCGTCTGGGAAGGCGAATGCGGCCTGCGCCGCGCCGACCTGACCACGTCGGTCCGCGAGCTGGTCGACAGCGGCGCGCTGCTGCAGCACCCCGGTCCGGACGGCCCGGTGCTCGAAGTTGGCGATCGTGGCTGCCTGTCGCTGCAGCCGCGCCTGCTGCTGCTGCGCGACTTTCGCTGGACCGCGCCGCTGGCCAGCCTGGCGCTGGTGCTGCAGTCGGCGGTGACGCTGTTCCGCGCGCGGCTGCGCACCCGCCATTTCTTGCGCCGCTCGATGACCCTGGTGATCGACCGCCGCAGCCGCGACGAGGGCTGAGCGGGCAGCCTCAGCCGGCGATGCCGATCACCGCTGCCGCCTGCCGCGCCTTGGCCCGCGCCGCGTCCACGTCATCGGCCAGTGCCAGGGTCACGCCCATGCGCCGGCGGCCGGACAGCGACGGCTTGCCGAACAGGCGCAGCTGGGTGTCCGGCGCCGCCAGCGCTTCGGCGATTCCGGTGAAGCGCGGCGCGACATGCTCGCCTTCCATCAGCAGCGCGCAACTGGCGGCAGCACCCCGTTGCCGGATGTTCGGGACCGGCAGGCCGAGGATGGCGCGGGCATGCAGCGCGAACTGCGGCAGGTCCTGCGAGATCAGCGTCACCAGGCCGGTGTCGTGCGGGCGCGGTGACACCTCGCTGAAGATCACCTCGTCGCCCTTGACGAACAGCTCGACGCCGAACAGGCCGCGGCCGCCGAGGTTGGCGGTGATCGTTTCGGCAATCGCCTGCGCCCGCTGCAGTGCCAGCGCCGACATCGGATGCGGCTGCCAGGATTCGCGGTAGTCGCCGTCGATCTGCAGGTGGCCGATCGGCGCGCAGAACGACGTGCCGCCCGAATGGCGAACGGTCAGCAGCGTGATCTCGTAATCGAACGGGATGAAGCCTTCGACGATCACCCGGCCGGCGCCGGCGCGGCCGCCTTCCTGCGCGTAATCCCAGGCTTTTTGCACGTCGGCCGCCGACTTGATCGTGCTCTGGCCCTTGCCGGACGACGACATCAGCGGCTTGACCACGCAGGGAATGCCGATGGCCGCGACGGCGGCCTGGTAGTCGGCGAGGTTGTCGGCGAAGCGATACGGCGAGGTCGGCAGACCCAGCGTTTCGGCGGCCAGCCGGCGGATGCCTTCGCGGTCCATGGTCAGCCGCGCGGCGCGGGCGGTCGGGATCACGGTGGCCGCGCCTTCGGCTTCGAGCGCCTGCAGGGTCGGCGTGTGGATCGCCTCGATTTCCGGAACGATGAAGTGCGGCTGCTCCAGCGCGACGATGCGGCGCAGCTCGTCGCCATCGAGCATCTTGATCACATGGCTGCGATGAGCCACCTGCATCGCCGGCGCATCGGCATAACGATCGACGGCGATGGTCTCCACGCCCAGCCGCTGCAGCTCGATCACCACTTCCTTGCCCAGCTCGCCGCTGCCGAGCAGCATCACGCGGGTGGCGTTCGGGGACAGCGGGGTGCCGAGGACAGTCATGGGCGGGTTCGCGGAAGTCGGGGAGGAGCCGCCATTTTGCCCGCTGCCGTCGCCCGGGGCAGCGCCTTCCACGCGGCTGCCGGCGGCGGCCGCCCGGCGTCGCCTCGCCGCGAGCCGGCGGGTGATGTGGTGCAATGCCGGCGCAGCGCTCGCGGATGCCGGCGCTGTCCGCATCTCGCCGTGATCCTTTCGCCCGCCGACCTGCCGCCATGAACCGTCGCACCAAGATCCTCGCCACGCTCGGCCCCGCCACCGACGACCCTGCCGTGCTGAAGCGGCTGCTGATGGCCGGCGTCGATGTCGTCCGCCTGAACTACTCGCACGGCAAGGCCGCCGATCACGCCCGTCGCGCCGCTGCGGTGCGCAGCGCCGCCCACGAGATGGGCTACGACATCGGCGTGCTCGCCGATCTGCAGGGCCCGAAGATCCGCATCGAAAGCTTTGCCGACGGCCCCGTCGAACTGGTCGAGGGCGCGGCGTTCCGGCTCGATACCGCGCTGCCGACCGAAGCCGGCGATGTCCATGCCGTCGGCTGCGCCTACAAGGAGCTGCCGGACGACACCCGGCCGGGCGACATCCTGCTGCTCAACGATGGCGCGATCACCCTGCGGGTCACCGCCGTCAAGGGCAGCTGCATCGACACCGTGGTGGTGCTCGGCGGCGTGCTGTCGAACCGCAAGGGCATCAACAAGCAGGGCGGCGGCCTGTCGGCGGCGGCGCTGACCGACAAGGACCGCGAGGACCTGGTCCACGCGATTTCGATCGGCGCCGATTTCATCGCCGTCAGCTTCCCGCGCTCGGCGGCCGACATGCACGAGGCGCGCGAGCTGATGAAGGCGGCCGGCGGCAGTGCCGCGCTGGTCGCCAAGATCGAGCGCGCCGAGGCGCTGCCGAATCTCGAGGCCATCATCAAGGCCAGCGACGTGGTGATGGTGGCGCGCGGCGATCTCGGCGTGGAGATCGGCGATGCCGAGCTGCCGGGCTGGCAGAAGAAGATCATCGCCGCATCGCGCGAGGCCAACCGTATGGTGATCACGGCGACGCAGATGATGGAGTCGATGATCGTCAACCCGATTCCGACCCGCGCCGAAGTGCTCGATGTCGCCAACGCGGTGATGGACGGCACCGATGCTGTGATGCTGTCGGCGGAGACCGCCACCGGCAAATGGCCGGTCAAGACCATCGAGGCGATGGCGCGCGTCTGCGTCGGCGCCGAGCGGGCGATGCCGAGCCGCGAGCGCTCGCGGCGGACGATGGGCAGCCACTTCGAGCGCATCGACGAAGCCGTGGCGATGGCCACCACCTGGACCGCGCAGCAGATGCACGCCAAGGCCATCGTCAGCCTGACCGAATCCGGTTCGACGGCGCTGATGGTGTCGCGCACCGACAGCGGCATTCCGGTCTACGCGCTGACCCGCCACGAGCGGACGCGCCGCAAGATGGCGCTGTGCCGTGGCGTCTACCCGGTGAGCTTCGATCCCTCGACCTCGGACGCGATGCAGGCCGAACGCGAGGCGATCGCCTGCCTCAAGTACCGCCGGGTGATCGTCACCGGTGACCGCGTGCTGCTGACCCGTGGCGACCTCACCGGCGAACTCGGCGGCACCAACACCATGAAGATCGTCACCATCGCCTGATTCGCAGGCGAGGGGGACGCCGCCGGCCTCAGGGTGCGGCGGCGCAGCTGGCGATGATGCTGGCCGGCGTGTCGCCGGCCCGGACCCGGGCGCTGAACAGCGTGCGCGGACAGCTGACGGCGATCGGCGCGTAGTCGCCGATCACGGCACGGGCGTCCTGTCCGCTGCCGACCCGCTGGATCGCGCCGGCGAAATCGACGGCGGCGATCAGCTGCCGGTAGATCAGCAGGCCCCGGCCATCGCGGACCATGCCGAACGGCAGCGCCGCGAAGCCCCGGGCGCGCAACGGCAGCACCGGCAGCCCGTCGCCGAGCGCCAGGTGGTAGCGGCCGGCGGCATCGACCGGAATGCTGCGATCGGCTGCGCAGGCGACTACGGTCGTGCGCTGCTCGTCGTTCTGGCAGAACGACCAGTAGCGCACTTCCGGGCGCAGCGGCACGGCGACGAAGCGGTCGCGGAAGGTCGGTGCGCGGCCCTGCACCAGCAGCACGTCGTCGCTGCGGCGTACGGCCAGCGCCATGTAGGCGGCGTCCTGGTTCAGGCCGAACTGGCTGTTGGCCTCGCCGTCGTCGCCGATGTCGTGGAACACCTCGAAACGGCGCAGGCGCGGGCTGCTGCCGGCCGTCGCCACGAAGTCGGCGGCGGTCGTCGGCGCGGGTGCTGCGTCCGCCGCTGCGGTGGTGACATCGGCGGCGTCGGTATCGACCCCTGCCGGGCGCAGCGGCGGCCGGCAGGTATCGGGCGCGAACAGCGGCCGGTCGCCGTCCGGCGTTTCCAGCACCACGACCGGCAGCGGCACCCGCGTTTCCGGCAGATAGGCGCGCAGCCACAGCCGGGCGCGCACCGGTGCGTCGATGCGGGTGCCGGTGTACAGCGTGTTGCGGGGCCGCTGCCGGGGCGGCGCGCCGTACTCGACATACGCGGTATAGCGGCCGCCGGGGCGGATCGTCGGGTTGCTGGCCGTGGGGCCGAGCAGGGTCGAACGGCTGCCGGGATCGGCCCGCAGCCGGTAGTCGGCCAGGTGGTCGACCGGATCGAAACGGGCGTCGTAGGTCTGCAGCGAGAAGTAGCGGGTGCCGAGGAATTCGCCCTCCACGCGCACTCGCGCGCCGGCCGGCGGCCGGGCCGGCAGGTCGATCTGGTAGTAGCGGGCGTTCGCTTCCGGGTAGGCCAGCGCCACCGGCGGCTCGTACCAGCCGCAGACCGGCGGCAGCAGCTGGGCAGCGGCGCTGCCGGGCAGACCGGCGACCAGCGCCAGCACGGCGGCCGTGCAGCGGCCGATCAACAGCGGGACGGCGCGGCGGGCGGCGTCGACAGCGGGCAGACGGAGCATGGTTCGAGGGGTCCTGAGCCGATCGAGGGACGCCAGTCGCGGCGGCCTGCGCGGCTGCAAGGCAGCTGCGGGTCGTCCGTCTGTCCGGCGCAGGGCGAGCGTAAAGTAAGGCTCCGCCTGCCGCAGACGAGCCCGTCATGTTCTCCAGCGCGTTCACCGTCATCGGTCATCGCGGCGCACGTGGCCACGCGCCGGAAAACACCCTGCTGGCGATCGACACCGGCATCGCGCTGGGCGCGCCGTGGGTGGAGTTCGACGTGCAGCGGCATCCGTCCGGCGCACTGCTGGTGTTCCACGACCTGACGCTCGATCGCACCACCAACGGCCACGGCTTTCTGGCCGATCAGCCGCTGGCGGCGCTGCGGGCGCTCGATGCCGGCGGCGGCCAGCTGATTCCGACGCTGCAGGAGGTGCTCGACCTGGTCGACCAGCGGGTCGGCGTCAATATCGAGCTGAAGTCGGCCGGCGGCACCGCCGAGGCGGTGGCGGCGGTGATCCGCAGCCAGGTCGAGGCCGGCTGGCCGGTCGAGAAGTTCCTGGTGTCGTCGTTCCACCTGCCCGAACTCTGGGAGTTCAAGCAGCTGGCGCCGGAGATTCCGGTTGGCGCGCTGCTCTGCGGCGTGCCGCTGGACTGGGCCGGCTGCGCGCTGGAACTGGGCGCGGCGACGCTGAACCTGTCCTCGGAATTCGTCGATCCCAGGCTGATCGCCGATGCCCACGCCCACGGCATCAAGGTGTACGTCTACACGGTCAACGACCCGGTCGAAATGCGCCTGCTGCGCCAGATGGGCGTCGACGGCGTGTTCACCGATTACCCGGACCGGGCGCTGGCGATCTAGCGGCGCGCGTCAGGCCGTGCTCAGGCGTCGTCGGAATCGGCTTTGGCGGCGCCCTGCAGGCGGGCCCGCTCGAACTGCTCCAGCACATGGCTCAGGCGATCGCCGAGGTGCTGGGTGGCGGCGCGCTGCATGGCTCGCGACACCTCGGCGTGGACAGCCATCTCGACCAGCGGCCGCAGCCGCCAGATCAGGTCGCCGATCTCGGCCGATTCCTCCGGCGGCGGCAGGCCGTCGCCGTATTTTTCCAGCAGGTGCTTGTCGATCAGCTGCACCATCGCTTCGGCGGCGCGTTCGACATTGGCGCGCAGCTGGCTGACCACGTCGAGCATGTCGGCCAGCGGGATGCCGGTCTTCACCAGCTCGGCGGCGGCGATGATCATCTTCGGGCTCGGCGCCACGAACTTCGCGCCCTGCTGATGCAGGATGTCCAGGTCGACGACCGTGGCCAGCACGCGCGGGTCGAAATTGCCTTCGAACAGCTTGATCAGGTCCGGCAGCGAATAGGTCATCGGCTGCTCGTCGGTCCAGGGGCTGGCCACCGCCGACTCGATGCCGATCACCTGCGCCAGGTTCTGGCCCTGATCGAGCGCTTCGATCAGTTCGCCGATCGACGACAGCGTGTACCCGCGCGCCAGCAGCTGGCCGATGATCCGGAGCCGCGACAGGTGTTCGGCGTTGTAGACCCCGGCCCGGCCGCGCCGCTCGGGCGGCGGGATGATGCCGCGATCCTGGTAGGCGCGGACATTGCGCACCGTGGTGCCGGCCTGGCGGGCCAGCTCATCGATGGTGTATTCGCGGACGGCCGTGGTCGTCGTGCCGGCGCTGCCCGCACGGGCGGCGCCGGTCTGCGCAAACGGGGACAGCCGACCGAGAATGCCTTTCATGCCGTGAATCATACCTACGACACCGGCTCGCCGATCCGCGTCAGGATGCCTGTCTTTACTGTGACATCAATCAATGGCACAGTTATTTCAGATCATTCCCCTGCCGGAGTTGTCTCCGATGATGCCGACCCGCCGTGACCTGAAGTTCGACCTCGCCGCCATCGACCTGAAGCGCTGGAACGCCCACGGTCCGCTGCTGAGCGCCTACATGAACACGCTGTCGCTGTTCTTCCCGGACGGCGAGCGCTTCTTCATCCATTCGCTGCGCCATTACCGCGACCAGATCAGCGATCCGGAGCTGAAGCAGCAGGTCACCGCGTTCATCGGCCAGGAAGCGATGCACGGCCGCGAGCACGAGGAATACAACGAGCGCCTCGAAGCCCAGGGCCTGCCGGCGGCGACGCTGGGCCGCGAGATCTTCGCGATCATCGAGGCGGCCAGGAAGCTGCCGCACGAGGTGCAGCTGTCGATCACCATCGCGCTGGAGCACTTCACCGCGATCTACGGCGACCTGCTGCTGCGCAAGCCGGAAATCATCGACGGCTCGGAGCCGACGATGACCGCGATGTGGCGCTGGCACGCGCTCGAGGAAACCGAGCACAAGGCAGTGACCTACGACGTCTACGGCAAGATCATGGGCAAGACGCTGCGGGCCTACCTGCTGCGCACGTCGACGCTGGTGGTGATCACCGGCGTGTTCCTGTCGGCGATTGCCTGGGCGATGGCGCGCATGGTCAAGGCCGACACCGAGCACCGCCACGGCCTGCGCGACTGGGCGAAGTTCGGCTGGCTGATGCTGGGACCGGTCGGCGCCCTGCGCGGCATCGCGCTGCCGTGGCTCGACTACTTCAAGCCGGGCTTCCATCCCTGGGATCACGACAACCGCGCGGTGCTCGACCAGATCGACGCGCTGGCCGCGCAGTACGCGGCGCCGGCACGCAAGCTGGCGCCGGTGGCGGTCGCTGCCTAGGCGCATCGCGGCACCCGACGGGCCGGCGTTTCCGCAAGGACGCCGGCCCTTTTCGTGTCGGCTGGCGGGACGCTGGCGATCGCGCTAGCGTCGGCCACCCTTTCAAAGCCGAGCGTTCCGATGATCGACCTGTTCACCGCCCCGACCCCGAACGGCCACAAGGTGTCGATCATGCTGGAGGAGCTGGGCGTGCCGTACACGGTGCAGCGCGTCGATCTCGGCAGCGGCGCGCAGAAGACGCCGGAGTTCCTCGCCATCAATCCGAACGGCCGGATTCCGGCGATCGTCGACCACGCGCCGCAGGACGGCGCGGGCCCGTTCGCGGTGTTCGAATCCGGCGCGATCCTGATCTATCTGGCCGAGAAATACGGCCAGCTGCTGCCGACCGACACCCGCCTGCGTTCGGAAACGCTGCAGTGGGTGATGTTCCAGATGGGCGGCGTCGGTCCGATGCAGGGCCAGGCCAACGTGTTCTTCCGCTACTGGCACGAGAAGTACCAGCCGGCGATCGACCGCTACCAGAACGAGACACGGCGCCTGTACAAGGTGCTCGACAGCCGCCTCGAAGGCCGCGACTTCCTGGTCGGCCCGGGGCGCGGCAGCTATTCGATCGCCGACATCATCAATTTCACCTGGCCGAACATCCACGGCTGGGCCGGCGTGGCGATCGACGACCTGCCGAACCTGAGCCGCTGGCGCAGCGCCATCCGCGACCGCCCGGCCGTGCAGCGCGGGCTGGCGGTGCCGGGCGACGTGCCGGCGGCCGATGTCGTCAAGTTCGCGCAGGCGATCGTGGTGCGCTGACCTCGGGCGCGGAACTCAGCTGCTGGCTGGCCCGTGCTGGGCCTTGATCTGTGCGGTCAGCGTGCTGATCTCGGCCTTGAACGCCTTGCGGCGGCGGACGATCCACAGGATGCCGCCGATGCCGAGACCACCCCAGAACGCGCCGGTGAGGAAGTTGCCGAAGCCGCCGCTGAAGGCCGAGAGCACGCCGACCACGCCGGCGATCACGCCGAGGACGATCAGCAGGTTGTAGAGCATTGGCCCGCAGCTGTCGTTGACCGCCTTGGCGACCCAGTCCATCGAGCCGGTGTTGTGATTGAGGATCGCCACGTACGGGCCCTCGTTCTTGCCGGCCTTGACCGCCAGGAACAAGGTCAGCCACTGGCCCTTGCGCACCGCCAGGTGGACATCGGACAGCTCCAGTGCCCGCTCCTCGCCGTTCGCTGCGCGGACAAAGATCTGGTCGTGGGTGGTGGTATGCGAGCGCACTGGCGCGCTCGACGAAAAGCCGGTGCCGTTGTGGCTGTAGCCGCCGCCGCCACCGCCGGAAATCTGCGTGGTGGTCCATTTCTGCGACTCCATCACTTCGCCGCTGAAGATGTGGATCTCGATCGCGTTGCTGCCGACGTGGACGGTGCGAATCAGACTGGCGGACATGAGAGGTTTCCTGGTGGGTGGGGCGGGGAGGGTGTTCAGGATTTCTTGCAGGCGCGGCCGAACAGCAGGCCGCCGTCGATGCAGCCGGCGTCGTCGATACGCATCGCCTGGGTCTGGCCGGCGAAGGTGATGTAGACCTTGCGGTCCTCGACGGTGAAGCTGCCGACCTGGATGTTGCCGAGCAGGTCGATCTCCACCCGGTCGCCCTTGAAGGTGTAGACGGTGTTCCAGTCGCCGCTGATCTCGTTGCGCTGGCCGTATTCGCCGCTCAGGCCGCCGCCGCGACAGCTGGCGAGCAGCAGGCAGGACAGCAGCAGGGTGGTGACGATCGCTTTCATGGACAGGACTCCCGGATGGCGCGGGGGGATGCGCACGGCGGACCGTGTCATCAGCGCCGGCCTCACTTGAGCTGGACGGTGCCGAGCACCGCCGGATTGCCGTACTGGCTGCTGATCACCCGGTAGTCCTGCACCCGGCCGTCGAGCTGCAGACCGCTCGCGCGGCGCGTCGCCCGGGTGATCGCGATGTGCATGTCGACATCGACGGCCCGGGTGCCGGTCTTCTGCAGGATGTTGCGGGCCGCGTCCGGGGTCAGCGGCCAGAGGTAGGCATCGGCGCTGTTGGCGATCTGCAGGTCGACCTTGTCGCGGAACGCTTCGAAGCTGTAGCGCACCCCCGGCTCGAATGCCGGCAGGTAGTAGCCGCCGCGGCCACCGTCGTACTCGCTGAGGTTGCAGTGGGTCTTGACCCGAACCCAGCCGACGTTGGCGACCGACGCCGCCACCGCCTGCAGCCGCTCGACTTCCGTGGTCAGCGCCGCAGCCCGCGAAAACTCGTCGGCGCTGCGCACCGCCTGTGCCTCCTGCGCCCAGCGCTCGAACGGCGGCGTCAGGCCGGCCAGGCGGTAGCCGAGCAGCAGCAGCTGCAGGTCGTCGGGATAGTCGAGGCTGTCGCCGCCGACAGCGGGCGCCGATTCCGCTGCGGCGCCTAGCGTCGGGCTTGATGCGGCGTTCGGCGCGGCGGCTGGCGCGGATGCTGGCGCTGCGCCGTAGACCGCTGCCGGTGGCGGCGACGGGTCCGGCGACGATCCGCCGCAGGCGATCAGCAGCAGCGTTGCCATCAGCGGCAGCACAGAGCGGTAACGCATGACGGCGGCGCTCACAGCTTCGGCGCCGCCGCGCCTTTGGCGGCGGCCTTGGCTTCGCCTTCCTGGCGCTGCTTTTCCAGGGCCAGGATTTCCTCCTGCATCGCCGTGCCGTAGGCGTAGAGCTTGGCCTGATCGGCCATGCCGACACTGAGGTCGGCGACCAGCAGCGGATTCTCCGGCGCCAGGGTCAGCATCGCGGCGATGGTCAGGCCGCAGGCCTCGCTCCAGGACTGCGACACGTTGGCGTGGGCCTGGAGCGTCGGGCAGCGACCGGCCAGCGGGTTCTGCTCGGACAGCGGCTGGCCGCCGGGATCGCGCAGCCACCAGATCTGCACCCACGGCCGGTTGCCGTCGTACTTCTGGGTGCGCTGAGGCGGGCCGTACTTGTCGATCAGCGCCTGCTGCACCGTGACGGCGGCCGGCTGCTCGCCGGGCCGATAGTTCTGGGTGCGCCAGATGGCGACGGCGGTTTCGCGGCCGGGCACGCCGGGGGTCGCCACGGTCACCGATTCGGCGACGTGCTTCCAGACCCGCTGGCCGAGACCGCAGGCCTGGGCATCGCTGAGGCTGCTGAACTTGCAGTCGGCGGTGTCGCCGGACTGCACGGTGAACTGCTGCGGGCCGAGCTTCATCGCGCCGGTGTTCAGGCCGGACAGGAAGCGGTTCTCGTTGGCGACCACGGCGTCCTGCTGCGCGCAGCGCGCCAGATTCAGCGCCTCGTCGCGGCTCAGGCCAAGGCGCAGGCCGGCGATGTCCGGCCCGTCGACGCGGGTCCTGATCTTCGCCGGGCAGCGCAGGTCGTCATCGCTGCGGCCGGCCGGGCCGGCTTGCGTGCCGGCGGCCGCACGGCATTCAAGACGTGGCGGAGAGGGGCGGGCGTCGGTCATGGCGGGCGATCCTGTCGGCAGCGGTAGGGCGGTACAGCGATGGGATGCAGTGAGCCGCAGCCTTCCGGACAGCGCCATCACGCCGTCCTAACGGAACCCTAACGGCTGGAATTTCCGTTCCCGGTCAGTGGCTTGTGGAAGGGGAATCGGGCGGGGTCGGCCGTGCGCCGGTTGACCGCATCGGGCCTGCACGCGATAACCGCGCAAACACTTCGGGACTTTTCGGACCGCACCGATGGATCGCAGGGAGCCGCGCCGCGACGCATTGCTGTACCGCTACCGTTTCGGCGCGGTGGAGTACGACGCGTCGCGCCAGTCGCTGAGCGTCGATGGCCAGGCGGTCGAACTGGAGCAGCGGCCGCTGCAGGTGCTCGCCGAACTGCTGCGCCACCCGGACGAGGTGGTGAGCCGCGAGGAGTTGCTGGAAGCGGTCTGGGCCGGGCGGCCGACCGTCGACAACGTGCTGGCGAATGCCGTGACCAAGCTGCGCAAGGCGCTCGGCGAGCAGGAAAGTGCGCGGATCAGCACCCTGCCGCGGATCGGCTACCGGCTGGCCGGGCCGGTCGAGCGCGTCGCAGTCGGCCGCCAGTTGCACACCGACCTGGCGCTGGCCGCCGATACGCCGGTGCCGGGCCGCGACGCGTTCCGGCTCGAATCCCTGCTCGGCGGCCACGACGGGAGCGCGGTCTGGCGTGCCCGCCACGGCAAGACCGGCGAGGCGCGCGTCTACAAGTTCGGCAGCGATGGCGACAGCTTGGCGGCGCTGAAGCGCGAGGCCACCTTGTCGCGACTGCTCCGCGAAGCGCTGGGTCCGCGCGACGATCTGGTGCGGGTGCTCGACTGGAACTTCGAGGCGCCGCCGTTCTTCCTGGAATCCGAGGACGGCGGCGTCGATCTGGCGACCTGGGCGGAGCAGGGCCACCTTGCGGCGCTCGACGGCGAAGCGCGCATCGCCCTGTTCCTGGCGATCGCCGACACCGTGGCGGCCGCGCATTCGGTCGGCGTGCTGCACAAGGATCTGAAGCCGGCCAATGTGCTGATCGCGCCACGCGCCGCAAGCGGTGCGACGCCGGCCTGGCAGCCGAAGCTTGCCGACTTCGGCAGCAGCCGGCTGCTCGAACCGGAGCGGCTCGAGGCGCTCGGCATCACCCGGCTCGGCTTCACCGTCGCCGATGCCGCGCAGGCCAACGATGGCACGCCGCTGTATCTGGCTCCGGAGCTGATCGCCGGCCAGGCGCCCAGCGTGCAAAGCGATGTCTACGCGCTCGGGCTGATCCTCTACCAGCTGCTGGTCGGCGACCTGAAGCGGCCGATGGCGACCGGCTGGGAGCAGGACATCGCCGACCCCGAAGTGCGCGCCGACATCGCCGCCGCCACCGCCGGCCAGCCGCAGCAGCGGCTGGAAACGGTGGCCGCGCTGCTGACTCGGCTGCGCCACCGCGACCAGCGGCGGGTCGCGGCCCAGCGCCTGCTCGCTGCCGAAGCCCGCGCCACGGCGGCCGAGCGGCGCATCGAGCGCAGCCAGGCGCGGCGGCCGTGGATGCTGGCTGCCGGCGTGCTGCTGCTGCTCGGCCTCGGCGCGAGCCTGTGGCAGGCGCATCAGGCCGGACTGGCCCGCGACACCGCGCGCCAGCAGGCAGCACTCGCCGAAGCGGTCAATCGCTTCCTCACCGATGACCTGCTCGGTGCTGCCGGTGCCGGCGGTGCCGCGACCGGCTGGTACCAGCGCAATCCGCCGCTGCGCGAAGTGATCGACCGTGCCGCCGAGCGCCTCGGTGACCGCTTCGATGGCGCGCCGCTGGTCGAGGCCGGGCTGCGCCGCACGCTCGGCCGCGCCTACCGGGCGCTGGCCAGCTACGACCTCGCCGAGCCGCAGCTGGCGCGGGCGCTGAACCTGTTCGATGCGGTGCTCGGGCCGCTGTCCGACGATGCCGTGCTGACCGGTTACGAGCGGGCGCTGACCCTGAGTTTCCTGTCGCGCTTCGACGAGGCGAAGGCGCAGCTGGCGCGCAGCGACGCCGCCGCCGGCGCCCGGCTGCAGGCGGCCAGCGAGATCGCGCTGAAGGCCCAGCTGGCCCATGGCACCTGGCATTACCAGAAGGTCGAGCCGGAAGCGGCACTGGCCCGCTACCGCAATGCCGAGCGCCTGAACCAGCTGTTGCACCCGGACGATGCGGCGGCGGCGGCGCACATCGAGGGCACCATCGCCGGCTGCCTGCTGCGCCTGCAGCGGCCGCGCGAAGCCGAACTGATCGCCCGCGGCATCCTGTCCGGCGAGCGCTACAGCGAAGCCAGTATCGGCGGCGCTGCGCTGGCCAGCGCCCGCCTGAATCTGGCCAATGCCCTGCGTGCCCAGGATCGCGTGGCCGACGCGATTCCCTACGCGCAGGCGGCGGCCACGGCGTTCGAGCAGCTGGAAGGCGAGGACGGCCAGCGGACCATCTCGGCGCTGTCCAGCCTTGGCCGCATGCAGTCGCTGGCCGGCGACAGCGCGGCGGCGCTGGCGATCCAGCGCGAGGTGCTGGCCCGCGCGCAGCGGCGCTGGGGGGCCGACAACCAGTACACGCTGGTCGAGCAGATGAACCTCGGCTTCCTGGAATCGGAACGCGGTCACCGGCAGGCGGCAGTCGACCATCTGCGTGCCGCCGAGGCCGGGCTGGTCAAGACCTCCGGCGCGCAGTCGGCGCTGGTGCAGGCGGCGCGCTTCGGATTGGCCGAGCTGGTTGCCGAAGCGGGCCGCCACGATGAGGCGCTGCAGGTGCTGGCCGCGATCGACGCCAAGGCACTGCAGGCCACCACCAGCGATCCTGGCCGGGCCGAGCTGCTGGCTGCGCTGAAGGCGCGCATCGTCCACCAGCGCGATCACAGTGCCGCCAGCCGGCAGGCGCTGGCCGAGTCGGTTGTCGCGATGCGCGCGGCCGGCATCGCTGCCAGCGACATCGAGCCGTTCGAAGCGGTGCTGGGCGCGTCCGGCCGCTGAATCCTGCCGTCGGGCGTCGTCGGTCATGAAAGCTTCATAAATCCGCCTTCTAGTACGATCTCAAGTCTCGTCATCGTGTTACCGCCCCCGCATGACCGCCATGCCGCCGTCGCCGCCGCCCACATTCATCAACCGCGAGCTGTCGCTGCTCGAATTCAATCGCCGGGTGCTGGCGCAGGCGGAGGATGTCCGGGTACCGCTGCTGGAGCGGCTGAAGTTCCTGTGCATTTCCTGCTCGAACCTCGACGAGTTCTTCGAGATCCGCGTCGCCGGCCTCAAGCAGATGGTCAAGGTCGGCGCCACCACGGTCGGCCCGGACGGCAACACGCCGGCCGAACTGCTGGCGGCGATCGCGGGCTCCGCACATGCGCTGGTCGACGACCAGTACCGGGTGCTGAACGACGTGCTGATCCCGGCGCTGGAAGCCGAGTCGATCCGCTTCCTGCGCCGCGCCAGCTGGTCGGCGGAGCAGGAGACCTGGCTGAAGGCCTACTTCGAGAACGAGGTGATGCCGGTGCTGTCGCCGATCGGCCTCGATCCGGCGCATCCGTTCCCGCGGATCATGAACAAGTCGCTGAACTTCATCGTCGGCCTCGATGGTCGCGATGCCTTCGGCCGCAACATCGGCTACGCGGTGGTGCAGGCGCCGCGCGCGCTGCCGAGGCTGATCCAGCTGCCGGTCAGCGTGCCGGGCACCGGGCCGCATGATTTCGTGTTCCTGTCGAGCGTCATCCACGCCCAGGTCGGCCAGCTGTTCCCGGGCATGGAGCCGAGCGGCTGCTACCAGTTCCGCGTCACCCGCAACTCCGACCTGCTGGTCGATGAAGCCGAGGCCTCCGACCTGCTCGAAGCGCTCGAAGACGAGCTGGAACAGCGCCAGTGGGGCGACACCGTGCGGCTGGAAGTGGCGCACAACTGCCCGGACGAGCTGATCCGCTACCTGGCCGACGAGCTGAACCTGTCGAACGCCGACATCTACCCGTGCAACGGCCCGGTCAACCTGATGCGGCTGCTGGCCGTGCCGGACCTGATCGACCGCGCCGATCTCAAGGACCTGCCGTTCACGCCGCGGGTGCCCAAGCCGCTGGCCGGCGACCTGTTCGCGGCGATGCGCGAGAAGGACCGGCTGCTGCAGCATCCCTACGATTCCTTCGCGCCGGTGCTGGAGCTGCTGCGCCAGGCTGCGAAGGACCCCAACGTGCTGGCGATCAAGCAGACGCTGTACCGCACCGGCGCCAAGAGCGCGGTCGCCGAAGCGCTGATCCAGGCCGCGCGGGCCGGCAAGGAAGTGACCGTGGTGGTCGAGCTGCGCGCCCGCTTCGACGAGGCCGACAACATCTCGCTGGCCGAAGCGCTGCAGGACGTCGGCGCCCATGTCGTCTATGGCGTGGTCGGCTACAAGACCCACGCCAAGATGATGCTGATCGTCCGCCGCGAGGACAGCGGCCTGCGCCATTACGCGCATCTCGGCACCGGCAACTACCACCCGCGCACCGCGCGGATGTACACCGACTACGGCCTGCTGACCGCCGACGCCGAGATCTGCCGCGACGTCCACAACGTGTTCCTGCAGCTGACCAGCCTCGGCAAGGTGCCGGCGCTGACCCGGCTGCTGCAGGCGCCGTTCACCTTGGCCACCGGCATCCGCGAGCGCATCGACCACGAACGCCGGCAGGCGCTGGCCGGCAAGCCGGCTCGGATCGTCGCCAAGATGAACGGCCTGGTCGAGCCGGAAACCATCAAGACGCTGTACGAGGCCTCGCAGGCCGGCGTGCAGATCGACCTGATCGTGCGCGGCATGTGCTCGCTGCGGCCCGGCGTGCCGGGGCTGTCGGACAACATCCGGGTGCGCTCGGTGGTCGGCCGCTTCCTCGAACACCAGCGGGCGTTCTGGTTCCACAACGGCGGCCACGACGAGGTCTGGCTGTCGAGCGCTGACTGGATGGAGCGCAACCTGCTGCGCCGCGTCGAGATCGCCTTCCCGCTGCGCGATCCGGAGATCAGCAGCCGCGTGCGCGAGCACCTGGAAACCTATCTCGCCGACACCGCGCAAAGCTGGCTGCTGCAGGAAGACGGCCGCTACCTGCGCGCCGAAGGTCCGAGCGATGCGATCAGCGCGCAGCTGCGGATGCTGGCCGAAGCCGGCGTGATCGTCGTGCCCGGCCTGTCTGGCGGCGACGAGCCGGTGCTGAAGCTGACGCCGAAGGCGCGGCCGCGGCGCAAGTCGAACTGACGGCGGCGGGGCGGGGCGCATCCTCCTTGCCGGGCGACGCCGGCCCGGCAACCATCGGCCAGACCTTTCCCGGAACCGCCCACCGATGACCGCTTCCGCCCCGATTCTCGCCACCCTGCACTACAGCGCCGACAACGGCCGCCGGCTGAACACCTGGTTCTACGAGCCGGATGGCGAAGTCGATCGCAATCCGCCGGGCAGCGAGGCGCGCACGGTGCCGATCCACGACGGCTGGCCGCAGGCGGACCGTTTGAGCGCCGACCGCGAAGGCTTCGAGATCCACGATTTCCCCGCCGGCTTCACCGCCTTCGACGATGACGCAGCGGTGACCGCTGCCTATTACGCGCAGGTCGTCGCCCATGTCCGGCAGCACAGCGGCGCGCGCCGCGTGGTGGTGTTCGACCACACGATCCGCCGCCGGATGCCGGCCGACGATCTGAGCGTGCAGACCACCGTGCAGCGTCCGGCGGTGCTGCTGGTGCACAGCGACTACACCGAGCGCAGCGGCCCGCAGCGGCTGCGCGACCTGCTGCCAGACGAGGCGGACGCGCTGCTGGCGCGCCGGGTGGCGTTCTACAACGTCTGGAAGCCGCTCTACGCGCAGGTCGAGGAACTGCCCTTGGCGATGTGCGATGCCAGCACGCAGTCGCCGGACGATCTGCTGCTGATGGACCTGAAGTACCGCGAGCGCACCGGCGAGATCCACGTCATGCGCCCGAATCCGGCGCACCGCTGGTCCTACTTTCCCGGCATGAATGCCCGTCAGGCGCTGCTGCTGAAGACCTACGACTCGGCCACCGACGGCCGTGCCCGGTTCATGTTCCACAGCGCGTTCGAGCACCCGGACACGCGGCCCGATGCCCGGCCACGCGAGAGCATCGAAGTGCGGACGATGGCGTTCTTCTGAGCGGGTCCGCTCAGCGGCCGAACAGGCCGCCGAGATCCGGCAGCACCATCGGTTCGGCCGGCAGCGCGAAGCGCGGCGCGGCCGGGCTGGCCGGATCGAGCCGTTCGAGCAGGAAGCTGTTGCCGATCCGCAGCAGGCCGGTGCCGCGCTTGCGCAGCTCGCCGGCCAGCTGCTCGTTGGCCTCGGCATCGAGTTCCGGGAACGCCTTGGCGACGATCCGGCCGGTGGCCAGCAGCGCATCGGTCAGCTCGCGCACGCGCGGATCGGCGGTCAGCACCAGTTCGTCCCGGCGCTCGTGGCCAGCCTTGTTGACCGTGGTCAGCAGCCAGACGCGGCCGCTGAGGCCGGCGATGGTCTCGCTGCGGCCCGGTCCGGTCAGGCTGACGAAGCGGCCGTCGGTGACCAGGCTGCGCGGCGCCAGGCTGCGCGCCAGGCCGCCGAACTGCGCCATCGTCTGGGCGTAGTCGAAGACCATCTGCTGGCCGTTGAGATCGGCCACCGCATAGGCGCGGCCGTCGCGCACCAGCAGGTAGCCGTCGACGCCGCGATCAGCCTGCACGCGCACGCGATCCGGCGTGTCGAACTCGATCCGCGAGCGCACCGAGGTGGCGGCAGGATCATTCAGATCGTCGCCAGCCACAACCGTGGCGCTGCCGGCGGCGCGTACGGCGCCGGCCAGCAGCAGCGCGACGAAGGCGGCGAGGAAGGACAGGTACAGGCGGGTCAGCATCGGGGTTTCCGGCAGTCGGGACCGGGCCGGACTGTTGCAGCCGCTGCCCGAACCGCAGCTGAACGCCGGCACTGTCAGTCGATCCGGCGCGACTCGCCTTCGTCCTTCAGCGAGAACGGCGAGAACGAGGTGTGGGTGTCGTAGGTGTCGACGCCCTCGGCACGCTTCAGCGCATGCACCATCCAGTAGGTAGCCGGCGTGAACAGCACCTCGACGCCGATCTTGAACAGCACGTTGAAGGCCATCAGCGAGGCGAGCGTGGCGTTGTCGAGAATGCCGAAGAACGCCACCGGGTAGAACAGCAGGCTGTCGATCGACTGACCGCAGATCGTCGAGCCGATGGTGCGCATCCACAGGTGCCGGCCCTGGCTCCAGACCTTCATCCGCGCCATCACGAAGGAGTTGACGAAGTCGCCGACCCAGAACGCCAGCATGCTGGCGACCACGATCCGCCAGGTGTTGCCGAACACCGTTTCCAGCGCCGGCTGCAGCACCTTGTTGTAGTCGGACGTCGGGCTGGCCGGCATCGCCAGGATGATGCTGCTCATCGTGGTGGCGAAGATCATCGCCGCGAAGCCGGCCCAGATCGCGCGGCGGGCGCGGGCGTAGCCGTACACCTCGGTCATCACGTCGCCGAAGATGTAGCTGACCGGGAAGAACAGGTTGCCGGCGCCGAAGGTGACGATGCCGATCACCGGCAGGCTCACCACGCAGGCCTTGGCCGGGCCGATCAGGTTGGAGCACAGCAGCACCGCGACGGTGCCGGCCATCAGGAAGTCGTAGTAGCGGAAGTTGCGCAAGACCTGCATCCCGGAGTCGCCGCCGCCGGTCGCGGCCGGGGCAGCATAGCCAAGTTGGCGCGGCTGCCGAACGGGCTGGCCGCTGTCTTCCGTTACGACTGCCCCGCTGCGGCCGCAGCCCGGCTCCGGGGCGGCGCAGGGCTCAGACGCGCGGCCCGCCCTTGGCGCCGATCGGCGGGTCGAACACCAGCGGCGGCGCGGCGATGTCGCCGTTGACGGTGAAGTTCAGCGCGAATTCCTGCGGCTCGAACACCGCGCTGCTGTCGCAGGCCAGCCGCACTTCGACGGCGCTGTCGCTGATCCGCTTGACCACCAGCTGGCCGGCGTACTTGCGGGCGCGCTCGCTGACGCCGGTGACCGGATCGCGGGTGCGGAAGCTGTAGGCGCGGGCTGCTTCGGTGTCCAGCTCGTAGATCACGCTGTCGCAGGTGCTGGGCGTGCTGCCGGACACCAGGTACACCGCCGGCACGCGGTCGCAGCGGTTGCCGTCGATCGCCTTGCGGGTCAGTTCGATGTAGGTGCGGGTCTTCAGCGGGAACGACGATGTCTCAGGGGTCATGGCGGGATTCCGGTGCGGATGGGCGGGACGGCGCGGCACGGGCGGCGGCGGCCATCGGCCGCAGCTGCCGGCAGTCGAGCGTCGGTTCCGAGGCACCGGTCTGCGGGCAATGGCGTTCGATGAAGCCGACCACACTGTACGTCCAGGCCGCGTGATTCTCTGGCCATGCGGCGTCAGGAACGTGACCGAGTCCGCTCATCAGACCGAGCAATGTCTGCAGCCGCGACACCCGGCGGCCCAGTTCCGGCGCGCGCTCGTCGGCGGCATCGAGCGCGGTGCTGGCCGCCTGCCGGTGGCGCGCTGCGGCGACCGGATCGCGATCGACATACAGCGCCACTTCCAGTGCCAGCAGATGGGCGGCGGCGCGGATCGTCGGCGCCTCGGCGGCGTCGCCGGCCAGCGTGTCGAGGCCGGCCAGCGCGTCGTGGGCCAGCGCGCGCAGGGCAGTCGGCTGGCCGGCACGCCAGTGCAGCGCGAAGGCCAGCTCGCGCGCCGACAGCAGCGACAGCCTCGGCAGCTGCTGCGACGGGTCCAGCGCCAGCAGCCGGTCGAGACTGCCGATCGCCGCGTCCAGCGCCTCGGTCGCCGCCGGCCACTGGCGCAGCTGGAAGCGCGCGGTGCCTTCGATCTGCTGGTGGTAGGCGAGGCTTGCCAGGTTGTCGAGGTTGGCGGGATCGGCTTGTACCAGCGCCGTCGCCACGGCGGCGCCCTCGCGGGCGATGTCGAGCGCCAGCAGCGGCTGATCGATCTCCAGCGCCGAGAAGCCGTAAGTGCTCAGCGAGCTGGTCAACAGGTTCTGCGCCCGCCGGTCGTCCGGACGACCGGCCAGCAACCGCCGCAGCCGATCGGCGTGGCGGGCGTAGATCGCCATCGCCGCAGAGCTGTCGCCGAGCTTCATCAGCGCCTGGCCTTCCCAGGACATGGTCCCGATCAACAGCATCTCCAGATCCGGCGGCACCGGGCCGCGCGCCTGCAGCGCCTGGCCGGCCGCCAGCGCCCGGCCGAACAGCGCATGGGCGTCGGCATAGCGGCGGCGTTCGAAAGCCAGCACGCCGAGGTTGTTCCAGGCATAGGCCACCTCGGCCTGCCAGGCGATGCGCTCGGGCGCGCGGGCGGCCAGTGTTTCGGCGATCTGCTGATAGGCGCGGAAGCGGGCCTCGGCGCGGTCGAAATCGCCGGCCCGCCATGCCGCGTAGCCGACCCAGTACTCGGTCTGGCCCAGCTCGAAGCGCTGCTCGTCGTCGTCCGGCGTCGCCGCCACCCGTTCGCGTTGCAGCGCCAGCGCCGCCACCAGCGTCTGCAGCGCCTCCGCCGGCCGGCCCTGCGCCAGTCGCACCTCGCCGATCTGGCGCAGCGCCCGGGCGCGCGCCGCCAGCGCTCTCGGGCCGGGCGCACGGCCGCCGTCGAGCCCGGCGAAATAGGCCATCGCCCGGTCGCCGACGGCATCGAGCAGGCCCAGCTTGCCGAGCGGTTCCAGCTGCTCGCGCAGTTCACCGAGCATGAAGCCGATCAGCTCCTCGCCCTGCTGGCGGCTGCGCTCGGCTTCATCGCGTGCCCGCAGCGCGACCAGCGCCAGCACCACGGTCAGCGTTGCCACCACCAGGCTCAGGCCGGCGATCGCGATCAGCCGCCGGTTGCGCGCCACCAGGTCGCGGCGCCGCAGTTCGTCGAAGCCGACGCCGAGCAGGCCGGCGATGATCTTCAGCCGGGCGTGATCGCGGCCGTCGGCGTCGTCGTGCAGCTCGGCGGCCACCGCTTCGATGCCGCGCTCGCGCAGCACCGGCGGCAGGCATTCACGGGCCGGATCGGCGGCGTGCGGCTCGCCATCGGCGATCAGGCACAGCAGGCGCGACGGCGGGCTGTGCTTCAGGAACTCGGCGACTTCGTCGTTGACCCAGCGCGATGCCGCCGACTCCGGCGAGCAGATCAGCACGAAGCAGCGCGACTGCCCGATCGCCTCCATCAGCTGGCCAGCCAGCGGGCCGGCGGCCAGTTCGTCGCGATCGCGGAAGATCGGGTAGAGCCGCGCCGGCACCGGGCCGTGAGCGCCGGGACTGCCGATCAGCCGGCGCGGCACGCGATAGCGTTCGATCGCGCGATGCAGCCATTCGGCCACCGCCCGATCGCGATGGCTGTAGCTGATGAAGCCCGGATACTTGCACGCCGCTGCGGTCACGCCCTTCCCCGTTGTCGGCCGCGCGGCTGCGGGCCGGCGGCTCCGGGTGATCGTGGCTCGCCCGTGTCGCCGCCGAGCCTAGTCAGCGTGCCCCGGGGCGGCAAGCGCGACCGCGCGGTTCAGTCGGCATCCAGCGCCAGACCGAGCTGCGCGTCGGCCGCATCGGCCGGCTGGCGGCGGGGACGCGAGGTCGGCGGCAGGCCGGCCTTGCGGCTGCCGTGGCGTTCCTGGATCGCATCGGCCGCGCGGTGGAAATCCTGCCCCTTGCGGACGGCCCAGATGCGGTCGCGGGCGATCCGCGCGGCCTCCACCGGATCGACGACCGGCAGCGGATAGTCGCGGCCGAGCTGGATGCCGGCAGCGCGCTGCGCGGCTTCGTCCATCTTCCATGGCGTATGCAGCAGCGCGGTCGGCAGGTGCGCCAGTTCGGGCAGCCAGCGGCGCATGAAGACGCCGTCCGGGTCCTGGTCCAGGCCCTGCTTGACCGGGTTGTAGATGCGGATCGTGTTGATGCCGGTGACGCCGCTCTGCATCTGCATCTGCGCGTAGTGGATGCCCGGCTCGTAGTCGGTGAACAGCCGCGCCAGATGCAGCGCCGGCTCGCGCCAGTGCAGCCACAGGTGGTAGCTCGACACCGCACACAACATCGCCCGCATCCGGAAGTTGAGCCAGCCGGTGGCGATCAGGCTGCGCATGCAGGCATCGACGAAGGGCAGGCCGGTGCGGCCTTCGGCCCAGGCGCGGAAACGGGCGTCGTCGAACGCCGATTCGCGCAGACCGTCGCAGGCCGGATGGGTGTTCTCGAACTCCAGTCGCGGCTCGGTCTCGAGTTTCTGGATGAAGTGGCAATGCCAGTGCAGCCGGCCGATGAAGGCGCGCAGCGCCTGCGTCCAGGTCTGTCGTTCTTCCGGCGGCAGATGGTCGATGCGGCGCAGCTGCCCGGCGGCCGCCTGCGCCGCTTCGCGCAGCGACAAGGTGCCGAAGGCCAGATGCGGCGACAGCCGCGAACAGGACTCCACCGCCGTCAGCGGGCTCGACAGCTCGCGGTGATAGCGGCCGCCGCGCTCGGTCAGAAAGCTGTGCAGCGCCGCTTCGGCCTGCGAACGGCCGCCGGGCTGGCGGCCGGGACAGGGATCGGCGGCCAGCCACGGCAGCGCCTCCGGCGGCATTGCCCCCGGGTCGACGTCGATCGCCTGCAGCGCCGGCGGCCCGGCGATGACCGGTGCCGACATCCGCTGGTCCCAGCGCCGCGCCCAGCCGTCGCGGCTCTTCATCCGGCGGATCACGCCGTTCTGCGCCACTTCGGTCCAGGCGATGCCGTGCTGGCGTGCCCAGTCGGCCACGGCGAGGTCGCGGCGGTAGCTCCAGCTGTTGCCGGTTTCCTCGTGGCTCCACAGCGCGAACGCGCCGCGCTTCTGCCGCAGCGCCTCGAACACCGCTACCGCCTCGCCACGGCGGATCACCAGCGGCGGGCCGAGTGCATCCAGCGCCGCGCGCAGCTCGATCAGCGATTCGCGGATGAACGCCCAGTGGCGGCCCGAAGCGTCCGGCTGCTGCCACAGGCCCGGCTCGACGAGATACAGCGGCAGCACCGGCCCGGCCGCTGCCGCCTGTGCCAGCGGCGCGTGATCGTGAAGGCGCAGATCGCGCTTGAACCAGACGACTTGGAGCATGCCGCCATCGTACCGATCTGCCCGCCTGCCGCGGCACGCCGCCGCTGTCGGTCCGGCTTCAGAAGCGGCACTCCAGCGCCGCCCCGAAGCGCAGCGCGCGCTGGCCGCGCGCCGGCCAGTAGACGCCGGTGTCGCCGATCAGCGCCCAGCGCTGATCCAGCGTGCGACGCAGGCCGAAGCCCGCGTGCAGCGCGCCGAGATCGTCGTTGCCGCGATAGCTGGTGCCGTTGATGGTGATCCGCGATTCGGAGTGGATGTAGGCGCCGCCGATCCGCGCGAAGGCCTGCCAGTCGGCGCCGATCGCCTGGTTCAGCCGCAGGCGCAGGAAGTAGGCATCGCCGCCGGCCGGCATCGCCGCCAGCAGATCGCGGGCGAACTGGGCAGGCGCCGTGCTGGTGCCGCTGAACGTCGCGCCGTAGCGGCCGAGCTTGTCGTAGCCGGCTTCCAGCGCCAGCCAGGGCAACAGCGGCCGGCCGCCGTAGACGCCGAAGCTGCCGTCGCGGGTATCGATCCGGGCGCTGCCGCTGTGGCCGCCGTTGGCGAGCGCCCGGTTGCCGTCGCCGGCTTCGCCGCTGTGGACGCGCCCGGCGGTGAGGCCGAGATAGCCGCGTTGTGGCGCCTCGTCGGCCTGGGCGGCGATCGACAGCAGCAGGCCGGCCAGCGCCAGCAGGCGCCGGCGGCGAGTGCGCAGCAGGGCCAGCAGACTGAAGCCGCCGAGCAGCGCGCCGCCGAAAGCGCCGCCGCCGCGCCGGGCGTTGCCGCTGACGTTGCCCGGATCGACCGGATCGACCGGGTCGACCGGCGGCGGCACGGCGCTGACGGTGATGGTCACGGTCGCTGCGCGGCTGTCGCCGTCGACCGCGCTGGACACCCTGCTGGCGACCGGGCCGCCGCGCAGCGTTTCGCGCGGGCCGTCGCGGCCATCGCTGATCCGGTAGACGAAGCGGTCGGTGCCGGTGAAGCCGGCGGCCGGCGTGTAGCGGATGCGGCCATCGAGCAGTTCGGCCGTGCCGTTGGCGGGCGTGTCGATCGAGACGATGGTCAGCGGATCGCCGTCGGGGTCGCGGTCGTTGCCGAGCACGTCGATCAGCACGGCGCGGCCGGCTTCGGTGCTCGCGCTGTCGTCGGCGGCGACCGGCAGGCCGTTCACCGGCGCGCCGCCGGCGGTCACCGTGGTGAAGTCCTCGCGGAACTCGTCCGGCCCGGCGCTGAGGATCAGCGTGGTGGTCACCGCCGTGCCCGGCGTTGCGGCGCTGGTGTGGCGCACGCAGATGCGCATGCCGTTGTAGACCTTCTCCATCGCGGTCTCGAACAGCGGCGCGCCTTCGCCGGCGCAGCCCGCCGAGTACTCGCCGTTCTCGACCCGGATCAGCGCCGGCACGGTATCGGCGAGTCCGGAGACGGTGTAGACGTTCGAGCGCTGCTCGGTGCTCAGCGGCACGTCGACGCGATCGTCGAAGGAGAACGGATCGGGCCGGGTGTCGACGCTCAAGCCGCCGCACAGCCGCGCCAGTTCGATGCTGGTGGCGCTGCTGGTGCGGTTGTCGAGATTGCCGACCACCACCGCGCCGAGGCGGTCGACGGCCAGGCCGCCGAAGATCAGCGAGCCGGCCAGCGGGATCTGGATGCGATCGTCGCCGAAGCCGGTATCGGGCAGGCCGTCGGCGTGGAAGCGGGCGATCTCGGTGAGACCGTCGCTGGTGCTGCCGCCGGTCAGGAACTTGCCGTCCGGCTGCAGGGCCAGCCACTTGGTGGCGGTGCGCACCAGGCCGCTGGTCAGCTCGCGGGTGTTGTCGGCATCGCGGAACACGAAGCCGTCGCCGCCGAAGCTGGCATCCGGGCTGCCGTCCGGGTTCAGGCGGCCGATCACGCATTCGGCGGTGAACAGCAGCTTCTGGTCCGGCTGCACCAGCAGTTCCGGGCGGATGCAGAAGCCGTCGCCGCGGATATCGCGGACCACGCCGCCGCTGCCGAAGCCGGCGTCGAGGCGGCCGTCGGCGGTGTGGCCGAACAGGCGCACTTCGTTGACCGCGTCGGTGGTGTCGATGACCACGATGCGGCTGCCCTGAACCCGCACGCGGTAGCCGGTGCTGCTGAGCGCGAACGCCGCCTCGCTGCGGTTCAGCACCACGCCGTCGACGCCGTCGGCATCGGCGGTGCCGAAGCTGTCGCCGGGCGTGCTGTCGCCGGCCGAGCCGTCGTCGAGCGTGCCGTCGACATTGAAGCGGGCCAGGAAGTAGCCGATCGACTGGCCGCCGGTCCGGGTGATGCTGCCGATCCCGACGATCCGGCCGTCGGCCTGCACGGCCAGCCCGACCAGGCTGCCGACCTCGGTGTCCGGCAGCGGCTTCGGCAGGGTCACGCCGCCATCGCTGCCGAAAGTGCTGTCGCGGCTGCCGTCCGGATTCAGGCGCAGCACGGCGCTGTCGACGTTGGCGAAGCCGCCCTGGATGCCGAGCCTTGCGGTCAGCACCCGCTTGCCGTCGGGCTGGCGCACCGCGTCGGCATAGCCGCCGACGAAGTCGCGGCCGTCGAGGCTGTCGGCATCGGCCAGACCATTGCCGGTGCCGCCGGCCGGAAAGCTGCTGTCGTCGAGCCCGGCAACGGTGAACTGGAACAGCGCCGGATCGGACTCGTTGACCGGGAACGGGCTGCCGGGGCGGACGCGCACGAAGTTGCCGCCGGCGGCGATCTGCACGCGGTCGTCGTCGTCCAGCAGCAGGGTCGGCCTGAAGTTGTTGTCGGCGCCGATCGCGCGGCTGCGCCGGCCGTCGAGGCCGAATTCGCGGTCGAGCGTGCCGGGAATGGTGTCGGCGGCGCAGCGGCCCCCGGCCGAGACGGCAGCGGCAGCCTGCGCGGGCAGGACGGACAACGCGCCCAGCAGCGCGACGAGGGTGGCGGATTTCATGGCGGGTTCCGGAGGGCGGAAAGCGAGGCGAGGCGGCGGCATCGATCCCGCTGCGCAGCTGCGGGACCGGCCGGTCGAGAACGACGCGATGCTGGGTGGCGCCGGCCGCGAAGTCCGGACGAACTTCCGACGAATTTCCGACCGTTCACAAGCATTTGATCGCACGGGTGTTTTCGTGGCCGGCGAAGGAAGGGTGAGCGGCATGGAAGCCTGTGCTAGGGTCCCGGCTGCCCCCGTTCCGCCCGCCATCGACTTCGTCGCTCCGCCCTTGTCCGCGCCTGAAACCCCGAATCCGGCACCTCGCCGCGACCTGATCTACCGGTTCGCCGACTGCCAGCTCGACAGCCGCACGCTCGAACTGAGCGTCCGCGGTGCGCTGTCGCGGCTCGAGCCGAAGCCTCTCGAACTGCTGCTGTTCCTGCTGCGCCATCCTGGTGAAGTGGTCACCAAGGACGAGCTTCAGGATGGCGTCTGGCCGGGCCGCATCCTCTCCGAATCGGTGCTGACCAAGGCGGTGGCGCGGCTGCGCCAGGCGCTGGGCGACGAGCAGCAGGCGATCATCCGCACCGTCCATGGCTACGGCTACCGGCTGCTGGCGCCGGTCACCGTCGAGGTGGCGTCGCCGATGACCGCCAGCGCGCCGCAGCTGAAGCTGTCGCCGGGTGACAGCCTGCCGCTGCGTCCGCACTGGAAGCTCGGCGAACAGCTCGGCAGCGGCGGTCTCGGCGAAGTCTGGCTGGCCCACCACAGCAAGACCGGCGAGCGGCGGGTGTTCAAGTTCGCGCTCGATGCCGGCGGCCTGACGGCGCTGAAACGCGAGATCACGCTGTTCCGGGTGCTCAAGGACACCTACGGCGAGCGGCCGGACCTGATCCGCCTGCTCGACTGGAACATCGACGAGCCGCCGTACTTCATCGAGGCCGAGTACGCCGCCGGCGGCGCGCTGCCGCAGTGGGCGGAGTCGCGCGGCGGCCTGGCCCAGGTGCCGCTCGCCGAGCGGCTGGAACTGGTAGCCCAGGCCGCCGAGGCGCTGGCCGCCGCGCACGCGGCCGGCGTGCTGCACAAGGACCTGAAGCCCGCCAACCTGCTGGTCGGCCTCGATACGGCGGGCCGGGCGCAGATCCGGCTCGGCGATTTCGGCAGCGGCCGGCTGATGGATCTGGCGCGCCTGGAACGGCTGGAAATCACCCGGCTCGGCTTCACCCGCGTGGCCGGCGCTGCCGACGACGCCGGCGGCGACAGCAGCGGCACGCCGTTCTACTACGCGCCCGAACTGCTGGCCGGCCAGCAGCCGACCGTGCAGACCGATCTCTACGCGCTCGGCGTGGTGCTGTACCAGATGATCGTCGGCGATCTGAAACGGCCGCTGACCGTCGGCTGGGAAGCCGAAATCGCCGATCCGCTGCTGCGCGAGGACGTGGCCGCCGCCGCCGCCGGGCGCGGCGAGGAGCGCCTGCGCGACGCCGCCGAACTGGCGCGCCGGCTGCGCAGCCTGCCGCAGCGCGCTGCACGGCAGGCCGAGCTGGCTGCGCAACAGGCCGAGGCGGAACGCCTGAACGCCCGGCTGGCGCGGCTCGGCGCGCTGCGCCGGCGGCTGGTGCCGCTGGCGGCGACCCTGCTGGTCGGCATCGTGGCGACCTCGTACATGGCCTGGCAGGCGCGCCAGGCGCGCGACCGCGCCGAGCTGGAAGCGGCCAAGGCGGAGGCCATCAACCGCTTCGTCAACGAGGACCTGCTGAACGCCGCCAATCCGCTGCAGCGCCCGCCGGGCGCGCCGGAAGTGACGGTGCGGGCGGCGATCGAGGCGGCGGTGCGGACGGTCGACAGCCGCTTCGCCGAGCAGCCGGCGGTGGCCGCATCGGTGCTGACCACGCTCGGCGTGCTGCGCCACGAGTTCGGCGACTACGACGCCGCGATCAGTCTGTTCGACCAGGCGATCCGCCATGCCGAGGCGGCCGCCGCGCCGGCCGAACGCGACAAGGCGCGGCTGGAGCGCGCCGCCGTGCTGATCTCCGCCGGCCGCGACGGCGACGCGGTGGCAGCGCTGGAAAGCCTGCTGGCCGATCAGCGCACGCAGCCGGCGGCGGCGCTGGAAACCCGGCTGCGGCTGCTTGAGGCGCAATCCGGCCAGGGCAGTGATCCTGCGTTCCTGACGCCGCTGGCGGAGCTGCGCAGCGAAGCCAATCGTCGGCTCGGCGAGCCGAACGGGATCGCCGGCGAGGCCGGCGGCCTGATCGCCTCGATCCACCGGGTCGCCGGCCGGCCGGAGCGCGGCGTCGACGACGCCCGTCGTGCCTGGGCCGATCTGAAGGCGGTCTACGGCGCCGATCATCCGACCACGCTGAAGGCGCAGGTCAATCTCGCCCACGGCCTCGATGCGCTGGGCCGTCGCGACGAGGCGGTCGCAGCGGTGCGCGAGGCGGCCCGGCGCATCGAGGCGCGCTTCGGCGCGATGGCCACCGACAGCCTGTATGCGCAGAACGAGCTGGGCTACATCCTCAACCTGCAGGGCCGCTACGCCGAGGCCGAAACGGTGTTCGCCGACCTGCTCGCCCGCCACGACCAGCGGGGCAGCGGCCAGCGCTTCGAGGCTACCGCGCCGCTGTCGAACCTGGCCGGCGCCCGGTTGCAGCTCGGGCGAGCTGCGGAGGCGCTGCCGCTGGTCGAGCGCGGCCTCGGCATCCTGGCCTCGCTGGCCGATGCGCCGCCGCTGCGGGCGGCGATCCTGCGTCGCCTGCAGGCCGAAAGCCTGTTGCAGCTCGGCCGCCTCGACGCCGCTGCGGCGGCGCTCGATGCCGGCGAAGCGATCGCCGCAACGCTGCCGGAAGACGACCCGCGCCGACTGGCGCTGCAGGGCGCGCGGGCCCGCTGGCGGCTGGCGACCGGCGACCGCAGCGGCGGCCAGCAGCAGCTTGATGCGGTGATCGCCGCGCTGCGCCTGCAGCTGCGCGACAGCCATCCGCTGCTGGCGCCGCTGATCGCGGCCCGCCCGGCGTCGGGCTGACCGCCGGTCCGGCGCGACCCGGCGAGCTCAGCGTTCCAGAACCGGACCGGGCCGGACCGTGGCGGCGGCGCCGGTCTCGGCCAGGTAGTCGAGCAGCCGGGCGCGCACCTCGTCGCGACGCATCGCGTCGATATGCCGGCCGCCGGCGATCGGCCACAGCGCCTTCGGCTCGCCGGCCCGCGCGAACAGCTGCGCCGCGTGTTGCGGCGGCACCACGGCATCGCGCTCGCCGTGGATCAGCAGCAGCGGGATCGGGCTGATCCGGTCGACCACTGCCAGCGGCGACCAGGCGTCCGACACCAGCCACGACAGCGGCGCCTGCAGCGGCCAGGTCAGCCACCAGCTGTCGAGCTTCTCGCGGGCGATGCCGCGATAGCTGGCGAAGGCGCTGTCGGCGATCACGGCGGCGATCCGGCTGCGGCTGTCGGCGTCGCCGCGCGCCACCAGGTTCAGCGCCACCGTGCCGCCCAGGCTCTGGCCGTAGACGAACAGCGGCAGCGCGCCGCTGTGCGACTGCAGCCAGCGCAGCGCCAGCCCTGCGTCCTCGTGGATGCCGTCGACGCTGGCATGGCCTTCGGAGCGCCCGTAGCCGCGGTAGTCGAGCGCCAGCACGTGGTAGCCCTGCGCCGGCAGCCAGGTCACCGCATGGACGTGCGAGCTGAGATTTTCGGCGTTGCCGTGCAGGAACAGCAGCGCGCCGCGCGGCGTGCCGGTGGCCGGCAGGTACAGCGCATGCAGGCGGGTGTCGCCGGGGGCGGTGATCCAGACATCCTCGGCCGGCGTCGGCAGCGCCTGGTCGGGCAGGTAGTGCCGGCGATCCGGCTGCAGGAACACCGAGGTGCAGCCGCCGAGCAGCGCCAGCGCCAGCAGCAGCGCGATGGCGTGCAGCCACCGGCCGGAGCGGTCCGGCGTCTGGCGGCGGATCGGGGGCGCGGCCATCGGCTCAGTAGTACTGCAGGAAGCGCAGGCCGATCGCGCCCTTGGCGTCCGGCTGCTGGTCGCGCCACAGCAGCTCCAGCTGCAGCGCCTGGTGGCGGGACAGCTGCAGGTTGTTGCGCAGCATCGCCCGCAGCCGGGTCTGGCCGTTGGCGAACTTCTCCGCGCCGGCCTCGCCGTTGACGGTGATCGGGCCGGCGCCCGCCAGCAGCCCGGCGCGCAGGCCGAGCGCCGGCTGCAGCGGTTCGCGGAAGCCGGTGTTGTATTCCAGCCGGGCGGTGGCCAGGCCGTACAGCCGGGCGCCGCTGCCGAGCGCCTGGGTGGCGCCGACGCCGCCGTTGACGTGCACCACGCGGCGCTCGCGGCCGTCGGTCCACTGCCGCTCGGCGCCGGTCATCACCGACCACGACAGCGGCTTGAAGAAGGCATCGCGCGGGCTCAGCGACAGGATGTCGATGATGTCGATCCGGTTGAAATCCGGCCGGCCGCGATCGCTGAGCCGGAAGTCGAAGTTGCCGAGATTGATCTGGGCGCCGGTCGGGAAGCCGTTGCGGTTCTCCTCCAGGCTGTGCAGCGACAGCCGCAGGCCGAGGCTCAGGTAGTCGCGGCCGTTCTCGCGCCAGCCGCCGACCGCCAGCCGGCGGCTGCCGTGGCTTGCGTCGGGCGCGCTGGCGGGATCGGGCTGCGCATCCGCCGCCGGCAGGTCGGCGGCCTGCGCCTGCAAGGCCTGCAGCAGCCGGAAGCTGCGCTCGGCGATCGCCGGGTCGCGCACCGGGCCGTTCTGCCGGAAGCGCAGGTACTTGTAGGCGGCGTCGATCAGCTGCGCGCGGGTGGCGGCCGGTAGCGCCTGCAGCGTGGCCGGATCGAACGGCGTCGCAGGATCGCCCAGCGTGATCACCGTGTCCCGCCACTCCGCCGGCAGCGCGTCCAGGCGCTGGCGCAGCACGGTGCCCTGCGACGGCCGGAACTGCTTGCCGTCGATCAGTCCGGCGTCCTGCACGGCGCGCACGGTGTCGATCGGGATGGCGGTCAGCGGGAAGTGGCGGGTCAGGTCCAGCGCCGGCCGGGCGACTTCCAGCAGCTCGAGAATCCGGTACGAGCAGTTCTCGTCGAAGAAGTAGTAGGCGAAGCGGATGTTGCGCAGCTCCCACAGGTGCTGGATCAGCCGTTCGGTTTCCTCGGCATCGAGGTTCAGCGGGTACTCCCAGATATCGCGGTTCTCATCGCGGTTGTACTCGCGGATTTTCTTGTAGTACTGGTCGACCTCGAACTGGCCCGGATAGCCGCCGGTCAGGCCCTTGAACGCATAGAACAGGCCGTTGTCGCGGGCATCGACGACCGCACCGAAGTTGACCGCGAACGACAGGTACTCGGCGCCGTCGCCGGCCTCGCCGGCGTCCAGCCGCAGCAGCGTGTGGCCGAACATCGACGACGGGCTGTTGAGGTAGTACGACGGAAACACCAGCACCGCCCGGGTGGCCTGCACCTGGCTGCGGAACTTGCGGTAGGCGCCGCAGTCCGGCTGCGGCAGGTCACCGAGATCGAGCACGCTGCGCAGCCAGGTCAGCCGGGCGACGAAACGGCACTGGGCGTGGGCGTCGCCGGCATCGGCCGGCGCCCGCAGCGCGGCCACGGTGGCGTCCAGCTCGGCGCGCGGATCGTCGGCGCCGCCGGCGGCCAGGAAGAACGCATCGTCATCGGCCTGGCTGCGCCAGTGGCCGGGCCGCAGGCCGGGCTTGTAGTGCAGCAGCCGCAGCCATTCGGGGCGCTGCCACAGCGCCGTGTCGTCGGCGGGCGGCGCGGTCGCCGGCGAATCGGCGCGGATCGCGGCCGGCAGCAGCAGCCACAGCGCGGCGGCAAGGAGAGCGAGCGTGCGCAGGACGGGCATCGAAAGGGGAGGGAGGCAGCGGAAACAACGAGGCCCGGCATCGCGGGATGCCGGGCCTGCTCGCGCCGTGGCGCGCGGGCCTGCGGGCAGGCTGCCCGCAGCGGCCGATCAGATCGCGTACTTGGCGAACTGGGCGTCCGACTTCATCAGCGTCTCGAGCGTCGCGGCCACCTGGTCGGCGGTGACGTTCTCGCTCGGGTACAGCACCGAGAAGTTGCGATGGGCCAGCGACGCGAACGCGGCGCGTTCGGCCTTCGGCACGCCGTAGGCAACGGCCACCGCGTTCAGCGCTTCGCCATCGCCGGCGGCGACATCGGCGGAGAACTCGTCGAACAGCGCCGACACCATCTTCTTGCCGCCGTAGGTCAGCTTGCCGTCGGTCGAGCAGCCGTTGGTGCCCGAGGTCATGCCGAACGTGGCATTGCCGGAGGTGCCGTTGGTGGTCGTCGCCAGGAAATGCGGGCCGATGCCGGACTGGCCTTCGAACAGCATGTTGCCCCAGCCGCAGTTCGGGCCACCGGGGGCGTCCGCGAGGACTGCGGTCGACGACACCAGCAGGGCTGCGCCAATGAGCAGATTCTTCATAACCAATCTCCTAGTAGTCATTCTTCTTGAGTGATGCGGAACGCGTACGCGTTCCGCCGGCGATGGTATGCCGGCCTTCGCGATCGGCTCAAGACGAGGCGGGCCACTGGCCGCCGCCGGTTTGTGCGCAACGGCAAGCTTGGCTTGCGGCGTTGACCTGGTGATGACATGGCCGGCCTTGCCGCGCCGGCGGCCCTCGCGAGGTGCCGGGCGCGCGGCCTATGCTCGCGCCACCTCTGACCGCCTGCGGAACGCCCATGCTGCTGCCCCTCATCGATGTGCTGATCGGCCTCACCGTCGTCTACCTGGTGCTGGCGACTGCGGCGTCGACCGCCGTCGACTTCGCCGAAGTCTGGCTGCGCCGGCGCGGCCGGCTGCTGGAACAGGGCATCACCGAGATCTTCTCCAAGACGCTGGCGGTATCGCGGGAAGGTGATGCAGCGGCAACCGCCGCGCTCGTCGAGGCCTTCTACAGCAGCCCCTACATCAGCTCGCTGTACGAGGGCCACTACCAGCCCGGCGGGCCGCTGCTGCCGTCGGCAATTCCGCCGCACCGTTTCGCTGGCGCGGTGCTGGCGCTGGCGCGCGAGAACGAGACGTTCAAGACCTCGGTCAACCGCATGCTCAAGGTCGCCGGGCTGTCGCTGGACAGCCCGCGCGCCGAGGTCGAGGCGGTGATCGCGACCTATTTCGCCGAATCGATGGACCGCGTCACCGGCTGGTACCGCCGCCACGTCCAGAAAGTGCTGTTCGCGCTGGGTCTGGCGTTCGCGGTGCTGCTCAATGCCGACACGCTGCAGCTGCTGAAGGTGCTGTCGCAGTCGCCGGAGGTGCGCGAAAAAGTGGTGCTGGCGGCGGTCGAGGTCGCCCGCGAGCAGCCGGCCGAAGTGGCCGCCTGCGCCGGCAGCGGCCGGAGTTCCCAAGCCTGCGAGCAGGCGCTGGCCGATCGGCTCGGCCAGCAGTTGTCGGTGGTCGGCGCGCTGGGGCTGCCGCTGGGCTGGGACGGCCCGAACGGGCAAGTGTGCGGCGGCTGCCGGCCGCAGGATCGCTGGACCGCCTGGGTGCTGCCGGTGGTCGGTAAGCTCGCCGGACTGCTGCTGACGGCGCTAGCGACCACGCTCGGCGCGCCGTTCTGGTTCGATCTGCTGAACAAGCTGTTCGCCGCCCGCGACCTGCTGCGTCGCAAGGGGCAGGCGATTGCCCCGGCGCAGCCGTCCGGCGGCAGCGCTCCCGGCCCCTGACGGCCGGCGGTCGCGGGAACGAAAAAGGCCACCCGGAGGTGGCCTTTTTCATGTGGCAGGACGCTCAGTGACCGCCGCCGTCCAGCGACTTCACCGCCTGGATCATCGACACCAGCACCTTCTGGGCATCGCCGTAGACCATGTTGGCGTTGTCGGCGAAGAACAGCTCGTTCTCGACACCCGAGTAGCCCTTGCCCTGGCCGCGCTTGACGACATAGACCTGCTTGGCCTGGTCGACGTTGAGGATCGGCATGCCGTAGATCGGGCTCGACTTGTTGGTGCGCGCCGCCGGATTCACGGTGTCGTTGGCGCCGATCACGATGGCGACATCGGCTTCCTTGAACTCCCCGTTGATGTCTTCCATGTCGTAGATGATGTCGTACGGCACGCCGGCTTCGGCGAGCAGCACGTTCATGTGGCCGGGCATGCGGCCGGCGACCGGATGGATCGCGAACTTCACGTCGACGCCGGCGTCCTGGCACAGCTTCACGAACTCGTAGAGCTTGTGCTGGGCCTGTGCCACGGCTAGGCCGTAGCCCGGCGCGATGATCACCTTCGAGGCGTAGCGCATGTTGATGCCGGCGTCGCCGGCATCGATCGGCTTCATCGAGCCCTTGATCTCGCCCTGTTCTTCGCCGGCCACCGCGCCGAAGTTCGAGAAGATCACGTTCGACACCGAACGGTTCATCGCCTTGGCCATCAGCAGGGTCAGCAGGGTGCCGGCCGAGCCGACCACCATGCCGGCGATCATCAGCGCCGGGTTCTGCAGCACGAAGCCTTCGAAGCCGACCGCGAGACCGGTGAAGGCGTTGTACAGCGAGATCACCACCGGCATGTCCGCACCACCGATCGGCATCGTCATCAGCACGCCGAAGATCAGCGCCAGCACGAAGAACGCGGCCGTCATCCACACCGGCGCGTGGCCGTGGGCCGCGAAGGCGATGTACAGGCCGAGGCCCAGCGTGGCGACGAAGAACGTGCCGTTCATCGCCTGCAGGCCGGTGAAGCGCCAGGTGCCGTTGACCCGGCCGTCGAGCTTGGCCCAGGCGATCACCGAGCCGGACAGCGAGATCGCACCGATCAGCGAACCGATGATGGTGACCACCAGCGGCACCAGCGTGTGCTCGGCGCCCGGACGGAACAGCTCGACGGCGCCGATGGCGGCAGCGGCACCGCCGCCCATGCCGTTGTAGAGCGCGACCATCTGCGGCATCGCGGTCATCTCGACCTTCTTGCCGCTGACCCAGGCCCAACCGAGGCCGATCGCCAGCGCCACCGCGCCGAGCGCGGCATTGACCACCAGATGCGGCTTGGCGGCTTCGTTGACGTTGAACACGTACAGGAAGCTGGCGACCACCGCGATCACCATGCCGAGGCCGGCGACCCGGATGCCCGAGGCCGCCGTGACCGGCGAGGACATCCGCTTCAGACCGTAGATGAACAGGAACGCGGCAGCGAGGAAGCTGGCGTCGATCAGGATTGCTGGATTCATTTTCTTAGTGTTCCCTTGTTCCTGTTCAGCAGCCGACTCGGCTTGCCGCCGATCCCACGCCAGAAGCGGCGCGGGTCCCTCGTCGGGTGCCTCGCGTCTGCAGGAACGCGGCAGCGAGGAAGCTGGCGTCGATCAGGATTGCTGGATTCATGGTGCCGGCCTTACTTCGAGGACTTGAACATCTGCAGCATGCGTTCGGTCACCACATAACCGCCGGCCGCGTTGCCGGCGCCGAGCAGCACGCCGACGAAGCCGATGACCTGCTCGGTGACCGTGGTGGCGTTGAGCAGCGCGAACAGCGCGCCGACGACGACGATGCCGTGCACGAAGTTGGAGCCCGACATCAGCGGCGTGTGCAGGATCGACGGCACCCGGCCGATGATCTCGTAACCGGTGAAGGCGGCGAGCATGAAGATGTACAGCGCGATGAATCCGGTCAGCATGGCGTTGCTCCCTTAAGCTTCAACGGCTTTCTTGGCCGCTTCGTTCTTGATCTCGCCGGCGTGCGTCAGGCAGGCCTTGGCGATGATCTCGTCGTTCCAGTCCAGCTGAATCGCCTTGTCCTTGAGGAACAGCTCGATCAGGTTGTACTGGTTCTTCGCGTACAGCTCGCTGGCGTGCTCGCCGAGCAGGCTCGGCACATTGAGCGGCGCGACGATCGACACCTGGCCGACCTGGGTGGTCTCGCCGGGCACGGTGTATTCGGTGTTGCCGCCGCCTTCGGCCGCGAGGTCGATGATCACCGCACCGGCCTTCATGCCGTCGACCTGCGCCTTGGAGATCAGCTTCGGGCTCGGACGGCCCGGGATCGCGGCGGTGGTGATGATGATGTCGGCGTTCTGGATGTGCTTGGTGACGACGGCGGCGATCTTGGCCTTTTCCTCGTCGGTCAGCTCGCGGGCGTAGCCGCCGGTGCCACGGGCGTCGACACCGGTGTCGATGAACTTGGCACCCAGCGATTCGACCTGTTCCTTCACTTCCGGACGCACGTCATAACCTTCGACGCGGGCACCGATGCGGCGCGCGGTGGCGATCGCCGACAGACCGGCCACACCGACGCCCATCACCAGCACCGTGCCCGGCTTGATCGAGCCGGTGGCGAAGGTGGTCATCGGCATCATCCGGGCGATGCTGGTGGCGCCGAGCAGCGCGCCGTAGTAGCCGGCGAGTGCGGCCTGCGAGGACAGCGCGTCCATCGACTGGGCGCGGGTGATGCGCGGCACCAGTTCCATCGCCAGGCAGGTGATCTTCTTGTCGCGCAGAACCTTGACCAGCTCCGGTTCCTTGTGCGCGTAGACGAAGGACAGCAGGATCGCGCCTTCCTTCATCGCGCCGACCGTCTCGACGCTCGGCGGCTGCACCGACAGCACGATGTCGGCGTCGGAGACCAGACCCTGTGGATTGGCGGCGAAGGACACCGATTTGAACGCCGAGTCCGGCAGTTTCACGGCATCGCCGGCGGCGGTCTGCATGTGCAGTTCGGCGCCGAGCTTGGTCAGCTTGTCGGCGACGACGGGCACCAGCGCGACCCTGCGCTCGTTGGCGCGGGTTTCCTTCAGCACGGCAATTTTCACCGGCATCGACACTTCCTCAAGGCTTGGGGTCACTGGGGCCGGAACGGGGCGTGGCCAGCGGGCGAACGGCGACCGTTCCAGCTTGGTTCTGCCTGCGACGGGGCCATTCAGCCCCCTTCATCCCCGTCGTCAAGCGACGCGGAGTCTAGCCCAAGGGGGGGCTGATCACAGCAAATTAATGTTCCGCCCTCGATTCATTGCCCGGCGCCGCCCCGCAGCGCCAGGGACAAGGCTGCGGGCGCGGGCCGCGCGGTGGCCGTGTCAGTGGGTGACCGGCTTGCGGCCCTGCTCGACGGCCGGCGGCAGTGCCGCTGCGGCGGCCGTCGGCTTGAACGACCAGCTGAAGCTGACCTTGGCGCTGCCGTCGAACAGGCCCTGCACCGTGTAGTCGCCATCGAGCGGGGCTTTCAGCGGCAGCGTCACGGCGGCCTTGAAGCTGTCGGTCGGCGTGCTGCGCAGCTTTTCGCTGGTCCAGTTCAGCACTTCGAACGGCGGCGGCAGCGGCACCGTTTCGGTCGGCATCGCCAGCCCGCTGCGGCTCATCGTCGAGGTGCCGGGCGGCGAGGGCAGGAACAGGTTCTCGACATCGACACCGCCCTTCAGCGTGTCGACGGTGACGATGTACTTCTCGCACAGCGTCTTGCGGTCGTCGTCGCTGCCGGTGGTGTCGGCGCTGCGGCTCAGCGCATACGGTTCCAGCTTTTCCTTCTTGCGGTCGAAGGCGCGGATGCCCTTGACCTGCACGTCGTACTTCACGTGGATCGAGATCGGGCAGTTGGCGTAGCCGAAGAAGTACAGGTAGCGCGGCACGTCGGCGATGCCCGGCGCGGCGAGGAACTCTTCCAGCTCCTGGCGGGTATTGCTCTTCAGCGCGTTCAGCGCCGCCAGCCGCTCGACCGCGCGGTTGTTGCACTCGAAGCTGTCGAAGCAGGTGACGCCGGCCTTCTGGTAGCGCTCGGCCAGCGCCTCGGCTGCTTCGGAGGATTCCGGCAGCTGGCCGCCGTTCAGCGCCTTCAACGCGTTCAGGCCCTTGCGTGCGTAGTACTGCGGCTTGATCTCCAGCCGCAGGTCCTGATCGGCATCGAGCAGGTTGTCGCTGTACAGCACGCCGTCGGAGCGCAGCTGGGTGCGCACCAGGTATTCCTGGCGGGTGGTCGCCTCGGTGGCCTGCGGGCCGTTTTTCCAGTGCTGCTGGCCATCGACCGTCAGGCGGAATTCGAACACCCGCTCGATCGGCTTCGGCGCGGCCGGCGGCGCGGCGGCGGCCAGCAACGGTGTGGCGATGCAGGACAGCGCGGCGGTGGCGATCAGGCGATGGCGCATGGCGGCAGCGACTCCGGTGGCGGGCGAGTGAGCGAGGCTCGGAACAGCGCTCGGAGCATGGCTCAGGGCGTGGTGGCGGCCGGTGCTTCCGGCGCAGCGGCCGGCGCGGCAGCCGGCTTGGGCCGCGCCAGACTCAGCGCCACCCGGAAGCCGAGCCCGTCGCTGTAGTTCGACGCCGGATCGGCGTCGCGGTTCGACAGCCGCAGCGACGAGGAGCCATTGCCCCAGCCGCCGCCACGGTTGACGCGCTTGGCGCAGGTGCCGTCGGTGCCCGGTTCCAGCCAGGCGCGGCCGTCAGTCGGCGCGCCGGTGAAGTCCGGGTGCCAGCAGTCCTCGACCCATTCCCAGACGTTGCCCTGCATGTCGTGCACGCCCCAGGCGTTGGGCGGGAAGCTGCCGACCGGCGCGGTGGTCGGGAAGTGGTCGTTGCAGTTGATCGCCCAGTACAGCTCCGGGAAGCGCTCGCGGGCGCTCTGGTCGAGCGCGTTGGCGTATTCGCAGGTCACGGTGTCGACCTGGCCCCAGCTCCAGGTGTAGTTGGCGGTGGCGCTGGCGCGCGCGGCGTATTCCCACTCCGCTTCGGTCGGCAGCCGGTACGGGCGGCCGGTCCGGGTGCGCAGCCAGGCGACGTAGGCCTTGGCCTGGTGCCAGGACACGCCGACCACCGGATGCCGGCCGGCGCTGTCGCCCGCTTCCGGCTTGATCTGCGCCTCGCTGCAGCCGCCGGCATCGACGCAGGCCTCGTATTCGCCGCGGGTGACTTCATAGCGGCCGATCGCGAACGGCCCGATGCTGACCTCGTGCACCGGCCGCTCGTACGGCTGGCCGCTGCCGATGGCGTCGCCCATCGCGTAGCGGCCGCCTCGGAACGAGGCCATTTCCGGTGTCTCCGGGCAATGCCGGAAATAGCTGATGCGGCGGTCGGCCGAGCGCGTGCGGCTGGTCGTGCAGCCGGCCGAGGCGGAGGTCTCGGCGGCCGGTGCTGGCGGCGGCGCTGCGGTCGGCGCTGCAAGAGTGTCGACGGACAGCACCAGCAGGACGGCGGGAAGCAGGGCGGAACGCAGGCGGGTCACGGGGTGAACTCGATCTCGATGGAGCCATCGGCGGTCTTCGCCTCGATCAGCGGCAGCGGCTGGCTTTTCCAGATCGCCCTGCGTACCGATTCCTCGAGGTCGTACTCGCCGCACTTGTTCAGGAATTCCACGCCGGTGATGCGGCCGCCGGCCCGGTAGTCGATCCGGATCGAGCAGCTGAAGTTCCGTGGCCGGCGCGCCGGCGGCAGCCAGTTGTCGCGGAAGCGGCCGAGCAGCGATTCCTCCGGCGTTTCCACCGGCGGCACCGGCGGTGCAGGCGACGGCGTCTGGGTCGAAGCACCGGCCGGCTTCGCGGGCGCCGGCTGCGGCTTGGCCACCGGCTTCGGCTCGGTCTTCGGCTTGGCCGGCACCGGGGTCGGCAACGGTGTCGGCAGCGGCGCCAGCTTGGCCATCTCCTTCGGCGGCGTCGGCAGCTTCGGAGTCGGCAGGCTCGGCGGCACCACCACCTTCGGCGCGGGCGGTGCCGGCGGCGCCATGACGATCTGGATCGACTTCGGCAGGTTGGATGCCGGCGCGCCGCGCTGCGGCGTGCGGAAGCTGGTCACCAGGATGGCGATCAGCAGCGCGTGGAACACCAGCGACAAGGTGGCACTCCACCAGCGCGGCACCTCGCCAGGATCACTGCGGGTTGAAGGGTTCACGCGCGGCTGCCGTTGCGGGATCGGGAGGCGATGGTGTCCGGCCCGGTTCAGCGCGGACGCGGCCGGCCGGCCACGGCCCCGCCAGCCGTCACGGCGGCGGCGCGCAGCGCGTTGCGGCTGCAGCAGGGGCCCGCCGCCGCAGCGCGGCGCAGGCGAAGGGGGTGAGCGATCATCGGACGCCTCAAGTCGTGTGCTCGGTCTTGTGCTGCGAGCCTACAACAGATGCGAACCGGCCTTCGGCGTCGCCACCCGGCCTAAAGTCTGGCCGTTGCCGGCCCGCGCGTGCTTGCGCAGGCCGGGGCGCAGCGTCAGCCGCGCAGCGCTTCCAGCGTTTCCCAGCGGGCGTAGGCGGCGGCCAGTTCCTCGTCGACCTGGGCCAGCCGCTTCTGGGTCGCCACCACCTTGTCGCGCGGGCCGGAATAGAACTTCGGATCGCTGACTTCCAGGCTCAGCTTCTGCTGTTCGGTTTCCAGCTTGTCGATCTTCTTCGGCAGCTGATCCAGCTCCTGCTTGTCCTTGCCGGACAAGCCTGCCGCCGGCTTGGTCACCACCTTGGCGGCGGCGCTCTCGGCCCGCTTCGGGTCCGGGCGCACGGCGGTGAAGGTCGGTTCCTTGCGCTGGCGCAGCCAGTCGTCGTAGCCGCCGATGTACTCGCCGATCCGGCCGCCGCCCTCGTAGACATAGGTCTTGGTGACGACGTTGTTCAGGAACGCGCGGTCATGGCTGACCATCAGCACCGTGCCCTGGTAATCGACCAGCAGTTCTTCGAGCAGGTCGAGGGTTTCGACGTCGAGATCGTTGGTCGGCTCGTCGAGCACCAGCAGGTTCGACGGCTCGGCGAACAGCCGCGCCAGCAGCAGACGCGAGCGCTCGCCGCCCGACAGCGCCTTGACCGGCGAACGGGCGCGGTCCGGCGTGAACAGGAAGTTCTGCAGGTAGCTCATGACGTGCAGCTGCTTGCCGTCGATGACCACGTAATCCTTGCCGCCGCCGATGTTCTCGAACACCGGCTTGGCTTCGTCGAGCGCGGCTCTGAGCTGGTCGAAGTAGGCGACTTCCAGCTTGGTGCCGATCCGCACCGTGCCCGCATCCGGTTCCAGCTTGCCGAGCAGCAGGTTGAGCAGGGTGGTCTTGCCGGCGCCGTTGGGACCGATGATGCCGATCTTGTCGCCACGGACGATGGTGGTCGAGAAGCTCTTGACGATGGTCCGCTCGCCACGCGCGAAGGCGATGTTCTTGGCCTCGGCAACCAGTTTTCCGCTCTTCTCCGCTTCCTGAAGCACCAGTTTGGCTTCGCCGGGCAGGTTGCGCCGCGCTTCGCTGTCGCGGCGCAGCTGCTTGAGCCGTTCGACCCGGCCCTGATCGCGGGTGCGCCGGGCCTGGATGCCCTTGCGGATCCAGACCTCTTCCTGAGCCAGCTTCTTGTCGAACAGGGCGTTGGTCTGTTCTTCAATGCGCAGCGCTTCTTCCTTGCGCACCAGGTATTCGTCGTAGGTGCCCGGCCAGGACCGCAGGATGCCGCGATCCAGCTCGATGATCCGGGTCGCCAGCCGGCGCAGGAAGGCGCGGTCATGGGTGACGAACAGCAGGGTGCCGGGCCAGCTGGCCAGAAAGTCTTCCAGCCAGGTGATCGAGTCGATGTCGAGGTGGTTGGTCGGCTCGTCGAGCAGCAGCACGTCCGGCTCGGCGACCAGCGCGCGGGCCAGCAGGCAGCGGCGTTTCAGACCGCCGGAAAGGGCAGCGAATTCGGTATCCGGCGGCAGCTGCAGGCGCTCGCACATCGCCTGTACCTTGGAATCGATGGTCCAGCCATCGAGCGCTTCGAGCGCGCTCTGCACCTTGCCGAGCTTGTCCATGTTGTCCGGCTCGTGGACCAGCAGGTGGTGATACTCGGCGACCAGCCGGCCGGCTTTGCCGAGTCCGTCGGCGACCACTTCGAACACCGAGCCTTCGACGCCCTTCGGCACGTCCTGCGGCAGCTCGGTGATGCGCAGGCCCTGGCTGCGCACCAGTTCGCCGGAGTCGATCGCGACCTCGCCGCTGAGCACCTTCATCAAGGTCGACTTGCCGGTGCCGTTGCGGCCGACCAGACACAGCCGCTCGCCCGGTTCCAGCGTGAAGTTCACCTGGTCGAGCAACACGGTGTTGCCGAGGTTCAGGTTCACGTTCTTGAAGCTGATCAGCATGGAAGCACGGCTCGAAGCGGGGACGGGGCCGGATTGTACGGGGCCGCAGGCGGGGCGACCCGATCGCTGCGGCGCGGACGGCGCGCGCCGGCATGTCGCGGCCACGCATTCGCGACTAACCTGCCTGACCTTCCGTTGCCCTGCGGCCGTACGCCGCCCGCCACCCGCCGAGATGACGCTCTACAAGCGCTACGCAGACGAACTGGCCCAGCTGGTCGCCGACGGCACCCTGCAGGTCGGCGAACGGCTGCCGTCGGTGCGCGAGGCCAGCCGGCGGCGCGGCCTGAGCGAGATGACCGTGCTGCGCGCCTACCACCTGCTGGAAGCGCGCGGCCTGATCTTGGCGCGGCCGCGCTCCGGCTACTTCGTGCAGGCGCGCCCGCCGCGCCCGCTGGGCCGGCCGCCGCGCTCGGCGCCGCCGCCGCTGGCCACGGCGGTCGACAAGGGCGCGCAGATCCACGCGCTGCTGGCGGCGATCCGCCAGCCGCACATCGTGCCGCTGGGTTCGGCGTTCCCCAGCCCGCGGCTGCTGCCGCTGAAGGCGCTGCACGGCGCGCTGAACCGCAGCCTGCGCCGGCTCGACCCGCTGCGGACGGTGGCCGACCTGTCGCCCGGCAATCCCGAGCTGCGGCGGCTGATCGCGCTGCGCTATCGCGGCGACGGCATCGCCGTCGACGCCGACGATCTGGTGATCACCGATGGCGCGCTGGAAGCGCTGAACCTGTGCCTGCAGGCGGTGACCCGGCCGGGCGACACGGTGATCCTCGAATCGCCGACCTTCTACGCCGCGTTGCAGGCGCTGGAACGCCTGCACCTGAAGGCCGTGGAAGTGCCGACCGATCCGGACACCGGCATCGATCTCGACGCCCTCGATGCCGCCGTGCGCCAGCACCGGCCGGCGGCGGTGTGGCTGATGACCAGCTTCCAGAATCCGCTCGGCGCGACGATGCCGGAAGCGCGCCGGCAGGCGCTGGTCCGGCTGCTGGCCGGCCACGACGTGCCGCTGATCGAGGACGACGTCTACGGCGAGCTGTACTACGGCGCGACCCGGCCGAAACCGGCCAAGGCCTTCGATAGCGACGGCCGGGTGCTGCACTGCGCCTCGTTTTCCAAATGCCTGGCGCCGGGCTACCGGATCGGCTGGGCAGCGGCCGGGCGCTGGACCGCCACCGTCGAGCGGCTGAAGCTCGGCAGCAGCCTGTCAGCCGCCGTGCCCTCGCAGCTGGCGCTGGTCGACTACCTGTCCGGCGGCGGCTACGGCCGCCATCTGCGCAAGCTGCGCGACACGCTGAGCCAGGCGCGCGACAGCGTCATCGACGCGGTCCAGCAGCACTTCCCGGCCGGGACCCGGATCACCCGGCCGGAGGGCGGCTACTTCCTGTGGCTGGAACTGCCGGCCGGCATCGATACCCGGGCGCTGCAGCAGGCGGCGCTGGCCCGCGACATCAGCCTGGCGCCGGGCACGCTGTTCTCGGCACGCGAGGACTTCCGCCACGGCCTGCGCCTCAACTACGGCCACCCGGACGATCCCCGGGTGCTGCCGGCGATCGCCACGCTCGGCGCGTTGATCGACGGCCTGGCGCGCCGCTAGAGAAAGCGCAGCGCCAGCTGGGCCGCAGCGATGAACAGCGCGACGACGACGCCGGTCAGCAGGCCGCCGACGATCACGAACTGCAGCGGCCGGCCGAGCGTGAAATCGCGCAACCGGTTGCGGTGGCTCTGCACGCCGAAGAACGACCAGGCCACGCTCTGCATCACCTGCAGCAGGCTGAGGCCACGGGGCGGGGTGTCGCGGGCGGGGCTGGACATGGCACGGTCTCCGGCGGGGTTGAGGCCTGCAGGTTCCGCCACCGGCGGCACTGGTCCAAGCACCAGATCGGCTGCAGAAATCGAGGACAGCCGCGCGGCACCTGTCCTGCATCCGCAGGCGGCAACTGCCGATACCGATGGCCGGCGCGATGCTGCACCATGGCGGCCCGCCTGCATGACATCCGTCCCGCTGATGCGCTGTCCCGACCGCCACCCCCGTTCCGCCACCCGCCGGCTCGCCGCCGCCACGGCCTTCCTGCTGCTCGGCCTGTCCGTCGCCCCGCCGCTGATGGCCGATGAGGTGCCGCCGCCGGCCGAGATGGCCGAGCGCCTGAAAGCCTGCGCCGCCTGTCATGGCGACGAAGGCCGCACCGTTGGCGACACCTACTACCCGTCGATCGCCGGCAAGCCGGCCCGCTACCTCTACAACCAGCTGGTCAGCTTCCGCGACGGCCGCCGCCAGCACCGGGTGATGGCGTCGATGCTCGGCGTGCTGTCCGACCGCTACCTCGGCGCGATCGCCACCTGGTACGCCGCCCAGCCGCACGCGAAGCAGCCGGCCTTCGAAGGGGCGACCGCCGAACAGCTGGCGATCGGCGAACGGCTGACCGTGGCCGGCGATTCCAGCCGCAACATCCCGCCCTGCCAGGACTGCCACGGCGAGCAGCTGACCGGCGTGCAGCCGTCGATTCCCGGCCTGCGCGGCCTGCCGACCCGTTATCTGGATGCCCAGATCAGCGCCTGGAAGCAGGGCCAGCGGCAGGCCAGCGCACCGGACTGCATGGGCAAGATCGCGCGCAGCCTGACGGCCGCCGAGATCACCGCGATCAGCGCCTGGCTGGCCAGCCAGCCGTATCCGGACGATGCGCCGCCGGCCGATCGCCTGCCGCATGACCGCCTGCCGCTCGACTGCGGCGGGGTGCTGCCATGAACCTGCGCCGCTTCGTGGTGATGGGTGGCGCGGTTCTGGCCGCCTTCCTGTTTTCGGTCTGGCTGAATGCCCCGGATCTGGATCTCGACCCGATCGCGCCGCCGAACCTCGCCTCGGCGACCACCGAACAGGTGCGCGCCGGCGAATACCTGGTGCGGGTCGGCAACTGCGCCGGCTGCCACACCGCGCAGGGCGGTCCGCCGTTTGCCGGCGGCCGGGCGATCGACACGCCGTTCGGCGCCGTCTATTCCAGCAACCTGACGCCGCATGACGAAACCGGCCTTGGCCGCTGGACCGACGCCGACTTCTACCGGGCGATGCGCCACGGCCGCTCGAAGGACGACCGCTGGCTGTCGCCGGTGTTTCCGTATACGAGCTACACGAACCTGACGCGCGCCGATTCCGACGCCATCTTTGCGTGGCTGCGGGCGCTGCCGCCGGTCGACCGGGCGCAGCCGGAAGCGACGCTGCGCTCGCCCTACGAGCTGCAGCTGGCGACCCGGGTCTGGCGCGCGCTGTACTTCAAGCCGGCCACCGATGCCGCGATCGCGGCGATGGATCGCGGCCAGTATCTGGTCGAAGGCCTGGGCCACTGTGCGGCCTGCCACACGCCGCGCGACGACCGTGGCGGGCCGATCGCTGCCAGCCGCTACATGGGCGGCGAGATCGCCGGCTTAAGTTGGGACGCGCTGCCGCTGGCCGGCCTCGGCGACGACCCGCACGATCCCGAAGGCCAGGAGCTGGCCGCGCTGCTGAAGACCGGCGTGCATTCCCGCGCAGCGGTCGCCGGGCCGATGGCCGAGGTGGTGTTCAACAGCCTGCAATACCTGCGCGACGACGACCTCGCCGCGATCGTCAGCTACCTGCGCCGCCTGCCGAAGGCCGAGCCGCCGGCCGCACCAAGGGTGCCCCGGGTGTCGGACGACGAGCGCGCCGCGCTGCGCAAGCGCGGCGCCACGATCTACGGCGAACACTGTGCTGAATGCCACGGCGACGATGGCGAAGGCCAGCCGCGCCAGTATCCGGCGCTGGCCGGCAGCCGGCTGGTCAACGCCGTGTCGGCAACCAACGCGCTGCGGCTGACGCTCGACGGCGGCTTCCCGCCATCGACCGACGGCAACCCGTACCCCTACGGCATGCCGCCGTTCAGCCAGCGCCTGTCGCGTGCCGACATCGCTGCCGTGCTGACCTACATCCGCAGCGAATGGGGCAACGAGGCGCCGGCGGTGTCGGTGGTCGAGGTCGAACGCCGCTGACCGGCGGCGGCCTACAATCGGCCGACATCCAGCAGGCCGGGTCGACGTCCGCAGACGCGCCACCGGCCCGACCCGCGAGGAGGGCGGCAATCCGATGACCCGACGGCGGCAGGCCGCATGGCCGGCGATGGCATCGGCACCCGCTTCGGCAGCGCCCCGCTGGCGGCGCTGGGTGGCCCGGCACGCCGCCGCATTGCTGCTGACCACCGCGCTGCCCGCCGTTGCCGCAGACGCCGGGCCGCCAGCGGCGATGACGCTGCGCCAGGCCCTGCATGCGGCGCTGACCGGCAACCCGGAGCTGCGCAACTTCGCCTGGGACTTCAAGGCCCAGGACGCGCTGGCGGCGCAGGCCGCGCGCCGGCCCAATCCGCAGCTCAATGCCCAGGCCGAGGACTTTGCCGGCACCGGTGCCAGCCGGGGCTTCACCGGCAGCGAATTTTCGCTGTCGATCAGCCAGGCACTGGAACTGGGCGACAAGCGCCGCCGCCGCGTCGAACTGGCCAGCGAGCAGCGCCGGCTGATCGAGGCCGACCGGGCGATCCGCCAGCTCGACGTGGTGGCCGAGGTCGCCCGCAGATTCATCCGCGTGGTCGCCGACCAGGAACGCAGCCAGCTCGCCGAACGGGCCGTGGCCCTGGCCACCGCGACCCGCGACGAGGTGCAGAAGCGGGTCGACGCCGCCCGTTCGCCGCTGGCCGAAGCCAGCCGCGCCGGCATCCAACTGGCCCGCGCCCGGCTCGACCAGCAGCAGGTGGCGCGCCAGCTGGCCGGTGATCGCCAGCGGCTCGCCGCGCTGTGGGGCGATGCCGCGCCGGCCTTCGGCGAGGTTGCGGCGGCGCTGTACCGGCTGCCGGCAGTCGACGACTACGCGCGACTGCGCGAGAAACTGGCGCGCAATCCGGACCTGTCGCGCTTCGTCAGCGCGGCGCGGCTGCGCGAGGCCGAGCTGCGGCTGGCCATCGCCCAGGGCGTGCCGAACCTGACCGTGGAGGCCGGCCTGCGCCGCAACCAGGACAGCGACAGCCAGGGCCTGCTGTTCGCGCTGCAACTGCCGCTGACCGTCAACGACCGCAATCGCGGCAACATCGACGCGGCGCGGGCCGAGCGCGAGCGTCTCGATGCTGACCAGGCCGCGCTGGCGCTGCGGCTGTCCACCGAACTGTTCGCGCTGCACCAGCAGCTGGCGCAGGCGCGCGCCGAAGTCGAGGGGCTGGAACGGGAGATCCTGCCGCGCGCCCACGAGGCGCTCGACCAGGCGCGTTACGCCTGGCAGCGCGGCCGCTACGGCTATCTCGAATGGGTGGACGTGCAGCGCGAGCTGCTGGTGGTCGAGCGCCAGCACATCGATGCGGCCGAGCAGTACCACCTGCAGCTGGCCGAGATCGAACGGCTGACCGGCGAAGCGCTGGCCGAAACCCTGCCCGAACCGCTGCCGCCATCCGCCGCCACCGGAACGCCACCGCCATGACCGATGCCTGCCGCCGCGCCCTGCGCGCCACCGCGCTGCTGCTGAGCCTGCTGGGCGGCGCCGGCTGCCAGCGCGAGGCCGCGCCGCCCGCTGCGCCAGCGAACGCCGGCGCGGCCGCCGAAGATTCCGGGGCCGCCGAGCCGGTGGCGCGGATCAGCGCCGCCGCCAGCGCCAGGGTCGGCATCGTCACCGCCGTGGCCGGCCCGGCGACCCTGCGCGAGCGCTTGCCGCTGTATGGCACGGTGCGGCCGAACGCCGAGCGGGTGCGCGAGGTGGTGGCGCGCTTCCCCGGCTATGTGAAGACGGTCAGCAAGGCGGTCGGCGATCCGGTCAGCCGCGGCGAGGTGCTGGCGACCATCGAAAGCAACGAAAGCCTGCAGACCTATCCGGTGCTGGCGCCGATGTCCGGCACCGTCACCGCCCGCGAGGCCGATCCCGGCGAGCAGGCCGGCAGCGAGGTGCTGTTCTCGATCACCGACCTGTCGACCGTGTGGATCGAGCTGAGCCTGTTCCCGGCCGATGTCGCCCGCGTGCGGCGCGGCCAGCGCGTCGAGATCGCCAGCGTCGACGGCCGGCTGCGCGGCAGCGGCGAGATCGAGCTGGTCGGCGCGCTCGGCCAGTCGGCCTCGCAGACGCTGACCGCCCGGGTGACGCTGGCCAATCGCGAACGCCAGTGGACGCCGGGCCTGTTCGTCAACGGCACGGTCGAGCTGGGCCGCGATCCGGTGCCGGTGGCGGTCGCCGCCAGCGCGCTGCAGCGGCTCGACGGCGTCGACACCGTGTTCGTGCCGGTGGCCGGCGGCTATGCCGCGCGCCGCGTCCGCACCGGCCGCGTCGATGACGAGGGCATCGAGATCGTCGACGGCCTGCAGGCCGGCGAGGCTTATGTCGCCGCCGGCAGCTTCGTGATCAAGGCCGAACTCGGCAAGGCCGGCCTTGCCGAGGACGACGACGACCACGACGCCGCAGCGGACGACGACGGTCCTGGGGCCCGGCCGTGATCGAAGCGGCCCTGCGCCTCGCGATCGAGCGGCGCGTGCAGGTGCTGCTGGCGGTGCTGCTGGCGGCAGCACTCGGCGCCTGGAACTTCACCCGGCTGAACATCGACGCCGTGCCGGACCTGACCAATACCCAGGTGCAGGTCACCACCACGGCGGCCGGCGCCACGCCGCTGGAAGTGGAATCGAGCCTGACCTTGCCGGTGGAAACGGCGCTGGCCGGGCTGCCGGGGCTGCAGTACACGCGCTCGCAGTCGCGTTACGGGCTGAGCCAGGTAACGGCGGTGTTCGCCGATGACACCGACCTGTACTTCGCGCGCAGCCAGATCGCCGAGCGGCTGCAGGCGGTGCGCGAGCAGCTGCCGGCCGGCAGCGTGCCGAGGCTCGGCCCGGTGGCCACCGGCCTCGGCGAGATCGTGCTGTACGCCATCACCGCCGCCGACGGCGCCCGGCAGCCGGACGGCAGGCCCTGGGATCTGGCCGCGCTGCGCGGCCTGCAGGACTGGACGATCCGCCCGCAGCTGCTGCAGGTGCCCGGCGTGTCGGAGATCAACACCACCGGCGGCTACCCGCGCGAATTCCAGGTGTCGCCGTCGCCGGCCCGCCTGCTGGCCTACGGCCTCGGCTTTGCGGAACTGGCCGAGGCGATTGCGCGCAACAACGGCACCGTCGGCGCCGGACAGGTCGAGCGCAACGGCGAGCAGGTGCTGATCCGGGTGCCGGGCCAGCTTAAGACCGCGCGCGACATCGCCGACGTGGTGGTCAGCCGTCGCGATGGCGTGCCGGTGCGGATCGGCGATGTCGCCGAGGTCGGGCCGGGCGAGCCGCTGCGCAGCAGTGCGGCGCTGATCGACGGCCGCGAAGCGGTGATCGGCACGGTGATCATGCGCATCGGCGAGAACAGCCGCCGCGTCGCCCGTGCCGCCGAACAGCGGCTGGAGGCGATCCGCGCCAGCGCGCCGGCCGGCGTGCATATCGAAGCGCTGTACAGCCGCGCCACCCTGGTCGACCAGACCATCGACACCGTGCGCACCAATCTGTTCGAGGGCGCGGCGCTGGTGATCGCGGTGCTGTTCGTGATGCTCGGCAACCTGCGCGCGGCGCTGATCACCGCTGCGGTGATTCCACTGGCGATGCTGCTGACGGTGACCGGCATGGTGCAGTTCGGCGTCAGCGCCAACCTGATGTCGCTGGGCGCGCTGGACTTCGGCCTGATCGTCGACGGCGCGGTGATCATCGTCGAGAACTGCACGCGCCGGCTGGCCGAGGCGCAGGCCGCCGCCGCTGCGCCGCTGGCGGCCGCCGAGCGCCGCCGCATCGCCCACGAGGCGGCCCGCGAAGTGATCCGGCCCAGCCTGTTCGGCGTCGCCATCATCACCCTGGTGTACCTGCCGATCTTCGCCTTCGAAGGCGCTGAAGCCCGTCTGTTCCAGCCGATGGCGATCACCGTGATGCTGGCGCTGGCGGCGGCGATGCTGTTCAGCCTGAGCTTCGTGCCGGCGGCGATCGCGCTGGCGCTGCGGCACGCCGGACCGGCGCACGAGCGCGGCCTGAGCCAGCGTCTGCGCCGTGGCTATGCGCGACTGCTGCAACGGGCGCTGCATCGTCCGCTGCCGTGGCTCGCGGCGGCGCTGACGCTGGTGATCGGCAGCGCGCTCCTGGCGCCCCGGCTGGGTGCCGAGTTCATTCCGTCGCTCGACGAGGGCGATGTGCTGATCGAGGTCCGGCGCATCCCCGGCACCAGCCTGAGCCAGGGCCTGGCGCTGGAGAAGCAGCTCGACCAGGCGCTCGGCAGCCTGCCGGAAGTGCGCCGCGTGTTCGCCGGCATGGGCACCACCGAGGCGGCGATCGACCCGACCGCGCCCGGTGAAGGGGAAACCTATGTGCTGATGAAGCCGCGTTCGCAGTGGCCTGATCCCGACAAGCCGAAGGCGCAGCTGGTGCGCGAACTGCAGGCGGCGGCCGCGACCCTGCCGGGCACCGTCACCGAGTTCTCCCAGCCGGTGCAGCTGCGGATCAACGAACTGCTGTCCGGCATCAAGAGCGCGGTGGCGGTGAAGATCCACGGCGACGACCTCGACACGCTGGCCCGGCTCGGTGCCCGCGTCGAGGCCCGGCTGGCCCGGCTGCCCGGCGCGGTCGACGTGCGCCTGGAAGCGACCGACGGCCTGCCGCTGCTGACCATCGAACCGAAGCGGCCGCTGCTGTATCGCTACGGCCTGAACGTGGCCGACCTGCAGGCGGTGGTGGCCGATGCGCTGGCCGGTCGTCCGGCCGGTCATCTGGTCGATGGCGATCGCCGTCACCCGATCGTCATCCGCCTTGCCGAAGCCACGCGCCAGGACCTGCGCGGTCTTGAACGGCTGCCGGTGCCGCTGCCCGGCGGCGGCGCGATTCCGCTCGGCGAAGTGGCGACCCTGGTGCTGGCCAGCGGCCCGAACCAGATTTCCCGCGACAACGGCAAGCGCCGGGTGATCGTCACCGCCAATGTCGAAGGCCGTGATCTGGCCGGCTTCGTCGACGAACTGCGCGCCGTGCTGGCCCGCGACATCCGCCTGCCGCCCGGCGTCTGGCTCGACTACGGCGGTACCTACCAGCAGCTGGTGTCGGCGCACCGGCGGCTGGCGCTGATCGCGCCGCTGACGCTGGCCGGCATCGTCGCGCTGCTGTGGCTGGCGTTCGGCAGCCTGCGTTCGGCGCTGCTGGTGTTCAGCGGCGTGCCGCTGGCGCTGACCGGCGGTGTGCTGGCGCTGCTGGCGCGCGGCCTGCCGTTCTCGATCACCGCCGGCATCGGTTTCATCGCGCTGTCCGGCGTGGCGATCCTCAACGGCCTGGTGATGCTGAGCGTCATCGACCGCCTGCGCGACGACGGTCGCGCGCTCGACGAAGCGCTGCTCGAAGGCGCAGGCCTGCGCCTGCGGCCGGTGCTGATGACGGCGCTGGTGGCCTCGCTCGGCTTCCTGCCGATGGCGCTCAACACCGGCCTCGGCGCCGAGGTGCAGCGGCCGCTGGCGACCGTGGTGATCGGCGGCATCGTCAGCTCGACCTTGCTGACGCTGTTCGTGCTGCCGCTGTTGTATCGGCTGGTCTGGCGCGGTCAGGCAGCGCCACCCGCTGCGCCGGCGTCGGGCGCTTGACCTGCAACGGGGTCCACCTGCGTGAAGCGACCGCGCACCAGGGGTGCGGATGGCAAAAAAATGCTGCCGCTCGTCCGGACGAGCGGCAGCGCGCAGGGAGGACTTCTGCGAAAAGGGTGACGGTCAGACGGTGCCGAGTCGCTGGATGGCGGCGTTGGTCATGAACTTGTCGTAGGCATCGCCGCCGGGGTCCGAGAACGCGCTCTTGTAGCCGCCGGTCGCTTCCTTGGCGAGCCGGATCAGCGTCATGCGATTCGCCTGGATATCGTGGAACTGGGCGCAGTTCCACGACCAGTCCGGATGGCCTTCGGCGTCGAGAACCTCCGCCTTGTCGTTCTTCAGCTGACCGGTCGCGAACTCCGTCTGCTTGTACAGCGCGCCGCGCCGGTCGTAGCTGATCTGCGTGATCATCGTTCCATTGCGGACATCGCTGTAGGTGCGGCGGCGTCCCACCGGAGCGCGCGGATAGCCGGTCGGTTCAGCGTCCCAGACCAGTGCTTCGGGGATCAGCTCGAAGGTCTTGTCGAAGAAGGTCTTGCCCTGCGGGCCGCCGTGGAATGGCGACAGCCAGTTCGGATCCTTGCCGCCGTACCAGTTGTGGCTGCCGGAACAGGCGCCGAGCATCGGGCGACGATCGACGACCTTGTAATTGCCCCAGGTCAGCATCGGATCTCCAGCGCCCCAGGCGTCGGTCAGGAACAGGTTGACGCCAGGCACCAGCGGCTCGAAGCGCTGGTTGGTCGGGAACTGGCGCACCCGGCGGAACTGCGGCAGGTAGCCGTAGAGATCGGGAAACTTCCGCTGGTCGTAGTACCAGGTGCTGAGGAAGGAAGCGCCGGCCTGCTCCTGCGGCGAGGTGAACAGTGCGGTGTTCAGGCGCAGCAGATCCTTGCGCCCGTTGAGCACCTTGGCATCGTTCCGTCCCGTGGTCTGCAACTCGAACCAGACCAGGTCGTACTGGTAGGACAGGCCGCCGTCCGGACCGAGCGACCAGATTGGAATCGCGTACTGGGAGTAGTCGTGGCGCCCCCAGCTGGTGCTGATGTCGGCGCAGCATTCCTCGGCGGTCTTCGGGTCGGGAAATGGCATGCCGCCAGCCCAGATGGCGCCTTCCTTGCCGTCCGTCCAGATGTTGCCATCCGGTCCGAACTTGGCTCGGCCGGTGTTCTTGAGTGTCAGCTCGAGATACCGGTGATTGAACATCTTGGTGATGTCCTTGTTCGAGTCCTTGATGAAGATCCTTCGACCCATCTCCTTGATCTGCTTGTAGCAGATGGGATCGAGCAAATCCTTGACCACATCGACGTTCGCTGCGGTGACCTGATCGCCTGGCTTGATCTTGCCCTTGGTGTAGGCCTCGATGTGGAGGAGTTCGTCGGGATAAGCCTTGGTGACTTCGCCGGTATTGCCGATGGTTGGCCAGAGCGGGGCGAGCACGCCACCGCCAAGGCCTTTGGCAACCTTTTCAGCGAACATTCTTCGGCTGTAATTGAAATCGTATTTCTTGATGCGCATCACGGGTACCTCCAATCGAACGGGAATACGGATATCAGTTCTGAACGGCATGCAGGCTCTAGATGCGCCTGTTCAACCAGGTGCTGAATCGGAAGATTTCAGTCTTGACGCATCACCGCAGCGATGGTCTGTATTGATTGATGGCGATCACGCGGATTCTTTCCGCGTGATGGATGCCAGCAGCCGCTACTGATGAAATGGACACTTCTCATCATCGGCCGAGGTTGCGGAGGGACCCTCCGACATATCCGGTGTGGACGACGAATCTGGAACAAAGTCCTTGAACAACGCCGTGCTGTTCGGGAGGCAGGGCATCACCGGGAAGATGTAATCGCACTTCGGGCAGGGGGTCGCGAGGACCTTCTGTTCATCAGCAAGCTCATAACGCGTGTCTGCGACATGGCCGCAGCAAGGGCAGACACGAAGCAGTCGACTGCCTTGCAGTTCGAAGTTGTTGATGATGTCTTCCATGATCGCGCCATTGGCAGCCCACTGTTTGGCATGCTTGTGGTAGGTCGACAGGTGCCAGTCGTTCAGCGCCTTCTTGCTGATCCAGAAGCTGACTTCGTTGAACCAGGTCGGATCGTCGGGATGGACCCACCAGGTCAGGTGGAGAAAGCCCGGAAGCTTCATCAGGTGAGGGCGCGTGCCGGCGAAGAGCATCTTGAATTTTTCGTATCCATCAGGCGACGAGAATCGGACACGCTGCATGCTCAGGTAGATGGCCACTTGTGAGTGCTCTGGCTTTCGCAGTCGACGTGACTGCCAGCGAAGTATTGAATCGGCTCAGGCCTGCTTGTAGAGCCAAGTCATGAATATTTCGTGGTGCCAGCATCCGCCGGGGGTTGCTGCGCTAACCTGTTGCCGTCCGGTTCATTCACGTCTTCCGGCACCCTGACCGGCAAGGACCCGATACCGAATGGAACTGCTCATCGTTGTCGACCGATCAAGCCCGCGACTGCTGCAGATGCAGCTGTACGACGAGCTGCGGCGGCTGATCCTGTCGGGGGTCGTGGCTTCCGGTCAGCGTCTGCCTTCGAGCCGCAAGGTCGCCGAGCAGCTCGAACTTGCTCGCAACACCGTGGTGCTTGCCTACGAGCGGCTGGTCGTCGAAGGCTATGTCGTGTCGCGCGAGAAGGCCGGGTTCTTCGTCAACGACCGGCTGCCAGATGCCGCGATGCTGATCAGGAACGGACACGTCCAGGAAACATCCAGCAATGGCCGAATCCGGGTCGGCAAGATTCCGACCTTCTCCGGGCGTTCACCGTCGCTGTGGACCGACGCTGCCCAGCGCCCGCCGCTTGACCTGTTCGTGGGCCGACCGCTGCGCAGCAGCTTCCCGCTGACCTTCTGGCGTCGTGCAGCGTCACGGCATCTGGCGCGGCTATCGGCGGGGCTCACCGAGTACGGCGATCCCCGAGGGCTGCTTCGGCTGCGGACCGCGATTGCCGGCCACCTGAAGGCGACCAGGGGCATTTCCGCCGATCCGGACCAGATCGTCGTCACGTCCGGCATCCAGGGCGCCCTGAACCTGATTGCCCGCGTGTTTCTGGCGGGGCGCAGCCCGCAGCGGGTGGCCATCGAAAACCCCTGTTATCAGGGCGCGGCCTATCTGTTCGCGAGCTACGGCGCCCAGTTGCATCCGGTGGATGTCGATGACAACGGGCTGATCGTGTCGCAGCTTGATCGCTACACCGGCAGCCTGATCTATGTGACGCCCTCGCATCAGTTCCCGACCGGTTACACGATGCCGCTCGATCGTCGACTGCATCTGCTCGACTGGGCGTACCGCACGGGTACCTACGTGATCGAGGACGACTACGACAGCGATTTCCGCTACGACGGTGCGCCGCTGACCGCGCTGGCCGGCCTCGACCGCAGAGGGCGCGTGATCTACCTCGGCACCTTCTCGAAGTCGATCGGTGCCGGCATGCGGCTGGGCTATGCCGTGCTGCCGCAGCACATCATCGAGCAGGGACGCATCGTCAAGGCGCTGCTCGACAACGGCGCCCCGTGGCTCGAACAGGCGGTGCTTGCCGATTTCATCGAGCAAGGCGAATTCCTTCGCCACCTGTACCGGATCCGGCAGCTGTACCTGTCCGCGCGCGACGTGCTGGTTGCGGAAATCCACCGGCATTTTCCGGGCAGCGTGCTGTCCGGTATCGAGTGCGGCATGCACATCATGTGGCAGCTGCCGGAATGGGCGCCTGCGGCGGCCGAGTTTCAGCGACTCGCCGCTGAGTGTGGTGTCGGCCTGTACAGCCTGTCGGCCGCCGCCGGATATCAGTTCAATGCGGCATCGCGCTACGGGCTGAGGTCGATGGTGGTGGGCTACGCCTCGCTGACCGCTCAGCAGATTCGCGAAGCGATCGGCCGCCTGGCGACAGCGGTACAGGCGAGTCATGCGCCCCGCTGAGGACAGTCACATGGACCTGGATCCTCGACCGGCGAGCACGCAGCTGGCGCCATAGGCCGTTCGCGACGCTGCGATTCGGCATTCCGCGGCCCGATGGCTGAGCGCTGGATGCCCGGGCCGCGGCGGGCTCGCGATCTGGCCCCATGATTTATTTCTCCACTGGTTCTTTTCCGGGGCCGGCGTGACGAGGATGCTGAGGACGAATCGGTTGGCAATCCAGGTCGCGATCTCGCGACGGGTGTTTCCGATTGCAGGATTCCTTTATCGCGACAGGAGAGACCCGATGGGCATCAATGAAACCGGCATCACCGCATCACCGTCGACCCACAAGGTGCATGGAGGTACGGCGGCACCCGCGGCCAACCAGTGGATTCCATTTGCATGGGACGAGCCACGGCTGGGCCATCAGACGCACGGCGAAATCGCGGTGATCCGGCACCATGGCACCTCGGGCATGCTGCAAGCCGGGTTCTGGCGGACTTCGTCGACCTCGCCCGGCGCCCGCGCCGATGGTTCGCATACGGTCGTGTATTCCTCGCCGCTCGGCGACGAGACGGCCTGCGTGCTCGAAGGCACGGCAACGCTGACGGTGACGTCCACGGGCGAGAAATTCCACATCGCGCCGGGGTCGATCGTCAGCAGTCCGAAGAACCTGGAAGTGACCTGGGAAATCAGCAGCCCTTACTTCAAGAAGTACTGGTGCATCTTCAACGGCAGCGCCGATACGGCCAACCCGCCGCGCGAGCTGAAGATCAGCAACATCAATGACAACCCGCCGGATTGGCAGACATACCACTTCGTCGAGCCCGGCGAAGGCCCACAGGTGGCCGGCGAATTGTTCTTCATTCGCGAAGGCGGCAGCACGGGCACGATGCTCAGTGGCATCTGGCGGTCCGGCAAGGGCATCCCCGGCAGTCATGTCGACGCGGCGGGCGCTCTGACCACGCCTTACACCGGCGTGCTGGGCGACGAAACGATCCTGCTGCTGGAGGGTGAGGTCGAGGTGACGGAGACGCTGACCGGCATCAAGCACTCATTCCGGGCGGGTGATGTCATCGGCCTGGCATCGGGCATGCACGTGACCTGGGTATCGAAAGGTCCGTTCTCGAAGAAGCTCTGGGTCATCACCCGCGACAGTCTTCCAGCCTGACAGTCGGCGGTCATCGTCACCACGCTACTGCGTGTCGACACCGGGTCGGCGTAGACCTGGACGCCAGGGCGGCGTGGACTAATTCGTCCACGCTCCCTGGCGGTTCGTCGCGCCGCGTGGTGCTCGACGGCATTGCGCGCTCAGGATCCATGGAATCAATCTCGATGCTCGCTGCCCATCAATTCGCGGAATCCGCCGGCAAGCCCGTTGCGCATGAACAGCGGCAGGGCCAGAGGATTGCATCGGCATCAACGGTTCCAATGAACGGCAGGTCAGACGCGGATCATCATGCCGAGCACGCCTGCGCCGCTCCGCCGCTGCCGATGCCGCGATCCAGACGAAAAGAGGCCGGCCGCGCACTCGATGGCGCGCGTGGCCGGTCGCGTGCAGCCGACCTCGGCGCCACGCCTGTTGCCGGGTCGGCCTGCGATCGGGGCAGCCCATCCGGCGTGATGCATCTGGTTTCCCACCTGCTTCGCAAGACGGAGTCTTCCCAGATACTGGCGATGCAGCGGCTGATCGAGCCGCTGACTCCGCGTGAGCTGGAAGTGCTGGATCTGGTGTGCGACGGAGATTCGAATCTGGATATCTCGGCACGCCTCGGCATCAGCCTGTCCACGGTCAAGTATCACGTGCTTCAGATCTACGGAAAGCTGGGTGTGGCGCGCCGTACGCAGGCGGTCGCAATCGGCGTTCATCTCAAGCTCGTGCAACCGGCGTGGTTGTTCGAGTGCCCCGGGCCTGCACTGTCCATCGAAGTCGCGTCCGACTGATCGGACCTTGCCCCTTTCGGTCATCGTCGGTGGCCGTCGCAGTTCGGCAACATCTTTTCTCTGGAGGCCGGAGACACGTCGCCCGCACGGTCGTGCGATGTCGGCACGCATGAGTGACTCCACCGTCTGCATCCACGCGTGTGGATCGCGCGTAGGAAATGACGCGGGCATTGCCGCGAGACAGCCCCGCAAGACGTGCTCAGGACCCATGCGAATCCACTGGAGATAAAGAAAATGTCAATTGCCAGGAACCTGCTACTTGCTTCCGCTCTCGGCTTCGGCGCCGTCGGCAGCGCTTCGGCGCTGACCGTGGTCGGCGCCACCAGCAGCAACCAGCTGATCATCTTCAACGACGCCGCCACGCCGTCGATCGCGCTGCGTGCGCGGCTGACCGGCTTCACTGCCGGCGACACGGTGCTGGCGTCGATCGACTACCGCGCGCAGGACGGCGCGCTGTACGGCCTCGGCAATGCCGGCGGCGTGTACCGGATCGACGAAGTCACCGGCGTGATGACCTATCTGCACTCCTTGCAGGTGCCGCTGGAAGGCAGCCGCTTCACGGCCGATTTCAATCCGGCTGCCGATCGTCTGCGCATCGTCAGCGATACCGGCCAGAACCTGCGCCACAACGTCGGCACCGGCATCACGCTGGTCGATGCGCCGCTGAACTATCCGCCGGGCACGCCGCTGAACACGGTCGGCCCGGTGGCCAGCGGCATCGTCGCGGCGGCGTACACCAACAACGATCTGGTCACCACGACTGGCACCACGCTGTTCGCGCTCGATGCCAACCTGAACCAGCTGGTCGTGGTGACGCCGCCGAACAACGGATCGCTGGCGGCGATCGGCCAGGTCGGCGTCGACATCAGCGCGATGACCGCGTTCGACATCCTGAGCACGACCGTGGACGGCGTGACCGATTCGAACCTCGGCATCGTGGCGCTCAGCAACGGCGTCAACGGCGGCTCGCTGAACACCATCAACCTGCTGACCGGCAAGCTGACGCCGATCATGTCGACGGCCAACAGCGTGGCGGTCGGCCGCCTGATCGGCATCTCCGCGCCGGCGCAGTAAGGCGTCCGCCGCGCACGGCAGCCTGGCTGCCGACGAAACGACCGGCCTCGCGCCGGTCGTTTCGTTTGTGCGGTCGCCGGCTGCTGCGCCGCCGTTGCCGATGCGGCTGCCGGCCCCGCATCATCGACGCCGATCCCATTCCGCCAGGGCACCGAACATGGCCGTGTCGACGCTTCCCGCTGCCGTTGCTGCACCTCGCCGGCGACGGCACCTCGCGGCCCACGCGCTGGCGCTGCTGCTGGCGATGGCGCTGTCGGCCTGCGTGCCGACCCTGGTGCAGCCGCATGATCCGGCACTGGTGGCCGGTGTCGAGGCGCTGTACGCCAGTGCCACCGAGATGATCGACAGCGGCGTCGCAGTCAGCCCGCGGACCGATGCCGAGCGCGAGGCGATCCGCCCGGCCAGCCGTTCGGAGGCGCATTTCAACCACTACGCCGCGCGCTACGACGCGCTGATCCGCAGCTCCGATCTGATGATCCTGCGGGCGATGGCCGGCAGCGGCACGGTTGGCGACACCGGCCAGAAGCTGCAGGGCCGGATCGAGCAGGTGATCGAGAACGCCATTCCGAGCGTCTGCGCCGAGCTGACCGAAACCTTCAACGAACTGGGCGCCAGCAGCCTGACGGTACGCAACCACGTCGACCTCAAGTGCCTGCTGACCCGCTGGAAAGAGCAGCACGCCGATCCGGCGCTGACGCGCGGCAGCCTGATCCTGAAGCGCGCCAACTGGGAAGCGCGGCGCGCCAGCCTGTTCCGCGTGGTGCTGGCGATCCAGCGCGCCGAACTGGCCAAGCAGCCGTCGCCGCGCTGATTCCTTCCACCGCCGCCCACGCAGGAGCCCGCACATGGCCACCACCATCAATGGCGTCAACTTCACCCAGGTCGGCAAGGAGGCGCTCGACGCCGTGCGGCTGATGCTCGATGACCCGAGCACCTGGAAATCGCTGAAGGACATCCTGCAGAACGTCGCCGACGGCCTGACCGCCGACATCAAGTTCATCGCCCGCAAGCAGCTCGGCGGCGAGTTCAACGAAGACGATGCCCGGGTCTATCTCGAAGACCAGAAGACCATCGCCCGGGTGCGCATCCGCTCCGTGGCGATCATCACCTTGCAGCTGGCCGAGAAAGTGCTGAACGCGCTGCTCGACGTGTTTCGCGGCGCGGCCCGGAAAGCGCTCGGCTGGACCGTGCTGTAGCGGCGGGCGCGTTCAGAACAGGTCGCCCGGGTCGACATCGAGCGACCAGCGGTGGCGGCTCTGCTGGCCGAGCCGTTCAAGCGCCGGCAGCCAGCCTTCAAGGCACCGATGCAGCGCGCCGCGAGACGCACTCTTGAGCAGTAGCTGGCCGCGCTGGAAGCCGGCGCGGCGGGCCATCGTCGCCGGCGCCGGGCCCAGCACGTCAATTGCGGCCGTTGCCGGCAGCAGCGCCCGCGCTTCGCGCAGGAAGGCCATCACCTCGCTTTCGCTCCGCGCCTCGACTCTCAGCAGCGCCAGATGCGCGAACGGCGGCAGCCCGAAGTCCCGGCGTTCGGCCATCAGCGCTTCGGCGAAGGCCGGATAGCCGCGGGTCACCAGCAGCTTCAGCAGCGGATGCTCGGGGTGGTGGGTCTGCAGGATCACCTCGCCCGGCTCGCCGCCACGGCCGACCCGGCCGGCGACCTGGGTGACCAGCTGGCCCATCCGTTCCAGCGCCCGGAAATCGCTGCCGAACAGCGCCTGGTCGACATCGACCAGCCCGGCGAACTGCAGGCCGGCGAAGTCATGACCCTTGGCCAGCACCTGGGTGCCGACCAGCACGTCGACCGCGCCGGCCTGCATGTCGGCCAAGAGCTTGGCGAGTGCGGCGCCGCTTTTCAGGCGATCGGAATCGACCCGCTCGATGCGCGCTTCCGGGAAGCGCAGCGCCAGCGCGTCTTCGATCCGCTCGGTGCCCTGGCCGATCGGCACCTGCCGGCCGCCGCAGTCCGGGCAGGCCGGCGGCTGCGGCTCGACATGGCCGCAGTGGTGGCAGGCCAGCCGCTTGCGGGCGCGATGGACAACCAGCCGTGCATCGCAGTTCGGGCACGGCATCACGTAGCCGCAGTCGTGGCACAGCAGCACCGGCGCGTAGCCGCGGCGGTTCAGGAACAGCAGCGACTGATGGCCCTGTTGGAGATGGCGGGCGACGGCGTCGACGATGGTCGGGCTCAGGCCGTTCTCCAGCACTGCATGGCGGACATCGAGCAGGTGGATGCGCGGCGGCGGCGTGTCGTGCACGCGGCGGTCGAGCTTCAGGTGGACATAGCGGCCGTCCTGGGCGTTGCGCAGCGTTTCCAGCGACGGCGTGGCGCTGCCGAGCACCACCATCGCGCCGGCATCGCGAGCGCGGACGATGGCGACGTCGCGGGCGTGGTAGCGCAGGCCGTCCTGCTGCTTGTAGGAGCCGTCGTGTTCCTCGTCGACGATCACCAGTTGCAGGCGCGGCATCGGCACGAACACCGCCGAGCGGGTGCCGACCACGATGCGCGCCGCGCCGCTGGCGGCCGCCAGCCAGTGGCGCGCGCGTTCGGCTTCGCCGAGGCCGGAGTGGAAGCTGGCGACGCCGTCGCCGAAGCGCGCCTTGAAGCGCGCCGCCAGCTGCGGCGTCAGACCGATTTCCGGCGCCAGCACCAGCACCTGACCGCCGGCGGCCAGCACCGCTTCGGTCAGCCGCAGGTACAGCTCGGTCTTGCCGCTGCCGGTCACGCCTTCGAGCAGGCTGACGCCGAAGCGGCCGATGCCGGTGGCCAGCGTCGCCAGCACCTCGGCCTGCGGCGCGGTCAGCGGCAGCGGCGGCTGCAAGGCGCGGGGGATGCCGTCGTCGGTGCAGCGTTCGACCCAGCCGGCGTCGAGCGCCCGCTTCACGGCGGCGGCGCTGCCCGGCAGCTGGCTGCGAACGGTGGCGACGGCGCAGGGGCCGGGAGCCAGCAGTGCCAGCAGCGCGCGCATCGCGGTCGACCGGCGCGGCACCTCGGGCAGGGCGGCGCGGCCAGCGGCGGTCAGCTGCAGGCCGTCCGGCGGCCGGATCGCCGGCTGCTCGCCACGGCGCAACGGGCCGGGCAGGGCGGCGGCGATCACTTCCCCGAGCGGGTGCAGGTAGTAGTCGGCCGTCCATCGGCACAGCGCCAGCAAGGCTTCCGACAGCAGCGGCTGGGCATCGAGCAGCGCGCTGACCGGCTTGATCTCGTAGTCCGGTGGCGGCTCGTCGCGGACCGGGCCGACCACCACGCCGATCAGCTCGCGGCGCGCGAACGGCACCCGGACCCGCTGGCCGGGGTGCAGCGCCGCCACCAGCGCGTCCGGCACGGTGTAGTCGAACACCCGACGCAGCGGCACCGGGACGGCGATCGTGACCAGCTTCACCGGGCCTGCCCGGAACACCGCAGCGATCGCGTCCGACACGCTGTGGATAAAGATGTGTACATCACCAAGACACGCGCGCAGCGAAAATGCCAGCGCCCGGGCAGGCCGCTGGAAATTCTGCTGTCGCTCGGATTATTTCTAAATGATTCAATCATCTGCACGAGGTGATGGCGCGTCCTGCGGTGCCGGGGCTTGACGGAGCGATTTCCTGCCTGCGGTCGCATCTTGTGCATAACAGCATTTTCCCGCAGCGCGGCGACCGGTCAGGGCTGTGGGAATACCCAGTCGCAGGTCCCCTCAGGCCCCCGGAAGTCCCGCCACGGCGACGTTTCCGGGCCGCCGATTCTGCCCGGCTCGCGTCGCCGCCGCCGGAAGCCCGACAATCGCCGTCCGCCCCGATGCCAGCCCCGATGCCCGCGCCGACCATGCCCGTTGCGATCGCCTTCCGCCGTTCCGAGGCCGGCCAGTGATGCCCGCTGCCCGGGCGCGGCTCGGCGTACCGGGGCTGGTGCTCGGCGCAGTGCTCATCGGCTTTGCGGCGATCGTCGTCCGGCTTGTCGAGGTCGGCCCGACGGCGGCCGCGTTCTGGCGGCTGGCGGTCGCGGTGCCGGTGCTGTGGCTGGCGCGTGCCGCGCAGCCGAAGCAGGACCTGCCGCCGGATCGCGCCGCGATCGGCCTGATGCTGGCGGCCGGCGTCGCTTTCGCGCTCGACCTGGCGCTGTGGCATCGCTCGATCCACCTGACCTCGGTCGCCAACGCCACCCTGATGAGCAACCTGTCGCCGGTGTTCATCGCGCTGACCCTGCATTTCGGCTTCGGCGACCGTCACCCGCCGCGCTTCTGGATCGGCCTGATCCTGGCGCTGGCCGGGGCCGCGTGGCTGGTCGCCGACAGCTTCACGATCAGCCACGAAACGGCGGTCGGCGATCTGATGGCGATCGGCACGGCGGTGTTCTATGCGATCTACCAGCTGCTGGTCAGCCGCAGCCGGCGGCGCTACACCGCGCTCGACGTGATGTTCTGGGCCAGCCTCGCCGGCATGCTGACCCTGCTGCCGATGAGCCTGGCGTTCGGCGAACGGATCGCGCCGACCGGCTGGCGCGACGTGCTGCTGCTGGCGGCGCTGGGCGTTGTCGTCCATGTCGGCGGGCAGGGCCTGATCGCCTGGGCGCAGGCCCATGTCACGGCCTCGTTTGCGTCGGTGACCCTGCTGGTGCAGCCGGTCGCCGCCGCCGTGTTCGCGTGGGCGCTGCTGAACGAGCGCTTCGGCGCCCATCAGGCGCTGGGCGGCGCCTTGATCCTGGCCGGCATCGTCACCTGCCGGCTGGCCCGCCTGCCGCGCTGAGCCGCCGGCCATACTGCGATCACCCCGGACCGGAACACCCTGCCGATGCGCGCCACCGACGCTGCCCCGCCGCCCGCCGACGAGCTGTTCGGCCACCCGAAGGGCCTGGTGGTCTGCTTCTTCACCGAGATGTGGGAGCGCTTCTCGTTCTACGGCATGAAGGCGCTGCTGGCGCTGTACCTGATCAAGCACCACGGCTTCACCGATTCGATGAGCCTGGCGCTGATCGGCGCCTACGGCGGGCTGGTCTATGCCACGCCGATGCTCGGCGGCCTGATCGCCGACCGCTGGCTCGGCGTGCGCCGTTCGGTGGTGCTCGGCGGCGTACTGCTGGCGCTCGGCCATCTGGGCATGAGCGTGGAGGGTGCGCCGGCGCGGGTGGTGGGCACGGTGGTGGAACGCGACACGCTGGCGCTGAGCGTCTTCTATGCCTCGCTGGCGCTGATCACTGCCGGCGTCGGCTTCCTGAAACCGAACATCTCGAATCTGGTCGGCAAGCTCTATCCGGATCGCGATCCGCGCCGCGACGCCGGTTTCACGCTGTTCGGCGCCGGCATCAACTTCGGCTCGCTGTTCGCCAGCGTGATCTGCGGCGTGCTCGGCGAAACCTACGGCTGGCGCTACGGCTTCGGCGCCGCCGGCATCGGCATGGTCGCCGGGCTGGCGGTGTTCATCAGCGGCCAGAAGTACCTGCTCGGCCACGCCGAAAGCCCTGACGAGGCGCGGCTGAAGGCCCGCGTGTTCGGGCCGCTGACCCTGGAATGGGCGATCTATCTCGGCGCGCTGCTGCTGCTGCCGATCCTGTTCCTGCTGATGCAGGCCGGCCACGCAGTGCTCTGGCTGCAGCTGGGTCTGATCGTGCTGTGGCTGGGCTGGCTGGCCTGGTATCTGACGGTGCGCTGCGCGCCGGCGCAGCGTGGCCGGATGCTGGCCTGCGTCTGCTTCATCGTCATCACCCTGCTGTTCTTCGCGCTGTACGAGCAGGGCATCGGCTCCTGGGTGCTGTTCACCGACCGGATGCTGGAAAAGGACTTCTTCCCGTCGCTGGTGGTTCGCGACGGCCTGCCGCTGCCGTGGTCGGCGATTCCGCTGATCCTGAGCCCGCTGGTGGTGGCTGCCGCGCTGCGGGCCAGGCCGGGCGCGCACTGGCCGGGGCGGGCGATCGGCGCGCTGGCGCTGCTGATGGTGGTGCTGGTGATCCGCGATGTCGTGGTGCTGCCGCAGACCGCCAGCTCGCTGACCTTCATCGGGCCGCTGGTCTCCAACCTGATGGCGCCGTTCGTCGCGGCGCTGTGGCCGTGGCTGGCGCGTCGCGGCCGTGATCCGCACCTGGCGGTGAAGGGCTCGCTCGGCCTGCTGTTCGGCGGCCTGGCGTTCATCCCGATGATGCTGGCCGCGCAGCAGGTCGGCGATCCGGCGCTCGGGCTGGTGCTGGCCAGCGTCTGGTGGCTGGTGCTGGCCAATCTGCTGATCGAGATCGGCAGCTTCCTGATCTATCCGGTCGGCCTGTCGGCGGTCACCGAGCTGTCGGTGCCCACCGTCGGCGGCGTGATGATGGGCGCCTACTGGCTCGGCACCTCGTTCTCCGAGCAGGTCGCCGCCGGTCTCGGCCAGCTGGCGGCGATCGACTCGCTGCCGGGCGAGACGGTCGATGTCGCGGTCGCTGCCGGCGCCTATGCGGCGCTGTTCCAGCAGCTGCTGTGGCTCGGCGTCGGCTGTGCGCTGCTGTCGCTGCTGCTGGTGCCGGCGATGCGGCGCTGGACCCGCACGCCGGCCGTCTGAGCCGGCGGCGGCGCCTCAGCCAGCGCGGCTGCCGCGCACTGCCGCGCGGTACAGCAGCCCGGCCACCACGGCCAGCACCACCAGCCCGGCGAACGGGCCGAACTGGAATGCGGCGGGCGCCGCCAGCACGTCGGCGTGGCCGGACAGCACGATCGGAATGGCGATGACGATGCCCATCAGCGCCTCGCCGGTGATCAGGCCGGCGGAGAACAGCGTGCCGTTGCGGTGCAGGCGGTCGCGAGCGTCCTCGTCGCTGGCGGCGACACCGGCTTGTCTGTCGACGAAGTGGGCGACCAGGCTGCCGAGGAAGATCGGCACCATCAGCTCCAGCGGCAGGTAGATGCCGATCGCCGCACCGAGCACCGGTACCCGGAAGTGCGCGCTGCGCGCCTTGAGGAACTCGTCGAGCGCGATGATCGCCGCGCCGATCACCGCACCGATGGCGATGAAATTCCATGGCAGCTCGCCGCCGAACATGCCCTTGGCGACCGAGGCCATCAGGTTGGCCTGCGGCGCGGCCAGCGCGTTGGGATGCTCCGGCGTCGGCGCGCCGATGCCGTAGGCGGCGGCCAGCAGGTTCAGCACCGGCGCCATCACCAGCGCGCAGGAAAAGGCACCGATGCCCAGCATCAGCTGCTGCTTCCACGGCGTGGCGCCGACCAGATAGCCGGCCTTCAGGTCCTGCAGGTTGTCGCCGCCGACCGAGGCCGCGCAGCAGACCACCGCGCCGATCATGATCGCGGCCACCGCACCGATGGATGAGTCCTTGCCAAGCAGCAGGAGCAGCACCAGCGAGGCGAACAGGATGGTCGCGATGGTGATGCCGGACACCGGGTTGTTCGACGAGCCGACCAGCCCCGCGAGATAGCCGGACACCGACACGAACAGGAAGCCGGCGACGATCATGATGACGGTCATCGGGATGCTGACCAGCCAGTCGCTGACGATGGCCTGGTAGAGAAAGGCCAGCGGAATGGTGAACAGCACCAGCGCCACCAGCATCCACTTCATCGGCAGGTCGCGGTCGGTCTCGGCGATCACCGTGCCGGCGGTGTTCTTGCGGGCGGCGGCCAGCCCGGACCTGATACCGGAGGCCAGCGACTTGCGAAGCGAGAACAGGGTCCAGATGCCGCCGATCAGCATCGCGCCGACGCCGAGGTAACGGATTTTCGCCGACCAGATCGCGTAGCCGAGATCCTCGGCGCTGGCACCGGCGATCTTCGCGGCCAGCGCCGGATCGGTGTCGAGGAAGAACGCGTGGTAGATCGGAATCGCGAACTGCCAGCTGAGGATGCTGCCGGCGACCACGACGATGCCGACGTTGAGGCCGACGATGTAGCCGACGCCGAGCAGCGCCGGCGACAGGTTGGTGCCCATGAACGCGAAGAACTTGCCGATGAAGGTGGCGCCGATCGCGGCATCGGGAATCAGCTTCAGGCCGCTGGCGGCCGCCAGCTTCAGGAACGCGCCGATGGCGCCGGACACCGCCAGCGTCTTCACGCCTTCGCCGGGGTTCTCGCCGGCCTTCAGCACTTCGGCCGCCGCCTTGCCTTCCGGGAACGCCAGCGGCTCCTCGACGATCATCGTGCGCCGCAGCGGCACCGAGAACAGCACGCCGAGCAGGCCGCCGAGGCCGGCGATCGCCAGCACCCAGGAATACCGGAAGTCCTGCCAGTAGCCGAGGATGATCAGCGCCGGAATCGTGAAGATCACGCCGGCGGCGATCGACGAGCCGGCGGAGGCGCCGGTCTGCACGATGTTGTTCTCGAGGATGGTGCCGCCGCCGAGCACCCGCAGTACCGCCATCGACACCACGGCGGCCGGAATCGCGGTGGCGATGGTCAGGCCGGCGAACAGGCCGAGGTAGGCGTTCGCCGCCGCCAGGATCATCGCCAGGATCACCGACAGCACGACGGCGCGGAAGCTCAACTGCGGGACGGCGGCACGGCTCATCGGGGCACTCCGTTCATGCGATTCGGGAATGCGCCGGATTGTTGCACGCGGGCCGCGCGCTGCCGGCAGTGGGCAGTGGGCAGTGGGCAGCGGGGCCGGGCCGCCGTCGGGCCGCAGCTACTTCGCGGCCGGGACCAGCAGCAGGTGGTCGATGTCGGCGAGGTCGGCCTCGGTCAGCCGGCCGGCCTGCTGCTTCAAGGTCAGCACGCTGATCAGGTAGTCGTAGCGGCTCTGGTAGTAGCTGCGCTGCGCGACGTAGAGATTGCGCAGCGTGTTCAGCACGTCGACCTCGGTGCGGGTGCCGACCTGCAGGCCGACCTGGCTGGATTCCAGCGCCGTCTGGTTCGACTTCACCGCCTGCAGGTTGGCCTTGACGCTGGCGATGCCGGACATCACGCCCTGGTAGGCGTCGCGGGTCTGGCGCTCGATCGAGCGCTTCGAGCCTTCCAGCTGCGCCAGCGACTGATCACGCGTCGCGGCGGCCTGGCGCACCTGCGACTGGGTCAGGCCGCCACTGAAGATCGGCACGTTGACGCTGATGCCGATGCTGCTGCGCGTGGTGTTGGGGTTGCTCTGGAAGGAGTTCTGGTTCTCGCCGTAGCTGCCGTCGATACCGAGAGTCGGGTAATGGCGTGCGTAGGCCACACCGACGGCCTTCTGCGCCACTTCGGCATTCAGCTCGGCGATCTGCAGATCGAAATTGCTGTCGCGCGCCACCTTCAGCCAGTCGTCGACGGCAACCGGATTGGGGCTGGCCAGCGGGATTTCCTCGATCAAGCCCTCAGCTGTTTCCGCATAGCCACCGGTGATCTCGCTGAGCGCGCGGCGGGCGTTGGACAGCGTGCGCTCCGCGCCGATCAGGGTTGCGACGCTGCCGTCGTAGGCGGCCTGGGCTTCCTGCACATCGGTGATCGCGGCGAGGCCGACCTCGAAACGCTTCTTCGCCTGCAGCAGCTGGCGCTCGTTGGCGTCGCGCTCGGCGGTGTTGGTGCGCACCGCATCGCTGGCCGACAGCACGCCGAAGTAGGACTGGGCGACGCGCAGGATCAACGCCTGCTGGGCGCTGCGGTAGGTCGCCTCGGCGAGGGCGACCTGTGAATCGGATTGCTTGAGCCGACGCCAGGCCTCAAAGCTCCAGATCGTCTGCGACAACGTCACCTGATACGACAGCGCATCGTTGCCGAAGGTGTTGACGCCGTCTTCGGTGGTGGGTGGCGGCTGACCCGGATCGAAAATGATCACGTTCTGCTGCTCGACGCGGGTCCGGCTGCGCGTGCCGCTGCCCTGGGCATTCAGCTGCGGCAGGAACGCCGACAGTGCCTGCGGCTTCGCCTCGACCGAGGCGTCACGGGCGAACTTCGCGGCGGTGAGCGTGGTGTCCTGGTCGAGCGCCTTGCGGTAGGTGTCGAGCAGGTCGTTGGCATCGACCGCAGTGAGCGGTGCAAGGAAGCAGGACGCAAGGGCGGCCCGGGCAATGGAACGGCGCATGAATCTTCCTTCAGGGAAAGGCGTTAGTAGCGGGGAACGGTCGGATCGACGAGCTGCGACCAGGCGTCGATGCCACCGATCAGATGCGCGACATCGGTAAAACCGTTGCGCTCCAGCAGGCGCCCGGCCATCTCGCTGCGCACGCCGTGATGGCATAGGACGGCGATCGCCGCCGATGGGTTTAGCTCGCCGATCCGCTGGCCCAGTTCGCCGAGCGGAATATTGACGGCTCCGGGCAGCGCGGCGAGGGCGATTTCCTCGGGCGTGCGGACGTCGAGCAGCACGGTTCCGGGGCGGTCGATCAGCGCCTGGAAGGCGTCCGGGGCAAGGTTTTGCATCGCGGGAGAAGTCGCTGCGGGGAAAGGGCTGGATTCAGCGTAGCACGCAGCAAAGCCTTGTCCGGACTGAATTTCCGGCCGCCTGAATCAGCTTTGCCGTTCTTTACCGGCCGGCTCGCCGGCCTCCGGATAGACCAGCTCGGCCAGCGCCGCGCGGCTGTAGACGCCGAGCTTGCGATAGACCCGGTACAGGTGGTTGGCGACCGTCGACGGTGCGATGCCGATGCGCTTGGCGGCCTGCTTGAAACTCAGGCCGTGGGCGATGGCGGTGACCACATCGCGCTCGCGGCGGGTCAGGTGATCGAGCGGGCCGGCCGGCCAGATGTGCACGCAGCGCAGTTCGTCGAGCGGCTCGCAGCGGATGCACAGGCCGCCGGCCACCGCCGTGTCGCCATCGGCCGGCAGCGCGAACGGCAGCTGCTGCGCCGGCCGCTCGGGGAAGTGGCGATCGAGCATGTCGAAGAAGCGCGGCATCGCGTCGTGGAAGGCGCCGGTGGCGTCCACTGCGGCGGCGGCGCTGGCTGCCGGCCGATCGGCGAGCCGGCGCGACATCTGCAGGAAGAACGCATGCGAGGCGGCGTTGAACAGGTGGAACATCACCCGGCCGACGCGCGCGGCGTCGCCGTCGGTGAACGGCTGCCCGCGATCGAAGCGATACAGCGTGACCAGCGAATACAGGCCGCTGGCCGGATCGATGTGGCCGGTCGACAGGATGCGCTCGATGCCCTGCGGCGCGAAGGTCCGGCGGTACAGCTCGGAGCCGTAGAACTGCGGGTCCGGCAGCACGCTCTTCATGTCGACCGGGGTTTCCAGCCGGCGCAGCAGCGCCGGGACGATCGGATTGATCGACTGGCTCGCCTCCAGCGCTTCCGGGAAGCCGGCCGGCAGGTTCAGCAGCGTGCAGGTGTGGAACTTCATCTGCCGCGCGGTGCCGGTGCCCCAGATCGCGGCATCGAAGGCCAGCAGCTGGCGCAGTTCGCCGAGCGCCCAGCGACGGAAGCCATCCGGCGGTACGGCCAGGCCACCGCGGTACAGCCGGCCGATCAGCTGGTCGACCGGGTCGATGGCGACAGGGTCCGGAGTGCCGGCTTGCGGTTCAGCGCGGGTCATGGCGATCGGGGCGTGGCGTCGAGTCGGCGGGATGGCGGGCCGGATTTACCATCTGCCGGTTCGGCGCGCGCGCCTATCCTGCGCCGAAACCGTCCCGGTTCGGCAACTGATGCTGCGCATGAAATCGATCCACACCTGGCTGGCCGAGTACAACGAAAGCCACCGTCATCCGGTCAACAAGCGGCTGCACTGGCTGTGCGTGCCGCCGATCGTGTTCACCGCGTTCGGTGGCCTGCGGGCGATTCCGGTCGGCGACGCGCTGCTCAACCCGGCGACCGTCGCGGCGCTGCTGGCGCTGGTCTATTACCTGCTGCTGTCGTGGCGGCTGACGCTGGGCATCGCGCCGCTGCTGCTGGCGGTGCTGGCGCTGGTCGAGTTCAGCCACGCCGCGCTGGGGCCGCTGCACCTGCCGGTGATGGCGGCGATTTTCGTGCTGGCCTGGATCGGCCAGTTCGTCGGCCACCAGGTTGAGGGCAAGAAGCCGTCGTTCTTCAAGGACGTGCAGTTCCTGCTGATCGGCCCGCTGTGGTTGCTGGCCGATCTCTACCGGCGCGCCGATCTCGATCTCGGCGGTCGCCTGCACGGCTGAGCGCGGCCGACGCCTTCAGGCCGCGTTCATGCGGCCGGGCTATTCTGGCAGCCGTGTCGTGCCGAAAGGTCGACGAACCACGTCGGCCCCCGGGTCCGCTTCCGGACCGGCGACGCGCCCCGAACAAGACCCGCAAAGGTGATCCCGATGACGTCGAAAAAATCCTCCGTCTGGCTGTGTGCGCTGGTGATGGGCCTGAGCCTGGCCGTTGGCCTGGGCGCGCCCGGCCAGGTCCGCGCGCAGGACCCTTCGGCCGGCGAGCCGACGGCTGCCGACGTCGCCCAGGGCGGCCAGCCGGCCGGTGAAGTGCCGCAGGACACCTATTCGCAGGAAGAAACGCTGGCTGCCGCGCAGAAGTTCTTCGGCGGCACCACCAGCGGGCTCGCCAAGGCGATCGAGAAGGCGTTTTCCGAACTGGGCCGCCCGGTCGGCTACATCATCGGCAACGAGGGCTCCGGCGCCTTCGTCGTCGGCCTGCGCTACGGCGAGGGCGAGTTGGTCTACAAAGGCGGCGGCTCGACCAAGGTGTACTGGCAGGGGCCGTCGGTCGGCTGGGATATCGGCGGCAACGCCTCGAAGGTGTTCACGCTGGTCTACGACCTGCGCTGGACCAAGGATCTGTTCCAGCGCTTCCCCGGCGTCGACGGCAGCCTGTACGTGGTGGCCGGCGTCGGTCTGAACTACCAGCGCGCCAACGGCATCACGCTGGCGCCGATCCGCACCGGTGTCGGCCTGCGAGCCGGTGCCAGCGTCGGCTATCTCGCCTACACCCACGAGAAGCGCATCAACCCGTTCTGAGCCAGCGCTCGACGGACGCGATCAGGCCGCCTTCTGGCGGCCTGATCGTTTCTGGGTTTCTGGCGCCGGCTCGGCCGCGCCGCTAGTCCTCGAGCGTTTTCACGAAGTGGAACGAGGTGATCTGCAGGCCTTCGCGGAAGTAGAACTTGTGCGCCTTCAGGCGCGGCGTGCCGGAATCGAGCGTCAGCTGCGTGCAGCCGAGCGTGCGGGCATGGTGTTCGCACCAGCCGAGCAGGGCCTTGCCGACGCCGGCCGAGCGGTGCCCGGCGTCGCTCACCAGGTCGTCGATGTACAGCTCGCTGCGCGAGAAGGTCTTTTCCAGCACCCGCCAGATCGCCAGCCCCAGCACCACGCCGTCGTCGACCGCCACCAGCATCCGGCCGCCGCCGGCGAACACCCGCAGCATCTGGTCGCTGTAGTTCGGCATCAGCTGCGGCCGCAGCTGGCGGTGCACGCCTTCGGCCTGCGCCAGCCAGCGGGCGGCCACGATGCGGCCCTCGCTGTCGGTGACTTCGATGAGCTGCAGCATGGCGCGTCACCTCGTGGTGGGGGACGCGCAGTCTGCGACGGTGATCCGGGGCCGGCAAATGTCGTGCGACGCGCACGCCGGCCAGCGGCGGAACGGGAACTTGCGGCTGCTATCATCGGTCCACTTCGGCAGCTGTTGTTGTGCCGATTTACCTTTTATTTACAAGGAGCTTGTCGATGACTACGCCCAATCCGCTGCGCAGTGTTCCGGTCGCCGGCCGCACCTCCTCGGGCGCCGGGTACGGTGCCGTTGCCACCAACACCGTGTTGCGCAACACCTACCTGCTGCTGTCGGCGACGCTGCTGTTCTCGGCGCTGATGGCCGGCCTGTCGATGGCCATCAATCTGCCGCGCGGCCTGTCGCTGGTCTGCTCGCTGGTGTCGATGGGCCTGCTGTGGTTCGTGGTGCCGCGCACGGCGAATTCGGCGACTGGCATCTGGGTGGTATTCGCGGTCACCGGCCTGCTCGGCCTGGGCCTCGGCCCGGTGCTGAACAGCTACATCGGCCGCTTCGCCAACGGGTCGCAGATCGTCATGACCGCCTTCGGCCTGACCGGCACGATCTTCGTCGGCCTGTCGGCATTCGCGGTGAAGTCCGGCCGCGACTTCAGCTTCATGCGCGGCATGATCACCGGCGGCATCCTGATCGCCTTCGTGCTGTCGATCGGCTCGCTGGTGGCCTCGCTGCTCGGCTACCACTTCCAGCCGCTGGTGCTGGCGGTGTCGGCGATGTTCGCGCTGCTGATGTGCGGCGTGATCCTGATGGAAACCTCGGACGTCGTGAACGGCTATCAGACCAACTACGTGCTGGCCACCGTCGGCCTGTACCTGGCGATCTACAACCTGTTCGTCAGCCTGCTGCAGCTGCTCGGCTTCGCCTCCGGCGACGACTGAGCGCACGGCGGCCGCCGCTGCTGCATCATCGAGAACCCCGCAGCGTGCTGCGGGGTTCTTTCTTTTCCGCCATCGAACGACTGCCATGAATCTCACCGTGCTCGGCCAGACGGCCGGCCTGCTGGTGCTGTCCAACCTGTTCATGACCTGGGCCTGGTACGGGCATCTGAAGACGCTGCACGACAAGCCGCTGTGGATCGCGATCCTGGCCAGCTGGGGCATCGCCCTGTTCGAGTACATGCTGATGGTGCCGGCCAACCGCACCGGTTTCGGCATGCTGAGCCTGGCCCAGCTGAAAATCCTGCAGGAGGTCATCACGCTGCTGGTGTTCGTGCCGTTCGCGCTGCTGGTGATGAAGCAGCCGCTGAAGCTGGATTTCCTGTGGGCGGCGCTGTGCATGTGCGGGGCGGTGTACTTCATCTTCCGGTAAGACGGTGCGCCGGCGAGGCCGGCCTACAATGCCGCGACCCCGCATTCCAGGCCGCCTCCCGTGTTGAAGGAATACCCGCAGTACGACGCCACCGGCCTGGCCGCCCTGATCGCCCGCCGCGAGGTCAGCGCCGCCGAGGTGCTGGATGCCGCGCTGGCCCGGCTCGAGGCGGTCAATCCGAAGATCAACGCCTTCTGCACGCCGATGATCGACGCCGCCCGGGCCCGTGCCGCCGGGCCGCTGGACGGGCCGTTCGCCGGGGTGCCGTTCCTGCTCAAGGACATCGCCCAGCATGTGAAGGGCGTGCCGACCAGCGCCGGCAGCCGGGTGCTGAAGGACTGGTGTCCGGACGTGACCTCGGAAATCGTGCTGCGTTTCGAGCGCGCCGGGCTGGTCAGCTTCGGCAAGACCACGCTGCCGGAACTGGCGCTGAAGGGTTGTACCGAAAGCCGGCTCTGGGGCCCGACGCGCAATCCCTGGAACCTCGAGCGGACGCCGGGCGGCTCGTCCGGCGGCGCGGCGGCAGCGGTGGCGGCCGGCATCGTGCCGGCGGCAAGCGCCTCCGACGGCGGCGGCTCGATCCGCATTCCGGCGTCCTATTGCGGTTTGTTCGGCTTGCGCCCCGGCCGGGGCCGGGTGCCGCCGGGGCCGACCCACGACGAGTTCTGGGAAGGTGCTTCGAGCGAGCATGTGCTGACCCGCACGGTGCGCGATTCCGCCGGCCTGCTCGATGCGATCCACGGCGCCGACCTGGGCAGCCCGTTCCGGATCGCGCCGCCGGAGCGGCTGTATGCCGAGGAAGTCGGCCGCGATCCCGGTCGGCTGCGCATCGGCTTCTCGACCGCGTCGCCGATCAACCAGCCGGTCGATCCCGATTACATCCGGGCCGTGCACGACACCGCGAAGCTGCTGGAAAGCCTCGGCCACCAGGTCGAGGAAGCGCGGCCGGCGATCGACGGCATGGCGCTGGCCCGCTGCTACCTGACCATGTATTACGGCCAGACGGCGGCGTCAGTCGATCACGCCTGCGCGCTGACCGGGGCGCACGAAACCGATTTCGAGCTGGAAACGCGAGCGCTGGCCCTGTTCGGCCGCAGCCTGACCGCCGGCGAATACGTCGCCCGCCGGCAGGAATGGAACGGCTTCATGCGCGCGCTAGGCGCGTTCCACCAGCGTTTTGACCTGTATCTGCTCCCGTCGGCAGCGCAGGCGCCGGCCGCCATCGGCAGCCAGGAACTGCCGCTGGCGGAACAGCTGGCGATGCGCGCGGTGCTGAAGCTCGACCTCGGCCGGCAGGTGCTGAACAGCGGCGTCATCGACCGGATCGCCGCCAAGAGCCTCGGCCGGGTGCCGTTCACGCAGCTGTCGAACCTGACGTTCACGCCGAGCATGTCGGTGCCGTTGCACGTGGATCGCGACGGCCTGCCGATCGGCGTGCAGTTCGTCGCCGCCAGCGGCGGGGAAGGGCTGCTGATCCGGCTGGCGGCGCAGCTTGAAGTGGCGGCGCCGTGGGCCGGACGACGCGCGCCGATCTAGCTCGCGGCGACTACTTCCAGTCGAACGCCGTGGCGTTGCGCGCCCGCGGCTTGCCTTCGCCCTCGACCAGTTCGAAGGCGATCAGCACCTCGCGGGTCTTCAGGTCGCGGAAGCGCTCGGCGCTGACCTTGCGGCCGTCCTCGGTGTAGTCGTTGGCGTACAGGATCACGTCGGTGCGCAGGTCCGACACCGCCAGTCCTTCGCGCACCGTCAGGTAGGCGAAGCCGCGTTCGTCGACGTAGTGCATGACGCCGATGCGGATATCGCTCGGCGGCAGCAGGTCCGGAATCAGAAAGCCGTAGTGGTGGTAGTCGGCCTCGCGCTTCAGATCGCCGCTGACATTGCCGAAGCTCAGCACGTCGACGCGCTTGCCCTTGTCCTGCAGCGCACGCACCAGACGCAGGAAATCGCCGTCGCCGGTGCCGAGCAGCACGTAGTCGAGGTTTTCGGCCTGCAGCAGCGCGTCGACCGCCAGGTCGAGATCGGCATTGGCCTTGACCACGTCGACGCCATCGTCGTTGCGATAGCGCCGGGCTTCCTTCAGCACCAGGTGAAAGCCGTTGCGGCGCACCGCGTTGCGGTGGTTTTCCTTGGCCTGGCGGTAGCTGTCGTCCTCGTCCTCGCGCTGGACGTCGATCGACAGATAGGCGTTGGCGCGCAGCACGGTGGCGCCCTGCGCCTCGACCAGCCGCCGCACCGTTTCATAGCGGAAGCCGCGCCCACCGGTCCTCGACAGGTTTTCGACGTCGAGGAAGATGCCGGCTTTCAGCACTACGCCGACTTCGCCCGCTTGGCCGACGTGGCCGCCGGCTTGGCGGCCGGCGCCGGACGCGGGCGGCGCACCGGCTTCTTCAGCGCATCGATGCGCAGCAGCAGGTTCGGGTCCGGGCAGCGGGCCAGCCAGGTCGCCTTTTCCGACAGCCGGCAGACGCCCGGATAGTCGCCTTCGCGGCCGTCGAGTTCGCGGATGATCTGGAAATGCAGGTGCGGCGCCCAGCCGACGTTCTCGTGCGGCTGGCCGAGCCAGCCGATCGGTTCGCCGATCGCCACCGTCTTGCCACGCTTGGTCAGCTGCAGCGACTGCCGCGACAGATGCCCGTACAGCGTGTGGAAACGCACACCCTGGATTTCGTGTTCCAGGATGATGGTCGGACCGTAGTCGCCGAATTCCTTGTTGTCGCGCGTGGAATGGACCACCCCCGGCAGCACGGCGTGGATCACGGTGCTGGCCGACAGCCAGAGATCGACGCCCAGATGCACGGTGCGCGGCTCTTCCGAGCCGGTGCCGTAGAGGTCGCTCATCCGGTACATCGCCCGTTCCTCGCCGTAGCCGCCGGCCGCGTAATCGGCGTTGGCGGCGCGCAGGCGGCGCAGGATCCAGCGGTGGAAAGCGCTGGCATCGGCCGGATCGGTGCCTTCCAGCGCGTCCGGCCCCGGGCCGAGCGCCAGCGGCAGGCAGCGTTTCGCATTCAGCGCGTACGACACCGGGCTCGCGGCCGGCGTCATCGCCAGTAACTTGCTGAAGTTGTCGCGTCCCATCGTCGTCAAACCCTGTCCTGTACGCGAGGGCGGCGTTTCGCCAGCAGCGGAACGACGCCCGGGAGTCACCTTGCCGCCGCCGCTGTCGACTGCGCCGGGGAGCGTGGTCGTCGAGCGGCGGGAAAACCGCCATTGTGCCGTGTGACGCGTCACAAGTCGCCCCTTTGTCAGGTCTGGACCCGGTTTCGGGGATCGAAATCGGGGAAAAGTGCCTGCATCTGCTCGTAAATCTGCTTCTGGCTGTCGTTTTCGGCCGCCGGCGTCTGGATCTGCACGGTGACGAACTGGTCGCCGGCCGGACTGCCCGGCAGGCCGCGGCCCTTCAGGCGCAGCCTGCGACCAGACAGCGTGCCGGGCGGGAGGTTCAGTTCGACGGTTCCGCCGAGCGTCAGCACCGGCACCGGCCCGCCCAGCGCCGCCTCCCAGGGGCTGACGTTGAGCGTCATGTTCAGGTCGCGGCCTTCCGGCTTGAACAGCGGATGGGCCGCGAAGCTGAGTTCCAGCAGCACGTCGCCGCCGCGCGGCGCCTGGCCGGCGAGGCGGATGGTCTGGCCGGCGGTCACCCCCTTGGGGATGCGCACGTTGAGCGTGCGGTTGCCGATCGACACGCTGCGGGTCGTGCCGGCGTAGGAATCTTCCAGCGCGATCGCCAGCCGTGCCTGCTGGTCGCGGGCGACGCCGCCGCCGAAATCGTCGTAGCCGCCCGCGCCGCCGAAGCCGGCGCCTGCCGCGCCATTGCCGAACAGGCTGGAGAAGAAATCGGAAAAGCCGCCGGCGTCGCCGCCGAAGCCGCCCGCGTCGCTGCCGAAGCCGCCGGCGCCGGTCCGGCCGCCGCTCCAGCCGGGCGGCGGCGTGAAGCGCTGGCCGTTCTGCCAGTTCGCGCCGAGCTGGTCATAGGCCGCGCGCTTCTTCGGATCGCTGAGTACTTCGTTGGCCTCGTTGGCGGCCTTGAAGCGCTCCTCGGCATCCTTTGCCTTGTTCTTGTCGGGATGGAACTCGCGCGCCAGCTTGCGGTAGGCGCGCTTGATCTCCGCCTCGTCGGCCGTGCGCGGCACACCCAGAATCTTGTAGTAGTCCTTGTATTCCATCGGGTTCCGGAAAAACGGCAGCGGGGCGTCACGGCGCCGGTTGGCCGCGACGCCCCGCAATGTACGTCAACAGTTGTGGATCGGTCGGCTTCAGTGGGCCACGGAAATGCGTCGCGGCTGGGCGGTCGGCCGCTTGGGAATCACCACCTCCAGCACGCCGTTCGCGCCCCGGGCGCTGACTGCCTCGGAATCGACGGTGTCGGGCAGGCTGAAGCGGCGGAAGAAGCGGCCGTGGGCGCGTTCGACGCGACGGCGCTCGACCGCCGTGCCGGTGTCGGCGTCCTTTTCGCGGCTTCCGCTCAGACTCAGGATGCCTTTCTCCAGCGTCACCTCGATGCTGGCCGGATCGACGCCCGGCACATCGGCGTGCAACACGAAGCGGTCGGCGTATTCGGCGATGTCGACCGCTGGTGCCCAGTCGGCCGTGGCGCTCGACGAGGCATCGTTGGCGGCGCCACTGTCGCCGTTGACGTAGCGGTTGAATTCGTTGAGGAGCTCCCGGTGCATCGCCCAGGGCCCGAAAGTGCGTTCGCGGATCAAGTTGGACATGGAAACCTCCGTAGGAAGCGTGGGATGTGCGGGGCGGCTCTGGCAGCTGCCCACGCCCCGAATGCTGAGGTCGAGTCCCGCCGGTTCAAGAGCGGGTGGCCAGCGCCGCGCCGGCATCGAGCAGCGCTGCCAGCCGCTGCTCGATCGCCGCCAGGTCGGGAATCAGCGCCTCGCGGGCATCGCTGCGCAGCCGGACCCGGGCCAGCGTCAGCTCGGGCACGTCGCTGGCGCGCAGCGGCAGGGCTTCCAGCCCGTCGCGGGCCAGCCGCAGCAGCTGCGGATGGCGCTCGCAGAGCACCGCGCAGCGTGGCTCGCCGGCGCCCGGCGTCAGCGCCTGCAGCACCGCGATCCGGCCGCGCCGGCCGCCACTGTCGTGGCTGCCGCCGATCAGGCGCTCGAACTGCAGCACTGGCAGGTCGAGGTGCTGCCAGGCCAGCCAGCCGGCGAACCAGTCCGGTGCCTCACCGCCGGCGGCGCGCAGCGCCGCCGGGGCCAGCGAATCGGCGAGCGCTAGGTTCGGCAGCAGCAGGCGGTCATCGTGCAGCGGTAGCAGCACGGCGTGGAGAAGGTCGTCGGCGGATTCGGTCATGGCGTCAGGCCGGGCAGGCTGCGCAGCGTGGCCAGCAGCTGCTCGTCCTGCCAGGGCTTGGTCAGGTAGCGGTCGACGCCCAGCTGCCGCGCGCGGGCGCGGTGCTTGTCGCCGGAGCGCGAGGTGATCATCACGATCGGCAGCCCGGACAGCCGCGCCTGCTGGCGGATGAAGGCGGCGACTTCGAAGCCATCGGCGCGCGGCATCTCGATGTCCAGCAGCACGGCGGCCGGCGTCTCGGTGTGCAGCAGCGCCATTGCCTCGACGCCGTCGCGGGCGCTCAGCACCCGGTAGCCGTGGCGCATCAGCAGGCGCTCGGCGACCCGGCGGATGGTGATCGAATCGTCGACCACCAGCACCGTCGCCCGGCGGTCGTGCGGGCGCTGCCCAGCCCCGGCGTCGCCCTGCGGCGCCCGGCGCAGGCGATCGGCGACCAGCGCCGGCAGGTCCAGGATCATCGCCGGCCGGCCGTCGGCGAGCAGCGTCGCGCCGCCGATGCCGGGCACCGCGCCGAGCTGCGGGCCGGCCCCCTTGCTGACGATCTCGCGGTTGCCGAGCACCCGGTCGACGCGCAGCGCCAGCCGCTGGGGCCGGCCATCGGCGCCGTCGCCGTTGAGGCGCAGCAGCAGCGCATGCAGGTGACGACCATCGGCCGCGTCGCCGGCCGGCAGGTCGACGAACTCGCCCAGATGGCGCAGCGGCCAGTCCTGATCGGCCCAGCGGAACTGCGGATGCTCGCCGGCCAGCAGCGTGGCGGCCTGCTCGCGCGGCAGCCGGCCGACGCCGTCGATGGCGGCCAGCGGAATGGCGAAGGTTTCATCGCCGACACCGACCAGCAGCGCCTGCGACAGCGCCAGCGCCAGCGGCAGGTGGATCGTGAAGCGCGCGCCCCGGCCGGGATCGGCGTGCAGCGCCAGCGTGCCGCCGAGCTGGCGCACGGTATTGGCGACCACATCCATGCCGATGCCGCGGCCGGCGTCCTCGGTCACCGTGCCGGCGGTGCTGAAGCCGGGTTCGAGGATCAGCCGGGCCAGCGCCGGGTCGCTGATTTCCGCTGCCGCCGACAGCCGTCCGCTGGCGATGGCGCGGGCGCGGATCGCCGCGAGGTCGAAGCCGCGGCCGTCGTCGGCCACCTCGATGCGCAGCTGCGCGCCATCGCGGGCCAGGGTCACGGTGATGGTGCCGCGCGCCGGCTTGCCGGCCGCCACCCGCAGGGCCGGCGCTTCGATGCCATGCACCACGGCGTTGCGCAGCAGGTGTTCCAGCGGCGCGGTCATCCGTTCGAGCAGCTTGCGGTCCAGTTCGGCATCGGCGCCGACATACACCGGCTCCACGTCTCGGCCGTGGTCCAGCGCGGTCTGCCGGATCAGTCGGCTCAGGCGCGGCTCCTGGCGCGCGAACGGCACCATCAGCGTGCCCATCAGGCCCTGCTGCAGTTCGGTGGTCTGGCGTGCCTGCTGCACCAGCAGGCTGTCGGCACTGGCCAGCGTGTCGTCCATGCTGGCGTGCAGCGACACCAGATCGCCGACCGACTCGGCCAGCGCCCGCGACAGCTCCTGCATCCGCGAATAGCGATCCATTTCCAGCGCATCGAATTCGGCCGCGTAGCGATCCTCGGCCGCCGCGCCGTGGCTGGCCCGCTGGCTGCTGCGGGCGCTGATCTGGGCATCGGTCTCGATGTCCAGCTGGCGTAGCTGGTCGCGGATGCGGCCGATGGTCTGCGTGGTTTCCGCCAGCTGCACCTTCAGCGCCGCCTGCTGCTCGTCGAGCCGGCCGCGGGCGATGGCGATCTCGCCGGCCTGGTCAAGCATCGCGTCCAGCTGCTCCACCGGTACCCGCGCCGTTTCGCGGTGACCGGGCGCGGCGGCCGGGCTGTCGTCGTCGGCCGTCGGGAACAGGCCCGGTAGCCAGTCGTGCAGCAGCGGCGGCCGATCGCCGGCAAGCGCATCCGGACATTCGTCGTTGCCGGCCGGGCCGGCGGCGGCCTCGGCGCCAGCATCGACGGCGCGGTCATCGGGGCGGCTGTCGTCGACCGTCTCAGCAGCGGCGACCGCTGCCGGCGGCTCGCCCGCCGCGCCGAGCGTCGCCTCGATCGCGGCCAGCACCGGCGCTGCGGGCAGCGGTTCGCCGCGCCGCCAGCCATCGAGCAGCCGTTGCAGGCCGTCGATGCCGTGATCGAGTGCGGCCAGCAGCACGGCGGCCGGTGCCGCGTCCGGGCGTTCGAGCAGACTTTCCAGCCGGTGGGCGACGGTGCCGATCGCCGTGGCCGCCGCCATCCGGGCACTGCCTTTCAGCGTGTGCAGGCTGCGCCGCAGGTTGCCGAGACTGCGCCGCTCCTCCGGCTGCCCGGCCCACAGCCCGGACGACACCGCCAGCGCATCGAGCAGCTCCTGCGCTTCGCCGAGGAAGATGTCGCGCAGTTCGGCGTCGACCGTCGCGTCGCCCTCGATCGGAGGGCTGGCAGCGGCGGGGACCATGATCGGCGGCGCGGCGGCTTGCTCGCTGGCCTCCATCGCATTGGCAGGCGCCTGCGCTGGCGTCGGCGCGGACCAGGCGGCGATCTGCCCGGCATAGCCATCGGCGGCGTCTTCGGCCACCGGCTGCTCGTCGGCCACGGCGTCGACCCAGCGGGCCAGCGTTGCCACCAGTGCGTCGAGCTGCGGCAGCGCCTCGGCCGGCAGTCTGCGCTGCTGCTGCGGCGCCGGGTCGAGCGCCGCCTCCAGCAGGCCGGCCAGCCGGCTCAGCGCCACCGCGTTGACGATCGCCGCCGCGCCTTTCAGCGTGTGGAAGCTGCGCGACAGCGCGGCGTCGACCGTCGCCTCGGGCTGGTGGCGGTCGGCCTGCGCCAGCCAGTCGCGCAGGCCGGCCAGCCGGGCGCGACTGTCCTGACAGAAAACGCTGCGCAGGTCCGGTGCCGGCGCGGCGGCGGTCGCGGCCAGCGCCGCCAGCCGGGCGATCAGCGCGGCCAAGGCCGGATCAGCGAGCGCGGCGCCGGCCTGCCAGCGGTCGATCACACCAGGCACGGCGTCGATCGCCTCGGTCAGCGCGGCGACGGTTTCCGGGCGGCCGGCGGCGTGCGGGTCGATGCTCGGCTGCAGCAGCGCTTCGCAGGCGGCGGCGAGCTCGCCGAGCGCCGTCGCGCCGACGCTGCGGCCGCTGCCGGTCAGCGTGTGGAAGGCGCGCAGCAGGGCGGCGCGGGTGCCGGCGTCGCCGGGCGCGCGGATGAACACCGGCCGCAGCGCGGCCAGCGCCGCCAGCACTTCGGCGGCCTCGCCGGCAAACAGCGGTTTCAGCTCCTCGGAGGCCGCAGGCGGTAGCGGCAGCGACGGCGGCGCGGGCGCCGGTTCGGCGGCTGGCGACGGCAGCTGCAGCACGGCATCGCGCAAGGCCTGCGCCAGCCGGCCGCTGCGCGGGCTGTGGTCGTGCGCGGCGTCCAGCCAGGCCTCCAGCGCGGCGATCGCCGGGGCCGCCGCCGCTGGCCGCATGGCGGCCGGAAGCTCGTCCAGATGCGCCGCGAGGACCGCCACCGCATCGGCTTCGGCGGTGCTGCCCAGCATCTGCAGCGCCGCCGCCAGTGGCTGCAGCAGCGGCCGCGTCGGCGGTTGGGCCGGCGATCCGGAATCGAGCCCCGGATGTTCCAGCAGCGATAGGACCCGCGCCGCGTCGGCTCGCAGCTCGCGCAGCAGCGCCGTGCGCGCGGCCCGCCATTCCGATGCCAGCGGCGTGGCGCCATCGGCGCGGTCGTCGTCGGGCCGCTGCCCGGGCGCCAACGCGGCCTCCAGACGCAGCAGCCGGCCGGCGATCGGCAGCCAGTCGGCCAGGGCCGTGCCGGTGCCGGCGGCGTCGATGGCCTGCCCGAGCTGGCGCAGCGACGCTGCGGCGCCGACATCGCCCAGCAATTCGGCGACGGCGGCGGCGCGCAGCAGGCGCGGCTGGCAGCCGGCCAGCGCCGTGCGGCTGCCGCGCTGATGCAGGTCGATGGCGTCGCGCAGCTCGGCCAGTTCCTGCAGCAACGCCGTCCGCGCGGCGTCGCCGCTGGCGCGATCCGGCAACGGCGGCGCGCGATCGGCCGCAGCGGCGTCGGCCGGCAGCAGCCGCGCCAGCAGGGCGGCGGCACTGCCGGTGGCGCCGGCTTCCTGCAGCGCGTGCAGCAGCAGCCACAGCGTGTCGCCGGTCTGGGCGAGGGCAGCGGCTTCGCCGCGTTCGGCCAACGTCTTCAGCTGGCTGCCGGCGCGGCCGAGCAGGCGGCGGGCGTTGAGCGAGTCGATCCGGCGGCCGATCAGGCTGTCGGCGAACGCGGCGTGTGCCTGCCAGCAGGCGCGCAGTCGGTCGTCGTCGACCCGGCTGGCGACGGCGCTGGCCAGGGTCGCCAGCCGGGCCAGCGCCTCGTCGGCCGCCGGGTTGCGGAACCAGGCCAGGAACGCGGCCTGGAAGCCGGCCAGTTCGCGGCTGGCGAAAGCCGTGGCCGATTCCCCGGCGACCCCGGCGATGGCGGCGGCGGGCAAGCGGTTCGGCCAGGTTTCGGCGATGGCGCGGGCCGCGAACAGCTCGGCGGCGCTCAGCGTGGCGGCCCCGCGGGCGGCGCGCAGCGCGTTCAGCGCCGTGCGCAATCGTGGCGTGTCGAGCGGATCGTCGAGGACTCTCTCCAGCAGCAGCGCGGCGTCGTCGAGCGCCGTGCAGGCGCGCTCGCCGGCTTCGGTGGTGACCGCCAGCAGCGCGCGCATTTCCTCGATCAGCCGGGGGCCGGCGAAGGCGCCGGTGATCGCCCAGCCGCCGTGCAGTTCGCGCAGATCGTGGTCCAGCTGGCGACGGCATTCGGCCTGCTGCGAGCGGTCGTCCGGCCACGCTTCGAGCGCCGCCTGGACCTGGCCGAGCGACGACCGCAGCAGGCGGGTCAGCGCCGGTTCGCGCGCGCAGGAGGGCGGCGGCGGCGGCATGTCAGCGTCCGGCGCGGATGAACAGGTCGCTGCGCGCCAGCCGCTTCAGCGACAGCACCAGCCAGTCCTGGCCATCGCGATGGAAGGCGCCGAGCCGCCACGGCTGGAACGCCGGCGGTGCGGTGATCGACGGCCGCTGATCCTCCGGCACGAAGCGCCGGTAGCCGATCACGTCGTCGACCACAAAGGCGGCCGGCGGGCCGTCCTGCTGCAGCACCAGCAGCCGCTGCTCGCGCGCCTCGCCGGCCGGGCCGCCGTCGAGCAGCGCGCCGAGATCGGTCACCGGCAGCGCGCTGCCGCGCACGTTGGCGACGCCGAGCAGCCAGTCGCGGGCGCCGGGCACCCGGGTCAGGCGCGGCCGGGCGGTGACTTCGCGGATCTCGTCGCCCGGCACCAGCAGGCGCTGGTCGCGCAGCCGGAAGGCCAGCCCGGTCCAGGCTGCCGGCGCGCTGCCGGCCGGCCGACCGTGGTCGCTGGGGCCGCCGCGCAGCTGCCGTTCGAGCGCGCGCAGCAGCTCGAACGGCGGCAGCCGGCGGAGGTCGGTGCCGATCACCGGGGGCCGGCGCTCAGGGCGCGCACGGCGCCCAGCAATTCGTCGCGGGTGAACGGTTTGGTCAGGTAGTCGTCGGCGCCGGCGAGCCGGCCGCGGGCGCGGTCGAACAGGCCGTCCTTCGACGACAGCATCACCACCGGCGTCGCCGCATGGCGCGGGTGGGCCTTGATCAGCGCGCAGGCCTGAAAGCCGTCGAGCCTCGGCATCATGATGTCGATGAAGATCAGGTCCGGTGCTTCCTCGACGACGCAGGCCAGCGCCGCGTAGCCGTCGGCGGCGGTCACCACCGCGTAGCCGGCCGAGCGGAGCAGCGTTTCGGCGCTGCGGCGGATGGTCTGGCTGTCGTCGATCACCAGCACCTTGACCGGCGCGCCGGCCGCCGCTTCGGGGCAGTGCTGCTCGTCTGTGGCCACGGTCGAAGGCTCCTGCAATGGGCGGGTCGGCGGCTTGTAGCACGCCGATCGGCGGCGTCCCGATCGTGCCGACGACCGTGCCCGGAGGCCGGACAAGGGCCGTCGGCCGGGCGTCTTGGCAGAAGTGACCGATCGGTTACGCTACGCACCCCGCGCAGGCCCACTGCGCCCCGCCGGCAGATGTCGCCATGCCCAGCCCTTCGCATCACGCGGTACCGAACCTGACCACCGCCCAGACGGCGCCGCTGCTCCGTTTCGAGCGTCTGCTGCTGGAACGCGCGGCCGATATCGAGCGCTGGTTCCGCAGCCAGTGGGCGCTGACGCCGCCGCCGTTCTACTGTTCGGTGGACCTGCGCAACGCCGGCTTCAAGCTGGCGCCGGTCGACACCAACCTGTTCCCGGGCGGTTTCAACAACCTCAATCCGGCCTTCGAGGCGCTGTGCGTGCAGGCCATCCAGTCGGCGCTGGAGCGGGTGATGTCGACCGCCTGCGACGTGCTGCTGGTGCCCGAGAACCACACCCGCAACCGCTTCTATCTGGAAAACGTCGCGACCCTGCAGGGGCTGATCCAGAAAGCCGGCTACACGGTGCGGCTCGGCTCGCTCAGGACCGACCTGCACGAGCCGGAATCCATTCAGCTCGATTCCGGCCGCACGCTGCATCTGGAGCCGATCCGCCGCGATGGCGATCATGTTTATGTCGGCGATTTCCGGCCCTGCGTGGTGGTACTGAACAATGATCTGTCGTCCGGGCGGCCGGCGCTGCTCGACCAGATCGTCCAGCCGGTGATTCCGCCGCTCGGCGTCGGCTGGAACACCCGGCTCAAGACCCAGCATTTCGGCATCTACCGGGAAGTGGCGGCGGAGTTCGGCAAGCTGCTCGGCATCGATCCCTGGTGGGTCGACCCGCTGTTCCGCAACTGCGGCCAGATCAATTTCAAGACCCGTGAAGGCGAGGACTGCCTGGCCTCGAACGTCGAGCTGCTGCTCGAGGACATCGCCGAGAAGTACCGCGAGTACGGCGTCAAGGACGAGCCGTTCGTCATCGTCAAGGCCGATGCCGGCACCTACGGCATGGGCGTGATGACGGTGAAGAGCGCCGACGAGATCCGCAACATGAACCGCGACGCGCGCAAGAAGATGGCGTCGGCGAAGGAAGGCAACGAAGTCACCGGCGCGATCATCCAGGAAGGCGTCTACACCTTCGAACGCTGGGGCGACGAGCAGTCCACCGCCGAGCCGGTGGTCTACATGATCGACAAGCATGTGGTCGGCGGCTTCTACCGCGTGCACGGCGGCCGTTCGAACACCGAGAACCTGAACGCGCCGGGTGCGAGCTTCCAGCCGCTGGCCTTCGCCGAGGCCTGCAACTGCCCGGACACCGCGCAGAACCCGGACGCTTCGCCGAACCGCTTCTACGCCTACGGCGTGGTCGCGCGGCTGGCGCTGGTGGCGGCGGCACGGGAAACCGCCAACGCGATGGCCCGCGAACCGCAGGCGGCGGAAGCCGCCTGAGCCGCAGGCGCTTCCGGTAACGGAGGTTTTTTGCTGCGTTGCGGCGCGGAATGACGTGAAATGCCGGCCGGTTTCCCTTTCCGCGCTGCCGCCATGTCCGACGATTCCATCCTGCTGACCGAAGACGCCGATCTGCCGACCGTGCCGCTGGCGCCGGCGCCGTGGTCGCTGACCGGCACCGGCTACATCCTGCTGATGAAGCTGCCGGCGGCGGTGCTCGACGATCCGCGCCACACGCCGACGTCGCTGCGCGGCCAGCGGCGCGGCGGCCTGTCGATGGTGATGCTGGTGGACTACGAAAATTCGGCGGTCGGTCCGTACCGGGAACTGCTGTACATCCCCGGCAAGTTCGCGTTCGGCGCCAAGGTCTATCAGTCGATCACCCGCATCTATGTGTCGAGCATGGAATCGGTGGTCAACGGCCGGATCAACTGGGGCATTCCGAAAGATCGTTGCGACTTCGACTACCAGTACGGCGCCGATGGCCACGACCGTCTCGAAGCCAGCCTGAACGGCCGGCCGTTCGCGCGTTTCGCGTTCAAGGCCGGCGGCTGGCGGCTGCCGTTCTCCACTGCCATCGTGCCGAACGCGCTGCTGACCCTGGCGCAGCGTCACGGCGGCCGGCAGTTCGTCTACGTGCCGTCGGCGAGCGGCCGGGTCCAGTTCGCCAAGGTCACCGACTGGTCCTTCGATGCCGCGCTGTTTCCGGATCTGGCGCAGGGCAAGGTGCTGGCCTGCGTCAAGGTGCCGCGCTTCGCGATGGGCTTTCCGGTGTCGGCGGTGCAGCCGGCCTGAAGGCGGTTGCACGGGTCCAGCCGCCATTCCGGCGACGGCTGGAATCCGGTCTCCGTTCCCGGCGGACGGCCGGCGTCGGCACTGGATCCCGGCCTGCGCCGGGATGACATCGTGCTCGAATGCTGCTCTCCCGTGTCTTCCTGATCCCAGCCACCTGACGACCAGATGAACCTCGGCATCGGCGAGTTCTATTCCCTGGCCTGCGCGCTGGTCTGGGCGGTGGCGGTGGTGCTGTTCAAGAAGGCGGGCGACAGCATCTCGCCGTTCGCGCTGAACCTGTTCAAGAACACGCTGGCGGCGCTGCTGCTGGGCGTCACCGTGGCGGTGGTCAGCCCGGCGCTGCCGGCGTTCACGCCGCTGTCGCTGCTGCTGATCGCGGTCTCCGGCCTGCTCGGCATCTGTTTCGGCGACAGCTGCTACTTGCGCGCGCTGAACGCCATCGGCGCCAGCCGGATGGCGGTGGCGCAGACGCTGTTCTCGCCGTTCGTCATCGTGCTGTCGGCGATCTTCCTGCACGAGCGCCTGCACGGCCTGCAATGGCTCGGCGCAGCGCTGGTGCTGGGCGGCATCGTGCTGGTTACCTGGACCGGCAACGCCGGGCCGGCGGCGGCCGATGCCGGCCGGCTGCGGCGCGGCACGGCGCTGGGCGTGTTCTCGGTGCTGCTGATGGCGATCGGCATCGTCATGGCCAAGCCGCTGCTGGCGCAGCACGCGCTGCTGTGGGTGGTCTGGCTGCGCGTGGTGGCCGGTGTCGCCGGGCTGCTGGCGATGATGGCGGTGCGCCGCAATGCCGCCGCGCTGCTGGCCGAGTACCGGGCGGTGCGCCACTGGCCGCAGATCGTCGCCGGCTCGGTGGCCGGCACCTACCTGTCGATGATGCTGTGGCTGGCTGGCTACAAGTACACGTCGGCATCGGTCGCCGCCGTGCTCAACGAGACGGCGGCGCTGTTCATCGTGCTGTTCGCGGTGCTGTTCCTGCGCGAGCGGGTCGGCCCCCGGCAACTGGCCGGCGTTGCCGTCGCCATGCTCGGCGTGGGGCTGATGGTGCTGCGCTGAAGCCGGCGGCCGGCGTCGCAATTCCGGCGCGATTCGACGCGCCCTGAGCGGGTAACCCCGCTTCCGGCACCGCTTGTCCCATGCGCTTGCAGGCCCCCTGAGCGGTGCCGACCCTGTGGTTCATCCAGACGTTCCACCACAGGTCGCGCCGTGAATATCCAGCCCTCCAAACCGCTACATCTGCTGCTGTCCTCGCTGCTGCTCGGGCTGGCCCTGCCGGCGATGGCCGCTCTCAGCGCGCCGTTCGGCACCGGGCTCGCCAAGGTGGTGAAGACCGTGACGCCGACCACCACCACAACGCCTGCCGTCGTCGGCACGATCGACCCGGTCAACGGCTATCTGAGCGTCAGCGGCAGCCTGAAGCGCAGCTGGGTGAGCCAGAGCGGCGGGCTGGTGCAGTCGAACAACCTGCTGACCGTCAGCAGCGCCACGATGAACGTGGCCGGCGTGACCCGCCGTTATCTGTCGATGCGACCGACCGCGCCGACCGCCAACCTGCCGGTGCTGCTGCTGCTGCACGCCAGCGGCGTCACGCCGGAAGCGATGGCCAGCCTGACCGAAGTCGCCGACTACGCGGCGACGCAGGGCTTCTGGGTGGTGCTGCCGGCGGCGGTCGGCGGCGTCTGGAAGGACGATCCGCTGAAGACGGGTAGCGACGACGTCAACTTCATCACCGCGCTGATCGCCCAGCTTGGCGGCCAGGGTGCCGATCCGGCGCGCATCTACGCGGCCGGCCATTCCAACGGCGGCTTCATGGCAACCCGGCTGGCCTGCGCGGCCTCGGACCGCATCGCCGCGTTCGCCGTCGTTGCCGCCACCACCCGCTACGGCGTGTCGAGCACCTGCGGTACGCCGCTGTCGCGGCCGAAGGTCTGGTTCGTCGGTACTGCCGACACCATCGTGCCGATTGCCGGCGCGCTCGACCTGCGCTCGGCGGATTCGACGCTGGCCTTCTGGAACAGCCGTCAGGGTTGTGCCGGCGTGCTCGCCAGCAGCCTGCCGAACCGCTCGACCACCGATGGCACCACCGTGCAGCTGACCCGCTACACCGGCTGCAGCGGCAGCGCGCCCGGCGGCACCGCCATCGAGAACCAGGTCTACACGGTGACCGGCGGCGGCCACGCCTGGCCGGGCGGGCTGGTGTCGACGACCGGTGTCATTTCGCAGGACATCAAGGCCACCGGCCTGATCTGGAACTTCGTGCGCGGCTACCGCCGCTAGATGCAGCCGGGCGTCGTTCAGCGCGGCGGTGCGGCCGGCGCCGGGCGCTTCAGGTAACGGTCGCGCAGCACGGTCTGGCGGCTGGTCATCGGCATCGTCCGGCCCTCGATCCAGACGGCGGTGGCGGCGCTGGTGACCTCCAGCGGATCGCCGTCCCAGAGCACCAGGTCGGCGATCTTGCCCGGCTCGATCGAGCCGAGCACGGTCGACAGGCCCAGGATCTGCGCCGGCTGCAGCGTGATCGCCGCCAGCGCCGCGTCGCGGCTCAGGCCGTTGGCGGCGGCGATGCCGGCCAGCTGGCGCAGGTTGCGGGCGTTGTGGCTGCCGAACTCGGAGGCATCGACGAAGGCGAAGGCGACGCCGGCGCGGGACAGCCGGGCGATGGCGTCGCGGCGCACGTGCAGCGTCTCGAAATGGGCCGGCAGGTTGCGGCTCGGATCGATCAGCACCGGCACCGAGCGGCTGGCCAGCTCGGCGGCCACCAAGTGCGCCTCGGCGGCACCGCTGATGATCAGCAGCAGGCCGTAGTCGTCGGCCAGCTTCAGCGCGGCGAGGATGTCCGACGCCCGCTCGGCGTGCAGCACCAGCGGCAGCTCGCGCTGCAGCACCCGGCGCAGCACCGGCAGGTCCAGCGGGCTCAGCTGGGCCTCGCCGGACAGGCCGTCGCCGAGCCGGGCGCCGCCGCTGCGCGCTTCCTCGAAGGCTTCCCGCAGCGCGGCCATTGCCGCCGGTCGGCTGCCGGCCAGTTCGCGACCCTGCTCGCCGAGCGTGGCGAACAGCGCCGCCTGCGGCCGGGTGATCCATTCCCCATCCGGCGCCAGCGTGCCGGCCAGCGAGATGATGGCGCCCTGGCCGGCGATCAGGCTGCCGCCCTTGCGGGTATCCGGCGCGGTCAGCGCCCGGGTCACGCCGGCGATGCGGTTGACCGGCAGCAGCGCCGAACGCGGATTCAGCGCATCGGCAACCGACAGCGCGGCGCTGTAGCGCTTCTGGCCGGAAGCGACGTCATTGGTTTCCTCGACGCCGTCGATTTCCTTGAGCCCGAGTGCGCTCGACGCGACGATGATCCCCGGCGTCAGCGGCCGGCCGCGGGCATCGATGACGCGGCTGCCGTCGGGAATTTCGACCTCGTTGCCGACCGCCTCGATGCGGCCGTTGCGCACCAGCACCGTGGCATCGCGCAGCACCCCGGCGCTGGCGACGGTGTGCACCTCGGCATGGATGATCGCGAACCGCTCTGCCCGCGCCGGGCTGCCGAGCAGCAGCGCCGACAGGCCCGCCAGCCACAGCATCGGGCGGCGGCTCATGGGCGTGCTCCGGTGGCGGCTTCGGCCGCATCGTCGGCTGCGTCGTCGGTCGCGGGGCCGGCGTCGTCGACCTCGGTGCCGAGCATGAAATCGCTGTCCGGCTGCGCCTTCGGGTGGGCGCGGTCGAGCTGCAGCACGCCGTCGATCCAGACCTGGTCGGCATGGGCGTAGACCGAGAACGGCGTGCTGCTCCACAGCACCACGTCGGCCGCCTTGCCGACTTCCAGCGTGCCGGTGCGGTCGAGGATGCCGAGCGCCTTCGCCGGGTTGGCGGTCAGCCAGCCGATCGCGTGTTCCTCGCTGACCGGCAGGCCGGCGCGGCGGCCGGCGGCCATCGCCTTGGCGGCTTCCTGGTTGAGCCGCTGGATGCCGTCCGGATCGTCGGAATGGACGATCGCGCAGCCAGCGCCGTGGTCGCTGCGGGCGGCGTCGACGATGGCGATGTTCTCGTTGATCGCATCCCAGGCTTCCAGCTTGAAGCCCCACCAGTCGGCCCAGAGCGCGGCGCAGACGCCCTCCTCGGCCAGCCGGGGCGCGATCTTGTAGGCCTCCACCGCGTGGTGGAAGGCCTGGATCTTGAAGCCGAACTCCTTGGCGACGTCGAGCATGGTCGCCATCTGGTCGGCGCGGTAGCAATGCATGTGCACCAGGATATTGCCGCGCAGCACGTCGGCCAGCGTGTCCATCGCCAGGTCGCGGTCCGGCGACGGGCCCTTGCGCTCCTTGTTCCAGGCATCCCAGCGGGCGCGGTAGCCGCTGGCCTTGGCGAACGCGGCGCGATAGCCGGCGACGTTGCCCATGCCGGTGGACGGCGAGCGGCCGCCGCCCTTGCCGTAGACGCGTTTCGGATTTTCGCCGCAGGCCATCTTCAGGCTGCGCCGGGCGCCGGGGAACAGCATCTGCTGGTAGGTCACCGCCGGCACGTTCTTGATCACCACGCCGCGGCCGCCGATCAGGTTGGCCGAGCCCGGCAGCACTTGCAGCGTGGTGACGCCGCCGGCGCGCGCGGCTTCGAAGCCGGGGTCCTGCGGCCAGATCGAGTGCTCGGCCCAGACCTCCGGCGTGGTTGCCGCCGTCGCTTCGTTGCCGTCGCTGGTGGCCCAGACGGCCGGCGCCGGGTAGACGCCGAGGTGGGAATGGACGTCGATGATGCCGGGCGTCAGGTAGCGGCCGCCGGCCTCGATCACCGTGGTGCCGCCGGCTGCCAGCCCCTTGCCGATCGCGGCGATCCGGCCTTCGGACAGCAGCACGTCGGTGTTGTCGAGCCGGCTGTCGAGGCCGGTCAGCACGGTGGCGCCGCGGATCAGCACCGTGGTGGCCGGGGCCGGCCGGTAGGTGGACGGGAACGGGTCGGCCGCCGTGCCTGCCGCCGGATGGCGATCGCCGCAGGCGGCCAGCAGCACGGTGACGAGAACGCCGAGGCAGGCGTGGACGGGTCGGATCATCGCGGCGGGTCCGGCAGGCGGGCGGGGTGTACCGAGCTTATCGCGCCATCGCAGGGTAATACCGGCATTGCCGCGCGACCGGCACGGCGGGTACGGTGCCGCAGCCTCTAAATGCCCTGACCCCGATGACCGCCACGCCGCCCGCGCCCTTACTTGCCGCCGACACGGCCACCGATGATCCGCAGCAGTGGCTTGAAGCGATCGACGATCCGGCCGCGCTCGACTGGGTGCGCGCGCACAACGCGGCGACCTGCGCCGAGCTGGAGGCCAGCCCGGCGTACCGGCCGATCCACGACCGTCTGCTGGCGATCCTCGATTCCGAGGCGCGGATTCCCTACGTCACCAAGCTCGGCGCGCACTACTACAACTTCTGGCGCGACGCCCGGCAGCTGCGCGGCGTCTGGCGGCGCACGACCTATGCGTCCTACACCCGCGCCGAGCCGGACTGGGAAACGGTGCTCGATCTCGACGCGCTGGCGGCGGCGGAAGGCGAGAACTGGGTCTGGAACGGCGTCGTCTGCCGTGAGCCGGACGCCGACCGCTGCCTGCTGCAGCTGTCGCGTGGCGGCGGCGACGCCGTGGTGATCCGCGAGTTTGATCTGGTCGACAAGCGCTTCGTCGCCGACGGCTTCCAGCTGCCGGAAGCGAAGACCGAGATCAGCTGGATCGACCGCGACCACCTTTACGTCGCCACCGACTTCGGGCCCGGCAGCCTGACCGACAGCGGCTACCCGCGCACGGTGCGCGAGTGGCGGCGCGGCACGCCGCTGGCCAAGGCGGTGGAGGTGTTTGCCGGCGCCCGCGACGACGTGGCGGTGAGCGCGGTCAACATCGTCACCGCCGGGCATCGCTACCGGATGATCCGCCGGGCGATCACCTTCTACAGCGGCGAGCACTGGCTGAACGTCGACGGCCGTTTCCAGCGGCTGCCGGTCCCGGACGACGCCCAGGTGGGTTTCTGGCGCGACCAGATGACGGTCGAACTGCGCAGCGACTGGACGGTCGACGGCGTCGTCCATCCGGCCGGCGCGCTGCTGGCGATCGGCGTCGCCGAGTTCCTCGCCGGCCAGCGCCGTTTCGCGCAGCTGTACCTGCCCGGGCCGCGCAGCGCGCTGAGCGGCGTGGCTGGGCTGCATCACGCGCTGATCATCAACGAGCTGCACGAGGTCCGCAGCCGGCTCCATGCGCTGAAGCCGGGCCGCGACGGCTGGACGCGCACGGCCATCGAGGCGCCGGCGTTCGGGGCGCTCGGCGTGTCCGAGGTCGATGATCACGACAGCGACGACTACTGGCTGACCGTCACCGATTTCCTGACGCCGACGACGCTGTTCCGCGCCACGCTCGACGGCGCTGCGCCCGAGCGGCTGAAGGCGCTGCCGGCGTTCTTCGCGACCGACGGGCTGGAGATCGTCCAGCACCACGCGACCTCGAAGGACGGCACGCAGGTGCCGTACTTCCAGGTGTCGCGCCGGGGCCTGCCGCTGGATGGCCGCAATCCGACGCTGCTGTACGGCTACGGTGGCTTCGAGGTGTCGATGCTGCCAAGCTACAGCGCCGGCGTCGGTGCCGCGTGGCTGGAGCGGGGCGGCACCTATGTGCTGGCCAACATCCGCGGCGGCGGCGAGTTCGGGCCGGCCTGGCACCAGGCGGCGCTGAAGGAACACCGCCAGCGCGCCTATGACGATTTCATCGCCATCGCCGAGGATCTGATCCGGCGCGGCGTGACCTCGCCGCCGCATCTCGGCATCCAGGGCGGCAGCAACGGCGGCCTGCTGATGGGCGTGATGCTGACCCAGCGGCCGGAGCTGTTCGGCGCCGTGGTCTGCCAAGTGCCGCTGCTCGACATGCGCCGCTACCACCAGCTGCTGGCCGGCGCCTCGTGGATCGGCGAGTACGGCAATCCCGACCTGCCCGAGGAGTGGGCCTGGATCGCCCGCTATTCGCCGTACCAGAAGGTGGCCGCCGGCTCGCGGTATCCGCGCGTGCTGTTCACGACCTCGACCCGCGACGACCGCGTGCATCCCGGCCACGCCCGCAAGATGGCCGCGCGGATGGCCGGGCAGGGCCACGATGTCCTGTATTACGAAAACCTCGAAGGCGGCCACGGCGGCGCGGCGAACAATCCGCAGCTGGCGCGGATGGGCGCGCTGGCCTACGCCTTCCTGTGGCTGCAGCTGTCCCGGCCTGATGCCGATCCCGAATCCTGACTTGGAGCGCTTCCGATGAATCACGCCGACACCCGCAGCCCCCGCGCCACGTTCACCAGCATCGAGACCAGCACCGCCGAGGACTGGCAGCTGATCGCCCGGGAATTCGGCGGCTTCGCGCGCCTGCTGCCGGATCGCATCCTCAAGCACCTGAAGCTGCTCGAAGGCGATTTCGGCGGCTTCCCGATCGACCGCCTGAGCCATTGCCTGCAGACCGCGACCCGGGCGCACCGCGATGGCCGCGACGAGGCTTACGTGGTCTGCGCATTGCTGCATGACCTCGGTGACGTGCTGGCCACCTGGAACCATCCGGATGTCGCGGCGGCGCTGGTCAAGCCGTTCGTGCCCGAGGCCTACCACTGGATGGTGGCCCACCACGGCATCTTCCAGGGCTACTACTTCTTCCATCACCTGGGCATGGATCGCGACATGCGCGAGGCGTATCGCGATTCGCCGCACTACGCGCTGACCGAGGAGTTCTGCGCCAAGTACGACAGCCCGGCCTTCGATCCGGCCGCCGAGACCTTGCCGCTGTCGCACTTCGAGCCGATGCTGCGCCGCGTCTTCGCCGAGCCGCGCAACTCGATCTACCGCGCCGCGCTCGACTAGGCATCCGCCGGCATACTCCGGCCTGCCAATTTCCAGAGGGCCGACCGGCCATGCATCGTTTTCTTCGCTCGATTCCCTGCGCGCTCGCGCTGATCCTCGCTGGCTGCGGCAGCAGCGACAACCTGGCCACGCCCCGGCCACCGACGGCGGCCTGCGCCAGTCCGACGCCAGCCCAGGCGATCGACCGCAGCCTGGTGGTCGACCTGCCGTCGGACAGCGATCCGTCGACCGATCCGACGCCGACCTCGACGCTCCACTACACCTTGCTGCTGCCGGCGCGCTGCCCGGAAGACCGCTTCCCGGTGGTGCTGCACAGCCACGGCTACGGCGGTTCGCGGCTGAAGGCGCTGGCGGCCAGCGGTGATCTGTCGGCGGTGCGCAACGCGCCGCATTTCCCGTCGATCGAGCAGCTGGCGGCGGCGCTGCCGTTCCACGGCTACGCGGTGATCAGCTTCGACCAGCGCGGTCACGGCGATTCCGCCGCCAGCAGCAACGCCCGGATCATCGACCCGCTGCTGGAAACCCAGGACAGCCGCCGACTGCTCGACTGGGCCTACGACAATGCCGACACCTTCAACTTCGAGCGCCAGACCGGCACCGGCATCGCCAAGGACCTGAAGGTCGGCACGCTCGGCGTCAGCTACGGCGGCGGCTTCCAGATGACCTTGGCGGCGCTCGATCCGCGCATCGACACGATCGTGCCGAACGGCACCTGGAACAACCTGCTGTACAGCCTGCTGCCGGGCGATGCCGTGAAGCTCGGCTTCGACGGCCTGCTGTGCCTGCTCGGCGCCACCGGCGGCGTGGTCAACACGCCGGTGGTCGCCGCGCTGTGCAACCAGGTCGGCCCCGGCAATCTTCTCGCCTCGACGATCCGCACCCGCGACGACCTGGTCACCGCGCTCGGCCGGCCGACCACCCGGCCGCGGACGGTGACGGCGGAGGAGATCGACCCGTTCTTCTTCACGCATGGCATGCGCTACTTCGAAACCCGGCAGGCCGCCGGCGCGCCCTGGGGCTTCGGCGAGGCGGAGGCGCGGCTGCGCCCGGTGCCGGCGCTGTTCCTGCAAGGCAACCGCGATGTGCTGTTCAACCTGACCGAAGGCGTGCACAACGCCGAGTACTTCGGCGCCACCGGCGCCGACGTGCGGCTGCTGAGCACCGAAGGCGGGCACATGAACCCGCTCGCCAACCAGGTGGAAGGCACGGCGAGCTGCGGCACGGTGAACGGTGTCGACGCGGTGCTGGCCTGGTACGAGCGCTGGCTGAAGGATGGCCCGGCCAGCGGCGTCGACGGGATTCCCAAGGTCTGCCTCAGCGTCGCCGCCACTGTCGAAGGTCAGCCGGGCGGCACGCCGGCGGGCCTGGCGCTGGAGCGGATGCCGGCCGGCAGCCTCACCGGCGCCGGGGCGCTGCCGGCAACGCTGGCCAGCGGCACCGCCAGCGTCGGCCAGCTGCTCGGCAGCGCGCCGAGCTTCGTGCCGGTGCTGACCGTGGCCGACGCCGGCTACGCGCTGGCCGGTGTGCCGCGCCTGGGTCGCATCGAGGTGGCGCCGGGGCCGAACCTGCTGCCGCGCCCGGCGATTGCCTTCGTCGGTGTCGGCATTCGGCGCAACGGCAGCCTGATCCTGGTCGACGACCAGCTGACGCCGTTCGTCGAAGGCATTCACGACAGCAACCGCAGCCAGCAGAACGGCGTGGTCGAGCTGCCGGCAGTCGGCGAGCTGCTGGAAGCCGGCGATGAAGTCGGCCTGCTGTTCTACGAGCAGCAGGTGCAGTACGCGGCCGTGGTCAGCGCGCTGAGCCTGCCGAACCTGACCAATGTCGTGAACTTCGCGCTCGGCACCGCGATTCCGCCGATCGGCTCGGCGCTCGACGGCAGCCTGCTGGCGGCACCGAACCCGTACGAGGCGACCGTGACCGACGTGGCGCTGCCGATCCTGCGGCCGGGCGAGTACCCGGGTTCGTCGCTGCGCCGCTGAGGCGCGCGCGGCTTCAGATGTGCTGGTCGACCAGGATCACGTTGCCGTCCGGGTCGGCCAGCATGAAGCTGCCGGGGCCGCTGCCGGCCTCGTCGACCTCGGTCATCAGGGCGAGGCCGTGCGCCTTCAGCTGCCGCTGCAGATCGCGGACATCGGTGTAGGCGTCGAGCGTCTTGGCATCGGCGGTCCAGCCCGGATTGAAGGTCATGATGTTGGTCGGAAACATGCCCTGGAACAGGCCGATCACGTGGTCGCCGTTCTTCATGATCAGCCAGCCCTGCGACTGCTGGCCGTGGGCCACGGTGAAGCCGAGCTTTTCGTAGAACAGCCGGGATGCCTCCAGATCCTTGACGGCGAGGCTGATCGAGAACGCTCCGAGATCCATGGTCGTTTTCCGCAGGCGGGCAGGGCAGAGGCAGCCTGCACGGCCGGCGGCATGTTCGGCAAGTCTTGCCGGCAGCGGACGGCCCGTTGCTACGATGCCGGCCCCTTGCGACGGAAGCTCACCGGCATGTCCTGGCAGCAGAACCTGATCACCGATGCCGACGGCATCACCGCGCTGCTGGCCGCGGCCCGGCGCATCGCCGTGCTCGGCATCAAGCCGGAATCGCATGCCGACCAGCCGGCGCACTACGTGCCGGCGGCGCTGGCGCGGGCCGGCTACGCGATCGTGCCGGTGCCGGTCTATTTCCCGGAGGTCACCACCATCCTCGGCCAGCCGGTGTTCCGGAAGCTGGCGGAGGTGCCGGGGACGCTTGATCTGGTCGACGTGTTCCGGCTGCCGTCGGCGCTGGCCGGCCATCTCGACGACCTGCTGGCGGCGCGGCCGAAGGCGGTCTGGCTGCAGTCCGGCATCCGCCACGATGGCTTCGCCGAGGCGCTGGCCCGGGCCGGTATCGCCGTGGTGCAGGACCGCTGCCTGATGGTCGAGCAGCAGCAGCGCAGGGCGCGGCCGGCGCTGCCATGATCGCCGCCGGATAGGCCGCGCGATGAGCCGGCGGAGCGCCGGCATATACTTCGCGGCCCTTCCACCCGTCGCGATCATGTCGGCCCAGCCCGTTTCCACCGTCGTTGCAGCGGCCGAGCCGCGATGAGCGAGTCCCGCCATCCGCACAGCGAGCGGCGTCTGCGCCTCGGCCTCGAACGGCTCGGCCTTGATGTCGAGCTGACCGCGCCGCTGATGCGCTACCTAGCCGAACTGGAAAAGTGGAACGCCACCTACAACCTGTCCGGCATCAAGATCGTCGACGACATGGTGCTGCGCCACCTGCTCGATTCGCTGACCGTGCTGCCGGCGTTGCCACAGCTCGCTGACGGCGCGCGGCTGATCGACGTCGGCAGCGGCGCCGGCATTCCCGGCCTGATCCTGGCGATCGCCCGGCCCGGTTTGCGAGTCACCACGCTGGATTCGGCGGGCAAGAAGGCGCGCTTCATGCGTCATGCGATCCGGGCGCTGGGCCTGCAGAACGCCGAGGTGTTCGAAGGCCGCGCCGAGGATCACGTGCCGGAGGACACCTACGATTTCATTATCAGCCGCGCGTTTGCCAGCCTTGCCGACTTCGTCACCGTGACCGAGCACCTGGCCGGCCCGGACAGCTGCTGGCTGGCGATGAAGGCGCATGTCGACGATGCCGAGCGCGCCGCGCTGCCGGCGCGCTGGCGGATCGAGTCGACCATCCGGCTGCCGGTGCCGGGGCTCGACGAGATGCGGCAGTTGCTCGTGCTGCGCGCCGCGTAAGCTGCGCCCGTTTCCAGTCTCCCGTTCCCCGGACCCAGGCCCATGACCCGCATCATCGCCATCGCCAACCAGAAAGGCGGCGTCGGCAAGACCACGACGACGATCAACCTCGCGGCCTCGCTGGCGGCGACCCGGCGGCGCGTGCTGCTGGTCGATCTCGATGCCCAGGGCAACGCGACGATGGGCTGCGGCGTCGACAAGTACCGGCTCCAGTGGAGCGTCCGCGACGTGCTGCTGGAAGCGTCATCGGCGCGCGACACGACCACCACCAGCGAAGGCCTGGGCTTCAACGTGCTGCCGGCCAATGCCGACATGACGGAAGCCGAAATCAAGCTGCGCGACATGCCGGCCGGCGATTTCGCGCTGAAGCTGGCGCTGGAGACGGTGGCGGCGGACTACGACTACATCCTGATCGACTGCCCGCCGGCGCTCTCGAAGCTGACCGTCAACGCCTTCGTCGCCGCCGACGGCGTGCTGATCCCGATGCAGTGCGAGTACTACGCGCTGGAAGGCCTGACGGCGCTGGTCGATACCATCAAGAAGATCCAGCGGGTGATCAATCCGCGGCTGGAGATCGACGGCCTGCTGCGGACCATGTTCGATCCGCGCAACAACCTGTCGAACGAAGTGTCGGCGCAGCTGATCGAGCATTTCGGCGACAAGGTCTACCGCACGCTGGTGCCGCGCAACGTGCGGCTGGCCGAGGCGCCCAGCCACGGCATTCCGGTGATGGCCTACGATGCTGCCTCCGCCGGGGCCAAGGCCTATCTGGCGCTGGCCGGTGAATTGCTGCGTCGCCACGATGGCGGCCAGCTGCGTCTGGGGAGCGAATAAGTGTCTGTGAAGAAGCGTGGACTCGGTCGCGGGCTCGATGCCCTGCTCGGCAGCTCGCAGCCGCAGAGCGTCGAGGCAGCGGGGGATGAGCTGCGCGAGCTGCCGGTGCATCAGCTGAGTGCCGGCCGTCACCAGCCGCGTCGCGCCTTCGATCCGGCCCAGCTCGAAGCGCTGGCCGAATCGATCCGCGCCCAGGGCGTGGTGCAGCCGATCATCGTCCGCGAGGTCGGCGAATCGGCCTACGAGATCGTCGCTGGCGAACGCCGCTGGCGCGCCTCGAAGCTGGTCGGCCTGTCGGTGATTCCGGCGGTGGTCCGCAAGATGGAAGACCGCACGGCGATGGCGGTGGCGCTGGTCGAGAACATCCAGCGTGCCGATCTGAACCCGCTGGAAGAAGCCGAGGCGCTGCGCCGGCTGATCGACGAATGCGGCCTGACCCATGAGCAGGCGGCGGAAGCGGTGGGCAAGTCGCGTGCCGCGATCTCCAACCTGCTGCGCCTGATCGACCTCGATCCGGGCGTCCAGGCGCTGGTCCGCAGCGGCGCGCTGACCCTGGGACACGCCAAGGTGCTGCTCGGGGCCAGCCCGTCGAAGCAGGCCGAACTGGCGCGACAGGTGATCGAGCGGGATCTGACCGTGCGCCAGACCGAGGCGCTGCTGGCGGCCTCGCTACGGCCGCTTCCGCCGGGGCCGACAGCCGCGCCGCCGTCGCCGGTGGCGGTCGAACTCAGCGAACGCCTCGGCGTGCCGGTGAGCCTGAACCAGACGCCGCGCGGCAAGGGCAAGCTGGTGATCTCGTTCGACAACAACGCCCAGTTGCAGCAGGTGCTGAAGCTGCTGCGCTGAGCCCGGCGGCAAGCCGGTTGCCCGGCCCCGATCCGCCGGCGCGGGCGATGGCTTGAGGTAATCCCGAATTTCGAATCCTGCTGCGTACACTGCCGCAGTGCAGCATCGTGCTGCGTGTTCGACTCGAGACTTGCCCATGAATGCGTACAAGACCGCCCTGATCACCGGGGCCTCCAGCGGCATCGGCGCCGCTTTCGCCGCGACCTTGGCCCGCGCCGGCAGCGACCTGATCCTGGTGGCCCGCTCCGAGGACAAGCTGCGCCAGCTGGCCGGCGAACTGACGCGCGAGACCGGCCGCAACATCCAGGTGATCGCCGCCGACCTGTCGAAGCCGGAATGCGGCGCCAAGCTCCGGAAGCAGGTCGACGCCCTGGAAATGTCGGTCGACCTGCTGATCAACAACGCCGGCTTCGGCACCCAGGGCGCGTTCGAGCAGCAGGATGCCGCCCGCGAAGCAGAGGAAATCCGCCTGAACGCGTCGGCTGTCGTCGACCTGTCGCATGCCTTCCTGCCACCGATGCTGGATGCCAGGCACGGCGCGATCATCAACATCGCTTCGTCGGCGGCTTTCCAGCCGATGCCGTTCTTCGCGGTCTATGCCGCGACCAAGGCCTTCGTCTATTCGTTCAGCGACGCACTGAACGAGGAACTGCGCGGCCGCGGCGTCCATGTGATGTCGGTCTGCCCGGGCCCGGTCGACACCGCGTTCTTCGAGGCCACCGGCGCCCACAACCTGCGCAAGAAGGTGCCCAAGGGCTCGATGGTGTCGGCGCAGTACATCGTCGACGCCTCGCTGGCTGGCCTCGCCAGCCGCAGTCGGGTGGTGGTGCCGGGCGGCATGACCAAGATCGCGGCGCTGGCGACGGCAGTGACGCCGCGCGGCGTGGTGACGCGGCTGGTCGGCCGGATCATGCGCGGCTGATGCGCAGCCGTCAGCGCCGATGGCCGGCGCTGACGGCTGTCCCGTGCCGATTTTGTGGCGGCGCAACAATCGGGATTGTCCCGTCCGTGTGACGGTGGGCGTCTCCCGATGGCCGATATCCGCAGTGCCGCCAAGGCCTTGATTGCGCGTTATGCCGCTGACGAATTGGCGACATCACTCGCACGGATCGGCGACGCAGAAGCGGCGCAAATCGGTCCGGAACGCAGCCGTCATCGCGTCGCCGAGGTGACAGGTGACATATGCATGACGCAGCCGATGGATGACGCAAAGTGCGGAGATTGCAGGGATTTCCGAGCGAGATAGTTGAAGATCGACGCCGTAGATGCGTATACTCCGCGCGCTTTGACGCCCCCGGCGCTCATCGCGACGCTACAAAGCTCGCATGAAAACAGCCAATCGCATCGCACTACGGCAGCTGCTTATCGGATTGCTGGGTGCGGCACTCTGGTTCTGGATACGGGATATCCAGGCAGGGGGTGCAGCGCTAACAGGCGGCGCAATCGCGGCAACGCTCACGTTTTACGCGGCGCTCAAGACGTTCGGACGACATTCCGATGACCCCAATCAGGTGGTCGCGAATTTCTACCGGGCGCAGATGCGCAAGTTCGCATTGGCAGTGGTGCTGTTTGCAGTGGCAGTGAAGGTTTTCGGCAGCAACTTCGCACCGTTGATCACAACGTTTGCCGTTGCGCTTTTGGTTTACTGGTGGGCTCTGACCTGGGATTCGTGATGTCAGCAGAAAGCGGCGCGGCCAAGACTCCAGCGGAATACGTCTCGCATCATTTGATGCACCTGACGTCCAATCACGACGCCGGTTTCGTCTCTATGACGAACTGGCACATCGATACCCTATTCTTTTCGACCGTTCTCGGGTTGATCTTCCTGACCCTGTTCCGGCTGGCCGCCGTGCGCGCCACCAGCGGCGTGCCGGGCAAGCTGCAGAACTTCGTCGAGATCATCATCGAGTTTGTCGACAACTCGGTGAAGGATTCGTTCAAGGGCGACCGCTCGTTCATCGCCCCATTCGCGCTGACCATCTTCTGCTGGGTGTTCCTGTGGAACTGCATGGATCTGGTGCCGGTTGACCTGCTGCCGCTGTTCGGCGAGCACGTGCTCGGCCTGCATGCGCTGCGCGTGGTGCCTTCGGCCGACATGAGCGCCACCTTCGCGCTGTCGCTGTCGGTGTTCTTCTTCATCTTCTGGTACAGCTTCAAGTCCAAGGGCGTGGTCGGCTTCGCCAAGGAATTCCTGACCCATCCGTTCGGCGCCAAGCTGTTGCCGTTCAACATCATCCTGAACACCGTCGAATACCTCGCCAAGCCGCTGTCGCTGGCGCTGCGACTGTTCGGCAACCTCTACGCAGGCGAACTGATCTTCATCCTGATCGCGCTGCTGCCCTGGTGGGCGCAGGTCATCCCCGGCATGGGCTGGATGATCTTCCACATTCTCGTCGTGACCCTGCAGGCGTTCATCTTCATGACGCTGACCATCGTGTATCTCAGCATGGCCAACGAGAATCACGACGACGCCGAGCATCATTAAGCAGTCGCCATTCCGCAGCGTCCGATTCCGCTGTCGCAGCAATCCCTCAAACGCTTTTCAACGCAGAACCCCAACGGAGCACTTCATGGAACTCGTCGCCCAAATCCAAGCCAACACCGCGCTGACCATCGGTCTGATCTTCGGTCTGGCCGCCCTCGGTACCGCCATCGGCTTCGGCCTGCTCGGCGG
>JAPLSA010000016.1 GCA_026398815.1 Gammaproteobacteria bacterium
ACTACGCACGGTCAACTGTAGCTTACAACGATCTCCGATGATGTTGTGCTTCGTGCCGCAGTGAATCGAACCGACGGTAATCACCGCGGCGTCGCCCGGCGCGATTTCCCGCGCTACGACAGATTGCAGATCGACGATCAAGTGCGCCGCCATCACGACCGGATCGATCGTCGTGTTGGGGTGCGCGCCGTGACCGCCGCGGCCGAACAACGTGATGTCGACCGTGTCGACGTTCGCCAGCGCGAAGCCCGCGCGATAGCCGACCGTCCCCGTCGCCAAGCGCGGCGAGCAGTGCAACGCCAGCGCAAGATCGGGCTTCTTCCACCGCGTGAACAAACCGTCTTCGAGCATCTTCTCCGCGCCGCCGACGGTCTCCTCCGCCGGCTGGCCGATGAACATGATCGTGCCGCGCCACTGATCGCGATGCGCGGCCATGTACTGCGCCGTGCCGACGAGGCAGGTCATGTGCACGTCGTGACCGCAGGCGTGCATCACGCCGACATCCTTGCCGTCGAAGGTCGATTTCACCGTCGACGCGAACGGCAGGTCGACTTCCTCGGCCACCGGCAGCCCGTCCATGTCGGCACGCAGCGCGACGACCGGCCCAGGCTTGCCGCCCTTCAGCACCGCGACCACGCCATGACCGGCGACGCCGGTCTGCACCGTATAGCCCAGCGCCTGCAGGCGGCCGGCGATCCAGGCGCCGGTCTCGACTTCGCGGTTCGACAGTTCCGGATGCGCGTGCAGGTGCCGGCGTGCGCTGATCACGTCCGCCATCACGCCGTCGACCAGCCCATCGGCCCGCTGCTGCAGACCGGCGTCGGCAGCCTGCGCGGCTGCGCTCGCCAGCAGGCCCAGCAGCAGCACGGGGAACACCAGGGGAAGCTTCATCGCCGCAGATCCGGACCGGGAATGGCCCAGATTAGCGGCTGCCCGTCGCGAACGTTTGCAGCGCGTCGCCGGTCAGCCGGAAAATCCGCCATTCCTGCATCAGCCTGGCGCCGAGCCTTTCGTAGAAGCCGATCGCCGGCGCGTTCCAGTCGAGCACCGACCATTCCAGCCGGCCGCAGCCGCGCGCCACGGCGATCTGCGCCAGCTGCCGCAGCAAGGCCTTGCCGTAGCCCTTGCCGCGATGGGCGGGTTCGACGAACAGGTCTTCCAGGTACAGCCCGCGCCGGCTCAGGAACGTGGAGAAGTTGTGGAAGTACAGCGCGAAACCGACCGCCACACCCTCGGCGCGGGCGATCAGGCATTCGGCACCGGGCGCGCTGCCGAACAGCGCCGCCTGCAGGCTGGCCTCGGTCGCCACCACCTCGTGCGACAGCTTTTCGTAGTCGGCCAGCGCGCGGATCAGATGCAGGATGGTCGGCACATCGGCCGCCGTTGCCGGGGTGATCGACAGCATCGGAGCGCTCTCAGATTTCGACATGGAAGCCCAGCTCGACGACATCCTCGGGCGGCAGGCTGTAGAAGTCGGTCGCCCGGACCGCGTTGTGGGCCATGAAGGCGAACAGGTGGTCGCGCCACAGCGCCATGCCCGGCAGCGTGTCGGATGGGATCAGCGTCGCCCGGCCCAGGAAGTAGGTGACGTCGTCGATGTCGATGTCCAGGCCCAGCTGCTCGCTGAGGCGCAGCGCCACCGGCACATTCGGGGTCTGCATGAAGCCGTAGCGGATCACCAGCCGGTAGATGCCGGGCGCGATGCCCCAGCCGCGCAGCCGGTCGATGGCCGGCACACGCGGCTCGTCGGCCGTCTGCACGGTCAGCAGCACGATGCGCTGGTTCAGCACGCGATTGCGTTCGAGATGGCGCAGCAGATAGGCCGGCGCGTGGTCGCCGCCGGTCAGGTAGACGCCGGTACCGGGAATCAGGTGCGGCGGGTCGTACTTGACGCGCCGCGCCAGCGCCTCGGTGCTGACCTCGCCCTCGGCGATCCGGAGCTGCAGCAGCTTGCGGCCGCGGCTCCAGGTGGTCATCAAGGTGAAGATGCAGACCGCCATCAGCAGCGGCACCCAGCCGCCGGCCATCACCTTCAGCAGGTTGGCGCCGAAGAACGCGAGGTCGATGACCAGGAACAGCAGCGCCAGCGGCAGCACCAGGGCGGGATGCCAGTCATGGCGACGGGCGACGAAGAACGCCAGCACCGTGGTCACCACCATGGTCGACGACACCGCGATGCCGTAGGCCGCCGCCAGGTTGCTCGACGAGCGGAACGACAGCACCAGCGCGATGCACAGCAGCATCAGCAGCCAGTTGACCGCAGGAATGTAGATCTGGCCCTGCTCGTCGCCGGAGGTCTGGATGATGGTCAGGCGCGGCAACTGGCCGAGCTGCACCAGCTGGCGGGTCAGCGAAAACGCGCCGGTGATCATCGCCTGCGAGGCGATCACGGTGGCGAAGGTGGTCAGCCCGATCAGCGGGTAGCGCATCCAGCCCGGCGCCAGCTGGTAGAACGGGTTGTGCAGACCATCGCCGCCGTCGAGGATCAGGGCGCCCTGGCCGTAGTAGTTCAGCAGCAGCGCCGGCAGCACCAGCAGCAGCCAGGCGCGGCGGATCGGCGAACGCCCGAAGTGGCCCATGTCGGCATACAGCGCCTCGGCGCCGGTGACGACCAGGAACACCGAGCTGAGCACCAGGAAGCCGGTGCTGCCGTTGCGGATGAAGAAGTCGACCGCATGGGTCGGCGACAACGCCACCAGCACCGCCGGATTGCCGACCACGCCGTGCACGCCGAGCGCGGCCAGGGTCAGGAACCAGAGGGTCATGCCGGGACCGAACAGCGCGCCGATGCCGCCGGTGCCGCGCTGCTGCATCAGGAAGATGCCGACGATGATCAGCAGGGTCAGCGGCACCACCAGCCCGTGCAGCGCCGGGGCCGCCACGCTCAGGCCCTCGATCGCCGACAGCACCGAGATCGCCGGAGTGATCGCGCCATCGCCGTACAGCAGCGCCGCGCCGAACAGGCCGAGCAGCATCAGCAGGTAGCGCTGCGAACCGCGCCGTGCGCGCCAGGGATTGAGCAGCGCCACCAGTGCGATGGTGCCGCCCTCGCCCCTGTTGTCGGCGCGCAGCACGATCGTCAGGTACTTCAGCGTCACCACCAGCATCAGCGCCCAGGTGATCAGGCTGAGCACGCCAAGCACATTGGCCGGCGTCGGCGCGATGCCGTGCTCGCCGTAGAAGCATTCCCGCAGCGCGTAGATCGGGCTGGTGCCGATGTCGCCGTACACAACACCGAGCGCGGCAACGCTCAGGCTCAGGGTCTTGCGGTCGTGCATCGCCGGGGTGAGGAAGGAATAGGCACCACGCCGACTTTAATTCAGCCGTTCAGGCCAAGCACATCGCGCATCGAATAGAGCCCGGCCGGCCGGCCGGCCAGCCATTCGGCCGCGCGCAGCGCGCCGCTGGCGAAGTTGGTACGGCTGCTCGCCCGATGGGAAATCTCCACCCGCTCGCCATCGCCGAGGAACAGCACCGTGTGATCGCCGACCACGTCGCCGCCACGCACGGTGGCGAAGCCGATGGTCTCGCGCTTGCGCGGGCCGATCTGGCCTTCGCGGCCGTAGATCGCGTTGCTGCGCAGATCGCGCTCGAGGCCGGCGGCGGCGGCTTCGCCGAAGGCCAGCGCGGTGCCGCTCGGCGAATCGACCTTGTGGCGGTGATGGGCTTCGACGATCTCGACGTCATAGTCGTCGCCCAGGGTGCGCGCCGCCAGTTCGACCAGCTTCAGCGCAACGTTGACGCCAACCGAATAGTTGGCGGCGATGCAGACCGGAATCTCGCGGGCGGCGGCCGTGATCGCCTCCTTCTGCTCCGGCGTGAAGCCGGTGGTGCCGATCACTATCGGCCGCCGCGCCGCGACACAGGCCGCCAACGCCGCCAGCGTCGCCGCCGGACTGGTGAAATCAATCAACACAGCGGTCGCCGCCAGCGCGGCGGGCAGCTGGTCGGTCAGCGCCACGCCAGCCGGGGCGACGCCGATCAGGGTGCCGGCATCGCTGCCGAGCAAGGGATGGCCGCTGCGTTCGATGGCGGCGCCCAGACGCAGGGTCGGCGTGCGCAGGGTGCTGTCGATCAGCGCGCGTCCCATGCGGCCGGAGGCGCCCAGGATGGCAATGGCAAGAGGCTGGTTCATGGCGAAAATTTTTCGGATCGTGACGTTGACGGGTGGCGCGGCGCGGCAGCGCTCAGCCCGGCTTGATGTGCTGCTCGAAGAACTGCTTGGCCTTCGACAGCCAGGAACTGGCGGCCGGGCTGTGCTTGTCGCCGCCCTTGTCGACCGTTTCGCCGAATTCCTTGAGCAGGTCCTTCTGCTTGCGCGTCAGGTGCACCGGCGTCTCGACGATCACGCTGCACAGCAAATCGCCCTGCGGGCCGCCGCGCACCGGCTTGACGCCCAACCCACGCAGACGGAACACCTTGCCGCTCTGCGTGCCTTCGGGAACCGTGAGCTTGGCGCGGCCGTTCAGCGTCGGCACGTCCATCTCGCCGCCGAGCGCGGCCACCACGAAGCCGACCGGCACCTGACAGTGAAGGTCGTTGTTGTCGCGCTCGAAAATCTCGTGCGGCTTCACTTCCACCTGCACGTAAAGGTCGCCAGCCGGCGCATTGCGCTCGCCCGGTTCGCCCTCGCCGGTCAGGCGGATGCGATCACCGGTGTCGACACCCGGCGGGATCTTCACTTCCAGCGTCTTTTCGTTGCGGGTCTTGCCGACGCCGCGGCAGGACTTGCAGGTATCGGTGACCAAGGTGCCGCGCCCCCGGCAGGCCGGGCAGCTCTGCTGCAGCACGAAGAAGCCCTGCTGCACGCGCACCTGGCCCTGGCCGCGGCAGGTGCCGCATTGCGGCGCCGCCTTGCCGTCGGCGGTGCCGTTGCCGTTGCAGGGCTCGCAGTCGCGAACGGTGGGGATCTTGATCGTTTCGGTGGTGCCGAACACTGCCTGTTCCAGCGACAGCTCGATGCGGTAGCGCAGGTCCGCACCGCGCCGAGGGCCGCCGCGACCACCGCCGAAGATGTCCGAGAACACGTCGCCGAAGATGTCGGCGAAGCCGCCGCCGAAGTCGCTGCCGCCACCACCGCGCTGCAAGCCTTCGTGGCCGTACTTGTCGTAGACGGCGCGCTTCTGCGCATCGGTCAGGACTTCGTAGGCTTCGTTGGCTTCCTTGAATTTCTCCTCGGCCGACTTGTCGCCCGGGTTGCGATCCGGGTGCAGCTTCATCGCCAGCTTGCGATAGGCCTTCTTCAGTTCGTCATCGGTCGTGCTCTTGGCGACGCCGAGGACTTCGTAGTAATCGCGCTTGCTCATGATCTCGGTAAGGCAGACGGCATCAGGGGTGTGGCGATGCGGAACGGCATCTTGATGAATCCGGTGCGGGTGTCCTGTGACGCAAAAAGGCGGGAGGCCTGAGAGCGGCCATCAGGCGACGCTCCCATGCCTCCCGCCGGACCTTCCGACGTCTTACTTCTTGTCCTTCACTTCGGTGAACTCGGCATCGACGACATCGCCATCGGCGCCGCCCGGAGCCGCACCAGCGCCGGCACCGGCCTCGGCACCCGGCGCACCGCCGGCAGCACTGGCCTTGGCGTAGGCCCGCTCGGCCAGCTTGCCGCTGGCAGCGGCCAGCGCCTCGGTCTTGGCGGTGATCGCGTCCTTGTCCGAGCCCTTCAGCGCCTCGCGCAGCTCGGCAATCGCCGATTCGATCGCCTTCTTCTCGTCTTCGGCCACTTCCGAGGCCAGATCCTTCAGCGACTTCTCCACACCGTGGATCATCTGGTCACCCTGGTTGCGGGCGGTGATCAGCTCGTTGAACTTGCGGTCCTCGTCGGCATGGGCCTCGGCGTCCTTGATCATCTTCTTGATCTCGTCGTCGCTCAGGCCGGAGTTGGCCTTGACGACGATCGACTGCGACTTGCCGGTGGCCTTGTCCTTCGCCGACACGTTCAGAATGCCGTTGGCGTCGATGTCGAAGGTCACCTCGACCTGCGGCACGCCACGCGGCGCCGGCGGAATGTCCTGCAGATCGAACTTGCCGAGCGACTTGTTGGCGCTGGCGATCTCGCGCTCGCCCTGCAGCACGTGCACGGTCACCGCGCCCTGGTTGTCGTCGGCGGTGGTGAAGGTTTCCGACTTGCGGGTCGGGATCGTGGTGTTCTTGTCGATCAGCTTGGTCATCTTGCCGCCCAGCGTCTCGATGCCCAGCGACAGCGGCGTCACGTCGAGCAGCAGCACGTCCTTGACGTCGCCGGCCAGCACCGCGCCCTGGATCGCCGCACCCACTGCGACGGCCTCGTCCGGGTTGACGTCACGGCGCGGCTCGCGGCCGAACAGGCCCTTGACCGCGTCCTGCACCTTCGGCATGCGGGTCTGGCCACCGACCAGGATCACTTCCTGGATCTCGGAAGCCGACAGACCGGCATCCTTCAGCGCCACCTTGCAAGGCTCCAGCGTCTTGGCCACGAGATCATCGACCAGCGACTCCAGCTTGGCGCGGGTCATCTTGATGTTCAGATGCTTCGGGCCGGTCGCATCCGCCGTGATGTACGGCAGGTTGACGTCGGTCTGGGTCGTCGACGACAGCTCGATCTTGGCCTTCTCGGCCGCTTCCTTCAGACGCTGCAGCGCCAGCGGATCGTTCTTCAGGTTGATGCCCGATTCCTTCTTGAACTCCTCGACGATGTAGTCGATGACGCGCATGTCGAAGTCTTCGCCACCGAGGAAGGTGTCGCCATTGGTCGACAGCACTTCGAACTGGTGCTCGCCGTCGACTTCGGCGATCTCGATGATCGAGATGTCGAAAGTGCCGCCACCGAGGTCATAGACGGCGATCTTGCGGTCGCCCTTGACCTTGTCCATGCCGAAGGCGAGCGCGGCAGCAGTCGGCTCGTTGATGATGCGCTTGACGTCGAGACCCGCGATGCGGCCGGCGTCCTTGGTCGCCTGGCGCTGGCTGTCGTTGAAGTAGGCCGGCACCGTGATGACCGCCTCGGTGACCTTCTCGCCGAGATAGTCCTCGGCGGTCTTCTTCATCTTGATCAGCACTTCGGCGGAAATCTGCTGGGCCGCCATCGGCTTGCCGCGCGCTTCGACCCAGGCGTCGCCATTGGCGGCCTTGACGATCTTGTACGGCACCATCGCGATGTCCTTCTGCACCACCGAGTCGTCGAAACGGCGACCGATCAGGCGCTTCACGGCATACAGCGTGTTGTGCGGGTTGGTGACTGCCTGACGCTTGGCCGGACGGCCAACGGTGGTCTGGCCGTCTTCCTGGTAAGCGACGACCGACGGCGTGGTGCGCTCGCCTTCGGCGTTCTCGATGACCTTGGCGGTGCCGCCTTCCATGATCGCGACGCAGGAATTGGTGGTGCCGAGGTCGATGCCGATGATCTTGGCCATGGTGTTGATTACTCCAGTGTTCGGTGAGTTATTGATGCAGGCTATTTGTTGGCGGGCAGCAGGCTTTCAAGCTGCCATCGGCGACGCGAGGGGCGTCGCCGACTTACGGTGCTTTTGCGACGATGACCATCGCCGGGCGCAGCAGGCGCTCGTGCAGGCGATAACCCTTCTGCAGCACGCTGATCACGTAATTCGGCGCAACGTCGGCGCTGGGCACGGCCGACACGGCTTCATGCAGGTCCGGATTGAACGGCTGGCCGGCCGGGTCGACGATGCTGATGCCGTGCTTGTCGAAGAACTTCAGCAGCTGGCCGTGGGTCAGGGTCATGCCTTCGCCGATCGACGCCACCGTGGCTTCCGGGCTGCCGGCGGCCTTGATGCCGAGTTCGAGGCTGTCGTTGATCGCCAGCAGGTCGCCGAGCACCCGCTCGGTGCCGAACTTGCGGGCGCTGTCGATCTCGCGTTCGGCGCGCTTGCGCACGTTGTCGACTTCAGCCAACGCGCGCAGCTGCGCGTCGCGCGCCGTGCTGGCGGCGGCTTCGGCTTCGGTGAGGCGGGCGTTGAGCGCTTCGTATTCCTCGATCGACACCGAGGTACTGCTGGCCTCGGGCGCAGCCGAGGGCGTTGCGGATGATTCCGTCATCGTGGCTTCCAATCGGTTCGGGTGTTTCAGGCGGGTGAGTCGGCGGCGATGACGCCCCCGCGCCTCGCCTGCTCAGCCTTTTTGGGATGCTTCAGCGGCTTTCAAGGCCGGATCCCAGCCCGGTTCCCAGCAGGCGCGCGGTTTCCGAGACCAGCGGAATGATCCGCTGGTAGGCCATCCGCGTCGGCCCGATGACGCCGAGCACGCCGGCCACCTGGCCGTCGATGGCATACGGCGCGGTGACCAGGCTGCAGCCGTCGAGCACCTGGTAGCCGGATTCGCCGCCGATGAAGATCTGCACGCCGGACGCGGTCAGGCACTGGTCGAACAGGTCGAGCAGGTCGCGCTTCTGGTCGAGCACGTCGAACAGCCGGCGCAGGCGGCCGACGTCGGACAGCTCCTGGAAGCCGAGCAGGTTGGTGCCGCCGGCCAGCACGTAGTCGTCATCGGCGTCCTGCCCCTTCAGCGCCGCCTCGGCCAGCGCCGCCGCCTCGCCCAGCATCTGGTTGATGCGCTTCTGAGCTTCCACCAGCTCATCGGCCAAGGTCCGCCGCAGGCTCAGCAGATCGCGGCCGGCGAAGGTCTCGTTGATGATGTTGGCGTAGCGCTCCAGCTCCTGGGCGCTGTAGTCGCGGCCCATGTCGAGCACGCGGTTCTGCACCTCGCGCTGGTTGACCACCAGGATCGCCAGCACCCGTCCGCCGGACAGGTTCAGGAATTCGATCCGCCGCAGCACGGTGACATTGCGGCGAGGCACGGTGACCACGCCGGCCATCGACGACAGCCGGCTGAGCAGGCCGGACACCGTCTGCAGCATGTCGGCCGACGACTTGTTGCCGGGGAGCAGCTCGCCGGCGATCCGCTCCAGCTCGGCGGCCGACAGCGGCTCGGGCGCCAGCAGCGTGTCGACGAAGTAGCGGTAGCCGGCCTGGGTCGGCACCCGGCCGGCCGAGGTATGCGGGCTGGCGACGAAACCGAGATCCTCGAGATCGGCCATCACATTGCGGATCGTCGCCGGACTGAGTTCCACCTTGAAGGCGCGCGCCAAGGTGCGCGAGCCGACCGGCTGGCCATCCTGCAGATGGCGCTCGATCAGCAACTTCAGCAGTTCGGCGGCGCGGGGATCGAGTTTCTCGGACATGGGCATTGCAAGGTTCGGGCAGCACGGCACGGGCAGGCAAGAATCGCACGCAAACGGTGCGGCGCACCGGCCTTAGGTTTGCGGATTTCATGATAATTTGCGCTCAACTAGCAAAACCAAGTGCGCCGCCGGTCACCCCGACTGTCCCCCGTGACTCCCAGCCTCTTCCAGACCGTCGGCGTGATCGGCAAGCGCCGCGATCCTCGTGTCACCGACACGCTCGGCCGGCTCTGCGCCCTGCTTCGCGAACATCGCCGCGATGTGCTGGTGGAAACCGAAACCGCTCGCCTGCTGCCGTCCGGCAGCTGCCCGACCGCCAGCCGCGAGGAACTGGCCAGCCGTTGCCAGCTGATCGTGGTGATCGGCGGCGATGGCACCCTGCTCGACGCCGGCCGCAGCCTCGCCAGCTCAGGCGTGCCAATCCTCGGCGTCAACCAGGGCCGGCTCGGCTTTCTCGTCGATGTCCGCCCGGAGGACATGGCGGCCACGCTCGCCGCGCTATTTCGCGGCGAATACATTCGCGAGACGCGGCTGGTGCTGGAAGCCCGCGTGCGCCGCGCCGACGGCGGCTTGAGCCTGCCGTGGATGGCGGTCAACGACGTGGTGATCCGCAACCAGGCGGCGATCCGCATGGTCGAGTTCGCCACCTTCCTGGCCAGCGACGTCGGCGACGGCTGGGAGTTCATCAGCCAGCACCGCGCCGACGGCTTCATCGTCTCCACTGCTACCGGTTCCACCGCCTATGCGTTGTCCGGTGGCGGGCCGGTCGTGCATCCGGCGCTGGCGGCGCTGGCGCTGGTGCCGATCTGCCCGCATACGTTGACCGACCGGCCGATCGTGGTGCCGGCGTCACGCACCGTGCGCATCGTGCTGGGCGCCAACGAATCCGGCGCGACGATGACCTGCGACGGCCAGATCGGCACCGCGCTGAGTCCGTCGGACGCCGTCGAAATCCGCCGTTCGCCGCAGGATCTGGTGCTGCTGCACCCGCGCCACTACAGCTACTTCGAACTGCTGCGCGACAAGCTCGACTGGGGTCGCAACCCGGTCGGCATGCTCAAGAAATAGTCTCCACACCCCGACCCCCATGCTGCGCAGCCTGCAGATCAAGAACCTCGCGATCATCGACGAGCTGAACCTCGACTGGTCGACCGGCTTTCATGTGCTCACCGGCGAGACCGGCGCCGGCAAATCGATCCTGATCGACGCCCTGGGCCTGGTGATCGGTCTGCGCGCCGATGCCGCGCTGGTCCGCGCTGGCGCCGACAAGGCCGAGGTGGCCGCCGAATTCTCCGTGGCCGATTGCGCCGCCGCCGCCGACTGGCTGACCGAGCGGGACCTGCGCGACGGCGACGACTGCATGATCCGCCGGGTCGTCCACGCCGAAGGCCGGACCCGCGCCTTCGTCAACGGCAGCGCCGTCAGCGCCACCGAACTGCGCGATCTCGGCGAGCGGCTGGTGGAAATCTTCGGCCAGGGCGAAAGCCGTTCACTGCTGATGGCCGATGCCCAGCGGCGCGCGCTCGACGAATCCGGCCGCTATCCGGGCCCGCTCGCGGCAGTCGCGGCCGCCGCCCGATCGGTACAGCAGATCGAAGCCGACATCGAAGCGCTGCGCAGCGTGCAGGGCCGCGATCCGGCGCAACTGGAGTACCTGCGCTTCCAGCTGCAGGAGCTCGATGCGCTGGCGTTGAGCGCCGAGGAACTGGTCGAACTCGATGCCGAGCACAAGCGTCTGGCCAACGCCGGCCGGCTGATCAACGAAGGCGATGGCGCCCAGCAGCTGCTGTACGGCGGCGAGTCCAGCGTCTACGACCAGCTGTCGCGGGCGCTGACGGTGCTGCACGGCCTGACGCCGCTGCACGAGGGTTTCGCCGAGGCCGAAAGCCTGGCGGCGGCGGCGCAGGCGCAGGTCCGCGAAGCGGCCGACGCAGTGCGCCGCCTGATCGAGCGCCTGGATCTCGACCCGGAGCGGCTGGCCGAGGTCGAAAGCCGACTCGGCGCGATCCACGATCTGGCGCGCAAGCACCGGGTGCGCGCCGACGAACTGGTCCAACGCCACGCCGAACTGCGCCAGGAGCTGGGTACGCTTGAAGACGCCGGCACCGCGCTGGCCCGCCTCGAAGGTCTTCGGGCCAAGGCGCTGAAAGCCTACGGTGCTGCGGCAGCAGCGCTGACCAGTGCCCGCCGGGCGGCGGCGACCACGCTGGCCGCAGCCGTGACCGGCCGGGTTCGCGAGCTGGGCATGCCGAACGCCGAGTTCGTCGTGGCAGTGGAGCCGCTCGGCCGCGACCGACCGACGCTGCACGGCGCCGACGCGGTGCGCTTCGATTTCTCCGCCAACCCGGGCCAGCCGCCGCGGCCGCTGGCCAAGGTGGCGTCCGGCGGTGAGCTGTCGCGCATCAGCCTCGCGCTGCAGGTCAGCCTGCTGTCGGAGGAAGGCGCGGCGACGATGATCTTCGACGAGGTCGACGCCGGCATCGGCGGCGTCACGGCGGATGTCGTCGGCCAGCAATTGGCTGCGCTGGGCACGCACCGGCAGGTGCTGTGCGTCACCCATCTCGCCCAGGTCGCCGCCCGGGGCAACGCCCACTACGGCATCGCGAAATCGGTGGCCAACGGCCAGACGCGGACCTCGGTGCGGCCGCTGGATCACACCGCCCGCGTCGCCGAGCTGTCGCGGATGCTCGGCGGCGACGGCAGCGGTGGCAGCACCGTCAGCCTCGCCGAGGAACTGCTCGGCCGGGCCGCAACGCAGCGCTGACCGACGCGCTTTACAGGCGCCGGCTGGACGCCTGCTTCAGGTGCGGGCAGTCCTTCTTCTGGCACTCGCCGTACATGATCAGGTTGTGCTCGATCAGCTTGAAGCCGAGCGAGTCCGCCTTTTCACGCTGGCGTTTCTCGATGATCTCGTCCTCGAACTCGTCGACCCGGCCGCACTGCATGCAGACGATGTGATCGTGGTGATGGCCGCGCTCGAGCTCGAACACCGCGTGGCCGCCCTCGAAATGATGGCGGGTCACCAGGCCGGCCGCCTCGAACTGCGTCAGCACCCGGTAAACCGTCGCCAAGCCGATGTCCTCGCCGCCATCCATCAGCCGCCGGTAGATTTCTTCAGCGGACAGGTGGCGCGTCGGACTGTGCTCCAGCATCTCGATGATCTTGAGCCGCGGCAAGGTCACCTTGAGTCCCGCGTTGCGAAGATCCTGCGATTCCATGAGGCTTTCCTTGAGCGAAATGAAGGCGATCAGCGCGCAAAACGCACGGAACGTGCCCTAAACGGCGTTGCGCTATTATCGCATCTCGCTTTTCAGCCACAACCTACATGCGCCCGGCCATTCGTTCGATCTTTGCGGTCCTGCTGAGTTTCAGCCTGTCGGGCTGCTTCCTCGTCTACAAGCTGCCGACCCGTCAGGGCAACGTGATCGACCAGAAGCAGTTCGATCTGCTGAAGGTCGGCCAGACCCGTGAACAGGTGAAGTTCCTGCTCGGCACGCCGATCGCCACCTCGCCGTTTCGTAACGATCGCTGGGACTACTTCGGCTATTACAAGGACCCGCGCGGCAAGGTCTCGACCCGCACGATCAGCCTCTATTTCGCTGGCGACAAACTCGACCGGATGGAGGGCGTGCAGATCGCCAGCCACAACGCGACGCCGAGCAGCCCGGACACGGCGAAGACCGCGAGCGATGGCGACGCCGCCGACACGAGCCCGGATGCCGCCACCAGCCAGGACCCGCTGGCCAAGGGTACGGAATCCAAGGGCAGCAACTAGCGGCCTGGGTTCGCCTTCCGGCGTGCCCGACTGCGGCGCGCCTGCTTGGGATCGGCCGCCAACGGCAGGCAGATTTCGATGCGCTCGCCGTCCGCGACGGCACTGTTCAGCGACCTGATCCGGCCGAACACCGTCGCCACACCGCCGTCCGGCACGGCCATATCGGCGGCAGACAGGGCATCGCGCACCGACGCCGTAACCGGCAACTCCACTGTCCGGCGAACGACGCTGCCGCCGGCGACCGCCATCACCACGTCGACCCTCACGCTGCCTCCCTATAATTGGACGATGAGCCAACCCAAGCGTAGCGGGAAGAAGAAGGAAGCAGCAGCCGACCGCGACATCGCCCAGAACCGGCGCGCGCGCTTCGAGTATTTCATCGAAGACAGTTTCGAAGCCGGCATCGTGTTGCTGGGCTGGGAGGTCAAGAGCCTGCGGGTCGGCAAGGCGCAGATCACCGAAGCCTACGTGATCATCAAGGACGGCGAGGCCTGGCTGCTCGGCGGCCACTTCAATCCGCTGCTGTCGGCATCGACGCATGTCGTGCCGGACCCGACACGAACCCGCAAGCTGCTGCTGAGCCGCCGGGAAATCGATCTCTTGCGCGGCAAGGTCGAGCGCGCCGGCTACACCATCGTGCCGCTGGACCTGCACTGGAGCCACGGCCGCGCGAAGCTGAACATCGGCCTGGCCAAGGGCAAGAAGCTGCACGACAAGCGCGGCACCGAAAAGGAGCGCGACTGGCAGCGCGAAAAAGGCCGCGCCATGCGGCACGACGCCTGAGTTCGCACCGTCGTCGAGCATCGCGCCGCACCTGCCCGCCGTATCCGCGCTGCCGGCATTCCGGGGCGCCCTCACCGCACCAGCATGGCGCGGATTACGCATTGAACCGCCCGTTCCCCAGGCCTTTATGGCCAACATGATTATGGATTCAGGCATCGAACCTGCGGTTGTCGCCGACCGATTGCCGAAATTCACTTTCCGGCGCGGCACTGCCCGGGAGGGGCAGAAACCGAGTGTGCTATCGTCTGCCGACACGGGGGTGACATGGTTTCGACAGTGACTGGAAACTCGACGTGCATGCCGAGGTGCTTTCTTCCTCGTAAAACTTGAAAGCAAACAAGCTAGTTGCGAACGACGCTAACTACGCCCTCGCCGCTTAATCCCGGCGAGCGAGGTTGTTGGACGCGGGTTCGATTCCCGCCACCTCCACCATTTCAGCGAAGGCCGCCTCGTGCGGCCTTTCGTTTTTCGGCCGCCGCTTGTGCGGCCGATCGTCGGGGCCCGGACGCCGGTTGACCTGCCGTCACATTTCCGTCGCCCGACGGTGGTCATGGTGCGCTTATTGCTAACGCGACTATCAAGATACCCGAACCTGAAAACCGGCCAATCGACAATGATTCTGTTGGGTTTATCGGTTTGCGCGCCGTCACCAGAATTCCCTATTCGCGCCGTATCGTGTGGCTGAACAATCGTTTCCATGGCTGCTTTTGCCTATCGGGACGCCAAACGAATGCAGGTCGAAAAGCTGCGCCGGGGACTTGATGGCCACCGGTATCGATCGTCATAATTTTCCTTTTAACGGATGTTTTTGCTAAAGTAATTTAATGACCGCCAATAATCTTGTTTTCATCGTCATGGACAGCTGCCGCTACGACAGCTACCAGCGCGCCAAACGGCCGAACATGGATCGCATCGGGGAGGGCTCGAAGCGGTACTCGTTCGCGTCGTGGACCAGCCCGTCGCACTACACCTACCTGATGGGCATGATCCCGCACACGAGCCCGCAGGGCGTGTTCGCGTCGGAGGTCTACAAGAAGGATTTCTCGCTCTGGGTCGATCGCCTCGGCGTCAAGGACCTCTCGTTCAAGAGCTTCGTGCCGCAGTTGTCGCTGCCGCATGTGCTGCAGCAGAACGGTTACCGCACCTCGGCCAAGGTGTCGCTGCCGGTGCTGAACCCGTTCTCGCACCTGAACAAGCACTTCGACGACTACAAGCTGATGGCGAATCACAACGATTTCGCCGGCATGGTCAAGCAGATCGAATTCGACGAGTCGGAGCCGCAGTTCTATTTCCTGAACCTCGGCGAAACGCACTACCCGTTCATGCTCGATCCGAAGAACATGCCGCACATCTCCGGCGTGCACGGCGTGTTCAAGCGTATGGACGACAACCTCGGCCAGGAAACCGAAGACAAGTTCTTCGATGACGAGCAGATGCGCGATCTGCACACGCAGCAGGTCCGCTGCGTGGAATACGTCGACGAAGTGCTCGATGCGCTGATCGCCAAAGCGCCGGTCGGCACCCATTTCGTGATCACCGCCGACCATGGCGAATGCTTTGGGGAAGGCGGCTATTTCGGCCATGGTCCGATCGTTCACGAAAAAGTGCTCGAAGTGCCGTTCCTGGAAGGCCGGAAGCGCTGATCCGTCGCGGCAAGGCGGGTGCGGGACAGATGTCGATGAGTGCGGGGTCAGACGGGAGAGCGGCAGTGGTTCACGATAGCTTCGATGTATTCGGGCTTGCGCCTGCGGACGCATCCCATCCGGGCACCGCAGTGGCGACGGCCCGCGCTGGCGGAATCGGCCTGCTCGACCTCGAATTCAGCCGCGACGACGAACGCGCGTCCGCCTCGTTCGAACGCCTGCTGACCGCTACCGATGCCAGGATCGGCCTCCGCGTCGATCTCGGGCATTCGGCGCTGGCCGCCACCTTGCTGTCGGCTGCCGGCGATCGTCCGCTGACCCTGATCTTCACCGGCACGCCTGCCCAGCAGGCGTCGCTGGCGGCACAGCTGGCGCCCGGCGGCCAGCATCGCGTGCTGGCTGAAATCGTCGATGTCGCCCACGTCGGCCAGCTGCCGTTTGCCCACCACGGCATCGTCGCCAAGGGTCACGAGGCCGGCGGCTGGGTCGGTGCCGACACCAGCTACATCCTTGCCCAGAAGCTGCTCGGCAAGACGGCGCTGCCGGTGATCATGCAGGGCGGCATTGGCGTGCACAGCGCTGCCGCGCTGCGGGCGATGGGCGCAGCCGGCGTGGTCTTCGAGGACCAGTTGCTGCTGCTCGCCGAATCGCCGCTGCCGGAAGCGCAGCAGAACGAGCTGGCGCGCCTGAACGGCGCCGAAACCCGCCTGTTTGGCGAGCTGATCGACCTGCCCTGCCGCGTCTACTCGCGGCCGGGTACCGCGCAGCTGAAGGCTGCCGATGCCGACAACAATGCGGTGGAAGCCGGTGATCTCGCAGTCGCCGACTGGCGCGCCCGGCTGACGGCCAACCTCGGCTGGAACGGCGGCGAGCAGTTCATGCCGATCGGCCAGGGCATCGGCATGGCGGCGACCTATCGCAGCCAGTACCGCAGCGTCGGCCGCTTCATCCAGGCGGTGCGCCGCGCCAGCACCCAGCACGTCAGCTCGGCGGTTGCCACCGGCTTCATGGCACCCGGCGGCGCGCTGGCAAAGTCGCACGGCACCACCTATCCGATCGCGCAGGGTCCGATGACCCGTGTCTCGGATTCCCCCGAATTCGCCTACCAGGTGTCGAAGAACGGCGCGCTGCCGTTCCTGGCGCTGGCGCTGTACCGCGGCCCGCAGGTGCTGGAGATGCTCCAGCAGACCAAGGCGAAGATGACCCAGGCCGACGGCAGCGAACTGCCCTGGGGCGTGGGCATGCTCGGCTTCGTGCCGCACAGCTTGCGCGAAGAGCAGATCGCCGCGGTCTGGCAGTGCAAGCCGACCTACGCGCTGATCGCCGGCGGCCGGCCCGATCAGGCCGCGCTGTTCGAGAAGGAAGGCATCCCGACCTACATCCACGCCCCAGCCCCGGCGCTGCTGCGCATGTACATCGAACAGGGCGCCAAGCGCTTCGTGTTCGAAGGCCGCGAGTGCGGCGGCCACATCGGCCCGCTGGCGAGCTTCCCGCTGTGGGAGCAGATGATCGAAGTGCTGCTCGCCGACGTGAAGCCGGGCAGCGAAGCCGGCTACCACATCCTGTTCGCCGGCGGCATCCACAACGCCGCATCGGGCGCGATGCTCGCGGCGCTGGCCGCGCCGCTGGCTGCGCGCGGCATGAAGGTCGGCTGCATCATGGGCACGGCCTATCTGTTCACACAGGAAATCGTCGATTCGGGAGCCGTGGTCAAGGGCTTCCGCGACGCTGCGATCGCCTGCGACAAGACCGTCAATTTCGAGACCGGCCCGGGCCATTCAACGCGTTGCGTCGACACCCCGTTCTTCCGCGAATTCCGCGACGCGCGCAAGGAACTGCTGCGCGAAGGCGTCGGTGCGGATGAGCTGCGCGACCGCCTCGAAGACATGAACATGGGCCGCATGCGCGTGGCCTCGAAAGGTCTGAACCGCGACGCCTCGGGCCAGATTGTCGAAGTCAGCGAAGCCGACCAGTACAAGGACGGCATGTTCATGATCGGCCAGATCGCGACCCTGCGCGACGAGGTGATCACGCTCGACGCGCTGCATCGCGAAGTGACCGAGGGCGGCATGGCAATGCTGCACGCGGTGGCCAGCACCAAGGCTGCCCGCAAGCAGGAAGCGAAGCCGTCGGACATCGCCATCGTCGGCCTCGGCACCCTGCTGCCGAAGGCGACGCTGGCCGACAAATACTGGGAAAACATCCTCGACCAGGTCTGCGTGATCGGCGAAGTGCCGAAGGATCGCTGGGACTGGAAGATGTACTTCGACGCCGACCGCCGTGCGCGCGACAAGGTCTATTCGCGCTGGGGCGGCTTCCTCGACGAAGTAGCCTTCGACCCGATTTCCTACGGCATTCCGCCGAAGTCGATGAAGTCGATCGACCCGATGCAGCTGCTGACGCTTGAAGTTGCGCGTCGCGCGCTCGCCGACGCCAGCATGGCCGATGGCGACTACGACCGCGAGAACACCACCATCGTGCTCGGCGCCGGTGGCGGTCTCGGCGATCTCGGCACCCAGTACGCGGTGCGCGCAGAACTGCCGCGCTTCGTCGACATCGACGACAAGACGGTCTGGGAACGCTTGCCCGAGTGGACCGAGGAATCGTTCGCCGGCACGCTGCTGAACGTCGCTGCCGGCCGGGTCAGCAACCGCATGGACTTCGGCGGCCTGAACTTCACCGTCGATGCCGCCTGCGCCTCGTCGCTGGCGGCGATCTCGATCGCCGTCAACGAACTGGAAGCCGGCCGCAGCAACGTCGCCATCGCCGGCGGCATCGACACCGTGCAGAGCCCGTTCGGTTTCCTGTGCTTCTCCAAGACCCAGGCGCTGTCGCCGGACGGCAAGCCGAAGACCTTCGACCAGAACGCCAACGGCATCGCGATCAGCGAAGGCCTCGCCGTGGTGGTGCTGAAGCGCCTCGCCGACGCCGAAGCCGCCGGTGACCGCATCTATGCGGTGATCAAGTCGGTCGCCGGCTCCAGCGACGGCCGCGCGCTCGGCCTGACCGCGCCGCGCCCGGAAGGCCAGAAGCTGGCGCTGAAGCGGGCCTACGCACGCGCCGGCTTTTCGCCGGCCACGCTCGGCATGGCCGAGGCGCACGGCACCGGCACGCCGGTCGGCGACAAGGCCGAAGCGCGCACGATCACCGAATCGCTGGCAGCCGAAGGCGCTGCGCCGAAGACGGTGGCGATCAGCTCGGTCAAGACCCTGCTCGGCCACACCAAGGCCAGCGCCGGCGTGTCCGGCCTGATCAAGGTGGCGCTGTCGCTGTATCACCGCACGCTTCCGGCGCACTACGGCGTCGAGAAGCCGATCGACACCATTGCCGATCCCAACGCGCCGGTCTACCTGCTGAAGGACGCACGGCCGTGGATCGCCCATCCGGATCACCCACGCCGGGGCGGCGTGTCGGCGTTCGGTTTCGGCGGCACCAACTTCCACGCGGTGCTCGAGGAGTACCGCGGCAGCTTCGGCAGCGGCGGCGCAAGCGGCGCCCCGCGCTGGCCGCAGGAGCTGTTCGTGTTCCGCGCCAAGGACGAGGCGACGCTGTCCGCCGATCTCGGCCGCTTCGTCACGGCACTGAAGGCCGGCAGCAACCTCAAGCTGCGCGACCTCGCGCATGCGCTGGCCCGGCAGGCGGAAGGCCGGGTCGGGTCGCCGGTCTGCCTGGCACTGGTGGCGCGCGATTTCGCCGGCCTGCAGGCCGATCTCGACGCCGCCATCGCCAGCCTCGCCGGCAACGGCCGGCCGCTGCCGCAGTCGGTGCGCTACTCGATGACCGTGCCGGGCTCACCGCCGCAGCTCGGCTTCCTGTTCCCCGGCCAGGGCGCGCAGTACGTCAACATGGGCCGCGAGACGGCGCTGTATGTCGATGAGCTGCGCAGCGCGCTGGAGTTCGCCGACCTGACGCTGCGCACGGAATTTCCGGCGCTGCTGTCGCGCACGATCCTGCCGCCGGCCACCTTCGATGCCGAGGCCGAACGGGCCCAGCTGAAGGCGCTGACCGATACCCGCGTCGCGCAGCCATCGATAGGCGCGCTAGCGCTGGGCTACACGCGACTGGCCGAGCGTCTCGGCCTGCGCGCCGTCGCAGCCGCCGGCCACAGCTACGGCGAGTACGCCGCGCTGCATGCGGCCGGCGCCCTGACCGCCCGCGATTTCCTCAAGCTGTCCGCCGTGCGCGGCCAGTGCATGGCCGAAGCCGCCGCAACCTCCGAAAAGGGCGCGATGGCCGCGATCCAGGCCAAGCGCGACGTGGTGGCTGCCGCGATTGCCGGCATCGCCGGCGTCAAGATCGCCAACCACAACGCGCCGGAGCAGGCAGTGATTTCCGGCCCGGCGGCCGGTGTCGAACAGGCCGCCAAGGCGCTCGAAGCCAGCGGCGTGCGCGTCACCCGACTGGCAGTGTCGGGTGCGTTCCACACCGAACTGGTCGCTAGCGCCCAGACCGGCCTGTCAGCCGCGATCGCCGGCAGCGCGATCAGTGCACCGCGCTACGCCGTGTACGCCAACACCACCGGCAAGGCCTACCCGGCCGATGCTGCCGGCGTGAAGCGCGTGCTCGATGGCCACCTGCTGAACAGCGTCGAGTTCGTCACCGAAATCGAAACCATGTACGCCGATGGCGTGCGGGTGTTCGTCGAACTCGGCCCGAAGGGCACCTGCGCCAACATGGCCCGCGCCACGCTGGCTGGCCGTGACGCGATCTGTGTGTCGCTCGACGGCAACGGCGGCGGCCTGCGCGGTCTGCTGCTCGGCCTTGCCGAACTGGTGGTGGCCGGCGTGCCGGTCGCCCTCGCCCGTCTGTTCGACGGTCGCGATCCCCAGCCGCTCGATCTGTCCAAGCTCGCCGAGCTGCTGAAGCCCGACGTCATCCCCAAGCACGCCTGGTGGGTCAGCGGCGGTTGCGCACGCGCGCAGGACGACGCCCTGTTCCGTACCGGCTCGCTGCCGGCCTACGACGTCGAATCGCTGGCAGCCGAGCAGGCCAAGCTGAAGGCCGCCCGCACCGTCATCGTGCAGGCGCCCGCCGCAGCGGCACCGGTTTCGTCCGCGTCCGCTGCTGCGCCGCGTGCGGCACTTGCCGCCAATCCCGCGCTCGGCTCGGAAGCGCTGGCCGCCTACCAGCAGACGATGCGCCAGTTCCTGCAGCTGCAGGAGCGCGTGCTGTCGCAGTACCTCGGGGGTGCAACTGCCGGTGCAGTCGCGCCAGCCCTGCCGACGCCGATGCCGGCACCGGTGCTCGCCGCCGCGCCAGTGGTGCTGCCAGCTGTGGCGGCAACGCCGTCGCCGGCAATGGCTCCGCCAGCGGCTGCCGCGCGGGTCGAGGCGGTGAAGCCGGCAGTCGTCGCGGCGCCGGTCGCGGTCCGCTTCAATGCGGCAGCGGCACTGCTTGAAATCGTCGCCGACCGCACCGGCTATCCGCAGGACATGCTGGGGCTCGACCAGGACCTGGAAGCCGAGCTCGGCATCGATTCGATTAAGCGCGTCGAGATTCTCGGTGCCTTCCAGAAGGCCTTGCCGGCTACGGCTGGCGAGGCGATGCAGGCCGGCATGGAGCGCTACACCCGCGCCCGCTCGCTGACCGCGATCCTCAACACCGCCCGGGCCGATCTGGCTGCTGCCGGGACTACCGCCGAGGCACCTGGCGCCGCTCCAGCCGCCGCCGTAGCGGTGGCGGTCACCGTCAATGCTGCGCCCGCGATCGACCGCGCCCAGGTGTCGGCGCTGCTGCTCGGCATCGTCGCCGAGCGCACCGGCTATCCGACCGACATGCTCGGGCTCGACCAGGATCTGGAAGCCGAGCTCGGTATCGATTCGATCAAGCGCGTGGAGATTCTCGGCGCGCTGCAGAAGGCGCTGCCGGCGGCGGCTGGCGAGGCGATGCAGGCCGGCATGGAAAGCTTCACCCGCGCCCGCTCGCTGAACGCGATTCTCGAGGCCGCGATGGCGCTGGTACCAGCGTCGGCCGGTGTCGTCGCTGCCGCGCCGGTGGCGGTATCGGTCGCGGTGTCGACGGCGGCACCGGTTGCCACCTTCGATCGCGCCTCGGCGCAGGCGCTGCTGCTCGGCATCGTTGCCGAACGCACCGGCTACCCGACCGACATGCTCGGGCTCGATCAGGATCTGGAAGCCGAGCTCGGCATCGATTCGATCAAGCGCGAGGAAATTCTCGGCGCGCTGCAGAAGGCTTTGCCGGCAGCGGCTGGCGAAGCCATGCAGGCCGGCATGGAAAGCTTCACCCGCGCCCGCTCGCTAAACGCGATTCTCGATGCCGTGGCTGCGATCGCCCCCGTGGTGGCGGCGCCGGCGACGGCGGTCGCGGTCTCGGTGGCAACGCAGGCAGCGGCACCGGCGGCAGCCGGCCTCGACCGCACGACGATGCAGGCGCTGCTGCTCGGCATCGTCGCCGAGCGCACCGGCTATCCGACCGACATGCTCGGGCTCGATCAGGATCTGGAAGCCGAACTCGGCATCGATTCGATCAAGCGCGTGGAAATCCTCGGCGCGCTGCAGAAGGCGCTGCCGGCCGTGCAGGCCGACGCGATGCAGGCCGGCATGGAAACCTTCACCCGCGCCCGCTCGCTGAACGCGATTCTCGCGGCGGCCGCCGCGCTGGCACCGGTTGCGGTCGCAGCACCGGCCGCCATTGCGGTGGCGGCTGCACCGGCAGCGGTTGCCGTGGCCGTGGCGGCCACGCTCGACCGCAGCACGCTTGCCGCGCTGCTGCTCGGCATCGTTGCCGAACGCACCGGCTACCCGACCGACATGCTCGGGCTCGATCAGGATCTGGAAGCCGAGCTCGGCATCGATTCGATCAAGCGCGTGGAAATTCTCGGCGCGCTGCAGAAAGCCTTGCCGGCTGCGCAGAGCGATGCGATGCAGGCGTCGATGGAGCGCTTCACGCGCAGCCGCAGCCTGAACGCCATTCTCGACAGCGCCGTGGCGCTGACGCCGGTCCCGGCGGCGACGGCTGCGGTGTCCGGCGGCCGCGTGGCCTCGGGCCCGGTCGCGTCGGCCAGCCCGACCGCCAGCGCCGACAGCATTCCCCGCTACGCGCCGCGCGCGCGCCGGGTGCCGCTGCCGAAGGCGCAGCTGGCGATCGCCGGGCTGTACCTGCTGACCGCCGATGACGGCGGCGTTGCCGATCTGCTGGCCGCCTGTCTCGACAAGGCCGGCGGCAAGGCGGTGGTGATTCCGGTGACGGCCGCCAGTGATCCGGCAGCGCTGGCCGCCACGCTAGACGGCCTGCGCCAGCAGCACGGCAAGGTCAGCGGCATCGTCCATCTGGCCACGCTCGACCGCGCCGACACCAGCGAGCTGGCCGCCTGGAAGCAGCAGAGCACGCGGCAGGCCAAGGCGCTGTTCTGGCTGCTGCAGCAGACGATGGCCGACCTCGGCCGCGGGCCGTCGGTGGCGCTGGCCGCCAGTCGCTTCGGCGGCAGCCTCGGCCGCGAGACCGAAGGCAGCAGCCTGCCGCAGGCCGGCGCCGCCGTCGGCCTGTTCAACTGCGCGACCCAGGAAATCCCCAGCCTGCGCGCCCGTCTGGTCGACTTCGCGGCCGATGCTTCGGCGCAGGTGATCGTCGACGCGCTGATGGACGAACTGGTGGCCGACGATGCGCGCACCGAGATCGGCTATGTCGACGGCGTCCGCTACGGCTACACGCACGCCGCCGAGCCGGTATCCGACCACCCGTTCGCACCGCATCTGACCCCGAGCGGCGACTGGGTGGTGCTGATCAGCGGCGGCGCCCGCGGCATCACCGCCGAAATCGCCGAGCAGATGGTGCGTCCGGGCATGCGGCTGGTGCTGCTCGGCCGCAGCGCGCTGCCGGGCATCGAAAGCCCGGCCACCGCGTCGATCGTCGGCGAAGCCGAACTCAAGAAGACGCTGCTGGCCCAGGCGCTGGCCGCCGGCCGCAAGCCGACGCCGGTGGAGCTGTCACGCGAGCTGTCGAGCCTGCTCGCCAACCGCGAAATCCTCGGCAACATCGCCAAGCTGAGCAAGGCCGGCGCGACCGTCGACTACCGCGCTTGCGATGTCCGCGATCCAGCCGCGTTCGGCGCGCTGATCGATGCCATCTACGCCCGCTACGGCCGCATCGATGCCGTGATCCACGGCGCCGGCGTCATCGAGGACAAGCGGATTCCGGACAAGACGCCGGATTCCTTCGACCGCGTCTACGACACCAAGGTCGACAGCGCCTGGACCCTGGCCCAGAAGCTGCGCCCGGACAGCCTGCAGCTGCTGGCGCTGTTCACCAGCGTGTCCGGCCGCTTCGGCAACACCGGCCAGTCGGACTACGCCGCCGCCAACGAAACGCTGAATCGCCTGGCCTGGCAGCTGCACCGGCAGTGGAACGGCGTGCGCGTGATCTCGATCAACTGGGGTCCGTGGGATGCCGGCATGGCCAGCCAGCAGGTCCGCGATGCGTTCCGGGCCCGCAAGATCACGCCGATTCCGGTCGCCGCCGGGCGCCGCTGGTTCATGGACGAACTGGCTTTCGGGCCGCGCAAGGATGTCGAGCTGGTGGCGGGCGAAGGTCCCTGGGACCAGGATCGCGGCGCGCCGGCGATCGACGACAGCGCCACCGCCGTCGCCGACAGCACTGCGCTGCCGCTGATCCCGCGCCCGGTACGCATGGGTGCGGGCGGCGCGGTGGTCTACGAGCACAGCCTGAGCCTGCGCGCCGATCCGTATCTCGGCGATCATCGGCTCGACAACAAGCCGGTGATGCCGGCCGCCACGGCGCTGGAGTACATCGCCCAGTTCGCGCAGGCCGCGTGGCCGGAGTGGACGGTGGCCGAGATCCGCGACCTGCGGGCGTTCTCCGGGATCGTGCTCGACCATGACGGTGCCGAGAAGACGCTGCTGCTGAAGGCGCGCTCGTCGACCCATTCCGACGCCGGCTCGCAGGCGGCGACCATCGAACTGTTCGAGCAGGGCCGCAAGGCGCCGAACTACCGCGCCAGCGTGATCCTGCTGCCGAAGCTGCCGGAGCCGCCGCAGGTGGCGGTCACGCCGCTGACCGACGGCGCGCCGATGAACACCACGCGGATGTACGCCGAGCACCTGTTCCACGGCCCGCAGTTCCAGCTGGTGACCGAGGTCGCGTCGATGTCGATGACCGGCATCGACGCCACCGTCGTGGCGACCTCGCCGGGCAGCATGCTTGGCACCGCCGAGGCGGCCAGCACCCGCTGGCTGTTCGACTTCGGCCTGGTCGACTGCGGCCCGCAGCTGGTGCTGGTCTGGTCGCGGGTCATGCACGGCAAGACGGCGCTGCCGTCGAGCTTCGGCAAGGTGGTGCGCTATGGCAGCCAGCCGGTCGCCGGCCCGATGACGGTGGCGATCCGCATGAAGCCGGCCGCCCACGAATCCGGCGTCCGCTACGACATGCAGTTCATCGACAGCGCCGGCCAGCTGCGGATGGCGTTCATCGACGCCGAAAGCACGATGAGCGCAGCGCTCAACCGACTGGCGGGCAACTCCTGAGCACCTCAGCAGCCAGCACGGCAGGCGACCGCCGCGTGAGCGCGCCGCTCGACATCGCCATCATCGGCATGGCCGGCGCCTATGCCGGCGCCCGCGATGCCGCGACGTTCTGGCAGAACATCCTCGACGGCGTCGATGCCGTCGCGGAAGCCGGGCCGGAATGGGCCGGGCCGTACGTCGATCCGGACGCCAAGACCAACGACCGCATCTACACGACGCGCGGTGGCTTCCTGCGCGATCTCGCCGAAGTCGACCTGAGCGAACTCGGCGTGATGCCGAACACGCTCGACGGCGGCGAGCCGGATCACATGCTGGCGCTGCGCTTCGCGCGCGACGCGCTGGCCGATTCCGGCTATCTGAACAAGGCCTTCAACCGCGAGCGCATCGGCATCGTCCTGGGCCGCGGCACTTACGCCAATCGCGGCATCCTGACCATGGTCCAGCACGGCATGATCATGGACCAGACGATGGATCTGATCCGCGGCCTGCGGCCCGATCTGACCGCTGCGGAACTGGACAAGCTGAAGGCGCAGTTCAAGAAGCAGCTGCCGCCGTACAACGCGGAGATGGTCGGCCTGCTGACGCCGAACGTGATCGCCGGCCTGATCGCCAACCGGCTCGATCTGATGGGGCCGAACTTCATCGTCGACGCCGCCTGCGCCTCGAGCCTGATCGCCATCGAACTGGCGGTGCGCGAGATCCACTCCGGCCGCTGCGACATGATGATCACCGGCGGTGTGCAGGCGCAGTGCCCGCCGCAGCTGTACATGCAGTTCTGCCAGATCGGCGCGCTCAGCCACGGCCAGTTGCGGCCGTTCCAGAAGGGCGCTGACGGCACCCTGCTCGGCGAAGGCGTCGGCGTGCTGGTGCTGAAGAAGCTGTCGCTGGCCGAAGCCGACGGCGATCGCATCTACGCGGTCATCAAGGGCATCGGCTCGGCCAGCGACGGCAAGGCCAAGGGCCTGCTGACGCCGCGCCTGGAAGGCGAAGTGCTGGCGCTGAAACGCGCCTACGAATCGAGCGGCATCGATCCGGCGACCATCGGCCTCGTCGAAGCGCACGGCACCGGCACCCGGGTCGGCGACAAGACCGAGATCCAGTCGCTGACCACGCTGTTCGGGCCAAGAGTCGGCGATCTGCCGACCATCGCGCTCGGCTCGGTGAAGTCGATGATCTCGCACTGCCTGCCGGCCTCCGGCAGCGCCTCGATGATCAAGACCGCGCTGGCGCTGCACCACAAGGTGCTGCCGCCGATGCTGTGCGACGAGGTCGATCCCGAGCTGCACATCGAGAAGACGCCGTTCTACATCAACACCGAGGCGCGGCCGTGGATTCACGCCGGGCCGCATCCGCGCCGGGCCGGCGTCAATGCCTTCGGCTTTGGCGGCATCAACGCCCACGTCATCCTCGAGGAATACCTGCCGCCGGAAAGCCAGCTGCAGAAGACCGGCGCCGGCCTGCTGCACGTGCCGGGACATTCGGAGCTGGTGACGCTCGCCGCTGCCAGCGTCGACGAACTGACCACCCTCGCCCAGCAGCTGATCGCCCACGCACGCGGCCCGGCGCGGCCGAGCCTGGCGATGCTTGCCCGGGCCAGCAGCCAGCATGCGCGCGGCGAACACCGGCTGGCGGTCGTCGCCAGCGACAGCGCCGATCTGGCCACCAAGCTCGACCAGGCACTGGCCAAGCTCGGCCGCCCCGATCCGGCGCCGTTCAAGATCCGCGCCGGCGTCCACTACGGCCGGGGCAGCCTGCCCGGCAAGGTCTGCTTCGTGTTCCCCGGCGAAGGCGCGCAGTACAGCGGCATGCTGGCCGACCTGTGCCTGAACTTCCCGCAGGTGCGCGAGTGGTTCGACTTCATCGACGAATCCTCGATCAAGCGCGACGGCCTGCGCCGCTCGCCGGTGGTGTTCCCGGTGCCGAACGCGATTAGCGCGGCCGTCCGTGAGCGCCTCGACGGCGCGCTGTACGAGATGGACGTGGCCGCAGAAACCGTGTTCGCGGCGTCGATCGGCCTGTACACGCTGCTCGAAGACCTGGGCTTCCGGCCGGACGCGATGCTCGGCCACTCGACCGGCGAAAACACCGCGCTGACCGCGTCCGGCGTGCGCCGCTACGAGCGCCGCGACGAGATCGCCGACACCGTGCGCGACCTGAACCGCATCTATCGGGAGCTGGACCGCGAGGGCCGCATCGTCGAAGGCAGCCTGCTGACCATCGGCGCCCTGAAACCGGACGCGCGCCGCGAACTGCTGCGCCGGTTCGGCAGCGATGACAGCCCGATCCGGGTGGCGATGGACAACTGCCCGAACCAGCTGGTGCTGTTCGGCTCGCGCTTCGACATCGCCGACCTGAAGGACACGCTGGCCGCCGACGGCGCCATCTGCGCCGAGCTGCCCTTCGGCCGCGCTTATCACACCTCGCTGTTCGCGCCGGTCGCCGACGCCTACCGCGAGTACTACGCCGATCTCGACTTCGGCCCCGGCAACACGGTGCTTTACAGCGCCAAGAGCGTCGCTCCGTTCCCGGACGATCCGCTCGACATCCGCGAACTGGCCTGCCAGCAGTGGGAAAGCCCGGTGCGCTTCACCGAAACGATCGAGCAGCTGTATGCCGACGGCGTGCGGGTGTTCGTCGAAGTCGGCCCCAGCGGCAACCTGACCTCGTTCATCGGCGACACCCTGCGCGACCGCGACGACGTCGTGTCGCTGAGCACCAACAGCCGCCGCAAGGCCGGCGTCACCCACCTGCACCAGACGCTGGCGCAGCTGTTCGCGCTCGGCGTCGGCTTCGACCCGCAGCAGCTGTATCGCCATCGCGAGATTGCGGCGCTGACGCTGCGCGCCGCGCCCGGCGCTGCGCCGAAGGTGAAGCCGAAGATCAAGCTGCAGATGCCGCTGATCCATCTGCCGGACGATGTGCGGCCGATGCCGGAAGCGAAGGTGATCATCGCGCCCGCGCCGGCCGGCAGCACCCCACCGGCCGCCGGGCCGGCCACCGCTGCGCCGTCAGTGGCCGTGCCGCATGCGGCGCCGACCGGGCCGGCTGATCCGCGCCTGGCAGCGCTGAAATCGCACTTCGCGCTGATGCAGGAATTCCTCGACAGCCAGGCCCGGGTGCTCGACGGCTTCGCGACCGGCGCACTGGCGGTAGCCGATCCGGCGGCGGCCGAGCGCGCCGACCCCGCCCGCCCCGATCCCGACCGCTATCCGCTGCTCGGCCGGGTGCTGTCGCAGGACAGCGCCAGGCTCGTCTGCGAACGCCGCTACGACCTCGCCTCGGATCTGTTCCTGCGCGATCACGCGCTCGGCTCGGCGCCGAGTGCGCAGCAGGGCGAGCTGCTGGCGCTGAGCGTCATCCCGTTCACCTTCAGCATGGAAATCGTCGCCGAAGCGGCCTGCCTGCTGACCGGCGACGCCCTGCAGTTCATCGGCCTCTACAGTTCGCGCGGCCATCGCTGGCTTGGCCTCGACGGCGGCACGCTGGACCTGCGCATCGTCGCCGAGCGCAGCGCGCCGAAGCCGGAGGAACCCGGCATCGAGCGCGTCTCGGTGCGCCTGTTCCAGGCCGGCGTCGGTGGCCCGGCCGGCGGCGTGCTGGTGTTCGAAGCGATCGCGCTGCTGGCGGCCGGCTTCCCGTCCGCCCCGGCCGTGCGGCCGTGGTCGTCGACGGACAGCCGGCCGACGCGCAGCAATCCGGACGGCACGCTGTACAGCCGCGGCATGTTCCACGGCCCCCGGCTGCAGGGCGTGACCTCGATCCGCCGCTGGGCCGACGAGGCGATCGAGGCCGAGATGGTGACGATCGCCACCCACGACTACTTCCGCTTCACGCAGCAGCCGCAGTTCCGCACCGATCCGGCGCTGCTCGACGCCGCCGGCCAGGTGGTCGGCTACTGGCTGACCGAGCGCTACACCTGGGGCTTCAACTGCTTCCCGTACCACGTCGGCAGCTTCCGCCAGTACGCGCCGATGCCGCCGGCCGGCACGCCGGTGATCTGCCGCTGCGACGTGCGGATGACCGATCCGCTGCGCATCGAAGCGCATTTCGACGTGGTCGACGGCGCCGGCCGCCTGCTGATGCGCGCCACCCATTGGGAAGACCGCAAGTTCACCGTGCCAGAGCGCTACTACGCGTTCCGCATGGCGCCGCAGACCGGCTTCCTGAGCGAGGCCTGGCAGGCCGACACCTTGGCCGCCGCCGGCGTCGTCGCTCGCCGGGTCGTCGCCTTCGACGACGGCTTCCTCGACCAGGGCTTCAGCATCTGGAAGCGGGTGCTGGCCAACCTCGTGCTCGACGACAACGAGCGCCGGGACTGGTACGCGCTGCCGGTCACCGGCCCGCAACGCGAGGCCTGGCTGCTCGGCCGGGTGGCGGCCAAGGACGCGGTGCGCATCTGGCTGCAGCAGACGCTCGGCGTCGCGGTTGCCGCGGCGGACATCGCGCTCGCCGATGACGCCGCCGGCCAGCCGCAGCTGCGGCAGATCGCCGGCGTCAGCCTTGCGGCGCTGCCGTCGATCTCGATCAGCGCCGATGGCGGCGATGCGCTGGCCGCCTGCTCGGCGCCGGGTCTGGCGGTCGGCATCGACTACCGGCGGCTCGACCGGGCCGCCGCCGATGATCCGCTGGCGCAGGCGCTGTCGGCCGCCGAACGCAGCCGTTTCATCGCTGCCGCCGATGGCCCGGACGCCCAGCGCGGCATCGCCCTGCTCGGCGCAGCCAAGCGCGCTGCTGCCGGCGCCAGCGGCCAGCGCGCCGAGGCCCAGCCAGCGGCCTGGCTGGTCGTCGACGGCGCCCTGCCACAGGCATCGGCACCGGTCGGCGCCGTGCTGGTCCGGCATGGCGGCGCCGATCACCCGGTGGCGTTGCACCTGCAGGCCGACGCGCTGTTCGCGCTGTCCCTGCGGCCCTTGCCGACCAGCAGTAGCGGGCCGCGCCCGGCGATGGCCTAGTTCCTGCGTTCGCGGCACCTTGCCAGCACTGACAGCACCGACCCTTTTCAAGCCGCATTTCATCCAGACGATTCAGGCAGACCCCAGATGACCACCAAGACCCTCTTCATCGGCATGGACGGCTGCACGTTCACCGTGCTGGACGAAATGACCCGCGACCTTCCCGGCGAAGGCGTCACCATGCCGTTCCTCGCCGGGCTGATGGCCAAGGGCTCGCGCGCCAACCTGCGCTCGACGCCGAACCCGCTGACGCCGCCGGCCTGGACGTCGATCATGACCGGCCGCGGCCCCGGCCAGCACGGCGTGTTCGACTTCATCCGCGCCGAGGACAAGGGCGGCGAGGTCTACTGGACGCTGTACGACTCGCGCGATGTCGATTCGGAAATGATCTGGTCGATCGCCAGCCGCCAGGGCAAGTCGATCGCCGCGCTGAACTTCCCGCTGACCGCGCCGCCGCCGAAGGAAGTCAACGGCTCGATCGTGCCGGGCTTCATTCCGGCCAAGCATCTGCGCCGCAACTCCACGCCCGGCCTGTTCGAGCGCCTGAAGGAAGCGATTCCGGGCTTCGATGCCAAGGAGCTGGCCTGGGACTTCGACAACGAGAAGCAGGCGCTGGAAGTGCTCAACGACAACGACATGGAGCAGTGGGTGCGCTACCACCTGCCGCGCGAAGAGCAGTGGTTCAAGATCGCCGAGTACATCCTGCAGAACGACGCGCCGGACCTGATGGCGGTGATGTTCGACGGCACCGACAAGATCCAGCACCAGGCCTGGCAGTTCGTCGACCCGGCGCTGGTGCCGGCCGAGCGCAGCGATTTCTACAACCGCATGCGCGGCGTCTGCCGCGAGTACTTCGCCAACGTCGACCGCTACATCGAGCGGCTGGTGACGATGGCCGGCCCGGAATGCCAGGTGTTCTTCGCCTCCGACCACGGCTTCACCACCACCGTCGAGACCCTGCGCATCAACGCCTTCCTCGAAGAACTGGGCTACCTGAAGTGGGCCGTCAACGACGGCTCCGAGCAGGCGATCCGCCGCGAGGCCAGCGACTTCGCCAACCTCGACTGGGCCAACACCACCGCCTATTGCCGCACGCCGTCGTCGAACGGCATCCACATCCGCCAGTCGACCAAGCCGGGCGAGCCGGGCATCGATCCGAAGGACTACGTCGCCTTCCGCGACAAGCTGATCGAAGACCTGAAGACCCTGCGCAACGACGACGGCGAGCCGGTGATCGTCGACGTGCTGAAGCGCGAGGAATGGTTCCCGGGCCAGCACATGGAGCGCGCCTGCGACCTGACCCTGGTGCTGCGCGACAACGGCTTCGTGTCGATCCGCAACCTGAAGCCGGTGGTCGTCAAGCGGCCGAGCCCGGCCGGCACCCACCACCCGGATGGCATCTTCATGGCCTACGGCAAGGGCATCGCCGCCAGTGGTCTGGTCGATCGTCTCGACATCCGCGACGTCTGCCCGACCCTGCTCTACAGCCTCGGCCTGCCGGTGCCGAAGGACATCGAAGGCAAGGCCGCCGAGCCGTTCTTCACCGACAACTGGCTGGCCGAGCATCCGGTGAAGATCGGCAAGGCCACGGTCGGCGGTGGCGAGAAGGCCAAGGCCGAAGACATGGACGACGAGGAAAAGCGCCAGATCATCGAGCAGCTGCAGATGCTCGGGTACATGGAATAAGTCGCAGCACGGCGCGAAGCGAGAACGGACATGGACCGCAGAGAAGGCTTGTCGGCGAGCGACCTGATGGCGCTGGGCGTCTGCATCGACGAGGGCAACAACAAGGTCCACGACTTCCGCTTCGAGCGGCCGGCGATGATCCACGGCCATCGGCTGAAGAACTGCTCGATGGGCGCCTACGGCTTCTACAACGCCGCCGGCCTCGCCAGCGCCTACCGGACCCGCTTCGGCCGCTATTCGCAGGTCGGCGAGTCGACCATCGTCGGCCCGCCCGAGCATCCGATGACGATGTTCAGCACCCATCCGTTCGCGTTCTCGCGGCCGTCGCACATGCCGAAGATGTTCCAGATGCCGGAGTTCGCACGGATCTCGCCCGAGGAAGATGACGGTCCTTCGTGGGCGGAGTCGGAATCGCCGATCGAGACCGTCATCGGCCACGAGGCCTATGTCGGTGCCGGCAGCTTCGTGCGCCGGGGCGTCAACGTCGGCGTCGGCGCCGTGATCGGTGCGCGCAGTGTCGTCACCCGCGACGTGCCGCCGTACGCGATCGTCGCCGGCTCGCCAGCCCGGGTGCTGCGCTACCGCTATCCCGATCCGGTGATCGAACGGCTGCTGAAGCTGGCCTGGTGGAACTACGACATCGGCCCGATCAAGCGCGCGGTCGACTGGGCCGACACCGAGCGCACGCTCGACGTGCTCGAACAGAAGGTCGCCGACCGGCAGCTCGAAAAGCTGATGCCCGAAGCCTATGCCGTAACCAGCACAGCCACCGGTTACAGCTTGACCCGGCTGTCCGCCCCGCTCTACTGATTCCACTCTCCATTCCGGCATGACCGCCACTGGCCTTTCGGCCCACGACCTGATGCAACACGGCCTGATGATCGACTCAGGCTCCAGCCGGATCGGCATCGAGCTGCGCTTCGAACGACCGGCCTTCATCTATGGCCATCGCCTGAAGGCCTGTTCGATCGGCGCCTTCACCTACTTCAATGCCGCCGGCACCAGCAGCGCCTACCGCTGCAACATCGGTCGCTACGCGCAGATCGGCGAGTCGTCGATCCTCGGCCCGCCCGAACACCCGATGGATTGGTTCAGCTCGCACCCGTTCACCTTCACGCGACCGAAGTACATGCCGAACATGTACCGCTTCGAGGACTTCGCGCGGCTGGCGCCGGATGCCCAGGAAGGCCCTTCGTACGCGGATTCGATGCCGATCGAGACCACCATCGGCCACGAGGCCTATGTCGGCGTCAGCAGCTTCATCAAGCGCGGCGTGCGGATCGGCCACGGCGCGGTGGTCGGCGCCAAGAGCATCGTCACCCGCGATGTGCCGGACTACGCGATCGTCGTCGGCTCGCCGGCCAAGGTGGTGCGGATGCGCTTCGCCGAGCCGATCGTCGAACGCTTCCTGAAGCTGCAGTGGTGGCTGTACGATCTCGCGCCACACAAGAACCGGGTCGATTTCTCGAAGACCGAAGCCACGCTCGCCTACTTCGAGGAACAGCTCGCCGAAGGCCGTCTCGAACGGCTGGTTCCGGCCGCCTGTTCGATCCGTCCTGGGGCAAGCGGCTACGATCTCGAAACCTTGCCCGCCCCGCTGTACTGACGCCGCCCACCGCTTCCCGACCCTGCCCGCCATGTCCGCTGCGCACGACACCTACGTCAAGCAACTCATCGTCCTGCTCGAGGACTTCACCCAGGACTGGGATCACGAATTCGAAGGCCGGATGAATGCCGACACGCGGCTGCTCGGCGATCTCGGCTTCGAATCGATCGACATCATCCAGCTGGTGGTCGCGATCGAGGAAGACATCTCCAAGAAGAAGGTCCCGTTCGACAAGCTGCTGATGAAAGACGGCCGCTACGTCGACGACCTGAGCATCGGGCAGATCGCGGATTTCCTCGTCGGCTTCGTCTGAAGCCTGCGCCATGCCGGCGGTGCGCCGTCTCGGGGCCATCAGCTACCTGGTTGCCGACTACGACGCGGCGATCGCCTGGTTCACCGACGTTCTCGGCTTCACGCTGATCGAGGACACACCGCTGGGCGGTGGCAAGCGCTGGGTCCGGGTGGCGGCCGATCGGTCGGCCGGCACCACGCTGCTGCTGGCGCAAGCCAGCGACGACGCCCAGCGCGCCCAGCTCGGGCGGCAGGCCGGCGGCCGGGTGTTCCTGTTCCTGGAAACCGACGACTTCGTCCGCGACCACGCACGGATGCAGGCGCACGGCGTGCTGTTCCGCGAAGCGCCCCGGCACGAGCCCTATGGCACGGTGGCCGTGTTCGTCGACCTCTACGGCAATCCCTGGGACCTGCTGCAACCCGCCGTCCCCGCATGACATCCGCAAACCCCGCGATCCGGAGCCTGCATGGCTGAGGTACAGCTGAACGACGTCACCATCGCCTACCAGCAGATGGGCGAAGGACCGGACCTGGTGTTCGTGCACGGCCTCGCCGCCAGCCGCGCGTTCTGGTTCCTGCACTACGCGCTGCCGCTGTCGAAGCACTTCCGCATCACCCTGTTCGACCTGCGCGGCCATGGCTACAGCAGCATGCCGGCCAGCGGCTACCAGGCGATCGATGCGGCAGCCGACCTCGCCGGCCTGCTCGACCATCTCGGCATCGCGCGCTGCCTGCTGGTCGGCCACAGCTACGGCGGCGGCGTGGCGCTCGAATTCGCTGGCCGGCATCCGCAGCGGGTCGAGCGGCTGGTGGTCATGGACACCAAGATCAACGCGCTGCAACCGACCCAGCGGCTGTCGGATTCGCCGCATCTGTCGCCGTTCGAGATCGACGTCGCCAGCCGTTCCGGGCATGACTGGCAGAACGAGCCGCAGGTCGGCCTGCTGTTCCTCGACGTGCTGGCGCGCTGGAAGACCAGCGGCGGCGGTTCGGAAGCCAAGGACGTGTTCACGCCGTTCGGCGAGGGCCGTGGCGCGCAGCGCACCGCCAAGCAGTTCGTGGCGCTGATGGACAGCAGCTCGGCGCTGCAGGAAGTGGTGATGCCCGGCATCGACGGCCCGGCAATCGCCGCGCTGCCGATGCCCTGCCTGTGGATCTACGGCGAGTGGTCGCGCTCGATGCCTAGCTGCCGCGCGCTGCAGGCCCTGCGGCCGGCTGCGGAGTTCCGTCTGGTAGCGGAAGGCGGGCACTTCTTTCCGATCAGCAATGCCGGTCCGGTGCTCACCTGGCTGCGACCCTTCTTCGGCCTGGCCGACGCTGCGCCATGAACGGCGACGATGTCGAAATCTTGTGAAAGTGAGAACAAATCTCGTTTCGCCATCACGCCGAGAAAGCTCATAAGCTGCGGCCTCCACGTTCTCAGAGGCCGTTCCGATGACTGATCGCAACCCGCTGTCGCGTCGCCGTTTTCTGACGCTCGCCGCCGCCGTCGCCGCCGTGCCGGTGGTCCTCCACGGGCGCGAAGCCCAGGCCGCTGACCTGCCGATGGTCGCCGCCGACGATCCGACCGCCAAGGGCCTCGGCTATGTCGCCGATGCCGCCACCGCGAAGAACCCGGCGTACAAGCCGGGCAGCGCCTGCGCCAAGTGCGCGCTGTTCTCCGGCGCAGCCGGGGCCGCCAACGGTCCCTGCGGCATCTTCCCGGGCAAGGCGGTGTCGGCCAAGGGCTGGTGCACGGCGTTCGCGCCGAAGGGCTGATCGCAGCGCCCGAAGCCCGGCGTGCCACCCGGCACGCCGGGCTTCTTGCTGTCCGCCGCCGGCCGGCTCAGGCGTAGCCGTAGCGGCCGGCGATGGCCTGGACTTCGTCGGCGAAACCGCGGCCGTCGGCGCGCCATTCCAGCGGTCCGTCGAGCTGCTCGGTCAGCCGCAGCCGGCGAGCGAAGCCAGGATCGGCGAGGAAACCTTCGTCGGCACCGTACAGCGCGGCATCCGGCCCGAGTGCCGCGAACGGGCTGTGCTCCGGCTGCTGCATCGCCGCCAGCTGGTCGGGCTCGGCCGGCCAGCCCAGCCACTCGCAAAGCTCGCCGAGCGTCGCTTCCGGCCGGCTCAGCAGATCCTCGATGCGCAGCACGCGATAGCAGGCGTTCGGCAGCAGCGCGCCGGCCGCCGCCAGATTGGCGTGCACCCGGAACCAGGCCAGCTGCGGATCGAGCGCCGGCGGATTGACCGCGTAATCCTTGTAGTCCGGCGCGATGAACAGGCGGCCATCGAGCGCCCGCGCGCTGTCCCGGCACCAGCGGCGCGGATGTTCCACCAGGTGCAGCAGCCGCACATCGGGCCGCTCGTCGAGCAGGCGGTCGATGAAGTCCGGCCGCCAGCCGATCGAGGTCTCGGCGCTGACCAGCACTTGCGGCGCCAGCGCCCGCGCCAGTTCGGCGAGCATGTCAGCACCGCGCCAGTCGGCCCGCCGCGCCAGCCAGCGGCCGGCGGCGGCGATGCCGTCATCGGTCTGGCCGCCGCCGTGCAGGGCCGCCACGGCACGCCGCAGGCCGTGGCTGGTGCGCCCGTCGGACAGGGCGCTGATCTCGCCGAGGCCGCCGAGCGTCGGCGCCATGAACAGGTTGAGTTCCGGCAGATCCTGGGCGCGCTGGTGCTGGCCGAGCATCGCCGCCAGCCGCGAGGCATGGGCGCCGGGCGGCGCCACGATCAGGACCGGGGCTTCAAGCATCGGCGGACCGCGCCGGCGCTGCGCCGAGGAAAACCTCGCAGCCGCCCCGGTTGTTGTCGACGTACTTCCACTCGCCCTGTTCCTTGATCGCCACGCGCGGGCCGAACGGATTGGCAGTGGCGACGAACAGGCCGTGCGGTGTCGAGGCGAAGTTGCGCACGCCCCAGTTGTACTTGTTGCCGAAGCCGTTCGGCGTCACGCAGTCCCAGCGCACGCCATCGTGCGTGCGCCACAGCGCGAAGCCGCCGTAGTTGCGCGTCAGGTGTTCCATGCCCCAGTGGCGGATCAGCTTCAGCACGTCTTCAGGCCACTTGGCGTTCGGCAGGTACGGCAGCGAGTTGGCCCAGGAGAAGGTGCCGGCGTACAGGTAGTCGCCGTGTGTGGCCATGCGCCAGACATAGCCGTTGAACAGGTTGTCGAAGCCGGCGGCGAGCCCGGACAGCGGCACCTTCAGGCCGTCCGGCGTGACCCGCGAATGGCCGACCAGCAGCTCCCAGCTGTCATCCGGCCAGACCCGCAGCACTTCGGCGGCAGCCGGCCCGAGCTTGAACGCCCGGTGGTAGCCGCCGTTGATGATGCCGGTGCCGACGATCAGCGAGCCCTTGAACTCGCACATGCTGACGATCACTTCGTTGAACGGCCCGCGCCAGGCGCCATGGGTCAGCACCTTGGTCCACTGGTACGGCAGCGTGTCGCCGCCGCGCGTCTTCCACAGTTCGAAGCCGGTGAACGGGTTGACCGTGCCGGCGTACAGATAGCCGTTGAACTCGGCCATCTCGAAGATCGTCAAATTGCCCTTGTTGCCGAAGCCCTCATCGTTGGCCGGCTTCCAGACGCCGGTCGGCAGGTCTTCGCTGGCGTAGATCACCGCTTCGGAGCCGACCGAATCCTGCACCTTGCCGCCGGCGTTCGACGCGGTCGGCGAGGTATGCACGCGGCCGCCGAACACCTGCAGGGTGCGGAACGAGCGCACCGACACATCCCACGGCGGCCGCTTGACGACGGTGAAATTGATCCCGTCCTCGCTGCGCAGGATGTCCGGCGGCTCGGCCATCGCCGGCGCCCAGGTCGAGCAGTAGATGCAGGGCTTGGTGTCGCTCCGGCCCTGGAAAACGGTCATGCCGCGCATGCCGACATAGCGCGCGACCATCCGCGACTTGTTGCGCGCCATCACGTCAGGCGCGCGGTAGACCATGTCCCAGCGATCGGTCTGCGGCGTGTAGCGCCAGATCTGCGAGTTGCGGTCGATGTCGTAGACGTTGTCCGGCGACTCCACCGGCCACGGCTTGATGTCCGGCGGCGGCGACAGCAGCTTCATGCCGGGGATGGTGCCGCGCGTGGTGCCGACGTACAGCCGGCCCTCGAACCAGGCCATCGAATGCGCGTAGGCATTCCAGCCGTCGCCGAAGCCGGACTCGCAGGTCAGCCGGAAATCGCGGCCGTCGAGACGGCCGTTGTCCGGCGGCGGTGGACGCCACCGCCGCTGCGGCTGGACGCCGTCGTCCATCAGGGCAGCCAGGACCACAGCTCGACGAGGAAGAAGCGCACGATCGGCCGCGTGAACGCGACGATCAGCGGCATCCGCTCGGCCTCGACCTTGGCGTAGCCGGTCATCTGCGGCAGCAGCTTGCCGTCGGTCTCGTCGATCGACATCACCACGCGCACCACGCGGCCGTACTGGCTGACCTCGGCACTCGGGGCGATCTCGCGCACCACGCCGGGATAGCCGCGATCCGGGAACGACCAGGCCTTGGCCAGCGCCTTGTGGCCGATCTCGACCTTGCCGACATCGGCCTCCGGCACCCGGATCTCGACCAGCAGCTTCGAGGAATCCTCGACCGTCGCCAGCTGCGCGCCGCGCGCCAGGAAATCACCCAGCGCGAAGCGCAAGGTGCCGGACAGGATCCGGCCGGCGATCGGCGCTTTTACCTGCGCGTACTCGACCGCCTTTTGCGCCAGATCGAGCTTGGCCTGCTCGCTGGCGATCTCCGCTTCCAGTGCCTGCAGCTGCTCGTTACGCACCGGGCTGATCACCAGCGCCAGCTGCTTGCGCGCTTCGAGCAGCCGCTGCTGGTCGAGTTCCGCGACCGACAGCGCCCGCTGGTATTCCTGGTCCGACACCGCCTTGCGGGTGAACGCCTGCTTCAGGCGATTGGCCTCGGCGCGGCTGAATTCGAGGCGCTTCTCGGCGGTCGCCACCAGCTGCCGGGCCTGGTCGATTTCCTCGCCCTTGGCGCCGGACTTGGCGATCGCGACATTGGCGCGCAGCCGCGTCAGGTTCGCTTCGCTGGAGGCCACGGCGTAGCGCTCGGCGTCGTCGTTGAGCTTGGCGATCACCTGCCCGGCCTTGACCAGTTCGCCTTCCTTGACGAACACCTCGCGGACATCGCCATCGGTCAGCGCGCGGATGTCGGCGCGGGCGGTCGGCAGCACGATGAACTCGCCGCTCGGCTCGTAGGTGTACGGGAACAGCGCGACGGTGACGAGGATCGTGATGATCGCCCAGTCCCAGCGCTTCGGCGGCGCCAGATTGACCTTGCCGGCACCGATCGAGCCGCGGCTCGCCTGCGCGCGGCGGGTGCTGGTGAACACCGACCAGGCCAGCAGCAGCGCGGTGATGACGATGCCGACCGCACCGAACGCGCCGCTCAGCCAGCGGGCCGGGAAGATCACCACCCAGACCATCAGCCAGATCGTGTAGGCCAGCACCAGGAAGCCGTACCAGCGCAGCACGCCGGGCGACAGCTTCTTCATCTCGTTCCACGGCCGGTCGTAGCCGAAGATCGCGTACATCGCCTGCTCGCGCAGGTCGGCGGCCTGGTACCACTGCACCAGCCAGTTGTAGCCGTCGCGCTTGACCAGCGGATTGACCTGCAACAGGAAGAAGGCGCTGGCCAGCAGCGCCAGCGCCACCAGCAGCGACGGCAGGATCGAGTGGCTGTGATGGAACACCAGCCACAGCGCCACGGCGATCACGAAGATCATCAGCTGGGCGACGAGGCCGCTACCGACGATCCGCAGGCGCTGGTCGCGCGGCGCGCTTTCCGCCGCACCGCCGGTATCGCAGTGGAAGCGCGGGATCAGCACGGTGCCGAGCACCACGCCGAACTTCGGCGTCTGCCGGGTCAGCGTGTGGATGGCCGCCGCGCGCGCCATCTCGGACAGGAAGTTCACCAGGTAGATGCCGCCGATCAGGGTCAGCAGCAGCGGCAGCGGCTCGATCAGGCGCACGAAATCGACGCCCATCTCGACCCGGTGCGTCCACATCGCCACCACCGCGCCGATCACCAGCGCCAGCAGGCCCAGCAGCGGCAGCCGGCCGAACAGCGGCAGGTTCAGCAGCCAGCCGATCGGCAGCAGCGGCCCGGCCGGGATCAGCACCTTCGGGGCTGCGACCACGCCCCGGAACGCGCCCCACAGGCCGGTCAGCGAACCGGGCAGGCCGGGGCCGCCGAGCGAGCCGGGTACTGTCGACGGCGCCGCCGTTTCCGGCGCCACGCCGGCCGGGCGCGGGCCGCGATTCCAGCCGGCCAGCGTCGCTTCGGCATCGGTCTGCGCCGGCACCGGCAGCGGCTCCTGGGTGCCGGCCGCCAGCAGATCGCTGGTCGCCAGCTCGTTGCAGAAGTGTTCGAGTTCCGCCGCCGTCAGCTCCGCGCCCAGCAGCTCGCGCGCTGCCGTCCGGACCGCTGCCGCATCGCGGCTGCCGTCGATCAGCCGGGCCAGCTCGAATTCGGCCGGGTCCAGGCGGATCGGCCGGCCGTGGCGGGCGCCGGTCAGCGCGTAGTACAGGCCATCAGCCGACTTGGCCGCCGAGCCGAAGACGAATTTTCGATACAGGTGACGAGGGCTTTCCATCAGGGAGCTCGGGAAGATCGGCTTCGGGGAACGATCGGGGAACGAAAGGAACGAACGCGGCAGGGGGTGACGTCAGTGCGCCGCCAGCGCGCCGTTGACGGCCAGCAGGTCGGCGTGGTTCAGGCTGCCGGCAGCGGCCCGCAGGCGCAGCGAATTGAGGATGGCGTCGAAGCGGGCGACCGCGTAGTCGCGCTCGGCCCGGTAGCGGCTGCGCAGCGCCAGCAGCAGGTCGCCGTTGGTCCGGGTGCCGACCTCGTAGCCGACGCGGATCGCGTCCTCGCTGGCGGTCGTCGACTGCACGGCCTGCTTCAGCGCGCGCACCTTGGCGATCGCGGCGCTGGAATTCAGGAACGCCACCTGCACCTTGCGCAGCGCGTCGGCGCGCTTGGCGGCTTCATCGGCCTCGGCCCGCACCACGCCGGCCTGGGCAGCGCGGATCGCGGAGCTGATGGCACCGCCGGTGAAGATCGGAATCTTCACCTGCAGGCCGACGCGTTCATCGGTGGCGCGGTTGCCTTCGGCGCCGATGCCGTTGGAGATGCCGCCTTCGGCGTACTGGTAGGTGTAGGCGGCCAGCGCGTCGACCCTCGGCCAGCGCGCGCCGTAGGCCTTGTCGACGTTCTTGCGGGCGATCTCGGTGGCCAGCATCTGCGCCTTCAGCTGCAGGTTCTGCTTGCCGGCGCGCTCGATCCAGACGTCCAGGCTGTCCGGCTGCGGCGCGACCGGCAGGTAGGTCTTCGACAGGCCGTCGAGCGCGCCGAAGCGGGTGCCGCCGCTGAGCAGTTCCAGTTGCACGCGCGACACCGCCACCGCGTTCTTCGCGGCGATCAGCGCCGCCGCCGCCAGATCGAGTTGCGACTGCGCGACCTGCACCTCGGTATCGGCCACCAGCCCGGCCGCCGACTTGTCGCGGGTCTGCGCCAGCACCGCCTCGATGGCGGTCTTCTCGGCTTCGGCGAAGCGCAGTTCCTCGTCCGCCGACAGCGCCGCGAAATAGGCTTCGACCACGCCGATACGCAGCGTGTCCTGGGCGTCGTAGGTCAGCAGGCCGGCCCGGCTGACTTCCAGCGCGGCGGTGTCGAGCGTCAGGTACAGGCCGCGATCGAACAGCACCTGCGTCAGGCCGACCTGATAGCCGACGCTGTTGAAGGCATCGGTGCGGTTGACATCGGAGCCGCTGGTCGGAATGGCACCGACGCCGCCGACGAAGAAGCGGCCGCTGAGCGTCTGGCTGACGGTAGCCGCCTCGCCGCTGACGCCGATCTGCGGCAGCAGCTTGGCCAGCGCCTGCGGCCGTGCCTCGATCGCCTGCTGGTAGCCGGCGATCACCGACAGGTATTCGGGATTGCCGTCGAGCGCCTTGGTGTAGACCGACAACAAGTTGTCCGCCTGCGCCGAAGACGACAGCGCAACGCACAGCGAAACGATCGCGATCCGCAGCGGACGCAGGAAATTCATGGATGGCTCCGACGGCAACCCGGTGCGCCGGGCTTTTCTGGTTCGCGGATTATCACTCAGCACAGCCCTGGCGTAGTGCGGTCATCGAAAAGTCATGTGGACGAGCGGCGCGTTCTTGCAGGAATCGCGCCGGATCGTCCGATTTTTCAAGAATCGTCGCGCCCGCGCCGCCGACGAGCGGCTCAGCGGCAGTGTTCGAGATAGTCGATCGCCACCACCGTGCCCGCGGCCGTCAGCCGCAGCTGCACGCCCTGCTGCGGCCAGCGGCGCAGCAGCAGCCCGTCCGCCGGCGGCTGCTCCGCCGCGCAGCGGGCGTCGTCCTGGGTGACGGCCTGGCCATCGCCGGACAGACCTTCCATCTGCTGCACGACGGCCAGCGGCAGCGGCGGCTCCAGCACCAGGTGCAGCGCCGTGACCACGTCGCGCCCGGACGCCAGCTGCACGGTCACCGTGCCGCGCGGATCGCTGCGCGCGGCCGGGTCGGCCTGCGGTGCGGTACCGGCAGCATCGGCTGGCGCAGCCGGCTGGCGCAGCGCGTCGGCGGTGAACTGGCCGAGCACCCGGCCGCGATAGCGCGCCGGCTGCCAGGGCCGATCCGCAGTCGCCAGCGGATCGGCCTTGGCGGCCAGCGCATCGGCATCCGCGCGGCGCGCTTCCGCCAGACGCGGCATCGCGGCCAGCGCCGGAGCCCGTTCCGGCGCGGCGGCGGCTAGTTCAGCCGCAGGTTCGGCCGAGGATTCGGCCGGCGAGACAGCTGCAGATTCAGCCGGGGATTCCGCCGGGGATCGGGCCTGCGATTCCGCTGGTGGTGGCGGCGGTGACGGCATTGGCGACGGCAGCGCAGCGATCTCCGGCCGGCTATCCGGCGGCAATGGCGCGGCTGGCGCGGCTGGCGCGGTTGGAACGGGCAACGGCGCGCGCTTGGCCGTTTCCTCCGGCGGCGCCAACTCCGCAGCCGCCATCGGCAGCTCCTGCGGGGGCTGCGGCACGGGCGCAGGCACAGGCGCGACTAATGCCGCGCGCGGCGGCGGCGCAGCGGCATCACGCAGGCCTTCGCGCAGCACGCCGATGCTGACCAGCAGCGACGCCGCCAGGCTGACCGGCAAACGCCAGCGCCGCAGTCGCGTCAGCCGGCGCGGCGGCGTCACCGCCTCGGCAGCGGCAGCGGCAGCGGCAGCGGCAGCGGCAGCGGCGAGGATGGCGGCATCAAGCAACGCCGGCGCACCCTGCCCGGCCGCGGCCTCGTCGCGCCAGGCGCTGGCCAGCGGGCTGCGCCGGTCCAGGAAGGCGTCCAGCAGGCGATCGTCGTCGTCAGGTTCGGTCATCGGCGAGCGCCTCCCGCAGTCGCGCCAGCGCGTAGCGCAGCCGGCTCTTGATGGTTTCCCGGCCGACGCCCGCCACCTCGGCGATCTCGGCCAGGCTCAGGCCGCCTTCCTCGTGCAGCAGGAAGGCGTCGCGCTGCTCGATCGGCAGGCGGGCCAGCGCCGCGCGCAGCCGCTGGCCGCGCTCGGCACTCAGCAGTTGTTCGTCGGGCTGCTCGCGGCGGGGCAGCCACAGCGCCGCCGGCACGGTGCCTGCATCATCGTCATCGCCGGGCTCCGGCAGCGGCTCCAGCCCCGGCGGCGTCGCTCGCCACCAGTCGATCAGCCGGTGATGGGCGATCCGGTACAGCCAGGTCGCGAACCGGGCGCGCGGCTGCCAGTCGGCCCGGGTGCGGATGACGTTCAGCCAGACATCGTGGAACAGCTCGCCGGCAATGGCCGGCCGGCCGCAGCCGTGCAGCAGGTGCCGGTAGACGCCGTCGCGATGGCGCCGGTACAGCGGCTCGAAGGCCGCCGCGTCGCCGGCCTGGTACCGCAGCATCAGCGTTTCGTCGCTCGGGCCCGGAGCTGCGGCCGGCGGTGCGGAGCGGTCCAGTCAGTGCGCTCCGGCGTGGTGATCATCGCCGGACACCAGCAGGCGTTCGCCGTTCAGGCTGGCGGCCAGCCGCGCCAGTTCGACGAATTCCGCCGCGCGGCCGCTGGCCTGGTCGACCTGCGCCGCGCTGGCCAGCGCCGCCGCGTCGCGCAGTGCATAGCGCTGCGTGTATTCGCCGCCGCGCAGCAGCTGGCCGTAGGCAGCCACCGCCGCCGCCAGCCGGAAGGCCGGCGAGGTGCGATCGGCCGTCACCGCCTCGTCGGCGCGGATCACCCGTGCGATCAGCCGGCTGCGGGCCTCGACGCCATCCTCCGGACGCTTGTAGCGCAGCTTCAGCTGGGCCAGCTCGCCGGCCGTGCCGGCACCGGCTTTCGCGGCCTGGCCGTAGCGCAGCGCATCGACCTTCTCGCCGCCGCTGCCGACGCGGGCGATCTCGTACAGCGCGGTGACCCGATGGCCGGCGCCGATGTCGCCGGCGTCGATCGCGTCGTTGTTGAAATCCTCGCGCCGCAGCAGGCGGTTCTCGTAGCCGATCAGGCGGTATTCGGCGACTACCGCCGGGTTGAACTCGACCTGGATCTTGACGTCGCTGGCGATCGTTTCCAGCGCCGAGGCGCGTTCCTCGACCAGCACCCGCTGCGCTTCCCGCGCTGAGTCGATGTAGCTGTAGTGGCCGTTGCCGACATCGGCGATCTGCTCCATCAGCGCGTCGTTGTAGTTGCCGGTGCCGAAGCCGAGCGTCGACAGCGCCACGCCGTTGCGGCGCTTGTTCTCGACCATCTCCTTGAGCTGGCCGACATCGCGGATGCCGACATTGAAATCGCCATCGGTGGCCAGCAGCACGCGGTTGTTGCCGTCTTTCATGAAGGCCTTTTCAGCCATCGCATAGGCCAGCTGGATGCCGCTGGCGCCGTCGGTCGAACCACCGGCTTCCAGGCGATTAAGCGCGGCGACGATGGTCGCGGTCTGGTCGCCGGGCGTCGGCTCCAGCACCACCTCGGTACGCCCGGCGTAGACGACGAGGCTGATCCGGTCACGCGCCGTCAGCTGGCCGGCCAGCAGCTTCAGGCTGGCCTTGACCAGCGGCAGCTTGTCCGCCGACTGCATGGAGCCGGACACGTCGACCAGGAACACCAGGTTCGATGGCCGCAGCGCCGCCGAGGCCGGCTTCCAGCCCTGGATGCCGATCGCCAGCAGCTCGGTCTTCGGATTCCACGGCGTCGGCCCCAGTTCGGTGTGCAGCGCGAACGGCGTCGCGCGGTCCTTCGGCGGCGCGTAGGCGTAGTCGAAATAGTTGATCAGCTCCTCGACTCGCACGGCGTCGCGCGGCGGCAGCTGGCCGGCGTTGAGCAGGCGGCGGACGTTGGCGTAGGCGCCGGTATCGACATCGACGCTGAAGGTCGACACCGGCTGCTCGGCGGCGACCCAGACCGGGTTGGCCCGCAGTTCGGCATAGCGCTCGCCGTCGCCATCCGGCATCACCGGCGGCGCTGGCGCGCGCAGCCAAGGCTCGCCGGACGCCGCCATTGGCGCCGGCGCGAACCGCGTCGTGGCCTGCGCTTCACGCACCTGCGCCTTGGCCAGCACCTGGGCTTGTGCCGGGGCCGGAAGCTGGGCTTCAACCGGCTCCGCTGCCGCTGCCGGCACGGCGTCCTGCGCCACCGGCGATGGCGCGGGGATCGGCTCCGCTGGTGCGGGCGGCGTCGAGCAGGCCGCCAGCGCGGCAGCTGCGCCGAGGCAGCAGGCGGCGATCAGGATGGTCAAATGAGGGCGGGACATGGCGAACTCCGTGGGGGCTGTACCGACTTGAACGGAGGCGCCCGGCAAACGGGGTTGAGGCGGACGAAAAAAATTTCGCCGCCGCCAATGCTGCGCTATCGGCCGCTCAGCCGGCGGCCCGGATCGGGAACACCTTGTCGAGCCGGGCCAGGCTCAGCACCCGCATCACCGGCGGGCCGACTTCGGCCAGCGTGAAGCCGAGATTGGCGGTGCGCGCCTTCTGGTAGGCCTCGACCAGGCTGGCGATGCCGGAGGAATCGATGTAGCTGACATCGCGCAGGTCGACCACCAGCGCCTGCCGGCGCGCCAGGGTGTCGAGCAGCGTCTTGCGGGCGGCCGGCGAGCGTTCGAGATCGATCTCGCCGCTGAGAAAGACCGTCGACGTGCCGGCGTCATCGTTGACCTTGAAACTCATCTGCTGCCGCTCCCCTTGTCGTGTGGCGGATGGTCGACGCCGGGATCGGCGTCGGCGTCCTGGCCGGCCTCGGCCGGGCGGTCGGCGCGACCGAAGCCGCGGACCAGCTTCTTGGTCAGCACCAGGCGGTTGCCGGCGCCCTTCGGCGGCGCCCGGAACTGCACGCGATCGGTCAGCGCGTGCATCAGGTGGGTGCCGAGGCCGCCGGGCCGGACATCGTCGAGCGCACGACCCCGGCAGTCCTGCTCGTCAACGGTTGGCGCGTAGTCGATCAGCTCGACCTCCAGCCCGTCGGCCGCCTTGCGGATCGAGAACTCGATCTTCTCGCCGAGTGCGGCGCCAGCCTTGGCCGCCGCGCCGTAGCCGTGGCGGATGATGTTCTGGCAGGCCTCGTCAACCGCCAGTACCAAGTCCTGCGCCCATTCGACGCTGGCTCCGGCTTCACGCGAGGCCGCCTCGACCAGCCGGCGGACGATCTTCAGCTGGCCGGCCTCGGCCGGAATGGTCTGCGCCACCAGTTCGGCGACGCTGCGCCGGCGGACACTGGCGGCCAGAGGCTCAATGGCGGCGTAGCGATCGTCGATCACCAGCAAGGTCAGATCGTCGCGGACATCGTTGCCCAGGCCATCGGCGATGGCGGTCAGACGGGTGCCCGGCGCGGCATCGGCGTGACGTTCAATCAGCGCCTTCAGGCCTTCGCTGCCGAGCATCCGGCCGCCGGCATCGCGCGCTTCGCTGGCGCCGTCGGTGTACAGGTACAGGCAGCCGCCGGCGATCGACAGCGTGGTTTCGCGGTAGCGGTCGTTGTCGAGCCGGCACTGGATGCCGAGCGGCGGATCGGTGGCCGGAAACTCCTCGAAGCCGCCATCGGCAGCGCGCTTCAACGCCGGTAGATGGCCGGCGTTGGCCAGCCGGATCTGGTGGCTCGCCGGGTCGTAGACGCCGATCACCATGGTCACGAACATGCCGAAGGCCATGGTCTCGCACAGCTCGGTCTCGATCCGCGACAGCAGCAGCCCCGGCTCGTGCACGCGCTTGGCAAGGCTGCGGAACAGCGTGGCCGCCTTGACCATGATCAGCGCCGCGTTCAGCCCCTTGCCGGAGACATCGGCCAGCGCGAAGGCGATGCGGCCGTCGGGCAGCTGCAGCGCGTCGTAGAAATCGCCGGATACGCCGTGCGCCGGCCGGTTCAGGCCTTGCACCGGCGCGGTGCCGGCCGGCGTCGGCGGCAGCAGCTGGCGCTGCACGTCGGCAGCCAGTTCCAGCTCGCGACGCAGGCGGTTCTGGGCCAGCAGCGCGGCGGTGAGCCGGGCGTTGCGGATGGCGATCGCGGCGGCGGTCGCCAACAGGCCGAGCAGTTCGGCATCGCGGGCACTGAAGCGCCGGCCCCGGCCGCGCGGATTCAGCAGCTCGACGACGCCGTAGCGCTCGTCGCGATGGCTCAGCGGCGCGCAGATCATCGAGCGGATCGTGTAGTCGATGCCGAGGCTGGCCGGCGCCAGCAGGTCCGGGTCGGCGGCGGCATCGGCCACCCATTCGGTGGCATTGCGGGCCAGCGCACGGCCGTGGATGCCGCGATCGGCCGGCAACTGCAGCTGGCGGATATCGACCGGCCCGACGCAGGCGCGGCAGCGCAGCCGCGCGGCCGGATCGCCGAAGGTGCCGTCGAGCAGGAACAGGCCGGCGGCATCGGCGTCGAGCGCCTCGGCGATCCGCGCCAGCGCGGCCGCCAGCGTGGCGTCGAGATCCTCGCTGTCGGCAAAGGCCTCGATCAGCTCGGCGACCAGGTCGAGATGATCCTCGCCACGGCGCGTGGCGCGGCGCTGCGGGGATCGCGGTGTCGGGGCGGCCGGCATGGTGGACCGAGAGTAGCGCGCCGGCGGCCATCCCCGCCGGACGGCGGCCACGCTTACACTGCCGCCCTTTCCACGCCACTCACTCCCCGAGAAGACTGATGACCGACGCCGCAACCGTGTCCGTGCTGATGCAGACCAGCCTGGGCGACATGACGATCGAACTCGATGCCGCCAAGGCCCCGAAGACGGTGGCCAACTTCCTGGCCTACGTCGATTCCGGCCATTACGACGGCCTGGCCTTCCACCGCGTGATCCGCGATTTCATGATCCAGGGCGGCGGCTACTTGGCCCCGGACTACACTGAGAAGAAGACCGGCAAGCCGATCGAGAACGAGTGCAACAACGGGCTCAAGAACGCCCGCGGCACGATCGCCATGGCCCGTACCAGCGATCCGCACTCGGCCACCGCGCAGTTCTTCATCAACCACGCCGACAACGCCTTCCTCGACGGCAAGCCGGGCCAGTGGGGCTACGCGGTGTTCGGCAAGCTGACCGCAGGTCTCGACGTGCTCGACAAGATCGGTACCACGCCGACCGGCCGCGCCCGGCCGTTCGGCCAGGACGTGCCGGTGGAACCGGTGGTGATCGTCAAGGTGTCGCGCGTCTGATGCTGTCCGGCCTTCGGGCCTGCTGCACGGCGCTGCTGGCCGCCGTCCTGCTGACGGCGGCCGGTGCTCCGGCACTGGCCTGGGGCCCGGAAGGTCACCGCATCGTTGGCGAGCTCGCTGCACGCCAGCTGCGACCAGCGACCACAGCAGCGGTGGCCGCGTTGCTGGCCGGCGAGCCGGAGCCGACATTGGCCGGGGTCGCCAACGACGTCGATCTGCACAAGACCGACGCGACCGGCCCGCTGCACTACATCAACTTTCCGCCCGGCCGCTGCGACTACCAGCCGGCCCGCGACTGTCCCGACGGCCGCTGCGTGATCGCCGCCATCGAGCAGGCGGCGGACATCTTGGGCGACCGGCAGGCGGCCAGCGCCGAGCGCCGCCAGGCGCTGAAGGATCTCGTCCATTTCGTCGCCGACCTGCACCAGCCGCTGCACGCCGGCCGCGCCGAGGATCGTGGCGGCAATCGCGTGCCGCTGCGCTGGCAGGGCGAGCCGCACAACCTGCACCAGCTCTGGGACGGCCTGCTGATCCGCGCGATCGGCACCGATGCGACGCGCCTGGCCGCAAGCCTTGCCCGCCGCCGTAAGCCGGCGGCATCGATCCTGGCCGCACCGCCAGCCGCGTGGGCGCGGCAGTCCTGCACGCTGGTCGCCTCGGCCGATTTCTACCCGGCGGCCGAGACCTTCGACGAAGCGGCCTACCAGCGCCGCTGGCAGCCGGTGCTGGAAACGCAGCTGCAACGGGCCGGGCTGCGGCTGGCAGCACTGCTGGAAATGGCGCTCGGGCACTGATCCGCACCAGCGGAAGCCGGCCCGACCGCTCGCCGGACGGGTCCTCCCGCGCTCCGCCCTGGCCCGCGAATTGCCCTAGAATTGCGACCGTTTGTTGACAATCGTTCGCGCCGAGGTTCTTCCGCATGCCGCAGCTGATCGCCGTTTCCGCCACGTCGGGCCTGTCCTCGTGAAGGCGCTGATCCTCAGCGCCGGCCAGGGCCGCCGACTGCTGCCGCTGACTGCTTCGCGTCCGAAGTGCCTGATCGAACTCGGCGGCCGCAGCCTGCTCGAATGGCAGCTGATCAGCCTGGCCCAGGCCGGCGTGCGCGAAGCCGTGATCGTCATCGGCTACGGCGCCGAACAGGTCGAGGACATGCTGAAGGCGCGCACGCCGGCCGGCATCCAGGTGCGCACGCTGTACAACCCGTTCTTCGAAGCGGCCGACAATCTGGCCAGCTGCTGGATCGCCCGCCACGAGCTGCGCGGCGAATGCCTGATCCTGAACGGCGACACGCTGGTCGAGACCGCGATCGTCGAGCGCGTGCTCGGCAAGGTCAGCCACCCGATCACGGTGACCATCGACCGCAAGGATTTCTACGATGCCGACGACATGAAGGTGCGCACCGAAGGCGGCCAGCTGGTCGCCATCGGCAAGAAGCTGGACGCCGCCATCGTCAACGGCGAGTCGATCGGCTTCCTGCGCTTCACCACCGAAGGGGCGGCGCGCTTCGTCGGTGAAGTCGAGCGGATCATGCGCACGCCGGAAGGCCTGAAGCTCTGGTACCTGTCGGTCATCCACCGGATCGCCAGCCAGTCCGGCGATGTCGGCTACACCTCGATCGAGGGGCTGGGCTGGGGCGAGATGGATTTCCTGCCCGACGTCGCCCACAACGAGGCGCTGGTCGCCAGCTGGCCGCAACCGGTCAGCGCGCCGCTGACCAACCGCACCGCTAAGGGCGCCGCCTGATGGCAGCCGCGCGCCCGGCCCGGCGCTCGCCGGACGAGTCGATCCGGATGTTCCAGGCCGACTGGATGGAAGCGCTGTCGAAGATCCCGTTCTGGGTGCCGATGTCGATCTACCTGCCGCTGTTCGCGTGGCTGACCTGGACCGCGTTCGCCGATGGCATCCCGCTGTCCGGCTGGATCGCCTGCTTCGCCGGCGGCCTGCTGATCTGGACCGCCACCGAGTATTTCCTGCACCGCTTCCTGTTCCACTGGACCCCGCCCGGCAAGATCGGCGAGCGCCTGCACTTCATCTGGCACGGGGTCCATCACGACCACCCGAACGACCGGCTGCGACTGGTGATGCCGCCTTCGGTCAGCATGCCGCTGGCCTACGGTTTCTGGTGTCTGTTCGCGCTGGCGGTCGACGGCGTCTGGCTGAAGGCGCTGTTTGGCGGCTTCATCGTCGGCTACGTGATCTACGACACCCTGCACTACGCGCTGCACCACTACGCCTGGCAGCGGCCGCTGTTCAAGAAGCTCAAGGTGCACCACATGCAGCACCACTTCGTGAACGGCGACACCGGTTATGGCGTGTCGAGCCCGCTGTGGGACTGGATCATGGGCACCCGGCGCAGCGCCGCGCGGCCCTGAGCGGTCGATTCCTGGCGGTGCATCCGAAAAAGCCGGCCTCGCGCCGGCTTTTTCGTTATGCGCATGCGGCGGCCCAGGGCGCAGCGGCTTCAAGCCGCGGCGGCGCGCTTCTGCAGCTCGAACACCAGCAGGCCGTGATCGGAGTACTGCTTGATCCAGGCATCGCGGGCGGTGGTATCGGCCAGCAGCGGCCAGCCCAGCACCTCGACCTCGGCCCCGCGCAGCGCCTTGAAGGCCAGATGGGTGGACGCCAGCACGTGGTCGAGGTCGGCGGGCTTGTAGCGGCTGCGGCTGCCGTTCGACCAGGTGGCCGGGTGCGATTTCGACAGCAGCCGCATGCCGACCTTGCCGGCCTCGGCCGCCAGCCGGGTGATCTCGGCATCGGCGGCGATCGCGATGCCCTTGGCGTAGTCGAGGCCCATGGTGTTGAGATCGCCCAGCACGATGAAGTTCGACCGGCCGTCGGCGGTCTGCGCGTCCAGCACCTCCTTGAGCGGGAACGCCTTCTGGAACTGCGCATCGCGCAGGCCCAGCCCGATCGGATCGGCGCTGCTCTTGGTGTGCAGGAACAGCAGCGAGTAGTGGACGCCGGCCACGGTCACGGTCAGCAGGCTGCCCGGCCGCAGGCTCACCTGGCCGATCTGGAACTCCAGCCGCTGCGAGAAGAAGCCGGTGATGCCGCCCTTGACGCCGACCAGGATCTCCTGGACCTGCGCGCCTTCGGTGATGTGGAACTGGTAGCCGGGGAACGCCTTGACCAGCGGCTCGAAGACACCCTTGCCTTCAACCTCGTACAGCGCGAAGACATCCGGACGGACCGCCTTCAGCGCGCCGAGCACGCGATCGGCGCGGCCCGGGTCGTCCTTGAAGTGCTCGATGTTCCACGAAGCCACCCGCAGCGCCTTGGCCATGCCCGCCTCCGTTCAGTGCGCTGGCCGGTCCTCCGCCAGCAGCCGTTCGACCAGTTCCTTGTCCGCCGGCTTGTCGACATCCACCGCCGCCCGCGCGAACGGCATCTCCACCACCGCCGCACGGCTGCCGCCAGCGAGCTGACCGAGCCGCGCCAGCGCCGCCGACAGCTTCAGCCAGCCGAAGCGATAGCGCAACGCATAGCCGAGGCCGAGCAGCCGCAGCATCGCCACCGGCTGCTTGCGCAGCGCCTCGACCTGCTGCCACAGCTCGGCCAGCGCCTGCGCCTTCGGGGTGGCGAAGAAGAACAGGTTGCAGCCGCTGTACGCCCCTTCCGCAAAGCGCAGCCAGGTGCGACGGGTGTCTGGCATTTCCGCCAGCACGACTTCCGAGCGGGCCAGCGCCAGCGCCGCATCGGCACCGGCCGGAACGCTGGCAAGGAAATGGCGCACCCAGCCCGGCTGCAGCAGCGCGTGGTCGGCCGTGGTGACCAGGAGCGGCGCCGGATACCGGGCCAGCGCGGCCACCACGCTGCGGCTCGGGCTGCCGGCCGCCGGAAAGATATCGACCGGCTTGCCGTTCGCCGCCTCGGCAAGGCCTGGCAGCGCCTGCACCAGCGCCGGCGCTTCGATGACCACGACGATCCGCGCGATCTCCGGCGTCGCGCCGAGTGCCGCGATCACCCGCAGCAGCATCGGCGTGCCGCCAACGGCGATCAGCGCCTTGTGCGGTACGCCGAAGGCCTGCGCCATCGGGTCGTCCGGCCCGCGCGATCCGGCGAGGACCAGCGCGGTCAGCCCGCCCGCCATCACATCGCTCAAGCCAGCGCCTTCCGGTAGACGCGGTAGGTCTTGTAGGCGACGCCGCCGAGGCTTTCGTTGATCCGCCGCATCGGCAGGTTGTCTTCGAGAATCCATGACAGCTCGGCGCGCTGGAAGCCGCGCTTGAGCCCTTCCGTGCGCATCGCGTCGATGATCAGGAACGGCAGGGTCGAGCCGATGATGCCGTGCGCATGGCGCTTGCGGATGCCCATCAGCGGCACCCGTGCGCCTGTCACGCCGCGAACCTTGAGCCGCCACAGCAGCTTGGCCCAGCCGAACGGCAGCAGCCGGCCGTCGAGGTCGGCGATCGCCTCGTTGAGGTTGGGCAGCGCGACGCCGAAGCCGGCCGGTTCGCCGTCGACATCGACGAACCAGACCATCCGCTCGGACAGGATCGGCCGCATCGCCTTGGCCAGATGGTCGGTGTCGGCGGCGGTCAGTGGCTCGAAGCGCCAGTTCGCCGACCAGGCATCGTTGAAGATCGAGGTGATCTGCTCGATGTCGCGCCGGTAGTGCTTGAAGCTCAGGTGGCGCAGCTGCACCGACGGTCCGAGCGGCCGGCGCAGCAGGCCCTGCACCGGTTTCGGCCACGGCTGGGTGATGTCGCAGAGGTAGGCGTAGACATCCTTGGCCTTGGCATAGCCCTGGGCTTCGACGAGGCCGCCGAGATACGGGCGGTCGTGCCCCATCATCAGCATCGGCGGCGTGTCGTGGCCGGCGACCAGCAGGCCGGTTTCCTCGTTGATCGACAGGCTGAACGGCCCCAGCGCCTCGCGCATGCCGCGCGCCTTCAGCCAGGCTTCGGCGGTATCGAACAGCGCCTTGACGACGGCCGCGTCGTTCTCCGCCGCCAGCAGGCCGAACTGGCCGACGCCGTCGGTGGCATCGCGGTTGACCTGGGCGCTGATGCGGCCGACGTCGCGGCCATCGCGCACGGCCAGCCAGAACTGCACGTCGGTGTGCGCGAACAGCGGGTTGTGCTTCGGCGACAGCGCTTCGCTACGCTCCAGGTCCAGCGGCGTGATCCAGTTCGGATCACCGGCATGCAGCCGCGCCGGCAGGCGGATGAAGCGCTGCTTCAGCGCGGCGGAGTCGACCGGCACCAGGGTGATCGCAGCGCCTGCGGATGTCGCGGACATGGGGAAGCAGCCTCCAGGAAAGGGCGTCGATCAGTGCCGATCGAGGCGGTACACGAAGATCAGGCCGAGCAGCGCGAACAGCGCCGGAGCCAGCCACGCGGCCAGCGGCGGCGCCACGGTGCCGGCCTCGCCGAGCGCCGACAGCAGACCGTTGACCAGCAGGAACACGAGGCCGGTGGCCAGCGCGCCGAGCACCTGGGCGCCACCGGCACCGCCGCGGGTCAGCGCGATCGCCACCGGTGTCGCCAGCAGCAGCATCACCAGCGCCGAAAACGGATCGCTGAAGGTCCGGGCGATGCGCGTGCGATAGAACGAATCGGTCTTGGTGCCGGACTGGCTGCCGGCCAGCACCTGCGCCGCCAGCCCGCCGGACACATAGGGCTCCGACGCCGACAGGCGCATCAGATCCGAGGGCTTGAGCCGCGTGTCCCACGACAGCTGCGCCTGCACCGGCGCGTGCTGGCCGGCGCGAAGATCGGTGACCACCGCATCGATCAGGGTCCAGGCGCCGTCGGCATATTCGGCGCGGCTGGCGACGGTCCGGCTGAGCAGCTGGCCAGCGTCGTCCCGGCGGTAGATGCGCACCTCGTCCAGCCGGCGGCCATCGGGCATCACGGTGGCCACGCCGACCACGGCGCCAGCCGTGCGGAACCACAGCAGCTCGGTGTCCGGGTCCTTGTCCGGCGACGGTGGCAGGCTGGCCCACCAGGCAGTCAGCGCCTTCTGCGAGCGCGGCACCACTACTTCGGCGAGCAGCGCGTGCAACAGGCCGATCGCGATCACCGTCGGCAGCAGCGCCAGCAGCACGCGGCGGAACGGCAGGCCGGCGGCGCGCATCGCGCAGATCTCGTTCTGCCGCGACAGGGTCGAGAAGCTGAAGATCGCGCCCAGCAGCGCCGCCAGCGGCACCGCCTGCAGCAGCACGCTCGGCGAGCGCAGCACGGTGTAGTGGGCGATGCCGGCAAAGCCCTGGCCGCGGCTGAGGATGTCGGTCGAGGTTTCCAGCAGGTCGAGCACCTGGAACAGGCCGCCGAGGCCGCACAGCACCGCGAAGTAGCGCTGCGCCAGCAGGCCGCGCAGGTAGCCGCCAAGGCCGCTGCCGATCAGGAACAGCCTCATTTCGGCTTGGCGGCCGGCTTCAGGCGGGCGATGACGGCTGCCACCAGATCCTCCAGCGCCGACACCGCGCGGGTCACCGGGTTGTCGCCGGGGCGCGCCAGGCTCTGGCTGTAGATCCAGCCGCTCAGCAGCGCGAACGCCAGCCACGGCAGCCAGACACCGAGATAGGCGTTGACCTTGCCGGACTCCGCCAGGCTTTCGCCGAGCTGCAGGCTGTTGTGGAACAGCAGCATCAGCACGGCGGCGACGATCAGGCTGGCAGTGCGCTTGCCGCGCTTGGCCGACATGCCGAGCGGAATCGCCAGCAGCGGCAGCAGCGGCAATGACAGCGTGCGCGCCAGCCGGCCGTTGAATTCGCCAGTCAGCTTGGCGTGGCTGATCGGCGTGTCCTGTCCTGGCAGGCCGCCGGCCAGCAGCTCCGGCGCGGTCAGCTCGCGCTCGTTGCCGCCTCGGGCGCGGAACGGCGGGGCATCCGGCGTGAAAGCGGTGTTGCTGTCCATCTGCGCGAAGTGCACGTCCAGCACACCGCTGTCGGGCTTGTCGCGCAGGTGCTGGCCGTCATGCAGGGTCAGCTTCAGGCGGTGGCCGTCGTCGGACGGCGTCAGCTCGCCGGTATTGCCGACGGTCAGTTCCTCGCGGCCGTCGACTTCGCGGCGGATGAACACGCGCCGGAGCTGGCGTCCGGTCTTGTCGACTTCATCGGCCGTCAGCGTGTAGCCGCTGCCGGCGCTGGCGAAGGTGCCGGGCTGCAGCCGCGCGTCCCAGCCGGCATTGAGCGCGGAGTACATCACCGCCCGGTAGTCGTAGCGGGAATAGGGCTGCAGCCAGCCGAACACCCAGGCGCTGAACAGCGACAGCACCACCGACACAGCGAGGAACGGCTGGGTCAGCCGCGCGATCGACTGGCCACCGGCCAGGTAGGCATCCAGTTCGTTCTCGTCGCCGAGCTTGGAAACCACCACGAACAGCGCGACGAAGAACGCCGCCGGCAGCGCCAGCCCGAGGTAGTACGGCACCAGGTTGGCGATCAGCCGGAACACGGCCGGCAGCGCGTGGTTGTTCTCGGCCAGCAGATCGAACAGGCGCAGCAGGCGTTCCAGCAGCAGCGCGATCAGCACCGTGCCGAGACACAGCGTGAACGCCGGCAGCAGCTGGCGCAGCAGGTAGCGGTCGAGCAGGGTCGGCATCAGTGGATCTGCCAGGCGGCAGCCCACTCGGCCGCCAGCTGCGCGAGCCGGCCGTCATCGAGGCTGACCGCCTCGGTCAGCGCCGGCGGGTTCGGCCAGCCGGCATCGGCGAACGCCAGCCCGTTCCAGTGGCGAACGCCCTCGTAGCGCGGAATGACATGAAAGTGCACGTCCGGGTCGACCATCATCAGCATCAGCCAGTTGAGGCGCTGATAGTCGACCGCTGCCTTCAGCAGTCGTTCGACGCCGATGGTGATGTCGCGCAGCTCGGCGAAGGCCTGCGGGCTCAGCGCCGAGAACGCCGTGACCGGCTCCTTGCAGACCACCACGAGGCTGCCGAAGGTCGGCTGCTTCGGCCGCAGCTGGACGGTCCAGCAGGCGGTCTCGGCGATCCGCGAGCGTGGCCAGGCGAATTTCAGGGCAGTGGGATTCGGCATCGGCGCGAGGCAATCGGTGGGCAAGGTTACCGCGACTCAGCGCAGCCGATAACCGCCGCCGTCGACGAAGCGCTGCTGCGCGGGCTGCCAGCGGCGGGCCTGCACGTCGATCGTCCAGCGGCCGTCGATCCGCTCGAAGCCGAGCAGGTTCCAGCGTCCGCCTTCGTCCTTGGGATTGGGAATCGCCGAGACCGACGGCACGCCGAGCACCGGCACCAGGCCATCCGGGCCGGGCAACGGATCGAAGCGGGCATCGCGGGAATGGCCGTGCAGCAGCAGTTCGGCGCCGTGGCGGGCGATCACCGCGCGCAGCGCGGCGCGATCATCCAGCGCCTTGCGGCGCTTGACCACGCCATCGGCCGGCGGGTGATGCAGCGCCACCACGCGCGCCAGCCCGCGCCGGCCGAGATCGGCCAGCAGCGCCGCCAGCGCCTCGAGCTGCGCGCGGCCTAGGCGGCCGCTGGCCAGCCCCGGCGCCGTCGGCAGCGCGGTCGACAGGCCGATCAGCGCCAGCTCGCCACGCACGCGCAGGAACGGGAACGCCGCCACGCCATCGTCGCCCTGCATCCACGGTTGCCAGTGCGCCCAGCCATCCGCGTACGGCACCGGCACCAGCGCATCGTGGTTGCCGGGCACCACGGTGAGATCGGCGCTGCTGCCGAGGCCAGCCAGCCAGCTGGCGGCGGCGGCGAATTCACCGGGCAGCGAGAAATTGGTGATGTCACCGCTGATCAGCCAGTGATCCGGCGCGTGCTGACGGACATCGGCTACCGCCGCTGCCAGCACCTGCGGGCTTTGCAGCTCGCGCCGGCCCCGCGCCCACGACAGGCGGCTGAGGCTGCGCTTCGAGCAGCGCTCGGCCAGGGTCGGCGGCGGCGCGTCGAAATGCAGGTGCGGATCGGAGAAATGGGCCAGCCGGAACATGGGGTTGCACGGTGAAGTCGAGCCGGCCGGCGCGCCTCGGCCGGGCCGGCGGGCATCGGTCACAGACCGGTTGCCGCTTTGCACCATAATACGGCGCTTTTTTTGACGATCCCGCTTGATGACCTCCGCCGCCTCTTCTTCCCCGCCGTCCCCGGGCCCACGCGCTGCGTGCGGCGTGATCACCGGCCGCAACAGCACCCTGCTCTGGGGCATGTCGTCGACCGAACGCCTGAGCCGCTGCCTGAAGCGCGCCGGCGTGTCCGAGGTGCGCAGCGCGGACCGGCTCGGCGACATCGTCGGCGGCACTGTCGTGGTGCTGTCGAACGACTGGGTGTTCGATGTTTCCATCGTCGTCGGCCTTGCCCAGCGGCCGGGCACGCTGGTGATCGAACCGGCCACGCAGCGGCCGGTGGCCGCCCACGTCGAGGCCGGCCAGCTGCTGGCGGCGATCGCGCTGCTCGACGGCGGCGCCGACCACCTGCCGGAAACCCTGCAGCGGCTCGGTCCGGACGAAGTCGGCGGCACCTACAACCACGAGCTGCGCAAGAAGGAATCGCCGTACCTGCTGCGACTGACGCCGGACACGCGGGCGGCGGTCGAACGGCGGATGTTCAACGGCAGCTACAAGGGCGTCACCGATTTCGTCACCAAGTACTGGTGGCCGCGACCGGCGGAAGTCGTCACTCGCTGGTGCGCGAAGCTGGGCCTGAGCCCGAACATGGTGACCTCGATCGGCGCGATCGGCGTGATCTATTCGTTCTGGGCGTTCTGGCACGGCCACTACCTGAGCGGCCTGGTCAGTGCCTGGATCATGACCTTCCTCGATACCGTCGATGGCAAGCTGGCGCGCGTGACCCTGACCTCGTCGAAGTGGGGCAACGTCTTCGACCACGGCATCGATCTCGTCCATCCGCCGTTCTGGTGGTGGGCCTGGATCGTCGGCCTCGGCGCCGCCGGTCTGGCAACGCCCTTCGACGGCCTGCTGCTATGGGTGATCGTCGGCGGCTATGTCGTGCAGCGCATCTTCGAAGGCATCTTCGAGTGGCAGTTCGGCATGCATCCGCATGTCTGGCGGCCGTTCGACAGCTTCTTCCGGCAAATCACCGCGCGGCGCAATCCGAACCTGGTGATCCTCACGCCGCTGGCGCTGGCCGGCTATCCCAACCTCGGCATCTGGCTGGTCGGCCTGTGGACGGCGCTGAGCCTGGTCGTGCACGCCGTGCAGATCCTGCAGGCGCTGGCGGCGCGGCGGCATGGACCGATCACCTCCTGGCTGAGCCAGTAATGCGGGTCGGCCTCATCCGCAATCCCAACAGCCAGCGGAATCGCCGCGTCGGCGACCGGCTGTCCGAAGTGGTGGTGCCGAACGGCGTGGACCTGCTGCGGCTCGATCCCCGCTCCGCCGACGACATCCCCAGCGTGGTGGCCGAATACGCGGGCCGCGGCCTCAGCCATCTGATCGTCGACGGCGGCGATGGCACGCTGCGCGACGTCATGACCGCCCTGCCCGCCGCGTTCCCGGAACGGCTGCCGACCTTGATGCTGATGGCCGGCGGCAACGCCAATCTGGCCACCCACGATGTCGGCGGCGCCGGCCACGGCCCGGCCGCGCTGCAGCGCCTGCTCGACACCCTGGCTACCGGCGGCGGCGAGGTTCGTCGCCGCCAGCCGATCGAAGCCCGCTGGCCGGATGGCTCGCGGCCACCGGTGCTCGGCTTCTTCATCGGCGCTGCGGCGTTCTATCGCGGCTGGCGGCTGGCGCTCGGCGCCGTCCACGACAAGGGCTTCCTGCACGGCCCGGCGCTGTTCGTGACGATGGCCAGCGCGCTCTGGCAGACCCTGGCCGGCGGGCGCGGCAACGAGTGGCAGGCGGGCGTCAGCATGGGCATCGGCGTCGATGGCAGCGCGGTCGAGGATCGCCAGCGCTTCCTGTTCCTGACCACCAGCCTGCACTGCCTGTTCGGCGGCCTCTGGCCGTTCTACGACCACGGCGAGGCGCCGTTGCGCTGGCTCGATATCGATGCCCCGCCACCGCGCTTCACGCGCAGCCTGCCCGGCCTGCTGCGCGGACAGCCCAGCCGCTGGATGCGCGAGTCGCCGGCCTATCGCAGCGGCGGCGCACAACAGCTGGCCCTGCGCCTGGAAGCGCCGCTGGTGATCGACGGCGAGGCCTACACGCCGGGCGCCTACGGCGAGGTCGAACTGCACACCGGGCCGGCGCTGGATTTCTTCTCGTCGGGGCCGCCATGAACCGCGACGCAGCACGCGCAGCACTGCGCGATGCAGTGGCCGCCGAATTGGCGCTGCCGCTGCCGCCGGCGATCGTCGACGTCGCCGAAATGCTCGCCGCGCGCGGCCACGGCGCGGCGACGGCCGTGCTGTTCTACGGCTCCAACCTGCGCAGCGGCGCGCTTGACGGCGTGCTCGACTACTACGTGCTGGTCGACAGCCTGCGCGGCTGGTACGGCCCGGGCCGCTGGCTGCCGGCCGCCGCGAACCGCATCCTGCCGCCGAGCATCCTGTACCTCGAACCGCAGTGGCAGGGCCAGACGCTGCGCGCCAAGGTGGCGGTGCTGCGTGCCGACCAGTTCCGCCGGGCGATGCGCCGCGGCGGGCTCGACACCACGATGTGGGCACGCTATTCGCAGCCGGCGGCACTGGCCTGGCATCGCGATGCCGCCAGCCGGGACGCAGCCGTCGCGGCGGTCACCGATGCAGTAATCAGCGCCGCCGGCTGGGCGGGCCGGCTCGGACCGGCGATCGGGGTCGCCAACGATTACTGGCAGGCGCTGTTCAAGCGCACCTACGGCGCCGAACTGCGGGTGGAGAAAGCCAGCCGCACCGACAGCCTGATGGCCTACGGCGGCGAGCGCTACGACCGCCTGCTGCCGCTAGCCTGGGCGGCCGATTCGCTGCGTTTCGAGACCTTGAGCGAAGGCCGGCTGCGGCCCGCTGTCAGCACCCTCGCCCGCCGGCTGGCCGGTGCCGGCTGGTCGCTGCGCCATCTGCTCGGCAAGCCGCTGAACTTCGTGCGGCTGATGAAGAGCGCCTACACCTTCGACGGCGGCGTCGACTACGTGCTCTGGAAGATCGAGCGGCACAGCGGCGTGCGCATGGAACTGACGCCGTGGCAGCGGCGCCACCCGATCCTGGCGTCGCCGTACGTGCTCTGGCAACTGCGCAAGCGCGGCGCGATCCGCTGAGCCGCCCGCCGCCTCAGTCTTCCTGGGTGGCGGCTGCCGGTGCCGCGCCGGCCGGAACGGTCGACGGATGGACGATGCGGCTGAAGCCGGACATGGTCGGCGTGAAGATGAAGTGGCGCAGCACGGCCAGCCAGGAATCGTAGGACTTGAGGTTGTCGTAGGACTCCGGCGCGATCTCGCGCAGGCGCGGCAGACGGTTCCACGGCACGCTGGGAAAATCGTGGTGCTCGTTGTGATAGCCCATGTTGAAGCAGACCTTGTTCAGCACGCCGTAGTACGAATAGGTGTCCTGGCCTTCCTGGGTGACGTGGTGCTCCTGGATCCAGCGCCCGCCCAGCGGGTGCAGGCCCAGCGCGAACAGCGTCGACAGCGCCAGGTAGGCCAGCGCTTCGGCTCCCAGGAAGTGCCAGATCGCGACGTTGACCGCGATCACCGCCAGCAGGTTGCCGATCGTCCAGGCATCCCACAGCGACACACCCTGAGTCGCCTTCAGCTTCATCGGCCGCAGCGCCTGCGAGACCGGCAGCAGCGCGATCCACGCTGCCTTGCGCCACGCGGCATTGCCGATCAGGCGCGCTTCGCGGTGACTGACGATGTCCGGGTCCATGTCGTACTGGCCCAGGTAGCGGTGGTGGTGCAGGTGGAACTTGCGGAAGCCCATCGCCGACGGCAGCACCAGCGCGAAATCGCAGATGATCGCGAACAGCCGGTTCAGCGTGTTCGACGCGAACACGAGGCTGTGCGTGCACTCGTGGATCATCACGTACAGCGCATGGTTGATGAAGGCGCCGAACAGGAACGCCAGCGCCACCATCAGCCAGCCATCGACCTGCGGCATCTGGGCGGCGACCAGCCATTGCACGGCCACCAGTCCGACGATCCACAGCGCGGACGCCGGATGGCGACCGTTGAGCGCGCGGACTTCAGGGTGTCGGGCCGCGATGTCGCGGCGGCGCAGGGTGTGCGAAACGGGAGCGTCGGAATAAATGAAATCGCGATTCATCGAGGGTGTATCCAAAACGGGAAATCGTCGGCAGGAGCGTCACTTGCACGCGTCCGGCGAGTGCTCGCGAGCATAAGCGGCAGCAGCGATTCCAGCTATCGCAACCGCCGTGTAGCCGGCGGCATTCCGATGGGTGGTGCGCCAGCCACAAAAAAGCCCGGTTGCCCGGGCTTCTTGATTGGTCAGTGGTAGTCAGCAGCGCTTAGCGAGCGCCGCCGGACGCCACCATCGCCACTTCCGCATGCCCCGGAATCGGCGTCGCGACCGGTGCCTGGCGCTTGCGCGCTGCATTGACCACCGGCGGCAGCACGCCAAGCTGGCGGCCGACTGCCTCGAACAGCTGCACCGCACGGTCGATCTGCGCCGGCGTGTGCACGGCGCTGACGCTCGACCGCAGCAGCGGCGCTGGCGTCGGCGTGGCCGGCGGCAGCGCCAGGTTCAGGTAGACGCCCCCTTCCAGCAGGCGGTTCCAGAACTCGACGGCCAGCGGCGCGTCCGAAACGGCTACCGAAACGATCGGGCTGCACTGCGGTCCGACGGCAAAGCCAAGCTTGCGCAGGCCGTGGTACAGCCGCTGGGCGTTCTCGTGCAGGCGCTGCCGGCGTTCCGGCTCGTCCTGCATGCGACGCAGCGCCATGATCGTCGACGCCATGATCGACGGCGGCAGCGACGCGGTAAACATGTACGGGCGGCACGCCACGCGCAGGATGTCGAAGTCGTCGATGTTCGACACGCAGAAGCCGCCGACACTGCCGAGGCTCTTCGAGAACGTGCCGACCACGAAGTCGCAATCCGCTTCGACGCCGGCTTCCTCGGCCAGACCGCGACCGTTGGCACCGAGCACGCCGAGGGAATGCGCTTCATCGACCATCAGCCAGGCGCCCATCTGGCGCTTGACATCGGCGAATTCGCGCAGCGGAGCGGTGTCTCCGAGCATCGAGTAGATGCCTTCGACCACGACCAGCTTCTCGCCCGGAAGGTCCGACAGGCGCTTCAGGCGCTTGTACAGGTCATCCGGATCGTTGTGACGGAAGCGCACGACTTCGGCATGACCGAGGCGGGCACCGTCATAGATGCTGGCGTGGCTGTCGGTGTCGAGCAGCAGGTAGTCGCCCTTGCCGGCCAGGGTCGACAGCATGCCGAGGTTTGCCTGGTAACCGGTCGAGAACACCATGCAGTGCTTGCGATCGAAGTACTGCGCAAGGCTGCTCTCGAGCTCACGGTGCGTGCCGTAGCTGCCATTGGCAATGCGCGAACCGGTGGTGCCGGTGCCGTGCGCGCGAACGGCGGCGACGGCTTCCTCGATGCAGGCTTCGTCGAAGGTCAGGCCGAGATAGTTGTTGGTGCCGAGCAGGATCGTCTTGCGACCTTTGTAGACACCTTCAGTCGACGACAGCATGTCCTCGAACACCATCTCGAACGGGTTTTGCCCGACCGACCGCAACGAGTCATACGTCTGCCGCAGCGGGGCAAACTTCGAAAGAATGCTCACTAGCTCAGTTCCTTCCGCGAAGTTCGTCGACCACTCGCGCCAGTTCGCCGAGCGTTTCCACCTCGGCGACACGGTCGAGCGGGATCACAATTTCGAAGCGGTCCTCCAGCGACATGATGAAGTCCATCACCGCCAGGGAATCGAGTTGAAGATCGCGGACGATATTGGTCGAGGCGTCCAGAGGCACCTGCTTCTTCAGCAATTGCCGCAGTCCATCAATGATTTCGGCTTGCGAATCGCGCGAAGTCTCGGTCATCTGCAACTCTTCTCCTGATATCCGCCACGGCCACCCACAATTCCGCACGACAGGCGGTCCCGAATCATCGGCCGAATCAACGGATTGTAAAGCAAGGGAAATGGTTTTGTCATAGCGCTTTCACACGCCGGACCCGCACTGCCGTAACGCTTTCAAACACTTGCAGCCTACAACCAGCCGGCTTCCCGATACCACCGAGCCGTTGCAGCGAATCCTTCGACCAAGCGGTGGCGCGGTTCGGCATCGGCTTCGCGAAGCAGTTCGCCCGCCGGCACCGCCCAGTCCTCGTGCAGCAATTCGCGAATCTTCCCGGCACTGACCATGCCAGCTTTGCCGACAATGCTTGCAATTGCGCCGACTCCGCCACCCACCAGCCTGACCAGCCCGCTCGGCAGCGAGAAATAGCGCGGCGACGTATTGCCGACCGCTGCACAGGCAGCCCCCAGAATGTCTTGCCAAGCGTACCCCGCCGGCTGGCCATCGGCGATCGCCTGGACCCGACCGGTGGGCGCGCCGAACACCCGCTCTACCAGCAGGCGGGCAGCGTCCTCGACATGGATCAGGGCAATCCTCGCCGTCGGCTTGCCCGGCAGCGGCACCATCTTCCGGCTGGCCAGTTCGAAGAAGATCATCGTTTCCCGGTCACCGGGACCGTAGATCGCCGGCGGCCGGATGACGCTGACGCGCTCAGGGCCGAGCAGGTCGAGCACCGCCTGCTCGCCAGCGCGCTTGCTGGCCGCATAACCCGACAGCTCCGGGTGGCGCGCAGCGAGGCTCGACACCTGGATGAAATGAGCATTCGGAGCATGCCGGGCGACTTGCTCGGCCAGGGTTCGCGAGCCGTCCCGGTTGACGCGCAGATAGCCCGCATCGTCCGCCGCCTTGATGGCGCCGGCGATATGCAGCACGACATCAGCGCCCTGCACCAGCCGCGCCAGCGCAGCAGGATCGTCCAGCGCGCCGAGGACGATGTCCGGATGAACGTCTGCAGCAGCGGCCAGGGGCAACGGCTCGCGGCGCGCCAGCAGCCGCAGACGGCAGTTGCGGCGCGCCAATTCGGCGATCACCGCCTGGCCCAGAAACCCGGTCGAGCCGGTGACGGCGACCGTCAACGGCACCCGATCGGCCCCGATCAACTGGTCGGTGCCGCAGCAGCAGCGGCGAAGCTGCCCTGCAGGTACAGCGCCTTTGCCTTCGACCGGCTCAGCTTGCCCGACGAGGTGCGCGGCAAGGCGCGCGGCGGAATCGTGACGACATCGGTTTCGACGCCGTGACGCAGCCGCAGCAGGCCGGCGACTTCTTTCTTCAGACCGTCGCGGGTGTCGTCATCGGCCGTGCGGAACTCGACGAGCACGACGATGCGTTCGACGCCGCCATCATCGACCGACACGGCTGCGACGTCTCCGCTGCGCAGCGCATCGATCTCGCGCTCGACCGTCCATTCCAGGTCCTGCGGCCAGATGTTGCGGCCGTTGACGATGATCAGATCCTTGGCACGGCCGGTGATGACGATCTGGCCGTTGCGGAAGTAGCCGAGGTCACCGGTGTCGAGCCAGCCATCGGCCGCCAGCACGGCTTCGGTCGCTTCCTGCTGGCCGTAGTACGAATGCATCATGCTCGGGCCGCGCGCGTAGATGCGGCCGACCTGGGCTTCCGCCAGCGGCTTGCCGGCGCCATCGCGCACTTCGATATCGTGTTCCGGCAGTGCCGGACCGCAGAGCACGAAGTCACGGCGCCGTTCACTGTCGGCCGACGCCACGACGGCGACATTGCGGCTTTCCAGCGCCTGGCTGTCGAGGGTGTCGTAGCGAATGCCCTGGCCCAGCGGCGCGAAGCTCAGCGCCAGCGCCGTTTCGGCCATGCCATAGCTCGGCACGAAGGCGGACGCCTTGAAACCGTTCGGCGCGAACTGAGCGGCGAACTTCGCCAGCGGCTCGGGGCGCACCATGTCGCCGCCGATGCCGGCGCCGCGCCACTTCGACAGATCCAGCCCTTCCGCCGAAGCCGTCTCGGCGCGCCGCGCCGCCAGCTCGTAGCCGAACGACGGGCTGTACGACAGCGTGCCGCCATTGCGGGAGATCAGTTCCAGCCACAGCAGCGGCCGGCGCGCGAAATCGCGGGTCGGGAACATGTCGACCGAGATCTGGCAGACCAGCGGCGTCAGCAGGAAGCCGATCAGCCCCATGTCGTGATACAGCGGCAGCCAGGAGCTGCAGCGATCGGTCGGGCCGATGTTCAGTCCGTGGCAGGCGATGCCGCGGGTATTGGCCATCAGCGCCCGCTGGGTCACCGCGACACCGAGCGGGAAGCGCGTGCTGCCCGACGAGAACTGCAGATAGCAGAAATCATCGGCACCGACTGACGGCAGCGGTGCCGGATCTTCCGCGACGGCATCCAGCACCGACAGGGTGCCGGCCACCTTGAGATTCAGGCCTTCCACCGCTTCGACCAGCCATTCGGCCAGCGAGGCCGGCGTGAAGGCGGCCGACGCGTCGGCGATCTCGATCATCCGGCGGATGTGGGCGACATAGGCCGCGCGGCCGCCGAACGCCGCCGGCAGCGGCAGCGCCGTCGGCACCAGGCCGGCGTACTCGCAAGCGAAGAAGGCGCGCGCGAAGTCACCGTCGGATTCGGCGATCAGCGCGACGCGATCGCCCTGCTTCAGGCCGCAGCTGATCAGCTTGCGGGCCAGCACGAGGCTCTGTTCGCGCAGCTGCTTGTAGCTCAGCGCTTCGGTCAGAACCCCCTTGCCGGAGTAGAAATTCATGCCGGTCGCGCCCTGCGCGGCGTAGTCCAGCGCCTCCGGCAAGGTCGTGAAATCAGCGGGCCGGTAGCGGGCGAGCTCGCTCGTCGTGGGGGTGGGAAGAGTCATCGATCGAGGCAGGGCTGGGAGTTGGAAATGCGTTGAAATTGTAACGCATAGTCTGTGCCGGACTACCCGACATCTATACCTACTGGCCGGGTCCGCCGGTACCAGCGCAAGACCAGCCAGAGCTGCCCCGCGAACAGCATCAGCGCACCGATCACCGAGGCCGCGCCGGTCGCCGTCAGCCCGCCTTGAACCGTCGCCGCGTACAGGAATGGCAGGTACAGGCTGGTCACCAGCAGGCGCATCCGGAACGCAGCACCTGCCCCGCCGGTCGACATCAGCAGCGGCTCCAGCGGCAGCGCCCACAGGCTGACCACCGACGCGCCGAGCAGCCACAGCAGCACGTCCTTGGCCGGCACGAACGACTCGCCGATCAGAAAGCGCAGCGCCGGTTCCCGGATCGCGGCCGCCACCACCAGCAGCAGCGATGCAGCGCCGCCGGCCGCCAGCGCCAGTTGCCAGACCAGGCGCCGCAGCTTGATCCAGTCCTGCGCGGCAGCCAGGCGGGCCAGTTCCGGATACAGCGCCGGCACGATCAGCTTGGCCGGCTTGGCCACCGCATCGCCCAGTTGCTTGGCAACGCGGAACAGGGCGGCGTCACGGGCGCCCAGCAAGGCACCGACCATCAGGGTGCTGACGTGGGTGAAAGCCAGCGCCAGCGTCGAATTGAGGTTGGTCGACCAGACGAACGACCACAGCCCCGGAAAACCATCGGTCAACGATCCGCTGGCGCGCAGGCGGAAGCCGGCCAGAGCGCCTCTTGCCCGCAAGGTGGTCAGCGCCGCGCCGAACAGGAACACGAAGGCCACCACCTGGCCCGCGAACCAGATCGCCAGGAAGGCGGTCAGCCCGGCACCCAGCTTCCAGGCGATCAGGGCGCCGATGACCCGCACCCAGGAATCGATGGCGCTCTGCCAGGCGAGCAGATCGAAACGGTCGAGCAGACGCAGCGCGCCGGTCGGCGTGGCGCTGACCATGAACACGATGACCAGCGAATAGAGCCCCACTTGCGGCGACAGCGTCGCCGGCCAGCCCAGCGTGCTGCCCAGCAGCAGCACGCCGAGCAGCGCGATGATCACGCCGCCGACGCCACTCAGGGCATCCAGCAGCAGGCTGAAGCGCAGCACGCGCTGGAACTCGCCGATCCGCCCGGCATCGAGCGGTGCCGTGCCGTACTGCAGCAGCGCCTGCCAGGACTGGAACTTGGCGATTTCGCCGATCGTCTGCACGTACGCATGCACCAGCACCAGCACGCCGAAAGCATCGACCCCCAGCGCGCGCGCCGCCAGCGCCGTCGCTCCCAGGCTCAGGGCGCCGTTGAGTGCCTTGCCGCCCAGCAGGATGCCGGCGTTCGACAGGATCTGGCGCAGAGTGCCGCCACCGGCTTCCGGCTCGGGAATGGCCTTCAGCGCGGGCTCGGCATCCGCTGCTGCCTCGATCGGCGACCGGCTGCTCACGCCGGGCCGAGGAAATCGCGCTTGCCCAGTTCCACGCCGGAGTGACGCAACAGGTTGTAGGCGGTCGTCGAATGGAAATACAGGTTCGGCAACACGAAGCCGAGCAGGTAGCGTTGGCCTGTGAAATTGAGCTCGCCGAATGGCGTCCGGATGACGATCGGGCGATCCTCCGAACCGTCGATCTGCTCGGCGTCGAAACGGCGCAGGAAGGCCGCCGTCCAGTCGATGCGCGCCTTCAGCTCGGCAAAGGTCTTTTCCGTGTCGGCGCGCGGCGGCGGCTCGACACCCGCCAACCGCGCGGCGCCGCTCTTCACCATGTCGCAGGCGATCTGCACCTGCCGCGAGAACGGAAACATGTCCGGGTACAGCCGCGCGCCGGTCAGCACCAGCGGGTCGAGCTGCCTGGCCGCCGCGTGGGCAGCCCCGATGTCGAGAATCGCCGACAGGTTGTCGAGTGCCCGCAGGAACACCGGAATCGAAGCCTGGTACATCGAAATCGTCATGAAGGTCGCCTCCGGCGCCGACAGCGGAAATCGCGGCGGCGCAGCTTACTCGAACTCGCCGTAGCCGCCGTGCTGCCGGTGGGCGATGAAGCCGGCCGCCGTCAGGGCCGCAAGAATCTGGCCGCTGTGGGCCTCGTCCTGCGCCTCGATGAGCATCTCCAAGGTCGCGCTCTTGGCGTGCCGGCCGGCCGACAGCCGCTCGTGGTGCACCTGCACGATATTGCCGCCGGCCGTGCCGACGCAGCCGGCAACCCGGGCCAGAAAACCGGGGCTGTCCTCGATCTCGATCGACAGGTTCACCAGCCGCGATTCATGCACCAGCTGGCGCAGCAGCACCGAGGCGAGCAGGCGCGGGTCGATGTTGCCGCCGCAGACCAGCAGACCCACCTTGCGGCCCGCATAGCGGGCGGGATCGGCCAGCAGCGCGGCAAGTCCGGTGGCGCCAGCGCCTTCGGCGACCACTTTCTCGACATTGGCCAGCAGGCCGACCGCCCGCTCGATCGCCGGCTCGTCGACCCGCACCAGCTCATCCGCCAGCGCGGCGATCACCGGAAGCGTGCGACGGCCGATGCCCTTGACGGCAATGCCTTCGGCGATCGTCGGCCCGCCACGCACCAGTGCCGGATCGCCCTGCAACGCCGCATAGGCCGAGCAGTAGCCGGCCGATTCGACGCCGACCAGCCGCAGCTCCGGCCGCACTGCGCGTGCCGCGACTGCATTGCCGGAAAACAGGCCGCCGCCGCCGATCGGGATCACCAGGGTGTCGAGCTCCGGCACGTCGGTCAGCATCTCCAGCGCGATGGTGCCCTGCCCGGCCATCACCTGCGGATCGTCGTACGGGTGCACCAGCGTCATGCCACGCGCCTCGACCAGCTCGCGCTGCATGTAGTCGAAGGCGTCACCCAGCGTCGCACCGTGAAGGATTACCTCACCGCCCAGGTCACGGGTGTTGCGCACCTTGGTGAACGGCGTGTTGACCGGCATCACGATGACGCTGCGGATGCCCAGCCGCGTCGCGTGATAGGCCACCGCCTGGGCGTGGTTGCCGGCCGACATCGCCGCCACGCCGGCGGCCCGTTCGGCGGATGTCAGCCGCGCCAGCTTGTTCAGTGCGCCACGTTCCTTGAACGAGGCGGTGAACTGGAAGTTCTCGAACTTCAGCCAGACCTCGGCCCCGGTCAGCTTCGACAACACCTTCGACGGCGCACAGGGCGTGCGCAGGATCTGGCCGTCGATGACCCGCGCGGCATCGCGGACGTCATCCACGCTGATCGCGAGAGGCTCGCTCATGGCAATGACTCGAAAGGAATTGCCCGGATTATAGAGGCGCGCCGTCAACGCTCCGGCCGTGGATGCGGCTGAAGCGGAAGCCGTTCCCCCGGGAACAAGACGGCGCGCGGGCAGCCGCGAAGCGAGAGAAGCGGGGCCAATCCCGCCCGGCTTCGGCGACCTTTTCCCGCGTGGGCGACGGCTTTCTCCGCCGATCTTGGCGTGACCTTGGCGCGCCCTCGGCGACTCGCGGATAATCCGCGCCCTGCGATTCCCCGCGACCGCCGTTTCGAGCCTGCACGCCGCCATGAGCCAATACGTCTACACGATGAACCGGGTCGGCAAGACCGTTCCGCCGAAGAAGGAAATCCTGCGCAACATTTCCCTGAGCTTCTTCCCGGGCGCCAAGATCGGCGTGCTCGGCTACAACGGTTCGGGCAAATCGACCCTGCTGAAGATCATGGCCGGCGTCGACAAGGAGTTCACCGGCGAAGCGCGGCCGATGCCGGGCCTGAAGGTCGGCTACCTGCCGCAGGAACCGCAGCTTGATCCGGCCAAGGACGTGCGCGGCAACGTCGAGGAAGCGCTGAAGGAAATCACCGACACCCAGGCCGCGCTTGATGCCGTCTACGCGGCGTACGCCGAAGAAAATGCCGACTTCGACAAGCTGTCCGCCAAGCAGCAGGAACTGGAAGCGAAACTCGAAGCGCTCGATGGTCACAACCTCAACGTGATCATGGACAAGGCCGCCGAAGCGCTGAACCTGCCGCCTTGGGAAGCCGATGTCACCAAGCTGTCCGGCGGCGAGCGCCGTCGCGTGGCGCTGTGCCGGCTGCTGCTGTCGAAGCCCGACATGATTCTGCTCGACGAACCGACCAACCATCTCGACGCCGAATCGGTCGCCTGGCTGGAAAAATTTCTCAAGGATTTTCCCGGCACCATCATCGCGGTCACCCATGACCGCTACTTCCTCGACAACGTCGCCGGCTGGATTCTCGAACTCGACCGCGGCCACGGCATTCCGTGGCAGGGCAACTATTCGAGCTGGCTGGAGCAGAAGACCAACCGCCTTAAAGCGGAAGAAAAGTCCGAAGACGCCCGCCAGAAGGCGCTGTCGGAGGAACTCGAATGGGTGCGCAAGAATCCGAAGGGCCGGCAGTCGAAATCGAAGGCGCGCATCAAGGCCTACGAGGAACTGGCGTCGCAGGAATACCAGGCCCGCGCGGAAACCCAGGAACTGTACATCCCGCCCGGCCCGCGTCTCGGCGACATGGTCATCGAAGTCAACGATGTCGCCATGAAGTTCGGCGACCGCACCTTGTACGAAGGCCTCAATTTCACGGTGCCGAAGGGCGCGATCGTCGGCATCATCGGCGCCAACGGCCGCGGCAAGACCACGCTGTTCAAGCTGCTGCTCGGAACCGAAAAGCCGGCCGCCGGCTCGATCCGCATCGGCGACACCGTAAAATTCGCCTATGTCGACCAGAGCCGAGACGCACTCGACGGCGACAAGACCGTGTTCGAGGAAATCAGCCAGGGCCAGGACATTATCCGCGCCGGCTCCTTCGAGATGCCAAGCCGTGCCTACATCGGCCGCTTCAACTTCAAGGGCGAAGCGCAAGGCAAGCGGCTGAAGGAGTTGTCCGGCGGCGAACGCAACCGCGTGCATCTGGCCAAGATGCTGCTGACCGGCGGCAACGTGCTGATGCTCGACGAACCGACCAACGATCTCGACGTCGAAACCTTGCGTGCGCTGGAAGAGGCCGTCCTCAACTTCGCGGGCTGCGCGCTGGTGATCTCCCATGACCGCTGGTTCCTCGACCGCGTCGCCACCCACATCCTGGCGTTCGAGGACTCCGGCGAAATCGTCTTCCTGGAAGGCAATTACCGCGAGTACGAAGACGATTTCCGCCGCCGCACCGGTTCGGAGCCCGGCGTGAACCGCCGCGCACGCCACAAGAAACTGGCCTGACGGTGATCCGCTGCGTGGAAGGCAAACTGCCTTTCACGCAGCTCCGTCCCGAGATTCCGGTTTCAGGCGGTTGAAAAACAAAAAACCCGATGAGTGATCATCGGGTTTTTCATATGCTGCCTGATGGTGCGCTCGGAAGGATTCGAACCTCCGACCCCCTGGTTCGTAGCCAGGTGCTCTATCCAACTGAGCTACGAGCGCTCTTGATCTTTGCTGCGTGCCGCCTGGTGGCGGAGAGAGAGGGATTCGAACCCTCGATAAGGTTTTTAAGACCCTATACTCCCTTAGCAGGGGAGCGCCTTCGGCCACTCGGCCATCTCTCCACAGCTCTGAGAGCCTTGCAACAGAACGACATTATAGGCTGAAAGCCCCTGCGCGTAAAGCGTTTTCTGCAATCAATCGTGCCCGTCCGCAGTGCCCGGATCTTCGCCACGCTCCACGCGAATCCGCTCGAAGATTTCTTCGCGATGCACCGATACATCCTTAGGCGCCTTGACGCCGATCCGCACCTGATTGCCCTTGATGCCCAGCACGGTGACCGTCACGTCTTCACCGATGATCAGGGTTTCACCGACCCGCCTTGTCAAAATCAGCATCGCTGTCCTCCGCAACCCGGGGGCTGTCGCCAAACTCTGCATTTCGAGTCCGGTCGTGTGCTCGCCGAATCAAAATGATATCGCGCCGGGGAAATGAAAGTTTGCGATGCAAAGGTCGAACGGATGAATTCCGACAAAAGGCCGTCATTCGCGCATCAACGCTGCACCCGGCGTCCGCTGACAGGCGCGGAATATGCCGGGAGACCTCAGCGAAACGAAGGGTTTCCCGCTTCAGGGAGCTTGTTCGAGATCGAAAGCCTTATGCAGTGATCGCACGGCAAGTTCGAGATACTTGTCTTCGACCACCACTGAAATCTTGATTTCGGAAGTGGAGATCATCCGGATATTGATGCTTTCCGCTGCCAGCGTCTTGAACATCTTTGCGGCAATGCCGGCGTGCGAGCGCATGCCGACACCAACCAGCGAAACCTTGCAGATATCGGTGGCCGTGCGGATCCCGGCGGCACCGAGCGATTCGGCTACCTTGCGCGAAACCTCGGCTGCGCGATCGAGTTCGCCGCGCGACACGGTGAACGTGAAATCGGTGGTGCCATCGGCACCGACGTTCTGCACGATCATGTCGACTTCGATATTGGCGTCGCCAATCGGGCCAAGGATGGCGGCTGCGATGCCCGGGCGATCCGGCACGCCGGCCACGGTCAGCTGCGCTTCGTCCCGGCTGAACGCGATGCCGGCAATCAGGGGTTCTTCCACACCACTCTCCGTCTTTTTTTCATCCAGCGTGATCAGCGTGCCGGGGCCGTCGACGAAGGTCGACAGCACGCGCAGCGGCACCTTGTACTTGCCTGCAAATTCCACCGAGCGGATCTGCAGCACCTTGGAGCCGAGGCTCGCCAGTTCGAGCATTTCCTCGAAGGTGATCCGGTTCAGCCGGCGCGCCTTCGGCTCGACCCGCGGGTCGGTCGTGTAGACACCGTCGACGTCCGTGTAGATCTGGCACTCATCGGCCTTCAGCGCTGCGGCGAGCGCGACACCGGTGGTGTCGGAGCCGCCACGGCCCAGCGTGGTGATGTTGCCGTCGTCGTCGATGCCCTGGAAACCGGCCACCACCGGCACGATCCCGGCGTTGCAGTCGGCCAGCAGACGTTCGGTCTCGATGTGCCGGATGCGCGCCTTGTTGTAGGCCCGGTCGGTGCGGATCGCGACCTGGGCGCCGGTGTACGAGCGCGCCCGCACACCCATCTTTTCCAGCGCAATCGCCAGCATCGCGATCGTCACCTGCTCGCCGGTGGCGATCATCTGATCGAGTTCGCGCGACACCGGCCGCGGGTCGATCGCCTTGGCGAGCTTGATCAGGCGATCGGTTTCGCCCGACATCGCCGACACCACCACCACCACCTGATCGCCGCGCGCGCGCGCGGCGGCCACCTTCGACGCGACGTGCTCGATGCGCTCGACCGAGCCCATCGAGGTGCCACCGTACTTGTGAACGAGCAAAGCCATTGACACGGTTTCCAGTTGTTGAGCCCCGGACCGACGATCCGCGGCGTTGTCGGGCGCGAGCGGTTCGGCACCGTCGCGCCGGGTTGATCAGCCGCCGGCGAGCTTGCCGTCGATCCACTGCAGCGCCGACTGCAACGCCGACTGCAGGTTCTGCGGCTGCGTGCCACCGCCCTGCGCCATGTCCGGACGGCCGCCGCCCTTGCCGCCGACCTGCGCAGCCGCGTGGGCCAGCAGCTCACCGGCCTTCACCCGGCCGGTGAGATCGGCCGTGACGCCGGCGATCAGCGATACCTTGTCGGCGGCCGGCAGGCCGAGCAGCACGATGCCGGACCCCAGCTTGCTCTTCAGCTGGTCGAGCAGGCCGCGCAGCTCGCCGGCGTCAATGCCGTCGACAGCGGTGGCCAGCACCTTGACGCCGTGGACCACCTTCGCCTGCCCGGCCAGCTCGTCACCAGCGTTGGCGGCCAGCTTGGCCTTCAGCGTTGCCAGTTCCTTCTCCAGCGCCTTCTGAGCGTCGAGCACGGCATTGACCCGGTTGACCAGTTCGGCCGGCGTGGTCTTCAGCAGGCCGGACGCAGCCGCCAGCTTCTGCTGCAGGCCGCTGACGTAGGCCAGCGCGTTGTCGCCGGTCACCGCTTCGACGCGCCGCACACCAGCCGCAACGCCGCTTTCCGCAACGATCTTGAACAGGCCGATGTCGCCGGCGCGATTGACGTGGGTGCCTCCGCACAGCTCGCGCGAGGAGCCGATGTCGAGCACCCGGACTTCGTCGCCGTACTTCTCGCCGAACAGCATCATCGCGCCGGTCTTGCGCGCTTCCTCGATCGGCAGCACGCGCGCCTGGGTATCGGCGTTGGCCATGATCTCGGCATTGACGCGGCGTTCCACCTCGGCGATCTGCTCGGCCGTCATCGGGCCGGTGTGCGCGAAATCGAAACGGGTCTTGTCGGCATCGACCAGCGAGCCCTTCTGCTGCACGTGATCGCCCAGCACTTCGCGCAGGGCCTTGTGCATCAGGTGGGTAGCGGAATGGTTGCGGACCGTGGCGCGGCGCACGCTGCCCGTCACCTCGGCGCGCAGGCTGTCGCCGACCGCAAGGCTGCCGCGTTCCAGCACGCCGTGATGGCCGAACACCGCGCCGCGCAGCTTCTGGGTATCGGCCACGATGAAGCGCAGCCGCTGATCGTCGCCACCGCAGGCGGGCGGCGGCTGCAGCGTGCCGCGATCACCGACCTGGCCGCCGGATTCGGCGTAGAACGGCGTGCGGTCGAGCACCACCACGCCGTGATCGCCGGCGGCCAGCGCGCGCACCGGCTGGTCATCGCGGTACAGCGCCAGCACCAGGGCATCGTCCCAGAGCCGGTCGTAGCCGACGAACACCGTGTCGGCGCCTTCGTAGGCCAGCGTGCCGGCGGTCTTGAAGCTGCTGGCCGCACGGGCACGGGCGCGCTGGGCGTCCATCTCGCGCTCGTAGCCGGCTTCGTCGAGCTTCAGGTTGCGCTCGCGGGCGATGTCGGCCGTGAGGTCGAACGGGAAGCCGTAGGTGTCGTACAGCTTGAAGACGACCTCACCGGGAATGGTGTCGGCCTTGAGTCCGGCAATCGCGTCGTCGAGCAGCTTCATGCCCTTGTCGAGCGTCGATGCAAAGCTGTCTTCCTCGGCGCGGATCACCTGTTCCAGGCGCGCGCGCTGCTCGATCAGTTCCGGGTAGGCGCCGCCCATCGCTTCGGCCAGCGGGCCGACCAGCTTCCAGAAGAACGCCTCGTTCAGCCCGAGCTTGTAACCGTGGCGGATCGCGCGGCGCATGATCCGGCGCAGCACATAGCCGCGGCCTTCGTTCGACGGCGTGACGCCGTCGATGATCAGGAACGCCGCCGAGCGGATGTGATCGGCGACCACCTTCTGCGAGGCGCTGGCATACGGCACCGTGTTCGACAGCTTGGCGACCGCCCCGACCAGCACCTTGAAGGTGTCGATCTGGTAGTTGTCGTTGCTGCCCTGCATCAGCGCGCTGATCCGCTCCAGGCCCATGCCGGTATCGACGCTCGGCGCCGGCAATTTGCTCAGCGTGCCGTCCTTGGCGCGCTCGAACTGCATGAACACGACGTTCCAGATCTCGATCCAGCGGTCGCCGTCTTCCTCCGGCGATCCCGGCGGGCCGCCGTAGATGCCCTTGGAGCCGTCCGGGTCGTGGTCGTAGAAGATCTCCGTGCACGGGCCGCAGGGGCCGGTGTCACCCATCGCCCAGAAGTTGTCCGAGGCGTACGGCGCGCCCTTGTTGTCGCCGATGCGGACGATGCGCTCGGCCGGGATGCCCATCTGCTCGTGCCAGATCGCATAGGCCTCGTCATCGGTGTGATAGACGGTGACCAGGAGCCGCGACTTGTCGATGCCGAGCCAATTCGGGCTGGTGATGAACTCCCAGGCGAAACGGATCGCGTCCTGCTTGAAGTAGTCGCCGAAGCTGAAGTTGCCCAGCATCTCGAAGAACGTGTGATGCCGGGCCGTGTAGCCGACGTTCTCGAGATCGTTGTGCTTGCCGCCGGCTCTGACGCAGCGCTGGCTCGACGTGGCCCGCGCGTACGGCCGCTTGTCCTGGCCGGTGAACACGTCCTTGAACTGCACCATGCCGGAATTGGTGAACAGCAAGGTCGGGTCGTTGCCCGGCACCAGCGACGACGACGGCACCACGGCGTGACCCTGGCTCCGGAAATATTCGAGAAACTTCGCCCGCAATTCGTTGCTGTTCATGGCCTGCCGGGCCGGTTCCCGGTCGAAAAAAGTCGCGCATCTTAGCGCGCAAGGCCCTGTAACGGCGAGGTTTCGGGCTTGCCCGCAGGCTTCTTGCACAGCCCGTCAAGCGGTCTGCGCAGCCGATTGCGCATGCGCCGACAATGCGCCACTGCCCGATCCGGAAGTTCCCATGTTTCAGGAAGTCGAAGACCTCAAGGCCGAAGGCGCTGTGCTGCAGGCGCTGCTGACCCGCCTTGCCCCCGACGATTGGTCACGCCCGACACCGTTCAAACAGTGGACGCCGTGGGACGTGGTGGCGCACCTCCACCTGTCGGACCAGTGGGCCGTCGCCTCGCTGCAGGGGCCGCCGGCCTTCAAGCAGGCCATCCTGCCGCTGCTGGCCGCCCTCAATGCCCGTACCTCGCTGCGCGACTTCACCCGCCAGCACTTCGCCGGGCAGCCCGGCCGCGCGATTCTCGATTCCTGGCAGCGCTGCTTCATCGACCTCACGACGCGCCTCGCCGAGATTGATCCCAAGGCCCGCCTCGCCTGGTTCGGCCCGGACATGGGTGCGCGCTCGTTCGTCACCGCGCGCTACATGGAAACCTGGGCACACGGCCAGGACATCTACGACCTGCTGGGCCAGACGCGCGTCTATACCGACGCGATCCGGGCGATCGCCACGCTGGGCGTCAAGACCTACGGCTTCACTTTCAGCAACCGCCGGCTGCCGGTGCCGGCGCCGGAGCCGCACCTGCGCCTCACCGCCCCGTCCGGCGCGATCTGGGAATGGAATCCGCCATCGGACAGCGACCGGATCGAAGGCCTGGCCAGCGAGTTCTGCCATGTCGTCACCCAGGGCCGGAACATTGCCGACACGGCGCTGGTCATCACCGGGGAGCCCGCGAAGCAGTGGATGGGCATCGCGCAATGCTTCGCCGGCCCGCCGGAAGATCCGCCTGCCGCCGGCAGCCGGCTGCCGGCACTCGCCCGCTGAAATCTGTATCTGACCCCAATTATTTCGATGGCGATCAAGACGCGCGGTGCGGGTGGACGGACCGGCAAGATTCTCGGCGTCGGACTGCGGACGCTCGGGCGATCGGTGCTGAACAAGCTGCCCGGTGGCGATCGGCTGGAGCGCACGGCGCTGTACTGGGCGGAGGTCGGCGAGGATTGGGCGCAGACGCTCGGCGAGCTGCGCGGCGCCGCCATGAAAATGGGCCAGCTGGCCTCGCAATACGCCGACGTGCTGCCGCCGCAGCTCGGCGAACAGCTGAAGAAGCTGCAGCGTTCGGTGGAGCCGCTGCCGTTTGCCGACATCGCGCCGCTGCTGGACGCGCAATGGACCGCCGCGCAGCGGAAGCGGGTCCGTTCGGTCGAACCGCAGGCGATCGCCGCCGCCAGCATCGGCCAGGTGCACCGGGCCGTGCTGTCCAACGGCGCGCCGGTGGTCATCAAGGTGCGCTACCCCGGCGTGGTCGATGCCGTCGATGCCGATGTCGCGCAGCTGAAGCGGCTGATCGGCCTGTCGAAGCTGCTGCCGGTGGACAGCAGCGCCATCGACACGCTGATGGCCGAGGTCCGCGACCGCTTCCGCGAGGAAACCGACTACGGCGCCGAACTGGGGCATCTGAAGCATCTGCGCCAGCACGCGAAACTGGCCGGCATCGTCTACCCGAAGCCGGTCGAGGCGCTCTGCGCCGACGGCATCCTGGTGCTCAGCGAGGAAGCCGGCGCCACCCTGGAGATTGCGAAATCCTGGCCACAGGAGCTGCGCGACGCCCTGGGGCTGGCGCTCAGCCGCTGGGCACTGCACCAGCTGTTCGTGGCGCTGGCGGTGCATGCCGATCCGCATCCGGGCAATTTCGCGTTCCGACCGACCGGCGAGCTGGTCGTCTACGACTTCGGCTGCGTCAAGCGGCTCAGCCGCCCGGTCGCCGATCGGGTGGTGGCGCTGCTCAACGCCGCTCACGCGTCGCGCTGGGACGAGTTGCACGGTCACCTCACCGCGCTGGGCGGCATCAGCGATGGCGTGACCACCGATCAGCTCACCGCGTTCTACCGCGAACTTGCCGAACTGATCCTGGGCCGCCTCGCCGAGGCGGAAACGTTCGATTTCGATGACGCCCGCTTCATCACCGACATTCGCGGTGCGATCAAGCGCAATCTCGGGCTGTCGTTCAAGTTCAAGCCGGTGTCCGACCTGCTGTTCGTGCTCCGGGCGCTGAGCGGCCACTACTGGATCCTGCGCGCGCTGCGGGCCCGTGTGCCGGTCATTGCCATCCTGGCGCCGCATGGCGTGCAGCTGCGTCCGGGCCCGCGCCCGGCCGGCGTGCAGGGCGATGACCCGAAAAAAGGCAGCTGATTCGTCGTTCAGGCGGAAACAGTGCGGCAGTTCACAGTCTGGCCGGCGAAATCTGCACTATTCATGTCCAGCGGGTACTTCAAGCATCTGTTGGCATTAAGGTTTGCACGGCGTTTGCTTGATATCGACATGCGCCCCACGAACCGACAAAAAATGATCCGCCGCAGTGCACAATAGACGCACCGTTGTGGCGCACGCCATCAACGGTCGACAGCCTCATTGCGGTATCCCAGCAGGCCCGAAAGCGGCCGTTCAGCTTCCATCCATGTCGAGGACCCCAGCATCGTCAGCCTGCCGTCGGCCTGCTCACCCTCTCCTGAGGGCGATGCCAGCCGCGAACCAACTGACCGCCCGACGGATTCCCTGCGACCTGCAGCATCGCGACAAGCGCCGGCCTTTCGCTGAGCGCTGACCGTAAACCCCGGCAAATACACGATTTCCCTTCACCGTCATCCACTACAACGATCGAGACCAGTCAGGCATGGGAACCAAGCGAGAGTTCGGACCGCAGCGCATCCTCGTCACCGGCGGCGCCGGCTTCATCGGATCGCACCTGTGTGCCCGGCTGCTGGCCGAAGGGCAGGAAGTGCTCTGCGTCGACAACTTCTACACCGGCTCGCGCGAAAACCTGCAGCCCATCCTCAATCACCCGCGCTTCGAATTCCTGCGTCATGACGTGACCATGCCGCTGTATGTCGAGGTCGACCAGATCTACAACCTCGCCTGCCCGGCCAGCCCGATCCACTACCAGTTCGATCCGGTCGCCACCACCAAGACCAGCGTCCACGGCGCGATCAACATGCTGGGTCTTGCCAAGCGCCTGAAGTGCCGGATCTTCCAGGCCTCGACCAGCGAGGTCTATGGCGATCCTGAAGTCCACCCGCAGCCGGAGGACTACTGGGGCCACGTCAACCCGGTCGGCTACCGCTCCTGCTACGACGAGGGCAAGCGCTGCGCCGAAACCCTGTTCTTCGACTACCACCGGCAGCACAAGGTCGAGATCAAGGTCGCCCGCATCTTCAACACCTACGGCCCGAACATGCATCCGAACGATGGCCGGGTGGTGTCGAACTTCATCATGCAGGCGCTGCTCGGCCGGCCGATCACGATCTACGGCGAAGGCCAGCAGACCCGCTCGTTCTGCTTCGTCGACGATCTCGTCGAAGGTTTCGTGCGCCTGATGAACTCGCCTGAAGACGTCACCGGCCCGATCAACCTCGGCAACCCGGGCGAGTTCACGATCCGCGAACTGGCCGAACTGGTGATCGAACTGACCGGCTCGAAGTCGACGCTCGAACATCTGCCGCTGCCGCCGGATGATCCCAAGCAGCGCCGTCCGGACATCACCCGCGCCCGCAACACGCTGGGCTGGGAACCGAAGATCGCGCTGCGCGAAGGCCTGCAGCGGTCGATTCCGTACTTCGAGCGCGTGCTGCGCGACCAGAAACACTGAGCGTGTCGCTGCCGATGAACCCGTCCGATTCCGCTCGCACGATCCTGGTCACCGGCGGCGCCGGTTTCGTCGGCAGCCATGCCTGCAAGGCGCTGGCTGCAGCCGGCTACCAGCCGGTGGTCTACGACAACCTGAGCCGCGGCCACCGCGAAGCGGTCAAATGGGGCCCGCTGATCGAGGGCGACATCCTCGACCGCAGTCGCCTCGAACAGGTCATCCGCGAGGTCCAGCCGGTCGCCGTGATGCACTTCGCCGCGTTCGCCTACGTCGGCGAATCGATGGCCAACCCGTCGCTGTATTTCGAGAACAACGTGGTCGGCACCACGCGCCTGCTCGAAGCGATGCGCGCCACCGGCGTGACGACCCTGGTCTTCTCGTCGAGCTGCGCCGTCTACGGCGGCGTCCACGACCAGCCGATCGACGAATCGACGCCGTGTGACCCCAGCTCGTTCTACGGCCAGAGCAAGCTCAACTGCGAGCAGCTGATCCGCGGCTTCGTGCGCCATCACGGCTTCAGCGCCATCGCGCTGCGCTACTTCAATGCCGCCGGCTCCGACCCGGACGGCGAGATCGGCGAAGACCACGACCCCGAGCCGCACATCATCCCGGTGGTGCTGAAGGTCGCCGCAGGCATCGACGTCAAGGTCACGCTGAACGGCGCCGACCACCCCACGGCCGATGGCACCTGCGTCCGCGATTTCGTTCACGTCTGTGATCTGGCGCACGCTCACACGCTGGCGGTGGCGCGCGCCTTGCAACAGAAAATGACATTCGAGGCTGTTAACCTCGGCGTCGGAAACGGATTTTCCTTGAACCAGATCGTGGAAGCGGCACGTCGCGTGACCGGGCGCACAATTCCGGTGAGCTACACCGATCGCCGGCCCGGCGATCCCCCTTATGCTGTCGGCCGTGCCGACTACGCGCGGACCGCGCTGGGCTGGACACCGAAATTCACCGAACTTGACGACGCGATCGCACACAGTTGGCGTTGGATGCAGCGGCAAGCCATAACCGCCTAGGGAGCATTTTCCCCTTCTGCCAGACAGCTACAGAACAACTCGAACGATGGAATTACGAACCAACTACCCGGGTGCTGCGACGCAGATCGTGAGAGGACATTTGATGCAGCAGCGCAAACCGTCAGAGTTGCCTTGATCGCAGACATGCTCCTGGGTGCGCTCGTTGCAGATCGCCGTAACGCGATTCCTGACCAGGATTGGCATTGCCCCGGATTCAAGCTGATGACCGCCGTTCACCGCATGCCAGTTGCAGATCTGGCCTCCATCAACTGCGCAGCAAACCACTTATGAGTTCCCTTCAGAAATCACCACATAACGCGCGCGATACGTCGAACGTCGTCGGACGCAGATCGGCGATATCACTGGGCGCAGCCTCAAACAACACGAACAGCATTACCGACCTTCGACCGGGTGCCGCCGAGCAGCGCCCGGCGCTTCATCAACCCGGCGCGCTACCACACCCCGACGCGGCAGTCCCCGCTCGGAAGCGTCGTTCGCGAGGCGCCACTCGAGCGATGCTGCATCGTTCAGAGGGCACGCACACGGCAGGAGCGATCTCCATCCCCCGTGCCTGGTCCATTGCCAAGCGCGGAATCGACTTCGTTGGCAGCCTGATGCTCCTCGGCTTGCTGTCGCCCGTTTTCACCGCCCTTTACATATTGGTCGCTCGTTCCGGCGGCGAAGTGTTCTATGGCCATAGGCGTATTGGCCGTAATGGCGAATGGTTCACCTGTTACAAGTTCAGAACGATGATTCCGGACGCTGAAAGTGTCCTTAAGCGCGTACTTGCGGAACATCCGGAACTGAAAGCCGAATGGGATCGAGACGAGAAACTCCGCAAAGATCCGCGCGTGACAAAGGTTGGCGAGTTCCTGCGTCGCACCAGTCTCGATGAACTACCTCAGCTATTTAACGTGCTGCGCGGTGACATGAGCCTAGTTGGGCCGCGACCGGTCACCGATGTCGGGAAAGAACACTATCGTCGCGCTTGGCGCTGGTACCTGGCGGTACGCCCGGGCATGACTGGCTTGTGGCAAGTCAGTGGCCGCAATGACGTCGGCTTCAGACGGCGAATCGTGCTCGACGTCTACTACATCAGGAATCAGCACCTCTGGCTGGATCTGCAGATTCTGTTTCGGACTATCCGTGTCGTCTTCGGAAGCACGGGCTACTGATGTCCCGGCGTCGGGCCTCTCACGCCTTCGGCATAGATCAACACCCTTACAGCCGAAGCAGACATCCTTGTTCTCAATTGCTTCACGACGTGACTTGACGGGATGAGTTGCCGAATTCTTGTGGTTGGTAGCGGAAGCTTCATCGCTCGCCATTGGCTCGCCATCACCGGACACTCCGCGACCGCAATCAGCCACGATGGCATCGCCGCCCTGGCTGGGCAGCGCTTCGATGTCGTTGTCAATTGCGCCGTGTCGCCGGCAACCAAGTCAGTTGCCTATCGCGAGGCAGACGACTGCGACCTGCTCGCCGCCCGACATGCCGCAGACACCGACAGTCATTTCGTGATGCTCAGTACTCGAAAGGTCTATCGGCCATCGAATGTCCCGATCGTGCTTGACGAGCAATCGCCTGTGGGACCTGCCTGCTTTTACGGTGCAAACAAGCTCGAATCCGAGCGCCGCATCGCAGCCCTGTTAGGCGAACGATGCACGATCCTGCGTGTCGCCAATGTCTACGGGCGCGAGTACGGAAGGCAGAGCTTCTTCGGCATCGCGACATCGAGATTGCGAAATGAAGGCCGCATCGTGCTCGACGCCAGCCCCTATGTCGAACGCGATTTCCTGCCGGTTACAGCTTTCGCCGGGCTGCTCGACAGTATCTGTGCGCATCGTCCATCCGGTATTCACGCACTTGGCAGCGGCATAGGCCTTTCGCTCGGCCGTATTGCCCAATGGCTGATTCAGGGCCACGGCCGTGGCGTGCTCGAAGTAATCGACGTGACCGAGCGTGACGCCTTCACGATGAACCCCGCAAAGCTGCTGCGGTCACTGGGACTTCCGCGTCCACATTACGACCTCGAATCCGACATCCGCAATATTGGACGCCTGCTCAACGATGAATAACTTCCTGATCACTGGCGGCGCTGGCTTCATCGGCTCGCATGTCGTTGACCGGATGCTGCGCCAGTATCCGCAAGCGAATTTCACGATTCTCGACAAGATGACCTACGCTGCGGACATCAGGAATCTTGACGGCATGCTTGACTGGCAACGTTGCAGTCTCGTTGTTGGCGATCTCGCCGATTTCGCGCTGTGCACGCGCGTCACGAGGAACATTGATTGCGTTCTGCATCTGGCTGCCGAGAGCCATGTCGACAACTCGTTCGGCAATTCCCTTCAGTTCACCCACTCGAACACGCTAGGGACTCACGCGCTGTTGGAGGCCTGCAGGATCAATGCCGTGCCGCGGATGATTCACGTATCCACAGATGAGGTGTACGGCGAAATCGCGGAAGGTGCGCATGTCGAAACGGATATGCTGAATCCAACGAACCCTTACTCGGCGTCCAAGGCAGGAGCCGACATGATGGTCATCAGCTACATCCACAGCTTCAAGTTGCCGATCACCATTGTCCGCGGCAACAACATCTTCGGCACGCGGCAATTCCCGGAGAAGATCATCCCGAAGTTCACCTTGCAGGCCTTGGCCGGCGACAAGTTGACTCTGCACGGGAACGGCGAGAATCGCCGCCGATTCCTGGCGGTAGAAGATTTTGCCGAGGCGCTGGTGGTCTTGCTGGAGCGCGGCCGGTGCGGCGAGATCTACAACGTGGGGACCGAACACGAATTCCGGAATATCGACATCGCCCGAATGATCTGCGACCAAACCGGCCGCAACTTCGACGAAGCCGTGACTTTTGTCAGTGATCGTCCCTTCAACGATTTCCGCTATGCAATGGACTCCAGCAAACTGCAGGCGCTCGGCTGGGCCCCACAAAAGCACCTGATCGACTCATTGCCGGCGCTGGTTGCATGGTATGCAAAGAACAGTACGCGGTATGCGTCGATTGGAGGCTGAGCCGCCGCCTAAGAATAAGCCGATTGCGAATTGGCCAGCGGGTAGTGACTGTTCGATGATGAGCGCATCGCTGTCGAAGATGACTTCCACCTTGCAGGCGCTTCAGTCGCAGATTGCCAAGCGCTACCACGCCAGCAGTGACGGGCCTCCGGCCGCAGCGATTCCAGCTACGAGCGGCGCGTGGTGCTGGACGCCTACTACTCCAAGCACCGCAGCCTGCAGATGAACCTCGGAATCATCCTGAAGACCGTGCGCGTCGTGCTCAAGGGCAGCGGCGCGTACTGAATCGGCTGCGGGCATGCCCGGCGCTGGAGACAGCCGCCGGGCACAGCAGCCGCCGTCCTAGGCGCCGCTCCTCTGCTCGAGGAACCACCGGTACGTCGACGCTATTCCGTCGGCCAGCCCGATCTTCGCCTTCCAGCCGAGCGCCTGCAGCCGCGACACGTCCAGCAGCTTGCGTGGCGTGCCGTCCGGCTTGCTGGTGTCGTAGACAATGCGCCCTTCGAAGCCGACGACGGCGCTGACCAGCGCCGCCAGTTCCGCGATCGAGACGTCATCGCCGACGCCGACATTGACGACCGCGGCCCCCTCGTAGCTGCTGAACAGATGCAGGCAGGCATCGGCCAGATCATCGACATGCAGGAACTCGCGACGGGGCGTGCCCGTACCCCAGACGACCACTTCGGCATCGCCCCGCTGCTTCGCTTCGTGAAACTTGCGGATCAAGGCCGGCAGCACGTGCGAGCTTTTCAGATCGAAGTTGTCGCCGGGTCCGTAAAGATTGGTCGGCATCAGCGAAATGGCGTTGAAGCCGTGCTGCTTGCGGTAGGCCTCGCAGGTCTTGATGCCAGCGATCTTGGCGATCGCGTACCACTCGTTGGTGGGCTCCAGCGTACCGGTCAGCAGGGCATCCTCGGTGATCGGCTGGGCCGCGAACTTCGGATAGATGCACGATGAACCGAGGAACACCAGTTTCTTCACCGAGGCGCGCCAGGCGCTATCGATGACATTGGTCTGGATCTCCAGGTTGTCGCGGATGAAGTCCGCCGGGAAGCTGTCGTTGGCGAGGATGCCGCCGACCTTCGCGGCCGCCAGGAACACGTAGTCCGGCCGTTGCGTCTCGAAGAAGCCACGCACCGCCTGCTTGTCGGTCAGATCGAGTTCACTGCGGCTGCGGGTCAGCACCTGCGTGAAACCGGCCAACTGCAAGCGGCGGACGATGGCCGATCCCACCAGCCCCCGGTGGCCTGCGACGAAGATCTTCGAATCCGGCGTCATCTCGGCCATCCCTTACTCGTGGTAGTTGAATGCGCGGTAGCCGGCCTTCTGCACCAGCGTGTCGCGCCGTGCCGACTTCAAGTCCTCGGCCATCATTTCCTGCACCAGTTCGGCAAAGCTCGTCGTCGGCGTCCAGCCCAGCTTTTCGCGTGCCTTGGTGGGATCGCCGAGCAGCGTGTCGACCTCGGCCGGACGGAAGTAGCGCGGGTCCACCGCCACGATCTTCGTGCCCGGCTTCGCTGCGCATTCCGCAGGGGCTGTCAGCACCGTCGCGAACTCGTCGACGCCGACGCCGTGCCAGGCCAGTGCCATGCCCAGTTCGGCAGCGGCGGCATTGACGAAATCGCGCACCGAATGCTGTACGCCAGTGGCGATCACGAAATCCTCTGGCTGCTCCTGCTGCAGCATCAGCCACTGCATCTCGACGTAGTCGCGCGCGTGTCCCCAGTCGCGCAGGCTATTCATGTTGCCGAGGTACAGGCAGCTTTCGAGGCCGAGATAGATGCGCGCCAGCGCCCGCGTGATCTTGCGGGTCACGAAGGTTTCACCGCGCACTGGTGATTCGTGGTTGAACAGGATGCCGTTGCAGGCATACATGCCGTAGGACTCGCGGTAGTTCACGGTGATCCAGTACGCATACAGCTTGGCCACGCCGTACGGCGAGCGCGGATAGAACGGCGTGGTCTCCTTCTGGGGAATCTCCTGCACCTTGCCGTACAGCTCCGAGGTCGAGGCCTGGTAGATGCGGGTCTTCTTCTCCAGTCCGAGGATGCGGATCGCCTCCAGCAGGCGCAGCGTGCCGAGCGCATCGGAATTGGCCGTGTACTCCGGACTCTCGAACGACACCGCAACATGGCTCTGCGCGCCGAGGTTGTAGATCTCGTCCGGCTGCACCGCCTGCACGATGCGGATCAGATTGGTGGAGTCGGTCAGATCGCCGTAGTGCAGGATCAGCCGCCGCTGCTGCTCGTGCGGGTCCTGGTAAAGGTGGTCGATGCGCCCCGTATTGAACGACGACGAACGCCGCTTGATGCCATGCACCTCGTAACCCTTGCCAAGCAGAAACTCGGCCAGATAGGCCCCGTCCTGGCCGGTGATACCGGTGATCAGTGCACGTTTCACTCTTTCAATGCTCCCTTGTATTCGCGAACCAGCCCAATGAGTTGCTGCTCGAATCGCAGCAGGATTGCATCCTGATCCAGATTGGCTTCCGCATAGCGCCGCGCATTTTCACCCATACGCGCCCGATGATCAGGATCGATGCCCAGCTTCTGCAGTGCTGCGACCAGCGCATCGACATCGTCCGGCGGAACGACGCAGCCCGTGCCGGCACCTTCCAGCACGTCCGAGAGTGCCGTCCCCTCGCTTGCCGTGGCGATGGCGGGACGACCAACTGCGAGGATATTGGTCAGCTTCGAAGGCATGACCAGATCGGCAGCCTCGGCCTTCTGGATCACCAGATGGACATCGGCGGCCCTAAGCAGATCGCCGAGCACTTCCAGCGGCTGCACCGGCAGGAACAAGATGCTGTGAAGGCCGCGCTGTTCGGCTGCATCCTTGAGTCGCTGCCATTCAGGCCCAGCGCCGACCATCAGAAAGCGGAAGCGGAGGTCACCGCGTAGACGGTCAGCCGCTTCGATCACCAGATCGAGCCCCTGCTTGGCACCCATCGCGCCAGCATAGATGGCGAGGAAGCTGTCCGGCGGCAAGTCGAGCGAACGACGAAATGCGTTGTCGGCCGGCCCCGGCGTAATGCCGCGCACATCCGCCCAGTTCGGAAGCAGCCAGGTGCGCTCGGCATCGGCACCCTTGGCAATGGCGCGTCGACACATGGCGTCGGTGATCGACGATACGCGCCCGGCTCGGCGCATCAAGAAATTTTCCAACGCATACAGCAGTTTGCCGAGCACGCCAATGTTCAGCATTTTCAATCTCAGGGCGGCATCGACCTGAAAATCCTGCACGTGATAAATCCAGGGCACACGCCGCAACCAACCGCTGAGCAGTGCCGGAATACCGGTGAACATCGGTGGGCAGACCGAGATCACGACCTCGAAACGGTCCCTGCGCGAGAACAGCGCAATCCATTTCACGAGGCTGCCGAGAAAGAACGTGCCGTCGATCAGCATCCGCTGCAAGGCACTGACCTTGCCGCCATTCGGAATGTAATGCGGCACCCGATGGACCGTGACCTCGCCCCACTGCTCAGTCAGGAAGCGGGTTCGCCGATGTGGTGCAGCCAGCTCCCATTGTGGGTAATGCGGGAAACCGGTGACGACTTCTACCCGATGCCCGCGCGCGGCAAGCCACTGCGCCATCTCGCCGCTGTACTTGCAGATGCCGGTCTGATCCGGGTGGAAGTAAAGCGAATGAATCAGGATTTTCATCGAATCAGGGAAGGCAAGCGGCGATCACGCGCTCAATACAGGGACTTCGGCGCGCAGCTTTCACGCCAATCGGCGATCGCCGCATCGAGCGAGAACTGGTGCTCGAAACCGATCGAACGCAGGTTTTCAGCAGAAAGATCGGTCGAGCAAAACAGCTTCTCGATCCTTCGAGTGTGTACCGGATTTCGAAGGCCAATCGCATCCAGAGCCTGAAACGGGATGGCCGCGAGCCAAGCCAGCCGGAACGGAATCACGGGGATGAATCGACTCCAGCCGTAAGCCTTGCAGAGCGACGCGCACACCGATCCGATTGTGGTGGGCTCAAAATACGCACCATGGAAGGTGTCAATCTGCTGCGCATCGCGCTCCACCGTCAGCAGCAGACGCACGAGATCCTTGACGTAGATGGCGCTCTTGACCGTCGTCCGGCGACCGATGTACGCAAAGAGTCCTCGGCGTAAAGCCTTGTACAGATTGACGAAATTTCCGCCGGCGCCGCAGCCGAAGACCACGCCCGGGCGAACCACGCGTAAGCGCCGGTCCAACGCCCCGTCGCGCCATCCGCGCAAGGTTTCCTCGGCAAGCGCCTTCGATATGCCGTAGGCGGTGTCGGCATTCGGAGTGTCGCTTTCCCGGTGTCGTTCATCCCCTGCGCGAAACACCATCGCCGTGCTCGTGAACACGATGCTGGGGATGCCACAGCGAACTGCCCACTCCGTCACGCGGCGGGTAGCGACATGGTTGTTGACGAAATACTCGTCCCAGTCGAACCCCGGTTCGCGGCAGGCGGCTGCCAGGTGAAAGCACGTCGCGACCGGGAAATCCGGCATGAACGGCAGCGGATCCCGTAGATCGCACTGCACGAACTGCAATTTGGCAATGCTCTGAGACGGTGGCACCCGATCCAGCACCACGATGCGGTCGACATCCGCCTGTTCGCTGAGCGCCTTGCACAAATAAGTACCGATAAAGCCACTGCCACCGGTCACCACGATGTTTCGAGACATTGAACTTCCAGCAACACGTCGGCATGGGTTCTGCGTAACAGCGTCAGGCGCTGTCAGGCAGTGATAGGGGCAAGAGCGCCAGCAACAGATCGGCAGCATCGCTAGCGATGGAAACCTCCTTGTGCATCGTCAGCATGCCGATTGCGTACCATTTGTGCGGCGCGAACGATGACGTAACCGCGACAAAGTGCGCCAAGCTTAGCAGCCGACCACGGCACAACCCACCTTCGTTCATGACAAACAGCAACGACTCAGGCTCGGCGATGACAGCCACGGACATGCCCAAGCCATCGCTCGCAACACCTGTTCTTTTCCTCATTTTCAACCGCCCGGAAACAACCGCAATCGTCTTCGAGGCGATTCGCGCCGCGCGGCCCGCCCGGCTCTACGTGGCTGCTGACGGCGCGCGAACCAACCGCCCCGCCGAAGCGATCAAGTGCCGCGCGACGCGCGCGATCATCGAACAGGTGGATTGGCCCTGCGAGGTGCGCACCCTATTTCGCGAAGCCAATCTCGGCTGCCGCAATGCGGTCAGCGGCGCGATCACTTGGTTCTTCGAACACGAGGAAGAAGGGATCATTCTCGAAGACGACTGCTTGCCCGTGCCGAGTTTCTTCTGGTTCTGCGAAGAGCAGTTGTCGCGTTACCGTCATGACGAGCGCATTGGTCAAATTTCTGGCACCACGTTCTTCGCCGACGACTTCCTGCGCACCGCCAGCACCGACTACATCTTTTCGCGACATTTCGCGATCTGGGGCTGGGCCACGTGGAGACGCGTGTGGCAGACCTACGATCCCAGCCTCAGCCGCTGGCCCGAGTTCTGCCGTCAGCGGCTGCTGCCCGCCGCTTACCCGCTGCGCAGCGAACGTCTGGCCCGCAGCCTGCATAACGATCAGGTGATCCGTAACGACGTCGACACCTGGGACTACCAATGGACGTTTGCCAACATCTCGCAGTCCAGGCTGGCGGTCGTGCCGCGGCACAACCTCATCGTCAACATCGGCTTCGGTGATGACGCCACGCACACGACATTTCGCCATCCAGTGGCGCCGCTTTCGGCTCGCGACATTACGCTGCCGACAACGGCCCCGACTTTCGTCCACTCCGATTTTGTCTATGACCACTCGCTCTCCAAGCGCCTGTACCGTGGATTCCTCCTTTCCAAGGTCGATTCCCTGCTCAGCCGGCTGCGCGACAGGCAATACCTGCAGGCGAAGTCCCGGGCGCTGGCTCGCGCGATCAAGACCCGTCTGAAGATCCCGTGACCATCCAGACCATCTCTGCCCGCATCAAGTCCGAGTTCAAGCCCGAAGCACCGCTGCAGACGGCGGTGCTGTTCGTCATCTTCAATCGCCCGGATGTCACGGCGGACGTGTTCGAGGCGATCCGCGCCGCACGCCCCCCGCGCCTGTACATCGCCGCTGATGGTCCTCGCAGTAACAGGCCGGGCGAAGCCGACAAGTGCCAGCGCACGCGACAGGTGATCGAACGCATCGACTGGCCGTGCGAAGTCTCGACGCTGCTTCACAATCAGAATCTCGGCTGCCGGCACGCGGTCAGCAGTGCCATCGACTGGTTCTTCGAGCACGAGGAGCAAGGCATCATCCTTGAGGACGACTGCCTGCCGGTGCAGAGCTTCTTCTGGTACTGCGAGGAAATGCTGAACCGCTACCGGCACGATGAACGCATTGGCCAAATCTCGGGCTCCGCGTTCTGCGAGCAGCAGTTCCTTGCCGACGTGTCTAGCGACTACATCTTTTCTCGGCACTTCTCGATCTGGGGTTGGGCCACGTGGCGGCGAGTCTGGACCACCTATGCGTCCGCGACGGAACTCTGGCCGGAGTTTTCACGAGAACGGCTGTTGCCCGGCGCCTACCCCGACCGCAACGAGCGTTACATGCGCAGCCGGAACAACGACACCTTCACCACCCATGCGATCGATGCCTGGAGCTTCCAGTGGATCTTCGCCAACGTCTCGCAGAGTCGGCTGGCGGTCGTGCCGCGCCACAACCTGATCGTCAACATCGGCTTCGGTGAAGAAGCCACGCATACGACATTCCGTAATCCGGTCGTGCCGACGGTGGCCACCGATCTCACGCTGCCGACGCGGCCGGCGCGTATCGTGCACGCCGATCATGTCTACGATCGCTCGCTGTCCCGCCGCCTCTACCGCGGCCGACTGCGCTCGAAGTTCGACTCGCTGATGAACCGGCTGCGCGATCCCGCATTCATGCGGATGAAGCTTTGCAAGCTGCTGCACCTGCGACCACCGGCTCAGAAATCGCTGACCACCGACACAATCAGCTGAGGCTCGGCGCGTCCCGCGCGCCGACGCCTGCGCTACAGCGGTTCAACGGCGCCGGTATCGACGTTCAGTACCGGCAGTCCACGGATCACCGGCAGCCGCGCGGTACCGCTAATGAAGGTCAGATTGCCCGCCGCATCACGGCTCTCCCGGGTCTTGGAATCCGTGAACGCGGCGGTGCTGGCGAATGCCCGAATCGCGTCGTTCTCAAGGTCCTTGCGGACGAAGAAGGCATTGACACCCGCCGAGCAGGTGCCGACCAGCACATAGCCCAGTGAAGTTGCCAGACTGACCATCGCGCCGAACGATGCCCCGAAATAGAGGTTCGATGCGTGGGCACGCGTCCGGTAGAACGTGCCGTCGTACGGCACCGTGATATTCCGCTCGCCGCCGAAGACCGCGTTGTACTCGACAACCAGCAGCCGCGGACGGAAACCGGTGATGGCCTTCAGCACGTGGTAGTCCATGCCGTCGATATCGACCGACAGCAGGCCGAGGTCTTCATCGAATCCGCTGTGCGCCAGCACCGCGTTGATGTTCTCGCGGGTGATGAACGAGCAATGGGCCGTCAGCTCATGCTTCCAGTAGAAGTGAGCGTTGCGAATCTTCTCGACATTACGCGGCGAGCCGTCGACGACGAAGCCGGACCAGTTGTCCTTCATCAGCAGGTAGCGGCAGTTCGATTCGAGGAAGTCCTCGACGCCGAACTCGATGAATGTCCGGTTCGCAATCGGCACCACCTGCGTCAGCTTCTGGATGATCCCGTCCTCGCCCCACTGCGAAAACACCTTGAATTCATGGTCGTGCAGCTGCGCCGACGAGTTGCCGCGACGAAGCTCGAGGAGCATGAGACTCTGGTTGATCGCCTGCGTATCGAGGCGCTCCTGCAGCTTCGCCAACGCCTTGAGGAGGGCCAGCAGTCGATTGAAGAGCTTGCGCATGTCTAGGCGTTATTCCAGCGTGAATGAGTGACGTAATGAAGCCTTAATGAGTTGTACATCGCAAAGATCAGCGCCACGCTGATCCATCCATAACGCTGATACAGGCCGGGTGCCGTCATCGAGTAGATCGAGAACGCCACTTCGGCGCCGACCAGCGCGGCGACAAGATTACGGACCTCCCGGTCCACGGCCAGTTGCAGTGCGCGGCGGCTGATCCAGAACGCAGCGAGCAGGATTAGCAGCAGCGACAGCATGCCGAGCACGCCGGTCTCGAACCACGCGCCGAGCAGCACGTTGTGTGTTGCCAAACCGACCCGCGTCAGCCGCCCGCCCGCCACCGTCCCGACACCGAGCAGGGGCTGCGCAGAGATCTCCTCCCACGCCGCGACGAAGGTATCGATGCGTTCGGCGAACGTGCCGCCCTTGCCGCCCTCGGACAACGCATACAGATCGGCGACGGCAGACAGCTCGACACTCGCCGTTTCCAGCAATACGCCGACCGCGACAAGCACGGCGGCACCGATGCCGGCGAGGATCAGTCCAAGCCGGGTACGTCCGGTCAGCACGATCCACGTAGCCACCGCGGCGACTGCGGAAATGATGCCGCTGGCCGATGCGGACAGGATCAGACCGGTCACGACCAGCGTGAGGCACGCGCCGGTGAGCAACCGGCGGAATCGCGACAGCGCTGTGCCGGTTGCCAGCGCCAGCGCGGGCGCAAGCGCGATTCCGAGCGATGCACCGAGGTCGTTCGGATGTCCGGTGAAGCCCACCGCGCGTCCGACGATGCTCTCGGTCAGCGGAATCACTGTCGGGTCGATCACGGTCTGGGCAAGCCCGCCGAGGCCCGAAAGCGCACAGCCGAGCGTCCAGAACGAAACCGCCGACACGGTATGCGTGAACGACGGCAGCACGAAGATGCCAAGCGCGAACCAGACCGCGGTCAGATAGAAGAATTTGACCGCCGCGAACGCCGATCCGATCAGCGCGTCCGCCGGCAGCGTCAGCGATGACAGTAGCGCCGCCACGGTGTAACCGGCACCGGCCACAACAATGACGCCAAGCCCATGCAGCTTGGGCAGCTGCCCGCGCCCGACAACGGCTGCTGCGGCCATCAGCAGCGCCATCGCGAACAGCGCGTCCGATGCGGTGATGCCACTCGCCCGAACCACCAGCAGCGGCAAGGTCAGGCAACCGAGGCAGTACAGCGTCCGCGCCGCCAGCAACAGCCATTGCGTACCGCCGGCCAACACGGCCGGCTGCGGGCGGATCGCCTCAGCGCCCATCGGCTGCCACCGTATTGATTGCATCTCGACGCACGCCGTCGGCGGTGCCGCGCAGCAGCCGCAGCAGCAACGCCATGCAGACCAAACCGACGATCGCTTGCGCCGCCACCAGCGCCAGCGCAAGGCTTTCTGGCCGGCCATCCCGTACCCCCAGCCATGCCAGCAGCGGCAGCGCCAGCAATACCAGCAGTTCGCACCAAGTCTGGATCAGCGGCTGGCCCAGGCCCTTGGCGAGCTCGCCCAGAAACTTGCGCGTGGCGCCAATCCACGCGGCCAGCACCAGCCATTGCGAGGCGGCAGTCGCCGCTGTGAACTCCGCGCCGAAGAACAGCGGATTCAGCCACGGCAGCACGGCAGCGAGCAGCAGGCAGAAGCCGGCATTGACGGCGCTGAGCTTGGCCACGCGGACCAGCAGCGCGCGCAGGCCGGCACGGCCGTCCCGCGCGCGGCTGGCGGCATCGGCGTAGATCACGAAGCCGGAATTGGAGGCGACGATCCTCGGCAGCGTCGAGAACGACTGCGCCACGACGTACAGCCCGAGCGCCGCCGGGCCCAGCAGGGTCGCACCGAGAATCTGGTCGATCCGGAACGTTTCCATCGGCGAGGCAGAGCCGATGAACGCGCGCAGACCGAAGCGCCGGAAGTCCGCCGGCGAGCGCGTCTCGCCGCCACGCGGCTCGGGCACCCCGCCATGCATCACCAGCAGCAGCGCGACCAGCGCCGACAGCAGATAGGAGCAGGCCCAAGCGATGCACAGCGCCAGCAGCGTGACCTGATCGGCAAGCCACAGTCCGCAGGCCATCAGCGAGTAGCTGGCCGCCGGCACCAGCCGGGCGACGGCGACCTGGCGGAACCGGTCCAGTCCCTGCAGCACCGCGTAGCTGTACTCCTGCGTGATGAGCCCGACGACCGCAAACGCCATCAGCGCTCCCGGCAGCAGCAGGCGCGGCGGCATCTGCGGTTGGGCCACGCCCACCGTCACGGCAAACATCAGCAGCGCCAGCGCCAGCCGCATCAGCGCCTGAATGAGCAGCGGCCGCCGGCTGGCATCGGCGAGGCCGCCATCGGCAGCCACGTAGTAGTTCAGCGCCACCGGCAGCCCCATCTGCGCCAGCTGGGCGACGATGATCGGCGCCAGCATCAGCAGCGCCAGATGGCCGCGATCCTCAGGGCCTAGGCCGCGCGCGGCGATGATGCCGCTCCCAATCAGCACGGCCTGAGCGAGCAGGGAACTGATCGCCATCGCGCCGATGTTGCGGACGAAGCTCATTCCGGGCCGGGGACGCAGCGTGCCGCTTTCGCTTCGCGACTCGGGTTCAAGCCTCTTCCCGCCCGAACAGCGCGTCCATCTGCAGCACTTCGCCGTTGTGGGGATCCTTCATCCATGCCAGCGGACGCAGGAAGCGGAAGCCGCGTGCCTTCATGAACTCGAGCATTTCGGGAAACAGCATCTCGCCTTCGTACAGCGGCCGCAGCGAGGCTTCCAGCAGCACGTAATCGACCCGAGCCAGCGCTTCACTGGCACCGGCCAGCACCTTGGCCTCGAAGCCCTGCACGTCAATCTTCAGCAAGGTCATGCCCGATGGCTGGATCGCCGGCATCAGCGAATCCAGCGTCTGCACCTTGACCTCGATCGTCGAGGCCTCGCGGTACTCGGGAAACGCCTCCAAGTGGCGGGTTGCCAGCGGCAGGATCGAGCTGGAGTGCGAGAGCGTGTTGACATGAAACGCCGTGCTGCCGATGAAGTCGCCGCAGGCCACGGCGTGCGCGGTGGAGCGGGAAAACGACGCGACGTTCTTCGACAGCTGGGCAAAGGAGTCCGGCTGCGGCTCGAATGAATGGACGCGCGCCTGCGGAAACGTCTTCAGCGACGCCACCGCGAACTGGCCGACATTGGCGCCGATGTCGATCACGGTCTCTGGAACGATGCCCTGACGGAGCAGTTCGGACGTGATCTCGAACGACGCCACGGAAAACTTCGGCCAGGTGATCAATGCAACCCAGGCTCTGGGATTCAGGCCCAGCGCGATGAGTCGGGGCAGCGTGTCTCGCCCGAGCTGGGCCAGCTTGAGCCGGATGTTGGTCATCGGAAATCCGTGAATGGGCTAGCCAAGAAACCAGTCAAGCCGCGCTTGCAGCGTGGCGGGGCTGTCGAGGTCCTTGAGGTAAAGGCCGCAGCCGTGCTCGAACAGGCCGGGAGGTCGGAAATAGTTGCTGCCTTCCGGAAAGAACACGAGCTCCGGCACGCGGTAGTAATACGCAAGATGCAGGAAGAAGCTGTCCGGCCCGATGTAGCGATCCGAGGCCTTCAGCGCGCGGGCCGCATCGGTCAGCGCCGGCTTGAGCAGGTAGCGCTCGACCTGATCGGCCAATGCGCCGAACGTACCATCGACGTCGATCAGCGTGACGGCGACACCCCGGGTCCGTGCGGCGTCGACAAGGCCGCGCACGGCGCCGACCGTCAGCGCCTTTTCAGCGATCCGGGAACTCGGATTGATCAGCACCGTCGCGGCCTTGCCGCTCGGCAGCGCCACGGGCGGGAACGGGTGATCGCCAATCAACGGAGCGAGCACTTCGGTCCGGTCCTGATAGACCGTCGTGCGCTTCGGAATCTCGATGATCGAGGCACCCCGGCCGGAGACCATCCAGCGATTCCGGATGCTGGGCGGCTTCTCGAAAATCAGCGTGTCCCCGGCGCCGGTGTGCGACTGCGCCCATCGACGCAGCGCCAGTCCGTCTTTCAGCGCCTGAACCGGGCCGTGCTTCTTCAGCGCGTAGAACGCCGGGACTTCATCGAACAGCATCTGATCGGGCGCTCGCGGCTGATCGAGCAGCTCGCCGACCTTCGCGGTGATCGAGGTGCCGACGATCCGGATGCGATGGCCCGCGACGCCGGCACGCTCGATCAGTGCGGCCGTGATCAGGGCATCGCCGTAACCCAGCAGTGAAAGGAGGGTGATCACTTCAAGGCGTCAGCGGGGTGAGATTTTTTTCACGGGTATCAAGCTCCGGCTTTCGAACGGGCCGGTAAGGCCAGTGCAACCATCACGCCAAGAACCAGACCCACGATGAATCCAAGCACCGAAATCAGCGCCCGCTTCGGGCTGTCACGCTCTTCGGCGACCTGAGCAGGGTCGACCACCCGGAACGCAAACTCCTCGCGTCCGTTCGCGATCATCACCTTCTTGATTTCCGCTTCGATCAGGCTACTGATGGCTTTCTGCAACTCCACGACGCTGGTCTTGGTCAGCTGCTCGTTGAGGTAAGCGAGATTGATCTGGGATTCGTTGATGGCGCGTGTGCGCAGGTCGCGATTGGCGCGCGATACGAGTTCGGTGGCCCACTGGGCTGCCAGTTTCGGATCGGTCCACGTGATTGCCAGCGTGACTAGCCCGGATTTCTTATCCTCCGACACGTCCCGAACCTTCTTGGCGAATCGACGCTCCGCTTTCCACGGTGTCGGGATTTCGTCGGGATCCGTGGTTTTCCAGGTCTTTTTCGCGGCGTCCCACTTGTGCGCGTACAGCACGGGCACGAGGTCGTTGTCGCGAATGAAGGTCTCGGTCAGCGCGTGCGACTGCAGCGTGGCGACGGCGATCGCGCGCCGACCCGAGCCACCGCTGAGTCCGGCAAGGCTCGAGAGCCCCCCGAACTGGGACAGCAGCGCGCCGGCGCCGCCCAGCTTGCCGGCCGTATCGTCCTCGACGGGCGACAGTACGACCGTAGCGACGTACTTCTCGGGCATCACGTACGAGATGCCGACGGCAACGATTCCGAACCCGACAGCGCATGCCGTAATCAGCCAGCGCCGTGACCACAGTGCGTCGAACAGGTCACGCAGCGAAATTTCGTCCGGTTGGGGGTCCATGAGGCGTCGATGGGCAAGTGGAAAACGCGTCACGTGGCGCGGGCGCCGTTACGGGCATTCGATCCGCGAAGTCTAGCAGCGCGCCGATGACGGCCCGACAATTCTGCCGGCTTGCGCGTTCAGCGGCGATGCGAAACCATCGGCCGCGTCACAGAACGCATGACCTGGTGCCCGCACCGGCCTGCTGCGAACTGGACCGTGGTCACTGTCATCCGGCATGGTTATCGCGGGCCCAGGCGCGTCGCGCCTTGCGCCCCGATTCGCTGATCCGCCCTCTGCTCGTCTTCATCATGACCCTGACCGCCGTTTTCGCCAGATACCCCCGCGCCATCGTCGTTGCAGCACTGTTGTGGACCAGCGCTGCGGGCGCGTCGCCATGGCTGGATGTGGGTGATCGCAGGTTGCGTGCCGATGTCGAGTTGCTCGAGTCACGCGGCTTGATCGCAGGGCCAATCACAACCTGGCCGTTGCCGGCCGGGTTTTTTGCGAATTTGCAGGAGGGAAGCTCGCTTTTGGGTGAGCCCCTGCATGTTCAGGCCGCCGCGCAGCGCGTACTTCGTGCGCTTGGCGGCCCAGATGGTGGTCTCAGGCCAGCCGGCGAGCTCCGGCTGGCCAGCGCGCCGAATCTGATTCGCGACTTCGGCGACAACGCGCGCGACGAGGTGGACGTCCGCGTCGGGCTCGATCACGACGGCGAGCGTTTCGCGGCGCGGCTGCGCGTGGGGGCAATCAGCGCGGTCGACGGCGAAGGGTATCGGCCGACGCTCGATGGCAGCTATGCGAGCCTGCTGGTCGGCAACTGGCAGATGTACGGCGGCACCATCGACAAGTTCTATGGTCCCGGGCAGATATCGAGCCTGATCCTGTCGAACAACGCACGTCCATTCCCGAAGATCGGCATCACCCGCAACAGCCCTGAAGCCTTCGAAACCCGTTGGCTGAGCTGGCTGGGGCCCTGGCAGCTCGATTTCTTCATCGGCCTTCTGGAAGAGCGCGACCGCCTGATTCGCAACGTTTGGGTCGGCAGCCTGCGTTTCGAGTTCATGCCGGTCGACGGGCTCACCGTCGGCATCACCCGCAGTGTGCAGTTCTGCGGCGATTCGCTGGGCTGCAATCCACTCGAGGCGGCGTTCGCAATCAACAACGTGCCCGGGGACCGCAACAATTCGAACGATCAGGCGGCGATCGAGTTCAAGTATGTCCGTGCTTTCAATACGGTCAGCTTTTCGCCCTACGTTCAGTTCTTGAACGACGATACCGGGCCTTTTACGCATTCCTACACCAGCTATCTCGGTGGCATGCGCTGGGCCGGCCCTTGGGGCACCAACGGCACCACGTGGAGTTTCACGACTGAATACAGCGATACCCGTGCAACGAATGACTGGTTCGAGTTCGACAATCGCTTGGCCGGATTCGCCTACAACAACACCGAATATGTCGATGGCTCGCGATATCGCGGGCGAACGTTGGGCTTTTCGCTCGACTCCGATTCGGTACTGATCTCGTTCGCTGGGGCAATGACCGACACGGCGGGCCGGCGGTACCGACTCGAGTATCACAACGCTCAGATCAGTTCGGCAGAACTTTCCAACGCCCCGCTGAACGAGTTCTACGTGAACACGGTCAGCAGACAGCCGGCCACCGTCCACCAGATCGAAACCGGTATCAGCGCTCCGTGGCGCAATTTCCTGTTCGATCTGTCGGTGCGCTGGCAAGACGCAACGCCGTTCCCGGATCGCGGGCCGGAATTCAATGTCGAGGCTGGGGTGCAGTTGCGGTTCTGATCGACTGGAATCGAAGTCGGACGACATTCCGCCCAGCACTTCTGCGCGTGGAGTGCCGCCAGCCCGGCCGGCGGATTCCAGCTTTAGCCGAACGAGAACTACGGGACAATCCCCAACGGCGCCGCCGCAGGTGGAAAGACCTGATCGTCCGCGCCGCGTGACGATCGTGGGTCGGCAATTCGGTGCAAGGCTGCGCCTTACCCCCTAGCCACCCTGCACGTTGGCCAGCCAGGCCGTTCCGCCGAACCACTTGTTGTAGAGCGCGTCGTAGCTGCCGTCGTTGCGGATGTGGTTCTGGAAGTGGTCGAGCCAGTTCAGGAAATCCGGATCGCCCTTGCGGATCGCCCAGCCGAGCGGCTCCTTGGTGAACGGCTCCTTGATGTGCACCAGGCTGTCCTTGTACTGGGCGGCGTAGACGACGTTGAACGGCAGGTCGTAGACGAAGGCATCGGCGCGGCCGTTGCGCACTTCCAGCGCGGCGTCGGCTTCGGTCTCGAAGGTCTTGAGCCGCGCCTTGCCGAGGAAGCGGCGGGCGGCGATGTCGCCGGTGGTGCCGAGCTTGGTGGCGATGGTGTACTTCGGGTCGTTCAGATCCTTGACCGTCTTCACCGTGTCGCGGTGGCGGACATTCAGCAGGAAGGTCTGGCCGATGATGATGTACGGCTCGGCGAAGTTGACCTGCAGGTTGCGCTCCGGAGTGATGGTCATGCCGGAGATCAGGATGTCGAACTTGTCGGTCAGCAGCGCCGGGATGATGCCGTCCCACTGGGTGTTCACGAAGCTGACCTTCACGCCCATGTAGCGGGCCATCAGCTTGGCGAGATCGACATCGAAACCGATGATCTCGCCGCGCTTGTCGCGCATCTCGAACGGTAGATAGCCGGCTTCCAGCCCGACCCGCAGCTCGCCGCGCTTGAGCACCTGGTTGAGCGTCGATTTCTCCCATAGCGCCTGGTCCGCAGCACCCGCTGGCGGCAACGGCGCAAGCCAGGCGAACAGCAGCAAGGTGGCGGTCAGCAGGGCCTGGCGCATCGTCGTCGGTACTCGAAAAAGGGCATGCCGGCAGATTACCACCGGGGTCCTGCGCGGCCGGCGCGGGGCGTCATCGACGCCGCCGCACCGGCTGTTTCAACCTCAACTCACCCGCAGCCGACGCCGCCGCCACAGCGCCGCCAGGCCGAAGGCGGCCAGCAGCACGCCGCCGGCCGAACCGCCGCCACCGCTGGCGGCAGGGACTGCACCGGTGGTCACCCGGTAGCTGGCGCTGACGCCGCCGACCGTCACCGTCATCGTCGTGGGGGTCGAGGCTGCACTCGACGCCGTCTGCTGCAGCACCAGCGTCTGACCGTTGCTGATGGTGCCCGGCGCAGTGGTGAACACGCCGCCACTGACGCTGTAGCTGCCGCCGCTGACGGTCACCGTCGCTGGCTGGTTGATGCCGCTGATGGTCGCCGGCGCGCTGGTCTGCACCGAGCCGGGAACCGCATCGACGGTATCCGGGAAGCTGAACGGCGCCGGTGTGGTCAGGTCATCGTTGACGATGGTGATCACCTGCGTCGACGGGCTGCCGATCCGGGCGTTGCCAATGGGTGTGCCCAGCACCAGCACCAGGGTTTCGTCGGGCTCCTGTACCCGGTCGCGCAACACCGACACGGTCAGGCTGGCCATCGACTGGCCGGCCGGAATCAGCAGTTGCGTTGCACTGAGCCGGTAGTCGTCGCCGGCCGTCGCGGTGCTCGCCGGATCGACGTTGACCGGCACCGTGACGTCGCTGCCAGCCGGCGTGCTCAGGCTCACCGTGACGGTCACCGGCGTGGTCGTGGTGGCATCCGACGGATCGCCCTCGACGACGCGCTGGCTGGCCAGCGTGAAGCCGACGTCCGGCGTGATGCCGCTGAAATTGGCGCTGGCCACGGTGGAGACACGGCTGGCGTTGCCGGCGGCATCGTTGAACGCGCCGGCCCGGACCCGCGCGGTGACCGTGCCGTTGGCGCTCATGCCGGACACGGCGACGGTGTAGTTCGGGCCGCTGTCGATCACCCGCGCGGTGGTCGGCAGCGCGCTGCCGCCGAGTTCGAGGTCATCGGCCGCGAAATCGCCGGTGGCCTCGCTCAAGGTCACCACGAACAGCACCGGCGAACTGACCACCGGATCGGGCTGCGCGCCATCGACGGCGATGGTGGCGGTCGGCGGATCGAGGTCGACGGCGTAGACCTCGCCGACGGTGAACGCGCCATTGCCGGCGCCGCTGCCGCCCAGCGGCACGCCGCTGGCGACGCTGGTGATCGAGTCGTCGTCGGCGACATCCAGCCGCAGGCTGCCGCTGCCGCTGCCGGTCAGCACGCGGACGCTGTAGAGGCTGCCGCTGCCGCTCACCGAGGCCACCGATGCGCCGCTCAGCGCGCCGGTCGTGGTGAGCCGGAAATCGCCGGCATCGACGCCGCTGACGGCTTCGCTGAAACGCAGCTGGAAGTCGACGCTGCTGCTGTTGGTCGGGCTCGGGTTGACGCGCTCGATGGCGGTGACGATCGGCCCGGTCACCGGCGCACCGGCATTGCAGACGGCCGGCGTCACCCGCAGCGACCAGGCGCGGACGCTGCCGGTATCAGCCGCCGCCAGATCCTGCACGCGCAGCGCCCAGCGGCCATTGCCGACGCTGCCGGTCAGCGTTTCCAGCGGGCTGGCCGGCGTGTAGCTGCCGGTGAACGGTGCATTGGCGCTGCTGATGTTCTGGATGCTGCCGCCGCTGCTCTGGTCGTCGAGCAGCACCTGGCAGAAGTTGTTGCCGCTGCTGCCGGCGCCATTGATCAGCGGCACCGCAACGCCGCCCGGTGACACCAGGCTGATCACCAGATCGCCGACGAAGCTGTGATCGATGCCGACGGTGGTCGCGCCGACCACATTGCTGCACAGGTCGCCGTCGATGCTGACGCTCAGGTTGCGAATCCGGCCGTTGCTGCCGGGAATGGTCAGCGCCGCTTCCACCGGATCGCCGGCATCGGGAATCGCCAGCACCGGGCCGCCATAGCGGAAAGTGACCGGCGTGCCGGCGCTGCCGGTCGGCTCACTGAGCAGGAAGCGCTGCGGACTGCCGCTGCCGTTGTAGGCCACGCTCAGCACCAGCGAAAGATTCCGGCCGCAGGGGAAGCCGGATTCGACTCGGAAGGTCAGCGCGGTGTCGTTGCCGGCCGTGCTGCCGGCGGCGATGTCGGCATAGTCGGAACTGCCGTTGAACACGGTCACGCCGCTTCCCGCCGCAGTCAGCGTGGCGCGGACGCCGGTGGCCGCGACCGCGCCGATGTTGCTCAGCGGCAGCTGCAGCGCGAACGATTCGCCCGGCTCGATCACGCCGTCGCCGTCACCGGCGATCTGCGTGAACTGCGCGCCCTCGGCCGTCAGGTACGGCTGCGGCGTCGCCCCGATCGCGGCCAGTGCCGGCACCGGCATGACGATGCCGACGCCGCTGTCGCGATCCGGCCCCGGCGCTTCGATGTCGATTGCGGTCGCCGCCAAGGTGTCGCGCACGGCCGTTGCCGACAGCGACGGCCGGGCGCCTTTCAGCAGTGCCGCGATGGCCGCCGCATGCGGCGCAGCCGCCGAGGTGCCGTAGAACGTCGAGAAGCCCGGTGCCGAAGTGCTGACGCCATCGGCGGCAGTAAGGTCCGGCTTGCGGCGGACCACGCCACCGGTCGCGAAGCTGCGGTCGCCAGGTGTCAGTTCGGCGCCGGTCGGGCTGAGCAGGATCTTGCGCGGGCCGTCGGCGCTGAAGCTTTCGGTCTCGCTGCCCGGCCCGAACCGGCCGGGGAACGGACCGTTCGGAGTGAGCTCGTCGAACGCGGCCGCTGCCGGCGTCGCTGCGGTGCTGAACGCCGCCACGGCGGCGCTGTGGCCGCGCGTCGCGCCGCTGGTGGCCAGCGCGCGGTCGACGATGCCGCGGAACACGATCAGGTTGAACGGCGGCGGTGTGGTGGACGGACTGCTGAACAGCGACACCACCACGCGCTCGCCGGGGTTGACGCCGGCTTCGATGAACTCGAACGGGAAGTCGTCGCCGTCGAGGCCGTCCTGCGTGTTGGCGCTGCTGTCGACGACGGTGCCGAGGTCATCGCTCAGCACGTAGAGGTCGTAGTCGGTGCTGGCCAGCCCCTGGTCCAGCGTGTAGTGCTCGGCCCAGATCATCGCCACCGGCGTGCCGGAATCGCCGGCTTCGACCCGCAGCGACTGGCCGCCGTCGCCGAAGTCGTGCAGCGTGCCGACGCCGTCGAGCACCGGCGGATTCGGCAAGCTGCTGGCGCGGAAATCGCCTTCCCAGGTGCCGGAGGTGCCGTCGCTGCGGTTGCCTTCGTTGCCGGCCGAGGAGAAATACAGCACCCCGGCGGCGGTCACCGTGTTCACCGCCTGCGCCACCGGGCCGTCCTGCCACGGCGATTCATCGAGGTAGATGACGTCGTCGACGATGATCGTGCAGCCGGCACTGGCGAGGTCGAGGATGTTTTGCGCGAAGCTGGCTTCGCCGTTGAACGCGGTGGCAAAGCCCAGCCGGGCGGCCGGCGCGAGGTCGTGCAGGATTTCCAGCATCGCCGTGCCCTCGTCGCCGGCGCCGGCCTGGCTCGGCAGCACGCTGACCAGCGGCGGCAGGTCGCCGCTGGCCTGGGCGGCGGCCAGCGAGTCGACGCCATCGGACAGCGCGCACAGGGTCTGGCCCTGGCCGCTGGCGCCGTAGAGGCTGCGCGCCTGATCGACGCCGTGGGCCTGCACGCCTTCCGAACGGTTCGGCGCAGCGGCCAGCGCCGCGACCAGCCGGCTGGCGAAGGACGGACGCGCATCGTCGGTCGTCACCTGCACCGGACCCGGCGTGCGCGGGCGGCGGCTGGTGTAGGCCGGCGCCGCCTGCCGAATGCGGCTGACCGCCTTCAGCGCCGCCAGCGACTCGAGATGGCGAGCGGCCACCCGGGCGCGGATGCTGCGGGCGCTGCCGGCGAGTGCCTTCGGCGACAGCAGCACGGCATCGGCACCGGCCAGCGCCTGCAGCACCTGGCGCGGATCGGCACCACGCCGCAGCGAGATGTCGACCAGATGGCGGCCGTCGGCTCCCGGCCGCGCCTGCCGGTACTGCGACGACAGCGCCGCCAGCCGGGCATCGCCGCGCGCCTGCAGCAGCGACATCAGCAGCCGCGAATCAAGCTTGCGCTGGACCGGCGTGGCGCTGGCCTTGATCCCGCGAAGCACGGCGATCTGCGCGGCCGCCGAGGGCTTGATCTGCGCGACCGGCGCTAGCTGCGCAGCTGGCGCCGCCGTGCGCGTCGCCGGCAGGCCGGCGTGTCCGACCAGCGACAACGAGGCCAGCAGGCCCAAGGCCAGCGGCGCTGCGCGGCGCGTCAGCCCGAGACCACATTCCGTCGCTGCCCGACGCAGCCGCTGGCCGATCCAGCGCCTGTCCTTGCCCATGTCACGCTCCCCCATTTTCGAATTCGTGGCCCTGCCCGCGCGCGCCGCGCCGCAGGGCGCCGGCACCGCCGGTGGATAGTGCCAAGAACAGGCGACCGATTGGCGGCCGGGAAGCTGCCAGGCTGCCGCCCGAGGCACTGCGTGGCTCGCCAGCGGCGCGGAAAATGCACGCTTGCGCCGGTCGCCGGTGTACGGGCAGACCCGCAGTCCTTATCCTGTCGTTGACATTTCGATGGCAGCCGGCGGCGGTTCCGCCTCAGGACGACGGCGGCGGCTGCTTCGCAACGCCCCCGACAACACGGCGGGCGATCACAGAAGGAAACACGATGGACCCGACGAACGCCGTTGCCCCGCCCGCCGAATCCGCAGGCGCCGCAGCTGCCCCGTTCAATCCGTGGCGCTTTTGCGTGGCGCCGATGATGGATTGGACTGATCGACACTGCCGGTTCTTCCACCGCCAGCTGACGCGCCACACGCGGATGTACACCGAGATGGTGACCACCGGCGCGCTGCGCCATGGCGACGTGCACCGGCATCTGCGTTTCGATCGCGCCGAACACCCGGTGGCGCTGCAGATCGGCGGCAGCGACGTGCCGCTGCTCGCCCACGCCGCCGAGCTGGGCGCGCAGTACGGCTATGACGAGCTGAACCTGAACTGCGGCTGCCCGTCCGATCGCGTGCAGGACGGCGGCTTCGGCGCCTGCCTGATGATGGGTCCGAAGCAGGTCGCTGCCGGCGTGCAGGCGATGATGCGGGCCAGCGGCCTGCCGGTGACGGTGAAGTGCCGGATCGGCGTCGACTACAGCGAGGACTACGTGTTCCTGCGCGACTTCGTCGAGCCGATCGCCGAAATCGGCTGCACCACCTTCATCGTCCACGCCCGCAAGGCCTGGCTGAGCGGCCTGAGCCCGAAGGAGAACCGCGAGATCCCACCGCTGCGCTACGACACCGTGTACCGGCTGAAGCAGGATTTCCCGCAGCTGACCATCTGCATCAACGGCGGCATCCACACGATGGAGGAGTGCCTCGATCACCTGAAGCAGGTCGACGGCGTGATGCTGGGGCGTGAGGTTTACGAGAACCCGTACCGGCTCGCCGAAGTCGATTCGAAACTGTTCGGCGACACCCGACCGGCGCCGAGCCGGGTCGAAGTCGTCGACGCGATGTACGACTACATCCACGACGAACTCGCGGCCGGCACCAGCCTGCACCACATCACCCGGCACATGCTCGGCCTGTACCGCAACCAGCCCGGCGGCAAGCAGTTCCGCCGCGTGCTCAGCGAACACGACGCCAGCCGCGAACCGGACTGGGACACCATCGAAGCCGCGCTGGCGGAAGTCGAAAAGGCCGCCGCCAGCGCCGGGAACCGCGCCGCCGCGTGAGCCCGATCTCGCGGCCGGTGCTGCTGCTGTCCGACCTGCACCTGCCGAACACGCCCTCGCCGCTGCGCGCGCAGTTCCTGGCCTTCCTCGACGGCCCGGCGCGCGAGGCGGCGGCGGTCTACCTGCTCGGAGACCTGTTCGAGTACTGGATCGGCGACGCCGAAGGGCTGGCCGACTACGCGCCGGAAGCCGCCGCGCTGCGCCGCCTGCGCGACCACGGCGTGCCGCTGTACTTCCAGCACGGCAACCGCGATTTCATGCTCGGCGCCGCGTTTGCCCGCGAGGCCGGCCTGCAGCTGCTGGCCGATCCGCTGATCGTCGATCTGGCCGGCACGCCGACCCTGCTGAGCCACGGCGACATCTGGTGCACCGACGATCTCGGCTATCAGCGCTGGCGGCGCTTCTCGCGCAACCGGCTGGCCCAGTTCATCTACCGGCGGCTGCCACGGCGCTGGCGCCAGGGCGTGGCCGGCAAGGCGCGCGGCGGCAGCACCCGCAAGCCGGCGGCGATCCTCGATGTCAATCCGCAGGCCATCGCGCAAGCGTTCGCGAAGCACGGCGTCCGCCGGATCATCCACGGCCACACCCATCGCCCGGCCGTGCATGTGCTGAACGTCGATGGCCGCGAGGTCGAGCGTCTGGTGCTGTCGGACTGGCACGACCGCCACTGCGAATACCTGGAGGTCGACGCCGCCGGGCTGCGGCGACGCCAGCTGCGATGACCGGAACGGATGATTACGCCGGCTGGCTGAGCATGCGCGATCTCGACCTCGCCGCCGGCCAGCCGAAGGGGGCCGCGTTCCGCGCCTTCAAGGCGCTGCTCGGCAGCCTGCAGGAAGGGCGCGACTTCGTGGTGCTCGACCTGCAGGCCGCGCAAGCGCTTGTCGCGGCGCTGATTGCGCAGGGCCGGCTGTACCGCGGCTCGGTGCATCCGGTGCTGCTGGCGCCGGCTGCCGCCGCCCGCGTGCAGGCGGCGCTGACCGCAGCCGGATGACGGTAAGCATGTTTACAGTTGTTTACTTTGCAGCGCTCGCGCAGTTAGGATGCGGCTCCTTTTCCGGAGCCCCCCATGAGCGCCCTCGACTTCCTGAAGAAACTCCCCGCCGCGTTCGATGCCAACGGTGCCGCCGGCACCGAAGCCGTCGTCCAGTTCGCCATCTCGACCCCGGCTCACCTGATCATCAAGGGCGGCTCGGCCCAGCTGGTCGAAGGCACGGCCGGCAATGCCGACGTCACCCTGACGATGGAAGACGACGATCTGGTCGCGCTGCTGAAGGGCGATCTGAACGGCATGACCGCGTTCATGACCGGCAAGCTGCAGCTGGACGGCGACATGATGCTGGCCCAGCGCATGACCAGCTTCTTCGACGCCTCGAAGCTCGGCTGATCCGTTCGCGCAGCGCCTGTCGGCGACAACCCCGGATCGCGAGGTCCGGGGTTTTTTGTTGCGTGCGGCGATGACGCCCGAATTCGCGCTGGAATCGCTGCCCGGCGATGGCGACGGGCTGCCGCGCCTGAGCCTGCGGGCGCTGCACCGGCCGAAATTCGGCGCCATCTGCGCCGACTGGCTGACCACCGACCTCGCCCGCCGCATCGGCGCCGGCCGCCGGCAGCCGATCAGCCGCGCCATCGGCCTGCACAAGCCGCGCCTGCCGGACGAAGGCCCGCTGCGGGTGCTCGACGCCACCGCCGGACTGGGGCGCGACGGCTTCACGCTGGCGATGCTGGGCGCCGAGGTCAGCCTGCTGGAGCGCAATCCGACCACCTGCGCGCTGCTCCGCGATGCCCGCCTGCGGGCGCTGGCCGCCCCCGGCGCGCAGGCTGCCGCCGCGCGCATCGAGGTGCTGGAAGGCGATGCCATCACACTGCTGGCCGAGCCGGCCCATCGCGGCCGCTGGGAGGTCGTCTACCTCGATCCGATGTACCCGGACGACGGCAAGAGCGCGCTGCCGTCGAAGGAAATGCAGCTGCTGCGCGAGCTGACCGGCGGCGATGCCGATGCCGATGCCCTGCTGGCCCCGGCGCTGGCCTGTGCCGGCCGCCGCGTGGTGGTGAAGCGACCATCGAAGGCGCCGCCGCTGGCCGGCCTTGCGCCGTCGCTGTGCTTCGACGGCACCCAGCTGCGCTTCGATGTCTACCTGCTGCCGCTCAGCCCTTGAGCTCGGCGGCCATCGCCGCCGGTTCGAAATGCACGGTCAGCCGGCGCAGCAGGCGGCCTTCGCCATCAAGCAGCAGCAAGCTCGGAAAGCCGCTGACCTGATAGCGGGCCATGAACGCAGCCGCCTCCGGCGACTCGTAATCGATGCGGCTCAGCTGATAACCGTTGCGGATCGCGGCGTTGACCGCCGGATCGGCGAACACCTCGTGCAGCCGCCGGCAGGCCGGACACCAGATCGCCGAGAAATCGGCGAGCACCGGCTTGCCGCTGCTGCGGGCCCGCGCCAGCGCCACCGGCAACGGCTGGAAATCGAGCGCGGCCGCCGTCAGCGCCTGCTCGCCGCGCCAGGTCTGGTAATCGACATTGACCAAGTACAAGGCCAGCGGCACCAGTGCATAAACCAGATAACGCAGCCCTTTCCGCTTGATCGACACCATCGCTCCACGCGTTCGTTCAGTTGCTGCAGAGCTTACGTTAGGCTTGAACCATGAAACGCCTGCTGCTGATCCGCCACGCCAAGTCGAGCTGGGATTACCCGATGCTCGCCGACTTCGACCGGCCGCTGAACCCGCGCGGCCGGCACGATGCGCCGGAGATGGCGCTGCGGCTGCAGGGGCTGCTGGCGCCGCCGTTCCGGATGATCAGCAGCACCGCCGTGCGCGCGCTGACCACGGCCCAGCTGTTTGCCGAAACCTTCGGCCTGCCGGAGTCGCGGATCGGCCTCGACGCGCGCATCTACGAAGCCACGCCCGGCACCCTGCTGCACCTGGTCAACACGCTCGACGACGCCGACGACCAGGTGCTGCTGTTCGGCCACAACCCGGGCTTCACCGACCTCGCCCAGCTGCTGGCCGACGGGCCGCTGCCGTTCATCGAGCTGCCGACCTGCGGCATCGTCATGTTCGGCTTCGAGCAGGCGCGCTGGCAGGACATCGTGCCGGGCGCCGGCCAGCTGCTCGGCTATCGCTACCCGAAAGAAAGCCAGCGCCAGTAGCCGGCCGCTCAGCCGCAGGCCGGCAGCCAGCCGGGGCCGCGATCCCAGGCCAGCCAGGCCGGTGCGGATTTCTCGGCGCTGGCCGTGCTGGCGCGCAGCCGCGTCGCCGGCGCAGTCCGGGTGCGCGAGCGGGCATTCGGCGGCGGCAGGCTGCCGTCGTCACCATTCCGGCGCGACGGCACGCAGACCAGCAGGCAGGGGCTGTCGCGCAGTGCCGAGGAAAACGCACCGCGCAGCAGGCGCTTGCGCACGGCGGTATCGCGATCGACCACCAGCACGCTGGCGCGGCTGGCGCGCAGCAGCCGCGCCAGGCTGGCCTGTGTCGACCCGCTGCCCAGGTGCACGCGCACCCGCACGTCGGCATCGATCCGGGCGGCGACGTCGTCGAGCAGCCGGGTCGCGGCCGGCTCGGCCAGCGGCCGGTCGGAGTACAGCGCTTCCAGCATCAGGCCCTCGCTGACTTCCGGCAGCACGAACAGCAGGTGCAGCTCGGCGCCGCGCTGTCGGGCCAGGGTCGCAGCCTCGCGCACGTGATCGAGCTGCGGCTCGTCGCCGGTGATCCAGCAGGCGACATGGCCGCCGTGGGCCGGCAGTTCGGGGATTGCCCGGGAGTCCGGCAGCATGGTCAGCATCGGCGTCGCCAGTTCGCGCAGCACGCGGGTCCGCAGCGACACATGCAGCGGCCTCGGCAGATAGCTGCGCAGGCTCGGCGGCATCACCAGCAGCGCCTGCGGATGCTGGCTGCAGTAGCCGGCGATGCCGGTGGCGGTGTCGCCGCTCAGCAGCTGCCGCTGGCTGTCCGGGTAGTGCGCCGATTCGGCGAAGAACGAATCCAGCGCCCGCGCCGCCTGCTGGCTGGCGCCGCGCGGGTGGACGTGCAGCAGGGTCAGGCGCGCCTGCAGCACGTCGACCCAGTGGGCCACCATCGGGATCGCGGCGTGGCAGGCCTCGGAAAAATTGGTCGCGAAGATCAAATGCGGGTGGTCGGTGCGCGGCATCGGCAGCATGGCGTGTCCTCGGCAGTCGGGATCGGGGATGGATGGAGCGGTCAGGCGAAAGAAGGCCGTTGCCGGCGGCCGGGTCAGTAGACGTAGCCGTCGATGGCACGCACTTCCGGCAGCGCCATGCGCTGGTCGAGCATCTCGCGCAGGGTCAGCTCGATGCTGCGCGACAGGGCCGTCATCGGCGTGTCGTTGACGGTGTTCTCGAACGGCTCCTCGATCGCTTCGCTGGCAGTGTCGATGGCGATCAGCGTGAAGCTGATCAGCGCCGAGGCCACCGGCGTGAACAGGCCGAGGCCGGACACCAGCGCCAGCGGCACCAGCCAGCAGTAGGCGTCGACCAGCACGCGCGGCAGCAGGCTGAACTGGCGCGGCAGCGGCGTGTTCTTGATCCGCTCGCAGGCGCCCTGGATGTTGGCCAGCGTGGTCAGGCTGCCGTCGAGCGCGCTCCAGCGCAGGCTGTCGAGCATGCCCAGCGCCCGCGCCTGCTGCAGCTGCTCGGCGACCCGCAGGGTCAGTGCATTGGGCACGTTGCCGTAGCGGCGCAGCGCATCGGTGTCGGCCCGGCCGAGCACGCCGGCCAGTTCGGGAAACGGGTTCTGGCGGCGCAGATGGCAGCGCAGCGCATGCACGAAGGCCACCTGGTGAACGACGATGGCATTGCGCAGCGCCAGCTGCTCCGGATCATCGGCCTCGACATCCAGCGCCGTCAGCGCCTGCCGGGCCAGCGCCCGCGAAGTGTTGACCAGCTGGCCCCAGAGCTGGCGCGCTTCCCACCAGCGGCCGTAGGCGGCATTGGCGCGGAAGGCCAGGAAGATCGCCAGCGCCGAGCCCAGCGTGCCGAGCGGCAGCGCGTCGAACGACAGCCAGCGCCAGTCCAGGCACACGTACAGCGCCGCCACCGCGCAGTCGAAGCCGACCAGCACCAGCAGCCGCTTGCGGGTGCGGGGCCAGAGCTGGCGCAGCGAAATGCCGTCACGAAGGATCATGGCGAGGGCCTGGGGTCGAGGTCGGGATGGAGGTGTCGCCATTACAGGCCCGGGACCGGCGGCTGTCTGCTATCGAGCCGTCATCGGAAGGCCAGGCCGGCCGCTGCCGACGGATCGGCCGGTCGATCGCCGCAGGCTATCTTTCGATGGGTTCCGGAACCTCGCCGCCGCCGGCCGATCTGATCCGGGTTCCCGCCGGCCAAGAGCACCGTCATGCATCGTCTGAGACTGCCGTTCGAGGTGCGCGGCCAGGTGGTCAAGCTCGGCTACGGCGCCACTCTGTGGATCTCCGGCGTGATGCTGGCGCTGCTGGTGCTGCTGGAGTGGTACTCGCACCTCGGCGTGTCGCTGGGCCTGCTCTACGTGCTGCCGGTGGTGCTGGCGGCCACGGTGATGAGCCGCGCGCAGATCGTCATGGCGGCCATCGCCTGCGCCGCGCTGCGCGGCCTGTTCGTGATGAACGAGGGCCACATCGAGCAGCTGCTGCGCTTCAGCATGGCGACCATGGCGTATTCCGGCTGCGGCCTGCTGATGTCAGAGATCAGCCGCACCCGGCGCGTGGTGTTCGGCCACTACGCCCGGCTCCGCGCCGAGCAGCAGCTGCGCCGGCGCGCCGAGCGCCAGCTTCGGCTGCTGGCCGAAAGCAGCCCGGCGGCGATCCTGACCGTGGCCCGCGACGGCCGCATCGTCGCCGCCAACCGGGCCGCCGAGGACATGCTGGTGCCGGAACCGGGCGGCGCGCTGCTCGGCCAGCCGGTGCGCGATTACCTGCCGGTGCTGCACGACGCGCTGTCGGTCAGCGCCAGCATTGGCGGCATGCGCACCTCGACCTCCACCTGGGGCCGGCGCGCCGACGGCAGCGCCTTCCCGGCGACCATCTGGTTCTCGGTCTACGGCAGCCATGACAGCCGCCATCTGGCGGCCATCGTCGTCGACGTGTCCGACGAGGTGCGCGAGCGCGAGTACGCCCGCTTCGAAGACCTGCACAAGTACAACCGGCTGCTGGCCGGCGCGGTGTCGCACGAGATCCGCAACCTGTGCTCGGCGGCCGGCGTGGTCTGCTCGAACCTGTCGCGGCATCCGGCCCTGCAGGACGATCCCGACTTCGCGGCGCTGCGCAGTCTCGTGCAGGCGCTGCTGGAGCTGGCCTCGTTCGACCTGCGTCGCAAGGCCAGCGCCACGATCAGCGCCATCCGCCTGCAGGCGCTGGCTACCGAGCTGCAGGTGATCATCGCGCCCGACTGGGCCGACATCGACGGCGAGGTGCGGATCGACATTGCCGCCGATTTCCCGCCGGTGCGCGGTGATCGCCACGCGCTGCTGCAGGTGCTGCTGAACCTGTCGCAGAACGCGCTGCGGGCCGTCGATGCGCGGCCCGAGCGGCGGCTGACGCTCAGCGCCCGCGTGGCCGACGGCCAGGCGGTGCTGCAGGTGCGCGATTCCGGCCCCGGCATCGCCCAGCCGGAACTGCTGTTCCAGCCGTTCCGCCCGGGTGCCGACGGCACCGGCCTGGGCCTGTACATTTCACGGGCGCTGATGAGCCATCAGGACGGCCAGCTGCGCCATCTGCCCGGCACCGACGGCTGCTGCTTCGAACTGCTGCTGCCGCTGGCGCAGCCCGACGAGTCCGTTCATGACTGACGCCCCGGCGGCCATCCGCCTGTACCTGCTCGACGACCACACGCTGTTCCGCGAAGGCCTGCTGCGGCTGCTGGCGGCCGACCCGCGCTTCGTCGTCGTCGGCCAGTCCGGGCTGCTGGAACCGGCGCTGGCAGAGATCGCCACGCTGCGGCCCGACGTGGTGATCGTCGACTACGAACTCGGCGCCCACACGGCGCTGGATTTCATGCGCCGCCGGCCGCAGCAGGCCGGTGCCGCGCTGGTGGTGACCGCCGGCGTGCCGGAACGCGATGCGCTGGAACTGATCCGGCTCGGCGTGTCCGGCATCTGCCGCAAGGAAGTGTCGACCGACGAGCTCAAGGCCAGCATCCACGCGGTGGCACTTGGCCAGGTGCTGATCGAGCAGCGCTACCTGCAGTCGATCGTCGCCGCCAGCAGCAGCCAGGATCGGGTCAGCTTCACCGAACGCGAACGCGCCGTGCTGCGCGGCCTGCTGCAGGGCCATTCGAACAAGCAGATCGCCCGCCAGCTCGGCAGCTCCGAAAGCGCCATCAAGGCCAGCTTCCAGCAGCTGTTCAACAAGCTGGACGTGCGCTCGCGCAGCCAGCTGGTGATGGTGGTGATCCAGCAGTACGGCGATCTGATCTGAACGCCGGGAATCCGGAGCGCGGTCGCAGCAAGCGACCGCCGGATCACCTGATCCGCCGAGCGCGGCTCAGCCGAGGTATTCGCACAGGTAGGCGGCCGGGCCACCGACCGCACGCACGTCGAAGCCGCTGTTGGCGGCGACCTCGAACGAGGTGCCGGCCGGATAGCTGACCCAGCCGGAGCCAGCGATATCGGCCTGCAGCAGGCCGCTGGTGACCGTCATCCGCTCCGCCTTGGCGGTGCCGAAGTGGTACTGGCCGGGCAGGATCACGCCGACCGAGGCCGGCAGGCCATTGCGCTCGAAGCCGACGCTCTGCACGGCGCCGTCGAAGTAGGTGTTGTGCTTGAGCATGCCGCGTGACTCCTGATCCGGTGGGTGGAATGGGCGCGCATCCTGACCGCTGCGCCGCCCCCCGGCAAGACCGTAATCAGGGTCAGATCCACATTTCCGCCGCCCGGCCGATTGCGGCCCGGCTCAGGCCCGCAGCGCCAGCAGCGCGAAGCTGGCCAGCCAGTGCTCGCCCATGTAGTCGCCGACCACCGCCGGCAGGCCGGCGGCCAGATGCTGCGCGGCTGCGGCCTGCATGACCACGATGCGCGGATCGCCAGCCGGCAGCGCCGCCGCCAGCGCCTGCCAGCACCAGGCGCGACTCAGGTTCAGGCCATCGAGATGGGCGATCTTGCCGTCGCTGCGGTCGCTGACCGTGGCCGGCTCGAACAGCGTCGCCGGCGCGCGCTCGGCGAGGCGCGGCAGGAAGGCAGCGAACCACGGCAGGAACTCGGCCGGCGCCAGCAGCCGCTGCATCGCCAGCGCCACGATCAGGGTCGATGACAGGAAATCGTCGCCGCCCGGCTCCCAGGCCTGGGCGTCACGATCCTGCCCATGCCAGCGCAGCGCGGCTACGCGCAGCGCGGCGCTCATCGCTGGCAACTGCGCCGTCTGCGCGTATTCCTCGGCCAGCACCAGCGCGAAAGCGGTGTTGAAGTGGGTGCCGACCCGCACCGGATAGCGGCCAAGCGGCAGGAACTGCAGCAGCCGCGTGGCCAGGTCATCGGCCAGCGGCTGCAGCGTGTCGGCCCAGTGCGCGTCATGGCGACGCAGCTCGGCCTGCAGCATCAGCAGCCAGGCCCAGCCATAGGGCCGCTCGAAGCCGCGATTGGCGGGCCGAGCGACGAACGCGCGCTCGCCGGCCACCGTGTCGGCGCTGAACATGGCGTCGAAGCGCGCCCGGATCGCGGCGGCTTCGGGCAGCGCCGGAAACAGCCGCAGCACGGTCGCCAGGGTCCAGTAGCCGTGCACGCAGGAGTGCCAGTCGAAGCTGCCGTGGAAGATCGGATGCAGCACGCGCGGCGGCGCCAGGTCGGCGTCGGCGGTCAGCACCTGACCGAGCTTGTACGGGTATTCGCGGCCGACATGGCCGAGCGCGATGCCGGCGAACTGCGCGGCGCGGGCGGCATCGAGCCGGCTCATCGATAGACCACCAGCGCCATCAGCGCGATGTTGAACGCCAGCAGCGCCAGCGCGGTCGGCAACTGCGCCTTGATCACCGCATGGCGATCGTGGAGCTCGAGCAGCGCGGCCGGCACCAGGTTGAAGTTGGCCGCCATCGGCGTCATCAGCGTGCCGCAGAAGCCGGACAGCATGCCGATCGCGCCCATCGCCACCGGATCGCCGCCGTGGGCCTGCACCACCAGCGGCAGGCCGATGCCGGCGGTCATCACCGGGAACGCGGCGAAGGCATTGCCCATGATCATCGTGAACAGCGCCATGCCGAGGCCGTAGGCGACGACACTGGCATACGGCCCGCCGATCGCCAGCCGGCCGGCCAGCTCGCCGATCACCGGGCCGACGCCGGCCAGCGCGAACACCGCGCCGAGCGCCGCCAGCATCTGCGGCAGCAGCGCTGCCCAGCCCACCGTGTCCATCAGCCGCCGGCCCTCGTCGACCGCCGCCCTCGGCGGCTGGCGCAGCAACAGCAGGCCGAGCAGCACCGCCACGGCGGCGCCGAGCATCAGCGACACCAGCGTGGCGTGCCGGGGATCGATCAGCGGCATCTCACGCCATTGCAGACGCGGGGCCGCCAGCACGCCGGCCAGGGTCACCAGCGGGATCGCCAGCGCCGTCACCAGCAGCCCCAGGCCGCTGCCGGTGTTGCCGGCGGCGGCGGGCGTGGCGGCCGTCGCCGGCGGCCGGGCCGGGGCAAGGCCGCCGAGCCCGGCGATCAGCACCAGGGCGATCACCAGCGCGCCGTTGGCCAGATCGCCCAGCCGGTCGCCGAGCAGGAAACTGAGCGCGAACAGGCCCCAGAACGCCGCGTGGCCCCAGCGCTTCGGGTGGCTGCGATCGCGCGCGCTGGCCAGCGCGAAGCCGGCGAACATCAGCCCGGCGACGAGATAGACGCTGCCGAGACCGATCATCGCGTCGCCCCGCCGGCCAGATCCGGCACCGACAGCGCGCGGCGCAGCCGCCGGTCGAAGCGATGCAGGCGGATGCCGTGGATCAGCGCCGCCGCCAGCGCGGTCGGAATCGCCCACAAGGCCAGCGCCAGCGGCGCCACGGTGACGCCGTTGCCGGCCAGGAAGCCGACGATCAGCAGGATCGAACCGATGGCGACGAACAGATCCTCGCCGAAGAACAGCGCGATGTTGTCGACCGCCGCCGCCTGGGCGCGGACCCGCTGGCGCCAGATGTCCGGCAGCGGTCCGAAGCGCGATTCGGCGGCCGCTTCGGCCATCGGCGCGATCAGCGGCCGCACCATCTGGGCATGGCCGCCGAGCGAGGTCAGGCCGAGCGCGGCGGTGATCTGGCGCAGCGTGAAATACAGCATCAGCAGACGGCCGGTGGTGGCCGAACGCAGCCCGGCGATCAGCGTCCGCGCCCGCTGCTGCAGGCCGGCGCGCTCCAGCAGGCCGATCGCCGGCAGGATCAGCCAGACCACCGAGATGTAGCGGCTGTCGTTGAACGCCTTGCCGAGCGCGGCGACCACTTCGATGATGTTCAGGCCGGCCGCCAGCCCGGTCAGCAGCGCGGCCACGACGATCACCAGCAGCGGATTGATCCGCGCCGCGAAACCGGCCATCACCACGACGATGCCGCTGAGGATCAACATGGACGACGGGCTCCGGACGATGTCGCGCCGGCCGGTCGCGACGACCCCGCGAGTGTGCCGTGCCGGCGATGCGAAAATCGTGCAGCACGTCAGTGCGGTCGGCCGATCGAACGGCCCTATCGTTATAATTCACAAATCATTCACAAACGAGCGACACACACGATGCCCCTGCGCCGCGGTCTTGCCCTGCTTGCCACTGCCCTGCTGCCGATCCTCGGCAGTGCCGCCCTCCCCGCGCAGGCTGCCGATGCCCAGCAGACCGGCTGGGCGGCCTGGTTCAACACCTACAAGTTCACCGACCAGGTCGGCCTGGTGTCCGACGTGCAGCTGCGCAGCCGTGATGAATGGGCCGGCCCGCGCAACCTGCTGGTCCGCCCCGGCCTGTCCTGGTACTTCGCGCCCGGGCAGAGCCTGACGCTCGGCTACGCCTATGTCGGCACCTTCAATCCGGACGCGCCCGACGCCGTCGAGCACCGCATCTGGCAGCAGTACCTGTCGACCTACAAGATCGACCGGCTACGGGTGTCGCAGCGGCTGCGGCTGGAAGAGCGTTTCATCGGCCGGCCCAATGCGACCGACGTGCAGTCGACGCGCTTCCGCTGGTTCTCGCGGATGGTGCTGCCGCTCGACGGCAGCGCCAACTGGGTCAGCGGCCCGTTCGTGGCGCTGCAGAACGAGGCCTTCATCAACCTCAGCAACCGCGACGACCTGAACGGCAAGTTCTTCGACCAGAACCGCGCCTACATTGCCTTCGGCTGGCGGCTGAACCCGACCTCCGACGTCGAGATCGGCTATCTGAACCAGTACATCAACGGCCGCCACCGCGACACCGTGAACCACGTGCTGCAGGTGGCGCTGTACACCAACTTCCACCGCTGACGTTCAGCGTCCTCGCCGGTCTCCGGCCACGGCGGGCGGCGGTCCGTAGCCGCCGCCGCCCGGCGTTTCGATGACGATGGCATCGCCGGCAGCCAGCTCGGCGCTGCCGGTGGCGGCCAGCCGTTCGATGCCGCCATCGGCGCGTTCCACGCGGGTTTCGCCGCAGGCCGCATCGCCACCGCCGGCCAGTCCGCGCGGCGGCACCCGGCGGCGGTTGGACAGGATGCCGGCGGTCATCGGCGCCAGGAACCGGAACTGGCGGATCACGCCATCGCCGCCGCGCCAGGCGCCGTCGCCGCCCGAGCCGCGCCGGATCGCGAAGCGCTCGATGCGCAGCGGATGGCGCGCTTCCAGCACCTCGACATCGGTCAGCCGGCTGTTGGTCATGTGCGTCTGCACCGCACTCGCACCGTCGAAGCCGGCCCCGGCACCGGCGCCGCCGCAGATGGTTTCGTAGTACTGGTGCGTGGCATTGCCGAAGGTGAAGTTGTTCATCGTGCCCTGCGATCCGGCCAGCGCGCCGAGGGCGGCGAACAGTGCATCGGTGATCGCCTGGCTGGTCTCGACATTGCCGGCCACCACCGCAGCCGGTGGCCGTGGATTGAGCATCGAGCCTTCCGGCACGATCAACCGGATCGGCCGCAGGCAGCCGTCGTTGAGCGGCAGCGCGTCGTCGATCAGGGTGCGGAACACGTAGAGCACGGCGGCGCGGGCAATCGCGCGCGGCGCGTTGAAGTTGCCGGGCTGCTGTGCCGAACTGCCGGTGAAATCCACCGTCGCGCTGCGCGTGGCGCGGTCGATGCGCACCGCCACCGCGATCCGCGCGCCGTCGTCCATCTCGATCACCTGCTCGCCGTCGCCCAGCCGGCCGATCACCTCGCGCACCGCCGCTTCGGCGTTGTCCTGCACCTGGCCGAACCAGGCGGCCAACCCGGCCCGGCCGATCTCCGCCGCCAGCGCCCGGATCTCCTCGGCACCGCTGGCACAGGCGGCGACCTGCGCCTTGAGATCGGCGAGGTTGCGGTCGGGGTTGCGCGCCGGATACCGGCCTGAAGCCAGCAGCGCGCGGGTTTCGGCATCGCGGAAGCGGCCCTGGTCGACGAGCAGGACGTCGTCGATCAGCACGCCTTCCTCGTCAATGTGGCGCGAGCCCGGCGGCATCGAACCGGGCGTGATGCCGCCGATGTCGGCGTGATGGCCGCGCGCCGCGACGAAGCCAACCAGCACCGCAGCGGCATCGAACACCGGCATCACCACGGTCACGTCCGGCAAATGGGTGCCGCCGCGATACGGGTTGTTGAGCATCCGCACGTCGCCGGGGCGCAGCGGATCGGCGGCCGTGCGCGCCTCGACGATCGCCCGCACGCTGTCGCCCATCGAGCCGAGATGCACCGGGATATGCGGCGCATTGGCGATCAGGTTGGCCTCGGCATCGAACAGCGCGCAGGAAAAATCCAGCCGCTCCTTGATGTTCACCGAGGTCGCGGTGGCGCGCAGCCGCTCGCCCATCCGCTCGGCGATCGCCATGAAGCGGCTGTTGTAGAGCGCCAGCGCGACCGGATCGGCGCCGCCGTCGACGGCTGGCGGCGGCGCTGCGACGGTTGCGGTCCGGCGCAGGATCAGCTGCGCGCCGGCGTCGACCGTCGCCTGCCAGCCGGCGTCGACCAGGGTGGTGCCGGTGGCCTCGACCAGCATCGCCGGGCCGTCGATCCGGCAGCCGGCCGGCAGCGCCTCGCGCGACCAGACCGGCGCCGTGCCGGCCTGCACGCCGTCGTGCAGAACCACGTGATCGATTGGCGTCGGCCGCGCGCCGCCGGCCGCTGCCAGCGGAACTGCGGCGGCCTGGCTGCCGCGCCGACCGGCAGGCAGGCCGACCGCTTCGGCCACCAGCATCTCCACCACCATCGGCGCGTCGTCCGCCGCGAAGCCGAACACGGCCCGATGGCGCTGCGCGAACGCCTGGCGCATCGCCGCCGGCGGACCGAACGGCAGGTCCAGCGCGGCGTCGGTGCCAGCCACCTTGAGCCTGGCGCCGATCGTCACCGCGCGTTCGGCAAACGCTTCGCCCTGGGCATCGAGGGCGGCCAGCGCGGCCGCCGACAGTTCGGCCGCCGCCTGCAGCGCGGCGTCGTCCTCCGCCAGCGGCAGTTCGATGGAACGCTCGCGCAGCAGCCGGACATCGGCCTGGCCGATGCCCCAGGCCGACAGCACGCCGGCCAGCGGATGCAGCAGCACGGCTTCGATGCCCAGCGCCTCGGCGACCGCGCAGGCGTGCTGGCCGGCCGCGCCGCCGAAGCTCAGCAGCGCGCAGCGGCGCACGTCATGGCCGCGCTCGGTGGAGATCGCCCGGATCGCCCGCGCCATGTCGGCGACCGCGATGCGGATGAAGCCGGCGGCCAGATGCTCGGCGGTCTGCGGCTGGCCGCTGGCGCGGCTGACTTCGGCGGCCAGCGCCTCGAACTGGCGGCGCACGGTGACGGCATCGAGCGGCGCATCGGCCTGCGGCCCGAACAGCGCCGGGAAGTGCGCCGGCTGCAGCCGGCCAAGCAGCACATTGCAGTCGGTGATGGTCAGCGGCCCGCCGCGACGATAGGCCGCCGGCCCCGGTACCGCGCCGGCCGATTCCGGCCCGACCCGCAGCCGGGCGCCGTCATAGCGGCAGATCGAGCCGCCGCCGGCGGCGATGGTGTGGATGTCGAGCATCGGCGTGCGCAGCCGCACGCCGGCCACCGTGGTGTCGAAGCGGCGCTCGAAATGGCCGGCCCAGTGGGAGACATCGGTGGAAGTGCCGCCCATGTCGAAACCGACCACCGCGTCGAAGCCGGCCGCCCGCGCGGCGACCGCCATGCCGTTGATGCCGCCGGCCGGGCCGGACAGCACCGCGTCCTTGCCGCGAAACGCGTGGGCAGCGACCAGCCCGCCGTTCGACTGCATGAACTGCAGCCGTGTGCCCGATGGAAGTTCGCGCGCCACGCGCGCGACGTAATCGCGCAGCACCGGCGACAGGTAGGCGTCGACCACGGTCGTGTCGCCGCGCGGCACCAGCTTCTGCAGCGCGCTGACCTCATGGCTGACCGACACCTGCGGGTAACCGATGTCGCGCGCGATCGCCGTGACCTGCTGTTCATGCGCCGGGTGCTGCCAGCCGTGGATCAGCACGATGGCGACGCTGCGATAGCCGTCATCGTAGGCCTGCTGCAGCGCGGCCCGTGCTGCTGTCGCGTCCAGCGGCCGGACGACGGCGCCGTCGACGCCGATCCGCTCGTCGATCTCGATCAGCCGCGAATACAGCATCTCCGGCAGCACGATGCGCTGCGCGAAGATGTCCGGCCGGCTCTGGCTGCCGATCCGCAACGCATCGCCGTGGCCGGCGGTGATCGCCAGCACGGTCGGCATGCCGCGCCGCTGCAGCAGCGCATTGGTCGCCACCGTGGTGCCCATCTTCACCGCGTCGATGCGCGCGCCCGGCCCGCCGTGCGCGGCCAGCAGCCGGCGGATGCCCTCGGTCGCCGCGTCGGCATAGCGCTCCGGATGTTCGGACAGCAGCTTGTCGCTGATCAGCCGGCCGTCGGGGCTGCGCGCGACGACATCGGTGAAAGTGCCGCCGCGGTCGATCCAGAACTGCCAGCCCGGGTGGCCGTCGGCGGCGTCAGCCATCGTTTCGACCGCTCAGAGCCGCGCGGCCAGCCGCGAGCCCTGGTCGATCGCCCGCTTGGCATCCAGCTCGGAGGCGACATCGGCGCCGCCAATGCGATGCACCTTGATGCCGGCAGCGGCCAGCGGCGCTTCCAGCTCGCGCAGCGGTTCCTGGCCGGTGCACAGCACGATGGTGTCGGCCTCGATCAGCGTCGGCTGCTGGCGCTTCTCGCCGAAGCTGATGTGCAGGCCCTTGTCGTCGATGCCGTCGTAGTTGACGCCGGACAGCATCTCGACCTGCTTCATCTTCAGCTGGCTGCGATGTATCCAGCCGGTGGTCTTGCCCAGACCCGCACCCGGCTTGCCAGGCTTGCGCTGCAGCAGGGTGATCTTGCGGGCCGGCGGCGCGATCGTCGGGCGGATCAGGCCGCCGCGCGTTTCGGCCGGATCGCCGACGCCCCACTCAGCCTTCCAGGCCGCGAGGTCGAGCGTCGCCGAATGGCCGTCGCCGACCAGGAATTCGCTGACATCGAAGCCGATGCCGCCGGCGCCGACCACCGCCACCCGCTCGCCGACCCTAGCGTTGCCGCGCAGCACGTCGACATAGCTGACCACGTTCGGCGAATCCTGGCCCTTGATCTTCGGATCGCGCGGCACCACGCCGGTGGCCAGCACCACGTCGTCGAACTGCTGCGCGATCAGCGCGGCCGCTTCGGCGCGGGTGTTCAGGCGCAGGCGCACGCCGGTGCGCTCGATCTGGGTGCCGAAGTAGCGCAGCGTCTCGTGGAATTCCTCCTTGCCGGGAATGCGCTTGGCCATGTTGAACTGGCCGCCGATCTCGCCGGCCTGCTCGAACAGCTCCACCGTGTGGCCGCGCCGCGCCAGCGTCGTGGCGCAGGCGAGGCCCGCCGGGCCGGCGCCGATCACCGCGATGCGCTTCGGCTTCAGCGTGCGGTCGTAGTGCAGTTCGGTCTCGTGGCAGGCGCGCGGATTGACCAGGCAGCTGGCCACCTTGTTCTTGAACGCGTGATCGAGGCAGGCCTGGTTGCAGGCGATGCAGGTGTTGATTTCCGCAGCCAGACCGCGCGCCGCCTTGTTGACGAAATCCGGATCGGCCAGCAGCGGCCGGGCCATCGACACCATGTCCGCGCAGCCGTCGGCGAGCAGCTGTTCGGCCACTTCCGGCGTATTGATGCGGTTGGTGGTGACCAGCGGAATGCCGACCTCGCCCTTCATCTTCTTCGTCACCCAGGCAAAGGCCGCGCGCGGCACGCTGGTGGCGATGGTCGGCACCCGCGCCTCGTGCCAGCCGATGCCGGTGTTGATGATCGTGGCGCCGGCGCCTTCGATTGCCTTGGCCAGCTGCACGGTCTCGTCCCAGGTCTGGCCGTCGGGAATCAGGTCGAGCATCGACAGCCGGTAGACGATGATGAAATCGCGGCCAACCGCTTCGCGGGTGCGGGCCATGATCTCCACCGGCAAGCGCATGCGGTTGGAGTAGTCGCCGCCCCAGGCGTCCTTGCGCTTGTTGGTGTGCGGGCTCAGGAACTGGTTGATGAAATAGCCTTCCGAGCCCATGACCTCGACGCCGTCATAGCCGGCTTCGCGGGCCAGCGCAGCGCAGCGGACGAAGGCCTTGATCTGGCTGTCGACGCCGCGTGCCGACAGCTCGCGCGGCTTGAACGGCGAGATCGGCGACTTGATCGCGCTCGGGCCAACCGCGAACGGGTGATAGCCGTAGCGCCCGGTGTGCAGGATCTGCATGGCGATCTTGCCGCCCTCGGCGTGCACCGCATCGGTGACCACGCGATGGCGCCTGGCCGCCGTATGCGTGGCCAGCGTGCCGGCCAGCGGCTTGGCCCAGCCGGCGATGTTCGGGGCCACACCGCCGGTGACGATCAGCCCCACGCCGCCGCGCGCCCGCTCGGCGAAATAGGCGGCCAGACGTGGCGTGTGCTTGGCGGCGTCCTCCAGCCCGGTGTGCATCGAGCCCATCAGCACGCGGTTGCGCAAGGTGGTGAAGCCGAGGTCGAGCGGAGCCAGCAGATGCGGATATGGGGCGGTCATGACGATTACGGTCCATCCAGCGAGTACGGTCGTACACTGTAGGAAAAATCAGGCCGGCGCGTCGGTAATCGCGCGTATCGAAGCACGCTCAGGCGCGCCGCTCGCGCCACCAGATGAGGCTGGCCAGCAGCAGCCAGCCAAGCCAGAACGGCAGGCGCGGCAGCGGTCGCCAGGCGCGGACGGCAGCCGCGTCGCTGTCCGGCACCGCCGGCAGCTGGCGGGTCGCCGCGCGGTCGCGGGCGGCGCGCAGGCCGGCCGCGTCATCGGCCGCGCGGACGTACCACGGCTGCGTCGCGCCGCCGCTGTCCAGCCGCTGCCAGTCAGACGTGCCCGGCCAGACCGCCGCGCAGCGGTCGGCCGCCACCTGCAGCGGCGTGCGGCTGCCGTCCGGTCCCTGCAGCGCTGCGGCGGCGCCGAGGCCGCAGATCACTGCCCGTTCGCCAACCCAGCTGGACGCCGGCAGCTGCGGCTCGGCTGCGGCAGCCGGCCGGGGCCGGGCCAGCGCGCCGAGTGCTGTGCTCCACAGCGCGCCGTGGCGCGCGGCATCGCCGCCGAGCACCAGCCGGTAGCTGTCGAGCCAGGTCCACAGCGCGATTCGCCCGGCCCCGCGCGGCGTCCAGGCGGCCAGCAGCCGGCCATCGTCGGCGCGCAGCAGCGGCGTCAGCGCCGCCGAATCGGCCAGCGTCACCGGTGCCGCGGTGAAATCGTGGCGCTCGCGCATCGCCAGCCGGCCGTCCAGCGTCACCGTCGGCGGCAGGTCGAGCGGCGTGGTCGGGAAGCCGAGCGCAGCCCAGTTGGCGGCGACCTCCGGCGGCAGCGGCCCGGTCAGCTTCAGCAGCAGGCCGAGCCCGCCATCGACGGCCGCCAGCAGCGCCGTCCGCTCGCCGGCCGCCAGCGCCGCCCAGGCGCGTTCGTCGATCACCAGCAGATCGAGGCGCGCCAGCGACGCGGCTGTCAGCGCCGCCTCGGCCGGCACCAGGCCATCGGCGTTCAGCGCCACGCCCTCGCTGAGACCGGCCCGGTAGCGGACCTCCAGGCCGGCATCCTGCGCCCAGCGCCGCAGGTACTTGGCATCGGCGTCGGGCGTGGCCGCCCGGTAGGCCAGCGACAACCGCTCGCCCGGCTCGATCCGCAGCGGCACGGCGGCGTGGTCGACCAGCCGGTCGCCGGCGTCGAAAGCGCGCAGTTCGAACGGCACGGTGGCCACCGCCCGGGCCAGCGCCGACACGCTGAACGCGCCCTGGCCGTCGACGGTCGCGACATCGACCTGCGCCCCGCCCGGCTCGTGCAGCGCCACGCGCACCACCGGCCCGGCAACCCGGCCGCGAATCACCGGCCGGGCGCCGACCGGCACCCGGTCCGGCACTTCCAGCGCAACGATGCCGGCTTCCGGCGCGGCCTCGAACTGCAGCGGCAAGCCGCGCGCGGCGTCCAGATCGCGCGGCGGCAGGCCGTGGCCGATCACCCGCAGCCGCCGGCTGTCGGGATGACGGCGCAGCGCGCTGGCCAGATCCGGCACCGGCTCGGCGCGCGCCGGCGCAGCCGCGCCCGGCAGCGCCACCAGCGGCGCCAGCCACGGCAGGCCGCGCCGCTGGGCCGCCGTGGCGCCCGGCGTCAGCACGGTCAGGGTACCGACCGCCACCGGCAGCGACGGCGGCGCGAGGCTCGCCGCCAGCAGCAGTGCCATCGGCAGCGGCAGCCAGCGGCGCGGGTCCCGCCACGGCAGCCGGCGGTAGTGCCAGAGGCCGAGCAGCGCCATCGCGGCGACCAGCAGCAGGGCGACGTTCACCGCGCGGTCTCCGGCGCCGTGCCGGGCAGTGCCTCGAGCCAGGCGCGGCCGGCGGCATCGGGCTGGCGCCGCGCCGTCACCGCCGCCGCCGGCTCCGGCAGCAGCGGCCAGAGACGCGCGGCCAGCGCCCGCCGGCAGTCGCTGCAGGCGGGATCGCGACGCAGGCGATCGGCATCGGCCAGCAGGCCGAGCGCGTCGGGCGTCTCCGGATGCGCCTGCAGCCAGGCCAGCAGCGGCGCGGTGTCGACCGGCAAGCGACGGGCGTCGTCGAGCTGGCGCAGCAGCGCCGGCACCGGCGTGTCGTCATCGACGCGCGGATCGAGCGCGCGGCTGGAATCGGTCAGACCGGCACGCTCGCCGCTGAGCCGGCGCGTGGCATCGAACGGCGGCAGCTCCAGTCCGGTGCGCGCCAGATGGATGCGCTCGGCCTGCTGCACCTGCTTGATCAGCGTCAGCGCCTTGTACTCGTACGGCAGCGCCGCATCGGGCCGGGCCTGGCGCAGCTGCAGCTCGGCCTGCCACATCTCGTTCAGCGCGGCGCGCAGCAGCTGCTTGGTGGCCGGGTCCATCAGGGTCGCGGCTTCCGATTCGTTGTGGACGTGGCCGTAGTCGTGCAGCAGGTCGCCTTCCGTGCCGAACGCGGCCGGCGCAGCGGTCTCGGCCGTCTCCTCGTGCGGCCGGCCGCTCTCGAATTCCTCGCCGAGAAACTCGCCGTAGCGCAGGCGCAGCAGCTTCTGGTCGACGCCGAGCGCATCGGCGTCCTTCAGCAAGCGCTCGGCGCTGATCGTCGGCCGCGCCGCCTGCAGCGCCTCGGTGTCGAGAATGATCTGCCGCTGGCTGCGGAAGTAGGCCGGCGCGACCTTCTGCACCGCCCCTTCCAGGCCTTCGCTCAGGGCGCCGCCGGCGGCCGGCCAGCGCAGGATCAGGCTCGGGCTCTGGCTGCGCTGCGGCGTCGGCGCTCGGCGATCGCTGACTGCCAGCTGCACGATCAGGTCGTCGCCCTGCGCGTAGCCGAGCGCCTTCAGGTCGAGCGTCGTCCGGTAGCGGCGGCGGCGATCGTCGCCGTCCCCGTCGAGCGGCAGGCGCTGCTCGCGCAGCTTCAGCTGATCGCCCGCGCCCTGCGCCAGCCGCAGGCTCAGCTCGGCTGCGCCGAGGCCGTAGTCGTCGCGGGCTTCGAAGTCGAGCGACCACTCGGCCGGCGCGGCATCGACCACGGTCAGCGTCTGCGCCGGCGCGTGGACGAGGATCTCGGGCGGCTGGTCGGCGCGCGCATCGAGCCGGTAGCCGCGATCGTCGGCCAGCGCCGCCGCCCCGCCGAGCTCGATCCGGTACAGGCTGGCGCGGTCGATCACCCGGCTGCCGGTCCAGGCCGTGCCGTCGCGCGCCAGCGGCAGGCGGCTGCCGTCGTGAAAGCGCAGCGCCACCGCGTCGGCGCGGCGATCGAGCGTCAGCCGCCAGTCGACCCGGCTGCCGGCGGGCAGCGCGGCATCCAGCGCCTCCACCGTGTGCTGCGGCAGGCCGGTGTAGGCCGGCGGCTGGATCGCCAGCCGCGCCAGCACGATCCGCGTGCCGCTGCCGTCGGCCGGCTGGCCTGCGGCCTGCGGCAGTGCCGGCAGCGCGGCACCGAGCCGCGACCACAGCGGCGCGCCGGCGACCAGCAGCAGCGCCACCGCCAGCAGCCGCAGCAGCCGGCGACGCGGCCACGGCCGGCGCAGCTGCGGCGCTGCCTGCGCCAGCTGCCCGGCCAGCCGCGCCCGGATGCGCGCCTGCTGCAGCGCGGCCAGCGTGCCGGCCGGCGGGGTGGCGCCGACCGCCAGCGCGCTGCTGTCTTCCAGCGCCGGGCAGCGGGCATCGAGCGCCTGCAGCAACCAGCGCCGGTCGTGGCGGCGATGGTGCGCAACCGCCGCCGCCACCAGGCCGAGCAGCGCCGCCAGCAGCACCGCTGCCGCTGCCCGCGCGCCGCCCAGCACGGCCGCCTGCGCCGACAGGCCCAGCGCCAGCGGCAGCACGGCGGCCGCGTCGATCAGCAGCGCGCGGCGCAGCGCCACACGGCGCAGCGCGGCCAGCGGGCGCCACAGCGCGGCGGCGTCGCCGTTCATTCGGCCGGCCGCCGCGGCCGTGCGGCCAGCGCGCGTTCGAGCAGCGCGACGGCGGCGATCGCCACCGCCAGCCACGGCGCCAGCGGCGTCGCCGCGCCTTGCGAGGGCTG